>JBKAGE010000083.1:0-14634 GCA_046290225.1 Bradymonadia bacterium | reverse complement strand
ACGCTGACATGGGGGCTGAGGCCCTGCTCGACGGCAGCTGCGTCAACGGCCTCACCCCCGAGGGCGCGGCAATCAACTGCCTTGAGGCCCTCAACTCAGGTGCGGACCAGGACGGCACCTACTGGCTCGACCCTGACGGTGCCGGTGGCCTCGACGCGTTCCAGGCCTACTGCGACATGACCACTGATGGTGGCGGCTGGACTCTGTTGGCCCTCAACAACCAGACCACCAACTTCAACAACTTCCACCAGAACTGGGCCACCTACAAAGCAGGCTTCGGCGATACCGCCAACGGCAACCTCGGCTGGCTCGGCAATGACCGCATTCATGCCCTCACCGCCCTCGGGAACAACGAGCTCGACGTGCGCACCAACGTCCGCACCCACGAGTACGCCAACTTCTCTGTCGGTGATGAGTCCACCAACTACTTCATGACCGTCACCACCACCGCACAGTCCAACGACGATGGTCGCTTCTCCAGCTATCAGGGTGGCAACGCGTTCAGCACCTACGACCGCGACAACGACCAGTGGAGCAGCAACTGTGGCTCCAGCTTCCGCTCCGGCTGGTGGTTCCGAAGCTGCTACTACATGAGCTTCGCAGGCAGCAGCTCCGGCCAGGTCTACTGGCGTATCGACGGCGGCAGCCATTACTTCGTCAGCTCCATCGCTATGTGGCTCCGCTGAGCGCGCAAGTGAGCATCTACAACACACCCACCTAGAAGCTCTCCACCGACTCAGAATGAGTCTGCCCACCCGGTCTACCCACATTGTGTTTTTGTGTGGTCATGCGCCCCCCTGCACCTTACAGTGAGCCAGCAAGCTTACATCTACACATGGAGAGACGCTGATGAAGCATCGTCATCTCATTCGCCACGCTCTGAAGACCCTGCTCGGGGCAGGCACGTTGACGCTTCTGGGCGCCTCTGTCGCCCACGCCAACCATGACTACTTCACATGTGCCGTCTTTGATGATGGTCAGGTGAAGTGCTGGGGCTACAGCGGTCACGGCCAGATGGGTCAGGGCGACACCAACAACCGCGGTGACGCTGCCAACGAGATGGGGAACAATCTGCCCTATGTCGATCTCGGCGAGCCCGCTGTAGAGGTGAACACGTCGATTTACGCCGCGTGCGCGAGGTTGCAGAGTGGGGCGGTGAAATGTTGGGGGCACGGTGGCTACGGCAGCCTGGGCCAGAGCGACACCAGCAATCGCGGTGATGGCCCCAACGAGATGGGGAACAACCTGCCGCCCATCAACTTCGGCACAGGGCGAACCGCCACCTTCCTGGACACAGATTTCTACCACAACTGTGTGGTGCTCGATAACGGCAGGGTGAAGTGCTGGGGTCAGGGCAGCTGGGGCAACCTGGGCCAGGGCAACACCAGCACCTACGGCAGCAACGCCAGCAACATGGGCGACAACCTGCCCTATGTCGACCTCGGCACCGAGAACGGCCAGCCACTGCTCGCGAGCCAGGTGACGGCGGGCTACCTGAACAGCTGCGCCATTCTGGAAGATGGCCGGGTGAAGTGTTGGGGTTACAACGGTCACGGTGAGCTGGGTCACGGCAACAACACCGGGCGGGGTGACAATCCCGGCGAAATGGGCAACAACCTTGCCTTCACCGACCTGGGCACTGGCCGCACGGCGAAATACATCGGCAACAACATCCACAACTTCTGCGCGGTGTTGGACAACGATCGTGTGAAGTGCTGGGGGCACAGCGGCTATGGCACCCTCGGCTATGGTGACACCAACAACCGCGGTGATGCTGCCAACGAGATGGGCGACAACCTGCCCTACGTCGACTTCGGCACCGATGGCCAGGGCAACCCGCTCACGGTGAAGAACCTCTGGACGGGCGCCTACCACAACTGTGTTCTGCTCGAGAACGGTGGCACCAAGTGCTGGGGCATCAACTACTACGGCTCACTCGGTCAGGGGTACGGCAACAACGTCCGAATCGGCGAGAGCGCCAACGAGATGGGCGACAACCTGCCCTACATGGACTTCGGCACTGATGGCCAGGGCCAGCCCCTGGTGGTGGCCGACATGAACCTGGGGCACTACTTCGGCTGCGCGCTGTTCACTGATGGCAGTCAGAAGTGCTGGGGCTATGGTGCCTATGGTCAAACCGGCCTCGGCAACTCCAACAACCTCGGGGACAACGCCAACGAGATGGGGAACAACCTGCCCTACCTCGATCTCGGTGATGGCACCGTGGTGGCGCTCTCCGAGCCCACGCCCTTGCTCTCGATAGATGACGATGATGACGGCGTGGCCACTGAGGTGGACAACTGCCCCCTGACCCCCAACGCGACTCAGACAGACACTGACGCGGATGGCTTGGGTGACGCCTGTGATGTGTGCGCGAACGACGCGACGAATGACGCCGATGGTGATGGCATCTGTCAGGATGTCGACAACTGCGTGACTGTCAGCAATGCCGATCAGACGGACAACAACGGTGATGGCTACGGCGACGCCTGCGTGAGCGTGAACGCCGACATCGACCCCACTGCTACCCTCGGCAACGACATCGTCATCGGTGACAACGCGGTCATCGGTACCTACGCCAACATCGGCGATGGCGCCACGGTGAACGGCACTGTGGGCAACAGCGCTGTGATCGGCGCCGGCTCAGTGGTACCCGACGGCGCCAGCCTGGGCAATGGCGTACGGCTGGGCGCCAACGTGGGCCTGAGCACGGGCTGCTCGTTGGAGGTACTGGCAGAGTTGGGTGACAACGTCACCGCAGGTACGAACTGTTTCTTTGGCAGCAAGGCCAACATTGGAGCGGGCAGCAGCTTCGGCAACAACACCAGCGTCGGCATCCTCGGTCGCGTTGGTGACGGCTCGAGCTTCGCTGACGGCGCAACCTTGGGGAACAACAGCCAGGTGGGCGCCAGCGCCGACCTGCTCGCAGGCGCGAGCATCGGCAGCAACACCAGCGTGGGCCACACCCTGAGCCTCGGCGCTGGGGCCACCGTCGAAGGCAACACCGTCATCGGCGATGAGGCGATCATCGGTGCTGGCGGCATCGTGCGCAGCTACGTGACCATCGGCAACAGCCTCGCCATGGGCGCTGGTGCTGAGTTTGCTTCTGGTGCTGCCGCGGGCGATGACGCCACCCTCGGTGAGAACACTGAGGTTCGCGGCTCGCTGGGCAACAACGTGACTCTGGAAGACCGGGTGTTCATCGGGAACCAGAGCAGCGTCGGCGACAACGGCCACATGCATCACGACACCACCCTGGGCATCTTCGTCACTGTGGAGTCGGGCTGCACCATTCACGATGACTCTGCTCTCTACGATGGCGTGACCCTCGGGGCCGACAGCACCGTGGGCGAGCGCACCACCATCCTGTTCCGCAGTACCATCGGCGCACGGGCCAGCATCGGCGACGATGTGATTCTGGACGAGCAGAACACCATCGGCACCGACCTCGCGCTCGGGAACAACAGCCGCCTGTGGCCCCGGAGTACCTACGGAAACAACGTCAACATCGGCACCAACGTGCTGATTCGCGACAGCGCCGATGTGGGCGACGACGTCACCATCGAGAACGACGTCATCATCTTCCCCGAGACCACCATTGGAGAGCAGAGCACCATCCGCCAGGGCGTAGAGCTCGGCGTGGCAGTGTGTGAGACCCAGGTCTGTGGCCAGGTCACCATTGGCGGCTGCCGTGACGTGGCGGCCAACATCGGCGCCGGTGGCAGCGACGCGGGTGCCTGTGAGACGGGTCTGCTCATCGACATCGACACGGGCGCGCGTGAGTGGGCGGACAACACCTACGCCACCAGCTGCAACGAGTACCGCAACCCCTCGGTGGCGCCTTACACCTACGTCGACAACATCGGCGATGGCCTCTACACCATCGACCCTGATGGCCCTGGCGGCAACGCCCCCTTCATCGTCACCTGTGACATGACCACGGACAATGGCGGCTGGACCCGCCTGACCCCTGCGTTGATGCAGACGTTCCCCAACCAGGAGCTCGACTACTTGAACAACTGCAGCATCGCGCGTTGGAGCAACAACCGCATCCACATGGGCGAGACGGGTAGCTGCAACAGCGAGACCGAGACGGCCTTGTCCACCACTCTGCCCTTCAACTACAGCCAGTTCTTCCTCGAGAACTTCCAGGTGGTGGACGGTCCCAGCAGCGGCAGCTGGGACATGGGCCCCTCAGGCAGCCCCAACCTCACCAACCACAACTGGTCCACCACCCACGACGGCTGGGGCGACATCGCCTTCGGCTCCATGGACAACGCCACCCCCACCACCAGCTTCGTGGACGAGGGCATCGCCGACAACACCAGCTGCACGGGCTGCACCCGGACCTTCCCCGCCAACGGGCAGATCTACAACCTGGGCATCAGCTCTTCGAACTTCACCATCCGAGGCACGGAGAGCGGCGGCCAGTTCGAAGACGTCTACATCTGGACCAACGGCTACATCTACGTCCGCTGATGTCGCTCAGAGGCTGATCAACAGCCTGCCACCTCGTCGCAGGTGTTGGAGAGCAACACACAGGTCCTCGACGGCACCGCGATCTGTTGATTGCACAGATCCGGACATTCCTCTGCCGTCACCTGCGCCCCACACTGCAACAACACCTCACACACCGCGTCGCAGGTGATGCCGATGCACTCGCCGGCCTCGACGCACTGATTTGCTCCCACGACACACTGTCGAGCTCCATCATCGAGGGTGTTGAGGCAGAAGTTGGTCTCACAGTCGTCGGCGAGTTGCAGCCCGAGCTCGCCCTGGCATTGCGCCAACACGTTGCAGGTATTGGCGCAGTTGGCCTCGACGCCTCCGCCTGCACCCCCAGTGACCTCTTCGTTGATCACTGAGCCGCCGTTGATCTCGTCGGGATCGAGGGGGTTCTCCGAACATCCCATCAGCGTGATCAGACTCCCCCAGACGATGAGGCGCACGGTCATGGCTCTGCCTTCTTCTGTCGCTGTCGACGCTTCTTCTTCGAGGACTTTGGATTCGGCGGCTTCTTCTTGGACGACTTCTTGGGGCGCTTCCCCTTGGCCGGCGTGCGTTTTCGCGTCTTCTTCTTTGCCTTTTGCCCTGGGCGCAGCTTCTGCGCAGGCTTGCCCGCCTTTCGACTCTTCGGTGCCTTCTTGGCTGATTTCCCAGGCCTCTGACCTCGCCGGGCCCCCTTCTTGGGGCGCTTCGTTCGAGGCTTGACCTCTGGCGGAGGTGGCGGTGGTGGAGGGGGCGTGATGCTGGCAAAGCGTAAGGTGAAGCCGCCCGCGATGCTCCCGGTGCCCACGTCGTACTGAGCACCGAGGGCAAAGCGCACCACCGAGCCGATGTCGAACTCGGTACCCACGATGGCCCGACCGCCGAGGGTTCGGGGGGACTCGGTGACCAGCGTACGTCGCTGCCTGGGGATGATGTCGAGGAGTTTGGGGCTGCCGTTGTTGGCGTTCTGCCAGGCCTCGACGAGGGGCCCCGGACCGCTGAGGCGGGCGTCGAGTTCGAGATCGGTGCCTGAATCTACGTGGCCCCAGGCGTAATCCACGCCGGCGCCGAGATAGGGATGCCAGAAGCCCACGTCCCAGACCATGCGCTCTTCAAGGCTGATCTGATGGATGTCCCAGCCGATGATGGGGGCACCGGAGAAGAACGCCCGCCAGTTCACCTCCTCGCCGTCGCCGAGCACGTTCCGGCCAAAGGCCTCGTTCACCGTCTGATTGAACTCGTTGTTCCGGATCGGGGTCAGATTGAAGCTGAAGTCGCGGCCGACGTTGAGGAAACCGGTGAAGTAGCTGTAGCCCGCGGAGCCGATGAAGGCGGGCGTCCACCCTTTGGCCCTGCTGTGACGATACCGCCCCTTGAGACCCCAGATGCTGGTGGTGCCCTTGATGAGGTAGCCCTTCGACTTCACCTCGAAGTTCGGGAAGAACCCATAGCGCCCTGCCAGCTCGAAGTCCGGGGTCACAGCGACACGCCCGGAGATCACCCCCGCAGGGATCGGCAGGGGCTCGGGCAGCTTGTTGGGGAACTTCTGGAACCGGTTGCCCACCTCGTCGTCGAAGCCGAAGAAGACCCCACCGAGCACCCCGATGCCGAGGCTGAAGTCGCCGGGGGTGAGCAGATCCATCTGGCCGCCGAAGTCACCGGCGGCCTGCATGGCAGGCAAGCGTTTGGCGAGATATTTGGGGCCTTCGAGGAGCAGCAGATCGACGTCGCCGATGACGGGGGCCACGTCTTCTTGGAGGATGCGCTCCAGCTCTGCTTCGTTGATGCTGATCTGGCCGAGGGCAGGCTGGGCAAGGCACGCGAGGGCGGCGAGGCAGGTGAGGGCTGAGCGCCAGACCCCCATCAGGCATGTCATGATGGCTCCTCCGCGTCATCCGCGGAGCACTGTATCAGCCCAGCGGGGGGATGGTGTAGGTCAGTTCGAGGGACTCCGCCACCGCCGGATGGCTGCACTCACCGCGGAAGGTGTTGAGGCCCTTGGCCAGGGCGGGATCTTCGGCGCAGGCCTTCTCGACGCCCTTGTTCGCCAGCGCGAGGCCGTAAGGCCGGGTGACGTTGCTCAGAGCGAAGGTGCTGGTCCGCGACACGGCGCCGGGCATGTTGCTCACGCAGTAGTGCAGGATGTCGTCCACCATGTAGGTCGGCGCCTCGTGGGTGGTGGGGTGGGTGGTCTCGAAGCAGCCACCCTGGTCGACGGCGACGTCGACGAGCACCGAGCCGGGCTCCATGAGCTTGAGGTGCTCCCGGGTCACCAGCGTGGGGGCCCGAGCTCCGGCGACGAGCACGGCGCCGATGACCAGGTCAGCCCACTTGAGGCTCTCCACGAGGGTCTCCGAGTCGGAGTACACCGTGTCGACTTTGCCCATGAACACATCTTCGAGGTAGTTGAGCCGGGCGACGTTGATGTCGAGGATGCTCACGCGGGCGCCCATGCCCACGGCGACCTTCGCGGCGTTGATGCCCACGACGCCACCGCCGAGGACCACCACCCGGGCGCGGCGCACGCCAGGCACGCCGCCCATCAAGATGCCCTTGCCGCCGGCCTCTTTCTCGAGGCCTCGTGCACCCACCTGGGTGGCCATCTTGCCTGCGACCTCGCTCATGGGCTGCAGCAGGGGCAGCCGGCCATCGGCGGTCTCGATGGTCTCGTACGCCACACCAGCCACCTCTTTGTCGAGCAGCACCTGGGCGAGCTCGGGCACCGCGGCGAGGTGCAGGTAGGTGTAGATGATCTGACCCTTCTGGATGAGATCGTACTCGCTGGCGACAGGCTCTTTGACCTTGCAGATCATCTCGGCCTCGCCCCAGACGGTGGCGGCGTCTTCGACGAGGGTAGCCCCGGCAGCAGCGTACATCTCGTCGGTGATGCCACTGCCGATCCCGGCGCCGCTCTGCACCATGACACTGTGGCCGTGGCGGACCATGTCCCGTACCCCGGCGGGGACCAGCCCCACCCGGTACTCGTGATTCTTGACCTCTGCAGGTACGCCGATGCGCATGTTTTTGCTCTCTTTCCCTGTGCCGTGAGGCGGTTGTTTCCGTGCGCGCGGACTGTATCACCACAGTTGAAAGAGCACATCATCGATGCGCACCACAGCCTGCAATGAGACCGAACTGGGCTATGCACGTCACAGTGCCTGTGACCTCGTGGTGCGCAGGTCTCACCCCAAGGGGCCTCGAAGCCCCATAATCCGTAGATTTCCCAGGTGGCACGAGACTTGATCATCCACCTTCCGGTCAGCGCATCGGAGGTCCCCATGATCCGCATCACCCCTTCACTCTTCGCCGCCGGGCTCTTTGCCCTGGGCAGCGTCACTCTGGGCACGCCCGGCGACGCAGAGGCTCAGGTCACCCCCTTCGGCGAGCGGGTCAACCAGTCCATCGAGCGTGGGCTGCAGTACTTCCGTGGTCAGCAGCGGGGTGACGGCGGCTTCGGGCCCACGCCAGAGGCTACAGGCCTCGCCACGCTGTGCTTTCTCGAGAAGCGGGCCTCGTCGGATTGGAACGCAGAGCCTCTGGGGTACGAGAACATGTCTCCTGATGATCAGCAGCGGGTGCGCAGCGCCATCCGCTACATGATCGAGGAGGACGATGGCTTGCAGGGCGGGGTGCCCAACTCCTATGTGACGGGCTCCAACCTCATGGCCATCTCGGTCTATCTGCTCACCGGCGGCCCCGATGACGTGGGCGGCTTCGTCGGTGCCCGGCAAGCCCTGGAGTCTGGTGTGCAGGCCCTGCGCAGCATGCAGGGGAACGCCGGCACCAACCAGGGTGGCTGGAACTACGACTTCCCTGACTTCGACGGTGATTTGTCCACGACCCAGTTCGCCATGGCGGGCCTGAGCGCCGCGGAGCAGGTCTCTCAAGGGGCGGCGAACACCCTCAACCGCACCGTGGGCTTCGTGAACAACACCCGGCAGTTCGACGGCGGCCACAACTACCGCCCCGGGCACAACTCCGGCAGCTCCAGCTCGATGACCGCCTCGGGCCTCTGGACCTACCGACTCGCAGGTCTCGACGTGAGCAGCGCCGAGGTGCAACAGACCCTGGGCTGGCTGCAGAACAACTACACCTACGATCGCCACATCAACCAGCGCTTCAACCAGAGCTACTACTACTACCTCTGGGCTGCGGCGAAGGGCCTCGAGGTGAGCGGGGAGAACCCCAACGGAGGCCTCGACGCCCACGCCATCGGTGGGCAACGGAACCCCGCCGGCGACGGCTACCCCGAGGAGCCCGCAGGCTGGTACTACGACTTCGCCTGGCAGCTCACCAACCTGCAGGCGGCGAACGGTGGCTGGGCAGCACCGAACAACTGGGAGCCGGGCTCCGCGACGGCCTTCTCGATTCTGGTGCTCGAGCGCTCTCTCGGCGGCGCCTGCGTCGACGAGGACGGCGACGATCTCTGCGGCGAAGAGGACAACTGCCCCGGCGTGCCCAACCCCGATCAGGCCGACAGCGATGGTGACGGCCTCGGCGACGTCTGCGACAACTGCCCCGAGGTGCCCAACCCCGATCAGCTCGACAGCGACGGCAATGGCCGCGGCGACGTCTGTGACGGCGAGCCCTGTATCGACGATCTCGGCCAGCCCATCCCCCCGGAGGTGTGCGCCACAGGCCTGCCGGGCCGCTGCGCCCTGGGCATGCAGGAGTGCGACGAGAACGGCTACTTCGATTGCGTGCCCGATCTGCAGCCCATCGAAGAGGTGTGCAACGGCGAAGACGACGACTGTGATGGCGCCATCGACGAGGGTACGCTGAACGCTTGCGGCTTCTGTGGCACCTCGGAAGAGGTCTGCGACGGGGAAGACAACGACTGTGATGGCACCGTCGACGAGGACTTCCCCTCTGATCCGGTTTGCCCCGGCGACACGATCTGTGATCGCGGTGAGTGTCGCGAGCCCTGCCAGAACAACGAGTGCGTCACCGAAGGCACCTTCTGCGAGCCCATCCGCGGCCTCTGCGTGCCCCGCTGCTACGAGGTGGTCTGCGAAGGCTCGGCGGTGTGCGACGAGACCACGGGCCGCTGTGAAGACACCTGCGCCGGCGTCGACTGCGGCGCCGGCGAGACCTGCGTGGCGGGCAGCTGCCGCCCCGGCGACTGCACCGTGAACGGCTGTGAGGGCAACCAGGCCTGCGTGAACGGCACTTGCCAGGCGGATCCCTGTGACGGCATGAGCTGTGGTGGTGATCAGTTCTGCCGCGCCGGTGAGTGTGTCGACACCTGCGCCGCGCTCTCCTGCCCGCTGTACGAGAGCTGCATCGACGGTGCATGCCAGCCCGATCCATGTGGCGGCTTCCAGTGCCCCGCCGGTGAAGCCTGCCTCGGCGGCGAGTGCCGCCCCGACGCCTGCGCCGGTATGGACTGTGGCGAAGACGAGAGGTGTCTGAACGGCGCCTGCGTCGGCGATCCGTGCCGCAACGTCGACTGCCCCTCGGGCACCGCCTGTGCCATCGTGAACGATACCTTGCAGTGCGTGGGCGACTACACAGATCCCCCGGAGCCTCCGGTCCTCGACCCCAACGACAACGCGGGCAACGGCGGCGGTGAAGGGGGCGACAACCCTGGTGGCGGCGACACGGACAACCCCGGCAGCACGCCGCCGCCCCCCATGGCGCAGGTGGTGGGTGACAACGGCACCGCCGAGGGCGGCTGCAACGCCGCTGGTGGCCGCAGCACGGTGGCGTGGGTACTGCTGCTCTTCGGCGCCGGACTGCTCCGCCGCCGGCGGTAGGCCCTGACGCTCAAAGGCCCATCAAGGCCTCACCTCGATCTCCGCCTCCGCCACATCGAGCCCGCCGCGGCCATCCCGCACCGTCACAAAGACACGGACCAGGCCGGCCTCTGCAGGCAGCTTCAATGTGGTGCGCTGCACATCCCCAAAGGTCACGGGCGGATCGGTCTCACCAGCTGTGGTGTACCAGGTATAGGCCAGCTCCTCTGTGGCATCACTCGACTCAACCACCACTCCGTCTTCGCCATACCGCTCCAGCACGTAGGGCTGCGCCGAGCCATCGGTCACCTCGACGGCCAACTCCACAGACGTGCTGGCCCGTGCGACGGCCTCCACCGAAAAGCGCGAGACCTCAGGGTTCGTATTGGGCCCCTCTTCTCGAGCCGGGGATCTCACCGTCACCCGCTTCACGGTCTCGACCTCTCGGCCACCTTCTGGACCGCTGTTGAGCGTAAAGAGCACGTCAAAGCCCTCTTCCAGATCTTTGATCCCGGTGGCCGAGGGCATCCCGCCGTAACGACTCAACGCCTGCTCATAGATCGAGCTCAGGCTCACCGACTCGGCGCCCACCCGCTCGAAGTCCACGGTGAGGGTGCGCGCCCCTTCCAACGAGAAACGCCACGTCTCGTCGACACACTCAAAGTTGTTCTCTGCCCCCACTGAGGCCATGCAGACCGACCAGCGGTACGTCGGCGGTCGACCCTCGGTGTCGAAGTCGTGCACGTGCAGGGTGACCGTGTCTTCGAGGCCCACCTCTGGCCGATCTGCGGAGATGCCCATCACGCGATAGCCTTCGAGCAGGGTGCGAGCCTCGAAGTCCTCGTCACAGCCCCACATGAGCACCACCACCGCCATCAAGCAGCGCATTCGACACATCAGAACTCACCTCTCAGGCCAAATGATGGCAGCAGGGGCAAGCCACCGAGGGTGTCTCGCCGGGTGTAATCGTAGTTGTAGGTAAAGGCCTCGGCGTTGGCGCGGTTGTAGGCGTTCTGCAGGTCGAGGTAGGCGGTCAACTGCCAGGTGTCGAAGAGCCACTGACGATCGATGCGCAGGTCGAGCTGATGAAAGGCCGGTAGACGGCCCGTGTTGGTCTGCCCGGCCACGATGGGCACGTACACGTCATTGTCGCTGTCGAAGATGGCGCGGTCGTATTCGGTCTGCGGGTTGCCGGTCACATAGCGCCAGCGTCCGCCGATGGACCAGTCCCGGGTCAACCGATAGCGCCCCACCAGCACGAGGTTGTGGGTCTGGTCCTGGTCGAAGGCCCGCCAGGCCACCCCTGGCCTGTCTCTCCGTTCGGATCTTTGCAGTGTATAGGCCAGCCATCCATTGAACCGGGGATGACCCCCGAACCTGATCAGCGCCTCCAAGCCATAGGCTCTGCCGATCCCCTGGTTCCGATATCGGGTGTCGGGATCATCTCTGTCCGCGGTGATCAGCTGATCGAAGCCTTTATAGAAACCCGTCACGTCGACGGAGAGGTGATCGCCAAACCGGCGCTCAACACCGAGAGAGGTGTGCAAGCTCTGCTCGGCGTTGATGGCTGAGGTGCCGAACGTGTCATCCACCTCGTCGAGATCCGGCGGCTGAGTGTACTGACCCACAGCCCCCTTGAGCGTGGTGGCGCCATTTACTCGATAGCGTGCAGTCAAGCGAGGCTGAAACAGGATCTCGTCGGTGAGGCTGTAGTGATCGACGCGCAGACCAGGGATCAGCGTGAGATCGCCCCACCGCAGCTCAGCTTCGGTCCACAGGGCCGGCTCCCAGGACCAGAACGTGCGCTCGATCTGACGCGGATCGCCGGCGGAGAGCGGCGGCGGTGCGTCGCCTTCTTTCGGCGGGAACACCGCGAGCACGTCGGCCCAGGTATAGAGCACCTTGTGATCGAGCCCCACCCGCCACGTCACCGCCTCGCTCAGCCTCACCGACAACGCGTCTCGAAACGTGACCTGATGTAGATCGAAGTCCAACCGCAGGTCGTCGCCGAGGCTCTGCCGGCTGTGTGTATACAGGTAGCCGAGTGAGGCGGTGTGCCTGACGCCTTCGGCGACAGTGGCTTCCCAGTCGACGAAGCTGCCCACCCACTCCACGCGGTTGTCAAGACGCCCCCGCAGGCCGGGATCATTCTCCGAGGGCTCGTCGATGAGCAGCACGAGGCGATCGCCACCGCCATAGGTGAACCACCGCACGGTGTGCCCTGACCACCGGTGGTCGTAGAGCATCTGACCGTCGAAATATCGCGGAGCGGTGCGAAAGTCCTCCACGGCCTCCTTGGGCATGACCACAGGAAACAACACGTCGATGTAGCTGCGCCGAAAGCCCACGGCGAGTGAGCCCCCCGTGCCGATGGGCCCTTCGACGAAAGCGCCGGCGTCGAAGAGGTTCACGTCGACGTTTCCGTGCACGCCCTCCATGCTCGGTCGTCTCAGCTGAATGTCGACGAAGCCGCCGTTCCCCCGGCCGAACTCCACACCATAGTTCCCCGGATACACAGCCAGTGTCTCAACGAGATCGGCGCTGATGGTGCTGCGGATGTCACCGAAGTGAAATGCATATGGGATGTCCTGCCCCTCGATGACCGCCTGGGTATAGCCTCCGCCCCGCAAAACCAGATCGCCCGATCCGAAGGGTGGCCGCGCGGCGCCGGGCAAGTTGGGCACAGCCTTGAGGATGTCCCCTTGAGTGCCTGGGGCGGTGAGCGCCTCTTCTGCAGTGATCTGATGGACCGTCACCACGCGGCGGACGCGCTGCCCGACGATGACCATATCGGTCTCTTCGAAGCCTTGGGGCCCGAGGAAGTACTGCACCTCCAAGATCTGACCCTCGCCGAGCTCGAACGTATCCTTCAACACTTCGAAGCCTGGCTCTTCGACCACGAGCTCGAGGGCGCCCGGCGGCAGCCCCTCGATGACAAACCGCCCATGCTCATCCGTGAAGGCCTCGTGCTCGAATGCCCCTTTCCCCCAGCTGGCCTTCACCATCAAACCCACCAGAGGTGAGCGCATCCCCTTGCGCAGCAAGACGCCGCTCAAGCTGCTGCGTGAGGCGGGTACAGCCGCCACGACCTCTGGTTGTTGGGTGATCTCCCCCGGTCGACTCTGCTGCGCCCACGCGCATCCGAGCCCCCACAGGCAGTACAGCCAGACCACACGGCCGACGAGATCGAACATTCAGGTGCCTCCGGTCCGTGCACCACAGCCCTGCGTCTTCGGGCTCCGATGCGTTTCGCCGGTTGAACACCGCAGGCATTCGAATGTGTCACTCACCTCTTACGAAGCACTTCTCCAAAATGAGCTTCGTGCCCCCTGAACGCTCGGTGTAGCTGCCGATGATGTGAAAACCGTGGGCGAGGTTGAGGGCGATCATGGCGGGCCAGTGATCATGGGTGAGGGTCCAAATACGACGCAGACCTTGGGCTGCGGCCCAGGCATGCTGACGCCGCATCATCGCGGCCCCGACGCCGTGCCGACGCCAGTCCGGATGCACACCACCCAACCAGCTCTCCATCCGGTCTGGCCGGCTGAGGTATCCGATCTTGAACCCCACGACCTGCTCCGCCGCTCGGGCAACGAGCACATGCAGCCCAGGGTGAAACGCCACTCGTCGATCCCAGGCATCGGCGTCGTCCACTGCAAACACCAGCATGGCCAGTGGCCGAACATCAGGCCAATGTGCTCTGGCCTCTTCTCCATGGAACTCTTCGATGTGCACATCTGGGCTCATGCAGCTCACTTCTTTCACACGCGCCAAAGAAACCGGGTTCTTGATTCACCTTGGCCCACACCTCAGGTAACGTGGGTGTGGTGGAGTCAACACAGTGGGGAGATGGTGGTCTGTCTTGTATCTCGATGACAAGGCGGCTGACCACGAGGAGTGGCGCGATGAGTATTCGGATTCTGCTCGTCGACGACGATCCAGTCGATCGAGAGGCCATCCGCAGGACACTGACGAAGAGGTGGTCTCACGCGGAGATGATCGAGGCGGGCTCTGGCGGAGAGGGCAACCACCTCTCGAAGCAAGGCGCTCCGCCCGACGTCGCGATCATCGATGTGCGCTTGAAGCGACTGATGGGCGGCGATCTGGCGTGGATGCTCGATCAGCGCGGTATCCCCATCGTCATGGTCACCGGCAACCCCGAGCTGGCGCCCAATGGCTTCACAGTGGTGCGCAAAGAGTTCGGCCTGCCTGGTCTGGTCGAAGCTGTAGAGAAAGCCCTGGAAGCACCCACCCCCCACTGACCACTTCCGTGCTCATCCAGCCTTGAGCATCACATCACACGCATTACTTGGCGATGGCCTGGACCTTCTTGGGCTGTACGCCAGCGAGGGTGGCGGCCTTCTCGGCGAGCTTGACGAAGTCGTAGCGGTAGCCGTTGGGGTCCTTGCCG
>JBKAGE010000082.1:0-267401 GCA_046290225.1 Bradymonadia bacterium | reverse complement strand
CCAAGAGTTGTCCTGGTTTGGCTTGTCCTCCGCTACACCACAAAACCTACCCTCAAAAGGGGGGTTGCGAATTGATAGAGAGTCCGTGCCCGTGCCCGACAAACTCTCTTTAGCCTTGGACACTACGCGCCAATCGATCATGCCCACCCTGGACATCAGGCTCCAGCACAGGCTTCACTGCACACCATGAAAGAGATCCACGACATCCCGACCCTCGAAGCCCACCTCGCCACCCAGCAATCGCTCGCCGGCCACGTGATCCAAGGCCTCGACCTGACCCCATTCACCCATCGCTTGAGCGCTTTGCCAGAAGGTCATCTCGACGGCGCAGTGTGCCTCGGGTGCGCCCTCGACGATGCCGGTTGGGCCATGCTCCGGCGCCGCGGCGCGCTCGTATTTCCTGCCCTCGAGGGGCTGCCCTTCGAACCCTATCGGCCCCATCTCTACACGCCCGAAGAGATCTATGCCGGCTTCGACCCCGCGCAGCCCGAGACCTACGCGCAGACCCCCGACGCGCAGATCTACGATCATTGGGCCAGCACCGGCAGAGCCACACCAGACAGCATTATGGAGGCCCTCGCCCGGCGGCTGCACGACCACGCCATGACCGATGCCGTGGACGACTTCCTCAGTGCAGACGAGTGGAAGCCCGTGGCCATCATGGGGGGCCACAGCATGTCTCGGGCCGATGCGGGTTATCGGACCATGGCCCACCTTGCGCGGCTGCTCACCGAGCGGGGCTACCTCATGCTCAGTGGTGGTGGCCCTGGAGCCATGGAGGCCGCTCACCTCGGGGCGTGGTTCGTCGAGCGCAGCGCAACAGAGCTCGACGCTGCCGTCGATCACCTCGCCCTGGCGCCCAAGTACACCGATGCGCTGTGGCTCAGTCGGGCCTTCGAGGTGCGCGAGAGGTGGCCCGCAGAAGGTGAGCGACATCACAGCCTCGGGATCCCCACGTGGCTCTATGGGCACGAGCCCCCGAACCCCTTCGCCAGCCACATCGCCAAATACTTCGCCAACAGCGTGCGGGAAGACGGCCTCGTGACCCTCGCCCGTCACGGCATCGTCTTTGCCCCTGGGAGCGCAGGCACCATCCAGGAGATCTTCCAGGACGCCACCCAGAACCATTACGCCACCCTCGGTGAGATCAGCCCCATGATCTTCTTCGACACCTGTTATTGGACCGAGACCAAGCCCGTGTATCCCCTGTTGAAGCAGCTCGCAGCCGATCGGCCCTACGGTGAGTACGTGACGATCTGCGACACCGTGGACGAGATCATCCAGTTCATCGAGGCCCATCCGCCAAAGGGGGTGGAGTGAGGTTGGGTGCTCCGGCCCGCCTGCGCAGGGCGTTGATGCCTTTGAGGGCGCTGGGTCGGTTGATCAACTTCACCAGCAGCGTCCGCTTGCCCGGAAAGTCCATCAGCATCAGACCTGCGATCAGCGTGAGCACCCCCTGACCCGGCAACACGAGCATTGCCATCCCAGCGATGACCAGCAGCCCACCGAAGATGTTCAGCGCCAGACGCTGCAACGCTGGGGCGCGCTCTTCAGCCGCCGGGGCGCGGATCAGATAATCGGCGGGCAGTCTCACCAGCAGCCAGGGCAGGGCCACCAGGGCCAGCACGAAGGTGCCCACCGAAAGGCCTACCAGCCAGAGTCCGCCTTGAGTCAACCACTCCACAGCTTCTCCCTTGACGTCGATGCACAGGGCTTCAACTGCATGCGCCGCCAAACTGTTCATTGGCAGGCAGATTGATCAATCTGTCGGCGCAGACTACCGTGGCCCCACGCTTCATCACCGAGGAACGACATCATGGCGTTGGCCGGTTACTACAAAGCCAGGGCTTGCGGCATCTCCATGCTCGTCTTCGGGGTCATCTGCATGATGACCTCCATGTTCTTCAGCGGCTCCGATGGCCCACCTGAGGTGTTCACCGTCGACACGGTCATGGGTGAGATCGGGCCCATCGAGGTCGCCGAAGACGACACGGTGCTCAACCTGTCGTTTCACATGCCCGTGCGGCAGATCAAAGACACCTACAACTACGGGTACAGCAGCAGCCCCAACGGCTGGGCCGTCATCGAGGGTGAGCTGCTCGACGTCAACCGCGAGCTGCTCTTCTCGTTCTCTGACGAGCTGTACGCCGAGTCGGGTTACGACGACGGTGCCTGGAGCGAGGTCAAGAACAACTACGATCTCAAGATCACCGTGCCCCAAAAAGGCGTGTACTACATCGGCCTGGGCATGGAGGCGAGCGAGCTCGAGACCGGCAAGCTCACCATCAGGGTCGAGCGCATGGTGGGCAGCACCGTGCCCCACTTCGCCGCGGGTTTCCTCGGGTTGCTTCTCGGCCTCGTGGTCTTCCTCGTGGCTCGGGCGCAGATCGCCGCCCGGAACCCTGACGAGTACTGAGATTCATGATGCGTGAGGTACACAGATGAGCCCCTGGAGAACCCCCACCGTGCTCGGCTTCATCGGGCTGCTGGTCGTCATCTATTTCCTGCTCTTCTCCGCTGGGTGTAACGGCTATGGCTACGCCGGTCATGGTGGGTATCACCACGGTCCCTCGTTCTGGTACTGGGGCGGGGTGCGCACCTATCACGATCCCAGCGTGCGCAGCGGCAGCCGCAGCGGGCCCTCCCATTCCGGTGGGGGCGTACACGGCGGGAAGTAGCAGACGTGTCTGACGGTGCTCGGGCAGAGGCCTCTTCAGAGGCAGGGGGGGCAGATCTCGGATCAGCCCCCGCCCTCGGGCGCCGGCGGGCCTCGGTCTTCGTGGCCTCGATCTTTGTCGCCGGGCTGTGCTCTCTCGTCTATGAGCTGCTCATCGGCACCACCTCCGCCTATTTTCTCGGCGACAGCATCAAACAGTTCTCCATCACCATCGGCCTCTACATGGCCGCCATGGGCATGGGATCTTTCGTCTCGAGGTTGATCAATGGCTCGGTGATGGCGTGGTTCGTCGGCGTAGAGCTCGCCCTCGGCATCATCGGGGGCTTGAGCGTGCCCCTGCTGTATCTCGTCTATGCCTATACCGATCTCTATGGCGTCTTCGTCACCATACTGATCTCTCTGGTGGGTTTGCTCACTGGCCTGGAGATCCCTCTCATCGCCCGGGCCCTCAAAGATCACTTCACCCTCGAGGTGAACCTCAGCAATGTGCTCAGCCTCGACTACTTCGGGGCCCTCGCCGCCACCTTGCTGTTCCCATTCGTGCTGTTGCCCGAGCTGGGCACGTTCCGCAGCGCCCTCGCTGTGGGGTTGCTCAATCTGCTCGTGGCATTCCTGGTGGTGCAGGCGTTCCCCGAGCGTATGAGCCGCAAGGCCCGCAGCGGCTTTCAGATGGCCCTGGCCCTGAGCTGTGTCGGCCTCATCGGGGGTCTGATCTTCGCTGAGCACCTGCTCAAGCCCTGGCACGACGCCCTCTATGAAGATCGAGTGGCCCTGGTCAAGCAGACCCCCTACCAGAAGATCGTGGTCACCCGGAACAAGCACGACACGCGGTTGTTCTTGAACGGGCATCTGCAGTTTGCCGCCACGGATGAATATCGGTACCACGAGGCCCTGGTGCACCCGGTGATGTCCGCAGCGGGCACGCCCGCCAACGTGCTCATGCTCGGGGGCGGTGACGGCCTCGCGGTGCGAGAAGTGCTCAAGCACCCTGGCGTCGAGTCTGTCGTACTCGTCGATCTCGATCCTGCCATCACCGAGCTCGCCCGGGCGCATCCGCTCTTCACCCAGTTGAACCTGAAGAGCCTTGATGATCCTCGGGTCGAAGTGCGCAACGAAGACGCCTTCGCGTTTCTCGATCAGACCGATCGGCGCTTCGACGCCATCATCGCCGATCTGCCTGATCCCAATAACGCCTCGTTGGCCCGGCTCTACAGCCGCGAGTTCTATCGACTGCTCAGCGGCAGGTTGTCGGCGAAAGGGGTGCTGGTCACTCAGGCCACGAGCCCCTACTTCGCCAAAGAAGCGTTCTGGTGTGTCGTGGAGACCATGGGGGCTGCGGGGCTCACCGTGCGTCCGTACCACGTGCAGGTGCCGTCATTTGGCGGTGATTGGGGCTTTGTGCTGGCCGGTCAGGGTCTCGATGCACCTCGTCAGCTCGAGCCCACGAGGCTCGCTGTCTCAGTGCCCACGCGGTTCCTCGAGACCGAGATGATCCCGCATTTGTTTTATTTTCCCCCGGACATCCGGGCAGATCACATCCAGCACAGCACCCTGGACCGACCCCAGGTGTTGTCGTACTACCTGAACGGCTGGAAACGCTGGAACTGAGCCAGCCTGCTGGCTGCATGGAGAGGTGATATGGAGAACGGCGCCGTGGAAGGCATCCTGACCCGCTTCGGTGAGAATCTTCCCGCCGATCTGGCCTATGTGGGCCTCGCGGTGGTGTTGCTCATCGTGGCCCGTCTGGTGAAGGACTGGCTCACCCCCTACGCCCTCACCGAAGAGCTCACCACCAAGGACAACACCGCCTTGGGCCTCTCCGTGGCGGGATACTATGGCGGCGTGCTGCTCACGTGCATCGGGCCCATGTCCAGCCCCCCCGTAGAAGGGGTCGCGCTCTGGGAAGACCTGCTGTTGACCGGGGGATATGCCCTCGGGGGCATCATCATGCTCAACGCCGCCCGGGTGCTCGTCGATCTCGTCGTGTTGAGGGATTTCAGCACCGTGAAAGAGATCATCACTGACCAGAACGCAGGCACAGGTGCTGTGGAGATGGGCGTGTATCTCGCCCTGGGCCTGATCATGTGCGGTGCCCTGCATGGTCAGGGTGGTGGCCCTCACACCGCCTTGGGCATGGCGGCCATCGGCATGGTGGGTCTCATCCTTTATGGTGCCATCTATCGCGCAGTGTGTGGCTATGACTTGCACGGTGAGATCGAGCGGGACAACGTCGCCGCTGGTGTGGCGCTGGGCCTCAACCTCGTCGCTGCGGGGGTGATCCTGATGAAGGGCATGCTCGGTGACTTCCTCGACTGGCCCACACAGCTCACCCAATTCGGCCTCACCTTCGCCCTCGGGTCGATTCTGTTGCTGGTGTTGAGGGTGCTCGTCGATGTCTTCATCTTGCCAGGGGTCAAGGTGAAGGATGAGATCGTCAAAGACCGAAACCTCAACGCAGCATGGGTCGAAGGCGTTGTCCTCACGGGGGTTTCCGGCATGTTGGTGATGATTCTCTGATCTGTCTTTGAACGCGTGTCGAACTCTAAAGCTTGGTTGGGGGGGTCATCGCAACCTCACCCCTGATTGACACACCTGTTTCTTTTTCTTCTATTTTGGTCGTTTAATGAGTGGTCTGGATAGAGATCGCTGATGAAGGGCCATGAGTACACTCAACCTGCCTGAAGAGCCCACGCCGGCCTGGGGCACGCGATGGTTTCATCGCGCGTTGCGCTGGGCGATGGTGTGTGTGCCGGACGATCATGACGTGCAGCGTCGTGGTCGTCTGATCACCGGTTCGGTCCTGGTGATGGTGCTGCTCTCGGCCCCTGCGGCGGTGGCCGAGGTGCTGCTGCGTGGCTGGTTCGACATCCGCACCCAGGTCATCGCCGGGGTCTTGCTCTACAGCAGCGTTTTGCTGGCCACCATACGTTTCAGTGGAAAGGTGCACGCCGCCGGGGTGGTGCACATGCTGGCGCTCCATGCCTTCTGCGCCTCGAGCACCTTGATGCCTGGTGTCGATCCGGCACCTCCGCTGGCGTGGACATTTGTGCTGCCCCCTCTGGCCATGTTCATGCTCGGCGTGCGGTGGGGGTGGGTGTTCACCATGTTGTGCATCGTCCAAACCATGACCGTGAGGCTGTATCTCTATACACAGGGCGATCTGGGCTTTAACCAGAGCCCCGACGAACCCTTTGCCTCAGCGGTCTTGCGTGAGAGCCTGGTGTCGATGGTCTTCGTGGTGCTGGGCATGGTGAGCGCCCTCATCGAGGGCGCCCGTGCACGCTTCGAACGCCTCGCCGAAGCCCGTCAGGAAGATCTCGCCCGTACGGCCGATCGAGCCGAGCAGGCGAGCCGTATGAAGTCGATGTTCCTGGCCAACATGAGCCATGAGATCCGCACCCCCATGAATGGGGTCATCGGGATGAACCGGCTGCTCCTCGAGAGCCCTCTCAACGAAGAGCAGCGAGGTCTCGCTCGCACAGCGCTCAATTCCGGTGAGGCCTTGTTGACGATCCTCAACGACATCCTCGATTTCTCGAAAATCGAAGCTGGCCATCTCAGTCTGGAGCAGATTCCACTCGATCTCGCAGAGCTTGCCGAGGATGTCGTGCGTTTGATGAGTCACTCGGCCGATGACAAGGCCATTGGTCTCGAAGCACGTGTCGATCCCGGGCTGCATCGGCGTGTCTATGGTGATCCAGTCCGTTTGCGTCAGATTCTGACCAACCTGGTGAGCAATGGCATCAAGTTCACCTCCGAGGGCGGGGTACAGGTGAGGCTGAGGCGTGCGCCCAATGATCACGTGCGTATGGAGGTGATCGACACTGGAGCAGGCATCGACGAGGCCCAGCAGAAGAAGCTGTTTCAGGCCTTCAGCCAGGGCGACACCTCGACGACACGCCGATTCGGCGGCACAGGCCTGGGCCTGGTCATCTGTAAGCGCCTTGCCCACTTGATGGGTGGTGACATCGGCCTCAAGAGCGTACCAGGAGAGGGGAGCACCTTCTGGGTGGAGATCCCGTTCCAGGCTGCTCCAGACCTGCCCCAACAGACCGACAGGCATGCCGAGGTCATCGAGATTGGGACGGTGAGGGCAGGCCGGATCCTACTGGTGGAAGATCATCCTGTGAACCGTATGCTGGCGTTGCGCTTGTTGCGCAAGGCGGGCCACGTCGTGACGGTGGTGGAGAACGGCGCTGAGGCGGTAGAGGCCATGCAAAGTAGCGATCGGCCCTTCGATCTGGTGCTCATGGACTGTCACATGCCCGTGATGGATGGCTATGAGGCGACCCGGCGTATTCGGGCGTTGCCCTCACCGGCGTGCAATCTGCCGGTGGTGGCCCTCACTGCAGGCGCCATGTCGGCAGATCGGGCGGCCTGTATCGCTGCAGGGATGGATGATTATGTGGTCAAGCCCATTCAGCCTGAGGCGCTGCACCAGACCGTGTGCCGTTGGATTGCTGTGGGGGCCTCCCTGAGCAACAGGCAGTCCGAGATCATGGCGGCGCTCAATGCCACTGAAGAGGATCCGTCTGAAGACGAGGGCGAGGCACAAGCTGCCATCTGATCTCCGTGCCGCCCCATCGAGCAGAGAAGGCGTTGAGGCACGCCTCGATCTCTGACTCGTCGAGGGGCAGATCTCCAGCGCCCCGATACACGAATCCGCCGACGAGCGGGCCGTCCACCTCTCCAGATTGATGACGCTGTGGCCCCGCAGGATCCATCACAAACCCGAGGGCGGTGAGGGCTTGGGCCAAATCGGTGAGCCCCTCCAGTCCCGGATCGTGGCCTTCGAGGTGCAATACACAGGTGTAGGGCTGCTCGAGGGTGGCCATGAAGTTGAGCACGGGGGCCGACTCGTCTTCGGGGCCGCTCATCAGATCGAAGAGCACCTCGTCGCCGAAGTTGATCGGATCATCACCGGGGCCCATCTCGACGATCTGCGCCGTGGCAGGGCCCGTGCGCATGGCCTGCCGGATACACGGCACCCCCTGATGATCGAGGGCGAAGATGGCGCATGGCGCTTCGAAGAGAGCACGATCGGGCGGCGCCTCGCCCTCTTCGAGGGGCAGGCCCAGCCGACGGCCTGCCTCTCGGACCACGGACCAGCGCCCGAGCTGAGTGGCCACCATCAAGAGCAGCACATCGTGAGGTCCGGGCTCGGGGCACTGTGCCTGGAGTGCCTGCAACTGATCGAAGGCCTCCGAGAGCATGCCGCCGTGCAGTGTGGTCTGTGCGATGATCATGCGCAGATCGATGCTGGCCTCTGGGGGCATGGACTCGAGCCATCGACGGCCGGCCTCCAGTGCAGAAGGCAGGCCACCGTGCTGCACCCGCAGATCGAAGGCCATGGCGGTGGCCTCTCCAGCCTCGGGGTGCTCCAGGATGAAGCCTTCAAGCATGCCCAGGGCTTCGGCGCCGCGGCTCAAGCCGTCGAGGGAGCTGGCGGTGACGAGGGCGAGGCCTTCGTGGTCCGGCCATCGCTGGCGGGCCGCCTCGAGCACTGGCAGGTCGAGCTCGGGATCTCGCGCGAGATCAGCCACCACGGTGGCGGGATCAGGCGGCAGCGCCATCGAAGCGGGTCCGAGATCACCGAGCAGGTCGTTTACCTCTTCTCGGAGCGTATCGAGGGCCTCGTCGGCGCCAAGAGGGGCCTTCAGCCGGGGCAACAGCGCCTCGAGCTGTGCACAGCACAGCGCCGCGGTCTCGGGCCTCACGCGGGTCATGGCGAGCTCGGCCCGCCACTGAGCGATGTGCACCGCGTGGCGGATGACGCCCTGCGCGACGAGGCGCTGCTGCAGCGCAGCGAGCTCGGCTTCGAGAGACCAGTCGTTGGGGATGGCCCGAGCGCGGGCGAGGACCACGGTAGCTTCGGCCCAGTGGGGGTACAGGCTGCAGGTCCCTTCGATGAGATCGAAAGCCGGCCGCACGGCGAGGGCCTCTTCGTGCTTGCCGAGGTGAGCGAGGACCAGCGCCCGGAGCACCATGAGATCGTCGGGGCGATCACCTGGGGGCTCGTGGGCGTCCATCTGGTCGAGTAGGGCCAGGGCGGTCTGGCCACGATCGAGGCGCAGCAGGGCGTGCACTCTGGCATGACACAGCGCGGTCTCCCGCTGACCGGCGTCGATGAGGGTCTGGTATTGGGCTTCGGCGTATCTGAGGGCTTCGTCGGGGCGCCCGGCGTCGACGAGGGCCTCGATGCCCTCAGCGCTGATGCATTCGAAGCAGGGCCACTGAGGATCGATCGTGGCGAGGGTCTGTGTGCTCATGGCGAGGCGGGCCTCGGCATAGCCCGGGCCGTCGATGCCCGCCCAGCACCCCACGAGATCTTGAGTGACGCACACCCGCTGAGGGCACTCGGCGCACTCAGGGGTCTCGGCGAATTGCTTGAGGGCGTTGGCCTCGTCGAGGGACTGGGCGACGTCGAGGCGGTTGAGCACCCGGCTCTGTAGATACCAGTGTCGGAAGAACAGCTCGATCCAGGGGTGCCCCACCTTCTGGGTGAGGTGGAGCGCCTCGGGGTACAGCGCATCGACGAGTTCATGCTGATGATCGCAGACGGCCTCACTGAAGGCATCCATGATGTCGGCGAGGCGCTGGTGCCCCTGCTCACGCAGATCGCGGATGGTGTCGTTGACCCAGGCCCAGATGTCCATGTCGCTCCTCGAAGGGCAGCACAAAAGGACCGGCATCGTAGCGAATCGAATGATGGGCAGCCAGAGCCCATCGCCCCAGAAGGTCAGGGCATCACTCGGGGGGTGTCGAGGTGAAGAGGGGCCGGTCGAACCAGTACCCCCTCACCGTGCCGTGGGGCCAGGCCTCAGAGGTCGCGGCGATGTGGTCTTCCATCGCCTGCTGAGTGTGCTCAGGAGGGAGCAGCAGCCGGGCCATATAGCCCCGATCAGGGACGATATATGGATCTTCCCGACCGAGGTGCACGCCTTCGAGCATCAGGTGCGCCTCGATGAGGGCGACGATCTCGGCCTTGCGGGCCTCTACGTCGACCTGCTCCGCAGTCTCTGCGACGATGTCCGGATCATCGAAGTCGAAGAGCAAGAAGAGGCGCAGGGCGTACTCGGCGTGCAGCGTGGCGATGCCCCTCACCACCGGCAGCTCCCCCTCGTCGAGGGCGTCGGCGTTCATCGGGTGGGGATCGATCACGTACTCGTCGCGGTAGAAGATCTGATCCTCGAAGTTGCCCATGCACGCGATGCGCGCCGTGGCGGGGCCGGTGCGGATCGCGGGGAAGATGTTCCCCTTGCCGTCGGTGAGGTGGGGCTCTACCCACACCCTGCACGGCGAGCCGAAGCCAGCCGGATCTGGGCGTTCGGTCGAGCCAGGGGTGATGTCATCGCCCAGGCTCGCCGCTGCCATGCGCACTGTGCCCCAGCGGTGTAGCCGGGTGGCGCCGATGAGCTGGAGGTGGTGCATCGTGTCGTGCGTGGGTCGCAGCTCGATGAGCCGCGCCACATGATCGAGGGCCGCGTGTAGATCCGCCTCCGCGCTCCCTGGCGACAGAATCACCGACGCCGCGAGGGGCACGCGGAGGGCGAGCTCCAGCTGAGGGTCGATGGCCTCGCCCAGGCGTTTTTGTACATACGCCATGGCTGCGGTGGTGCCTTCGAGGGTGGTGATGGTCTTGACGAGCTGTTGGTGCACATGGACGCTCTCGGGATGTTGCGCGGCCCCGGCCTCGAGCTGAGCGCGAGCGTCGCTGTGGCGGCCGAGCAAACTCAGAGTCGAGCTGCGCACGCACAGGAGTCGCTCGTCATCGGGCCAGCGCTCACAGGCTGCGGCGATCCAGGGCAGAGCCTCTTCAGGATCAAAATCATCTTCGAGCTCAAAGGCCTCAGGTGTGTCGGGCAGATCTGGGATCTGGCATCCAGCGAGGGCCTGGTCGGTTTGGGATCGCAGCACCGCCAGGGCCTCGGGGGCGCCGAGAGGTCGGTGCAGGCGTGGGATCAGCCGCTCGATCTCGTCGGCGCATCGGGCTGCCGTGTACGGGCGGTTGCGGGCCAGCGCCATTGACGCCCGCCAGTGGGCCAGCTGAATGCTGTGGCGGATTACCCCTTGCCGCTCGGCTCGATGCTGCAGCTCGACGAAGGCCTGATCGACGTGCCAAGTGTTGGCTTCGGCGGCGCCTTCGACCAGCAGGAAGGTGCACTCGGCCCACAACAGGGCGTGACTCAGGGTGGCCCTCAACTGCTCAAAGGGCTCACGGTGTTCGAGGGCCTCGTCGAAGCGGCCCATGTGGGCCAGGGCCAGAGCTCTGAGCAGGGGCAAGTTCTGGCTGCCGATGTTGCCGCGGGTGGCGATGAGGTGATCGAGCAGATCCACGGCGGCTTCGTGTCGACCCGCGCGCAGCATGGCCAGCGCCCGAGGGTAGCCCAAAGCCCGCCGGTCGTGGGGGTGAGCGGCGCGGACCGCCTCGAGCTGGGTGTTCAGAAAATCCAGCGCCCCCTCGGCGTCGCCGGCGTCGACGAGGGCCATGCCCATCTCTTCGCTGATGCACTGAAAGCAGGGCCAGGTGGGGTTGATGCGATCGAGGGTCTCCTGGGCCGCCGCCTGACGCTCCGGGGCATACCCCGGGCCGTCGATGTGCCCATAACAGCTCACCAGATCCTGGGTGACGCAGACACTCTGTGGGCAGCTCTGGTGCTCAGGGCGGTTGGCGAACTCCAGCAGTGACACCGCCTCGCCCATCCAGTCGCCGACCTCGAGTCGGTCGAGGATCCGACTCTGAAGGTGCCAGTGGCGGAAGAAGATCTGCAGCCACGGGTGCTTGCGCGCCCGAGCCAGAGCGATGCCCTCGAGGTACATGGCGTCGACGGCGGCGTGCTGGTTGCGCGTCGACGCCGAGGGGATGCCCTCGATCAGCTGCACGAGGCGGTGCTCGCCGGCCTCGCTCAGCTCTGTCTGCAGATCGTGCACCCAGTCCCAGATGTTCATGTGTCCCCCAGCATGCCCGTGAGGGCCTCAGTCAACGTGTCGAGGATCACCCCTGTGTCGGTGCCCACGGCTTCTTTGGCGGCGTTGCGATCAGTGGTGAGATCCGCGAGGGCCCTGACCACCTGAGCCACCTGCCGTTGCCGGGCTTCGTGAGCGGCGTCTCGTGGCGCTTCAAGCAGCCCCTGAATCACCGGAGCGTCGAGGTTCACGTAGAGGCGAGCTGCCACTGTGTCGTCGATCTTCGCGGTGAACGAGCGCGCCAGACTCAACAAAGTCGTGGTGATGCGCTTGTCGGCCTCGTCCTTCTCGAGCCGTCGACGCAGGGCGACGTCCTGGTCTGGCACGAGCACCGCTGGGAGAGAGGCAGGGGCAAAGCGGGTGGGCACCACCATCTGCCCATCGGCGCCGAGGAGCCCACGCAGCCGCGCGAGATCGGCATCGTCGAGGGTGGCCGGGCTGAAGAGAGAGGCGTTCCCCGACTCGGTACCCAGACGGATGACCTTGCCGCCGAGGCGCTCCATGTAGCGTTCGGCGAAGGGCAGGGCGCCATACCGCGTGCCGAGGACGACCGGCACCTGCAGGGCTCGGAACAGCACCTCCTCGTAGCCGCCCTGCTCCCCGAGGGTCACGTGGACCGGCCCCCGACGTTTCACGGCGGTCATGGGCAGATCGCCCTCGGTGGTGGGTACCTTCAGCGCGTCGGCGAGCAACGAGAAGAGGCGGGTGTCGCACAATGCGGCGCCGAGCAGGGCCTCGTTGTGGCGCTTGAGTACTCGACGCCAGGCGGCAGGTTGCGCCTCGGGCAGCATCGACAAGCCGTCAATGAGGGCCTCTCGGATCGCCGCCTCGGCCTCGTGCCACGCGGCGTCGCGTTGTAGATCTTCCCGGCTCGCCGTGGGGGTGAGCACCGCCGACTCCACCACGCCGCCACAAAAGCCCGCCCACATGGGGAGCAGCTGTTGCACCTCGGCGCTCACCAGCATGCCCCGGACGAAGACCGAGAGGTTGCGGTTGTCGGAGGTGCCGTAGGTGGCGCCGTCCTGCACCCAGAGCAGGCCCTGAATCGGGCCGTCTTCAGGCATCGGGATCACGCAGATGGGCTCGAAGCGTGGCTCGAAGCGCCCAGCGAACTCCTGCTGAAGGTGAGCGCGACGCACGGGCGGCAGATCAGCCCAGTCAGCGCGACGCCAGGGGGGCTCCGGGCGATTCACCGGCGCCGCGCCCCCCATTGAGATGGGGTGTCGAAGCAGGCCGCAGTAGCGGACCAGCAAGGCCTCGCAGACCTCGGGCTCGGCGAGCTTCTCGAAGGCCTCGGACAGGTGCAGCGTGATCTCGGTGCCCACGGGGCGCTGTTGTGCTGGCGCGAGGTGGTAGCGCTCTCCGCCAGTGCTGGTGAAGCGCCAGGCCTCGTCGGGAGACTGGTACGAGGTGGTGACCAGCTCCACCTTCGTGCTCACGAAGAAGGCCGACAGGAACCCGAGGCCAAAGCGGCCGATGAGCGCCGTCTGATCGGCGTCGGGGCTCTCGTCTTCAGTCTTCGCCTCGGCCCGCATGCGGCCGGTGTAGCCCGAGCCCACCGTGGCCAGATAGCGTACGATCTCGTCGCGGGTGAGCCCCGCCCCAGTGTCTTCGATGATCAGGCAACGACGCTTTGGATCAGGCCGCAGCGTAATCTGCGGCTCCGAGGCGCCTTCGGGATCTTCCATGGCGCGACGCTCACAGGCGTCGTGGGCGTTCTGCACCAGCTCCCGGAGCGCCACGCTGGGCGTGGAGTAGAGGTTGTGGCCCAGGACCTTCATGAGCCCGGGCAGGTCGACCTGTGTGGTCAGGATCTCGGCAGTGCCCCCCTCGGACATCAGCAGCACCCCGCTCCGCCGCCTTCATTGGTCTCACCGTACTCCGCAGCTGCCATGGTGGGATCACACGGGTACACCCCGTAGTGGGTCTCGGTGTTGCCGACGATGTCGAAGAAGCGGCCGAAGCGGGTCTCTTGCAACATGGCGGCGGTGTTCCCGCACACGCGCTCCGGGCGGCCAGCCTCGAAGGCGTGGTGATCGTCGAGCCACACCAGGGCCTCGGCGCCAGGGATGCCGCCCTTGTAGATGGCCAGCTGGCCATAGTCTTCGCACTGCTCGTCGAGGTTCTCGAGCTTGAAGAGGCGCACCGTGGTGGAGTTGAAGCGCGCTGCCCCCACCTTCTGCTCGATCTCGGCGTTCTGGATCGTGATGGGGGCGGTGATCATCACCCGGGGGTCGGGGAAGCCGGTCTTCTTGGCGAGCGACATGAAGTCGAACTCGTACATCGCGCCACCGAGACACTCCGAGTGCAAGATCGGGTCAAAGGCGATGGCATCGGGCAGGCGGCGATCGGCGAAGACGTCGCTGAAGTAGAACTCGCCGCCCACCTTGAGCAGTCGGGCCACCTCGGCCATGACCAGATCTTTGCGGGGGCTGAGGTTCACCACACAATTCGAGACCACCACGTCGACGCTGCCGCTCTCGATGGGCAGGCTGGACAAGTCTTCGATGAAGCCCTTGTGAAAGCTCACGTTCGGGGTTTCGTAGCCGAAACGCTCCATGTGCCAGTCGAGGGTGCTCCGGGCCACGTCGAGCTGCTCGTCGGTCATGTCGACGCCATAGACGTGCCCCGTGGGCCCCACGAGCTGGCTCAGGATGTACACATCGCGGCCGGTACCACAGCCGAGATCGACCACGGTGGCCCCCTCGATGCCCTGGGGGATCGGGAACCCGCAGCCATAGAAGCGGCTGAGCACGTCGTCATGGATGTTGCTCAACGTCCGGGCGATCCAGTTGGGCGGCGCGCCGGTGGCACAGCATGCGTTGGTCTTGAGGTCGTCGCTGGCCTGGAGAACACGGCCGTAATAATCCTGAACCCAGGCGTGGACATCATCGGAAGGCTTCATCATGCTGCTCCTGCGTGTGGGCCAGCCACACCTTGTCTCGCTGCCTTGTTATATCGCTTTGTGTGCAGATCAGGGCCGCCGAAATCAAAAGACCCTTCACAAATCCCCATGGGGTGTGTGTGAGTCTTTGTGTCGACCTGATTGCTCTGGGATGCGTCGAGATGTCCGCACGGTTCAGCACTGTATGTTTGGCCCTGGCCGCCACCCTCACCACCACCTCGGCCTTTGCTGAAGAGCCCACGCCGAAGGCCTGGCAGAACGGCGAGGGCGGCAACATCGGCGAAGGCTGGGTGCTGCGCCTGGGCATCGGTCCGGCGTGGTTTCGGGGCAGCGCCGAGGGCGACGGCCTCAACAGCCTCTCGGTGGCGTCGAGCGGTCAAGAGGCCGAGCTGGCCATCGGCCGCAGCGTGACCGACAGCTTGCTGGTACAGGGCGAGATCACATGGCTTTCTGTGGACGAGCCCGACGTCGAAGACGAGGTGCTCAACACCACCCGCCGGCTGGCCAACGGCCGCCGCCTCACGGTGATCGGCGCTGGCCCGGGGCTTACCTGGAACTTCCACCGCAACGCCTACCTGAGCGGTGGTCTCCATGGCACGGTGCTCACGGTGCAAGAGTCCGTCGACGGCACCCAGGGCGAGATCAACACTGACATTGGCCTGAGCCTGCACGGTGCCATCGGCGCTCAGTGGGCCTTCGACGGCATCTACACTCTGGGCGTGACGGGTGCGCTCACGGCAGGCACGCTCTCAGGGGAGGTCGACGCTGGCGCTGAGGCGGACTGGACGTATCTGACGGCATCGCTGCGGTTCACAGTGGGGTTCTGGCCAGGCTTTTTGGGGATGTAGAGCGGACGGCCGCGCCTTCGGCGCCGCCGTCCGCTCAAACGTCAGCGCGCTACACATCCCAGGGTGCCCACAGCATCACGTGCCGCGCACACCAGCCCTTCGGCACAGTTCGCGTCGATCGAGCAGCCCTCGCCTTCACCTCGGCTCTGCGGCGCCTCGCATACGCAGGGCGTCTCCGCGCAGTTGGGTGCCCCGTCGCAGCTGCAGAAGCCCAGATCCGAATCAGGCAGCATCAGACACTCGAAGCCCTCAGCACATGGAAGCTCGGCGCCGCAGGTCGAGGGCAGGTTGACCGTGCCTCTGCCGAAGCCGGCGGCCTCCTCCTCACAGCCTGTGAGGGTGACCATGGGCAGTACGAGGGCCAGGGCGGTGAGAGAGAGGCGCACGTGAGTCTCCTGAGTCAGGGGCAGAGAGCTGGCGAGAGCGTAACGAGTTACCACGCGTCGAACCACGCTTTGATGACCGAGGCCCCTCGACGGTCGCGGGGGCTGTAGCCTCGATCTTGGGTGCCACCCACGCCGAACCAGTTCCACACAAAGACACCCTGCAGGCGATCATCCGTGCGCCAGACCTGTACCAGGGACTCGAGGCAGCGGGCTTGAAGCTCTGGTGCGGGCTCGCCCTTGCTGCGGCTGTGATCCCAGGGGCGGGCGGCGCCGTAGGTGTGGGCCGGGAAGCCCACCTCGGTGAACAGGTAGCGGCGGTTCTGCCGCATGGCCCAGCCCCGCAAGCGCTGGACGAGCGGGCGCCAGCCCGAGGCCAGTGTGTCGACCGTGGGCAGGTCGGACACATCTGCTGGGCCCTGCATGAGCGGTTGATAGGCCGTGACCCCCACCACGTCGAGCTGATCCCAGAAGGGCACCGGCTCGAAGTGATCCCAGTTCGCCGAATAGGTGAGCAGACCTTTGAAGCGGGTGCGGGTGTCGGCGATGAGGGTCTGCCAGCGATCATTGAAGCGCTCGAGGCTCACCAGCTCGCTGCCCACAGCGAAGAGGTGCACCCCGTGACGCGCGCCCAGCTCGGCGTAGTGCTGGATGAAGCGTCTGTACGCCGCCCACCACGCGTCAGGCTCCGCAGGATCGATGCGCCCACGCCAGATGCCCTTGTCACGGCGCTCAAGGTGGATCATGGGCATCAGGAACACCCGCAGCTTTCGCCGATGTGCCTCGTCGATGACCTGCCCGAGCACTGCGTCGGAGGGCGTGAGGCCACGGCGGGGGGACAGATCGGCGCTGCGGTGGTCCGGTTGAGCCCAGCGGATCGGGAGCTGTACGTCGGTGGCGCCGAGCTCGGCGATCTCGTCGAGCATCTGGCTGTAGAGCATCAGCTGATACTCAGCGTCGGAGTGGCTCACGAAGAGCCCGAGGGAGACGCCCTTGTAACGTACAGGGCTCGCCGACGTAGTCTTCGACGTCGTCGAAGGCGGCAGTGGTGTCGTGACCGGTGAGGTCGCGGAGTCGGGTGAGCGTACATCCAAAGAGGGCTTTGGCGACTCTGTGGAGCATGCGGTGAAGATGAACAGTATCGAGAGGGCCCATGGCCTTAAACTCATCATCAAAACACCGTGCACCCTTTCATCGACTCAACGCTCTTGGGCACACTACAGCCCGATCGCTTGGGCCCAATCACCTGAGCCCAGGCACGCTGCGCTCGAAGACGCTGATTCTGACACATCGTCATCCACTCGTTGACGTGCACATACCAAAGAAGACCATGCGCATCACCTCACTCAGTTTCGCTCTGCTCGCCCCTCTGGCCCTCATCGCCTGCGATGATGGCGAGGATTCCGAAAACACCGGTGGCGCTGGCGCCGCGGTCGCTGGCGCCGGTGGAGAGGCCGCTGGCGGCGCTGGGGGCGAGGCCCCTGGTGGCTCGGGCGGCGAGGCCGGTGGTGGCGCGGCAGGGGCCGGCGGTCAGGTGGCCGGTGGCGCTGGTGGCGAGGCCCCTGGTGGCGCCGGCGGTGATACTGGGGGCGCTGGTGGCGAGCCCGCCATGTGCATGGACATCACCGTCTATGCCGACAGTGACGGTGACGGCTTCGGCGTCGAAGACGACACCACCGATGCGTGCTTGCTGCCTGACGAAGAGCTCGAAGGTTACGCCCGAGAGGCCAGCGACTGCGCCGTGGACGATGCCTGGCGCTACCCTGGCGCCATCGAGATCTGTGGCGATCGCGTCGACGACGACTGTGATGGCAACGACGCCGAGTGCCCCACCACCAACCCCGCAGGCCTCGACATGCCCAGCTGGGACTGCGTCAATGGCGAGCCCCCGGCCAATGTTTATGCCTGGGCGCACTTCCCCGAGGGCAACGAGTATTTCCAGGCCAACGCCTGTTTCGTCTTCTTCGAGGGTCTGCCCGGCGAGTTCTATGTCGAGCGCGTGAACTTCAACCGGACCAACAATGATCCGAGCTGTGAGGAGATCAACGGGTGCACCTGCCCCAGCCTCAACGGTTGGGCTGCCTTCGATCGCCGCATGTATGCCTTCACACGGCAAGACGTCGCCGACGAGAGTTGTGACGAGGTCTGGATCATGGACCACGCTGGCGAAGAGCAGGCTGTGTCTTCGAGCTGTCGCAAGTACCTGTACCAGATGCATTTCTACGACATCGACATCTCGTACATCGCCGGGTCGATGGATGATCTCAACGCTCGCCTCGACAGCTTCCCCATCGTCGAGGTGGCCTGCGCCGAAGATCGCCCGCACCGGAACCTGCCCTTCCAGAGCCTGATGCGCACCACCATCGAGTTCAGCCCCAGCTTCAACGCCAAGTAAGAGGCTTGAACAAAACAGCGGACCGAGTCAGGGACGTGAGGCGCGAGTGAGGCAGTCGAAAAAACCGCAGGCGATGCCGAAGCATCGTCGAGGACGTTTTCGACTGCCTCACGAAGTGCATCGCGTTCCTGGCGACGGGAGCGGTTATGTGAGGGCCTCTAAGCCTTCAGGCCGCCTGATCTTCGAGGTCGGTGGTAATCTTCCCTGCCTACGCCCGTACCTCACTGCGACCGTCCACCGCTCCGGAGACACCATGCTCAGGCCCTGGATCACCGCCTCGCTGACCTGCGCGCTGCTCTGCTGCCCCATCGTCTCCAGCGCGGGTCCCTGGACCAAGAACGCCGGTGAGGCCTATGTGAAGCTCGGCGAGGGGTGGTTCTTCGCCGACGAGTTCGTCGACGCCAGTGGTCAGGTTCAGAGCGGCGCTGCGTACCTGGGCCAGACCACCTCGGTCTATGGTGAGGTGGGCATCGCCGACGGGCTGCATCTGCAGTTCTTCGTACCCCACACCATCGGCACCAACGACTTCGAGGGCGTGGGCCGGTTTCGGAGCGCCCGGGTGGGCGACGTCGTCGCCGGTCTGCAGTACAGCAGCCCGTGGCTCAACCTGCCCCACGCCGTGCGGGCAGAGGCCAAGGTGCCGTTCTACGATGCCAGCGAGCCCGGCGGCCTCGAGGGGGCCAACTTCCCCCTCGTTGGTGATGGGCAGATCGACTACACCGTGTGGCTCGCCATCGGCGACAGCATCCCCAACACCCCCATCTACGCCCTGCTCGAGGTGGGTCATCGGTTCCGAACCGAGACCTTCATCGGCGAGGGCCTCGATCGATCCTTCGGTGACAGCTTCGTCGCCTTCGGTCAGGTGGGCGTGACCACGTGGAAGGGCATCTTGCTCATGGCCAACCTGCAGGTGGTGGCGCCGTACGAAGAAGATCCGTTCACCAAGGGGTACGTCACCCTTGGCCCCGGCCTCTATGCCCCTGTCGGTGGTGGTTTCGCCCTCGAAGCGGGCTACGACGGCACTCTGTGGGCCCGTAACAGCGCAAACGGCCAGGCGGTCACCGTCGGCGTCTCTTACAGCCAGTGAGGTTCATGATGTTGTCCAGACTCTTCATCATCGGCGCCCTCGGCGCCTCTGCGCTCGCCGGTTGCGGTGACTGGGTGGAATACGAAGGCACGCGCCCCGCTGCTGAAGCGCCTCCGCCAGAGCAGGTTGTGGACGAGAGTTTCGAAGATGCCTACAGCGAGGCCACCCGCCTCGATCATCTGCTCTTCGAAAGTGTGCTCACGCGTCATGTCACCGCCTCGGAAGATGGCCAGTACACCTTCGTCGATTACGACGGCATCCGGGCCAGCGAGGAGGCCACCTTTTTGCTCGACCAGTACGTCGCCACCCTCGACATCGTCGATCCGGCGAAGCTGGAGAGCTTTGAGGAGCGCTTCGCATTCTGGATCAACGCCTACAACGCCCTGGTGCTCAAAGGCGTGCTCGACATCTACGAGGGTGACGCCAGCTACAGCGTGAGCGACGAGCTGTTTGCCTTCTTCTCCAAGCGCAGCTTCCGGGCCGCAGGCCTCGTGCTCAGCCTCGACGAGCTGGAGCATGTCATCGTCCGGGGTGATCGCGAGCATTCGAGCGCCGAGGCCCTCACCGCAGACGAGCTGAGCACCATGCTGGCGCTGCACGATCAGCTCTGGGACGGCCGGGCCCTCGATCCGCGCCTGCACGTGGCGGTGAACTGCGCCAGCCTCGGCTGCCCCAACCTCGCCCCCACGGCGTTCCGGGCTGCAGATCTCGAAGCACAACTTGCCGAGCGCACCCGCAGCTTCCTCGCCAGCCCCGAGAAAGGCGCTGGCCCCGATGGGGTGTCGTCGCTCTTCAACTGGTTCGCCAAAGATTTCTCCGAGGGCGATTACGAGGGCCCCGAAGACTTCATCGAGCGGTGGCGCGAAGGGGGCGCTGAGGGCGTGCGCGTCGATCGATTCCTGGACTACGACTGGTCTCTGAACATCGTACCCTGAATTCTGCTATCGTCCTCGGGTTCAATTGCCCTCGAGGACCCCATGTCGCTGCGATCCCTGATCTCCACCACCAGTCTGTGTCTTTGCCTCGTGCCTGCGCTCTTCGCCTGTGGTGAAGAAGAGACCGAAACGAACACCGCGCCTGTGGTCGTGGGTGGCGAGGCGCTGTGTGGCAGCGTACAAGGCGAGGTGATCCTCACCTCGGTCTCGTTCACGGTGGAAGATGTCGATGGTGTGGACGATCTCGGTGAGCCGGTGATGGTGGTGGCCGCGAACACCCTGCGACCCGAAGCCGAGAGCCTCGAGAACGCCGACGATCCCGACAAGCCGATCCGCGTGCGCTACACCTGGACTCAGGGGGGCGCCAACAGCGAGCGGATCTACTGCGGAGAAGGCGGCGACGAGCTGCTGGTGAGCTTCGAGGTGCGTGATCTCGCGGGCTTCCCCACTCAAGAGGCGGAGCTGCGTACCGAGAGCGAGTGAGCTTCGCCGCTCAAGGCAAGCGCGTATCCCTCAGCCCCTCGAAGCGCCCTTCGAAGGGCGGCCCGTCATCCGCACCCGTGCGGATGTTCCCCCGCCAGACCCCGTCCACCAGCGCATCGACTCGAAGATCGTTGTTCTGCTCGATGAGCAGCACATCGCCGCTCAGGGTGATGCGAGTGTCGGTCCTCAGACGGCCCAGGATCGCCCGGGCGCCGTCACCGGCCACGCTCATCACCGTCGTGCACCAGCCCTCGATCGAATCTCGGCTGGCGATCTCGATGCCGCCGAGCTCGAGGGTGTCACGGCCGTTCGTCATACGGTTGGCGAAGGCGGGGCAGTCGGCGAGGTTGAGCAGGGCGTCGGTGATGTTGTCCGCGCCGTCGGCCACCTCGGGCAAAATCAAATTGTTGAGCACGAACAAGATCAGGCGGCCGTACTGCAAGTCGAGGGTGTGGCTGTTGATGATCATGCGATCGTAGCTGTGCACTCGACCGTTGAACTGACCGAAGACGAGGTCCACCCCTTCGAGACCTGAGGCCACTTGCTCCATGGTGAACTCGTGGCGCCCGCAGTCAGGGTCCGGGTTGTTCTCGCCACAGGGCAGCGTCCAGCGGAAGGCGAGGCCGATCCAGCTCTCGCTGCCTTCGAAGGTGCCGTCGGTGCGCACTTTGCTCAATCGCACGCGGCTGATCACCTCGAGATCAGCCACCACCTGCAGCAAGTCTCGCCCGATCTGGAAGAAGTCCCTGATCCATTGGGGGGCGTCGTAATCGATGTAGGTGTTGATGATGCGGTTGAGATCGTCTTCCACCCAGGCCCGGACCAGCTCTACGGCGATGCCGCCGAGGGTGCCGGCGGCCTCTCGGGCCAGCTGCTCCACCACGTCGAAGATCACCGAGGCGATCTCGCGCTCTTGCTCACCGGCGCCGAAGAACTGCACCAGCCCGTCGATGACCCGGCCCAATGTGCCCGGCACCGCATTGGTGAAATCGAATCGATTCTGAACGGTGTAGGTGCCTGCTGACTCGAGGGGCAGCAGGAAGATGGGCACCCGCACCGTGCGCATGTCGAGGGGGGGCACCTCCACATCGTTGACGCAGCCACCACCGGCGAGAATCCGGCCTTCCTCGGTGCGTGCCCTGACCACCACGGCGAGGCGGGTGCCCGAGAGCACGCTGTCGAAGATGGCAGGCTGCATGGGGCCCTGCGTCGTGGCGCTCAGCAGGATGTCTTCCGGCGGAAACAGATACACCGGCGAGTCACACCACGCCGGGCTCTCGACGAGGTAGACCTCCATCGAGCCGAGGTTGATGGGCCCGGCGTAGTCAGGCACCACCTCAAGCCCCCCAGTGGGCAATTCAAGCACGTGCACTGTGAAGCGGACCTCACGGCTCGCCTCGCCACGGGCCACGATCTCCACATCTTCGATCAGCGGTCCTGCCAGCAGCTCGATCTTACCGTAGCCCGTCTCATCCGTGGTCACGCGGCGGGCGGTGATGCGGGTCTGGGTGGCCTGATCGGGATCATCGATGTCGAAGTAGATGAAGGCCTCGGGCACCGGCTCACCCTGATTATCGAGCAGCAGCACCCCCAGCTCGATGCGGGACTCGATGTTCACCGAGCGCTCGGGCTCACCGGCGATGACCAGAATGTGAGGGTAGTCCGGATCAGGCACGAAGCCTGCGTCGGCGCCATCGACCGGGGGCAGGCCGCCGTCGGCCTCAGGGTCGACCTGAACGAAGATGGTGCGCTCTGGTGGAGTAGAGGGTGGGGGCTCACAACCCCACAACGTCACGCACAACAGCGTGAAAACAACCCACAGGTAGGAGGTGCACCGACTCGACATGGGGGGAGTGTAGCGTGAACCTCGATGCAAAACACGCGGTGACAGCGTGGTGACATCAGGCTTCGCGGCGACGCCAGTATCTGAACAGGCCGAAGAGGGCCACCAGAATCACCAGACCCGAGAAGCACACGATGAGGAAGTGGCCGCGATACGCGCTCGGGGTGTCGGTGGTGTCGAAGAGCCAGAGAGGCTCGTCATCCTTGATGTTGTAGTGCAGCCGCAGCGTGCGGGCCGTAGAGGCGTAGATCGGATCGTGATCCGCGTTGATCATGCGCCCCTGCTCTTCGAAGCCGAAGCCCACCAGCGTGGTCATGCTCCGAATGTGCGTCTGCACATCTTCCCGATCTGCGGCGATGATCAAGAACACCGAGTCGCCGGCGATCTTCACGAAGTACTTCGCCGCAGTGTTGGTGCTCTCGCCATTGCTGTTGCGGGCCCCCTGATATTGCATCGTGAGGCTGTTCACCGTGCCGGCGAGGGTGCAGAACACGCCGTGGTCGAAGGCTGGTGGTTCTTTGCCGTCGGCTCGCATTTGGGGGCGCTCGATCAGATCGCCGTAATTGATCACCGTTGGGTCGGCGAAGAACAGCTGCGCCGAGGGCAGCTCCCGGATGATGGTGAAGACCCCGAGACCGATGACGAAGAGCAGCAACAACGGATGCCGCATCATCAAACCCGAGTAGCTCACCCCACGTGGTTGTGGTGCATCGTCCTCGTCGTCGTACCAGTCGTCCGCAGCGGCCCCGTCGAGATCAGGCGAGGCCCCTGTGGCGGTGGGGGCCGTGAGGTCGACCCCTTCGGGGCTGGCTTCTGGTCCTTCCACCCCGAAGAGCTCAGTGGCCGAGCCCTTGCCTTTGTTGGCGGTGTTGTATTTGCGCGTCCGTCGTCTGGCCATCGGGCACGACTCCGTGCGAGACGCAGGGTCTCGTAATGTGAGCGATCGGCGGTCAGCCTGGAGCATCAGCGCCTTGGAGCAGATCATGTCTCATACTGCTCTAGACTGCTCTAGGACCGCTGATAGCGGATGATCGACAGATCTGACAACGATAACGGCGGGAAGTTTGGAGATTTGATGCTGGTGGGTCGCCAGAAGACGATGTAGAGCGGGTGATCAGGGCTCGATGGAGAACAGCTCCTCGAGCTCCTGGCTGATCTCCGACTCGCCCTTGTTGGTGGCGATGGAGAGCTCCTTCACGAGCAGGTTGCGGGCCTGGTTGAGCATCTGGCGCTCACCGTAGCTGAGCTCTTTCTCGCCCTGCAGTCGGTAGAGATCCCGGAGCACGCGGGCGATCTCGTAGACCGAGCCGGTCTTGAGCTTGTCCTTGTAGGCGCGGTAGCGGCGGTTCCAGGTCTTGTCCTCGGGCTTCTTGCCCTGCTCGCGCAGGATGGCGTACACCTCCGGGACGGTCTCTGGGGGGATCACCTCCCGCAGGCCGATCGAGGTGGCCCTGCTGGTGGGAATCCGAATGGTGGCGCCGTTCTCCAGAATCCTCAACACGTAGACCTTGATCTGGGAACCGCTGATTTCCATGGTGCTGATGTCGGTGATCTGGCCAACACCATTGTCCTGGTAAACTGCCATGTCACCAACTGTAAACTCAGCCATCTACTGACCTCCGGGGCATGGGCCTCGACGTGACGAGGTTCAGAACTGGCACCGCCGCACGGTCAGAATCGTCTGACCACGGACGTGAGGGGGCATCACCCCGGCGCCCGGCCCAATCTGCCTGCGCCGTCGGCTTCAGACTGTGGGTGGGTGCCCCGGTTCGATTGCGAATCACGTAAGACCTCTGTGAGCACAAAATTGCGATATAGAACCACGCAATGGCCCGAGATACAACCCCGTCATCGTTGAGATTGTTCCCAGATCTGTGGTGCAGAGGCCCCAGGCGGGGGGGTGAAGGTGAGGGGGATCTGGAGGCGTCGAGCAGGTCAGCCGAAGAGCCCGAAGAGGCCACCAGAGCGCGGTGGGGTGCGGCCGTTGCCGAATTCTTTATATAAATAATCAACGATGTCGGCAGACTCTGGCATCCAGGTGTCACCGCCTTCGCCGTCGATGCGGAGCACGGGCACTGTGCCGCGTCCTCGGGCCTGAAGTAGGGCCTGATAGGCCGCTCGATCCTGATGGATGTTGCGGTACTCCACCTCGAGCCCCAGATCGTCGATGGCCTTCGAGACCCGACGACAGAACGGGCAGGTGGGGTAGGCGTACAGTGCCAGGTGGTCGGTCTTGGGGGTCTGGTCAGTCATGGTGGCCTCGGATGAGTCGTAAAATGTGTTGTCGCAGTGTGAGATGCATCTGAGCGGCGATGTGTTCCACCACTGCGTTTTTCGTCTTTGAGATCCGCATGTCTTCCAGCCTCACCGGCGTCGCTTCGAGCGACCCATGGTCCGGGTACTCGCCATGGCTGCCTGTGCAGCATCTTCACGCAGTGTCGCTCGGAGCGCAGGGGCCAGGGCCGCGATGGGGCCACGGGGATCTGCCGTGGCTTTGTCGAGGGCACCCATCCACAGATGTTGGAGCACACGGGCCAGCCCCTCGGGACGCACCGGTCGTTGGGGCAGAGCATTCCAGAACACATCCGAAGCTGACGTGTCGCCATCGAAGATGCGTTGGGCCATGGCGAGGGGGGAGATCACCGCGATGCCCTGTCGAGCCCCTGGGAGTTTGCGCGCTTTCTGACGCTGCCCAGGGTCAGCCATGAGCGAGACCTGCAGGCGAGCGCCCTTGCGGCGTTTGAGCTGTGGCAGCTTCAACCTGATGTCGGTGCGCTCCAAGAAATCCTCGAGCAAGCTGGCGTGCCGGGCGATTGGGTGCGTCTCGTTGAGCACATCGCAGATCAAGCGCTCCACATCGTGGCCTCGACCAGGGGCCTTCACCGGATCGAGAGAGCGGCCTTCGGCGCCCAGCCGGTCTTCGATGTGGCCCACGTCTCTGATCACGCCGGCGAGGTGGCTGAGGCTGTGGCGGCAGAGCGTCGTCATGACCTCGGCGTGCGCGTCTGCAGGCAGCTCGAGGCCGACACCCCACCGCCTTGCTGAGACGACCTGATCCAACCGCATCGTGAGTGGCTGTGAATGCTCGGGTTGTACGCGCCAGCGCTGAGGATCATCCACGACGACCGCGGAAAACGTCTTACGTGGTGGCCGTAACCAACTGAAGATCTCGGCTAGGGTGTGATGAACCAGAGATGCGCGAAAGGCTCCGGTATGGGGCATGGGGGAGGCGAGCCGCACCGAGTAGGCGGCGACCATCCGCGACACCGGCTCGTGTGGATCTTCACCGGGCTGGAGCGCCTCGAGCACCATCGTTTCGGTGAGCTGCCCCGATCTCAGGGCATCTTCGAGGGCTTTGACCTGCCGGCAGAGGGCGGCGAGGGCCTCGGGATTACTCGGCGACGAAGTCACAGTCTTTGTAGACAGGCTTGCCGTCTTTGTCTTTGGCCCCGGGCTTGTAGCTCTTGTCGTAGGCGATCACTTCCATCTCGCGGACGATCTCCTTCTCGCAGGGCTTGGCTTTCTCGTGGCACTTGAGCTTCACCACGTCGGGGCGGTTCTTCACCACGATGCCGTAGTCCACCCAGACGTTGTACTTGCCCAGAGGCAGCGAGGGGAACGTGAACTCGGTGGCCCACTCCTCCTCTCTGAGCTCTTGTGACATGTGCAGGGCGTGGTAGCGGTTCGTCTCTTTGTGCTTGGCGTGGATCGTGCCCGTGGCGTTGATGGTGTTCACGAAGGCCGGGCACAGACGCACAGTGAGAGTGCTCTCGCCATCTTTGGGCTTGCTGGGCTTCCTGGCCTCGAGCTTGCGCTTGCGCTCCGCCTCTTTGTCGGCCTTCATCTTGGCCTTCTCTTCTGCGGTGCGCTCACCCTTGAAACAGTACTTCTTGTCGCCCTCGGGCTTGCAGATGAAGCCCTTGGCGCAGCCCTCATCGTCGTCGCACTTCGGCTTGCTCAGCTGAATGCCCGGATCAGCGCCCTCTTTTTTGCCGTCGCACCCGCCGAGGGGCAGGGCGAGCAGGCCGGCGAGCGAGAAGAGCAGCGGCCCGGTGCCTGTAAAGGGTCGGGCTGAAGAGAGTCTGCCGGTGAAGATGCCCATCATGGATCCTTGGAACAGTCTGCAAGAGTGCTTGCTGTAACACGATCGACCAGTGCCGTGTAGCCATGCTTTTTCAGCAAAAAGTGACTTTTCTCTCGAAACGCTGTCTCTAGTCCTTGTCTTGAATCAGGTCGGTTGGTGTATACACCCATCCTACCTGGTTTCGATTTGTTCTTTTTTTTTGCACACCTGTCCCAAATTGGGGCAGTGGCTTAAAACCTGGCGGGAGGTCTTCTCTCATGCCTCGGCATTATTGGAACGCGTGCGCAGCAGCACTGGTCTGGGCGGGGCTCTCGAGCGCCGCGAGCGCTCAAACGCCCACTTGCAATCTCGAGCTCGACTTCGAGTCGACCACCACCCCCCTCGTTGGGGATGGGGTCGAGCTCGCGATCACACTCGACAACACTGGCAATGCAGCAGGCTTTGGCCCTGGCGTGGCGCTCTTCGCGCCGCCGGGATTCAGCCTGTCGAGCGCCGAGGCCCTGGGTTTGCCCGCCCGTGTCGTCAATGGCGGGGTGTTCCCCGCTGCGCCGGGCAACCAGCTGCCACACCCGATCACGGGTCAGCCGGTCACTGGCCCTGAGGGGTTCACCCTTTATCACTTGCAGGTGCCAGTGAGCGGCCTCGCCGCAGATGCCCCCGAGGCGCTGATCGAGGCCCGCTTCGACATTGCCCCTGATACGCCGACGAGCACGGTAGACATAGGTGTTACGTGTGCCTTCGATCTCGGTCAGGATGCGCAGAACAACCCCGGGGCTGATGCGCCGATCAATGGGGTGACTCAGAACATCGCCATCACGCCCACTGTGGTGGGCTTGCGTCACTCGGGCGGCTTCCCGACCACCTCCGGGCCGGGCTTCACCCGCACGCAGTACCGCGTACGGGTCGACGCCGCCGCGGGTGCCGAGGTCCTCGGTGGTGACGTGGTGTACCCCGTGGACTCGCGCTTCCAGGTCACGGGGGTCACTGCGGTGGCTGGCGGGGTCACCTTTGATCCCGCGGCCTTCCCGCTCCCCGACGCTGGCGGCAGCTTCACGGTGCAGCTCGATCCCTTCGTGGGGGCCGACGGCGCCGAGGTGGAGTTCACGGTGGAGGGCTACTACACCGAGCTCGACGGCGCCGGAAACCCCACCATCGATCTCGATCCGAACACGGGCACGGGGCAGCCGGTCACCGTGACCCACAGCCCCACGCTGGAAGGTGTGACGCTGGCCCCCGCAGATGTGGCGGATCCACCTGTGGTGCTCGATCCCGTGACCACGCCGGCGGCGGTGGACGTGTACGCCTTCCGCATCGTGGAGCAGATCTTCAACGAGACTGCCCCCGATCAGCCCTTCCGGCCGGGCCACGAGGCGCGCATCCAGCTCGATCTGAGCGTCTCGGATTACTTCACCTTCGATTTCGACACGCTGGTCTCTGATCTCGCCGACGGTTTGAGCTACGTCGACGGCTCGGCACAGCTGCCGGCGCCCTTCGAACTCGGTGGCTTCGTCGAAGGCGATCCGGGTCAGCTGACTCTGAACACCGCAGGCGCTGGCACTGTGGCCGGTGGTGAAGCCAATGGTACCACCCGAGTGATCACGTACCGTGCTCAGGTAGATGAGCGGTACGGCGACGACTCGCTGGTGCTCGGCGGTGACGTGCTGCCCACTCTGCACACCCTCTCCGGGGTGGTGCAGGGCGACGCAGCGCCCCAGAGCACTGACGAGATCCGCGGCCAGGCCGACAAGACGATCTTCGTCGGTGAGCCTGCGCTGCAGAAGCGCGTTGTGGCGGTGAACGGTGCCGCCCCCGAGATCGGCGCCCCACTTCGCCCCGGTGATGTGGTGACCTTCGCCCTCGATCTGACCCTCTACAGTGGGGATCAAGAGTCGGTGGTGGTGACCGACTACCTGCCCCTGGCCCTGTTCCAGGCCACGGAGCACGGGGCCAACCCCGTCGTGGACGCCAACGGGCCCATCCGGGTGACCTCGAACCCCGCAGGGGTGCTGCCGCAGTCGGTGACCACCAACGCCGCTGACAACGCCATCATCTTCACCTTCCCCGACTTCAACAACGAGCCGTCGGTGCAGGTGGTGGTCACCATCGAGATGGACTTCACGGCGCAGGCGGAGCCCTTCGACGACGGCCTGGAGTTCGCGAACCTGGCCACGGCCACCGGTGTGAACACCGAGGCGGTGAGCACTTCCTCCGTAGCCGCTGAGGCGGTGGTGGTCCTGGCCCCTGATCTGGTGATTACGCAGGGCGCTACGGCCGTCGACGGCGATCGCGCCGATGCCCGCCTGCTGCCTGCGCCCACGGGCCTGAACGCGTACTCCTCTGCTGCGCTGGACGCTTCGGGCGAGAACGCCGACGCTGTGGGCGTCGACGCAGGCGATCTCGTGGAGCTGACGCTGCTGGTGGAGAACCAGGGCGGTCACCCGGCCTTCGACGCCCTGGTCACGGCGACGCTGCCCGACGGCGCGACCCTGGAAGGTGGGGTCACCGCCACCCTCGGTGACGGCTCTGCCCTCGCCGTGGCCGGTGATCTCTTCGGCGCCGGTCTCTCCCTCGAGGCCCCCCTCGCCGAGCGCGATGACGACAACGGCCAGAACATCGCGGTGATTCGCTACAGCGTGCGTCTCGATCGAGATGTGCAGGCCGGTGAGTCCCTGCTCGGTGAGGCCGCCATCACCCGCTACCGCTCTGTGGACGACGACGGCGCGGCGAACTTCGCCGCTGCAGGCTTCGGCGTACTCTCCGCCGACACCGAACTCTCGGTGCCCCAGCCTCAGCTCATCAAGAGCCTAGTGGCCCCCGGAAACTTCGCCGCTGTGCAAATCGGCGATCTGATCAGCTACCGCATCCGCACCATCGTGCCCGAGGGTGAGACCCCCGCTGCGACGATCATCGAGACGCTCCCGGCGGAGCTCGCCGTGGTCTCGGTGACGGCGGTCAACGCGGATCCTGATCTGGTCTTCTCGGTGGGCGTACCTGCCGCCGCTGTCGACGCTGCGGGCCGTGGCTTCACCCTCGACCTCGGCGACGTGACCAACAACGCCGATGACGACGGCGACGAGGAGATCGCCATCGATCTGGTGGCGGTGGTGCTCAACAACGCCGAGGCCAACAACGGCGACGAGCTGCGCAACACCGTGAGCCTCGACTGGACCCTTGAGGGCGCCGGTCAGCAGATCACCGACGGCACGCCCCCGGTGATCATCGACGAGCCCCGCATGCAGATGGCGCTGACCACTCAGGGAGGCGCCGCCGATGCCGGTGATGCTGTCCTCATCGACTTGGTCATCGACCACCGTGACAATTCGAACGATGCCTTCGACGTGGCACTGAGCGTCGATCTGCCCGCAGATCTGCTGGGATTGAGCATCGACAATGTCGCCGGCCTCGCCGCTGACGCCGCCCCGAGCCTCGTGGGCAGCACCCTCACGGCGAACTGGGCCAGCTTCCCCGAGGGGGAGACGGTGACCATCACCCTGAGCGCCACGGTGCCCGACGACATCGTGCCCGGGACTGACATCGCCGCCAACGGCACCCTCACCTGGACGAGCCAGGCCGGCGACCCCGGCGTGCTCTCGGCCTTTGACGCCGACTCCACGGAGCGCACGGGGGCCGCTGACGTGGCCCAGAACGACTACCGCGTGGGCCCCGACGGTGGCGTGAGCATCCGCAACTACGGCACGGGCAAGACCCTGGTGGGCGACGCCGAGGTCACCATCGGTGAAGAGGTGACCTTCACCTTGCGGGTGGAGATCCCCGAGGGGAACAGCCCCGCGGGCCTGGAGATCTTCGACGCTCTGCCCGAAGGCCTGGCCTATGTGAGCTCGAACATCGTGGCGGAGCCGGCGATCAACATCGCCAACCTGCCCGCCCCGGTGGTGAACGGCCGCAACCTGACCTGGGTCCTCGACGCCGTGAACAACACCGATCGAGACGCTGACGGCGTCGACGAGGCGGTGGTCATCACCCTGGTGACGCGGGTGGAGAACCTCGAGTCGGTGAACGCCGGCGACGTGCTGGTGAACCGCATGAGCGCCAATGGCGCCACCTCCGAAGCCGAGGTCACCGTGGTGGAGCCGCAGCTCACCGTGACGAGCGGCCCGGCCCCCACTGAAGACGCCGGCGACGTGGCGATCATGGCGTGGGTGATCACCAACGTCGGCGACTCGCCTGCTCAGGATCTGGCTTACGACTTCGGCGTGCAGCCTCTGTACGTGGAGAACTTCGTGGGCAACCCCGCCGGTACCTGTCTGCCCGACGGCGCCGGCAACCTGGGCAACACCCTCGAGCCCGGCGAGAGCTGTACCTTCATCCAGTCGGTGCTGCTCAACGATCGCGCTGGCGCCGTGGACACCGGCTACCCCCTCGAGGTCACCTGGACCAGCCTGCTCGGCAACGTCGCCGGGGAGCGGACCGGCGCTGACGTTGGCCCTGACGACTACATCGTCGTGGGCAACGCCGACATCGACGTGCCTGATCCCACCATCGAGAAGGTCTTCGTGAGCGCGGAGCCCCTCTCGGGCTTTGAGCCCGACATCTCGGTGGGCCAGACGGTCGTCTACGACATCACCGTCACCGTGGCCGAGGGCACCAGCCCCATCATGCGGGTGCGGGAGCTGCCCTACGAGGGTCTCACCCTGACCCGCATCGAGCGCATCGCCGACAACTTCAACGGCGAGTTCCCCGAGGTGCCCAACTTCGATCCTGCGGTGAGCGGGGTGCCCAGCGCCGGGCTGCTGATGTACGTGGGCACTGTGATCGCCTACGGCGACAACGATCCCACGAACAACAGCTTCGTGCTTCGGGTGACCGCCGAGCATCAGCCCACCCGGTTCCTCGCCTCCGCTGTGGACGAGTTCCAGAGCGCCGAGGTCTCCCTGGACGGCCGCCTGACCGACCGGGTGGACATCCCCGTGCACATCCGGTTGTCGGGCCCCCGCATGCGCATCAGCGCCGACAACACCACCCCCGAGGCCGGTGAAGAGGTGAACTTCCGCCTCGAGTACGAGAACCTGCTCGACGGCCTGGTGTGCGACACCGACATCACCTTCACCATCCCCGATGGCCTAGTGCTCGCTGATCCGGCGAACGACGGCATCGACAATGACAATGATGGTGACACCGACGAGGCCGACGAGGCCGATCTCCTCGACAACGGCATCCTGCGCATCGATCTCGCCGGCTGCACCAACCCCGGCGACGCCTTTGCATGGAACTTCCGCGCTGTGGCGGAGCAGGCCATCGGCCCCGACGAGGGTTTGCTCGCGGCCACCCTCGGTGAGTACCAGACGGTGCCCGGTGCAGACATCATCCGCCTGTCGCCAAACTCCGACTACGCCGACACCGACGGTGTCTTCGGTCGGAACAACGAGGGCGACGACACCGTGGAGATTCGGGTGGCCCCCGACGCGCCCCGACTGGTCTTCAACAAGACCTTCGTGGACATCAATGGTGGCGATGTGGAGCCCGGCGATGTGATCACGTGGCAGGTGACGGCGAGCAACACCGGCACCGCCACGGCCACCAACGTGGTCATCGACGATGTCGTGGACGAGACCCATGTCACCCTGGTGCCGGGCTCGGCCAATGTGTTCCCGGCGGACTTCGGCAACGCCGCGGTCCTCGCTGATCCCACCCGGATCACGGCCACCATCGCCAGCCTGCCTCCGGGCGAGGCGGTCACCCTGGGCTTCCAGGTCACTGTGGCCAGTCCCCGTCCTGCAGGCACCCAGTTCAGCAACCAGGCCACCCTCGCCGCCGACGACGGCTACGGGGGCATCGTCTCGGACGATCCCAGCACTGAGCTGATCATCGGCGACGCCACGACGGTGACCATCGCCTCGACGAACGATCAGGACGGCGACGGTGTGCCCACGGACGTGGATCCCGACGACGACGACGTCGACGCTGACGACGACGGCCTCTGCGACGGCCCCGTGGCCTTCGACGGCATCTGTGTCGCCGGTGAGGATCTCGACGCCGACGGCGTGCTCGACGAGGGCGAGACCGATCCGAACAACCCCGACACCGACGCTGATGGCATCTCCGATGGCACCGAGCGCCTCGGCGACAACCCCACGGACCCCCGGGATCCTGACTCCGACGATGATGGTCTCTGTGACGGCAGCGCTGACGTGGCCGATGTGTGTGTGGACGGCGAGGACGCCAACAACAACGGCGCCATCGACGCAGGCGAGACTGACCCGAACACCGCGGACACCGACAACGGCGGCGTCGACGACGGCACCGAGGTGCTCGTCGATGGCACTGATCCGCTCGATCCCAACGATGACCGTGTCGACAGCGACGGCGACGGTCTGCTCGACCGTGACGAGGAGACCGCGGGTACGGATCCCAATGATCCCGACACCGATGACGATGGCATCCTCGACGGCCCTGAGGTCCTCGGCGCCAACCCCACGAACCCGCTGAACCCCGACACGGATGGCGACGGTCTCTGTGACGGCAGCGCCATCGTGGACGGCGTCTGCATCGCCGGCGAAGACATCAACAACAACGGCGCCATCGACGAGGGCGAGACTGACCCGAACACCGCTGACACCGACGGTGACGGCATCGACGACGGCACTGAGACCAACGGTGACAACCCCACTGATCCGCTGGATCCCGACACCGACGACGACGGTCTCTGTGACGGCGCCGAGACGGTGATCGACGTGTGCGCCGAGGGTGAGGACGCCAACAACAACGGCATCCTCGACGAGGGCGAAACTGATCCCAACGTCGCCGACACCGATGGTGACGGCATCATCGACGGCACTGAGGTCAACGGGAACAACCCCACTGATCCGCTGGACCCCGACTCTGACGATGACGGCCTCTGCGATGGCAACGCTGACGTGGCCGATGTCTGTGTCTCGGGTGAGGACGTCGACGTTGATGGTGACATCGACGAGGGCGAGACCGATCCGAACACCGCGGATACTGACAACGGTGGCATCGACGATGGCCGCGAGGTGCTCGTGGACGGCACTGACCCGCTCAACCCCGACGATGATCTGCTCGACACCGACGGTGACGGCCTGCTCGATCGCGACGAGGATGATCTCGGCACGGATCCGAACAACCCCGACACCGATGGTGATGGCATCAGCGACGGCACTGAGGTCAACGGCGACAACCCCACGAACCCGTTGAACCCCGACACCGACGATGACGGCTTGTGTGATGGCGCCAACGCCATCGACGGCGTCTGTGTCTCCGGCGAAGACGTGAACAACAACGGCGCCATCGACGAGGGCGAGACCGATCCGAACCTCGCCGATACCGACGGTGACGGCATCGAGGATCTCGTGGAGATCGAGGGGGACAACCCCACTGATCCGCTGGACCCTGACTCTGATGATGACGGCCTGTGTGATGGCGCCAACGCCATCGACGGTGTCTGCGCCGCCGGTGAGGATGCCAACAACAACGGCGCCATCGACGAAGGCGAGACCGACCCGAACAACCCCGACACCGACAACGACGGCCGCTCTGATGGCTCCGAGGTCGCCGGGGACAACCCCACTGATCCGCTGGACCGCGACTCTGACGACGATGGCCTGCTCGATGGTGTGGAAGACGCCAACGACAACGGCGCCACCGACGCTGACGAGACTGATCCGAACAACGCCGACACTGACGACGGCGGCGTGAGCGATGGCCTCGAGGTGCTCTTCAACGGCACCGATCCTCTGGATCCTGCAGATGATCTCGCCGACGCCCCTCGGGATCGCGACGGTGATGGCCTCACGGATGGTGAAGAGATCATCCTGGGCACTGACCCCGACAACCCTGATACGGATGGCGATGGCATCCTCGATGGTCGCGAGGTCAACGGTCAGAACCCCACGAACCCGCTCGACGCTGACTCTGACGACGACGGTCTGTGTGATGGTGGCAACGCCATCGAAGGGGGCTGCGCCGCTGGCGAGGACGCCAACAACAATGGTGCTGTCGACGAGGGTGAGACCAACCCCAACGACTTCGACACCGATGATGGTGGCGTGGGCGATGGCGAAGAGGTCATCGTTGATGACACTGATCCGCTTGATCCTGCAGATGACCAGCTCGACGACCGTGACGGCGACGGCCTGGACGATGGTGACGAGGATCGTCTGGGCACTGATCCGGACAACCCCGACACCGACGGCGATGGCATCAGCGACGGCATCGAGGTCAATGGTGAGAACAGCACCGATCCGCTGGACCCCGACTCCGACGACGACGGCCTGTGTGACGGCCAGCTGCCCGTGGACGGCATCTGCGTCGCTGGCGAGGACGTGAACAACAACGGCACGTTGGACGAGGGTGAGACCAACCCCAACGACTTCGACACCGACGATGGTGGCGTGGGCGATGGCCAGGAGGTCATCACCGACAACACTGATCCGCTCGATCCCGCTGACGATGTACCTGGTGATCGCGACGGTGACGGCCTCAACGATGGCGACGAGGGCCGTTTGGGCACTGACCCGGACAACCCCGACACCGACGGTGACGGCATCCTCGATGGCACTGAGGTCTTCGGCGCCAACCCCACCGATCCGGTTCAGGCCGACACCGATGGCGATGGCCTCTGTGACGGCAGCCGCAGCGTGGCGGGCATCTGCGCCGGTGGCGAAGACATGAACAACAACGGCGCTGTGGACGAGGGCGAGACTGATCCGAACAACGCGGACACCGACAACGGCGGCGTGCCCGACGGCGTCGAGGTGCTCATCGACGGCACTGACCCGCTCAACCCCCTCGACGATCTCGGCGGCGACGCTGACAACGACGGCCTGGATAACCAGGGTGAGATCGACGCGGGCACTGATCCGCTCGACCCGGACTCCGACGACGACGGGATCCTCGATGGTCCCGAGGTCCTCGGGGACAACCCCACGGATCCGCTCGACCCCGACTCCGATGACGATGGTCTCTGTGACGGCAGCGCCGAGGTGGAGGACGTCTGTGTGCCCGGTGAGGACGCCAACAACAACGGCGCCATCGACGAAGGCGAGACTGATCCCAACGACGCTGATACGGACGGTGACGGCATCCTCGACGGCACCGAGGTCCTCGGCGCCAACCCCACCGATCCTCTGGATCGCGACACTGACGACGATGGCCTGTGTGACGGTGCCAACGAGCTCGACGGTGAGTGCTCTGGCGGTGAGGACGCCAACAACAACGGCGCCGTGGACGAGGGCGAGACTGACCCGAACAACCCCGACACTGATGGTGACGGCATCAACGACGGCACTGAACTCAACGGTGACAACCCCACTGATCCGCTCGACCCCGACTCCGACGACGATGGCCTCTGTGATGGTGCCAACGCTGTGGAAGATGTCTGCGCCGCTGGCGAGGACGTGAACAACAACGGTGCCATCGATGAGGGTGAGACCGATCCGAACAACGCGGACACCGACAACGGCGGCGTGCCTGACGGCGTCGAGGTGACCATGGACGGCACTGACCCGCTCGATCCGGTGGACGACCTCTCCGGCGACTTCGACGGTGACGGCCTGCCCAACGGTGAAGAGGTGATGATCGGCACTGATCCGACGAACCCCGACACTGATGGTGACGGCATCAACGACGGCACCGAGGTCAACGGCGAGAACCCCACTGATCCGCTGGACGCTGACTCCGACGACGATGGCCTGTGTGATGGTGCCAACGCCGTGGAAGACGAGTGTGCTGCCGGTGAAGATGTGAACAACAACGGCGCCATCGACGAAGGCGAGACTGACCCGAACAACCCGGATGGTGACGGGGATGGTCTCTCCGACGGCACCGAGGTCACCGGTGACAACCCCACTGATCCGCTGGACGACGACTCCGATGACGACGGCCTCACTGATGGTGAGGAAGACGCCAACGGCAACGGCGCCCTGGACGAGGGTGAGACTGATCCCAACGACTTCGACACCGATGACGGTGGCGTGGGTGATGGTCAAGAGGTGATGAACGAGACTGATCCGCTCGACCCTTCGGACGACGCCCGTGGCCCTGACAGCGATGGTGACGGCCTCGGCGACGAAGACGAGATGATGCGGGGCACCGACCCGAACAACCCCGACACCGATGGTGACGGCCTCTCCGACGGCATCGAGGTGCTCGGCGAGAACCCCACCGATCCGCTGGACGCCGACACCGACGACGACGGCCTCGAAGACGGTGAGGAAGACGAGAACCAGAACGGTGCCATCGACGACGGAGAGACCGATCCGAACAACGCCGACACCGACGGGGGCACGATCTCCGACGGTGAAGAGGTGGAGCGCGGCACGGATCCCCTCGATCCCGAGGACGACGTGCAGGACGACGACGGCGACGGCATCGACAACGACACGGAAGAGATGCTGGGCACTGATCCCAACAACAGCGACACGGACGGTGACGGCATCGACGACGGCGACGAGGTCAACGCCGAGAACGCCACTGACCCGACGAACGCCGACTCTGATGGTGACGGCCTCTGTGACGGCGCTGTCGCCGTGGAGGATGTCTGTGACGAGGGCGAGGACATGAACGCCAACGGTGCTGTAGACGACGGTGAGACGGATCCCAACGATCCCGACACCGACGACGGCGGCGTGAACGACGGCATCGAGGTGGGCCGAGGGGCTGATCCGCTCGACCCGAACGATGACGATCCCAAGGTGCTCGGTGGCCAGTTCTTCGGTTGCGACGCTTCGGCGACCTCGAGCGCTGGTGGCACCGCTGCGCTGCTGGCCTTCATGTTGCTGGCTCTGGGCATGATGCGTCGGAGGCGGCTTCTAGAAGTCGCCCGCGCGCCTCGCGCCCGTCGCACTGCCCAGTCTCGGCAGGTGCTGTGGCTGGCGCTGCTGGCGCCGGTGGTGCTGGCGTCGATGCCCGAGCAGGCTCAGGCTCAGGCGAACGATCGCTTCGACGTGCAGCAGTTCCGCCCGGCGCCGAGCCGCTGGGGTGATCTCAACTCCACCTGGACGGGCCGCACTCGCGGTCAGGGCCGCTACGATCTCGGCGTGTTGTTGACCTTCGATGACAACCCCCTGGTGGTGGAGGGCGCCAACGGTGATCGCCTCGGCCACCTCATCGAGCACCAGCTGACGGCGAACCTCGCCCTGACGCTGGGCATCTTCGACTGGCTCGACCTCGGCGTGGTGGCCCCTGTGGTGCTGTCGCAAGACGGCGAAGAGGTGCCCTCGGTGCCCGGCGGCGCGGCGAACGACGCGGGCTTCGGCATCGGTGACATCCGGGTGAGCGCCCGGGTGGGCCTCGTGGGCAAGCCTGGCGAAGAGGCAGGTGGTTTCGGCCTGGCCCTCGTCGGCGACTTCTCGATCCCCACGGGGGACAACGCTTCGTACCAGGGCGAAGGCTTTGGGGCGACGCCTCGGGTGGCGGTGGACTACGGCTTCTCCGGGGGCACCCGCCTCGCGGCGAACGTGGGCTGGCGCTTCCGAGAGAAGGCCCGTCTGGCCAACGCCGAGATCGACGACGCCCTGATCTGGAGCGCCGGTGCGGCCATCCCCGTGGGGGGTGGCTTCAGCCTGGTGCCCGAGATCATGGGCTCGGCGACGGTGGCCGCGGACAGCATCGACGAGGAGGAGATCCCCATGGAGCTGCTCATGGGGGTCCGCTGGGATGTGCTGGAGCGCCTGCGCCTCGAGCTGGGCGCCGCCACGGGCCTGGTGCAGGGCGTGGGCACGCCCGACTGGCGCCTCTTCAGCGGCCTGGCCTTCCGTGCGGAGCCCTACAAGGAGCCTGCTCCCCGAGTGGATACCGATGGCGACGGCATCTACGACGACGAAGACAAGTGCGTCAACGAGCCTGAGGACAAAGACGACTACGAGGACAAGGATGGCTGCCCGGATCCGGACAACGACGGTGACGGCATCCTCGACGAGCCTGATCAGTGTCCGAACGACGCTGAGGACAAGGACGAGTTCGAGGACGAGGACGGCTGCCCGGATCTCGACAACGACAAGGACGGCGTGCCCGACGCTTCGGACAAGTGCCCCCTCGACCCTGAGGATGTCGACGAGTTCGAGGATGCTGACGGTTGCCCGGATCCGGACAACGACAAGGACGGCTTCCTCGACAAGGAAGACAAGTGCCCGAACGACGCGGAGAACGTGAACGACTTCGAGGACGACGATGGCTGCCCGGACACCCGCCCCGAGGGCCCGAAGGTGCAGTGTGATCGCATCGATCTCAAGGGTCAGCGCGTGCTGTTCAAGACTGACTCGGCCACGCTCCGTGACGAGTCGCAGAAGCTGCTCGACGATGTGGTGCAGCTGATGCGCAACAGCCCGAGTATCCGCAAGGTGCAGGTGGGCGGTCACACCGACAGCCGCGGTCCGGCGAGCTACAACCTCGATCTCTCGAAGCGCCGCGCGGAGCAGGTGCGCCGCTACCTGATCGACAAGGGCAAGCTCGCGGCGAACCGTCTGGTGGCGAAGGGCTTCGGCGAAGACGAGCCTCTGGAGCCGAACAACACCGCCGACGGTCGCCGCCGCAACCGCCGGGTGGAGTTCAAGATCCTGTCGCGGATCATCACGCCGGAGTGCAAGGCGCAGGAAGAGGCTGGGAAGAAGGGTGACAAGCCCGCTGAGAAGGCCCCAAAGAAAGCCTCAGAAAAAACCTCTGAGAAGGCCCCAGAGAAGGCTTCTGAGGCCAAGCCTGCGGAGAAGAGCCCCGAGGGCAAGTCCGACGGGAAGTGAGCGGCAGGTTTTTGCCCTGAAATAGGGGCTCAAGAGCCTGTGCTGGCGGCGTTGAAGGTGATTTTTTCACTCCACCGTTTGACAACACCTCCAGCATCCGCTCACACTTTGAACATGACTTCGCGACTCACCATCACCGGTACGACCCACAGCAAACGCTGCGGTCTCAATAATGCCCGCCCCCTTTGGGCGGGACACCGGTGAGCTGAGCGCACAAAAACGCGACACAGCGCCGACCCCGTCCGATGGACGGGGTTTTTTTATGGGCGCACCACAGCCTCGCGCTATCGCCCATGCCCCGTCCCTCCGATGAGTTGGTGTAGACCTCGAGGAGAGTGACATGTGCGGCATCCTGGCCATCCTTGACCCTTCCGTCGACCATCAGAAAGCTCACCTGCATCATCTGCGGGCCAGCGTGCTCATCGAGCGGCTCGCCCACCGGGGCCCCGATGGCGTCGGCGTGTGGCAAGGGCTGCGGGGCGTGCTCGGCCATCGGCGGCTCGCCATCGTCGATCCTGAAGGCGGCGCGCAGCCCTTCAGCCAGACCCGTGAGCAGGGTACCATCGCTTGGGCCGCCAACGGCGAGATCTACAACCACCACCAGCTGCGCGATCAGCTCGGGGTGCAGCTGGAGTCCGGATCCGACTGCGCCGTCATCGGCCCCGCGTGGCAGCATTTCGGCGATCAGCTCATGCACCAGCTCGATGGCCAGTTCGCCCTCGCCGTGCTCGACGACAGCACTGGCCGTTGGCTCGTGGCTCGGGATCCCATTGGCATTTGCCCCCTCTACATTGGCCTGCACGACGACGGCACTGTGTGGTTCGCCTCAGAGATGAAAGCCCTCGTCGACGACTGCATGCACGTCGAGCTCGTCGAGCCCGGGCACGCTTGGATCTGCGATGGCCGCGAGGTGAAGCGCGTCAAGTGGTACCAGCGGCCGTGGATGCAGACCGTGCCTGACACCCCTGCCGATCTTACGGTGATTCGGGAGACCGTCGTCGAGGCCGTGCGCAAGCGGTTCATGGCCGACGTACCCTTTGGCGTGTTGCTCTCCGGAGGCCTCGACTCTTCACTGGTCGCCGCCGCCGCCAAGCGGCTCGTCGACGCCGGAGAGGTGGAGTACAGCGGCCCGCTGCACACCTTCTCCATTGGCCTCGAAGGGGGTCCCGATCTCGAGCCCGCTCGCAAGGTGGCCGAGTTCCTCGGCACCGTGCACCACGAGTTCACCTTCACCGTAGAAGAGGCCCTCGCCGCCGTACCCGCCGTCTCGCGGCATCTCGAGAGCTACCAGCAGATCAGGACCGCGGTGCCCACCTACCTGCTCGCCCAGAAGGTCCGGGCCCTGGGCTTCAAGATGGTGCTCTCAGGTGAGGGATCTGACGAGCTGATGGCCGGCTACCTCTACTTCCACAAGGCTCCGAGCCCCGAAGAGCTGCACCACGAGACCGTGCGTAAGACCTTCCGGCTGCATCAGTACGACGTCATGCGAGCCAACAAAGCGCCCATGGCCCATGGTTTGGAGCTGAGGTTTCCCTACCTCGATCGGGCCTTCATCGAGCTCGCCATGTCCATGGATCCTGCACATCGGCAGCCCTTGCCCGGCCCCGATGGGTGGCCCATCGAGAAAGCCATCATCCGCCAGGCCTTCGACGACGCCGATGATCCGTGGCTGCCCGCCGAGGTGTTGTGGCGTCAGAAAGAGCAGTTCTCCGATGGCGTCGGCTACGACTGGGTCGACACACTGCGGGCCTTTGCCGACGAGCGCCTCACCCCCGAGCAGTGGGCGGCCCGTGGTGAGCGGTTCCCCGAAGACACCCCCACCACCGGGGAGATGTATTGGATGCGTGAGCTCTTCGAAGAGGCCTTCGTCACCGACAAGGTCTCGGGGCGCAGCGCCATCGCCACCGTGGGCACCGGGCGGTCTATCGCCTGCTCCACCCCCGAGGCCCTCAGCTGGGATCCAGCGTGGGAGACCTTCTCCGGCGACATCTCTGGCCGGGCCATGGCCGACGTGCATCGCAAGGGGGCTGAGTTTCAGATGGAGACCGACCCGGGGGCTGGTGCAGAGAAGGACGAAGAGGCTGCCTGATCAGCGGGGCTGGCGGTGGCGGGCGCAGCAGCGAAAACCCACCTGCATGCCCTTGGCCTCTTTGGCGCTCACCTGGGCATCGCAGCGCGCCTGATCAGCGCCTGAGGACACATCACCCCCTCTGATTTTGCCGTCGGCGGTCCACTCCGCCACGTTTCCGCTCATGTCGTACGTGCCGAAGCGGCCTGCACAGCGCTCGAAGCTGCCCGAGGCGGCGAGCTCACCATCAGTGGCACAACGCTCCGCTTCGAAGGTGTTGCCGTAGGGGAAGTGGCGTCCGGCGCCACAGGCACGCACCCACTCTTTGCCCGTGCACAGGCGGCGGCCAGCAGCAGCACACTGAGCCCGCGCCGACTTGAGACTCACACCTTGCTCTGGCGTGTTGTCGGCTCCTGGGCGCTCGTGGGTGTCGATGCAGAACAGCTTGCCCACGTCGTCGGGGGTGATGGCCACCATGCCCTTGGGACAGCCCATCGTCACCCCGCCGAGGTTCACCGAGCCCCCGGGCAGCTCTGGTTGCTCGACGATCACCTCTTCCTCGAACTGACCCGTGGCGTACATCACGGCAAAAACCACCCCTGTGGAGATCAGGAGGGCCACAAGTGTCATCAACATCACCGACGGTGCCTTCTTGGTCCGTCGGGCACTCGGGGGTCGGTGTGAAGAAGGTGGACCAGGCCTCGAGGCCACCATGGGCTGCTGAGGTGGCTGGATCTTGAGGGGGATGTGTGGCCCCTCGACGGAGGGGGCCTCAGGTGCGGGGCTCACCGGGATCTGCGCCGTCGGTGGCGAGAACGGAGGCAGGCCCAAATCCGTGGCGCCCTCCATGATCAGATCCTCGTCGTCTTCGGTAATCTCCAGCACAGGCTCGTGCACCGTATCGAGAACCGGCAGTGAAGCAGCCTCAGGTGAGCGGGTCGGCTCGACATCGGGCCCCGGCGTCTGGGAGATGATCGGCCCGAGGGCACCCACCATCGGCAGGGGGGTCGAGTCGACCTCGGAGAGGGTCGGAGGCGTAAGCTGCCTGGACAGGATCGGTGGCGGCGTCAGCGGGCGTGGTGCCTCGATCGTCGGGGAGAGCCCCTCGCTGTTTTCGTCGAAGTTCAGCAGCGCCGCGCGCATCTGGCCCGCGTTCGCGTAGCGGCTCGAGGGCGTCTTGGCCATGGCCTTTTGCAGCACTGCGCCGAGGGGCAGCCCCTCAAGCTGCTCGGGCAAGGGCGGCGGTGGTGCCTGAGTGTGGGCGTACATCACGCTGTAGGTGCTGCCATGGTAGGGCGGCGAGCCGGTGAGCAGCGCGTAGAGCATCATGCCCAGCGAGTAGACATCCGTGTACGGACCGATCGGATCCCGGGTGAATTGCTCCGGGGCCATGTAGACCGGCGTGCCCAGCATCGTGCCTTCGCGGGTCAGCGACTCGTCGAGGGCCTCGCCCTCCTCCATGGCTTTGGCGATGCCGAAGTCGAGCACCTTGGCGTACTCACGGCCGTCGGGGCTGGTGTCGACGAGCACGTTCTCCGGCTTGAGATCGCGGTGGATGATGCCCTGATCGTGGGCCTCTTGCAGCGACTCGAGGATGTCGAGGGCCAGATCGCGCACGCGGTTGGGTGGCAGAGGCCCTTTCTCTTCTACGAGGGTGCGTAGATCGGGGCCATCGATGAACTCGAGGGCCATGTAGACGATGGGCTGAGTGATGCCGTTGAGGGTGGCCGTCGTGCGGTTGTACTTGAGCAGCGTCACCGTGTGGGGGCTGCGCAGGTTGGCGATGGCCTTGGCCTCACGAAAGAAGCGGCTCTGCACCACGGGGTTCTGCATCGGGCCGTCGGTCTTGAGCACCTTGACGGCCACCTTGCGGCCCAGGGGGTGCTGGATCGCCTTGTAGACCGATCCAAAGCCGCCTTCCCCGATACGGCTGATCACCTCGAACTCGCCGTCGAGCGTTTGCCCGATCAGCGGATCTGAGGGGGTTTGACCCATGCTGCTTCCTCACCGACTCAGTGCTACGCACCATTGCATCATATGACGTCAGCGAAGGGTACACTCCATAAGGAGTGGCTGAAAATTAGCCACTTGAGTCGGGTAGGACAGGCCTGATTTCGCCAGCGAGTGTGCTGCTCAGCGGTTTTCGAACTTTGCCTGGCGCTTCTCGACAAAGGCCGCCAGCCCCTCTCGGGCGTCATCGCTGGCGAAGAGCTTCGCTTGCAGCTCTCGCTCCAGGGCCAGGCCCTGCTCCAGAGGCAGGCCGGCGCCAGACTGCACCGCCCGCTTGATGTGACCAGCCGCCATCGCTGCCCGACCCGGTGTGCACAGGCGCTCGGCGTAGGCCACCACCTCGTCGACGAAGGCGTCGCGACCGAGGGCAGGCACCGTACGCATCTTGCCTTTGATCTCACGCTCTTCAGTGTCGCCCAACAACTCCGTGACCAGCCCCAGCGTCTCGGCTTTCTCCATACCCATCGTCTCGCCAGACAACATCAGGGCCATGGCCTTCGATGGGCCGAGCAAGCGGCTCAGGCGCTGAGTACCCCCCGTGCCGGGGAGCACGCCGAGGTTGATCTCCGGGAGCCCCACCCGGCCACCACCGCGGCGTCCCACGCGTAGATCACAGGCCAGGGCGATCTCCAGACCTCCGCCTACGCAGTGTCCGTTCATGGCGGCGATCACCACCTTCGGGGTGTGCTCCAGGCGCAGCAGAGTCTCGTTGGCGTGCAAACAGAAGTAGTACTTGCTCTCGGTGTCAGCGGCCTCGAGCATCTTGATGTTCGCCCCGGCGCAGAAATGCTCACCGGCCCCGGTGATGACCATCACCTGTACCGATGGATCAAAGCGACAGGCGAGGATCACGTCATCGAGCTGCTTGAACATGCGGAACGAGTAGCCGTTGAGCCCCTCGTCCTCGAGGGTGATCAAGGCCACGGGGCCGCGGCGCTCAAGGTGAACTCGGACCTTGTCGGGATCACCGAACTGGTCGGCGCGAATGTGAGTCGACATCAGAACTCCTCGTAGAACTGCGATCAGGGAACTGCAATCGCTGATATGCTCCCCCCGCTTTCGAACTGCAACCCACCTTCTGGAGATCCGTCGTGGACACCATCGAAACGCCCAACCTGAAGATCCGCAATGTCACCGTGCTCGGTGCTGGCACCATGGGCCACGGCATCGCCGCTCAAGCGGCCCGCTGCGGTTATGAGGTCATGCTCTATGATCTCGCAGAGAGCGCACTCGACCAGGGTCTCGATCGGATTCGGGCGAGCTATGACAAGGCGGTCTCCCGGCAGAAGATGACCGAGGCAGAGGCGGAAGCTGCCCTGGGGCGCGTCTCTGGTTGCACTGATCTGGCTCAGGCGGTGACCGAGGCCGATCTGGTCGTCGAGGCGGCACCGGAGCGCATGCCCCTCAAGCGAGAGATCTTCCAGGTGCTCGAGGCCGAGGCGCCGAGTCATGCTGTGCTCGCGAGCAATACTTCGAGTTTGAGCATCACCGAGATCGCCTCCGCCACCCGCTGCCCGGACCGTGTGCTGGGCATGCACTTCTTCAACCCTGTGGTCATCATGCCGTTGCTCGAGATCGTGCGCGGTGAGTACACCAGCGAGGCCACTGTGGCGGCGGCCCAGGCCTTTGGCGAAGACCTCGGCAAGACCTGCATTGTGGTACGAGACGCCCCGGGCTTCGCCACCAGTCGACTGGGCATCGCCCTGGGCAACGAGGCCATGCGCATGGTGGAAGAGGGGGTCGCTTCTCCAGAAGACATCGACAAGGCCATGACCTTGGGTTACCGGCACCCCATCGGCCCACTGGCCCTCACCGATCTCGTGGGCCTCGACGTGCGCCTCGCCATCACCGAGCACCTGCACCGAGAGCTCGGCACCGACACTTTCCGCCCACCGCAAATCCTCAAGCGCATGGTTCGGGCCGGCAAGCTGGGGCGCAAGACCGGACAGGGCTTCTACACCTACGACAGCTGATCCCCAGGCCCAGCCTGGGTCCATGATGCCGCTCATCCTCGAGCGCAGGCGCCAGTCCCATGACGATGGGTGAACACATATGTATTTCGTCGCTGAGGAATGAACACTGTTCAACTGATTGATGTGATGCATGGTGTGATGAGTGGCCAGTTGAGATGGTCGTGCACCCTCCCAATGAGTGTGGACAGGCTTTGTTTTACCTTTTTTGAATGGTGTTCATACCTTGTGAATCGTTTTTGTATTCCGTTTTGAGGATATGTTTGGCTCAAAATGGGTTGGTTTTTTGTCGTCTGAGGATGACTCCTGCCTTGAATTCGGGACTGAGGATTCCGAATAGAGGTGAGAGCGTGTCTGAAATGAAAGGCGATCCACTGTGCACACCCCCTCCACGCAAACGTCAAAACGAACATCAACAGTGTGGTTGTGGGGCGAAGTGGGTTGCCACATCGGGTTGCTCGTGGCCATCGCCTGGGCGCCCATGGTGGTCGGCTTCGTTGCGGTTGCGATCAGCCTCGGGTGCCTGGTCATGGCTCACCGAAGCCGTGAAGCATCTGAGCCAGTGTCTGGGTACGAGGCTCTGTCCGAGATCACGGCGGCGACCGCCTGTGATGCCGTGGAAGAGGCTCAGGAGGGCAGCCAGCCTTCAGAGCACGACATCGAAGTGAGTACCCTCAGCGAACAGTTGGTGGAGATGGGTCGATTGCTGGAGAGCAATGTCTTCAGCCTGTTGCAACAGGTCGACTTCTCGGCAGAGATGGTGGAGAACGCGTCGATTGAGACCAGCGAGGTGGCCATGAACTCGCAGGCGCGCAACAGCGAGATCACCGACATGGCCCGCAACGCCTCAGATCACATGCAGGCCCTCGCAGGCTCGACAGAAGAAATGACCGCCACAATCTCGGAGATCGCCCGCTTGACCACAGAGTCATCGGAGACGGCTCAAGAGGCGGTGTCGGAAATGCAGCACACCGCGGAGGTGGTCAATGGCTTGTCGGATGCAGTGCAGAGCATCGGTCATGTCTCGGGCCTCATCGAGGCCATCGCGAAGAAGACGAACCTGCTGGCGTTGAACGCCACCATCGAGGCTGCCCGGGCGGGGGAGGCAGGTAAGGGCTTCGCCGTCGTTGCTGACGAGGTCAAGAGCCTGGCCCGTCAGACGTCAGATGCAACCGAGCAGATCGGGGCCGAGATTGAAGAGGTTCAGCGCGTGACCCTACAGGTGGTGGAGACGATCAAAGTGATCGGCCACACCATCGACGAGATCAATCAGAGCGTGGGCAGCATCTCTGGTGCGGTGGTGCAGCAAGAGGCGACGACTCGAGAGATCTCCGGCCATATTCAGAAGACTGTGGAAGACGCCGAGGGCATCGCCAGCGCTGTGAGCAAGGTCGACGAGATGCTCGACGACGCGACAGGTCATGCCAGTCAGAGCTTGTGCGCTTCATCGGTGCTCAAGACCACGTCGAACCAGCTCAGTGGAGAGGTGGTGACCTTCCTCACTGCCCTGCGCAAGTCCCATGTGGGCAATCGGCGCAAGTATCCGCGAGTACATGTGCAAGGGCTGTGGGGTACATTGTCGGCCGAGGGCGAGACGCATCGGGTGTTGCTGCAAGAGCTGTCACGGTCAGGCTGCCGAGTGCATCAGCCCGAAGATGCGCCCGAGTTGCTCAAGGTGGGCCAGAGCATCACCCTCTCACTCGAGGGCACCCCCCACGGACTGGAAGGGTCTGTGGTGTGGGTCAAGGAAGACGAGAGCGGCTTTGTCTTCGATTCACTGGCACCAGAGTGGTTGTCAGATCTGATGGGGCAATATCAGCGCCCCCAAGAGGCAGAGACTGGGGCTGTGGAGACCTGGCTCTGAGAATGCACTGTACCGAGAAAATACTGTGCTGAGAGCGCTCAGCGCACGAGACGGGCGACGCCGTCGTTCGAGCGGACCCAGATATCACCATCGCGGCCAACCACGATGTCGTACACCGCGTGGCCGGGCTGACCATCGACGAAGCCGTAGCTGGTCTCGAAATCCCAGAGCCCGCCTACAGATGCGCCGAGGGTGAGCCCTGAGCGCGTGCCGACGAGGATGCTGTTGTCAGGCCCTGTGGTGAGGCTGGTGATCTCGGTGCTGGGCAGGCCGTCTTCGAGGGTGAAGTCTTCGATGGGCAGGCCGGAGATGAGCAGGTAGAGCCCGTCACCGGTGCCGATCCACACCCGACCCTCGAGCTGAATTGCCAAATGGGTGACATTGGGCTGATCGAGGCCCTGCTCAGGGCCCACTGCAGTCCACTCGGTCTCGGCACCAGGATCGTACACACCCAGCCCATTGGTGGTGCCGGCGTAGACCTGGTCATCGAGGATGGCGATGGCCTGAACATCGTCGCTGGGCAACCCACCATTGGTGCTCGCCTGGTTGAAGAGCTGAGGCGTGCCCTCTCCGCTGATGCGTCGCACCCCTGCGCCGGTGGCCACCCAGGCGGTGGTGTCGCTGTCAGGGGCTACGGCCCTGATGTCTTCGTTGGTCAGATAGACGGTCCACTGCTCGGAGACCGGATCTCGACGACCGACGCCGCGGCCTTGGAGCACACACCACAGGTGAGTGCCGCCCGGAGGCAGGGCACAACCCTGAGGCAAGGCGTTGCGCACGGAGTTCCGATCGAGCTCGTAGGGGGCGCGGTAGGGGCTCTCGGCGCTGAGGGTCCAGGCCTCGAGGCCTTCTTCTGTCCGAGCGACGAAGAGTGGCGCGCCAGTGTGATCGAGGGTGAGGGAGACGCCATCGCCATCGTTGGCGAGCCCCTGATAGGTGGAGAGATCACGCTCGATGAGGCCGCCGCCGTCAATGACAGTGACGCCACCTGGGCGAGCGTCATCACCACAGTAAGCCAGGTGCAACTCGCCTTCGCTGTAGTGGGCGGAATTGCCCACCGTGGCGGGGAGATCGGCGTTGAGTGTATCGAAGACCACACCCTCTGGGAGCTGGCCCTCGTCGATGGGGGTGGGGATCCGTGCGAGCCAGCCCCCGCGGGTGCTGCGGCCGGCGTCGAGCATCACCCACAGGTAGCGCCCGTCATGGGCGAGATCTTCCACCTCGTCGGTGGTGGTGAAGGTGGGCCATGCGGCGTTACCACGGCGCAGGAACACCCAATCTCCGCCGCCACCTTCTTCGTCGATGGGGGTGCGTGCAGCGACGCCCAGGCCCTGGGCTGCGGCTGGGTAGGCTGTCGTGCCGGCGTAGGGGTTGCCGTCACCGTCGACGACCACGTCGGTGAGGGGGATCCCCACGAGCTGGGGGACGGGGGGCTGGAAGCCCTCACCAGAGGTGTAGAGCCCGAGGCCATTGTCGGTGGCGATCCAGAGCTGGCCTGTACCGCCATACCACGAGAGGCCTTCGATCACGTCGCTGGGCAGGCGATCCTGCGCTTCGCGGGTGTAGAGGGTCCACGCCCAGGTGCCGTCTTCCTGCAGATCACCGCGGGCGAGGCCCGACTCGGTGCTGCCCACCCAGACCTGACCTTCGCTGCCGGGCTCGATGTCGCCGATGGTGCCTGCCGGGATCCCATCCTCAGCGCGGACACTGCCGAGGTAGACACCCACCAGATCATATCGAGCGATGCCCTCGGTGGTGCCGGCCCAGACCTCGTCGCCCACCCGCTGAAGGGTGTAGATGTTGGTGCTCGGCAAGTCAGCCCGGGCCTGCTCCACAGGGGTGCCGTCGGCAGGCAGCGTGAAGAGCCCGTCGTCGGTGCCCATCCAGATGAGGCCCTCGGCGCGGATCGAAGCGTTGACGCAGGGGTTGGCGAGGCCGTTGTTTCCAGAGGCAAAGAGAGAGAAGTAGCCGTCGAGCACCACGAGGCCTCGACCGGTCGCTGCCCAGCGGTTGCCGTCAGCGTCCGTGGCGAGGGCGCGGATGTCGGCGTCGGGCAGGTTTCGGGTGCCAGCGGGGAACAAGCGACCCTCGGCGTCGATCCGGCGGACGCCGGCCTCGGTGGCCAGGTAGCGTGCCCCATCAGGGGCGTCGGTCAGATCCCGGGCGTCGAAGCCGATGTAGGTTCGATCTTCGACGAGCGTGTCGTTCTCGGCGAGGCGACCCGCCCCGTTGCCAGAAAGGATCCAGGTGTAGTCGTCTGCGTCGCCCACCACACCCTTGAAAGGCGGGATGAGTGGGTTGAGTCCGAAGATCGCCACGATGCTGGCGGGATCAGTGATGCGGTTCACCGCCACCTCGTCGGCCACCCAGAGCACGCGATCGCCCTCTTCGGTGGTTTCGAGCCAGAGGTCTCGCACGTTGATGAAGTTCCCCGTTGGGACCCAGGCGCCCGATTCGAAGCGGAAGAGGCCCTCGTCGGTGCCCACCCACACACGCTCGTTCTCGATGTCGACGGCTACGTCGTTGAGGGTGCCCGTGAAGCTGCCTGCAGGATCAGAGGCCCGCATCGACATGCGGAACCCATCGGGCCGGATCACCGTGAGGCCGTCGTCGGTGGTCAGCCAGCGCCGACCGTCGGCGTCGCGGACCACAGAAGTGACGTTGTTGCCGGCGAGGCCGTCGGCGTTGGTGTAGAGGCTGATGTCGTCGCCCTGCACCCGCAGCTCACCGCCAGAGGTGCCGGCGTACACCGTCTCGCCGCTGCGATAGAGCGCGTTGACAGAGCGCCCATAGGTCTGGGGCGCGAACCGGGGCTCACAAGGGCTGATGCCCTGGATGGGGTTGGGCGCATACGGGCAGTTGTCGGCGTCGTCGAGGATCCCGTCGTTGTCGGCGTCGTCCGCACAGGCAGCACCCCGCCTTGAGGGCGGCTCTCCTTCTTCGACCTCGACGAGCGCTTGATCGGGGTTCGGGGTGAAGGGGCAGTTGTCCCGCCAGTTGGGCACCGCGTCGCCGTCGGCGTCGGTGTCACAGGCGTCGCCATAGCCGTCACCATCGGCATCGCCGCCCACACGGTCCGGGGCCTGAGGGCAATTGTCGGCGCCGTCGAGGTATCCGTCGGCATCCGTGTCAGGACGCAGCGGATCGAGGCCCTGAAGCAGCTCCTGCTCGCCTGTGAGGCCATCGTTGTCGGCGTCGTCGTCACAGACATCGCCGATCTCGTCGCGATCGAGGTCGGCCTGAGCGGGGTTGCTCACGTTCGGACAGTTGTCGATGCCGTTCTCGAGGCCGTCACCGTCCAGATCTGCGTCGCAGAGATCGCCGATCATGTCGCCGTCGCCGTCGAGCTGATCCGGGTTCTCCACATCAGGGCAGTTGTCGTCGACGTCGTTGATGCCGTCGCCGTCCGTGTCGAGGACCATCATGTCGGGCATGGGCCCGACATCGGGCTGATCCACCACCATGTCGGGCATGGGCCCTTCGTCGGGCATGGGCCCGACATCGGGGGTCGGGCCCAGGTCGGGCTCGGTGAACTGCACGTCGGGGGTGTTGGTGTCTTCGGTGAACTCGTCGAAATCGAGAGAGCAGCCGGCGGTGGTGGCCAGGCTTGCGATCAGCCACCCCGCGAGAGAGCGCGACATCAGAAAGTCCCTTTGAGGTGGAAGACGGCGGTGCCGTCGGGCGAAGCGAAGAACCCGCCGGTGAGGATCTCGCCGTCAGGGTCGACTTCGTCATCGCTGAGGTACCACCACACTGCGCCACCGGCAGCGGCGAGAGTGCCTCCGATGAGCAGGATGTTGGTGGTGGTAACCAGGGTGTTGCCCAGATCAATGTCGCTCTGAGCGATGAGCTCCTGGTTCTCGCGCTTCGCGGTGAGATCGTCGTGAAGAGACTGGGCGGACAAGCCCGTGAACACGCCACCGGCGATCATGGCCACGCCGGTGCCCATGGTGACGTAGGCCCAGAGCTTGTCACCCCCGCCAGAACTGCCCGCATCTCCGAGCGGGTCGAAGGCGTCTTCCTCGCGAAAAGTCACCGTGACGACGCTGTTCTGACCCGCGAAGACGTTGACGTTCTTCTTCCAGGGGGTGAGACCGGGCTTGAGCACGCTGATCTCGTGGGGCCCTTGGGGCAGCCGGATCGGATCTTTGATGGGGCTCACGCCGATGTTCTTGCCATCCACCATGACTGAGGCCCCTTTCTCGGGGATCCGCAGCCGTACCGAGCCCACCTTCTGAGAGTTCACCAGCACATACTCGAGCTGCTGCGGCTGCCCCTCGGCGACGTCGAGGGGCACCTTGACGGTCTCGTAGTCTGGCTTCTCGACGATGAGGGTGTAGCTGCCGGGAAGCAGCTTGAGGGTGGTGGGGGTGGCGCCGATGGTGCCCTGAGACTTCGAGTCGATGAAGACGTAGGCCCCCTTGGGCGCAGTGGTGACCTGCACCTCGACGTATTTGTCGGCGAGGGAAGCCTTGAGGGCCACGATCTGCTGTTGCACCTGAGGCCGATTCCGGGCGTTGGGCACCGCAGCGATGAAGCGCTCGTAGAACTTCACCGCAGCGATCGTGTCCCCGGCCTTCTCGTAGCAAATGGCCACGTTGAAGAGCAGGTTGCCTCGAGGGTCGATCTCGAAGGCCTGACGAAAGAGCTCTGCGGCTTCTTTGAACCGACCGGCTTTGAACGCAGCTTGCCCTTCACTGAGGGTCTGTGTGAAGGCAGGATCGACCTCTTCTTCGGCACCTTGCGGGGCACCCTGAGCGAGCACCGATGAGGGCGCCCCCACCATGAAGACGAGCAGCAGCCAGCCAATGAGCGGGATACGCGACACGTACGCTCCTCCTTGAGCCCTTCGAGGTCCCCCCCGATCCGAGGCTCATCCTAGAAGATGGGCTTATATGACTGCAATCTTGAGCGGCGGAGGGGTCAGCTCTTCTTGAGCTTGAATTCGAGCTCGATGCCGCCCACGTGGATCGCATCGCCGTCTTTGAGGAAGCGTTTGGTGATGCGTTGCCCGTTCACCAGCACCCCCGAGGTGCTGCCGAAGTCCGCCAGCTCGAAGCGGCCATTGTCCACCTTGATACCCGCGTGGCGCTTCGACACCGTGGTGTCGGGGATCATGATGTGGTTCCCATCGGAGCGGCCGATGTTCACCAGAGACTCTTTGATGAACCACACCCGGCCGTTGAGATCGCCCGTGCTGATGACCGTGAGGCGGCCCTTGTGGGGCAGGGCCTCGCAGTATTTACAGACCATCCAGTCTACGGGGATGGTGTTGCCGCACTGCTCGCACTCCCGGGTTTCCTCGCCGGCGTCGACGAAGACCTCGCCGGTGTCGCGGTTGCCCATGCGGCGCACAAGGATCATGCCCAGCCAGCCGAAGAGGCCGAGGCCCACGACGCCACCGCTGATGAGCAGGATGTTCCGCCACAGGTTCGTCTCGACCTCGGGGGTGTACTCGACGACTGGGGCCAGGGCGTTGAACACCTTGCCGGAGCTGGGGTGCTTCACCGAGAGGGTGTAGGTGATGTCCTTCTCGCCTTCGAAGTCGTTGGTCTTCACGTAGAGCACGTTCTGCTCGAGCAGCTGGCTCTTGAGGGCCGAGAGGTGATCTCGGGTGCGGGTGAAGTCCTTCGACTCGCGATAGACACCGCCAGTACCACCGGAGAGGGTGCGCAGATTGGCCAGGGTCTCCGATTGCTGCCCCTCGAAGACCAGGCCGATGGAGTGCACCTTCACCTTCTTGGCGTTGGCGTTGGTCTTGAGGGCCTTGAGCTTCTCGCGGGTCTTTGAACGATCGGTGATGCGATCGACATCGTCGCCATCGCTGATGACGATGATGTGGCGGTTCGAGTTGAGGGTGCCGAACTCTGGCGGGAAGAACTTCAGGGCCTGCTCGATGGCGCTGAAGAACTGAGGCCCGGTGCCGTCGGCCTCGCCCTTCTGACCGAGCCAGACCACCGCCTCTTCGTGAGAGGGGTTGAGGCTGCTGGTCTTGAGCACGCCCTCTTGATAGAGCACCACCGCCGACTGGTCCTTGCTGCCCAGGCCGTTGAGGATCTCCTCGATGCCCTTCTTGATGGCGGCGAACTGCTCTTCCTCGGCCATCATGTTGCAGCAGGCCATGGCCACAAGCACCACGTAGACGCCCTCGTCGCTGTCCTTGAGCGACTTCACCGTGAGGGACTCGGGGTCGAGCTCCAGGGGCTCGCCGTCGAGCTGGATCGTCCAGTACTCCGACTTCAGCGCCGGCACCGACTGACCAAACTCGTTGAGGAACGAGCCGAAGAGCACCAGCTCGCCCTTTTTGCCCTTGCTGGTGTCCACCGCGTCGAGACGCAGCTGGGTGGTGCTGGCGAGCTGCTTGCCCTGGCTGTAGGCCGGGGTGCCGAGGCCGGTGATGATCAGGCCCGAGACGATCAGCGTGGTGATGAGCAGTGGGGCGCTGCAGAGAAGGCCTGCGCGCAGACCAGACATGATGGATCGCATCAGTGGGATCTCGTCACGGTGTGTCAGGGGGTCGTGAGGCGGGATGCCTCGTCAGGTGCAAGGCTCAATAGATCGCCTTGAAGCGGAGATGGGTGCGTCCCAGCCGGATGGTGTCGTTGTCGACGAGCTCCTCGCGGGAGATGCGCTTCTCGTTGAGGAAGCACCCGTTGGTGGAGTCTTTGTCGATCAACTCGTAGCGCCCATCGTCGAATCGGATGCTGGCGTGGTGAGCCGAGAGGTACTCGTCGTTGACCACGATGTTGCAGTCAGCGGCGGCGCCGATGCTGTTCTGGCCCTCGTAGAGCCTGAAGTCACGGCCCTTCTCGTTGCCCTCCATGATGACCAGCCAGCCCACCACCATCTTCTGGGGACCGGCGAGCTCGTCGAGGTTGATGGCCTGGGTCTTGTTCCCGGTCATCTGGGGCATGGCAGGGACCGGCGCACCCGGTACGGGGGCTGCCTGCATTTGCGCTTGAGGGGCCGGGGCCTCGGCGAGGCTGGTGCCGCAGTAAGGGCACAGCTCCCATGAAGGGTCGATGGCCTGGCCACAGCTGTGGCAGGCGGGCGCCTGGCCAGCTGCGTCTTGCTTGTTCTTACCGAAGGGCCACAAACTGAACTTCTTCTTTTCTGCAGTCGCCTGCTGAGGCGCCTGGTTTGGGGCGGCTTTTTGGCCTTTGCCTTTGGCTTTCGCTTTGGCGTTGTCGGTGGCCTGCTTTGCCTTGCGCTCACCTGCGCTGATGACACGGACTCCAGCGCCACGCACTTGGGACTTGGCCCGCATCTGGGCGTTCTGGATCCGCATGTTGATCCGATCTTGGACGACTTTGCGTGGATCACGGAACATCATGGCAAATACTCACTGGCCGAGGTTGAACAACGTGCCACCGGGTATTCTGCCACTTATAAGGCCTTCGAGCAATCCGCATGCTGTGGCGCTGCGCGCGGTAACAGTGTGGAGCAGCGCTGCACCACACCGCCTGCGAGGCGTCACTTGGGCTGGTAGAACCAGTAGTGGAACATGTTGATGTCCCGGTCGGCGGTGAGCATCACCTGCTTGATGCTGATCACCGTGGAGCTGATGTGCTGGGCGGGGATCACGTAGGGCCAGTTGCGCCACCGGAACTTCTTGTCGGCCCCGGCGCAGTCCATGATCCGGTCCATACGGGCGCCGTTCACCTGAATCTCGGCCTGGTAGTCGGCCCGCACGTAATCCATGCGGCGGATCATGACCAGATCCTGGTGGGGAGTGACGTTCTTGACCTTGAACTCTGAGTAGCCGCCCTCGTGGGCGATGCCCTGGTCTTCGACGACGGTGCCGTCGGGGTACCGCAGCTTCTGGCGGCTGCGGTACGTGTCCTTGGCCTCTTTGATGCGGAACTCGTGATCGTTCTCGTTCTGCTCGTCGCGGATGTCGATCATGTCCACAAGCACCCACTCGCGACCGTCGACGATGAGGCTCTCGGTGAACTCTTTGGAGTAGACCTTGAGCTCCTCGAAGGTGATGCCGCCCTCGATGTACTCGGTGATCTTGCTCTCCTGCGGGGCGTCGGCCATGGCCTTCACCTCGATCTCCGAAGAGCGCATCTGGTCGAGCAGCATCTCGATGCTCTCGCAGGTCTTCATCATGTAGGTGATGACGTTGTCGAGGCCTTCGTCGGTCCGCCGCTTCTCCGCGGCGAAGTTGTACATGATCTCGATGTTCTTCTTGAAACTGGTGAACTCGCGGCGGGCGCTCAGATCGGGCACCCGGCTCTCGGCCTCGTTCACCACGTCCCACTCGAGCTTGGCGAGCTCGATGAGCAGCTCCCAGATGTTGTCGTGGCCGATGTGGGCCGTGAGCGTGAGCATGTCCAGGGTGATCAGCGCGTGGAAGGCGTCTTGGGCGCTGATGATCTTCTTCACCCGGGAGAGGTGTGAGAACACCCGCTTCTGGAACGCGATGGCCTCGCGCAGGCGGACCCTGATCGTGCTGTTCAAGAACATGCCCACGGTGCCGGCGTAGCGCACGAAGCGCAGATCGATCTCGTTGGCCTCGGGCTTGTTCGGATCCTTGGCGTCGATGATCCGCTTGGCGCCCTTTTCGAGGTAGATGCGGGCGAGCTCGATCTCGTGGTTCACGTCGGGCTCGACGTTGGTGAACTCGACCTTGAAGCCTTCCTGGATCCGGCGGTGACCCTGGTAGTCGGGCACTTCCTTGTACCGGATGAAGTCGGTCATCTCCTCGAGGTACTTCACCACCACATAGATGGTCTGGGGCAGCTTGAAGTCACCGGCGCTGATGGTCTTGATCTGCTTGTCGGGCACGTAGATGTCCCGACCGAAGCCATCGATGGCATAGCCAGCACCGATCTCGATGGAGAGATCACCGCGACCGCGGCTGGTGACCCTCAGGCCGTCGCCGTGGTGCGCAACGACGCCAGGGGCGTGAAAGGCCTGGTTGTGCAGGTGCCGCTTCTCGAGGTGGTATTTCTCGGCATCGTTGAAGTCTTCTTCGGTGGCCAGGAAGCCCTTGAAGAAGTTGATGCGCTTAAAGCTCTCACCGGACCCCATGGATCACTCCGTTGTGTCTTCGGCATCTCCCGAGGAGTCGCCGGTCGCTGGCTCGCTGGTAGCACCCTCGCCGAGGGTGTCTCTCTCCTGGAAGGCCTCCATGACCGCTTCGCTCGGGCGGCTGCCCATGACCCCGGACTCCCGAAGGCCCAGGCGGCCGACGCCGATGCGGAAGGGCTGCAGCAGATCTTCCTTGGGGGCGGCCTTGAAGGTCAGGCAGTAGGCGGTGTGGGAGGGCTTCTCCATGCGAATGATGTCGTGGATCTTGATGATCTCGTTGTCGTCGACGTGCCGATATTCGGCGGGGATCTCCACCATGAAGCAGTGGGACAGGTTCACCTGAGGGATCACCACCGAGTCGACGCCCACCCTCACCTTGCCGACGCGGAAGCCCTTGTAGGGCCACTTGTTCTCGTGGATGTCGGGCTCGACGTCGGTAAAGATCGACAAGAAGAGCTTGAGGCCCCGCACGGTGCCCCGGTAGCCGTAGATGCCGATGGCCTCGCGGATCAGCTTGCGCTTCTTGGCGTCGTCCCAGCCCTGGTTGATGGTGAGGGCCACCCAGCTCGCCAGCCAGGGGAGAAACTCTCCAGGGGCTTCGAGGGGGTCGAAGTACCGGTGCAGGCCGTTGAGGGTACGCTCGAGATCGGCATAGATGTGGTCGAAGACCCACAGAAAATCTCTGAGCATGTGCCGACCGGTGCTGTCGGACTTCTGATAGACCTGAGGCAGGTGGTTCACCAGGCTGCGGCGGCTGACGACCAGTTCTACGGGCTCGTCGGTGGCCACCACGGCCCCGGGCTGCGGGTGCTGCTTGAGCACCTCGTCTTCGGGGCGATAGGCCTCTTCGTACCGCAGCTTCACCCGGCGCAGATCGAAGTGCTCGTTGGTGAGCATCAGCTGGGCGTTCTCCAGCATGATGCCCACCACCTCGGGCATACGGACTGTCTGTCGCTCTCTCGGTCGCGGATCAGCCACCCGAGGCTACTCCCTGAAAGTACGTGAAGAAGGGTCTATACGACGGGTCATGGGCTCACAAGAACTCTTCACAGGAACTCTTCACGGGGCTTCTCGACCACGGTGACGTCGACGAGGTGCACGAGCTGGTTGGCGGCCACCTTGATCTGCTCCACCTCTTCGCGGCGGTCTTCGTCGAAGAGCCGGATGCGATCGACGAGATCGACCCCGGGGATGTCTTCGATGACGTGATACAGGTCGAGCTTGAGCACGTTGCGCCCAAAAGGCCACCCACCGCCACTCCGGCTGCCCACGAGGGGGTGCAGGAACGTACGCAGCCGCTGCTCGATGGCGTTCTTGAGCTGCTTGTCGCCGCTGGCCACCTTGCGGATCACCTCGATCTTGACGCTCACCTCGACGTACTTCGGCGGCGAGATTTTGACCACGGTGGTGAGCAGGCGCCGCTCGTCGATGTAGTTCTTCACCCGGCGCAACAGCTCGGCGCTGGGGCTGAGCTTCACCTTGAGATCGCGATCCCGCTCGTCCTGCTTGGGCACCACCACGATGGTGATCTCGCCCTCACGGCCGATGGTGGTGAGGCACTTGGCCCGGGCGACGCCGTTCGAGGCCTGCAGGGTGAGCCACTCGAAGTCTTCGGCGGTGACGGCGCGGTTCCGGCTCTTGATGAGGTGAGGCCCGCGGGCCTTGGCCTCTTCGACGGTCTCCTGGTCGCTGCCTCCGGCGGCGGGGAAGGGGTTACCCACCGCCTCGATGTACGGGAGGCTCTGGCGCATGGCGGTGACGGTCTGGGCGGTGACATTGCCCCGCACGCCGCCGCCGATGCGGTAGCGTCGGGCCACGACGTTGGCGTTCCCCGAGGGCGGGATCATGCCCTTGTTGCCGTCGCCGAACTGCACGGTGCCGTCGGTGCGGTTGATGATGTAGTGCCGGCTACGACCGGTGCTGTCGTAGAAGCTCTCCACCTCGGTCCACTTCACCCAGAAGCCGCTCTTGCCTGCGGGCTCGACCACATCTTCGCCCTGCTTCATCAGGGCGTCTTTCTCGGGGCCGTCGGGCAGCTCTTTCTCGCGGACCCGGATCTCCTGACCTTCGAGCACGGGACCCTGGGCGAACTTGAAGGTCTGGTTGGGGGTGCCGTCGCTGGCGCCGAGGACCTCGTTCTTCAAGCTCAGGTGGTTCTTGGCGCTCACGGTGTTGAGCAGCACGTGGCTGATGCGGGGCATCTGGTGATAACCCCCCATCTCGAGGCGAGCCCTCAGCCAGCACAGAGCTTCGCCGAAGCGCTTGCTGCGCTTCCAGTCTTCGGGGCCCACGAACTGCAGGAACCCGCTCTCGGTGAAGGCCCGGGTGCCGTCTTCAGCGCTCAGGCTCACCCACTCCAGGCCGTTCCAGTACTCCCAGATGACCCGCTGCTCGGCGTCGAGGACCTGATCGCGCTCGGCGTAGTACTGCGAGAGATACTCCGCGTGGCGGCGATCGCGCTGTACCGCAGTGTTCTCGGTCATCTGGAAGTAGATCTGCCCAGGCTCGTTGGGCATGGCCTGCTTGAAGCCCAGATAGAGCGTGGGGCTGTCTTCTACTGAGGGCTCGAAGGCTTGGAACACCTTGAGGGGGGTCCGGGCGGTCATCGAGTGGTCGAAGTAGGCGAAGTCGTTGTAGGTGAGCACATGATCGACGAACCGATCGCGCTCGGTGTACCGGAACACCATCTGCTTCACCCACGGGGGCCGCAGGGGGCGCTCGTTGCGCCAGAGCCAGCGGTCGCCGTCGAGCTCGTACTGCCCGGCCTCGCCGTAGTCGCCGGCCTCGATGCGTACGCGGATCCAGGTGCCCTCTTCGCCCTGCACGTCGGTGCTGGCGAGATCGGCGGGGCGCTTGAACTTGATCTCCCCGGAGTGGGTGAAGGCCTCGGTGCCGTCGACAAAGTCGACGTCGACGGCGCTCTCGGCGCCCTCGGGGGTGGCTTTCAGGCACAGCGGGGCCCACTTCTTGCCGTTCCAGTACTCCCAGCGCAGGCTGAGATCATCGCTGGGCTCCGGGGCGTCGTGGGTCTTGCGGTCGGCGAGCTGCACCTCGAGGCGGATCACCGAGCCCGGCTCCTGGGGGAAGGCCCCAGGCATCAGGTAGAGGGTGTGCTCGGTCTTGGGCTCTTTGCCGAAGGGGGCCCAGGTGCGGCTGTCGTCCACGGTGATGTACACGGTGCTGTTGTCGTGTACGTGGGCCACATAGGCCTTCTCGGGCTTGAGGCCCTCGCCGCTGAGCTCGATGCGGGCGACGACGGTCTCGATGAGGGTCTGATCAGTGTTCTGAGGGGTGTCGATCAGGCGGCCTCGGATCCAGGGCACGCCGACGCCGTTCACGTCGGTGGCTTCGATCTGATCGATGTCCTCGAAGGCGATGGCGCCCTCCTCAGTCTCGCTCAGGGAGCGGCTCAGCTCACGCCAGCGGCGGCCGTTCCAATACTCCCACTCGAGCTGATCGACGAGGGCGTGGTTCGCCGGGCTGTCGATCTTGATGATGAGGGTGGCGTCTTCGTTGAGCTGCTCGAAGCGCAGATCACCGAGGTAGAGGCTGCGCTCGATGTGGTTGTGACCCCCGAAGACCTCGAAGCCCTCGCGACGGCGGCCGTCGATGAAGGGGGTCTGGTCCTCGTAGAGGTCGCTCACCTGGGTGAAGACCTTCTCGAGGGTGTTGTCGCTGACGAGCAGATCGCTCTCCACCTCGAAGATGACCGGATCGTCCTTGCCGTCGGGCACAGTGCTGATCTGGAAGCCCTGCCTGATCCACGTGGGCGGGCCGCCCTTCACGAGCTGGAACTGCAGTAGCGCGTGGGCCGGCTGCGGCGCCTGCAGCCTCACCCCCATCAGGTTGAGGAAGGCGATGAAGTTCTTGTCGGTGACCTTGTTGAGCCGATAGATGGCCATCTCGGTCATCCAGGCGAACAGCTCGATGAGGGTGATGCCCGGATCAGACGGGTTGAAGTTGGTCCACTCGGGGCAATACTGCGGGATCAGCTTCAACGCCTCCTCGACGATCTCCCGGTGGGTGCGATCATCAAGGTTGGGGATCGGGATCATAGGTCATCCTCGCGACGCAGGTAGAAGGGGTAAACCAGGTTGTAGTGGGAGTTCGTGGCCCGAACGGCGTAGCTGATCTCGATGCGCAGCGTGTTGGGCTTGAGCGGATCGGCCCCGGCCTCGACCTCGATGTCCCGGATGCGGGGCTCCCACTTCATGAGGGCCTCTCTCACATAGAACGAGGCGAGGTTGCGCGTGTTGGCGTTGTTCGGGGCGAAGAGCAGATCATGGATGCGGCAGCCGAAGTCGAGGCGGTAGACCCGCTCGCCAGGGGCGGTGCCGAGGATGATGCGGATGCACTCTTCGATGTTCTCTTCGTAGGAAGAGAGGGCGAGTCCGCCGGCGCCATCGATCTTCATGGGAAAAGCGATGCCGCGGCCGAGGAAGCTCCGATCTGTGCTCACGGGATGATCACCCTCACGATGTGATGTTCACTGCCGCACGGCGCCCAGGGCGCTCGCACCCAGTACGCCAGCGCCCTCTCGGGCTGCATGCGCGAGCAGCCCTCGGGCTCACCCGATCCTGCCCTCGAAGGCTTCGCCGCACTGGCGACAGACGATGCGCAGGTGGGGTGGCTGATGATGGATATCATGCAGCGGCTCGCTACAGAAGGGGCAGGTTAATCCCGTGCGCCTGCCGTTGTGAATCGACTCCACGAGGGGCATCCACAGGGCCAGCGCGTCCGGGTCGGGTTCGCCCCCCTGGTGGGGCAGCTGCCACGCCCAGGGCTCTCCGCGGCGCTCGGGTTTTTTGGTGCCCGGCGGATCTTCGTAGAGGGTGGCGTTGGCCCTCACCGGCGGGGGTCGGCTCGGGGCCGAGGGGCGGGCGGGGATGGCCGCGAGCCCGGGGCTCACGGTGCCATCGCCAGGGACCGGAGGGCACAGGTTGGGATCGGTGACGCCGACGGTGCGTCCCGTGACCGAAGGTTGCCGCCGCCGAGACTGCCGCGCCATCAACTCGGCGGCCTCCCGATCATAAGCGTCGTCCCGGCCACCGCCACGACCAGAGAACCCCTCGTTGCAGTTCGGGCACCGGGCGCTCATCTGATAGTTCTCGTGGCTGATCTCAAGGCCCTGGTGGCCGCAATTCGGGCAGGTGTGACCGTCGAGGCGGCCATTGGCGATGGCCTCGATGATGTCGTACCAGTCGACGAGCTTCGACTCATCCATGATGGGCCCCTCCCGGCTCGAGCCTCACTGTTGCCCGATCACCAGGCGCAGCGGCTGGCGATGAAGCGGGTGGTGTAGCCGTGGCTGGCCCCCACCTTCGAGGTGAAGATGTGGTGGACCGAGTCGACGAAGTACTTGCCGTCGTACCGCGGGCCCACCCGCTCTGCCTTCACGGTGCAGCCGGGGTAGGGGAGCGTGCTGCCCTGCACTTCCATGTCGACGCGTATGAAGGTGCGGGCGTACTCGTTGAGCTTGCACTCGGCGATCTTGTCGGCCTCTTCCTGACTGAAGACCTTGCAGTCGACGATCTGCCGCTCGGTCTCGCCCCACTTGTCGAGCACCATCTGCACCGCCGAAGAATCGCCCGACATTTCGTCGTAGAGCTTGTCGGGCCCCGCGCGGCCGATGTAGGCGGCCTTGCCCCCGGGGTTCCAGCCTCGGACGGTGACGTGGCTCACCACGCGGGCGAGGGACTGCCGACCATCGAACTTCTTCAGGTGCAGCTCGTTGTTCTGCAGGTTGGGGTTCTCGTAGACCACCGTCACCGCCTCGGCGGCGGAGAGCTCTGGTGGCTTGAACCGCAGCTTCTTCGGATCTTCGAGGTGCCGAATGCACAGGTCGAAGTCGAGCCAGCCGGCCATGCCCCGCACAAAGTCGAGGTTGGTCTGGTTGTGCTGGGCCACGTACTCGCGGTTGAACTGGGTGTCTTCCACGTCGGGGGTGAGGCCCACCTCTTGGGCGAGGGTGGTGACGAGATCGCTGAACTTCTGGCTGTTGAAGTTGCGCTGCTTGCGCCCTCGGGTCAGGCGGTGGCTGTAGTCGAAGGCCCGGATCAAGAAGACCCGCGGGCCGTTCTGCTTGGCCTTCACCTGAGTGCCGATGATCTCGCCCTCGAAGACCTGAGTGGTGCTGTCGTCCTGATAGCCGAGCTCCACGCTGATCTGGGCACCGGGGGCGAGATCTTCCCGCTCGTCGTAGGTGCCTTCGTGGTTGTTGAGCTGAATCTCCACGCTGGCCGGGGCCTGTCGCCTGAGATCGACGAAGATCTCCTGCACGTTGACCCGATCTTCCTGTGGCAGCTCGGAGCCGTTGACCTTGATTTTATAGTCGGGGACCCGGTTCGAGGTTTCCATGGGCTGCTCGGCGTTGGTTCGGTGAGGTTTGAGTTCGGTGGCGCTTGGGGCGAGTGATCGCTCAGCTCAGGATCGGCGGGATGATCAGCTTGGTGCCGGGCTCGAGGCGCAGCGGATCATCGATGCCGTTGGCGTCGGCGATGCGCCGCCACTCGGACGGATCTTCGTATTCCTCGGCGGCGATGGCCTGCAGCGTCTCGCCACGACGCACGGCGTGCAGCTTGGCGTGATCAGGGCTCTCCCGAGGGGCCTCCTGGTTCTGCTGGGTGGCGGTGCGGGCTTCCCGCAGGCTCACGGTGCAGGTGGCCCGCACGGGGGTGCCGTCTTCGAGGAACATGGTGAACCGGTGGCTGATCGACTCGATGACACCCTGGAACCTCAGCTTGCCCCACGAGGCCATGACCAGCGGCGGCCGGTGCAAGGTGGGGTCGATGAGGGCGAGGTTGTGCAGCGCGTCGGTGTGGGCCTTGACGTTCGACCCCTTCTCATAGGTGTCGAAGAACAGCTCGAGGCTCAAAGTCTCGCCCTGACCGGTGGTGAACTGCATGTCGGGGGCGTCGAGACCCGCGGCGGCCTGGGGGTTCCAGGGCACGCTCTTCTGGATGCTGTACTCTTTGGGGTTGAACAGGGCCTCCACAGGCTGGAGCGCCCGCCGCCCGTCGAGGGGGGTGATGCTGAGCTTGTTGGTCCCGGGGACCATGCTCTGGATCGCCTGCTTGATCAGTCCCATTCGTCGTCTCCATAACGCGTGTTGTCCATCTCCACCTCGCGCTTGAGCGTGTAGATGACCTGCTCGGCGATCTTGTCGACCTCTTCGTCGCTGAGCTGATCATCCACTTGGTTCCGGGCGAGCCGGTGCCGGGACTCTTCGCTGGTCTCGGCCTTGCTGTTGGGCCGCTCGCCGGGGGTGGACCGAAGGACAGACTCCGGTGAAGGTTGAGATGCGTGTCCGGTGTCCACCATGATCCGCGACGGGGGCGCCGGGGGCATGGCGGGATCACCGCTGCCGATGCTGGGGCCTCGATCACCAAAGAGGCCGCCGAGCAAAACTGGGGGCATGTTGAGGCCCCCGGGCAGCTCGGTGAAGGCGGGGGCGTCCTTGCTCGAACCGCTCCCGCTGAAGCTGACGCTGTTGCCCGAGAGGGCTGCGGGCAGCTGGCCGGCGAAGCCGCTGCTGCTGCCGGCGTCACCGCCGAAGATTTGAGCCAGGGCGCCAGGGGCGCCGCGAGTGGGGCTCGGCGCGTGGGGCACGGGGGTGGTGACGTTGCCTTGTGCGGCTTGGGCCTGCTCGTACACCACGAGGGCGCGCTCGAGGTTGGCCTCACCCACCATGGTCTCACCGGCGATGCTTCTGCTCTTCTGCTCCACGAGGCTCTGCGCGTGCAGGAAGGTGGACTCACCGGGGGTGCTGCCACGGAGCAGGGCGCCAGGGCTGGCGGCAAAGGCGGGTGAGAAGCCACTGAAGCTGTCGACGCGATCCCCGAGCTTGCCAGGGGCGACATCACTGAGTGCATCGCTGTGGCTCGGGGCGAAGCTCGCCGAGCGGCTGCCGATGGCGCCTGCTCCGCCGAGCTGGGACAGGTCGAGCACGAGGGGGTCACTGCTGCCCTTGCTGGCGCGGACAGTCGCTCGAGTGGAGGCAGCGCCTGCGCTGGTGGTGCTTGTGCGCGTCGTCAGGGGGTCGCGAGGCGCACGTTGAGCGACCACCTCGCCGGCGACGTCGCCTGTGGTGCCAAAGGCCTCACCGAGCAGCGCAGCCACTCGACCCACCGTGCTGTCGGCCCCTCTGCCCTCGCCCCCGGCGATGGCCCGGGCGACAGGGGGGCTGATTGTCCGTCGAGCTTGGCGGGCCATGGTCCGCTCGATGGCGCTGAGCGCTTGGAGCGTACGGGTGGCGGCCTTGGACGCCGCTGGCCCGGCTTCGGCGCTCGCAGAGGTCACCCCGAGAGGCGTTGATGTGTCGCGCTCACCCTGCACCAGCTCGGTGGAGGGGGCGTCGAAGGCCAGACCAGAGCTGGGGGTCTCGACCTCGCGCACGAGCCGCTGCAGGGCGGCAGGCAGCGCGTCGAGGGCGCGATCTCGAGGTGCAGACATGCCAGCTGCGTTTGCTTGGGCCACGTGCTGCACCAGCTCGGTGATCGCCGTGGGCAGCCCGGCGTTCAGGGCCGGGCTCAGGGCCAGCTGGCTGCTCACCATCGGGGCCGCTTGTTTCGGGCTCAGGCCCATCACCGACAGACGCCGGGTGAGGGTGACGATGCGCGACAACCACGCCCCTTGAGATGCACCTGTGCTCTGACGCAGGCTGGCCTCGAGCCGCGCGAGGGCCGTAGAAGGCTGGCTCGCCACTGCGGCACGGTCCCATGCGGTGCCTTGAGCGCTGGCGGCAAGCTGAGCGGTGTGGGCCGCGATGGTGGCGCTGAGGCGCTCAGTGGCTCGGGTGACCGCTGTTTGGGTGGCGGCTTCTGTGCGTTGACGCGCTCTGCGCTGCTGAGGTTGGGCCGCCCCTGGCTCCGAGGGGTCGGTGGTGGCTTCGGCGATGGGCTGAACCAGCTCGCCAGTGCCTCCACCGAGCATGTCGTCGCTCAGATGCAGGCCCTCAGTGATCTCAGCCACCTGACCCAATGAGAGGTTGGCCTCCTCGCGCATGGGTGCGAGCCCCACTTGGGCGAGGAACGTCTCCAAGCGTTGCTGGTGCACGCTGCCCAGGCCGCGGAAGATCTCGGGCATCTGGACTGCGGTCCCCATCGGAGCGCTGGTGGTCGACGGGTCGATGGAGATCATCCCCATAGATTGTCGAGCTCGCCCCGGCAGAGTCGCCTCAGAGGTGCTGCCCCCTGCCGGTGTCGTCGCTGCCAGTGAGGCGGGCATGAAGGGGGCTGCAGTACGGACGGCCACAGCGTCGGCCGCTGAGCTGATGGTCGGGTTGCGTGTGCCCACAGTCTGGCTGGGCATCACCGTACGACCGGTGTTGCCTGCATGCGCCTGGGTGATGGCGTGTGCCTCTTGAGGCCCGGTCACAGACGTTGCCCGGATCAGAGTGCCCTCAGCCCGTGCGTACCCTGGGCGCTGCCAGGGGCTCGAAGCGGGCCTGCCCACCTGACCGCCGAGGGCCTGCCCTTCTACGAGGGCGGCAAGCTGTTGGGCTTGAAGGGCCTGCTGAGGCACGAACTCACCGCGATGTGCTGCAGAGGCAACGGCGCGGATCGAGGTCAGGCTCGGTGTCACTGCCGGCGTCGAACTCGATACGGCAACCTTACGCCCTCTGTCGGCGCTACGCGAGATGGGGCGCTGGCTCGCTACGGTCAAGGCCTGCTGGCGGACTGCGCTGTGCTGCGAGGTGCCAGGTTGCGAAGCGGTGGCTTGAGCCATTGAGGCACGTCGGGCCACAGGGGTCGACGTCGAGTTGGTGTGTTGCACCGCAGAGGCCGGGGATGCCGACGCGGGGGCACGGTAGAACTCAGGCGTCGGGGCCTCGGTCCACAGTTCAGAGACGCCTGTATCGCCCCGTGAAGTGAGGCGGGAGAGAGGCGCAGCGCTCAGGTGAGCTGGTTGGCCAACTGCTCGTCGTGCTGCTGGCTGCGCGAATGCTGCGGTGCGCTCTGCCGAGGCCATGGGCAGCATCGAAGGCCGCGTGGTCGTCGCGCCGCTGAGCCCTCGGGGCACAAAGGCGCTCCGCGTCATCGAACTGAGCGCCGAGGCGGCCATGGGGGCTGGCTGAAGAACCGGCTGCAAGGGGCTCGTGGAGGCGCTCGGTGGAGCCTGGGGGGCCATGGCAGAGGCTGTGGCCGGTGTGACTGTAGTTGGTGTGACTGCAGCCTGTGGCGCTGAGACAGCCCGAGGGCTGACCAGCTCTTCAGAGAGCGCCTCGTGCCAGCCTTCGGACCACCAGGGGGTCGATGCCTGAGGGGCTGCGAGGGCGGACTCGCTCAGAGCCACAGCGGAAGACATCGTCGGGCGGACGGGCATGGACGGCCGACGGGTGAGCGGGGCGATGCGATCACTGATCGCGGTACCGCGCCTGGCGCCTATGGGAGATGTCCGGTGCGGTGCAGAGAGCGCTGCCGGCGCCACAGGGTTGAGCCGGGGCACAGCACTCACTGCTGTGCTGGGTACTGAAGCCGAGACGTTGTGTGTATCGGCGGGCAGCCCCATACGCGCCGTGGGGCTCGGTGGCAGCACAGGGCTCAGTGTTGGGCGCTGAGCGGCAAGCCCGGCCTGAGCGGGCGCAGTGGCAGAGGGGCCCTGCTGCACTGAGGCGGGCAGCCCTGAGGCGGGCAGCCCTGAAGCGGATTGCCCTGAAGCAAGCTGCACTGAAGCAGGCTGTACAGAGATGGGCGGGCGGCGGGTGAGGAGCGGCGTCACTGCGCGCTCACCGATCCGTTGCCATTGCCCAGGGTGGCGCGTGGTGTGTTGTTGCGCCATCGGTGCTCGAGGGCGCACAGCCGTCATCACCGGGGCGTCATAGGCCAGCTCGCTCACGCGGGTTGTGGGCTCTGCCGCCAGATCAGTGGCCATCCGCTCGATGCCGCCTGGGGTGGTGGGGCCATCAGGCTCCACCAGCCAGAAGCCCACCGCCGCCGCGGGGGGCGTGAGGGTTTGTAGCTGGTCGAACTGAGCGCTGCGCTCGGCGATCATCTCTGCTGCCCGCACTGCTGGTGCTGTCCCGGAGGCTCGAGGAGACCACCCGGCACCTGCGAGGGGGCTGGGCCCATTGTCGACGATCACCGCCCGTCGCTGGCCCTGACGCACCTCGGCCCGGGCATCGGGGAAGCGGAGCAGCGCGCTGTCGATGGCACCTGCCTGACCCATGGCTGCAGGGTAGGGGCTCAGCAGGCCCTCAGGGGCCGCTTCATCCGTAGCTCTCCAGCGCTCCTTCACCACTCGAGGGGCCGAGGGGGTGGGCCGTCGGCCTGCCACCTTTACCGCCTCCAGGGCGCCACGGGGCGGCTGAGGCCGCGGGGCTGCGGTGCGGCGGGGCATCACCGAGCGGGCCGGGAAGCCAGTGGGCTCTTCTACGGGATCGACAGGGACAACATAGATGGAGTGGGGCAGATCGTAGATGAGATCGGTGTAGCCATCTACAGAGACCGACCAGTCCACCAGCAGGTCGTCGAAGCTGTCAGCGTCGACGACCTCGAAGGCGGCTGCGCCCGAGGGCAGAGCCCAGCGCGAGGCGAGATCATTCACGAGGCCACCCGCAGACTCGGTGTCGGCGGCCATGCCGAACGATTCGAGTCGGGTGGAGATGCCGCCCGAGAAGGCGGTCATGGCCGAGATCAGGCCGGTGTCGGCATGATCAGGCGTGGGGCTGCGCAGAATCTCGCCGACCCGCAACGTGCCTTCACTCGTCCCAATGCCAGAATCGCTCATGTCCCACCTGTGTTGGCGTGTCTCGTGACCCTCTCGGGTGCTCTCAGGTCAGCTGCTCATAGGCGATCTCGATGGACTCGACCGCGATGGCGCTCTGGCTGGTGTCAGGGGCAGGGCCTTCCCACTTCACGGGCCAGGCGCCCTTGAAGTCCCAGCGCTTTGCCTCTTGCCCCGCGTCATCGAGGAGCACGAGGGCGCCGGTCTTGCGCTGAACCCCTTTGGGGTTGCGGGCGAAGCCCATGTGCCAGTCTTCGACGAGCTGGGTGCTGACCCAGCCCACCTTGAGCACCAAGTTGGAGTAGCGCCCCTGGCCGGGGAGCTTGTGCATGTATTCGTTGACCCCGCCCTCTTGCTGTTCGAGGACCTCGATCTCGTGGCCGAGCCCCGTCACGCTTTGAAAGTGGGCCATGGTGATGCCGTCGACCTCGAACTTGAAGCGGAACTTGCCCATGGGCCGGCTTTGAACGCTGACCAGGGCGGGGTTTCGAGTGGGCGCGCTGCTGTTCCCAGCGGAAGCACCGCTGCCGCCGCGACTTCTCCTGCTTCTGCGCATACTCAGCTCTCCTCCAACTGCTGTGCTTCATCTTCCAATCTCTGAGCGAGTCGGAAAATGATGAACTCCACCGGTCGAGTGATGGCCAGACCAATTTCGGTGATCAACATACCGTTGTCGATGGCGTCAGGGGGATTCGTCTCGTTGTCACAGCGCACGTAGAAAGCCTCTTCGGGCTGCTCCCCTGCAAGGATTCCCCGGCTTCGAAGGTCCATGAGAAATCCCGTGATCAGCCGGGTAAGTCGTTTCCACAGGCTCGGCCCGTTAGGCTCGAACACCGCCCACTGACACCCCTGATCGATGGCTGCGTGGATGGCGCTCATCGTGCGCCTGACGCTGATGTATCGCCACTCCGCCTCGCTGCTCGCCGTCCGCGCACCCCAGACCCGCAGGCCACGTGAGGCGAAGGCCCGGAGGCAGTTCACCCCTGCCTCGTTCAAGAGAGCGAGGTGGGCGTCTTGCAGCAAAACATCGAGATCGACCACACCTTCGATGATCTCGTTCGCCGGGGCCTTGTGGATGCCGATGTTGCGATCACACCGAGAGAAGATGCCGGCGACGTGACCCGAAGGCGGCACCGCCCGTCGCCGACCGCCTTCGAGGACCACCACCCAGGGGTAGTAGAAGGCGGCGTGCGGGCTGTCGAACTGTCGTCGCCAGCGCAGCGCCTCTTCGTAGTCACCCCCAGGGGGCAGATCGAGGATGGCGAAGCGGTTGAGCGAATTTTCACAGAGGGTGATCGCCGCCTCTTGCACGGCGTCGACGTCGCGCAAGGTCTTGAAGCGATCGCTGCGCTCGTAGGCGCTCATGAGATCGGGGATCGCCACCAGATCGATCTGCGGGTGCTCCACCAGAGTCCACAGGCCGCGGCGGGCCTGTGGCCCCCGGTCGTAGCCGATGAAGTCGTCGGGGCCCAGATCGGCCACACCGTCCTGGCCGCCTTCGAGGGGCTGATGGGCCACCGGTACGGGCAAGCTGTGGCTCAAGGGCGAGCCGTTGCGAATCACCTGGATTTTGATGAGGCGACTCTGCTTGTTGATGAGCCGCTCGGCGAAGCGGAGCGAAGCGCCATGGAGCGAGAGCTGAGTATAGCTCTCGGCCCCTTCACCGTAGGCGCCGGCCACGTGCAGATCGAAGGTGTGAGGGATCACATAGGTCGGCGCCGCTGACTTGTATGCCTTGGGCAAGGCCTCGCTCAGCGTGAGCATCTTGCCGGAGATGTCTTTCACCTGGGCCCAATGGGCCGACTCACCATCAGTGATCTCGACGAGCGTGCCCACCTGCATGGCATGGGTTGTCTTCACCTGCAGGGTGGCATCACCCGCCGCCCCGTCTCGGGTGAGAAACGTGCGCAGCGGATCAGGTGTGGGCGCCAGGGTGATGCGCAGGTGGTTGCCCCAGCTGCCTGGATCCTGAGCCTCGATGTGCAGGACCTCTGAACCCGCACCATCGAGGGCCACCATCTCCGAGGTGAGGGCGACATCTTCCCCCGGGCGGCCCTTCTCCCGGGCGATGCGGAGCACGTAGCACTCGTCACCACCATTGTCGAAGAAGCCCGTCAGCGACGGGATCAGATAGCCATCGGTGATGGGCTCTCCGAAGATCTCTTCAAAGTGGTTGAGGCTGGTGATGCGGACCGGCCGATCGAGCGGGCCCCGCCGGGTGACGCCGAGAAACACCGGCATACCTGTACGCCCGAGGCTCAGCTGGGGAATACGCTGCTCGCTGGGCTCGTAGTAAACACCGGGGGCGCGGACTGTGGTCATGAATAACAGTCAGTCTCTATGAGCGGGAGTCATTGATCTCCCGGTTGATGGCCGAAATCTCCCGGATCCACATCTGACGCTCGCGGTGCTCCATGGCGAGGATGTCATCGGCGGTCCAGTGGAAGTGATAGGCGATGTACGCTACCTCCTGGAAAATACGATCCAGGGGGTAGCTCAGGATTCCCCCATGTCAGTGCCCAGATCCAGCTCGTACTTATGCCCACAGGCGGGACAGGTGGTCTCGAGCTTCGCGCCACCATCTTCGTTGACCCGCCGGTAGAACTCCTGCAGGTAGGCCAGATCTGAAGAGAACAGGCCCTCGATGGTGTTGGGACTCACTGATTTCAAGCTGCCGAGCTTGATGATGACTCGAGACAGCAAGATGATGACCAGGTACGCACGGTTCTGCTGAACTCGGTAGTCCTGCAAAGGTGCGATTTCGTCTTTTGCGGTGGCCAGTCGCATCACGCCTTCGCGATGCAGGTTGCCGTCCTGATCCACGTAGCCCTTGGGCAGGGTGAACGGGAACTCCGTCTGGAACGCCATGTAAGCCCTCGGATGTGTCGCCGGTAGGGGGATTAAAGTGTACGCGACCGGGGTGTGGTGTCCTCGGACAATCACGTCTCCCTGGTCGGGCCCTGATGTAAAAACACCCGCCAGGGCCGTGAAGTCCTGGCGGGCGCGAGATGTGCCCTCACACACGCTCAACTGCGCGCATGAGGTGACTGATCAAATGCTGGTGAGTGTGCGTGAGCACACTCATCATCAATGTGATCAGTTGCTGCCCTGGACGCGCTCGAGGTACTCGTGGCTGATGGAGATCTCCTCGACCACAGCGTCAGTACCCTTACCGTCGAGGGTGAAGCCCTTCCACTTGGAGGGCCATCCATCATAGAAGTTGTAGCGCATGACCTCGTCGCCCTTGTCGTTACACAGGACGATGGAGCCGGACTTGCGCTGCACCACGCCGTCCATCACCCGCTTACGCCAGTCCCAGAGCTCCATGGTGGAGATGTAGCCACGCTTGAGGGTGATGTCGGAGTACTTGGTACGACCAGGGCGCTTGCGCAGGCGCAGGTCGTCGCCGTCCTGGTACTCCACCACCTCGGTCTCCGCGTCGAGGCCTTCGACGTTACGGAAAGCGCCGACGGTGACGCCGTCGATCTCGACCTTGAAGTTGAAGTTACCGATGTGATCGTGCTTACGGCGATTGTCGCTGAACAACCCCATTGATTACCACTCCGCTCTACAAGGCGGCCTGGAAGACCAGTCCGCGGTTCAAGTCTTTACACCCGACACATGGTGTGTCGGACATGATGAATGCGACCAGACCCCCTCGTTGTTGGCTGGTGCGGCGCTCCCTCAGCTGTGAAGGATACGCCGCATATTCAAGCGGGAGGGGCTGTGTTGTTCAAGTCACCGTGCCGATAAACGTTCTCGATGACTTGGTTTTTTTCTTCTTTTACGGCAAGTGGGGTCTACGCCCCCCAGGCCGCTCAGCCTTTACAAGGCATTGATGACAGACTGGCTGTCACTGCAACGTCATGACAACAACGCCATGACAGCAATGCCAGGACAGTGCTGCTGCCTCAGCCCTCGATGGAGTCACCACCGGTGGGCATCTGGCCAATGCGGAAGATCACGAACTCGGCAGGCTTGGTGGGGCACATGCCGATCTCGACGATGAGCTGGCCGGCGTCGATGACCTCCGGGGGGTTGGTCTCGGCGTCGCACTTCACGTAGAAGGCCTGCTCGGGGGTCTCACCGAAGAGGCCGCCCTCACGCCACACCCGCAAGAGGAAGGCGGTGATGTTGCGGGTCACGCGCTTCCAGAGGGTCTGATCGTTGGGCTCGAAGACCACCCACTGGGTGCCGTCCTCGATGGACTTCTCCACCATGTTGAACAGACGGCGGACGTTCACGTAGCGCCACTCGGGATCGCTCGAGATGGTGCGGGCGCCCCAGACGCGGATGCCGCGGCCGTCGAAGTAACGGATGCAGTTGATGCCCTTGGGGTTGAGGATGTCCTGCTCGCCCTTGGTGACCTGGTACTTGAGGTCGAGGGCGCCGCGGACCACCTCGTTGGCGGGGGCCTTGTGCACGCCGCGCTCACCGTCGGAGCGGGCGTAGATGCCGGCCATGTGGCCCGAGGGGGGCACGAAGATCTCGCCCTCCTGGGGATCGTACACCTGGATCCAGGGGAAGTAGTAGGCGCCGTACTTGGAGTCACGGGGCTTGGGCAGCTTGTCGACGCCGCCTTCCTCGATGACCTCGGGGCAGTCGAGGATGGCCATGCGGTAGCGCATCTTCTCGCAGTGGCTCAGCACGGCATCCTGAATGGCAGGATCGGTCTGGCCGGGGGCCACGACGATGGAGATCTCCTCGATCTCCTCGAAGCAGAACAGACCGCTACGGGCGCCGGGGCCCTTGTCTTCGCCGAGGAAGCGAGCGGCGAGGCTGGCGTGGTTCTTGTCTTTGTTGGCCTCGTCGTCGCCGACGTTGAGCACGAAGCAGCGGGAGCCGCCGTTGTTGAAGAAGCCGTAGACAGCATGAGCGAAGTGGCCGCCGTCTTTGAAGTCACCGAAGTTCTTGGTGAAGGTGCTCCAGTTGGGGCACAGGACCGGCACGTTGACCGGGCCCCGGGAACTTACACCGATGAAGCCCACAGTGCTGGTGCCCACCGCCTCGATGGGCTTGCTGGCACTGGGCACCTCTTCGACGTAGACACCTGGGGACAAATACTCCTTCATTGCCTCTTCCTCTCTCGGCGGTTTGTTCTCAGCAGTTCGTTATCAACTGTTCGTTATCAGCGATGCGCTCACACATGGGTTGCTCCCCTCACCGATCGACGACGAGTTGTCGGGAGCCCACGCGTTTGAATCCTGCGACTCGGCGGGGCGAGTCTAACCATGCTTTGGCCCGATATGCCACCGAGGGCCGCAGATGTTCTCCAAAACCACGCCAGAGTGACATGAGAAACTCTGCAGACAGGTCTTCCACAGGGCGCATGACCACCCGATCTTCCGGGTCGAAGGCGTCGCCCTCGAGGGTGCTGCCCTCGAAGACCGGGTGCATGAGCATGGCCCTGGTGGCGGCACCAAGCAGCTCTTGTAGCTCGGGATCGTCGTCGGCCCAGGCGCTGATCAGGTAATCGAGGCCCAAGTAGACAGACGGATCCTGGAAGTACTCTTCGATGTTGCCTTCCTGGTCGATGGTGGTGACCAGGGTGGGCGAGAACTCGCGGCGCTGTGGCAGAACGACCACCCGATACAGGTAGACACCCAACGCGGGCAGACGCGTGAATTTTTCGCGCAAGGGTGGGCCAGTGACCACCTGAATGGTGCGGCCCAGGATGTCTTTGACCCCATCTTCGAGGGTGGTGGCAAAGACTTCAGAGATTTGTCTGACAATGCGGTGCTGTGCCACTCCGTCTCCACAGACGCAGCATGGGGTCACAGCTATGTCAGCCTCTGAGGCTGGCTGGCAAGGAAAAAGCGCTCACGGGTAGAGCGCCGCGGCGAAAAGATCGAAGGCTGTGCTCATGCGTGACTTCATCGACGGGGTCGTCGGGGAATCTTCAGGCGACGGCGCAGGTTTTTCTCAATCATTTCCACGCGGATTGACACCGGAGGTCTCGGAAATGTACTTCAAATGCCAACGGAACCGACGCACTGTGGGCGCGACATGAGCGGCAAGTGGCCAACTCTGAAGTATTTCTGCCTGATCACGGCTTGCCTGTGTCTGCCTCTTTCGGGGTGTGGCGAGGTCGAGGTGAAGCCCGACTCGGCCTCTGGTGAGGACAAAGAGCGCCCGGGGGCCAAGCGCCTTCGAATGGAGACGCTCACCGACGACTACCTCAGCGCCAAAGAAGGCGACAACACCGACTGGAAGTACGTGAAGGTCGAGCAGCAGGGGATCCTGCAGCTGACGGTGTACTGGGACAACCGTGACGTCGACGCCATCATCGACGTGCGCGATCGTTTCGGCGCGCTGCTCGACTCTCGCAAGCACTCCTCGGAGCTCGAAAAAGACAAGATCGAGCTCCGGGTGAAGCCCGGCACGCACTTCGTGCGCCTCTTCACCGAAGGCGGCAAGAGTGTCTACACCATCAACGCCGAGTTCACCTCGTTCGTGCACGACGATCGCAGCCTCGAGCAGGTGCCCGTCGCTGTAGAGGACTATGTCGACGTGCCTCCGGTGGAGGTCGGTGGCCTCGATCCAGCACCCCAGCCCCGTGGCCGTCGCCGGGGTCGTGGCCGTCGCCGCCGAGGTGGGTCCGTGCCCCAGGGCGGGCCGCCCCCCTCAGGGGTGAACGGCACCATCTTGAAGATGGTGAACAGCCCGAAGGCCAGCCAGAAGTGGAAGTCGTTCATCACCTTGAACATTGGGGCGAACGACGGGGTCAAGCAGGGGCAGAGGGCGGTGCTTCTCGATCGCTCTGGTGGCATGGTGCAGGGTGTGAGCATCCGCATCGTGAAGGTGACGGCGAAGGCCTCGGTGGCCCAGTGCTCGGCGACGGTGGAGCGCCTCGCTGGCAGCAAAAAGGTGAGGGTGATCCCATGAACGGGCACATGAGCAGGATCAAGGCGCTGGTGGCGCTGATGGCGCTGGGTCTCACGGCCTGCGGGGCCATCGGCGGCGGCATCGACAGCCGCAGCGAAGGCGACGAGGTCCGAGATCGGGCCAGGCTCGCCGGTCAGGTCAATCAGAGCGTCACCGATCGCATCGACGGCGCCAACGGCGACAACACCGACTGGAAGTACCTCGATGTCTTCGACAAGGGCGATCTGACGATCTCGGTGCGGATGGATGCGCCCGAAGGCGTAGAGGGGGGTGAGATCACCCTACACGACGACTTCGGTGCCCGCCTCGACCGCCAGACGATCACGGCGAAGCGCCCGGATTACTACTTCAAGATCCCGGTGAACAAGAAGCCGAGCAAGTACTACATCAAGGTCTTCGCCCTCGGCGGCACCTCGGCCTATACCGTGGGCTCTCAGCTCCGTTTGCCCCCCGAGCCGCCTCCGCCGCCTCCGCCCACGGTGGTGACCCGGGTGGAGCCGCCTCCGCCACCACCTCCGCAGCCCAAGCGACGCAAGCGTACGGTCCGGCGGCGCACGGTGAAGCCGCCCCCGCCGCCGCCCCCGCCGCCACCCCCCACGGTCGATGCGATCACCGCCCGAGTGTTCAAGGTGATCGACTCCGGCGACGGCGGCGCAGTGTTGACGATGAAGCTCTCCAAGGCCGGCGCGATCCGCAAAGGCATGCAGGGCCGCCTCTCGAAGAACGGCAGCGCGCTGCCCCAGCGCGTGGTGATCACCTCGGTGAACGGGAAGATCGCCAAGGGCAAGACCAACGTGCACTACTCGAAGCTGCTCACCGGCAGCATCAAGGTCAGGTTCTGAGCAGCGCTTCGAGATCTCCCGGGAGCGGGCTCTCGAACTGTCTCGGCCGCCCCCTCGGCCAGTCGAAGGCCGCGCTCGCCGCGTGCAGCGCATGACGCGAGTGGCCCAGCCGGGCGTACTCATCTTCTGTGAGCGGGCGGTTGAGGTGGGCGAGGAACAGCTGCTCGTCGGGGCCATAGAGCTTGTCGCCGACGATGGGGTACCCCTCCAGGCTCAAATGCACTCTGATTTGATGTTGGCGGCCGTGTATGGGTCGAGCTTCCACGAGGGCGCGGCGTGCGCCGCGCTGCAACACCCTGCATTCAGTGCGGGCGGGCTTGTCACCAGGACCCATCTTGAGTCGGATCTCACTGTGTAGAGTGGGATGGTCCTGCACGAAGCCCAACGGGCGATCGATCACGAAGTGATCCTGGTCGGGTACACCTTCCACCACCGCGAGATAGCGTTTGCGCACGCCGCCGCTGGCGAAGGCGTTTTGCAGCGCTCGGTTGGCGATGTCGGTCCGGGCCACCACCAACACACCCGAGGTCTCTACATCGAGCCGATGCGTCGGATCGGCCTCGGGCCAGTGCTGGGCCAGCCACCACGTCACCGTGGCTTTGAAGCGCGAAGCCGTGGGGTGGGTGGCGAGCCCTGGGGGCTTGCCCAAGATCAGCAGGTGGTCGTCGCTGAAGATCACCTCAGGTACAGGCGGCACGACATCCGCGTCGGGCAATGGCCGCTCGGCCCATAGAATCCAGCCCTCACGCACCCGATACGCCTTCTTCAAGGCTCCAAGCTCTGGGCGGTTGACCACCGTCACTGTCAGGCGCGACGCCCGAGCGCGGCTCAAACGCGGGATACGCTGCACCAGGAACATGTCCAAGCGCATGCCGTCGCTGCCGGGATCGACCTCGAGGCGCCAACCAGGGATGGGCGGAGTGGGTGTCGTCATCTTGTGAGGAGAAGCTGAGTTGCTTGCCGGCTGGTGCCGAAAAGCGATTCAGGGGATCGCGTCGATGGCTTGATCAGTGGTGGGCTCGGGGACCTGAGGCTGCTGCTTCATCATCTCCTGGTACATCTTGAACTGCTCCATCTGCTCCTTCATCGCCGCCTTGCGGGCGGCCTCGGCCTGTTGAGCAGCCTGCTTCGCCTGAGCCTCGGCCTGCTTCTTCTTCTCGGCCTCGTCCTTGCCAGACTTCTCGGCCTCGTCGTCCACCCACTTCGACTTCTTCGGCGCGCCGTAGACCAGGATGATGTCGTACTTGCTCTGCCAGGTGATGGGCTTCTTGTGCACCATGCCCAGGCGGAGCGTGCGGCGGATCTGCTCCACCTGGCGGGAGAAGCCCGGCTTCGAGAACATGATGGTGGCGTTGCGGGGGGTGCGATCCGTGGCCACGCGGGCCACGGGGAGCCCTGCGGCCTCGAGCTTGTCTCGGAATTCTTTGATGCGCGGCACCCCCGCCTCTTCGGCCCCGTTGAGGATCTGGATCACCGCCGTGCCGGTGAGATCTTTAAAGCCCTCGATGGCCCGCAGGCCGCGGAAGCTCGGATCTTTCGCTGCGCGGAGCACCAGGCGGCGTGACTCGTCGCTCTCGATGTCCTTCATCTGACGCAGGGCGTTGATCGCTTTGCGGGGCTTGCGGCTCATGGCGTAGGCCTGGGCTGCACCATAGAGCGGCCGGGCATCGGTGGGATCAGCGTCTGATGCGATGAGGAACTCGCTCAGGGCTCCTCGGGGGTTCTTGGACTTGAGGGCTGAGAAACCCCGCTGAGTGTGTCGGGTCGATTTGTCGCGATCAGGCAACAGGGCGTCGAGGGCCTCGGGGGTGATGTCGTTGTCGGGGTTCGCCAGCGGGGTTGTGGCCTCAGTGCGGGCCACGGGCATCGCTGGTTGGTTGTTGGTGCGCTCCACCAGGCGGGTGCTGGGCCGCAGCTTCGAAGGCCGCAGGCCGAGGCGCTTGAGGGCCGAGAGCGCCGTCACCGCGTCGCGATCGTTGCCGCGCAGGTAGAGTTTCTCGAAGGCCCGCCGCGCGAGCTGGCGCCAGTCCGCGTCGACCTGTGTCACGTCGCGGTACATCTCCCAGGTGAGGGTGCACCGGCGGATGTTGTCGAGGGACTGCGTGGGGGCGTTGCGGATCACGCGTTCGCAGTCGCCCTTTTGTCGATCCCAGACCTCTTGAGCGGAGGCCGTGGTGGCGCACATGAACACCACCAGCGCAGGCAGGCAGCGGAGCGAAGTGGACAACAGAGTGCGAGGGCCGGTGTGCACGGGTCTCTCCGTCGATGCGATCGTGAACCAGATCCAGGGGACGCATCAGCAGGTGATTCATTCCCTGGGGTGAAGCAGGGTACCATAACGGCCCAACCCCTTCAGGGGTCTAGATACATCACAATCAAGGGCGATAGCCGTGTCCAACCGCACCCACACCATGTCCGATGCTCTGCGCGATTACCTCGTCGATGTCTCTGTGAGAGAGCCCGAGATCTTCGCCAAACTGAGGGCAGAGACCGAGCCCATGCGCTTCTCGGGTATGCAGGTCTCGCCCGAGGCTGGAGCCTTCCTGGGGCTGCTCGTGCAGGTGCTCGGGGCTCGCCAGATCATCGAGGTGGGCACCTTTACGGGCTACAGCGCCCTCGCCATGGCCTGGGCGATGCCCGCAGATGGTCGTCTCATCGCCTGCGACGTCGACGCCGACACCACGGCCATCGGCCGTAAATACTGGGACGCCGCGGGGGTGGGGGAGCGGGTGCAGCTGGAGATCGCCCCAGCGCTGGAGACCCTCGACCGCCTCATCGCCGAAGGTGAGTCCGAGGCCTTCGATCTCGCCTTCATTGACGCCGACAAGGTGAACTACACCGCTTACTACGAGCGTTGCCTCACCTTGCTGCGCCCGGGGGGCGTCATCGCCGTCGACAATGTGTTGTGGGGGGGCTCGGTGATCGATCCGGAGAACAACAACCCGTCGACAGAGGCCATCAGATCGTTCAACGCCCACGTGCACGGCGACGAGCGGGTGAGCCTGAGCCTGGTGCCTGTGGGCGACGGCATCACCCTCGCGTTCAAGCGGACTCAGGCACAGATCGAGGCCGCCGCGTTGCCTGCTCAGAAGCGCGTCTCACGAGGATCTTGACCATCTGTCGACGCCACTCTGGATCACCATTGAGGCTGGTGAGGGGCCGGACTGAGTCGAAGGCGCGCTGAGCGAAGGCCTCGACGAGCGCGTCATCGAGGGGGCCTTCGGGCAGCCCCTTGATCGCTCTGGGCCGCGCGGCGACGGCGCTCACCACCATCTGCGGGGCCGAAAGTTGATCCTCGACGAGATCGAATGTCAGGGCCAGGTCGAGCAGGGGGAAGTCGATGGCTTGCCGTGTACGCAATTTCTCGAAGGCTTGTCGACGGTGGGGCCCGGGCCGCGGCACGGTGATGCCCGTGAGCAGCTCGTCGGGGGCGAGCACTGTGTTCTTGACCCCATCGGCGACGTAGAAGTCGGCGAGGGGCATCGAGCGCACGCCGCTGGGGCCGGTGAGTTGAACCGTGGCGCCGAGAGTCCACAACACCGGGGCGGTGTCATTGCTCGCCGCGGCGACGCATTTCGTGCCGGTGCCGGTGACGTGGCAGTGATCGCCGTCTTTCTTGATGCAGAACCCCAGCGCGCTGCGCCAGGCGTGGCTCTGGTTGATGTAGACGCAGCGGGTGTCGAGGCACAGGTTGCCGCCGAGGGTGCCCATGCGGCGCAGCTGAGGACCGGCGATTTGAGATGCGGCGGTGGTCAAGGCCGGCAAGATCGCTTCGAGGGCGTGATCCGTCGCGATGGCGTGCAGCGTGCGCTGTGGCCCGAGGGTGATAACGTCGGCGTCGAAGGTGATCCTGTCGAGGCCTTCGATGGCGCTCAAGCTGACGAGGGCTTCGACGTCATAGAGCCCGTGCTTGAGGTTGGGCAGCAGATCAGTGCCTCCGGCGATCACCCGAGCGGCGCCGCCATAACGGGCAAGCAGGGCCACTGCCTCTTCCACAGTCGTGGGGTGATGCAGCTCGAATGGAGGCAGCGGCAACATCAGCTGCTCTCCTTCGGTTGCCGTTGCGCCTCGATGGCCGCCAGCACCCGGTCGGGGGTGAAGGGCAACTCGGTGAGCCGTACCCCGATGGCATCGTAGATCGCGTTGGCGATGGCAGGGAGTACGGGGTGCAGCGGGCCTTCGCCTGCTTCCTTGGCGCCATAGGGCCCGTTTGGATCGATGCTTTCTACGATGAAGGCCTCGATCTCCGGGATCTCCATCGTCGTGGGCAGCGGATAGTCGAGCAGGTTGGGGCCTCGGTGCAGACCCTGCTGTGGGCCTAGCGTTGGGTACACCTGCTGGTGCTCCATGACCGCCTCGGCCCATCCCATGTAGACGCTGCCGATGATTTGCCCCTCGACGAGGGTGGGGTTGAGGGCTCGGCCGCAATCGTGTGCCGCCCAAATCTTGTGCACGTGGATCTGCCCCGTCTCGGAGTCGACCTCCACCTCGGCGACGTGGGCGGTGAAGCTGTAGGCAGGGCTCGCCCCGATGGCACCGCCCCGGTATGGCCCGCCGAGGGTGTGATCGGTGTCGTATCCACCGGTGGCGCCAAGCGTGCCGTATGCGCCCTCAGCGAGGATAAAGGCCTCGGCGCAGGACATGCCCACTTGAGGATCTTCTGTCCAGAACCATCGGCCGCCGGCACCGACCACGGCGCTCGAGGGCAGCTGGAGCTTCGCCGCGACGGCCTCTCGCACCCAGGTGCCCAGCTGGCGTGCGGCCCGCTGACACGCGAGGCCCGCCATGAAGGTCACCCGGCTCGAGTAGGCGCCGAGATCCACCGGGGCCAGATCGGTGTCGCCGGTGGTCACCTGGATAGACTCGGGCTCAAGGCCGAGCTCTTCGGCGGCCACGAGGGCCAGCATGGTGTCGCTGCCCTGGCCGATGTCGCTGGCGCCGCACATCACGTGGGCCCTGCCGCTGCGGTCGAGCCTGATCTGTACGCCGGACTGGGGCATGTCGTTGGGGTACACCGGGTAGGCCGTGCCGCTGATGTACATGCTCCCCGCCACCCCGAGGCCCCTGCCGTGAGGGAGCTTGCCCCGGCGCTGTGCCCAGCCACTCTCCCGCTCCACCACATCGAGGCATTCGAGGAACCCGTTGCTGGTGATGCGTTGGCCGTTCACCGTCGTGCATTCGGGGCCCACGTCGTTGCGGCGGCGCAGCTCGATGGGATCGAGATCGAGGGCCTCGGCCATCTGATCGAGCAGGATCTCGAAGGCAAAGCGTGGCTGCACCGAGCCGTGGCCCCGTTTGGGGCCGCACGGAGGCATGTTGGTGAAGGCTCGGGTGGCCTCGAATCGATAGCGCTCGAAGCCCGTGGGGGCCGTGAGCAGCTGGCCGGCGTAGTAGGCCGTCACCAGCCCGAAGCTTGAGTAGGCACCACCGTTGAGCAGAATCTGGCTGTCGAGGGCGGTCAGTCGTCCGGCATCGTCGGCGGCGAGGGCCATCTGCATGTGCATCGGGTGCCGCCCACGGTGTGTGTAGAAGGTCTCTTCCCGAGTGAGCAGGATCTTCACGGGCCGCCCGGTCTTCAGAGCGAGCCAGGCCGCGGCGATCTCGTGGCCGAAGGGATCTGATTTGCCCCCGAAGGCGCCACCGAGCGCAGGCTGGATCACTCGGATGCGATCTGCAGAGCGATCGAGCACCCGGGCCAGCGTGCGGTGCAGATAGTGGGGGATCTGTGTGCTGGCGTGCACCGTCAGCAACCCCCTGGCGTCCACCTCGGCGAGCACGCAGTGAGGCTCGATGGGCACGTGGGCGGTGCCATGGAACGCGTAGGTGCCTTCGAGGCGCACATGGGCATCGTCGAGGGCGCCGTCGACGTCGCCGAAAGACAACGCCACGCGCTTGCTCACGTTGCCCTTGGGGCGCTCGGGGAACAGCAAGGGCGCATCAGGGGCGAGGGCGTCTTCTGGCTCGAAGACCGCCGGGAGGACTTCGTACTCCACCTTGATGAGATCGAGAGCCGCTCTCGCCGTGGCCTCGTCTGTGGCGGCGACTGCGGCCACCTCCTCGCCGACGAAACGGACGCGTTCTACCGCCAGGGCGGTCTCGTCCTGAGTCCAGGGGATCACCCCATATCGAGTGGGCAGATCGACGCCAGTGACCACGGCGTGCACACCGGGCAGCGCCAGCGCACGGGTGGTATCGATGGACACGATGCGGGCATGGGCGTGCGGGCTGCGCAGCATCGCGCCGTGCAACATGCGAGGGCGCACCAGGTCGTCTGTGTACTGCGTCGCCCCCGTGGCTTTGAGGTGGCCGTCCTGTTTGCGATGACGGCCGCCGAGGACTGCGTCGCCGTGTGTGCCCTCAGGATGATGCCCCGGATCCTCACCGCGGGCGATGGCGGCGGCGAGCTCCACGGCGTCGAAAATGTGTACGTATCCCGTGCACCTGCAGAGGTTGCCCGACAGAGCCTCGGTGATTTGGCCCCGGGTTGGGCGTGGGTTCCGAGCGAGGAGCGCTCGAGCGCTCAGCATCATCGCCGGCTGGCAGAACCCGCACTGCAGCGCCCCGGTCCGATCAAAGGCTTCTTGCACCGGATCAAGGGCGCCACCTGCACCGCTGAGACCTTCGATGGTGGTGATGTGCGCTTCCGGGCGCATTTGAGCGGCCAGGGTGCAGCACGCGATGATCGGTTCACCCTCCACGAGCACCGTGCATGCGCCACAGTCGCCTTTGTCGCACCCCTGCTTCGTGCCTGTGAGCTGCAGATCGATGCGCAGCGCTTCGAGGAGCGTACGGTGTGGCGGGACGGCGAGGTGTCTACGCTCACCGTTGATCCACAAAGTGAGTAGATGTGGAGAGGGATCGTGTGCCATATCCCGTGGCTGTTACCATAGCCCCAGAAGTTCGGCCACTGGCCCGGCGCGTATCGCCGGGCCAGATGTGATGTGGCGGAGAACCGCCCGACAGGACGTGCAGATGAGAGCATTGTTGTGGGTTGTGGCCCTCGTGTTGGGCCTCACGAGTGCTGCAGAAGCAAAGAAGAAGCTGGCGGTACTGGAGTTTTCCAACGGCGCGGGCCTGAAGCCCAAAGAGGTGTCCTACATGGTGGACGTGGTCCGGGGCGAGGCGGTGAAGCTGCCCCAGAGCAAGTTCCTCATCATGACCAAGGAGAACATCCTCGAGATGCTGCCCCCGGGCGTCGACCTCGCCAGCTGCGAGGGCGACTGCGAGGTCGAGACGGGCCGCAACATCGGCGCCGACTACCTCATCATCGGGGAATTTCTGGAGCTGGGCGGAGACATCAAAATCTCGATGCGCCTGTACGACACCAACTCCGGCGGCCTGATGGCTTCGGAGAAGGGCACCGCAGGGAACGTAAAAGCTCTAGAAGGCGTGGTGCAAGCTGCCGCAGGGCGTTTGATGAAGCCCATCGGGCACCCTGGCAGGCGGAGAGCTGCGCGGACCTTCGGCGCTGACCTGCCGGTACTGGAGCAAATCGAAGATGGCCCTCTGGTGACGGGGTCGGCTCCGCAGCTCGGCAGCCTGGCCGACCTCGACGTCGGCATGCTGGAGAAGTACGAGGCGGCAACCCAGGTAGAGCGTTCCAAGAAAAAGTCGGTGTGCGAGAAGGCGGCTGCGTGGCAGGACCTCGTCGAGCATTCTGGGGTGAGCGACGAGATCGAGGCTGAGGCCGAGCGCCGAGCCAAACACTGGAAGGGGGTGGCGAAGTCCATCGCCCGTCGGTGTGCTCAGATACAGTCGGTGACCTCGCGCTACAACGCCGACAAGCAGAAGCTCGCCCGGCTGATGAAGCTGGGCAACTCGACGTTGTCCCAGGCGAAGAAGGCAGAGCTCAGGGCGGAGTTCAAAGAGTCTTATGGCCCGTGGGAGAAGGCCATCAACCAGTACAATGTGGACTGCAAGAACCTCGAAGCGCTGAACAACGAGTGCGAAGGGTTCGGCCGCACGACGTTCTCCGGGAAGCGGGTGGGCTACGGCACGCGCTACACCCCCCCGAGCGGCCGCCCCTCGTGGGAGATCGGCCTCTCTCGCAGCCAGTACAAGCTGGTCACCGACGACAACTTGAACGGGCGCACGCTGGCCACCCACGGCATCCGCGCTTTCTGGCACTGGGGGCACTTCACCCTGGGCCACTCGTTCATCTATGCCCTGGGTATGGACGGTTGGAGCCCGGTGTCGCCCTTCGACATGCAAATCGACGTGGGCTGGTCTCTCTTCAGCTGGCCTGAGTACGACGGAGAGTCGCTCTCGCTGCTCAACCCCGCACTCGGCCTGCACGGCGGCGGCTCAGTCTACTTCGCAGAGAGCCACCCTGATGGCGGTGTGTTCTTTGCCTTGGGTGGTTATTACGTCCGTAACTCGACCTACATCGACTGGCTCGCCCTCACGGTGGAATACAGAGGTGAGCTCGTCTCGGTGAACACCTCTGATGCGTGGACCTTCACCGTGGGCTTCGCCTTCCCCGATTGATGGGCGCTCAGTGCGAGTCGAGTCACAGCCCCAGCGCCTCCACCACTGGCGAGATCCACCGCCAGCACCCTGCGAGGATCGCAAACCCTGCGAGGGTGATGAGCCAGGGGGCCAGTTGATAGAGCGTCGACTCTGCCGTGCCTTCTCGAACCCCTCGTCCTCTGACCTCAGTCAGCAACTCTGCACCTCTTGGGGCAGAGGGCGTGAGTGGCGTGAGCTGTACGCTCAAACGCTGCATCAACGCGCCCACTCCTGATCTGCCCTCCGGCTCGGCAAATGGTGGCGCTTTGAGAGGCACATTGGCGAGGGTCTCGTCGAGGGCATCATCGTCACTGATCTCCAAGGTGGCCTGAAACACCTCTTTGAGTGCAGCCTGGCCGAAGTCGGGCCAGATCATCTCTCTGAGGGCCTGCGCCATCTCGTGGGCGTCAGCGAACCGATCCTCGGGCGATTTGGCCAGGGCCCGACCCACCACTTCGTACATTTCCGTGGGGAGATCACCGCGATAGGGCAGAGGCGGTGGGGTCTGGTTGCAGACCATGTCGATCATCATCTGCATGTTGGGGTGGTTGAAGGGCACGCGGCCGCAGAGGCCTTCGTACAAGATCACCCCGATGCTGTAGAGATCGGCGAGGGGCGAGATCGGCTGGTCAGTGAGGCCCATCTCCGGCGCCATGTAGCGGGGTGTGCCCATCATGTCTTCCACACTCGTGCGGACGCCGATGCTGCTGGCGATGCCGAAGTCGAGCAGTTTGGCTCGGGGGCGGCCGTCGACGTCGTGGGCGTCGAGGACGATGATGTTGCCTGGCTTGACGTCCCGGTGCACCAGACCTGCCTGATGTGCGGCATGCAGCCCGTCGAGCAGCTGAACACAGACATGGGCGAGATCCCGAGGGCTCAGTGACTTCAGCCGGTCTTTGAGGGTCTCTCCCTGTAAATGCTCCATCACGATGAAGGCTGTGCCGTTCGCGTCGACGTCATAGTCGAGCAGCGTCACCACCGAGGGGTGGCTGAAGCGGGCGAGCTGATGGGCCTCGTGGAAGAAGAATTTCTGCAAGCGCTTGGGCGAGAATCGGCGCTGAATTTCGGGTTCGGGCTGCAACACCTTCACCGCCACCGGGCGCCCCGTAGGCTCTTGTTCCCCAAGGTACACGGCGCCCATGGCGCCTCGGCCGAGGGGTGAGCCGAGTCGGTATCGACCGCCCAGGACACACCCTGGCTGAAGCGGGTCGTCGAGGCCCTCGGGGGCCCTAGAATGGTGTACGCCAATGCCCATCTGTCGTGGCAAACCTCCACCTTCTTTTTTCGGTGTGTCGAGGGCATCAGGTGAGACACGGGTACGGACTCGAGCACATGCATATGTGAACAGGCACCAGATTCACCTCATGGCATGGCGGTCACATCTGGTGTAGCAGGTGAGGTAAATGGCTCGCAGGCCCTGTTTTTTCTCGTTTTTTTGCTTAAAAGCCCATCTGGGCACATCCTGATGGCCCATCATGATCCCATCGCGTGAGGTGACATGGCTGCCCTGGAACTGCCCGAAACACCTCGACTCTTCGAGGCAGAAGCCATCCCCCCACGGGTGGTCCCGCAAGATCCCGATCAGACCGGGAGCTGGTGGCCGCCGGCGGTGCTGCTCGAGTCCAACACGCTGGGCCCGGCCCACGAAGCCGTCTCGGTTGCCCACGACTGGGCCCTCGATGCGCCGACCGGGCAGACCATCGATCTCTTCGGCCCCCAGGAGCTGACCGATCTCGAAGAAGACGATCCGCTCTTCGCCGAGGCGGAAGCCTCCACCCTCATCGAGGGCCTGCCATCGGGCATCACCTTGCCCCCGCTGCCCGTCATCCGATCGAGCACGCCGGTCCCTGCAGAGGTCCTCGTGCGCAAGAACCGCAACAGCAGCAACCACCTGCCCACAGAGCAGATCATCGAGCTGAAGCGCCCTCAGCGTACGCTCTGGCAGGTTGTGCGTGGGTGGTGGATGGCTCTGTGGGGTCGACGCTGAGTCTGCCCCAGCGGGGCAACGCGATCAGACCTCGATGTGGCGGCGCTTTCTGAAGAGAAGCCCCGTCTCTGCGGCGAGCATCAGGAACAAGAAGCCAAGGGCGGCGTGCCACAGCTCGGTGCGGGCCGAAGAGGTCACCTTCTCTGCCTCACTGCGCTGGACCTCAAGTGATTTGCTCGTCTTGGGGCCCCGCAGATCTGCGGCTGCAGCGTCGACAGCCACCGAGAAGCCCGGCAGCGTGGACAGCTCTGGCAACGGAGGATCGGGCTGCACCTGATAGTGACCCGGCACCTCGGTGTGTTCGAAGGCCCAGGGCTCAGCCTCGTCCCGTGGGCGATCCAGCGTGTGCACGGCGCCCTTCGGCGTCACGATCTTCACCCGGCGAATACGGCCGTCTTCTGCAGGCATCACCGCAGCCTGCCCCACGAGCATGGGGGACACGTCTACCTCGGAGATGCGGGTCAGATGCCGCACGAGCTGTTGTACGAGGGGCAGGAAGTCGGGGCGAATGGGCAAGTCGCCCCAGTCGCGATCGATGCTCCCGGTGAGCAGCGCCACACGGCCGCGTTCGAGCACCTTGGTCAGCAGGAACGGCGCCCCGTCGTCGAGGGCCATGACCACCTCGCCCCCGGCGTCTGGTGACGGGTCGAGCAGCATGTAGCGCCTGATCTTCGCCCGGCCCAGACTCGACGTGGCCGGATCCGACAGGTTGGCCATCACCGGGTGGGCGCGGTTGAAGGTGGTGAGCCTGGCTGGGCGGCGATCACCTCCTTGAGCGCTCGCCGCGGCGTCACCGGCCACACGTACCCGGCGCAGGCTGCGGGGCAGCAAGCGGGCCAGGGTGACGTTTGCCTCTTCGGGCTCGATCTTCTGACCCATGGAGATCAGCAGCCCACCGCCACCGCGGACGAAGGCCTCGAGATCTCGGGCCTGCTCCGGCGTCGGGGTGGCGAAGTTCGCCAGAATCACGACGTCGAACTCGTTGAAGTCGAAGCGCTCGAGGGTGTCAGCTGCGGCGGTGGTCACCCGGATGTGCGTGCCCCCTGACATCGCAGGGCTCAGGGCGTTCTCGAGATAGAACAGCTCGTCCCGATGGGGCGTGGGCCGGGGATCACCGTTCACCGCCAGCACTCTGATCTGGGGCGCGGTCTGTAACCAGAAGGGGCGCCGATCGTCCAGGGCGAGGTTGTCGGCTTCGAGGACCACCTCGGCCTTCGCCGCGGCGTCGGGCAGGGCCCGGGTGTGGAAGGTCTTGGTCTTCTGCCCACCTGGAGGCAATGAGACAAAGCCCCGCACCGCCGGCTGACCATTCAGATCGAGGCGGATCGGCAAGCGCTCCACCGCCTGATCGCTGAAGTTGGCCACCCGGGCGTCGACGCGCCATTGCCCCACGCCGAGCTCTGGCGCAGGCCTGACCTGCACGTCGAGGATGGCCCGGTTCGGCGTCGAGGCCCCTTCAGCCACGTCGAGGGGGAACAGCTCGATGCCTGGAGATCCCCCGGCTGCGGGGGGAGGCTTCGGCAACGCCGAGGCGGCCCCTGCGGCCGTGGTGAGGACCACCACGCGACGACCACCTGTGGCGGGGGCCTCTTCGAGCAGATCATAGGCCCGGCTCACCCCTTCGCTCAGCGTGCTGGCCACGTGGCCCGGCTCTATGTCGTCAAGGGCCCTGCGGATCGCCTGCAGATCGTGGGTGACCTCGCCCACGGGGGACTCCACCGAGTCGCCGGCGATGATGACGCTCGCCTGCCCGGTGCTGCCGAGGGCGTCGAGGACCTGGCCGCTCTTGAAGCGGGCCTTGTCCAGCAGGCTCTCCCCCTCGAGCAGGTAGCCCATGGGGTAGGAGGCGTCGACGACAATCACCGTGCTGCCGCCCCCCTGGCCCGTGGCCGAGAGGGCGTCGTTGTCCCGGCTGAAGTAGGGCCGCGCCAGGGCGAAGGCCAGCAACGCCAACAAGAGGCTGCGCACCAGCATCAAGAGCAGCTGCTTGATGCGGAACCGCCGTGAAGTCTTCTTCTGAGACTGCCGGATGAACTCCAAGGCCGGAAAATAGACCTGCTTGGGCTTGCGCTTGTGGATCAGGTGAATGATCGGCGGGATCAACGCTGCGGCGAGGCCGATGAGCAGCAGGGGCGAGAGAAAGTTCATGGGTGTGAGGCTCCAGATCGACGACCGGGGCCGGCGAGGAAGCTGAGCAGGGTGCGCTCCGGGGGCTCGTCGGTGCGCACACGCGTGTAGCGTACGTCACCCTCGGCGAGATCGCGCTTCAGGTTGGCGCAGAAGTCGCGCATCTCGATCAGGTACTGCTCCTTCATCGCCCTCGGATCGGCCAGCAGCCTCTCGTCCTCTTCGAGGCCTTCGAAGAGGGTAAGCTCGTCGAAGGGGAACTCGAGCTCGTCGGGATCGAGCACGTGAAAGAACGCCACCTGATGCCGGCGCCGAAGCTGTCGGGACAAGGCTGCGACTTGATCCCGAAAATCCATGGCGTCGGAGAAGATCAACACCAGACCACGTCGGCCACCGACCTCGGCGATGTGCTCCAGCGGGCGCACCAGATCAGTGCCCTTCTCGATCTCGGCCCGCTCCAGGGTGCGGGCGAGCTGCCAGAAGTGATCAGGTCGGGCTCGTGGGGGCACGTAATGGCCCAGGCCGTTGGCGAAGGTGAGCAGCCCCACGGCGTCGCCTTGCCGGAGCAGGGTGTAGGCCAGCGCGGTGGCCATCTGCGACGCATACTCGAGCTTGGTGGGCAGGCCCTTGCGGGCGTAGTTCATGCTCGCCGACGTGTCCACGAGCAAGAAGGTGCGCAGGTTGGTCTCGTCTTCGTATTGCTTGACGTAATACTTGTCGCTCTTGGCCACCGCCTTCCAGTCCAGGTGCTTCAGCTCGTCCCCAGGCACGTACTCCCGGTGCTGGGCGAACTCCACGCTGGCGCCGTGACGGGGGCTCTTGTGCAGGCCCGTCATCGTGCCCTCGGCGAGCTGAGCGGCGGTGAGGCCGAGGCCGGCCACCCGAGCCAGCAGCGCCGAGTCCACCACCTGGCGCTCGGCTTTGCGGGCTTTGTCGCTCACTGGGCCCCCATGGGCACGGTCTCGAGCAGGCGGCTGATGACGTTGGCGGTGGTCACCCGCTCCGACTCGGCGTGGAAGTTGGTGATGACGCGGTGGCTGAGCACCGCCGTGGCCAGGGCCTTCACGTCTTCTCGGGCCACGGTGAGGCGACCGTCGAGCAGGGCTCGGGCCTTGCCGGCGAGGATGAGGTACTGGCTCGCTCGGGGCCCGGCGCCCCAGCCCACGAACTCCTTCACGAAGTCAGGGGCCTGATCATCACCAGGGCGAGTGGCCCGGGTGAGGCGCACGGCGTAATCGACCACATGATCGCCCACAGGCACCCGACGCACGAGCTCTTGTAGGGCCAGGATCTTCTCAGGGGTGAGCACGGGGTTCACCTCGGCGGGGGGTGCACCCGTGGTGCGGCTCACGATCTCCCGCTCCTCGTCGGCGGTGGGGTAGCCCACCATGATCTGGAACATGAAGCGGTCGAGCTGGGCCTCGGGCAGGGGGTAGGTGCCCTCCTGCTCGATGGGGTTCTGGGTGGCGAAGCACAGGAACGGCGGCTCGAGGGTGTAGGTGTGCCCTGCGGCGGTGACCTTGCCCTCCTGCATGGCCTGCAAGAGCGCCGCCTGAGTCTTCGGCGGGGTGCGGTTGATCTCGTCGGCGAGCAGCAGGTTGGCGAAGACCGGGCCCTTGATGAACTTGAAGTGCCGGCGCCCGGTGGCCTGGTCCTCTTCGAGGATGTCGGTGCCGGTGATGTCTGAGGGCATCAAGTCGGGGGTGAACTGAATCCGGCTGAACTTCAGATCGAGGGCCTCGGCCACGGTGCTCACCAGCAGCGTCTTGGCGAGGCCCGGCACCCCGACGAAGAGGCAGTGGCCCCGGGCGAAGAGCGAGGTGAGCATCAGCTCCACCACGTGCTTCTGCCCCACGATGCGCTTGCCCACCTCGTGGAGGATCGCCGCCCGGGCCTGGGCGGCTTCTTGTACGGCCTGGGTGTCGCCGAGCGGCTGTCCGGGGGGCTGCTGCTCCGTCATTTGAGAGTCTCCAGTGCTTTTCGGGATCGAGCGGCTTCTTCGGCGCGCCCTGCTTTTTCGTAGAGCCCCGTCAGGGCCTCGTGAACCCGGGGGTGGAAGGGGTTGATGCCCAGGGCGTTCTCGAAGGCCTCGAGGGCCTCGCTCACCTGATCCTGGTGTAGATGGGCTTCGCCCAGGTTCATGAAGGTGGTCAAGAACGTCGGGTAGTACGATCTCACCCGCTCCAGGGCCGCGGGCACCTCGTTGTGGCGCCCCACGGCGATGAGCGACTTGGCCACGCTGTTCTGGATCACGGGGTTGCCGTCTCCGCCCAGGGCGATGGCTTTCTCGTATTCCTTGATGGCCCCCGTGTGGCGACCACGGGCCCGGAGCAGCTCCCCGAGGTGGGTGAAGTCCTTGATCTTCTTCTCGCTGATGGTGCTGAAGTCGATCTCCGGCTCCTCGCCGGGCTTCGCCTCTTCACCGGGGCGCTTGAACTTGAGCGAGGTCTGCACGAGGCCCGGGTAGGTCTTGAGCCCCTGGCGCTTCATGTACTTCTTCCAGACCTTCCACAGGCCGTCGAGATCGACGCCGTAGGCCGTGGTCAGCGCGCCGTTCATGTCCTGCCCTGACTTGAGGGCCGCCAGCAGCGTGTTCAGGCCGCCATAGCCCGACTTGCCGTACAGGTAGTTGATGACGGTGTGCACCTCGGCGTAGGCCAGCGAGGCGGCCTCCTGGCTCGGCAGTTTGGCCATGGAGGGGTGCATCTGCTGGAACGTGACCAGCTTGTCGGCCTTGAGCGAGCGGGCCAGCAGGTCTTCTTGTGGCGGATCGAGGGGCAGGCCCGGATCGGCGCGCCACCGGGCCTCTTCGAACTTGGCGATGCCTTCGTGCAGCCAGATGGGCACCGAGTTCCGGCTCACGTGGGTGATGTAGTAGTGCACGAACTCGTGGGAGACGGTGTCGCGCCATCCGTACCCGCGGACCAGGGCCCGGGGGCTGGTGAACATGAGCCGGTTGTACTTGCACAGGGCGATGGTGCCGCTGGTCTCGATGTCTTCTTCGGTGAGGGGGCTCACCTTGGCGAGGTAGTTGATCTGCGGGTACAGCTCTACGAGCACCCGGCCCTCGGGCTTGAAGTCGAAGTCCGCGGTGAAGGCGGCGTCGGCCTTGCGCAGCACGTCGACGAGCCAGGGCACCATGATCTCGTCGCGGCCCTTGTAGCGCACCGTGAAGCGACCATCTTCGGTGGTGAACTCGTCGAAGTCCTTGAGGGCCTCGTGGGTCTCGGTGACCAGCTTGCGAAAGTCCATCATGCTGGCCACGCGGCCGATGGCCTCGGGATCGGTGGAGCCCGACAGGCTATCCCCGAGGCTCTCGAGCAGCACCTTCGACTCACCGTATCTGCCCTCGAAGAAGAGCAGCCGGGCCTCGACGAAGCCCAGATCCCAGTCCTCGGGGCTCTCGGCCTTCAGGGGCTCGAGGCGCCTGCGGGCCTCAGCCACCTGCCAGTCGGTGACCAGGTTGTGCAGCTCTTTGAGCGTGTCCATGCTCACGGCGTGGGCCGAGGTGTTCAGGCTCAACACCATGAGCATGGCCGTCAGCACTGCTGGTAGGGCTTTGCCCAAGGCGCCCGTCGATCGATTCGCGTTCATCGAGCCCACCTCACTGCACCAGAGATTCGTAGTAGCGACGGACCTGCTCCTCGTACGCCTCCGGGGCGCGATCCTTCATGGCCTCGAGCAGCTCCTGACGGAACTCCGCCGGGGCCTGGTACTCGTCGGCCCCGGGGATGCGCACCTTGTCGTTCCGGGTGCCCCGCCGGCCCTGCTGTTGCTGCTGGCCGGGGCGCTCCGCCCGCTGGGGCTTGAGCGACTGCTGCATGTCTTTCATCAGCCCCTTGAGCTCGTTCATGGCCTGCTGCTGCTCCGATTGAGCCTGTCGGGGCTTGCCCTGGCCCAGGCGCTGGCCTGCACGGCGCATGGCATCACCAGCACGCTGAGCGCGCTCCTCGGCGTCGCCGGGCATGCTCGGGGCCTGCTGGCGGCGACGCTGGATGCGCTGTTGCAGCCGCTGCGCCTGCTGGCCCAGGCGCTGCTGGCGCTGGGACATCTGCTGCATCTGCTCCTGGTCTTGAGACTGCTGGGCCATGCGCTGAGCCTGCTCCAGAATCTCGGACAGATCCTGGATGATCAGCTCGTTCACCCCCTTGCCCTGCATGATCTTGCTCTTGTTGCCCTCGGTGTTCATGGGCCCCCGGTTGCGCTCCAGGCGCTCCAGGGTGTCGAGGTGATCGGCGCTGCGCTCCGCCATCTCGAGGGCCTCCATGAGGGCCTCGCGGTCCAGGGCGCCCTTGAGATCGTCTGCCCGCTGGCGCAGGGCGTTGAGATCTTCTTGCTGGTAGCTCGGCATACGGCGACCGTCGATGTCCTTCGCCAGCTCTTCGAGGCGCTTCGCCCGCTGCTTGATGCGGTCCATCTGCGCCTTCATCTGCTCTTCGAGCAGCTTGCGCTGGGCCTCTGCCTGGGCCTTCGCCGCCTCGTCGGTCTCCTGCTGGATCTTCTCCTGCTGCTTCATCAGATCGCGGGTCTGATCCATCAGCTCGTTGATGGCCCGCTGCATCTCGGGGTTGGTCTCCGAGTGCAACTCCTGGAAGTCCTGGTCGAGGGCCTTGGTGATGTCATCGAGGGCCTGGGTCATCTCCTCGAGGGCCTTGAGGGCATCCTCGATGTTGCCCTCCTCGAGCATCTTCTCCATCTCTGACAGAGCGTCCTTCGAGTCCTTGAGGCCGTCGGTCATCTCGTCGTTCTTGAGACCGTCGAGGTTCAGGAACTCCTCGGGCAGCTTCTGGCGCATCTGGGCCATGCGGGCCCGCATCTCGTCGATGCGCTGCTTGAGGCGTTGGATCTCCCGCATGATGCGGGCTTTGAGCTGGTCGTCGGGGTTCTTCTTGTACTCCTCGATGAGCTGCCGAAGGTTCTCTTTGTCGGCCTGGATCCGGTCTTTGATGGCCATGAGATCTTCGATGGCCAGGCGGGCCACCATGGCCTCGAGCAGCAAGATGGTCTGCTCGACCTTGTCGATGACCTGCTCGTTCTTCTTCGCCTGCCGGCGCACTGCGGGGGCCGCTTGCTGCTCCAACGCGTCTCGCTGCTGGGCGAGCACCTGTTGCTCAAGGTCGACCGCCTTCTCCAGCTCACCGAGGCGGCCCAGCAGAGCGAGGCGCACCTCTTTGGGGGTCAGCGGATCGTCCACCATCTCCGAGAGCAGATCACCCAGGGCGTTCGCTGCAGCGGTGGTGACCCCGATGAGGGCGTCGACGCGCCCGGGCACTGGTACCTCGCCTGGGGCCTGCAGGTCGACCTCAAGGCGATCGGCGAGCACGTCGACGAACTGGTCCACGAGGGCCCGCAGCTTGTCGGAGATCTCGAAATGCTTGGCCTCTGGTGAGTTGATGGTGATGTAGCGGGTCACCGAGACGCCCCGCTGAGGGCCATCGACGGTGTTGTTGTCGAAGACTTCGACGGTGAGGGCGATGCGATCCCCCGGTTGGGCCTGGATGACACTGAGATCGACCTCGTCTTCGCCCCGGACTCGGGTCCCGGCCACTCTGGGCTGAGGGATCTTCTCCGGGTGCTCCGGATCAGCGGCGAGGGAGAGCACCACGTTGGCCTTGGTCATGCCGAAGTCGTCGTTGGCAGACCACACCACGGGGAACGACTGCAGATCGTCGATCTCCATGTCGGCCTCGGGCAGCTTCAGCTCCACGTGGGGCTCCCGGTCGGCCTCAAGCTTGATGCGGCGCTTCACGCCCTCGACGAGGCTGTCGCCCTTGGCGTCGACGACGGTGAACCGCCACCGGCCCGCCTCGGTGACTACGAACTCGCCCGTGGCGTCGCGACCTTCCGAGAGGGTGAGGGGGATCTCGGCTCCTACGGCTGACTTTTGCGAGTCGTCTGTCGCGCCTTCATCGGCCTCGGAGGTTTCAGGCGTCTCGGCAGCATCATCAGTGGCGTCTTCACCTTCCTGAGGGAGCTCACCAAAGCGGATGAAGACCGCTTGGGCAGGGGCCAGCGTCGTGGCCGAGACCTGAACGCGGGTGCCCTTGGGCGCCTCGAAGTCACCTGAGGTGTTGGGGATCAGGCGATCAGGGCGGCCGGTGTAGTCGGGGTAGATGAGCTTGATGGTGAGATCACCCACCAGCGGTCCGGTGACCTTGGCGCCGTCGATCTCCGGGCTTGGGGCGAGGGCGGCGAAGCCCTTGCGCACCACCCCGGGGAACACGAGGGCCAGAGTCAGTGCGGCCACCAATGCGCCGCTGGCGATCATCCACGGGCGCTTCGCCGGGGCCATGGGGGTCACCGGGCGGAGATCGCGCTGCCCAAGCTCGGCGACGACGGAGTCGGCGAGGGCCGCCACCATCTGGGGATCATCATCGCTCTGGCCCCACTGGGCGCCGAACTGGATCGACGCTCGGAGGCCGTCTCTGAGGGTGGGCACCCCCTGCTCGAGGTGCTCGGCGACGGCGTCGTCACCCCTCCACTGTCGCCAGGGTCGCCAGAGAAAACGCACGCTCACGACGAGCAGCGCCACCGACAGGGCGACGATGGCCCCTGCCCGCAGCCCGCCACCCTGAGCGATGAAGGCGCCCGTGATGACCACGGCAGCGCTCACGGCCACGAGGGCCACGAGGGCCCACGCCGCGGCGATGAGGCAGGCGCGCGCCCTCAAACGGCCGCGGGTCTGCCGGATGAGATCGGCGATCTGCTCGAAAGAAGAGGGTCTGGGCGGCATGAAGGGACCTCTAGGGCAAGATCTCGAAGCTGCAGATGCGCACGAGGCGCGAGAGAGTCAACACGAACGACCTTCGGAAAAGTTCCACCAATTCTCAACAGCGATGCTCAGTGATGTGTCGAGGTCTCCCGACTTGTCGATGACGCTGATGGATGTTAGAGCCTCATCCAGGCGGTTCTGGTGGAAGTCAGAGTTTTTCACCGCTCTTCGAATTAATATGCACCGCCCGTGAATGATGGACCTCACCGCGGCGTCCGGGCCGGAGGTTTTTTTGGAAACCAGCGATCAGGAACTCGTACAGCGATGCAAGGAGGGTGATCGCCAGGCGTACAAGCAACTTGTCGAGCGTTACCAACGGCGGGTTTTCGCCATCGCAATGGGGGTGCTCAAGCACCCTGAAGACGCGATGGACGCCACGCAGGAAGCGTTCGTCAAGGTGTACCGGAAGATTGGCCAGTTCAAAGGCGATTCTTCTTTTTACACCTGGCTTTACCGCATCGTCGTCAATCTCTGCATCGACCATCGCCGCAAGCATGGTCGGTTCAAAGGTGTTGAATACGACGACCGCATCGGCCGTGAAGAAGATAGCGTCAACGGTGTGCAGCTTTCGGGGAACACCCGTCAAATGCACCCGGGACACGCTTTTGCCCAGCAGGAGCTGGCACAGGCACTCGATGAGGCGCTCAACACGCTGAGCGAGAACCATCGCACCATCATTCTCCTCCGGGAGGTCGATGGGCTGAGCTATGAAGAGATCGCCGAGGTGATGGATTGCCATCTGGGCACGGTGATGAGCCGTCTCCACCACGCGCGGAAGAATCTTCAGAAAGCCCTGAAACCTTACCTGGAGGCATCCGGCAGCACGCTCGCAGAGCAGGCTGGAGCCGGGGTGAGGAAGCGGTCATGAACGAGCTGGATCTACAACTTCTCGAGCGATACCTCGACGGCGAGATCTCCGCCGACGAGGTCACTGAGGTCGAACAGGCCCTGGCCTCCGACGAGGTGTGGCAGGCGGCCCATCGCGATCTCCTGGCCACCCGCACGGCGGTGAAGGCTCACTTCGAGGCCATGACCGAGGGGGTCGACTTCAGCGATCTCTGGTCCAAGGTCGAAGCCCAGCTGCCCGAGGGCGCCCCCGAGGCTGCGCCTGTGGCGCCCGCAGCGGTAGAGCAGGTACCTGTGCAGGTGCCCGTTCAAGCGCCGGCGCAGCCCTGGTGGCAGAGGCTCGTGCCTGCGGTGTTGCTCACCGCCGGCGCTGCCGCCGCGGTGGCGTTCTTCATCGGCCGGGCGAGCCAGCAAGGCACTCAGGGTCCGCAGCCTGCGCCCATTGTCGACAACTCGGGCAAGAGCGACGTTCAGAAGAACGAGGCGCCCAAGCTTCGGCCGGCGCCGAACCCTGCGTTGCCCCCCTCACGCACCGCACCTGAGCTCAAGACCGTCGGCAAGGTGGTCGTCGATGAGGTACAGAGCGATGGGGAGAACCGCGTGATCATCAACCAGTCCGAGGGCAACGCCCCCACGGTGATCTGGCTGCTCGATGGCGGCAGCGAGGCACCGACGAACGATGCCACCCTAGTAGAGGATCCGATCTGATGACCCGCAAGGCGTTCCTGCTGGCCCTGGCGACGCTGTGGCCCATGCTCTTCGTCACCCAGGCTTCTGCCGCCGAGGCGGTGGAGATGACCATTTCGGTGATTCACGCCACCAACGGTGATGGCGGGGTCGATCCGGTCTTGAAGCCGATCAAGGACGATCTCACCAAGGCGTTCAGCCAGTACAAGAGCTTCAAGCGGGTGGGCCGCTCGGAATACGCCCTCAACCCCACAGGGGTGGCCCGGGTGTTGTTGCCCTCGCAGAAGGGGGCTGCAAACTTCGCCTACAACGGCCCTGATCCCAAAGATCCCAAGCTGCACCACGTGACCTTCTCGGTGCCCCAGAAGAAGGTGAAGGTGGATTTGAGGCTCCCCATGCGCAAGGTCTTCTATCAAGCAGGCCTGAAGCATGATGGCGGCATCTTGATCCTGGCGATCTACCTCAAGCCCGGCGCCTGAACAGGCTGTCCCGATTTGTAGCGCTGTTGGGTCTGCTCACGTTGATGAGCAGCGGGTGCCAGCGTTCTGATCGCACCCCACCGAGGCCTCAGAAAAAAGCACCACCACCCACCGAGACCACGCTCATACTCTCGTGTGCAGCCCTCGAGTTGCTCACCGAGCCTCAACGCGCCACCTTGGAGCGCCACCTGCGCAGCAGCGCCCACTGGTCAGTACGCGAAGACACAGAGGGGATGTACGCCACGTGGGCCAAGCCTCCGGGGCCTGGGTATGCGTACGGCATCAGATCTGGCCACCACACCAACTTCGATGCTTCTCAGGTAGTGCAGACCAGAGTGCGCCTCGGCCTGGGACATCCGATGAATTATGTGCGAGGGGTGCAGGTGACACGGGCTCGGCTGCACCCCAAAGATCCCATCGTGATCAAGGCCGCCACCTACCTCGACCAGCCAGGCCGCAACAGCTACACCGTGCTCGAAGGCGCTGCAGGGGTGAAGTTGGATGTGTTTGAGCAATCCAAGGGCGAAGGTCGACCCTTCACCGAGCATGCCGTGAAGTCGGTGTGCGAGGAGATGACTGAGGCCCTGCGCCATGCAGACAAGCTCAAGAAGCTCGGCTACGTACCAGGCTTCACCCCTGAGGGCTCGACGCGCACGCAGGAGATCTCGGTTCAGGTCGCTGATGGGATGCAAGGGGGGATGTACGAGGTCGAGGCCTGGGTGCCCTTGAAATCTCCGGGCCCGGTGTGGACCAAGGTGATCTACGAAGGCCCTGGGCCCGATGTGGCCAAGAACCCGCCGGAGCTCGGTGCTGATGATGTGGGCAAGGCGCTCTCCGAGCAGCGCATGACACCCCTCACCACACGGCATCTGGGTTATGGGCCTGATCCGGATCTACGCTTCAAGTACGCCGTGGGGCTCACGGTGTACGAGGGTGACTGGGGCCACAGCTACAAGGCCCGCTTCGAGATCTGGCATCACCCCACTGGTGGGCAGCCGGTGAAGCTGACCGAGGTGAGTCGGTTGATCAGCGGCTGGATGCGTTGAGCGCACAACACGATGATGCCTCTCCGATGAAAAAAATCACCACAAGGTGTTGACGCGCTCTGTGCAGTGATTACTTGTATTCTCGCGACGGAAATACTCGAACAATACACAGGCCCCAACTCTTCACCGGTGTAACCCGCTGATGTGCAGGGCATTGTGTGCCCAAACTCATTTAGATGTATCAACACCTCTATACGGGCGGGATGCCATGTGTAGAGCCATAGGAGACTCTTATGCGCAATCGCTGGAACACCCTGGAGCACTGGGCCGATCTCGAGCCGACCTTCAACTTCTTCGAAGAGCTGCGCCGCCGAATGGATCGTGTGCTCGACGAGGAGCTGTCGACGAAATCGCAGCAGCGCCGGCCCATGCCTTTCCATGCTGTACTGTACGACACCGGTGAGGCCTTCGAGCTGAAGGCCGATCTGCCGGGGATTCAAACGGAGAGCATCGATCTCAGCCTCGAAGATGGTGTGCTCACCATCAAGGCCGAGCGGGCGTTGCCACATCGCGAGGGGTACACCACCCATCGCCAGGAGCGCCGTGCCGTCAAGCTCGGCCGGGCTTTCACGCTGCCAGCGAAGGTCGATCCGGAGCTGACGAAGGCACAGTTCGACAATGGGGTGCTCACCGTCACCGTGGGCAAGGCCCCAGAGTCGAAGCCCAAGCAGATCAAGGTGATCTCTGCAGGATGAGCATCACACCGTGCACGCCGAACAGTGCACGCCGAACAGTGCACGCCGAACAGTGCACTCTCATGTAATTGAACCACATTCAGACAGTTGAACAGATTGAAAGCTGAGGTGTTCGCATGACTCACGCAATGCAGAAGAACGACCGCCGCCAGAGCCTGCGTCCCGCCCTGGACATCTTCGAGAACGCAGATCACTTCCTGATCGTCGCCGATCTTCCAGGCGTCGCTTCCAACCAGGTGGAGCTGAACCTTGAGGATGGAGAGCTCACCTTGGTGGGCCATCGAGCGGCGCCCACAGAAGGGGTGAAGCTGCTTCAGGGTCACTGGGCCGATCTCGACTATACGGCCACCCTGAGGGTGCCACCCGATGTGGATGGATCCCAGGTCCAGGCGCGTCTGGACGCTGGGGTGTTGGAGATCACCCTGCCCAAGGCTGCTCGGGCGAAGGCCCGGCAGATCCCGGTCTCTGTGGGCTGAGGTAGACCTCTGCGAGACCTTGGGCCACAGTGCCCATGATGTCTCTGCCCCTCGGACATTGCCTCGCCGGCGTCTGTGTATATGCGGCGATGGCCCCCCGTCTGAAGCCTCTGGGCCCGAAGTGGGCCTGGGGACTCACCCTCGTGCTGCCTCAGGCGCCCGACTTCGACTTCTTCGCGGTCTGGGTGCTGGGGCAGCCGAGTTCCGTGTGGCATCGCACGTGGTCCCACTCCATCACATTCGCCGTGTTGTGCGGTGTGTTGGGGGCCTGGCTCGCCCGTCGGCGAGGTGTGACCCCCCTGGCCATGGGGCTCTTTATCGGGGCACTGCTCATGAGCCACACCCTCGTGGACATGTTCGGTCACGGCAGCGGCGGCGTACCTGGTCGGGGCGTGGCGCTGTGGTGGCCCTGGACCATGACGGCGAGCGCGGCCCCCTTCGAATGGCAGGTGCTGCCCCCTGGTGAATGGGGCGGAGGACACGGCGCGGTGAGGGCCATCGTGGCCGAGCTGACGTGGTTGGGACCGCCAGCAGCCATCGCCAGCTGGCTGAGGTGGGGCAGAGCGGTCAGGAGATGAGGCCAATGGCTGATCCAGTAGCCAGTATCCTTCTCGTAATTTCAGGGTGTTGCTGATGGCACGAGGGCTGCATTCATGAGCGCTGCTGATCACGAATTCGAGCATATCGATGTCGCGGAACTCTCTGAGCCACCTCTTGATCCTCACCTGGGCGATGCTGATGGGCGGTTGTGCCTCCGAGCCAGCTGCCGAGCAGGCCGCCGGGGCCGAGCCACAACCCACTTCGAGCCCGTTCACGGGTAAGACCGATGGCGCTGAAGCCAGCAGGGCCGTCGAGCTGCCCCGGCCTGGTGCGGCGCCATGGGGTGGTGACGATCCTGGGCTGTGGACGCCTGAAGCCATCATTGCCAATGCGGTGTCGGAGGCCCTGGTGACCGCCTGGAAGCAACCCGGGATCGTCGACGCTGTGGTGTCGGTCCCCGTGGGGGTTTGGCCCAGCGAGTTCTCGCCATTCGGCGATGGTCAGACCAACGCAGCGGCCACGCTCGGCAGCTGGAGCCACCCGCGGCCGCCGGTCCTGGCAGTGCTCTATCTACTCGATGACGGCACCCAGTCGGTGCAGATCACCCTCGACCGCGCCCTGCCGGTGGGTGACAGCCTCTCGGTGGAGTACATGCTCGAAGGTGAGCCTGTCGACTCCGGGCCGCTGCTGGCGACCAAAACCGACGCGGGCGATTTGCAGGTGTGGTGGAGCCCGCCTGCTGCCCTCGGCTGGGCCGATCGCCGCATGGAGACCGTAGCGTGGGTGCGCCCGACGGGCTGGGGCGACGCGTTCCCCCTCAGCTTCAAGGTGCCCGTGCACGACGCTCAGGATCTCGCGGCTTCGGCGCCCCAACGCAGCGCCTTTGCTGACGGGCGCGCCCTCCCTGATCCCGAAGCCATTGCTGCGGGTGATGCGGCATTGAACCCCTTTGAGCGGCTCAAGGCTCACACTTTTGGGACAGGGTACAACACCGATCCCTACCCCGCAGAGGTCATCCACGGCAGTCATCCTCATCGCCAGCCCGGTCAGACCGCTGTCGGGGGTGGCTGGACCTGGCTGGCACAACCGCCTGTGGCGCCGCTCAAGCACATCTACATCTGCTTCGAGCCCCGTCAGCCCGGGTTGGAGGCCCTCGCCGGAGTGCCCAGCGGCGCCGGGTGGCACAAGATCGGCGATCCCGCCGAGAGCCTGGTGAACAGTCTGGAGTCGGCGCCCATCCTCACCGGCTGGGGGATGAACACGCCTCAGAGCCCGCTGTCTGGTGGTGCTGCCTATGGCCTCGGCGATGTGTCGGCCTATCGCCTGCTCTGGCCTGGAGAGGCCTTCGTCACCGCCACGAGCCCGGACAACCGCGGCATCTATCACTGGTACGCCGTGCATCATGATGTACCGGTGTGTACCGAGATTTGGGTGCATCCATGTGCGCCTGGGCCGTCGCTCGACCTGCGCTGCGCCGACGAAGATGTGCCCGAGCTGCCCCAGCCCGGGATGCCCGAGCCAGAGATGCCAGCGCCTGAAACGCCCGAGCCGGAGACGCCCGAAGCCCCTCAGCCCGGGGCGCAGATGAGCCTCTCCTTCACCGTGCACGGCGGCGTGACGCAGTGGGGGCAGTCCGTGGCCGTGGTGGGCAACACCCCTGCTCTGGGGAGCTGGGATCCAACCAAGGCTTTTGCATTGTCAGTGACTGACTACCCCACATGGTCCGGTACGGTGGACATCTCCGAGGGGGAGCTGGCCCCCGGGCAGGTGGTGGAGTTCAAGTTCATCAAGGTGGGCAATGGCACCGTGGAGTGGTCTCCAGGGGCCAACCACACCCTCACTGTTGGCGCTGAGGGCGCCGCCTACGAGAGTGGATGGGCACCCTGAGCCGGCTCAGGGTCCACCTGCTTGAACCATCAGCACGCCGTGCTCGACCCACAAAGTGATCGCCAGCCCTCGATCGTGCAGGCGTAAGGGCACCTCTCCACGATCCAGCGAGGGCACTGGTCCGAAGCGCTCTGCATCATAAGCCGTCATGTAGACAGAGATCGGCGCCTCGTCCTGGCCGAGGTGCCCTCTGAGTTGAGCGGCCTCCTGTCCTTGTACCGAGCAGTGTCGCGCGCCGCTCAGCCGCCAGCCCGAGGCGGCGAGCTGGCGGCTCTCGATGGGTACGAAATCCAGGGTGTCGAAGAAGCCCTGCACTGCGCCCATGTCGGAAGTGGTGATCTCCAGGGGCTTGAGCTTGAGGTGGTTCTTCGCCACCTCGCTGGCGATGGCCACGCTCTGCTCTGTGCGACCCCACACCCCCCACACTGTCAATGCAACGAGAGCGGCCACTGCCACGAGCCAGAGCCAGCGCTGGGGGCGTTGCTGCTCGGGTTGCTGCAGCCGTTCGAGGGCCGCGAATTGTGCCTCGGTGAGATCATGGGCCTCGATGTGCTGCTGCACGGCCTCTTTGAGTGGTGTCCGGGTCATGAGGAGACCTCCTCGTCTCCGCGGTCTTCGTCGCTGTACCACCCCTTGAACTTCTGACGCAGGCGGTGCAGCCGGGACAAAATGGTGTTGCGTGAGACCCCACAGTCTTCAGCGATCTCGCTCGCTGTCCGACCCTCGACGGCCCAGAGGTACAAGGCTTCCCGCTCTACTGGACTGAGCTGACGCCAGATGATGGCCATGTCACCTGCTGCGACCATCTGACGCTCCAAGCCTGTGGTGCTCAGATCCACCACGCTCTCTTGCAGCTCTTCCAGACTGACTTCAGGCAGACGCCGTGCGCGGCGCAGATCGTCGATGAACCGATTGCGAATGATTCGGCGCAGATAGGCCACGGGCGCGTCGATGTGTTGGCGCTTTGCTGCCTTGAGGTAGCGCTCGATGCTCTGATGCAGCAAGTCGTACGCCGCGTCATCGTCGCCGGTCAGGCTGTAGCAGTACCGGAAGAGCCGGGACAGTGTGGGCCGATCGAAGGTCATTGGGTCTCCAGCGAGAGGGCTCGATGTGCCCACTCACTCTCATCGACGTTTGGGGCCTTTCTTTTGATTGCGCACTTTGATGACAAAAGTGAACGGGTGACCCGTTTTGAGGCGATATGGGCGTTTTTAGAAAAAATAGAGGGTTTTTGGACGGAAAACGACACGTGGGTGCAATCACCGTTGAAGCCCGAGACGTCATCGGGGCCAGAGGGCGCACCGCGTGGGTGTCGCCCCATAACCACTCGATGAAAGCGAGCGCAGTGATGACGAAAGAGATGACGTTGATGGTGGGGGGTCTGGTGAGCATGGTGGGCCTGGGTGTGGCCTGCGCGGACAAGCCCCAGGCGGCCGCTGAAGAGACCATCACAGTGATCAAGTGTCTCGGCGTGGCCAAGGCGGGCCACAACGACTGTGGCTCCACTGACGGCCGTCATGACTGCTCGGGCAAGGCCGCCAAAGATCTCGATCCCACCGAGTGGGTGTACGTGCCCGAAGGGCCCCTGTGCGAGAAGTGGGGCGGCAAGAAGATGGTGAAGGCGGGCAAGGTGGTCTCCAAGCAGAAGCCCGTCGCCAAGTTCCTGGCCCGCTGATCATGGGGGAGCGTGTGGCCGGGATCGGGCTCAACCTGCGATTGTCCTACCTCGATCAGGTGTGTGACACACCCCCTGGTGAGGTGGATTACTGGGAAGTCATCGCCGAAAATCTGATCGGCAATCCTCAGGCCCTCGAGCAGGTGAAGACCATCCGGGCCCACACGCCCATCGCCCTGCATTGCGTGGGCATGAACCTCGGTGGTGTCGATCCGATCAGCACCACCTATCTCGACGAGATCGCCGAGCTGGAGCGCGTGCTCGATCCATGGCTGATCTCGGATCATTTCTGCTGGCAGCGTTTTGGTGGTGTATCTCATCACGATTTGCTGCCGCTGCCCTTGTCTCCGAGCACCTGTGCCCACGTTGCCGCTCGGATCAACTTCGTACAGCAACGCCTCGGGCGCAGCATCGCCTTGGAAAACCTGAGCCAGTACGTGGTCTACCGGCAGAGCTCGATGACAGAGGCTGAGAGCCTGCAACAGATCGCTGAGAGCACGGGGTGTCGGTTGTTGCTCGATCTCAACAACATCGAGATCAACGCCCACAACCTCGGCGTGCCAGTCCATCGCTATATGACAGCAGAGTTCCTCGAGCACGTGGTGGCACTGCACGTCGCTGGCCCGGAAGTGGTCGATGACTTCTGGCTCGACACCCATGGCTCTGCGCCCTCCAACTGGCAGCAGCACTGGGTGAACCATCTGAGCCATTTGCCCGCATGTTACGAGCGAGACAACGCCATTCCGCCCCTCATCGAGAGCCTGGCGGTCGTACGTGTGTTGAAGCGCGGTCGAAAGGAGGCCAGGTGCTCAAAGATGTGATTGAACGGTTCAGCGACACGATCCTGAGGCACAACTCTCTCATCTCCGAAGAGCTCTTCACCGAAGAAACCCGGGGCAACCTCAAGATCTACATGCTGCATTACATCGTCACCACACGGCAGGTGCTCGAAGACTTCTACCCCGTGACCCGTACCCTGCTCGGAGAGCGGAACTTCAATCTCTTTGCGTGGCGATATGCCCAGACCGACCCGCCCACAGGGGTCAGCCTCGATCACTACGGGGTGCGCTTCCCTCAGTTCCTGGCCCAGCAGCCCGAAATTCAGCGCAATCAGCCTGTATTGTCGCTCTTTGCGGTCTTCGACTTCATGTCGAATCACCTCGAGGCGCCCCCTCGGGCAGAGATCGAGTGTCCGGAGCATCTGCCCCGGCACTACGCATCAGTGAGAGATTATGGGGAGTTGTTGGACGAGCCCCTCGGCGAGCCCACGCGCATGGTGCTCGAGAGTGGGCGGGGGGCAGGGCGTCGCGCCCGTTGAAGGGCGGCTCGATCAGGGGCAGATGCCCACGCGCTCCGTCGTCGAGGCTTCGACCTCGTCTTCGGCGAGGCGCAGGGGGAATGCCTTGTTGACGAGCCACTCCTGCATCAGATCGTCGTAGAAGGGGCTGTCGCGGTAGTGACGGTTGCCGCCTGGGATCTGCAGGGTGCACTGAGGGCCAGCTTCGGGATCGACGTCACAGGCGAAGCGCATCGAAGCTCCGCTGCGGTGGGCGTAGTTGTCACCGAGCATGCCCGAGGGGTTGGCCACGTCGACGGTGTAGAGACCACCATCGTTGGTGTAGGGCCCGTTGTCGAAGGACGGCACCCCGAGATCGCTGATCAGGTCCACCGCCAGGGTGACGGTGTGCAGGCGGCCCCAGCGCCAGTCGTCGATCTCCTCGCCGAGGTTCTCCTCGAGCCATGCGCCGGCGTCGTTCAGCGCCAAAACAAGCACGTCGGCCTGGGTCTCTTCTTCCTCAGTGCCGTTGATGTTCCAGTACGAGGTGCTCAGCGTCTCTGGGCGATCGAGGGCGATGAAGGTGGCGGCGTCGGAGGGCAGGCGGGTGCCCTCGGGAATATCGTCCTGGAAAGCCAGGCGGCGGATCCGGGGCCAAGTGACGTGGAAGGCGGTGCAGCCGATGGAGGCCGTGTCACCCTCGGTGGACTTCTCGTCGTCGGGGCGGATGCCGTCGATGCCCGTGGGGCACGTGTAATCCCAGCCTTCGAGGGCCTCGACCACCTTCTTGCCAGCGTCGGTGAGATCACCGCTCTTTTCGTCGGCGGCGCTCAGCAGGTGGGGCAGCGCCCGCTCGCCGAGGTAGGAGTGCACGTCGCCGAGGATCGTCTCCATCGTGTCCCGGGAGTGCTGATCGCCGATCTCCTCGATGGCCTCGACGATGCGGCCGTGGCGGGCGCCGAAGGCCACATAGTGCTGCAGCATGGGCGCGCCGTCGTTTGTGGGATCACCATCGAGGTTGTTGCCGGTCATGTCGTTGTTCGCCGTGGCGATGTAAGCCGCCGGCGGGTTGAAGGCCTGGGGCAGATCTTCAAAGGGCAGGAAGCCGTCCCACTCCGCGGTGCCGTCGCCGGGGAGCGGCAGCCAGGGGGCCATCTCCAGCGAAGCCCAGGGGCGGCGGGGCACCGTGTTGTAGGGGAACCAGCCGATGTTGCCGCCCTTGTCGGCCACCACCCAGTTCTGACCCACGGTGGTGAGTACCTTGAGCGCCTCTCGGGCTTCTTCCACCGAGGTGGCCTTGTAGAGACGGGTGAGGATGTTGAGATCGGTGCCACCCTCGTGGCCCACCCAGCGGATGGTGGTGGCGGTCCCTGCCTCTTCGTCGATGTCGATGACCGGACCATGGTGGGGCACGAACCGAACGGTCTGGGTCACTGGATCACCACCGGCGACCTCCAGCGTGATCTCCCGCTCGACGAAGGGCACCTCCATGCCGTCGTAGATCACCCCCGTGCCGTCGTCGGTGAGGGTCTCGATGTAGACGTCGGCCATGTCGAAGTAGGTCGTCGTGGCCCCCCAGGCGATGTCCTCGTTCTGGCCGAGGATGATGTTGGGCAGCCCCGCGAAGGAGACCCCCGCCACGTGCAGATCGCCGTCACCCTGAGTCTTGGCGTCGAGGTGCACCACGTACCAGACTGCGGGGTTCGACAGCCCCAGGTGGGGATCGTTCGCCAGCAGGGCGTGACCATTGGTGGTGCGATCGGGGCCCACCACCCAGTTGTTCGAGCCGAGACCCTCGAGGTGAGGATCCACATAGGGCATCGCCTCGCTCAGGCGCTGCAGGCTGGGGATCGCCGGGGCGAGGCGATCCTTGATCGTCTGGAACCGCTCCGGAGTCAGGCCGAGGCGGATCTGATCGAAGGGCACCTGAGTCGCAGGCTGAATCGCCGAGGCCGATCCCGTACGCAGGCTGTAGAGATCAGCAGAGAGCGCCGGATCGAGGGTGGCGTAGAGCAGCGCCGTGGAGATCTCGAGGCTGGTCTGGTTGGTGAGCTGGTTGAGCAGGGCCAGGATACAGGCCGCCGAGTCTTCGCGGGTCCAATCCCGAACGGCCTCGGGCTCGAAGGCGAAGAGAGAGTACTCGTCATTGAGGGTAGCCTCGCCAGCGCGATACTCAGCCAGCCAGGCGTTCACCCCGTCGGCGTAGGCATCGAGGGCGGCGAGGGTCTCCTCGTCGGCGCTGGCGATGAAGGCATCGGCGAGCTCGTCGCCGGTGCGTGGATCGGAGTAAAACCGGCGGTTGTTGGTCTCGATGCCCACGAGCACGTCGCGGATCTCGCCGGTGGCCACCGAGCCGGCGATGCCCATGATCTGACCGCGCACCACACGGCGGCGGACGTCCATTTGGTAGAAGCGGTGGGCGGCGTGATAGTAGCCCTCCACCCGGAAGCAGTCGTCGTTGTTCTGGCAGGTGGCGTGGAGCACACCCTGCTCGTCGAAGCGCACCTTCGCCGGCGCGCTCATGCCGGCGATGTTGATGATCTCGTCGCCTTCGGGCTCGCAGGGCATCTCCATGCCCCCTTCACCACCGGCGCCGCCCATCCCGGCGACTCCACCCATGCCACCGGCGCCGCCCATGCCTGCAGCGCCACCAGCGCCGCCCACGGCCATGTCCGGCGTAGAGGCGGTGCCTCCACTGTCGTCATCGTCACAGCCCGTGGCCCACAGAGACAGCGCCGCACACATCCCGGCGATGGCGTACTTGGAACGTATCTTCACCTTCAACTCCACGATCAGCTCGCGCGGCCGTGGGGTGTCATCGAAGATCGAGCACCCCGTCGCGCATGAACGGGGCGCATTGTGTCATCAGCGGTGGGGTCGGAGCAAAGGGTGTGTAGACTTCACAGAGGGCTGGTCAAGGCTTTGTGAAGAACTCCACGTCGCCTTCGCCGATCAGCTCTTCCCCCGTGAGCAGGGGCAACATGGAGTCATCGCCGAGCATGTAGAACCGGCCGAAGGCCAGGGTGTAGGCATTGATGATCTCGTAGGCCTCTTCCGGGGGGATGAACTCCGGCTCGCAGCCATCGTTCATGATGAGGGTGGGGAAGATGTCGCAGGCGTTCGAGAAGGTGAAGTGCCCGGCGTCGGGGAAGCTCAGGCGGATCGCGTTGGGGCCGTCCATAGCGGCCCAGAGCGGATCACCCTCCATCTCGTCGGGCAGCGTGGCGTCTTTGCCGCCGGTCATCATCAGCGTGGGGATGTCGATGGCGGCGGTGCCACCGCTGAAGACCGTGGCGCCCACCGGGGTCATGGGCACCGTGGCCACCACGCGCTCGTCGAGGAAGCCCTCACGGAACACGTCGGCGACGGTCTCGAAGTAATCACAGAACTCTTCGCTGATGAGCATGCACCCCGCCGACAACGCGTCGACGTCGAAGGTGGCGCCGCCCACCGCGAGGCTGGTGTAGCCCCCGAAGCTGTGGCCCGCGAGCATCACCTCGGGGCCCACCGCGCCGGCGAGCAGGTGGTCCTCGGGGAGATCCTGGACCGCGTCGATGACCGCGGAGACGTCGAGGGGGCGCAGCTCGAACATCTCGTAGACTTCACGGCCATCGCTGCGGAATGCGTTCCCCGTGTGATCGAAGGCCACCACCACCCAGCCGTGGCTGGCCATGAACTCCGACAAGAAGAAGCTCTGCTCGGCGATGCCGCCGTTGCCGTGGGAGAAGATCAGCGTCGGGGCTTCGCCGTCGATGGCCGGCGGCGCATCGGTGAAGATGCCGTCGGCGCGGATCAAGCTGGCGTAGCGGGTCGAGTTTCCTTCTGTGGCCTCGGTGGGGTACCACGCCACCGTGCGCAGGGTGCGGGGCGCGTCTTCCCGAGGCAGCTGGTAGGTCACCTCGAACTCGGTGAAGCCCACCTCGAAGGTGCCCGGCGCCATGAGGTTCACCGGATCGGGCTCGGGGATGACGCCCTCGTCTGCCTCGGGCATGACATCTGCATCGGCCATCTGCTCACCATCAGGCGTCGCAGCGTCAGAGGCACCAGCGTCAGACGTCGGGGCATCATCATCAGGATCAGCGCCGTCGTCGCAGCCGCCCAGAATCAGGGCAGGGGCCAGGACGAGGGCCGGCAACACACACCAGCGCATCTCAACCTCCATGAAATCGATAGAAGGAGATACATCAAGTGTGGGGGTCGTTGTAAGGGGAGGAGCGCGATCCAGCCTCGGGGGAATGGCCGGGGCTCAGCGGGGAGGGGGGTCGGAGCGTGTGCTCCAGCGGCCTCAGAGGGCCACAGCGTCCTGGGCCATCATCTCCGCGAAGACGGTGCGCAGCTGCGCCACGGCGGCGGAGTGAATCTGGGAGATGCGGGACTCGGTCACGCCGAGGATGGTGCCGATCTCCTTCAGGTTGAGGTCCTCGAAGTAGTAGAGCAGGAGCACGACGCGCTGGCGCTTGGGCAGCTTTTGAATCGCCCGCATCATCATGTCGCGCTGGTTGCGCTGGGAGGAGTACTCCTCGGGGCTCACGGCCTCGGGATCGGCCACACAGGCCAGGAAGTCACGCTTGTCCTCACCGTCGCCGTTGCCGAGATCCTCGTAGGACACGACGGAGACAGCCCGGGCACGCTCGGCGAAGACGTGGAACTCTTTGAGCTCAAGGCCCATCTCCTTGGCCACCTCGGCGTCGGTGGCGGGGCGGCCGAAGCGGGCGGTGAGCTCGGCGGTGACCGCCTCGATGTTGGCGCCCTTCTGACGCACGCTGCGGGGCACCCAGTCGAGGGAGCGCAGCTCGTCGATCATGGCACCGCGGATCCGGATCTCGGCATAGCTCTTGAAATTACGGCTCTTCTCAGGATCGTATTTCTCTGCTGCGTCGATGAGGCCGATGACGCCGGCGCTCATGAGATCGTCCATTTCGACGTTCGCGGGCAGCCGGGCGATGATTTTGTAAGCGACCTTCTTGATCAAGTACGCGTACTTCTCGACCACTTCATTGCGGTTGAGCGTGAGCTGAAAGTCGAGTTCGGTCTGAATCGCTTGGGCGGTGCTGGCCATGTTCATCCCCCGATGAGGTGCCTGGTTGATGTCTGCCCAATCCCTTGTGCACCGCCCGTGCCAGCCTGTGGATAACTCGAAAAACCCTTTAATCCGGGGGGTCAAGCGGACTGGGCCTGTGGGTAACTTTTGACCCGGCAAATCTGAAGATCCAGGTGAGGATCGAGCAGACACCAGCCCGTTTCTGAATGGTTTTCACCCTCTGTGGGTCAAAAATCACCCATGGGTCGAGATCTGAACGCCTGTTCTGTCTTTGATGGGGGATCGGCGTGATCGTGTCTCTGAACACCGTTGTCGTTGATGACACCACTTTGGCGTGTCTCAAGTGACACCATGTGTCACGAGTGACTCTTTTGTTGTCGGTGATGATACGCTGTAGTCGTTGTTGACTACGGTGTTGTCGCTGGTGACATCATTTTGACCACCAGAGCACACCGTCGGTGAATTTTTTTGCCTTCTTTTGTTTCTACTTTTTGAATTCGGAAAAAAGTAGACGAGAAAGAAGGCCTGGGTCACACGGATCGACCCAGGCGCCCAAATGGGTCAGGGTGTCCAGTGTAGACGCATACTTAGTCGTAACACTGGTCTTCGAGCGTGAGGGAAATCATCAGGGGGTTGCTCGATGTGGCGTCGAGCTTGATCGCCGCAGAGCCCAGGAGGCCATCCGGATCTGCGCCGTCGCACAGCCCCAGGGCTCCGTCACCATTGACGTCGGCATAGTAGGTGAGGGTGTAGTCCCCTGGCGGCAGCCCCAGCTCGGGCTGCAGAGGCTCGTACAAGGCCTCAGGGCGCCAGGGGAACTCTACACGGCTCAGCTCAGGGGCGACCCGGTAGTCTGCTGACCAGCCACCTGCCTCCTGCATGAAGAGCCTGAGGGGCATGCCCTGAGGGGGCTCGAAGTGCACTGGGCCCCATTCGACCTGTACACCGACGTCGAACCGGGGCGCGCGACACACATTGCCGTCCAGGTCTGCTTCTCGGACGATTTGCACCCGATCGAGCTCGGTGAGGCGCCCTTCGACGATCTCCACGGGCTCGGGCAGCTGAACGCTGGCGCGATCGCCGAAGAGGTTGTCGTTCAGGCAGGTGGTGTAGACACCATCATTGTTGCTGTCGATATAGAACCTGGCTTGGTACACCCCTGGCGGCAACTCACCGGCGAGTGAGAAGCGGTAACCTCCACCCGGCTCGTCGGCCTGGGCAGCATTCTCCAAGACGGTCTGGTGGTTCTCGAAGATGACCAGATCCCGGGGCTCACCAGCACCATCGATGGGCAACAACGACAACCTGATGGGGCGTCCGCTGCCCACCGCGCCGTCTTCAGCATCGAAGGCAAGGCGGCCGGTGAGTCCGATTTCGGTGGTGGCGCACAGCTCAGGCATCGACAGAGTGACTTGCTCCACCTCGGCGATCTGAGAGGGCAGCACATCGACCCGATCCACCTGAGCATAGATGCGATCGAGGCCGCTGTTGACCCCACCGCAGGGGTTGAACAGCCCATCTCGATCGGCGTCGAGGTACACCACCATGCGCCAGCTGCCTTCGGGCAGTCCGGTGACGGTGAAGGGCCTGGGCAGTGGCTGATCGCTGAGGCGCTCGAAGAGATCGACGTCGATGGCCAGCTCTCCGGCGGGGCTGAGCAGAGCCAGCCGCACTGCTGCTGACTGTAACTCACGGTTCAGGTCGATGCCCTCGTCGGGGCGCATCTGCTCTTCTTCAAGGGCCTGCTTGAGCATGGGGCTCAACGTCACCGTGCCGGTGACGCCCGTAAGATCGGCGGGGCAGCCTTCGGCGAGGGTGAGGGTGACGAGATCGGCGATCTCTGTGCGGTCCCCCGCCTGGATCTCGAGCTCGTCGATTTGAGCGAGCTGGCGATCACCGCCACCAATGCCCTGCCCGCATGGCGTGGGCTGGCCGTCGAGATCGGCATCTTCGAAGAAGACGACCCGATACCGCCCCGGGAGCAGCTGCCCGACGCTGAAGGGCTGAGCAGCCCTCAGCCCATTGGGGAACAAAGGGATGAAGCTCGGCGTGCTCTCGAGGGCGGGGGCGTCGTCGCCTGTAGGCCGCTCGCCGCTCGGCAGCCCGTCGTCGACGAGGGGGGTCAAGTACATGGCCACAGGGCCCTGGAGTTCGACCCCTTCTTCTGGAGACAGCATGCCGGTCAGGCCGGTGGCCTCGTCGCCAGGGCCACAAATGTGCCGCTCGATGATGAGCTGAGGCAGCGCTTCGTCAGGTACTGCTTCGAGATCGATCTCTGTGAGGTCGATCTCTGCGGTGGCATACAGGTTGTCGAAGGTGTCGGCCTGAGCGGGGTGGCTGGGGTCAGGCGGCCAGGGGCAGCCGTCGTGCACATTGTCGTCGTCGCGATCGAAGAACACGGTGAGGGTGTAGCGACCGTTGGGCAGCTCGCCGGCGTTGATGCGGGCGGGCAGCTCGGCGGGGATCTGGCCGAGATCGACGAGGCTTCGAGCGCCTGTAGTGATGTCGTCGGCTTGCAGCCGAAGCCTGCCGCGCGGGCCAGTGGTGGGGATGTCGGCCTCGCCAAGGGTGAAGATCAACGTGCTCACCGGTGCCCCCGCATCAGGGAGGCCACCGTCGGCAGCCCCTGTGACGCCAGGATCAGACCCGCCATCGTCGTCGCAACCGGCGAGCAACGCGAGGAGGCACAGAGTGATGGCCCCGATGCGCTTGAAAGTAGGGGACTTTCTGCGGTTGGGGTGGTGAGAGTGAGGTGACATTGCCCGTCTGCCCCCTGAGGGGGATGTTGTTGACCTGCCTTTCACCAGAGCACACCTCGTGCCAGTGATGCACTTGTGGTGAAAGGTTTCGTAAATCAAAGACTTTTCATGAAGTGCCCAGAAAGCCTTTGGCCGTGTACTCTGACATCTGCGTCAGTGTTCGAAGCCATCATTGGCCACAGCACACGCCATTGTGGTGCTCTGCGCCTTCAAATCAACCCTCAGATCGAAGGGCGCGATGGACGCCGAAGACCACACCCCACTTTGGCGCGGCGCCGTGCTCGCCGCAGGCCTCGGCAGCCGGTTGAGGCCTCTGACCCACCATCGACCCAAACCGCTGGTGCCCATCATGGGTCGTCCGCTGGTGTCGTTCGCACTCGACGCCCTCGCACGTGCAGGGGTCGATCCCATCGGCATCAACACCTGGCACCTCGGGGCACAGATCCCACACGCCCTGGCGCATCGACCAGAGCGTTTGCACTTTGTCGATGAGGAGACACTTCAGGGCACTGGGGGCGGCTTGCGGGGCATCGCCGCGTGTCTCGAGGAGGTACTCGGCGATTCCGGCCCTCTGGTGGCCGTGAACAGTGACGCGTTGTTCAGCTTCGACGTATCGCCCGTACTCGCTGCCCATGCGCGACATCGCCCGTTGGCGACGCTGGCGTTGAGGCAGGTGCCACAGGGATCACCCTTCGCACGTGTGGCGGTCGACGAGGACGGCTTGGTCTGGCGCATCTCCGAGGTGGAGCGTCGGGGTGCACACCCCGACGGCCTGCGTCTGGGCGCCTTCACTGGCGTGCAGGTCGTGTCACCTGCCCTCGTCGAGGCCATCCCCGAAGGCCCCGGTGACGTGTTCCGCACAGCTCATAAAGCCCTGATGGCCGAAGGCGTTGATGTCAGAGGCTTTTTCGTCGACACCGAGGCGTCGTGTTTCTGGCTCGACGTGGGCACTCCCGAGCGTTACCTGGACGCTCACGCCGCCATCCTCACTGGGGCCATGCCCATGGGGGGATTGCCAGAGCCCGACGGGCGGGGGCGTCGAGTACACCCCTCTGCAGAGATTTCTCCCCGAGCAGAGATCGAAGGTCCCTGTTGGATCGGTCCCAAAGCGCAAGTACACGCTGGAGCGCGGATCGGCGCTCTGTCGGCCGTAGGTGCTGAAGCAGAGATCGCCTCAGGGGTGCACCTGGACCGGACGGTCGTGTGGTCTGGTGTGAGGGTGGGTGCTGGCCTGTGGAGCCAGAGGGTGATCGTGGAGGATCAGCTCTCGTAGCGGGCGAGGATCACTGTGATGTTGTCGGTGCCGCCGTTCTGGTTGGCGGTCTCGATGAGCACCTCACACGACTTCTCGAGATCGCTGCCGTGGGTGACGAGGATTTGCTCCATGCCCTCATCGGTGATCATGCCGGAGAGGCCATCGGAGCAGAGCAGGAAGATGTCGCCGATCTGTGCTTTCTCGGCGTGCACATCCACCTGCACGTTCTCCTTCATGCCCAGGGCCCGTACGATGACGTTCTTGTGAGGGAACGCCTCGATTTCTTCTGGGGTGAGCTTCTTGATCTTGATGTAGTCGTTGAGCAGGGAGTGATCTTCGGTGATCTGGGTGAGCTGGCCGCTGCGGAACCGATAGACCCGGCTGTCACCCACATGGCCGATGTATCCATTGCCACCATGGAGGTAGAGGGTGACGAGGGTGGTGCCCATGCCCTTGAGCTTGGCGTCGCGGCAGGCGTTCTCGTACACCCTTCGGTTCGACAGCTTCACTCCGGTGGTGATGCGGGATTCCTGGTAGCCCATGCCCTTGTCGAGCTTGAAGGGCCAGGTGATCTCGTCATCTTCGGCGGTGGCGCGGTAGAACTCGGCGAGGGTCTCTACAGAGAGCTGGCTGGCCACCTCACCGGAAGCGTGACCGCCCATGCCGTCGGCGACGATGAACAGGTTCTGGTCCCGACAGATGCGCAGGCTGTCTTCGTTGTGGGTGCGTTTCATGCCCACGTGGGTCCGCCCGGCGGACGTAATGCGCATCGTCCCTCCTCTCTAGACTCTTCAGTCGGTGGCGTTGCGGGGCGCAAGATACGCCACATCGCTGGAGATGAACATCAGATCTGCACGGGGGACACCGTCGATGTCGAGTGTGCCCTGCTGAACTCGGGCTGCGGTGACCTTGAGGGCCCCGTCTCCGATGGCTTCTGTAGGTATGAGATGCCGGCCGCCATGGGGGAGGGTGCAGCGTACGCCAGCGGGCTGTCCTTCTTCTTCTCGGGAGAAGATGAGCGTGGCTCGGCCAGGGCCGCTGATCTGCACGTGGGCGCCACCCTGAGCCCATGTGATGGCTTCAATGCGAATGGGATCTGCGGCGCCGACGCCTCCGCTCACAGGGCCTACGTGGGCGTCGAGGGCAGACAGGCTCTCTATGGAATAGACCGCCAGCGGGTGGGCGCTGATGCGCGCAGAGCTGCCGTCGTACACCACACCGCCCAGGGCCGGGATGACGGCGGGCAGTGGTTGTGGGCTCACCTGAAAGGTGCCTCCCTGATGCTCGAGATTGGCGTCCGAGGGGATGCCGGTGGCGATTTCGAAGGGCCCACCATCGAGCAGCTCGATCCATGGTCCACCAGAGGCGCTGTCGAGATCATCGAAGGTCGGGGCGTCGGTGTGCAGCGGCGTGCACTGGGCCTCTGCGGCGTCGAGATCTTCGATGAGCCACGCCCGCTCGGCGGGCAACACGGTGTGCAGGGCCTCCGCTTCGGTGAGGCCGGCATACTCGATGATTTGTGCGCTCAGGGTAATGCCCTCGACACCGGCCTCTCGATGCAGCGTCACCAGGCCATAGCGGCTCGAGGTGACAGGCTGAGCGTCGGTGATGTGATCATCTCCGCTCTGCCATCTGGCAGAGGTACCACCATCACAGCCAACAGACGTGAGCAGACAGAGCGGCAGAAGCTGGGCAGGAAGAGCGCGCATTACGCAACATGGTAGAGGCGGCAGTCGCCGGTGTGCAAGGTGAGGTCGGGGAGAGCGAGGCCACAGCGGCTGTGCGCGCTGTGACCTCGGCGGGGACAGGGCTGTCTCAGAAGCCCATGCCGCCCATGCCACCCATGCCACCCATGCCGCCCATGCCGCCCATGCCACCCATGCCGCCGCCGGCGGGCATCTCGGGCTCGGGCTGGGGGATCTCGGCGATCTCGGCGTGGGTGGTGAGCAGCAGCCCGCTGACGCTGGCAGCGTTGCGCAGGGCGGTGCGGGTCACCTTGGTGGGGTCGACGATGCCTGCAGCGATGAGATCTTCGTAGGTGTCGGTGGCGGCGTTGTAGCCGAAGGCGCCCTCACCGTCGTTGATCTTGTAGATGACCACGCTGGCCTCGACGCCGGCGTTGGTGGCGATGCGGCGCAGGGGCTCTTCGCAGGCCTTGGCCACGATCTCGACGCCGAAGCGCTCCTCGTCGTTGACCTCGAGGGCGTCGAGGCCGTGCAGGCTGCGGATCAGGGCCACGCCGCCACCGGGGACGATGCCTGACTCCACTGCGGCGCGGGTGGCGTGCAGGGCGTCTTCGACGCGGGCCTTCTTCTCCTTCATCTCGGTCTCGGTGGCGGCGCCCACCTTGATGACCGCGACACCGCCGGCGATCTTGGCGAGGCGCTCCTGGAGCTTCTCGCGATCCCAGTCGCTGCTGCTCTCGTTGATCTGAGCGCGGAGCAGACCCACGCGGCCCTGGATGGACTTGGCGTCACCGGCGCCGTCGACGATGGTGGTGTTGTCCTTGCTGATGACCACGGACTTGGCGCGGCCGAGATCGGCGAGGGTGGCGTCCTCGAGCTTGGCGCCGAGGTCTTCGCTGATGACGGTGCCGCCGGTGAGGATGGCGATGTCCTGGAGCATGGCCTTGCGGCGATCGCCGAAGCCGGGGGCCTTCACGGCGGCCACCTTGAGGGCACCGCGGAGCTTGTTCACCACGAGGGCGGCGAGGGCTTCACCCTCGACGTCTTCGGCGATGATGACCAGGGGCGAGCCGCTCTGCACGACCTTCTCGAGCACGGGCAGCACGTCGCGCATGCTGGAGATCTTCTTTTCGAAGATGAGCAGGTAGGGGTTGTCGAGCTCGACCACCATGCGCTCGGCGTCGGTGACGAAGTGGGGGCTGAGGTAGCCGCGGTCGAACTGCATGCCCTCGACGACGTCGAGCTCGGTCTCGATGCCCTTGGCCTCTTCGACGGTGATCACGCCGTCCTTGCCGACCTTCTCCATGGCCTCGGCGAGGATGTCGCCGATGGTGGTGTCGCCGTTGGCGGAGATGGTGCCCACCTGGGCGATCTCTTCGCGGCCACGGGTGGGCACGCTCAGGGCGGTGAGGTTCTCGGAGATCTTGATCACGGCCTTGTCGATGCCGCGCTTGATGCTCATGGGATCGTGGCCGGCGGCGACCATCTTGCGGCCCTCGCGGAAGATGGCTCGGGCGAGGACGGTGGCGGTGGTGGTGCCGTCACCGGCGGCGTCAGAGGTCTTCGAAGCGACCTCTTTGACGAGCTGGGCGCCGATGTTCTCGAACTTGTCCTCGAGCTCGATCTCCTTGGCGACGGTGACGCCGTCCTTGGTGACGAGGGGGGAGCCGAAGGCCTTCTCGATGAGCACGTTGCGGCCCTTGGGGCCCATGGTGACCTGAACGGCGTCGGCCAGGACGTCGACGCCCCGCATCATCGAACGGGCGGCCTTCTCGTCGAATCGGATCTCTTTGGCGCTCATATGCTGTTTCGCTTTCTTATGCGTCACGGTGAGTGAGTGTTAGCGTTCGGCTGGGCCATTGGCTCTCTGGGATGCGATGGCCCTTTGGCGCGCAACCTTAAGAACCGCGCCTCGATGCGCAAGGGGTACAGGTGCATTTCGAAGGCAAACCCATGACTTTGACCCTGGGTTGGGGCCGATCTCCGCTGTCGGTCCAGGTGCCCGAGTCGACACGGACGATCGTCGGCAAGGATGTCGAGGAGGGTGTTTGGGGGTCGCTGATCGATGAAGCCCTCTCAGCGCCTGTTGCCTCGGCGCCGCTGCGGGAGCGTGTCGCCGAGGCCCGCTCGATCTGCATCTTGATGCCGGACAGCAGCCGAAAAGGCGTGGCCCGGCACATGTTGCCTCCTGTGCTGGCGCAGATCCCCGAGCACGTGTCGATCTCTCTGGGCGTGGCAGGAGGCAAGCACCCACCAGAAGCGCCGCCAGCATCAGCGCGCGTGCTGGTCGAGTCTCGAGGCGGCACGACCTGGTCTCACGACGCCTACGCTGAAGATCTGGTCGAAGTGGGGCGTACGGACCACGGCACCGTGGTTTGCTATCCGAGCGCCGTGGTGGAGGCTGATCTCGTCATCACCCTCGGTGAGATCAGGCCTCATTACTTCGCGGGCTACGCTGGCGGTTACAAGGGGCTCTTCCCCGGCGCGGCCGGCGCCCCGGGCATCTGGCACAACCACACACTGAAGGCTGCGCCTGGGGCGCGGCTGGGCGTCGTCGAGGGCAACCCGTGCCGGGCCGATCTCGAGGCCGCCGGGGCCATGGCGGGCCCTGCGTTCATCGTCAACGTCGTCCGAGGGTCTGAGGGCGGACCCGTGGCGGTGGTAGCGGGTGATCCCGTGGAGGCCCATCGGGTGGGTGTGATGCGCGCTCGGGAGCTCTTCGAGGTTCAGGTGAGCCGGAAAGCGCCGGTGGTCATGGTCTCCGACCGCTGGCCCGTGACCATGAATTTGTACCAGGCTTGCAAGCTGCTGGTGCCCGCGGGGCGCGTCCTCGAAGAGGGTGGCACGATCATCCTCGCCGCGGCATGTGAAGAGGGCCTCGGGCCCATCGACGTGATCAACGACAAGATCTATCGCCTGGGCATCGTGCACAGCCTGCCTGAACATCATCGGGTGATTCTGGTGAGCACTCAGCCCTCCGAGAAGGTGGCGCTCAGCTTCGCGGACTATGCACCCGATATCGCCACGGCGTTGGAGATGGCCGGTGCTGGGCCATTGCTCGTCATGCCACGGGCGGGAGAGCTGGTACCGGTGATGTCTTGAATCAGGGCCGTTGAAATGCCTGTGCGTCGGCTTCAGTGGCCGCGTGAAAGGCGCAACCGGCTACATGATCGTTCACCAGACCCATGGCCTGCATGAAGGCGTAGGCCGTGGTGGGGCCCACGAAACGCCACCCCAGCTTCTTGAGGGCTTTGGACATGGCCTCGCTCTCGGGGGTCTTGCCGAGAGATCTCAAGGTCGACCAGTCCAGCGGGGCCTCGCGGCGTGGGGGCGCCCAGCGCCAGAACCACGCGCCGAGTGACCCTTCTGCCTCCCGCATTTGCTGAGCCATTCGGGCGTTGTGAATCGTCGCTTCGATCTTGCGGCGGTTGCGAACGATGCCCGTGTCGCTCATCAGCCTCGCGACATCAGCCTCACCAAAGGCCGCCACCTGATCGATGTCGAAGCCGTGAAAGGCGGCCCGGAAGTTGTCGCGTTTCTTGAGGATGGTCAGCCACGACAGGCCGGACTGGAACCCCTCCAGACAGATCTTCTCGAACAGCTTGACGTCTTCGGGCTCCGGTCGACCCCACTCGTGATCGTGATAGTCGATGTACAGCGGATGACTCACGCCCCACTTACAGCGGGGCAGGCCATCTGGGCCACATACGAGCCCTTCGGGCAAGGGGGTCTGATCAGGTGTGTGTGTCATCCCAGGAGGGTGCCTGGATGCGTGCCGGCTGGCCAGCATTGTGGTCTCTGCTTCACTTGAGCTGAGCCTGGTGTCCAACGTCATGACACCGCGCTTGTCAGTGAGCATTCCATGTGGAACGTTCCACAACACACTGACATCAGGGGGTCTCGTGGACTACGGAGCAAATCTCTCTTCCAAGAACGACATCGTCCCGCCACTCACTGCAGGCGAACTCCTCGGCACGACATTCACCATGTTCTTCGCAGGGATCCATTGGATCATCCCTGTGGTGTTGTTGTTTTTTCTGCCCGCTTTCGTGGGTGTTTATCTGGTGATTGATCTCGGGGTCTTCACATCACCCTTGGGCATTACGGCTGCCATCATCCTGATCACCATGGTGTCGAGCTTCATGGCACAGGGGGCGGTCACGTTTGGGGTGGTGGAGAAGCTGGCAGGGCGGAAAGTCTCCGTCGGACGGGTGGTCTCCAAAGGGCTGACGCGTCTGCCCAGTATCTTTCTGGTGGCTTTGCTGACAGGTGTCCTGGTGGCGCTGGGCACCCTCGCGCTGGTGATCCCTGGGATCATCGCTGCAATGATGTTCTTCGTCGCCGTCCCCATCGCCACCGTTGAGAGTGGTGGGCCCATCGAAGCCATGCGCAAGAGCGTGCAGATGACCGAGGGCTACAAGTGGATCCTCTTCGCGGGCGCCTTTGTCGTCGGCATCATCCAGAAGGTGTTCGACTCCATCAGCGAGAGTTTGATCATGACCGCTGGCAGCGCCCTGGAGATCACGATCTATTTGCTCGCCTTCATCGTGGTCACTGCGGCTCTGCGCTCGGTCATGGCTGCAGTGGCCTATGCCCGGATCAAGCACAGCACCGAAGGCATCGACGTCAGCGCTCTGGCCCGCATCTTCGACTGAGCATTGGGGCTTCGAGCCCGTACAGTGTGACCTGCCCCGCCTCTGACGCATCGTTGTGTGCGTAAACCGAAGAGGTACGACAACATGAAGCGATTGGTGAGTTGGGGGGCCGGTGAGCTCGGCGGTCGTGTGATCGAGCGTTGGCGCGCCGAAGGCGGTGAGGTGCTGGCGTTCACCCACACCGAGCGACGCCATGATGCCCTGAAGGCACTGGGCGCCGAGCCCCATCTCGGCTCACCCGCAGATCATCTGCGCAGTGACGATGTTCTGCTCGTCTCGTTGCCAGGCTCTCCTGCTCAGCGAGCTGCGGTGGAGTCTCTTGCAGAGGTCGAGGCGCCGAGCCGGGTGGTGATGGTGTCGACGACGGGGTACTACGGTGGCCCTCAGGGGCCTGTGACGCCAGAGACCCCACCCGGATCCACCGAGCGTGCTCAGACCGCCGCTGCAGCGGAAGCCGCATTGAGGCATTGGGTGGGTGCGCGGGGGGTCGCGGTGCGGTTCGGGGGGCTGTACCGAGCGGGGAAGGGGCCACAAGGGCCGCTGGCCCGTCGTGGGCATCCACCTGTGGGGCCCGAAGGCAAGACTCTGGCGTTGATCCATTACGATGACGCGGCCACCGTGCTCTTCAATGCGTTGCAACATGCTTCGCCAGCGCCGGTCTATGTGGCGGTGACGCCGCCGTGCCCCACTCGGGGTGAGTATTATCGGCTGGCCTGTGAGCGGCTGGGGCTGGATGCACCTGAGTTCAATGGAGAGGTGTGGCGCCCTGCAGAGTACGACGTGAGCGCGTTGCTGCGAGATGTGCTCCCCGAGCCCGCGTGGCCAGACTGGCGTGCGGCGACGGAGTAGCCCTGTATCAGGCGTGAGGGCGGTTGCTCGTGGCGGCGATGGCCCGGGTGATGTCGGTGCTGCTGAGGCGCTCGTTCCAGGCGATGTGGATGTGCCCATGCTCCACGTTGACCACCTGACCTGGAGCCCGCTGAAGCCCGAGGGCCTGCATGTCGATGGTGATGGACTCACCTGCCTGAGCCTCGACCCCTTCCACCATGGTGCCCCCAGTGGAGATGTCCCGAGCGATGCCGTGTTGTGGCCCGTTCGAGGTGTAGATGGTCACCGGCAGGTTGCACTGCAGGCGCTGCTCCATCCGACGATCGGCGTCCTCTGTAGAGGTGCGCACGATGTTGGTGAGCTGATGGCTCATATCTTCCACATCGTGGTTGAGGCCCCCAGCCGACTGGGTCACCTGATCCGCAAAGCGCCGGGTGTCCTGGGCCTGTGACTTGAGGCTGGCCATGTGCTGGTTCACCCGAGACGAGGTCCGGGCGCTCTCCTGAATCTGCCCCACGATCTCCAGAGTGCCGGCGTTTTGCTGGGCCACGGCCTCGGAGACTGTGCGGGCCATGTCACCCATCTGGTTGAGGGTAGAGGCTACCTTGGTGATGGCGTCGCTGGCCTGCCGCGAGGTCTGCTGAATGGCTTCTACCTTGCGGTGAATTTGCTCAGTCGAGCTGGCGGTCTGGTTGGCGAGATTCTTCACCTCGTCGGCGACGACGGCAAAGCCCTTACCAGCATCACCGGCCCGGGCGGCCTCGATGGTGGCGTTCAGAGCCAGCAGGTTCGTCTGCTCCGCGATCTCCGAGATTAGGCCCACGACGGCGCCGATCTCCTGGGCGCTCGTGGACAAACCGTGCACCACCGAGAGGGTCTCGTCGGTGAGGAGCACGGCCTCTTCGGTGATGGCCGTGGAGCTGCGGACCTGAGCGCCGATGCCTTCGATGGCCTGGGCCAGGCTGCCGGCGGCCACTGCGACGCTGTTCGCGGTCGTCGAGGCCTCTTCCGCATCTTGAGCGGCCTGATTCGACTGTGCAGCCACCTGCTCTGCGGTGCTGCGCAGCTGATGTGCTACCTGCTCCATGGAGTTGGCTTCGCTGCGGACGCGCTCCACGGTGCTCGCCGTCTTGTTCTCGATTTGGTTGGCCATCTGTTGGATGACCTCTTTGCGCTGGGTCGCTGCTTCAAGCTCCGCTGATTGCTGAGCGGCATGTAAGGCGTTGAGTCTGCTGGCGTTGAGCTTGAAGATCGACACCGCCCGGGCCACTGCCCCCATCTCGTCCTGTCGGTCCAGACCGGGGATCTCCGCGTCGAGATCACCCTCGACGATGCGGGTCATGCTGTCTCTCAGGTTGGTGAAGGCCCGTGAGGCGCTCCGGGCGATGACTACGCCCATCCAGACCGAGAGGACCAGCAACACACCACAGATCCCGAGCACCATCCAGAAAGTGCTCTGCGCCTCTGCGTAGAGAGCCTGAGCGCTGTCCCTGATGCTGACGTTGAGGGCTTGCTCCACCTTCCACATGAGATCGATCTTGCCAGTGATGGTGTCGAACCATTGAGGACCCGTGGTGCCCTTGAGGATGTCGTCGCCCTCGAAGGGGCTCGCCACCACTTTCTTGCGCAGCTCGGCCACGGCGTCCACCGGCCCACCTGTGACCGTAGATACATGCATCTGCCACTGCGCCTCAGTGGCGAGGCTCTGGAAGGTGTGCAGGAAGCCGTCTTGTTGGGCCACGAGGCGGTTGAACTTCGCATAGACAGGCCGAGTGAAGGTGCCCTTGCCGAAGCCATTGGCCCCCATGGCCCGCTCGAGGCCGGCCCGCTCTTTGTACTCGAGGTAGGCCTGCAAGGCGGCGATGTTGCGGCTGATGCTGGCCTCGGGGGCCATGCTCGACATCATGCCGATGATCTGCAGGCCCTCTGCGATGGTGCCGGTGTACATCTTGGCCATGGCCTTGAGCGGCACGGCCTGCGCGCTCACCTTCTCCCGCATGCCTTCGAGGGCGTCGAGGCTCTTCTTGAAAGCCTCGAGTTTTGCTGCAAAGGCCGGATCTTCAGCGAGGCTGCCACCGTCTTTGATGGTCTCCCTGAATGCTTGGATGGCCACATCGCTCACTTTACGGCGATCGACGAGGCGCTGGGCAAAGTCACCCTTGCCCTTGCTGCCCAGGAACCCTGCAGAAGTACCACGCTCGCGCTGCAGCTCGTGGATCACGCCGCTGATCTTGGGCGTGAGCTTGGTGAGCTTGGTCAGACACTCCACACCGTGGGTGTGATGCTGCACCTCCATGAGCACGCCCACGGTGAGCATGAGCAGCCCCGCGATGGGCAGCGCCACCGCAAGGTAGATGCGCTGTGAGAATGAGAGACTTCCAAAGGCCATATTCTGATCCCACACTATGTTTGCCTGTTCGCCCGATAAGCTCGGGGCCGCCGCCACAGTGGGATTCACGGCACGTATCTGCCGAGACTTGAACCGAAATGGGCCAGTCAGGCCTCTATTCGCCCCCATACACGGCGTGTATTGGACAATGGGCCACCGTCAGGAAACTGGCTCAGGGCGTCGTGTGCCTCGGTGTCGATGAGGGCAACGGGCAAGGTGATGACGGGATCACGGGTGATGGCGTGGCTGAGTTTCCGGGCCCAGGCGTCGAGGGCGTCGACGACGAAGATCACCCCTGCAGGTGCGCCGTGCTCAGTGCTGGAGAGCACCGCAGACAGCCGCTCGTCGAAGGCCACACGGGCCATCTCCACCAAGGCTTCCACCTGGGCTGCTGCGGAGAGGGAAGGCCGCTCGATGCGCGTCTCTCGCGCAGGCCCGGCGAGGGCTGCGGTGGATGCCTTTTCTTCTGGGCTCGTGGGGGTTGATGGTGCGCCTTCGGAGAGAGGCAATTCGCCCTGAGGCGGTGTCGACGGGCGCGGCGGATCGGTTGCATCGATCTCGGCGCCTGAGGGGGCCCGGCCGGAGAGCGGCAGCTGTGGGTGTGTGGTGACCCCCCCCTTGCGCAGGATGCGATCTTCGGGGTCGACGAAGAGCTCCACCACCACGTCGAGCATGCGCTGCGACAGCGCCACCACATCGGCGGTGGCGTCTTCATTGACCACGCTGTCGAAGAGCTGGCGTTTGTCGGCGATGAGTCGCGCCACGCGCTCTTCGTAGCTGCCTGCGCTCACGAGCTTGATGATCTGTACGGAGACATCCTGACCCAGGCGGTGCACCCGGGCGATGCGCTGCTCGAGGCGGGCGGGGTTCCAGGGCAGGTCGAGGTTGATGAGGGCGCTGGCCTCTTGCAGGTTGAGGCCCACCCCACCGGCGTCGGTGCTGATGAAGACCTTCACCTCGGGATCGTTGTGGAACCGATCGATGAGGGCGCCGCGTTTCGCCGTGGGCACTCCGCCATGCAGACGCACGCTCTCCAAGCCGAGCTTCTCAACCACCGCCTGGGCCATCTCGGTCATGCGGGTCCATTCGCTGAAGATGACCACCTTGTTCTGATTGTCGACACACAGCGACTCGAGCAACCGACCGAGCTCGTCGAGCTTGGGCGAGCCCTCGGTGACGCCGTCCACGAGGCCGGCTGCGTTGCTGGCCATACGGGCCATCTGCAGGGCCTTCATCAGCCCTCGAGACTCGCTCGGTGTCAGCGGACGGTGTTGGGACATCGCCGCGAGCTGGGTGGCGCTCTGTACCGCTTCGTCGTGCAACTTGCGCTGGATCGCGGTCATGGGCAGGTCGAGGCGCTGCTCGATGCGATCAGGCAGCTGATCGCGCACGGTGCGTCGATCTCGCCTCAGCATGGCGCCGCCGAGCCGCTGCCTCAGGTGAGACAAGTTGCGGTATCCCAGCAGCCGATCGCGATCGTCGGTGATGTGGTACTCCACCATGAAGCGCCACAGGGGCCCCAGCACGTGGGGGTTCACCACCTGCATCAAGCTGTAGAGATCTTCGAGGCGGTTCTCGAGAGGCGTGCCGGTGAGCACGAAGGCAAACCGGCTCTCGATGGACTTAATGGCCTGGGCGGTCCGAGTGCGCCAGTTCTTGATGCGTTGGGCTTCGTCGAGGATCAGCAAGTCAGGGCTGAGCAGGCTGGCCACGGTGTCGAGATCGCGCAGCACCACTTCGTAGTTCACGAGGGTGAAGGGACTCTGTCGTCGATAGAGCGCCTTGCGGGCCCGGGCGCCGCCTTCGATGACTGTGGTCTCGAGATCGGTGAAGCGCTCGATCTCCCGGGCCCACTGATGCTTGAGCGAGGCGGGGCAGACCACGAGGGTGCGCTGTACGCCCTGGTGGGCCCGCAGATGCAGGGTGGCGGCGATGGACTGCACGGTCTTGCCGAGGCCCATGTCGTCGGCGAGCAGCGCCCGGCCCTGGGCGGCGAGAAAAGCCACGCCTTCGACCTGATAGGGGTAGAGCTTGGCGTCGAGGCCTTCGATGTGCCCCTCAGCGTCGAGGATCTGCTGTCGGGTTTGGCGCTGGGTGGCGGCCCGAGTGACAGCCTCGCGCTGCCGCCGGACATAACCCCAGGCATCTTCACCGACGATGACGCTCGGAGTGTCGCCGGCCATGGCCTCTTCGGCGGCGGAGACGAAGGCCTCGAAGCCATCAGGAGGCGCCAGCTTCAAGAAGCCCTCGGCGTCGAAGTGGGCGTCGACCATGCCGTGCAAGTCGGCGAGCAGCAGGTCTCGGGCGGGGCGCTTCACCCGGATGCGGGGGGCTGCGTCTACATCCCAGGCGAGGTAGACGATGGCCGTGGCGTTCGCTTGCCGCGAGTCGCCCCAGCCTTTTCGCGCCGTGGGCCCCAGGGCATGGAGCACAGCCTCGATGTGTTTGCAGGTGCCCAGACGGTTCATGGCGAAGTCGGGGCAGTCGCAGAGATTGACCCGCTCGGAGCCTGATCGAATCTGCACCGTCCAGGTGCGCTTGCTCTTCTCGGTTTTCGCGTGCCACGTGCCGAAGGTGGGCTCTCCGGAGATGTGCTCCACCTCCACCTCGTGGGCCCCGCGGCGCTTTCGATCGTACAGCGCCCGGGCCTCGGCCTTCTTCAGCTCGTGATCACCGACCAGGTGGCGCTCGGTGTAGGCGAGCAGCGCGGCGATGCCGTGCTTGCACACGGGCTCCCAGTCGAAGGGGCAGCTGCACTCAAGGCTCAAGCCACCATCGACGGCTGCGCGCAAGGTGAGGGTGTAGGGCGCCTCGTCGCTGCCCTGCACCTCGGCGACGAGCTGATCACCCGCCCGCTCGAAGTGCTTCACCCGCCCCTGGCGCTGGTAGTCGATGCCTCGCTCGACGATGACGTCCGAGGCGAGGGCCCGGAGATCGGCGGCGTCACAGAGAAACGGGTCGTGGGGGTCCATACGTTACCGATCGAGCAGTGCGATGAGGATGTCGGCCTGGAACTCGGCGTCGGCAAGGGCGTCGTGCACCTTCTCGGGGGCCGGCGGTTCGAGGTGTGGGTAGAGCTCGAGGATCTTCTCCTTGTTGCTCTGCTTCCAGAACAGCCCGTGCTTGCCCATGGTGAGGGCCTTGGTGTCCAGGGCGTTGTACCCGAAGGGGTTCTCCATACCCGCCCAGGCGAAGTACCAGGAGACGAACATCCAGTCGAAGGGGGCGTTGTGTCCTACGAAGAGAGGGCGCTCACCGGGCTGCAGGCGGGCCTTCACCCAGGCGTCGAGCTGGATCATGGCTTCTTTGGCGGAGACGCCGTTGGCCTTCAGGTGCTCGACGGTGAGGCCGTGGATGGCCATGGCTTCGGCCTTGAACCCGTCGAACTCGGGTACGATCTCGATGTAGACGGTCTCGCCTCGCTGGTGGCGCTCGCCATCCCATCGCACCTCTACGGCCCCTACGGAGACCATGTTGTAGATGCCGGGCACGGGGCCGCTCGCTTCGAGATCGACGCAGAAGTAGACGGTCTTGCCGTCGTGACCGATGGGCACTGAGGATGCTCCTGATCTGGCAGGCGCCTCTGTGCTGCTCTAGAGCCGGGGATCGACGGGCTCGCTTTCGAGGGCGAGGGTGGCGAAGACGCAGCGATGCACCTGATGTAGGGGCTCATCCTCTACCAACCGGTGCAGCCCTTCAAGGCCCAGAGCGAACTCTCGTCGGGCGAGGTTGCGCTTCGCCGAGAGGCCCCGTTTGCGCAAGCGCTCGAGGTGGGCTGGCGTGTCGTACTCAGGGCCATAGATGATGCGCAGGTATTCCGGCCCCCGGCACTTGATGGCGGGCTGCACCATGCCCTTGGGGCCCTGGACCAGCCAGCTCAGGGGTTTGAACACCATACCCTCGCCTCCAGCGTTCACGTGGGTCCACCAACGTGCCACGGCTTCGGTACATGCGGCGTCATCGGCGAGGTCGATCACCTGCCAGGGGGTGGCGACACACGTCGACTCGTGATCTGCCAGGGCGCCGAGGTGGCGCATGTGCCATGTGTGATCACGATCGACGTGCACCCGACCCTCCGAGGCCATGATGTGGAACGGCGCGATGCGCAGATCTTCGACGTGCTCGGCTTGCCAGCAGTAGTGGCGCCACGCGGCCTCATATCGAGTGATTTTGCCCAGTCGGCTCTCGAGGGCCGTGAGCATGGCCCTGGCCGTGGCCCCTTCGCCCTCAGCGCCCAGGCGCGCCGCGGTGTGCCCCATGGCGTCGACGGCTGCAGAGAGGCCTCGGCGAGCGGCCACCCCCACGGGGGCATATTGCCCCTGGAGCAAGCTGATGGCCTTGAAGGACCATGGCATCAGCTCGCAGTCGAGGCACACCCAGTCGCTCTCCAGTTCGGACCACAGGCCAGAGGCTTTCATGGCAGCGTCGAGGCGTCGAAGTAGCCCCAACTCGAGGCTCGCGTCTTTGAAGAAACGGCGCCCAGTGCGGGTGTAGATCACCCCACACGGCCCTTCGCCCGACCGCTGGATCCGGAAACGGCGCAGCGCGGCCTCGGGGGTGCGGCAGAGCACCACCACCGCCCGAGATCCCATGTGCTTCTCTTCGGCGATGATCTGGCCCACACCCTGACTGCGAAAATACGCGAAGACTTCCTCCGGGCGCTCAAGAGGCTCGCCCGGTGGTGCGGTCTTCGAGGGCGACATCGTCGGCGGGATATAGATCAGCCACCGAGGATCGATGGTGAACTTGCTGGTGGCCTCAAGGGCTGCGGCGCTGTAGGCAGGCTGTACGTTCACCCCGATGCCGTATCGCGTGCGCAGCGTCAGCCGCCCTTCGAGGGCTTCGCCGAAGACATCTGTGAGGGCGATGTGCCCCCGGGGCGGCTCCGGAGGCGGCGCCAGCGGCTTCACCGGTGCGTAGTGCTCGGCCTCGGCGGGTACCTGTACCAATGTGCGCTCGGGATATCGCAAGGCGGTGAGGTGGCCCCCAAAGACGCAGCCCGTATCGAGACAAATCGTGCGGTTTGTCCACTCCGCCGTCGGGGTCGGGGTGTGGCCATAGACCACCATCGGCTGTCCGCGATAGGTCGCAGCCCAGTCGTACCGGACCGGCATTCCGAACGCATCGGTCTCGCCCGTGGTCTCACCATAGAGAGCGAACTGCCGGACCTGACCAGAGGCCCGACGGTGCATGTGTGCTGGTAGACCGGCGTGGGCCACCACCAGGCGCCCATCGTCGAGGACGAGGTGACTCACCAGCCCGTCGATGAAGCGCATCGCCTGCTCTGTGAAAGTGCCCCGCGCCTCTTCGGGCAAGGCGGCGATCTGGTCGAGGGTCTCCTGCAGGCCATGGGTGGTCTTCACCTGTCGGCCCCGCAGGGCCTTGAGCAGCTTGATCTCGTGGTTGCCCGGGGTGCACAGGGCGTCGCCGGCGGCCACCATCTGCATCACGATCTCCATGACTCCAGGGCTGTCGGGCCCACGGTCGACGAGATCGCCTACGAAGACCGCAGTGCGCCCCTCGGGGTGGCGATGGGTGATGCGTACACTCTCTTCGAACACGGGCGCATAGCCCAGCTCCGCGAGCAGTCTCTCGAGCTCTACCCGACAGCCGTGCACGTCGCCGATCAGATCGAAGGGGCCCCGCAGATCGCGGCGATCACACCACAAGGGTGTACGCACGATCTCTGCGGCTTCGATCTCCTCCGCGGTCTTGAGCACATAGGTGCGCATGAAGCCCTCGCGGCGGATGCGCCGCATCGAGCGCCGCAGGCTCCGATGCTGTCGACGGATCACGTGGACCCCGAAATCTCGATCAGGTCGGCTGGCGTTGCGGGCCTCGCACAGCGCCGGATCGAGATCGAGCACGATGGCCACTGGGAGCACGTGGTGATCTCGGGCGAGCTGAACCAGGCGCGCGCGATCCTCGGGGCGCACGCTCGTGGCATCCACCACAGTGAGTCGACCTCTGGCGAGGCGCTTGCCCGCGATGTAGTTGAGCACGTCGAAGGCGTCACCGGTGGCATCCTGCGCGCTCTCATCATCGCTCACCCAGCCGCGGCAGATGTCGCTCGACAGCACCTCGGTCCCCGCGAAGTGGCGCCGCGCGAAGGTGCTCTTTCCGGCCCCTGAGGTGCCCACGAGCACCACCAGAGACAAATCGGGGATCTCGATCTTCACCCCTCTGCCTCCCTTCGGCTGAACACGCCCATCTGGGTGGGCGCGCCCACCGCGTCGTCCACCGGGCCTATGGCTTCGAACTTCACCGTGTAGTCATGTGCCTCTGCCACCGCCTGCGCCCAGGCTTCGAACTCGCCTCGACGCCACTCGAAGCGGTGGTCGTCGTGTCGGAAGTGGCCAGCGCTCAAGGCTTCGTAGCGCACGTTGTATTCAGCGTTGGGCGTGGTGATGAGCACCTGACGGGGCTGGGCGCCGGCGAAGACCGCGTCGACGAAGGCGTCGAGCCGCTCGAGATCCATGTGCTCGATGACCTCCACGGCGCAGATCACATCCACCCCGTCGAGGCGTCGGTCGCGATAGACGGCTGATCCCTGCACCAGCCGCAGCCGTCGCTTCTGGCGTTCGGAGAGCTGGTCCACGCGCAGGCGCCGATGGGCGCGTTCGAGAGCCAGCGTGGAGACGTCGATGCCGATGATGTGTTGCAACGCGCTGAGCTTGAGCAGTCGCTTGATGAGCTTGCCCTCGCCGCAACCCAGATCGGCCACCGTACGGGCCCCTGAGGCCTCGACGGCTTGGGCCACGGTGTCGAGGCGGATGTCGTTGAGCGAGAGACGGGCGGGCTCCAGAGGTTTTGTCGGGGGTGCTGTCTCGTCGGGGAGATCGTCCACGAGGCGGGCGAGGGTCATGCGGGTAAGGGCGCGCTGATGGCGCAGATAGCGGGCGCTGATCAGCTCTCGGTGCGGGTGCTCGCCGAGCCAGCCTTCACCTCGGGCGACGAGCTTCTCCACCTCGTCGGTGCCCACGTAATAGTGTTTGTCGCCGTCGAGCACGGGCACCAACACCGAGAGGTGTTGGAGCATCTGCGACACCGTAATCGTGTGGCGCAAGATGACGTCGCGTACGGGAGCAGAGCCCCATTGAGGGCGCTCATGCCACAGGGGCACCTCGCCATCGAGCGCGACTGTGTATCCCAGCGGCTCGAAGAGCTGGCGCACGAGCTCGGGCCCGCGGTGACCGGCGTCCCCTCGGCAGGGCAGGGCGGTGAGGGTGACTTCGAGGTCGAGCGGGCGCTCCACGAGCTCGGGGCGAGGCGGGCAGTGGCCGTTGAGGGCAGTACCCAGAATCCGCGACAGCGCCACGCACAAGTGAGAGGCGCAGACATAGGGCCGATCGTTGGTGTACTGCCCCAAGGAGAACCCCTCGGAGCCCTTGGGTTTGCGCACCAGGGCCACAGGGTCGACCTCGAGCATCAGCGCCGCGGTGCATCGCGTGTCGCTGGCCTCGGGAAAGAAGATGTGCCCTGCCCCGAAGCTGAGGTCGAACCGCTGCACCCGATCCGGGTGTTTCATGAGCAGCCAGCTGAGATCAGTCGCCGGCGTGCGGGTGTTGGTGATGGTCAACAGCATGTGTCCCCCTGAGAGATCTGCCCGGGCGGTTTTGCAGGGGGTGTGCCATCAAGTGCCTGTGGTCAGGGGGTTTCACATGGGTGCCGGCACCCATAGGTGACAAACCCTGTGTCGCTTTTTTGTCCCCCGGCGATTTTCAAGTCTTGATCCCGACCCCCAAGGCGAGGATCGATCGCCCCCATGTCCGGACCGCCTGCCCTCCCACCGCCGCCCGGTGGCGTCGCCAGCCCAGCGCGCCACCTCACCGCTGCCGACGCCGAGCTCGCCGTGCTCGGCGGGGTCTTGCTGGACAACTTCGCCATCGATCGCGTGGCCGACAAGCTCAAAGCCGAGGACTTCCACACCCCGGCGTACGGGCTGGTGTTCAAGCACATGCTCTCCCTCTCCGAGGCCCGGCAGCCCATCGATCCGGTGACGCTGTCCACAGCCATGGAGCAGGCCGGCGAGCTCGAGCCCGCCGGTGGTATGGAGGCCCTGATCCGGCTCAACGAGGCCGTGGCCACCGCGGTCAACATCGAGCACCACGCGCAGATTGTCTCGGAGCGGGCAGAGATCAGGCGGCTGATCTCCACCGCGGGCAGCATCATCGAGAAGGCCAACAGCGGCGAGTACGAAGACACGTCGCGGCTGTTCGACGAGGCCCAGCAGAAGATCTTCGAGGTCGGCCAGAAGCAGCAGACCAAGTCCTTCACCGCCATGAAAGATGGGGTGAAGGAGGTCATCGACGAGATCCGGAAGGCCTTCGAGACCAAGACGGCCATCACTGGCACCCCCACGGGGTTCCAGGATCTCGATCATATGACCGCGGGCTTCCACCCCGGCGATTTGATCATCCTCGCCGCCCGCCCCGCCATGGGCAAGACCACCCTGGCCCTGAACATCGCCACCAACGCCGCGGTGATGGGCAAGGTCTCTGTGGCGGTCTTCAGCCTCGAGATGCCCACGGCCCAGCTGGTGACCCGCTTGCTGGCGTCCCAGGCCCGGGTCGAGTCCAAGAACATGAAGACGGGCCACCTCTCCGATGAAGATCTTCACCGTATTTTGCAGGCGGTGAAGGTCATGAAGGACTGGTCGATCTTCATCGACGACACCGCGAGCATCTCGGTGATGGAGTGCCGCGCCAAGTGTCGCCGTCTGGCCTCTGATCCGAGCATCCCGCCTCTGGGCCTCATCGTCGTCGATTACCTGCAGCTGATGAAGGGCCCGCCCCATATCCGCAGCCGTGAGCAGGAGATCTCCGACATCAGCCGGAACCTGAAGGGGATGGCGAAGGAGCTCGGGGTGCCCGTGGTGGCGCTCTCTCAGCTGAACCGTGGCCTCGAGAGCCGCCCGAACAAGCGCCCCATCATGAGCGACCTGCGTGAGTCCGGCGCCATCGAGCAGGACGCGGACATCATCATGTTCGTGTACCGCGACGAGGTGTACAACGAGGACTCGCCCGACAAGGGCATCGCCGAGCTGCTGCTCTCGAAGCACCGCGCAGGCTCTACGGGCACGATCAGGCTGAAGTTCTTCCGACAATGGACCCGCTTCGACAACCTCGTCGAAGACCCTGGTGCGACTGGCCCCCCGAGCTGAGCCGAAAAGGTCCGCTGTTTTCTGAGGATCTCCAAGATGCGTCTACCCACAGTGTTGTCTACCGCCCGTCTTGAGCTGCGCATGTGGCGCATCGACGACGCCCCGGCGTATCGCGCCCTGATCGACGCCAACGACGCTCACCTGCGTCCCTGGCTGCCCTTCATGCGCAACGAGCCCCGTACGCCCTCACAGACCGAGGCCTTCCTCGCCGACGCGATCCGCCTGTTCCTCTCGGATACGCACTATCGCTACGGCCTCTGGTACGGGGGCCAAGTGGTGGGTGAGGTGCTGCTTTTGGGTCGAGGGGGCCCCCGGACGATGGAGCTGGGTTACTGGCTCGACGCAGGGCACATGGGCCTGGGCCTGGTGACCGAGGCCTCTCGGGTTTTGGTACAGGCAGGGCTGTCGTTGCCCGATGTGGATCGCATCATCATTCGCTGTGATGTGGGCAACGGGCCGAGCAACGCGATCCCCCCGCGCTTGGGGGCGACGCTCGAAGAGGTGGAGCACACCGAGATGGCCGAGCTGCTCAATGTCTGGTCGGTGACCTGAGGATGAAGATGAAGCACACCCTGACTCTGTACCTGTTGGCATCGACCGCGCTGTGCGCGACGGGGTGCGATGATGATGGCGGCAGCGCCAGCGATCCCGGGATGGTCGAGCCTGATGCCGCTGCTCATGCGGCAGACTCTGGTGTCGGGGCCCACGACGCCGAGGTAGAGAGCGTCGACAGCACGATCGACAACGAGACTGACAGCACCGTAGAGCCAGCCGACGCTGAGATGATGATCGAAGATCCCGAGCCGCTGCCCACCACCTTCGGCGGTGATCGGCCCGTGGAGCTGTGGGTGCCTGATGACTATGATCCTGCAGAGCCCAGGCCGTTGTTCGTGCTGCTTCATGGCTACTTCCGCAACCCCGACTACATCCTCGATGGCTTCCGCGCCCAAGCGCTGTTCGAGACCTCAGGGGCGTTGATGATGGCCCCTGACGGGCAGGCCAACCCCGAAGGTGAGCACTACTGGAACGCTGCGCCGGCCTGTTGTGACTTCTTCCGCTCGGGTGTCGATGACGTGGCCTATCTCGGCGGCCTGATCGAAGAGGTGCAGGGGGTCTACAACGTCGATCCCAAGCGCATCTATGTGATGGGGCACTCCAACGGCGCCTTCATGAGCATGCGGCTGGCCTGTGAGCGGGCCGATCTCGTCGCCGCGGTGATCAGCGTCGCCGGCGCCGCCGCCCCTGCGGACTGCACCCCCTCGGAGCCGGTGAGCGTCCTGCACGCCCACGGCGAGTCTGATGAGGTGATAGCGTATGCTGGCGGTCGGATCCTCGGCTCAAGCTACCCTGGCGCGGAGGCCACCGTAGCCCAGTGGGCAGGGGCTGATTTCAATGGCTGTAGCGCCGAGACGGAGGCCCTTGAGTCTGTGGATTACAGCCTCGTCGAGCCTGGCGCTGAGACGCGCGTGATCCAATACACGGGCTGTCCCGAAGGGATCGGCGTGGAGCTGTGGACACACCCCAATGGGCCTCATGCTCCACAGTTGTCGGAGGCTGTGCCCGGACTGTGGACCGACTGGTTGATGGCCCACCCCAAGCCTTAGCTGGTGAATGAGTCGAACGAGGCTGTGATGGATGTGCTTGCTGAGCCTTTGTAGGCAGTCGTCGCTGCGCTCCGCCTGCGTAGGCAGCTCTGTCGGCCGGCCTTCGGCCCGCCTTGGAGCTGCGTACACGTCGGCACACTCGCTGGCGCGAGCAGGCCTCCGGGTAGGCAGGGTCGCTCAATGCTGACGCATTGATTGCTCGCTCCCCTGCGTAAAAAGTCAGTTCTGGTGTGGTTCTGTGCTGCTTCCAACGCTGTTGGGGCTTACGCCCAACGTTGAGACTCAGAGGCTTGCACGTTCGCGGCAGGTCGAATCCCGGTGGGGTTCAGCAACAAGATACAGAAGAAGCTCTTTACGCAGGGGAGCGAGCAAGAAGGGCGAAGCCCTGAGCGACCCTGCCTACCCGGAAGGGTGTCCGCGAAGCGGATGCCCGAACGTGTACGCGCCAGACGAGGCGCATCGAAGATGTGCCGAAGGCCCGGCGCCTACGCAGGCGGAGCGCAGCGACGACTGCCTACAAAGGCCCGGCCACAGCCTTCGTCAATGCACAAATATCCGAATGGGGTAATACCGAAAACAGCATATTAATCAGCCGCGCTGTGTTGGTTGGTGCGTAAACCCTCGAGTTCTCGGAGTCGCTCCGGATGCCCTTCGAGCAGCAGGAGCAGACCGCTCATCGCCTGGCTCGGCAAAACCGAGCCCCGCTCGTACTTGGCAAACGCCTTTTCACCGCCTCCGAGCAGTAATCCGGCTCGGCGTTGCGAAATGCCGAGGCCTTCTCGAATGGCCTTCACTTGAGTGGGCGACAAGACGCCATGCACATCAGCCTTCAGCGACTTCCAGACGTCTTCTGAGTACGCGATGTCCTCACCTTCAAGGACTGCTTCTCCACATGTGTCGCACCACCAGGCCGGCTGCATGATGTTTCGGGTATGAATCTTGTCGTTGTGGGCATATTCGACAGCGTCGGGGCGGGCTTCTCGGATCATCCCAACGACGCCACATGCGGGACATGTACGGGGTCGAGTCATGTGAGGGCCTCCTATTTCGCCTTGAAGGACAGCAAGGTGATGTGGGGTGTGCTTCTCCATCAGCGTTGAGTATGTTTGCCATCATTATGGTCCCATATGAGCATGTCAAACCTCCATCAGGTATGTGATGGGGATATGGGCCACTGAGTACGTATGTGTCGCCAAAGGCGTCGGCAAGTAGATCCCAGCTGAGCTGGCCGCGTTATACTCGTGCGCACATCACTGAGGGAGGCCTGCAATTGAAGCGTTTCATCACCCCGATCACCTTCTCGCTCGCCCTCCTCGGATGCCAGGATGCTCCCGAGGCTCCTACTACGCCCGAAACCCCCGAAGACGCCCAGATCATGCTCTCCGTGCGCACCCTCTCCACCGAGGGGCGGGTGCTGGAGATGGTGCCGTTCGCCATCAACGGCCAGCGCTATGGCATCACCGGCGCCGATGGTGAGTTCTGGGGCCCCATGACTGTGAAGAACGGCGACGAGATCGCGCTGTCGGCCGACTTGCTCAGCGGCTACCGCGCGCTGCCCGGTGCCGAGGTCATCCGCGAGACCATCACCCTCAACGAGGGGCGTCCCACCGTGGTGTCCATGACGCTGCGGCTGGCGCCGCCGGCTCAGGATTACCTTGTGCTCACCCGGCTCGGGCAGCCAGAGGTCGAGGTCAAGCTCAATGGTGAAGTCATCGGCCAGACCGACAAGAGCGGCCGGGCCATGCTCAACATCAGCGGGCGCCCGGACATGCCATTCCTGCTGCAGGCCGGTGGCCTCGCCTATCGGGGCCGCTTCGCCCGAGAGCACGAGGTCTACGTGATCGCCGAGGGCCGGATGGGCCCGATGTCTGCCCTCGAGCGCCCTGGGGCTCTGGCCAGGGTGAACGCGTCGAGGCCCGCCTCTGGTGATGTGAAGCGACGAAAGAAGAGCTTGGGTCATACGTCGACGCCACAGCCCCCACGTGAGATCGCAGACGTGGGCTTGCCCATCGTCGAGGCTGCGCCAGATGCGGGCAGCTTCGGTGGCCCGCCCCACGGGCGCGAGCCTGTGGAGCAGTGCGTCGTCGACGCCCGTCAGGCGTTGAGCGTGGGCGAGGTGCTCAAGAAAGAGCAGGTGGGTTGCCTGGAGCAGGTCGCCCAGGGACACACGCGCTTTGGGGAGGCCCAGCGTTTGTTGGGTCACTTCTACTTCAAGATCAAAGACACGCAGCAGCAGATCAAAGCCCTCGAGCTCGCCACCGCTCGGGGCCAGCTCAAGCACGATCCTGCTGTGTTGTTGTCACTCGCCGAGGCCTATGCCCGCAGCGAGCGGTTCGAGCAGAGCCTGCGCACGCTTCGACGCGTCGATCGGCTGCGGCTTCGATTGCCCAAGAGCCGACAGGCGGCCACCTTCGCCCTGCGCGGTGAGTGCAACGAGCTGCTCTTCGCCCGCCAGTTCCACGACGATCCCGAGGCCGCGGATGTCGCTTTGCTCGACGACGCCCTCGAGGCGTGGACGAAGCTCGCCAGCTTCCACGAAGGTCACGACGCCAGCGCTCGAGCCGACGCCCTGGCCCGCGTACGCAAACTGCAGGAGATGCAGCTCGAGCTGCAGCCCTGAACAGACCACTCGCGCCGATCCTCTCTCCAAGCTTTCTCTGCCATAAGCTGGCATCGCCTGCCCTTCCTCGGAATACTGAAAATTCGCCCCTCTGAAGTCTGCCTTATGCACCCAGGGGGGGCCGACCGTTCTCCACATAAAAGGACCCGAGCCCAAGGACCCCATCGTGGCCCGCCTCGCCGTTGCCGCCAGCCTCGTCGCTTTCTGCCTGCCCCTCGTCGGGCACGCCCGCAATCCACATCAGCGTCCGTGGGGCCGCACCTCGGCTCAGCCCGCGTACGGCGCCGCCAGCCTCGAGCCCAAGGTCGAGGCACCTCGGGTGCCCATCGGGGAGCCGCTGTGGGTGGGTCAGCCCAAGCTCAAGAAAGCCCTCGACGCCATGGACGGCAAGGGATGGTCCGTGGCCCTCAAGGCCCTCAAGGCCATCGAGCTCGACGCCGCCGCGCCGGCGCTGCAAGGGGCCGTGCAGTATCTGATCGGGCGGTGCCTGGCCAAGCTCGGTCGCACTCGGGTGGCCCTCGACGCTCTCGAGCAGGCCAAGGCGCTTATGCCTGCTCTCGATGGCTACATCGCCGCCACCGAGGTGGAGCTGATGTGGGCCGATGAGCGGTTCAGCGACGCCGACGAGGCCCTCAAGCTCGTGCCGCCGGCGCACCCTCGGTTCGCTGATCTGAACCTCAAAGCCGCCAAGACCATGATCAAGCGGCGGCGGTTCGGTGTTGCTGTCGATCTCATCGATCGGGTGTATCCCCACATCGGCCGTGAGTGGTTCAAGGCCCGCTTCGCCCTCATCGAGGCCGAAGCCCGGCTGGGCCTCGATGGTGATGTGCAGGCGTGGCAGGTCCGGATGGCGGGCATTCTGCGTCGGTGGAGCCGCTACCGTGCAGGCGCCGACGCCGAAGAAGCTTTGCTCGAGGCTTTGAGCCCCAAGGATCGTGGGCCCTTCACCCTCACCGAGTGGGCGGGTCGAGCGGTGCATCACATCCGCAAGGGCGAGGTGTTGCGGGCCCGGGCCATCGTCAAGGCCGTGGGGCGGGCGTGGCCCGAGAAGAGCGCAGGCATGGGCGATCTGATCGCTGGGTGGAGGCTGCTCAAGAAGTCGCCCTTCGACACCCTGCGGCGGGCGAACGACGCCATCGAAGCGGCGCGGTCGTCGAGCATCAGGCGACATCTGATGCACCTCAAGGCAGAGGGTCTGCGTCGATCCGAAAAAGCCGGCGCAGCTTTGAAGCTGTATCGACGCCTCGCCAAAGACATGCCCGCAAGCCCCATGAAAGCCGACCTGCTCTGGGACGGCGCGGAGCTCGCCCGCCGAATGCGGCGGCCCAAGGTGGCCCGGAGCCTGTACGAAGCCCTCGCCGAGCTGCCGCCGGAGACCCCTCTGCTCAAAGAGAAGCTCGGTCGGGTGCTCTGGGAGGTGGCGTGGGCGTACTACCGCACAGGTGATCTCGACGTCGCTGATCAGTGGTTGGTGCGGTTGATCAACACCCGCCCGATGGAGACCGACAGCTCACGGCGCACTTTCTACGAGCGCGCCACGTACTGGCGGGCCCGAATTCATCAGAAGCAGGGCCGCCTCGGTGAGGCCCGGGCGCTGTGGCAGTACATCAACGATCGCTACCCGCTGTCCTACTACGCCACGATGTCGCGTCATTGGCTCGGTGGCACCGGGGCCGAGCCCTCACCGTTGAAGGGCGTGGTCCCCGAGGCGCCCTACACCCCCGAAGCCCTCGCCGAGGTGTTGCCCGGCCTGGGTCCCGAGGAGCAGGGAGCGGCCATCCTGTGGCGGCTCGGGCTCAAAGAAGATGCCCGCTTGGCGCTCAAGCGGCTGCACCGGCTCGGGCGCATCACCCCCGAGGGGCTCGACTTCGCCTCGGCGCTGTATCGCGAATGCGACAACCTCTGGATCGCGCACTGGCTGATGAAGAAGAGCGAGCCGCTGATGTTCGCCCCCACTGATGATCCCCGTCGGCGGTGGCAGGCGAGCTTCCCCACCCCCTACAGCGAGATCGTCAGCGCCGAGGCCGAGGCCCGGGGCGTGGATCCGATGCTGGTGTGGGCCATCATGCGTCAGGAGAGCGGCTTCAGGGCCAAGATCAAGAGCTACGCCAACGCCCATGGGCTGATGCAGCTGCTCAAGGGCACCGCCGCCATGATGGCCACCAAGTTCCTCGACGAGAAGCGGGCGCCCTCGCTCAAGACCATCTACACCCCCGAGGGCAACATCAAATATGGCACCGCGTTCCTCGGGCGGTTGCTCGAACGCTATCGGGGCCACCCCGCCCTGGCCATCGCCGCGTACAATGCCGGGCCTGGTCGGGTGAACAAGTGGCTCAAGAAGGTGGGCCACCTCGACGTCGACGAGTTTGTCGAAGAGATCCCTTACGATCAGACCCGGGCATACACCCGCACGGTGCTGCGCAGCTACGCGGCCTATCGAGCCCTCTATGGCCCTGAAGGCCACAAAGAGATCTACATCCCACTTCGGGTGCGGCAGCCTCAGAAAGCAGACCCCCCCGTGGCTCAAAATGACGACGCAGCCACTGAAGGAGAGGCGCAGCGGTGACCTGGACGATCAAGCTGGGCCGGGATCACGGTCGGTACAAGGCGCTGCATCAGGGCGCCATCGGCGATCGAGCGGCCTGTGCCATCAGCGTCGGATCTGATCCGTTTTCGCCTTCGGTGCAGTTCAAGCGCGATCCCGACGTGCCCAATGAGGACGCCCTCCTCGGGTACGACGACGGCACGCGCATCGTGATGGCGGTCTCTGATGCTCACTTCGGGCCCTTTGCCAGCCACGCGCTCATCGAGCGGCTGCCCGCAGCCCTCGAGGGGGTGACGGAGGCCGAGGGGCTCATGCAGGCCGTCGCCGCCACCCATCGCGAAGACGATGATCCGCAAGAAGAGTCTGAGGCCACCCTGCTCGTGGTGATCTTCGATCGCGCCACAGGTCGTGGCTTCGGGGTGAGCTTCGGTGACTCCAGCGCCGTCGCTGTGGGACCAGAGGGCGGCCGGCGGCTCAACGGCAAGCTCAACACCTTCATCAGCCCTGCCTGGCCCGGCACGTTGGGGGCGCACAACGCAGAGACCTTCGAGTTCGAATGTACCGGCGGTGAGCTGCTCATGGTGTTCACCGACGGCATCGACGAGTGCCACTACCGCCAGCCCGAGACCTCAGTGAGCCTCGACGACATCGTCGATCTCTATCGCCAGAACGGTACCCAGCCACGCATCTATACACGACGTCTGGCCATGCGGGCGCTCAATGGCGTAGGCGATCATCCTGGAGGCCAGGACAACATCGCGCTGGTGGTGGCTCAAATCTGAGCGGGCTGCGCTGCCTGATCAGCAGAGGGGCATCGTGCTCAGGCGCTCGCCCAGGGCTGTGAGTGCCTCGCTCTCCCGGTGGCCGCGGCGCCAAATCAGTCGAAAATAGTCTTGTTGCAGCATCGTCTCCGGGCAGAGACGAGTCAGGCGTCCGGCATCGATGTCGGCTTCGACGAAATAGAGTGGCAACACCGCGACCCCCGAGTGCTCGAGGATTCGAGCGCGCACCGCGCCGATGGTGCCCATGTACGACATCGCCGTGAAGCCCCAGACTTCTACCGGCGGCCGGGCATCGAGAAAATATCGAAACAGTGGCAGGTCCGGGCTGATGTCCAGGAGGGTGTGGCCTTCAGCTTCTGCAGGGCAGGTGAGTGGCCGGGCGCTCAGCAACTCGGGTGTGGCGACGAAGACGTAACGCTCGAGGTGCAGCGAGACATACGTCAGATCGCCGCGGCTCAGGCGGTGGCTGGTGACGATGGCGTCTGCTTCGCCGCGTTGGAGCGCCCGCATCAGAGCGGGGGTGTCGCCAAAGATCAGGTGCAGATGCCGGTGGGGGGCTTCCGTGCTCAGCTGAGACAGCGACGGCGTGAGCCAGCTCATACCCAGCTCGTATCGGGTGCCCAATGTGAGGGTCACCGGGGCAGGGCCGTCGCTCTGGCCCACTTCGAGGCAGCGTTGCCCTGCTGCGAGGGCTTCCCGGGCCAGGGGGATCAAGCGCTGACCCGCGCCGGTCAGCTTCACGGAGCGGGTGGTGCGGGTGAAAAGGGGGGCGCCGATCAGCCCTTCGAGGGCCTTGATTCGCTCGCTGAAGGCTGCAGGGGAGAGATGAACTCGCCCCGAAGCTGCCCGAAAATTCAACAGGTTGGCGGCTTCGAGGAAGCAGCGAAGCGACTCTGGATCAGGCCACATTGGCGTCTCGAATGATTGTTCGTGATTGTCGAGTAATTCTGTTTTGAACGTTCTGATTTACCAGATGACGGGACCGCGGTCATGGTGTCAATACACAGATGAATGGAGAGCCCCATGGAGCCCTTGAGCCGCGCAGAGCGTCATCGTCTGGCCTTGAAGGCCGCTGCCCAGATCAGCTTCACCCTGCCCGTGCTCGCCGGCGCGTTGAGCCTCGGTGGATGCATCGAGGATCCCGAGACTGAGCCCCCAGCACCGGAGAGTGAGATGGGTGGTGCTGGGGGCGAGGTCGAGTCGGGTGAGGGGGGGATGGCCGAGGTCGACAGTGAGCCCATCGATCGACAATGGCTCGACGATGGCGGTGTCGACGACGCCGATTGGGGCCTGGCCGACGCAGATTTGCCATCTGCCGACGCCGAGGTGTCCGACATGGGTGAGGCGCTGCGGGATGCAGAGCTCGCTGACGCAGATCTGGGGTGTCGGGCCCTGATCGACGAAGATTGGGAGGCCTTCACCGAGTGCTGTGAGCGCGAGGGGTGGCCTTCCCCGGCCTGTGACGTGTGGGGCCCCCCGATGCCCCCCTCGGACACGTGGGAGACGATCGCATGAACATCACCCTCGACTTGCGCGCACCTGCTCAAGCCACTGCGCGCCACTGTGGCCTCGACTTCGAAGATCTGCAGCCCGCACTTCGGCGAGCGGCCCTCGCCACCTGGCGCGGCCGCATGATGAACGAGTACGGATCCTGCGCGGTGTTCGAGGGCCTCGCCGATCAGCTCGAAGCTGCAGGCGGTCGGGCGAGCGATGTGGAGATTCTGAAGGGCTTCGCTCAAGAAGAGCGCGAGCACGGGGTCTTGTGCGGGGCGGTGGTGGAGGCCCTCGGCGGCGCAGCCCTCGGTGATCAGCCGCTGCCCACTGCAGACGAGATGCCTGCCCACGCCGGTCTCGATCCGCTCGAGGCGGTGGCTCGGAACATCATCAGCGTGTGTTGCTTGAGCGAGACGGTGGCGGTGTCGCTCATCACGGCGGAGCGTCTGGGTATGCCCGAGGGGCCTCTGCGTCGGCTGCTCACCCGCATCCTCTCCGATGAGGTGGGCCACGGTCGCTTTGGCTGGCGCTGGCTCGCAGAGCACCTGCCGTGGATGTCCGCTGAGAGCCGCGCTCGCCTCGGTGAGTGGCTGCCGATGGCACTGCGACATCTCGAAGCCTATGAGGTGGCTCACCTGCAGCCCGGACCATCGTTGACTGACGGCCACATGCTGGGCCTGTGTGACGGCGAGGCTGCGCAAGCGTTGTTCTACGACACCGTGCGCACGGTGATCCTGCCCCGCCTCGAAGCGTTGGGGCTGCCCCCTGTGAACGATTGGGCCGAAGCCCCGGCCTGCTGAGGCAATCTGCACAGGCCACATTGAGAGTATAGACGCTGGACCTTGGCGGCTGGGGGCAGCACACTGGGCGCCGTGAGCCCCTGGATTTACATTTTGCTCGGTTGGCTCGCAGGGGTCGTCAGCGTTCAGCTCTGGCGATTGTTGCGATTGTTTCGTCATCCCGCGCCGGGGTGTGCGCTGATCATCACCCGCGGGGGCGCCACCGAGGTGGCCTTCGAGCGCGCGCTGGTCTGGCCCGGGTTGCATCAGACCTCCACCATCGATCTCACCGCCCGACATCTGCGCCTCGACCGTCGCCGTAGAGCGGCCCTCATCACCGCCGACAGCTGTCGCGTCGACATCGTGCTCACGTGCACCGTGCGGGTCGACCCGACCCGAGAAGGGGTGCTCGCCGCAGCCAGGGCTCTGGGGCCTCGTGGGGTGAGCGATCCCGAGGCGGTCTCCGAGCTGCTCAGCCCTGTGTTGCAACAAGCGCTCATCACCGCCTGTGTCGAGAGCGGGTTCCCTGAGCTCGCTGAGGGGCCTGAACGGTTGAGCGCCCGCGTCCTCGAGCGGGTCGATGGCGATCTCTTTGGGTTTCGCATCGACGAGATCGCCGTGGAGCACTTCGCCCAGTCAGGCCTCGATCAGTTCAGCGACGAGGATGCCCGTGACGCCCAAGGGCTCACGGAGATCACCGCCCGCCTGGAGGCTGCCCGGACCCGCACTGAGGCGTTGCAGCTCTCTGGTGAGGTGGAGCGCGCTCGACAGCAGCTGGAGGCTCGCAGAGTACTGGCGGAGATCAATGCCGAGATGCGGGCCATCGAAGGCCCGCCGATGGGCGCTGAGACGCCGGCACTGACAGCAGAGCCTGAGGGCGTGGCAGGTGACGCAGACGAGGGCGTCGCTGAGGCAGAGATCCCGGACGACGTCGAGGCTGATGCGACCTGAGCACCACCGCTGGGGCATGATCCGCATGGCGCTGGAGTGCCCTGAGTGCTCTGGCCAGGTGCGGCTGTTGGGGCCCACCCCCGAGGTGACGTGTGAGCACTGCGGGGCCGCGGTGTCGATCCCCGAAGGGGTCTATACAGGCCTCGCCCTCGATTTGGCTCAGGGGCTCGACGCGTTGCCCGTAGGTGCGACACGCCACGCGGCAGCCGCAGGCCGTGAAGGTCTGGAGGTGATCTACGGTCGCCAGTGGCCGCTGTGCTGGCAATGTGGATCCGATTTGCTCCTCTCGGCGGCGGACATCGGTCGGAACCGGCCAGTGGTGTGCACCGAGTGCGGGGCCCAGAGCGAGACCTGCCCTCCGCCGGAGTGGCTCAAGGCCCAGGTCCCAGATGCGGTGCAGATCTATGGGGTCGACGGCGTAGACGGGACCGGCGAGCACACCCCCGCAGGTGTGACCGAGCCCATCTGGATCAGGTGCCCTGCCTGTGATGTGGGCCAGCGGGTCGACGGCGCCACGCCCCGCATCACGCGATGCAGCAGCTGCCGGGCCCTGCATCATCTGCCCGACGAGGTTTGGGCGGCGTTGCACCCCGTGCGGCATCACGGCCCCTGGTACATCTTGTTCGAGCGGATGAGCCCCGAGGAGCGGGCTGAGACCCGGCAAGCTCTCGCTCTCGCCCGAGCGGCCCTCGCAGCCATCGGTGAATCACTGTCTCCCGACGCTGTGTACGATCATCTGGAGGCCCTCAAGGCGCTGCCGTCTCTCGCCTACGAAGATGCGCTGTTTCGCGCGCTGGAGTCGCCCTGCTGGTGGTGGTTCGCCAAGGGGGCCGAAGCCCTGGCTGCGGATGGCTCCGAGCGGGCCTTGGGCCGCCTCGGCGAGGCCCTCGCTGCCCTGGAAGATCCACGCCGGGTGTTGCACCTCGCGAAGCAGCTCCTGGCGGTCGAGCCCGACAGCGTGGCCGAGGTGTGCGCTCACCTTGCGCAGCACGCTGACGAGGCTTTGGCAAACGAGGCCCTGGCGATTTGGGTGCAGGTTGATTTCGACGCTGCGTTGCAGGTGCTCAGGACGCTGATCCGCGAGGGGGGACCAGAGCGGGCGGTCTCTGCGGCGCGGCTGCGGCGCGTGGTGGATCCAGCCCTCGCCGAGTTGCCACAGGCCTTCGACACTTTGCTCGAGCACGAGGTTGTAGAGGTACGCCGCGCCACGGCGCGCCTGCTCGAGGCGAGCACCGCTCGGAGCGCTGAGCGTCTGCTGCAGAGCCTGCTCGAGCTCGGCGCAGACCCGGAGTTTGGTGCCCATGTGGGCGCCATTGTCGCGGCGCTGCCAGGAGAGGTCGCCCGAGAGGGTCTCATCGCGGCAGCCCACGGCAGGAGCGGTGAAGCCCGCCTTCGAAGCGCCCAGGCGATCTACGCCGCGGGCATGAGCACACACGGAGAGGGGTTCGTCGATCTCCTCGATGTGCCCGATGCGGCCGAGGCTGCTGCAGAGATCATCCTCGCGGAAGCACCCGAGCGTGTGAGTCGGGCGCTCTGTCGACTGCTCGACGCGCCGACGCTGCAGGTGAGGCTCCGGGCCGCAGAGGCCCTTGAGTCAGTGGGCACTGAGCAGGCGATCCCGGCGCTGCGGCAGGCTGCGGAGGGGTGGTTCGTGAACCGCACCCTGCGCAAGCGGGCGGAGCTGGCCATCGACGCCATCCAGTGGCGGCATCGCCAGCGTCAACTCGGAGGGCTTTCGGTGACTGAGGGCCCCGATCGAGAGGGTGGCTTGAGCGAAGAGCTGCCGTGACCGACCCACGGTGTCCCATGGGACATCTCATGTGACATCTGCTTACGTCTCAGGGCCAGAAGGGTAGGGCGCCTTGCAATGGCGTCGTCCAGCCACGAGGCTCGCTCTGGCATTCGGTTTGCGTGATGGCTCCATCGACACGGTTTGCTCTGGAGGAAGAGATGCGTCACCCCCCCTGCAATTCGATCAGCGTGCTGATCTCCCTCGCCCTCGCGTGCTGGAGCGCGGGGTGTGACGACGGGGCCGAGAGCGGTGCCGGGCCGATGGGCGGCAATGCTGGCGGCGCAGGTGCCTTTGAAGGTGGAGCAGGTGGGTCCGCTGGCGCGGGCGGGGTGGCCGGGGCAGGAGGCATGGGCGGCGACCCCGGAGGCGCTGGCGGCATAGCCGGCGCCGGAGGCGTACCCGGCGGTGCTGGAGGTGTTGCAGGTGAAGGTGGCGCTGGAGGCAATGCGGGCGCAGGTGGGATGGCTGGTGCCGGTGGCATGGGCGGCGAGCCCGGTGAGCAGTGCGACGCTCCAGGTCAGCCGCTGCGCCGTCTGACCCGGGCGCAGTACCTCAACACCATCAACGATCTGCTCGGGGTGATCGTGGGCGAAACCGCCGAGAACGAGCACTTCTGGTGGGTGATGCTCGAGTGGAACGAGGCCATGCCCGAAGACACCCCTGTGGGGGCTCCTGACGAAATCCGTGGAGGCTTCCGGCGGCTGGACCAGGCTGTCTACGAGGAGCACGTCGAGACGGCACTGCGCATCGCCACCGTGCTCGGCAACGAGCTGTCTCAGCCATGGTGGGCCAGCCGGGTGCTGCAGGATTGCGACCTACTCGACGAAGGCCTCGACTGCATCACCCCCATGGTGCAGCGCGTCGGCCGTCTGGTTCATCGCCGACCCCTCAGCGACACCGAGCTCGACTTCTACATCGACGTCTACAGCGCCGCCCGATCCGAGGCCGGCGAGCCCGAGAACCCCGACGACGCCTGGTGGTGGCCGGAGCGGGTGGGCTTGAGCACGCTCTTTGGCACCATGCTCTCGTCTCCACGACTGCTCTATCAGGTGGAGCACGGCCTGCCCGGGGATGAAGGCGTGATCGACGCCGAGCTGGGCATCTACGCCGTCGACGCCTACGAGCTCGCCAGCAGGCTCTCGTATCATTTCTGGCAGTCCATGCCCGACGAGGCCCTGCTCGACGCCGCAGAGGACGGCAGCCTGCTCACCGAGGCGGGCTTCGAGGCCCAGCTCGATCGCGTGTACCGCGACGCCCGCACGCATCGTTCGATGGAGGCCTTCTTCGCCGAGTGGTTGCGCCTCGACGAGCTGCCTGACGTGACCCGGCTTCGGGGTACGCCGGTCTTCGACGCTTTCTCCGAGGGCATCGAGGTGCACAACGATCTGCGCCAGGCCATGATCGACGAGGTGGTATCCCTCGGGGTGCACTACGCCATCACCGCCCCGGGCAACCTCGACGCCCTCTTCACCAGCACCCTCAACTTCGCCCGAGACGATGCTCTGGCGGCCATCTATGACACCACGGCGTGGCGAGGCGGTGAGCCCCAGCCGCTGCCGGAGCGAGAGCGTGCGGGCCTCATCACCCGAGCGGCCCTCGTGGCCTCGGGATCAGCAAACACTCGACCCATCATGAAGGGGGTGCGCCTGCGGGAGGCGGTGCTCTGTGGCGAGGTGCCCCCGCCGCCGCCCAACGTCATGGTGCAAGAGCCCGAGCTCTCGGGGGAGATGACCAGCCGCGAGGTGGTCGAAGAGCTCACCGAGCAGCCCGAGTCGGTCTGCGCCGGCTGCCACGTGAGCTTCATCAACCCGTTGGGCTTCACCACGGAGAACTTCGACGCCCTCGGCCGCCTGCGCAGCGAGCAGCGTCTCTACGGTGAGTGGGGGGACGAGATCGGGCGCCGCCCCATCGAGACCGGGACGGTGCCCCAGGTCATCATCGGCGACGACACCCCCGCCGCCGACGCCATCGACACCACGGCCTTGATCCTCGACAGCGGCGAGGCCCATCGCTGCTTCGCCCAACAATACTTCCGGTTCACCTTCGGCCGACCGGAGCACCGCTCTGATCGTGCCCTCATCGAAGGCCTCAGCGGTCAGCTGCTCGAGGGCGCCCCCCTGGACGAGGTGCTGCTCGCCCTCGCCCGGGCGCCCGAGTTCCGTCACCTGCGCACCTGCGTCGAGGGGGAGTGATCATGTCGCGTCAAAAGGATCCCAGCCACATGAACCCCAGCCACATGAACCCCAGTCACATGAACCGGCGCCAGCTGCTCCGCGGCCTCGGGGGCTTCGCCCTGACCACCCCCTTCATGCCGTCGCTGCTCCCCAAGAGCGCACAGGCCCAGAACATGGAGCGCGGCGCAAAGCGCTTTGTCTCCTTCGTCACCCCCCACGGGGGCATCTGGGGCGTCAACATGTACCCCGGCGCCCAGCTGCTCGATCAGCAGATGGAGTACGCCGGCCACACCATCCGCGCCGGAGCGTTGCGGGCGAATGCCCAAGGCGGTCAGTCGGTGATCTCACCGGTCCTCTCAGCCTCTGCCGAGGCCCTCGACGAGGCCATGGTGAGGCAGCTCAACGTGATCCGCGGCCTCGACGTGCCCTACTACCTGGCCCACCATCGCGGCGGCCACCTGGGGAACTTCGCCGCCAACGACGGCAACGGCAGCGAGGGCGCCTTCCTCTGGAATCACCCTCGACCCACCATCGATCAGGTCATGGCGTGGTCCCCCTCGTTCTATGGCGATCTGAGCACTAACCGCCTGCGCACCATTGTGGTGGGTCAGCGGGGCATCTCGTGGAACTGGTCCCGACCCTCTGATCGCAGCGGCCGCTTGCAGCCCCTCTCGCCAGAGCAGAACAACATCGCGCTGTTCAACCGCCTGTTCCGCCCGAACGAGGATCCGAGCACGCCCCGACCGTTGGTGGTGGATCGCGTGCGGGAGAGCTACCGCAGCCTCATGGAGAGCAACCGCCGCCTCGGCGCCGCGGATCGCCGCCGCCTGAGCGAGCACATGGATCGCCTCTTCGAGCTGGAGCGCCGCATCACCGCTCAGGTGGCCTGCGAGGTCGTCGAGCCTGGTCGCAGCGGTGAGCTGATCACCGACGGCGACGCCGCGGGGCAGGTGCGCTTCTGGCAAAACCACAACGATGTTGTGGCCACGGCCCTGGCCTGTGGGGTGAGCCGCCTCGCGGTGATGGGGGCCTACGCCACCTTCTCCGACTTCGTGGGCGACTGGCATCAAGACGTGGCCCACCAGTGCCTCACCCAAGAGCGCCAGCCCCTGCTCGTAGAAGCCCAGCAGCGCTTCTTCGAACACGTGTTCCTCGATCTGGCCCGCAAGCTGTCAGCCATCGAAGATCCCGCGGGTGGCAATGTGCTCGATCACACGCTCATCGCCTGGACCCAGGAGTCGGGCATGAACACCCACGACTCGATGGGCATCCCCATCGTCACGGCCGGCGGCGCTGGCGGCGCGATGCCCACGGGGCAGTACATCGACTATCGCAATCAGGGCGTCGGCTGGCCCATCGCTGAAGGCGAGAACCCCGGCGGCCTCGACGAGCCCAACCGCCCAGGCCTGTACTACAACCAGTGGCTGTCGACGGTGCTCGACTCAATGGGGGTACCCCGGGCGGAGTACGCGGAGTACAGCCGGGATCTCAATGGCGATTACGATGGCGCGGTGCCTGAAGGGTACGGAGTGGTCTTCGCCAGCGAGTTCGCCCGAGCACAGTACGCGCAGGCGTGGGGGCGGTTGGGGGAGCGATTGCCTTACTTGGGGTAGGGCCATCCACGTGGCTCTCGCTGCGGCTGGCGCCTTCGCTCGCAGATCAGTTTTCGGGCACGGGCACGGGCACGGGCACGGGCACGAGTTGATACGTACTCTGACCCGTTGCCCGGCATGACTCAGGGCGACAGTTATCATTGAGGCTGAGTTGATGCGCTTCAGAACGCCCTGAGAGTTCAGTCATTGGAACGTATTGAGGACCAAAACCTGTACTGAGAAGCATGCAGGGCCGAGTACAGCCTCCACCCCCACGAGCCTGCGAGCAGAGTCATCCAGGGCCATGAATCCAGGGCCGAATCAACTCGTGCCCGTGCCCGTGCCCGTGCCCGTGCCCGAAAACTGATCTGCGAGCGAAGCGAGTTGAGCCCCAGCATCTGGCATACTCCCCACCCATGGCCACCATCCTCATCACCGACGACGACGGGCACATCCGCGAGGTCGTACGCTTCGCCCTCGAGCAAGCAGGGCACAGCGTCGTCGAAGCCGCCGACGGCCTCGCCGCGCTGAGGGCCTTCGACGACACCCCCATCGACGCCATCGTGCTCGACATCTTGATGCCCGAGCTCGACGGCCTCGAAGTCTGCCGGCGCATTCGGGCCCACAGCGACGCAGCTAAGCGCGAAGTGCCCATCTTGTTCTTGTCGAGCAAAGACGAAGAGTTCGACCGGATCCTCGGTCTCGAGATGGGGGCCGACGACTACGTCACCAAGCCCTTCAGCCCCCGGGAGCTCGCCGTGCGGGTCAAGGTCATGCTGAGGCGTTCACAGGCTCGGAGCGTAATCGACCCTCAAGGCGCCATCTTGCGACACAGCGCCATCACCCTCGATCTGCAGCGACATCGGTGCCTGCTCGGCCAGGACGAGATCGTGCTCACCGTCACTGAGTTCGACCTGCTGCGCACCCTCATGGGCCACCCGGGCAAGGTGTACACCCGAGGTGAGCTCGTCGATCGGGTCTGGGGTCCCGGACATCACATCACCGATCGCACCATCGACAGCCATATTCGGCGGATCCGGGGCAAGTTCAACGCCCTGGTGCCCGAGAGCGATCCCGTTGAGACGGTGTATGGCTTGGGCTATCGGCTCAAGACTGCAGGGGGCAGCCCGTGAGAGGGCCCGGCATCCAGAGGTTGATCCTCTCGGTCAACGTGCTGGCCTTGCTCATTCCGCTCCTGGCGTTGTTGCTGTTCCGAGTCTACGAGACCCACCTGATCAGGCAGACCGAGCGGCGGCTCATCGCCGAGTCCGCCCTCATCGGCGAGGCGTGGCGCAGCGCCTTGCTCGAGATCCAGGGCGTGCCCACAGGTGAAGGCCCCGACATCTCGCCCAGCTGGGCCATCGTGCCTGACGTGTTCCCCATCGAGCCCGTGCTCGACCTTGCGGATCCCGATCAGGAGGTGATGCCCCCAGACAACACACCGCCCACGCGATTCGCCAGTGATCGCAGCGGCCCCGAGTGGCGTGCCGGCGCCGCCATCAAGCCCATGCTCGATCGAGCCAAGCGGGTGAATCTGAGCGGGGCTCGGGTGATCAACGCCGAGGGGTGCGTCGTGGCCAGCACCGCCGACGAGATCGGCCAGTGCGTCGAGCATTTGCCAGAGGTCAGGGCCGCCCTCGGTGGTCGATATGCCGCCGTCGCCCGACCCCGACACAGCAGCAGCCCTCAGCCATCGCTGCGCAGCCCGCTGGGGGCCATCAGTCGTCGGGGCACCTTGAGGGTGTTCACCGCCACCCCGCTCTTCGCCGACGGTCAGATCATCGGGGTGGTGCGGATGAGCCGGACCAGCATCGACCCGCTTGAGGCCCTCTATCGACAGCGGCGCACGCTCGGGCTGGCCTTCGTGGGCAGCCTGTTGCTCATCGTGGGCATGAGCTTCTTCTTTGCCCGGGTCATCACCGCCCCCGTGCGGGCCATCACCGCCGCCGCAGAGGCCATCGCCGCCGGTCGGCCCCGTGAGCCGCTGCCCAGGGGCCTCGTGCCTTCTGAGATCAGCACACTCAGCGCGGCCCTCGACGAGATGACCGCGCAGCTGAAGGCTCGGGCCGAGTACATCACCGAGTTCGTGGGCAACGTGAGCCACGAGTTGAAGACGCCGCTCTCTTCGGTGAGAGGCGCCACCGAGCTGTTGCGGGGCTCGTGGGACGACATGAGCCCCGCTCAGCGTGACCGGTTCCTCGCCAACATCGACGCCGCCACCGCTCGCATGACGCGTCAGGTGAGCCGGTTGCTGCAACTCGCCCGCATCGAACATCAGGGCGAGCAGGTGGAGGAGATCCCCATCAGGGCCTGGCTCGAGGGGTTCGTCTCGCGGTTCGACCCTGGCGAGGGTGTCACCGCACGCTGTGTGGTCGAAGGACCCGAGGCCCTGCCCGAGCACCTCGTCATCGCCCCCGAACACCTCGAGTCGGTGGTGGGCAACCTCGTGGACAACGCCTTGCTGCACGGCGAGGCCCCCATCGAGATCATCGCGAAGGGCGTGGGCGATCAGGTGTGCCTCGAGGTCGTCGATCATGGCCCGGGCATCAGTGAGGGCAACCAGCGGCGGCTCTTCGAGCGGTTCTTCACCACCAGCAGAGATGATGGGGGTACAGGGTTGGGGCTGGCCATCGTGCAGGCTGTGGCTCAGAGCAGAGGTGGTCAGGTGGGCTGTGAGACCCGCCCTGGGGAGACTCGGTTCCGAGTCGTGCTATAACCACCCCGCGAGGGGGGTTGGAGAAGGGGACCCATGAGCCGGGTCGAGTTCATTCTGATGATGTCGGTGGTCACGTGCAGCCTGATCGCCTTCCCCTTCATCATGGACCAGAACGAAGCTGCGATCCCCTCTCTCCTCATGATGGGTGGGGCGTTCCTCATCGGGATCATGTTCGGCTGCCTCATCATCGGTTTTCTGGCTCTGCTCGGCTGGTTGCGTCAGCGTTTCGAGCACCGAAACCGCGACTGGTAGCGCCCTACCTCGCAGGCCCCGATGTTCCGGGCGCCTGAACGACGGACTCAAAATACGCCGCTAGACTTACATCGTCTTACATGTGCTTAAGGTGTGTGATGCGATGTGTGCGTGTTTTGGGTCTCGTGTTGTCCATGGCTGTGATGCCCAGCGTGTCCTGGGGTCAGGTGAGTCCGTTTCAGCAGCGTGTGGACGACGCCATCGAGCGCGCGCTGCAGTACATGCGCGTTCAAGAGAGCGGTGGGAACATCGGCGGCCAGGCGACAGGGCTGGCGGCTCTGTGCTTCCTCGAGAAGCGATGGTCGGCACAGCCGATGGCCCCCCCAGTGGGCTATCGGGGCATGTCCCCCGATGATCAGGCGCTGGTCCGCCGCGCCATACGGTATGTCATCGATGTAGACGACGGCGTCGACTTCAGCGCGAACGGTACGGCGCAGGTGTACCGGGCTGGGGCGAGCATGATGGCCATGGGCCTCTATCTCGGCACTGGAGGACCTGATGACGTCGGCGCCACTCGCACTGTAACGCAGGCCCTCGTCAATGGCGTGGCCAACCTGAGGCGCCAGCAAAACGCCCTGAATGGTTGGAACTACAGCACCCCCAGCGACTACAGCGATCTCTCCACGACTCAGTTTGCGCTCCTGGGACTGTCGGCAGCCTCGAGGGCCGTGCTGGTCCCCCGAGCCATGCTCGAGTCCGCCGGGCAGGCCATCGAGCTGCACCACGAAGAGAACGGCTGTTACCGGTACCGCACCGCGGCGTGGTGGTCCGACTGCAGCAGCAGCATGACCGCCTCAGCCCTCTGGGTGGCTCGGATGGGCAGTCGCGACGTGGGTGAGGCAGATGTGCAGGGGATCATGCGGTGGTTGCAGGCCAACTGGCGATACGACGGCCACATCCCCAGCATGGACGAAGACTGGGCCAACGACAGCTACTACTACTACCTCTGGGCCATGGCCAAAGGCCTTGAGGTGGGGGAGAGCGCGGATCCAGCCTTCGATGGCGTGGAGTCTGGCGACATCGGGGGTACACGGAGCCCCACGGACGATGGTTTCCCGGCAGAAGAAGCGGGCTGGTATTACGACATCGCTTGGTCTCTCACCGAGCGTCAGGGCAACAACGGCAGCTGGCCCACGGGCGGCAACCGGTCCTGTTGGGGTGCCGCGGGCACAGACGCGGGCATGTCCTGTGTGGCTTTCTCCACTCTCGTGCTGCAGCGCTCCCTCGGCGGTGCCTGCGTCGATGTCGACAACGACGGCGCCGAGTTCCGCAGTGGGACGAACCTGTGCGAAGGCGACAATTGCCCCGATATACCCAACCTCGACCAGGCTGATCGCGACGGCGATGGCGTCGGCGACGCCTGCGACAACTGCCCCGATCATCCCAACGTCGATCAGGCCGACGAAAACGCTGATGGTGTCGGTGATGCCTGCACCTGCACGCCATCGGAAGAGCTGTGCAACGGCCTGGACGATGACTGTGATGGTGTCATTGACGAAGAAGCCGCTGGCCTCGGTGATATGTGCGCTACAGGACAACCAGGTTTGTGCGCCATGGGCATACTCACCTGCGAAGATGGTGAGCTCGTGTGTGGGCCGGACGATGCCCCCACGGAAGAAACATGCAACGGTCTGGACGATGACTGCGACGGGATCATCGACAATGATCTGCGCAACGCCTGTGGCCAGTGTGGCGAGCCGCCCGCAGAGGCCTGTGATGGCGCCGACGAAGACTGTGATGGTGTCGTCGACGAGGGGGCTGAGTGTCCGAGTGGTGTGTGCGTCGACGGTCGCTGCGCAGAGCCATGCATGATCAACGAGTGTCCCGGTGAAGGCTTCCTTTGCATGGACGGCCTGTGCCGGTTGTTGTGCGAGGTGGAGCCCTGTGAAGCGGGCTTCGTATGTCGGGTGGAGGGCTGTGTCGATCTGTGCGCTGAGGTCACGTGTGATGGCGGTCAGGTGTGCTCCGGAGGCGAGTGTGTCGACGACAATTGCTATGCCGTGGGATGCCCTGAGGGACAACGATGCGTCGCCTCCACCTGTGAGACTGATCCATGTGCCGACGTCGTGTGTGCAGCGAACGCATTCTGTCGTGACGGAGCGTGTGTCGACGCATGCAACGCCGTGGCTTGCCCGGCGGAGGAGGTGTGCCGTGATGGAGCGTGCGTGGCTGACCCCTGCACTGGCGTCGAGTGTGTCGATGGTCAGGTGTGCGAGGGGGGTGAGTGCGTCGACCCGCTCTGTGAGCAGGTGGAGTGCGATGCTGGCTTTCGCTGTGAGGATGGGGCGTGCGTTGATGATCCGTGCTTCAACATCGTGTGCCCCCCTGGCGCTGTCTGTGAAATGAAAGAGGGCACAGCCCAATGTATGGGCCAGCTGATCAGTGGGCCTGCAGAAGGGGGCGCTGGTGGTATGGGGAGTGCTGGTGGCGATGCCGCGGGTGGCATGGGCGCAACAGGAGGGGGGGGCGGTGCTGCGGGGTACGCTGATGTCGTCGAGCCCACCCCTGATCTCGGTGTGGACGGCGGCGACAGCGCGGTCCCTCCTCGGGGAGGTTGCAGCTGTGACGCTTCGGGTCACAGCCACCTGGGATGGCTGGCGATGATTCTGATCGCGCTCCCGTTGCGTCGTCGTCGAGGCTGAGGCAGCCAAAGAAGACGCCTCAATCGCATTCGTAGGTAGTTTTTCGGTATGGTCCTTCTGCTTGGTTGCATCGAGAGGGATCTATGCGGCGTATTCAGTTGTTGGGCCTGGCTCTGTCCATGGCGATTTTGCCCAGCGTGTCATGGGGTCAGGTGAGCCCCTTCCGGCAACGGGTGAACGACTCCATCGAGAGCGCGCTGCAGTACATGCGCGGTCAAGAGAACAACGGCGACATGGGCGGCGAAGCCACGGGCCTCGCCGCGCTGTGCTTCCTCGAGAAGCGCGAGTCGCCGCTGCCCAACGCCCCCCCCGTGGGCTACAACGGCATGTCGCCTGACGATCAGGCGCTGGTCCGTCGTGCTATGCGCTACGTCATCGACGTGAGCAACGGCGCCGATTTCAACGCCAACAGCACGGCGCAGGTGTATCGGGCAGGGGCCAGCATGATGGCTATGGGCCTGTACCTCGCCACAGGGGGCCCTGACGACGTCGGCGCCCGTCGCACGGTGACGCAGGCCCTCACCAACGGGGTGGCCAACCTGCAGCGTCAGCAGAACAACCAGGGTGGCTGGAACTACAACAGCCCTGGCGCCGACAACGATCTCTCCACCACCCAGTTCGCCCTCGCGGGCCTCTCCTCCGCCTCGGCGGTGGTGCAGGTGCCCCAGAACATGCTCAACGACGCTGGGCAGTCCATCCAGTTCCATGCCGCCGGTGGGGGTTGCTACAACTACCGCACCAGCGGTTGGGCGGGCTGCAGCAGCAGTATGACCGCCTCGGCCCTCTGGGTGGCCCGTCTGGGCAACCGGGGCCTCGCCGACAACGCTGTACAGGGCGCCATGCAGTGGCTCCGGGCCAACTGGCGCTACGACGGCCACATCAACGCCCCTCAGGCCAACTGGGGCAACAACAGCTACTACTATTACCTGTGGGCCGTGGCGAAGGGCCTCGAGGTGAGCGAGAACGCTGATCCGAACTTCAACGGCCTCGAGGCGGACGACATCGGAGGCACCCGGAACCCGGCGAATGACGGCTTCCCGGAAGAAGAAGCGGGCTGGTACTATGACATCGCCTGGTCTCTCACTGAGCGTCAGGAAGGCAACGGCAACTGGCCCACGGGTGGCAACCGCTCCTGCTGGGGTGGTGCAGGCACTGACGGCGGCATCTCTTGTGTGGCCTTCTCCACCCTCGTGCTGCAGCGCTCCCTCGGTGGCGCTTGCGTCGACGCCGACGACGATGGGGCCGAGCGACGCAACGGGCCCGACCTGTGCGAAGAAGACAACTGCCCCAACACCCCCAACCTCGACCAGGCTGATCGCGACGGCGATGGTGTCGGCGATGCCTGCGACAACTGCCCCGATCATCCCAACGCCGATCAGGCCGACGAAGATGAAGATGGCACAGGTGATGTCTGTGCCTGCATTCCCAGCGGCGACGAGCGCTGTAACGGCGAGGACGACGACTGCGATGGCACCGTCGACGAAGGCAACCCCGGCGGAGATCAGGCCTGTGACTTCGGTCAGCCCGGCTTCTGCTCTCAAGGGGTGACCGCCTGCGTCGATGGCCAGATCGAGTGTCAGGGGCTCAATGATCCCATCGACGAGATGTGCGACGGCATCGACAACGACTGTGACGGTGCCACCGACGAGGGCATCCCCGGCCTCGGCGAGGCGTGCGACACCGAGCAGCCCGGCGTCTGTGGTCAGGGCACCACCGTCTGCGAGGGCGGGGGCATCTTCTGCAACCCCGAGATCACCGCGAGCGACGAGATCTGTGACGGCCTCGACAATGACTGTGACGGCAACGTCGACGAAGGGGTCCCCGGGGTCGGTGATGCTTGCCCCACGGGCCAGCCTGGTCTGTGCGCCAGCGGCGTGCTCGTCTGCGAGGGCGGCGCTCTGAACTGTGATCCCACGGAAGATCCCGCCGAGGAGATGTGCAACGGCAACGACGACAACTGCGACGGGATCATCGACAACGATCTGCGCAACGCCTGCGGTCGTTGTGGTGATGTGCCCACCGAGACCTGTGATGGCGTGGACGAAGACTGCGACGGCACCGCGGATGAAGGGGCGGAGTGCCCCGAAGGTGCCTGCGTTGCCGGCCGCTGCGCCGACCCGTGCATCAACAACGAGTGCCCCGGTGAAGGCTTTGTCTGCAGCGACGGTGTCTGTGTGCAGCTCTGCGAGCTCAACCCCTGTGAAGAGGGCTTCATTTGCCGCGGTGGTGACTGTGTCGATCCGTGTGATGACGTGAACTGCCCTGGCGGTCAGGTGTGCGCCGAGGGCGAGTGTGTCGCCGACAACTGCTACGAGGCAGGCTGCCCCACAGGTCAGCGCTGTGTGATGGCGGTGTGTGAGCCGGATCCCTGTGACGGGGTCATTTGCGAGGGCGATGAGTTCTGCCGTGACGGCGCCTGTGTGGGCGCCTGCACCTTTGTGGCGTGCCCTTCAGGGGAACAGTGTCGTGACGGGGTGTGCGTGGCGCATCCGTGTGCCGACGTCGAATGCCCCGATGGTCAGATCTGCGAAGAAGGCGAGTGCGCACCCAACCGCTGCGATCAGGTGGATTGTGGCGATGGCCTCCGCTGCGAGGGTGGGGTGTGCGTGGATGATCCGTGCTTCAACATCGTGTGTCCCCCTGGCGCCGTCTGCGAGATCCAAGATGGTGCAGCCCAGTGCATCGGCGAATGGATTGGTGGTGGCGAAGGCGGTGCTGGTGGCATGGGCGGTGCCGGCGGCGAAGGTGGCGTCGGCATGGGCGGCACCGGTGGCACTGGCGGTATGGGCGGCGCCGGTGGCATGGGCGGCTCTGGTGGTGCCGGCGGGACCGGCGGCACGGGGGGTACGCCTCCGCCTCCGGACGGTGGCCCTGACGGTGGCGATGGCGTGCCGCCTGAAGATGGCGGTTGCAACTGCGACGCCTCCACCGGCAGCCGCAGCAGCCTCGGCTGGCTCGCGTTGATCCTCCTCGCCGCGCCTCTGCGTCGTCGCCGCTGAGCCTCAACATCTTGAACCCCTGAGTCGAACGTGAATGATGAGCCCCGCGCGTCGTCTTCGGGCGGCAGTGTCATTTGATCACGAGAGGGACCACCTCATATGAAGAAGCTCATCATCCTCGCGTTCTCACTCACCTGCCTGACGTCCGTCGGCACCGCCTCCGCTCTGGAGCAGGACGGCATTCATCAGGCCACCTACAACTCGATCATGAAGTGCGATGTCGATATCCGTAAGGACATCTACGCCAATGTTGGTCCTGATCAGGGTACGGCGCCTGCGGCCATCGAGGCGGCCATCGCCGAGCTGCAGAAGGTGGGCGAGCGGGCCGGTAAGACCGACGCCCGCGTCGAGGCCCTGAAGAAGGCCCACGCCAGCCTGAAGGCAGCGAAGTCCAAAGAGGCATACGCCAAGGCGCTCAAGGCCGCCCAGGCCACTCTTGCGCCTCATGTCGAGCAGGCAAAGGCCATGCTGGAGAAGCTCAAGGCCAAGGCCCCTGCCAAGAAGTAAAGCGCCCCCTCGCCGTGCGACCGCGCGGTGAAGAGATAGGGCTCTTGTATCCCCACATCGCCATCCGTTAGCGTCCCCGTGATGGCGTATCCACCCACTCATTTCTTCAGCATTCGTGCACGCTTATGGTGCTTGTTTTGCTTCTGTTCTTCCTTGGCGTTCACAGGCAATGCCTGGGCCCAGATGGAAGAGATGGAGCCCCTCGTCGAGGAAGACACTGGCGGGGCGGGGCCATCAGGTGAAGGGGGGGAGGGCGAGCCTGGCGGGGTGATCCTCGAAGAGTTCGAGATCGACGCCCGCGATGTGGTGCTCTCAGCCGCCCGCGCCCGAACCACCATCCAGGAGGCGCCGGGCATCATCACCGTCGTCACCGCTGAAGAGATCAGAGCGTGGGGTCACCGTACCGTCGGTGACGTGCTCCGGACCATCCCGGGCTTCGAGGGCAACCGGCTCGACTCCAACGGGTGGTTCGAAGAAGGCTTCGCCCGTGGCCAGCCACGGACCCTGTTGGTCCTGGTGAACGGGGTGAACATCACCGAGCCGATCCGCAACGGGGTCACCCTCGACCGCAAAATCCCCATCGACGCCATCAAGCGCATCGAGATCACGTCGGGCCCCGGTGGGGTGCTTTGGGGCAGCAACGCCCTGCTCGGGGTGGTGAACATCATCTTGAAAGACGCCGCCGACTTGAACGGCCTGGAGGTCATCGTCGGTGGTGGCCATGGACCCGGTGCCCAGGGCGCGGTGAAGATCGGCGCCGCATACGGCGGCAGCCACGCCGATGGCGATGTCGAGGTCTTTGGCTCTCTGAGCGTGTACAGCGACCAGGGGGCGGAGCTCGAGATCGACGCCCAGAAGGTGCTCGGGGTGTTGCCGGCGCCGGCCCCCGATGGACCGACGCTTTACAACCCCCAGCCCGGGGTCACCGACTTCAACAGCCGCGACGTCTTCGTGAGCGGCACCCTCAACCTGAGGCTCTTCGAGCAGTTCACTCTCGACGCCCTGATCACGTGGGAGCGCGACTACCGACAGCTCGCCACCGGCGGCGCGCTGCTCGAAGGCACCCGAGCCAACGAGGCGGGCGAGGTGAGCCCCGTGAGCGTGGAGACCCGCGGGCACGACGCGGTGCAGATGGTGGGCCTCGGCTGGCGAGACCGGCTGCTCGAAGGCGATCTGGGTCTGAGCGCCCGCGTGTACGGGGTGCGGTGGCGTCTCGACGAAGATCCGTTCTGGGCGTTTCCGCCGTCATCGGCGCTGCCCCCTCTGGAAGACGGGGTGTTCCTGAACCTGCAAGATGGTCTCGTGCTGCGTACGGGCCTCAACCTCGACGCCGATTTGCTCCTGCCCGCCGACAACCATCTGATCTTCGGGGTGGAGCTGTTCCAAGATCGCGTGCAGGACACGACGCGCAGCGACACATTGCGGCAGAACGCGGTGATCCCTGAGCTCGCCGACGCCAACAGCGCAGACCCACTCGCCCGAGATGGCATCTTCGGCCCCACCCGGTGCCCCGATCCAGGCAGCTACCTCGCCCTCGCTGGCAACGAAGTCTCACCGGTGACCTTCGGTGAGGACTGCCGCTTCACCAGCGCTCTGCTCGACGACACCACCCGCACCGTGGGGGCGATTTACGCGAGCAACGAGTGGAAGGCAGATCGCCGCCTGGCGCTCCAGCCAGGGCTTCGCGTGCAGTTCTCCGACACCTTCGACACTGTGGCCCTGGGCAGCATGGCGGTGGTGTGGAACCTCGTCGATCAGGTCTTCTTGAAGCTGAACTATGCCGAGGGCTTCCGTCCGCCGGAGATTCAGTCCACCAACGTGGCCCCTTCGGTGAGCAACATCGCCTTTCAGGAAAACCCCGATCTCAAGGTGGAGCGCTCACGGGCCGGCGAGGCCGAGCTCAACGCGGTCCTCTTCGAAGGGGCTGGCCGGATACAGCGGCTCTATCTGCGGGCTGACTATGCCTACACGGTGATGAGCGATCTGGTGCGCAATGACGGTGGGCGCTTCGTGAACTCGGGGCAGCGGGGCATCCACTCGGTGGAGTGGCTCGCCCGGGCAGATCTGAAGGGCGGCCACGGGGCCTGGCTCGGCGGCCACTTCTTGCGCTCGATGGATTCGAAGACCGGCCCGGTGCGCAACCACGCCAACTGGGTCTTCATGGGGGGCGCTCAGGCCCATCTGCTCGGTGAGGCGCTCCAGCTGAGCGCCCTGGCCACCTGGGTGGGCCCTCAAGAAGACATCAACCGGGCCTTCGACACCGAGGAGAGCATCGTGGGTGCCGCGGACTTGCGGGTGAGCGACGCCGTCGACGTCGAGGTCGATCGCATCGATCCATATCTGCTGCTGCGTCTCGGGTTGCGCTCCACAGGGTTGTGGGGCGATCGCCTCGAGCTGTCGGCCTTCGTCTACAACGCCCTGAACGCCACAGTGCAAGATCCCGACTTCTTCTTCGACGATCGCGTGCAGTCGCGCCCACAGCCGCGGCCTCGGTGGAGCGGCTTTGGCCAGGCGGTGGTGAGGTTCTGATGCACATGTCGAGTCTGACCAGAGCATTGCTGCCCGCCGCGTTGATCGCATCTACTGCGCTGCTCGGAGGGTGCGTCGAACCCTTTCACGGGGCGGTGATCCAGATGAACTTCGGCACCTTGATCCCTGACAACGCTCCAGGAGAGCACTATCAGCTGTTCTTCGAGGTCAACGGCGCCGTGGTGCCCGGGCCACGTTTCAAGGTGCTCGACCCGGTGAGTGAGTGCGACACCCCCCAGGCGCTGGTGCCTGTGGGGCTGAGGGTGGTGCAGAACTATCGGCTGGGTTTCGACCAGGAGACGATCTGCAGTGAGGGCCAGCGGGTGGGGCAGCTCGACTTGATCGATCTCGCCTCTGCATCGCTGGTGGGTGGGGTACGCGTCGACACGGCCGCCGATGTGTCCCACGCCACGGCGGTCTTCATCAGCGTCGAAGTAGACGACGACTCTGATGATCGCCCCTCAGACCGGTATGCTGTCGCCGCCGAGCTCGGTGACGGGCGAGATCCCGAAAAGGACCGCCGGCTCGAAGCCACTGCTGCCCTGTGTGAAGAGAACCCCGAAGCCCTGGGACCTGATGGCTGCAGCGAAGAGGCGTTGACCCCGCTGCGCACTCGCCGAGGCGTGCGCCTGGGATCCTTCGTCCCCCTCGGGGGTGGCCCCATCTGGGGAGAGATCGCCGTGGTGCCAGCGAAAGATGGAGCGACGTTTTGATGCGCAGAATGAGCCGCGAGGGTCTTGTGAGCCTCTCGACGCTGATGATCCCCGTGGCCCTGTTGATGGCGGGCTCCGGCTGTGAGTCGGTGGAGTGTGGTCCGGGTACGTTCCGTCAGGGCAACGAGTGCCTCACCAGCACCCCCATCGCCTGTGGCCCCGGCACCCGCTATGAGCTGGGCCGCTGTGTCGCCGAAGAGATCGACGCCGGCGTGGTGCCCGACGCGGCCCTCGGTGGCCTGGCCTGCGGGCCGGGCACCGAAGAGGTCGATGGGGTGTGCCTGCCCTCAGCCATGGATATGGGCCCCCCAGTGCCTGACCTCGATCTGCCCGATCTCGATCTCACCGATGCTGATCCCAACGCCGATGCCATGCCCGACATGGAGATGCCCGACGCCGAGCCCGACATGGCCCTGCCCGACGCCGAGGTGCCGGCGTGCCCGCCCCCGCTGCAGGATCCAGGGGCGTTCCCCCAGGGCTGCAGTCGCGCGCTCGTGGGCAACGAGTATTGTGTGGCGGGCCTGGCCCTCGACTTCGAGACCGGCTGCGCGCTCCCTGCAGGGGTCACGGTGGGGCTGAGCCTCATTGATCCGCTGGTGATCGTCGCCGGAGGCACCACAGAAGATGCCACCCTGGGCGTCACCGGCATCGGCCCTGGCGGCGTCTTCGAGATCATCACCGCCCGGCCGGCTCAGCAGCTGGTGGTGGTGGCCGACGACAACCCCGAAGGCGGAGCTGACGACTGGACCCGCTCGGTGACCGGGGTGGCCCCCGCGGCGCCAGTGGCGGGTCAGACGCTGCCTGCCATCGCTTATGCCCACACCCAGACGCTCCAGGCACAGTGGGATACGGCACTGGGTCTGCCTGGGGGCACCCTCGAAGCCAGCGGCGCCTTTGTGGGTCGCGTGGTCGATGCCCAGGGCGCGCCGGTCATCGGCGCCCGAGTGAGGGCCCTCGGTGGTGACTACGCCACCTGCCCGGAGAACGATCACTGCCTGCGCTTCTTCGACAGCACCGTGCTCGACGGATTTCTCGAGGTGGGCACGCGAGAGACCAACCTCAGCGGGGCGTTCTTGATCATCCGTGGCGGCGCTGAGGCGTTCCAGGACAACCTCGTGATCGATCAGCCAGAGGGGTACACCCCGCTCCCTGCAGGGGCCAACCCTGGCAGTGTCTTTCACGGTGTTTTTCGGCCGTAGAGCATTGTTGCGGAAGAAACCGATGCTCTAACTTGCCTCACCGAAAAATCTCGATCGTTTGGATGAATGCGCTGGCGGTCTGAATCGTCGACCGCCGCCGCACACCACACCATGTTGGAGTTTTCATGCGCCTCACCCATAAGCTCGCCTTGTTCCTGTGCCTCTTCACCGCCGGCAGCCTCGTCAGCATCAGCAGCGCCAGCGCCAAAGACTGGAGCAAGAAGCGGTCGTGGCTCAAACAGGACCAGAAGCGGGAGTGCACGGACATGCACTCGGCTGTGCGCGGCTACTTCAAGAACGGGTTCATCAGCGGCGACGACATCGTGGTGTCGTACTGCAACATGGGCGGCTACGTGGTGAACAAGGTGAAGCTCAAGATCACCCGAGGCAGCGACGGCCACGCCATCTTCGAAAAGACCCGCCAGCAGAACCTCACCCGGGAGTGGGGCCACGTCTTCATGGTCAACGCCCCAGGCTTCGGCGACAACGGCGAGACCTACAAGATGGAGGTCGAGTACACCATCGCCACGGGCAAGACGGGTAAGAAGCGCGGCAAGAACATCATCAAGAAGGGGAAGGGCGCGGCGAAGAAGATAGGCACCGGCAACAGCTCGAAGAAGTGCAAGCAGAGCTTCACCTTCAACCCCAACAAGAACGTGGTCTACATGGTGAAGAGCGAGGGCACCAAGTGGGGCGGCGCCAAGTGCAAGCAGATCAAGTTCGAGCAGAAGCGCCCCTGGTGATCAGCCAGCCTGCTCCCTCGCCGAAGGCTCTTCCGAAGTCTCGGCGCCCTGCCAGATCTCTTTCGGAGGTGGCCGCACGATCACGCGGGCCCCTCGGCTCCACGTAAAATACGCGTAGACCCATTCGAACATCACCGCGAGGCGGTTCCTGAAGCCCACCAGGAACATGATGTGGACCATCCACCACAAGACCCAGGCGAAGAACCCCTGGACCTTGCGGCCACCGGTCTCCACCACCGCTGCGGATCGGCCGATGGTGGCCATCATGCCCTTGTCGAAGTAGCTGAACGTCTCCGGGGTCTCGCCCTGGATACGGCGCACGATGTTCTTCGCCGCCTGTCGACCGCTCTGCAGTGCCACCTGAGCCACCCCCGGCAGCCAGCTGTCGCCCTCTTTGAAGGCCATGACGTCGCCCACCACCGAGATCTCGGGGTGATCGGGCACCGTGAGGTCGGGTTGCACCACCACATGCCCACGCACCTTCTCCCCGGGAATGCAGTCAGTGAGGCTCGAGGGCTTCACCCCTGCAGCCCAGATGATGGTCTTCGCCGGCACCCGCACCCCGTCGCCATAGGTTACGCCATCGCCGTCGATGGCCGTCACCCGGCTTTGGAGCACCACCTCCACCCCCTTGTCGGCGAGGGCCTCGAGGGCCCACTGGCTCGACTCGGGATCCATGCCCGAGAGCACCCGGGCGCCGCCGTCGATGAGCACGATGCGAGCGGCCTTGGGATCGAAGTTGCGAAAGTCGCGGGCGAGGGTGTGGTGGGCGATCTCCGAGAGGGCACCGGCGAGCTCGACGCCCGTGGGGCCGCCGCCCACCACCACGAAGGTCAGATAGGGCTCGATGGCGGCGCTGTTCAGCTCGCCGATGCGCTCCGCGGCCTCGTAGGCCTGCAGCACCTTGTGGCGAATGTAGAGGGCCTCCTCGACGGATTTGAGCCCCGGTGCGTGTCGAGCCCAGTCGTCGTTGCCGAAGTAGTTGTTCCCCGCGCCGGCGGCGAGGATCAAGTGGTCATAGCTGAGGGCCTCGTCGCCCATGCACACGCGTTTGCCCTCTACGTCGATGTGATCGACGTCGCCGAGGAGCACCGTGGTGTTCTTCTGCTTGCGCAGAATCTGGCGGATGGGGGCGGCGATGTCCGGGGCGCTGAGGCCCGCGGTGGCCACCTGATAGAGCAGAGGCTGGAAGAGGTGGTGGTTGCGGCGATCGATGAGAGTGACCTTCACCGGCGCCTTCTTGAGGGTTTTGGCTGCTTCGAGGCCTGCGAAGCCCCCTCCGATGATGACGACGTGGGGCTTCGGCATGGTGCTCACCTCTATTCTTCGACGATCAGCTGGTAGTCTGGCGTCGGGTTGAGCGGACACCCATATACATAGCGACCGGGCTCGAGCTTGACCCGAAAATCGCGAGACATGCCTCGCTTGATGTCGCCGCCCTTCACCGTGGGCAAGCCTTGATCCTGTGCCCCCTTGAGCTGGAAGCCCACAGGGTAGGGCACTGCATCGTTGAACACCCGGAACACATAGTTACCCGCTGGTAGTCGCAGCAGGCGCATGCTCTCGGCCCGCAGCTCCGCAGAGGCGCGGTTGATGCGCGTGCAGTCGGCAGGTGACTGTGTGTTGTAGGTCAATGGCTCGTGCTCAGCCTCTTTGATCATGCAGGCCGACTGGTGCAGCTCGACGATGCGCCAGCCATGGGTGGCTTTGGTGATCTTCGGACTGGCCTCGGGGATCTTGGGGGTCGTGGGCACCGCTTGACTGACGCCAGCGGTGATCAACACCGCCACCACTGCATACCCGAATGTGCGCATCATGCCTTGTCTCACTGTTCTGGCTTTACTGTTCCGGCCTTACTGGAGCTGCTTGTCGACGTTGAGCAGGGCCTTCACCGAGGCCACGGTCTCGCGGCCCAGCATCTGCTGGCGGATGGGCATGCCCGCCTCACCAGCGGCGCGGAATCCTCGGGCGCAGGCCTCCCGGAGCGGGGCGTCGGTGGGAGCCGAATCGTACACCTTCACCATCGTGTCGAGGACCTCGGCGCCATACAGATCGGCGAGCACGAGCACCGCCTTACGGCGCTCGAGCGACACTGCGCTGGCGTCGGTGGACAACTCGACGAGGAACCGCTTCACCGTCGGGGTGGGGGCGTAGACCATCGAGGAGATGGCCCGGGCCCGGACCCGCATGTCGTCGTGGTTCCGGGCGATGGTGAGCAGCGCGGGCTCGAGATCGGGCCCCAACTGGGCAAAGTGGGCGGCGGTGGGCACGAACTCGAAGCCCCTGAACCAGCTCTCGAGGGCCTTCTGGGCGACCTCAGGGCCACGGGGGGTCGCAGCGGGCAGCGCGCCACGGGGGGCGTGGGCGTGAGGCATACCGCTCACGGGGCCCGTGCTCACGGGCTCACCCACAGCGGGGGTGCCGCTGACACCTTGAGCGAAGGCCTGGCCAGCGAACAGCAGCGCGCCAGCGCACACAGTCATCGACAGGAAGTTCTTCATCACCAGCCTCCTCACTTCAGGCCCGGGTTGCGGATCAGCACAAAGCCCTGATCGTTGCTCACGTCTTCCGCCTCGGCGCCGGCGGCCCAGAACATCAGGTTCCGGGCGCCGCCACCGTCGAGGCACTCGTCGTAGCCCACGATGCCGTCGCCGTTGCGATCGTTGTTGTTGGGACACTCTGGGGTGTCGTTGAGGGGGTCGAAGGCGGTGCCCTCGGCCTCGGTGGTGTGGAACAAGCCGAGGAAGTGGCCCCCCTCGTGGGCCATGGTCTGAGCGATCTGCCGGGTGTTCCGGCTGTAGCCCGCCATGGTGACCGCCACGCCGCTGTGGCTGGTGCCGTCGATCCCCGGGGGCGGCCCGGGGATGCCCCCGGCGATGCCGAGGATGATGTAGCCCGCGCGGCCGCCGACGATCTCCTGCACGAGGAAGAAGTTCAGGCCGCCGGCCTTGCAGCCCAGGGCGTCGACGTCGCCGGACTTGGCGAACATGCGCCCCAGCTCCGAGCTCGGGCCGTCCACCGAGTCCACAACAGAGAAGGTGTCGAGATCGCTGCCGCTCAGGTTGCAGTACGACACGTCGCCCACGGTGATGCCCCGGGCACCGAGCAGGGACTTCATGTCGGTCACCGCCGACTGGAAGGCGGTATCGGACTCGGCGGTGTCGGCGTTCAGGCCGCCGCTGAGGCGGGCGAAGACGAAGTTCACATCTACGGTGGCGGCGTCGAGATCGCCGTCGGCGGTCTTGATGAGGGCCCGCACGTCGATGTTGGCGCTGCCGCCGTCCTTGATCAGGCGGAAGGTGTAGTCACCGGCCACCGGCGCCGAGCGGGGGCTCGTGGGCACGGTCTGGGTGATGATGTCGTCGCTGGGGAAGAAGCGGACCTCGCTGTTGAAGGGGTCTTGGAAGTCGTAAATGGTGCGCCCGCTCGGGTCCTTCATCTCGCCGATGATCATCAGATCGCTGCCGTGGCCGTCGGCGAGGATGGAGAAGCCCTGGGTGCCTTCGGGCACCGAGACGGTGAGGGTGTTGCTCAGCTGGCCGCTCACCGATACGCCCGAGGCGATGTCTACGATCTGCTGCTCCGAGCCTGCCTCGGAGGGCACCACGCACTGGCCGGAAGACCGGTTGCACCGCAGGCCGTCGCCGCAGTCTGCGTCGCCGGCGCAGGGGGCGGTGCAGCCACCACCTGAGCAGACGTAGCCCGGGCGACAGTCGAGATCGCCGTCACAGGCCACGAGGCAGGCGTCGCCACCAGGGGCGCTGCCACAGACGCCGTCGCAGTCGCCACAGTCAGAGGTGCAGTAGCCCCGAGGCCAGGCGGCGTCGGTGATGCACGCACCGCTCTCGCAGTCGCCGTCGCCGTCGCAGAAGGCCCCGAGGGGGTTCGGATCAGCGACGCCTTCGAGGCAGTCACCCGAGTCGATGTCGCAGTGGCTGCCATCTTCACACTCGTCGTTGCTCTGGCAGCGGGGCACGCAGACCCGCACGGCGACGTCATCGCCATCCTGGTTCTTGCGGGTGCCGATCTGGCGGCACTTGTAGCCTTCGCCCTGTCGGCAGTCACTGTCGTTGCCGCAGCTGTTGAGGCAGACCGACTCACCGAAGAGCTCGGCGCACTGGCTGCCGGGCTCGCAGCCCTCGAACTGGCTGCCACAACGGGCAGAGCAGTAGCCGTCGCGGAAGGTGTCGGCGGTGATGCACAGGCCGCCGTTGCAGCTGTTGTTGTTGCTGCAAGCTCCGCCGGTGGCCACCTGGCCGCGCTGCACACAGTTGCCGGTGTTGGTGTCACATCGGCGGCCGGCCTCGCAGTCGCCGTTGCTCTGACACGTAGGCACGCACACGCCCACCTCGCGGCCGTCGAAGTTGCTCACCTCAGGGCGCGCGCTGCAGCGGTAGTCGTCGCGGCAGTCGCCGCTGCCGTTGTCGGTGAGGCAGCCGTCGAGGCAGAAGAACGCCTGATCGCCGAGCTGATCACAGATCGACTCGGTGTCGCAGTCGAAGAGGCCACCCCCGGAGCAGTCGGTGGAGCAGTACCCGTCGGGCATCTTGAGACAGGTGGGCGTGCCGTCGACCTGATCGCAGTCGCCGGCTTCGGCGCAGGCGGCACCGACAGCGCCTGGCGCTGCCTGACCCTCAGTGATGTTCTTGCACGCGCTCTGAGTGAGCAGCCCTCCGGCGAGGCCCAGCGCCATCGCGAATCGTAAGGCGCCAGAGCGAGAAGAAGCCTTGGTCATGACCACCTCCACAGGGCCTCCCCGGCCCGTAGTCAATGCAGAGTGAGCGCCCACATGTGTGGGCAGACGGGCCCATGACGCCCGAAGCGTCTGTGAGATTCAAGGGCCGGAGGTTCAAGGGTCGGAGATTCGAGAGGCGGGCTGTAGTCTCGCTGGTCGTCTTCTCGGGCAGGCCCTGGCTGTGCGAGCGCTCTGTGTGTCGTGCTCAGGCGCTCGATACCAGGGTCACCACGGCCCTTTCTTTGTCGAGGGCCACCTTCAGGGTCTCGAAGAGCTCATCGACGAAGGTTTCGAAGTCGTCGAATGCCATGTCGATGCCATCCGCGGTCTCTTCTGCGAGACTGCGCAGGTCGAAGAGTTCAGAGTCGTCGTCTTCGTCTGCTTCTTCGAGATCGATGTGCAGCGCCTCGGAGAGCCCCTCGAAACAGTCCACTGTGTCGGAGACGTCATCAGCACCCATCAAACCTGCTTTTGGATCAGTCTTTCGACCATCGAGGGGGCCCACCTCGGCGCCGAGCAGGCAGACGAGGGGGGTCTCGAGCAGCTTCTCCAGGGCTTTGAACGCCTTCACCGGCTCACACTCGAGGCTGAGGCTGGTGAGCATCTGGCCATGCTCTTTGAGGCGGCGCTGCAACCCTTCGAGACCTTCCGCATGACGGACCTTGGCGATCTGGCCTGGCGGCAACGCGAAGAAGTCGATGGTATGGCCCATTTGGGGTCGCTCCTGGGTTCCAGAGGGTTGCTGTCCGTGTCTGCACCACCCAACGACCGCATAATGGAGCGATCTGTCAAGAAGAGAGGAGTAATGCGAAGTCGAGGCGCTCCATGAGAAACACAGTGCGCAACGCTTCTCTCTCATCTCCCTCGGCTGCCTGCACCGCCCACTGGAGCTGAAGTGTCAGCGGCCCTTCTGGGCGAATCGCCGACCAGATGCGTCGCTGAGCGTCGCTCAGGGGCACATCGTCGATGCTCAGGGCATGATGCTGACACCGAACCAGCATGGAGCCGTTGTGTTTTTCGAGGTAACCCTTGACGACGCCCAGGTCAATGCGATGGCGAATTCCGTCGGCGATCAACGCCCAGGGGTCCATGTCGAGGGGCACGATGGGCCCCTCGGGGCGATCATCCCGAAAGAAGGCATAACGGCCCTTGGACCATGTGAAGAGGTTGAGCAGCCGCCACCGCGCCTGTGATTGCAGCGCAGGGTAGAGGCTCTCTGGTGGGATCCGCCCGAGGCGGAGCAGGGCGTCGCCGAGACGCAGGCCCTCTCGACGGGCCATAGCCGTGGCCGCCTGGAGCGTCTTCGAGTCGACGACGCGGTTTTGCTGCAACAGCGCCCCAAGCCGACTCTCCGGGCCGCCGCCGGCGACATGCTCCGGGCGACCACGGTGCCAGTACACATCTTGATAGCCGCCCCGAGAGAGCAGGCGCAGGCGCCCGGTGAGCCCGGCGACGCTGTACCGGTAGAGCATGCGGGGCACGTCGACGCGGTCGAAGCTCCCCGAGAACACGGGCGGCTCCCCAGGGAGCGAGTGGGTGGGGGTGGCGTTCGGCTGCAGCGCAGGCATCTCCTGGCTGGTGGTGGGTTTGTGAGACGGCGGCCCACCAAAACGCTCGAGCAGCAGATCGTCGAGGGTGTCTTGCCGAGCCCGCTCCGCGGCGAGCTCGTCGCCGAAGAGCAGATCCATCAGCGCCGCGACGTCACCCGAGCCCACACGGTGACCGCTGCGGAACTGGTGATCGAGCAGGGCGTCGAGAAAGGCGATGGCCGTGGGGTAGCGATCGTCGGGATCCCGCTGCAGGGCCTGCCTCAAAATCACTTTGAGGGCATCGGGTACGTCACTGGGCAGCGCTCTGATGGCCGGCTCGATGTCGCAGATCTCGATATTCTGGCGCACGACCTCGTCATCTGCACCCCTGAAGAGGCGGTTCATGGCGAGCATCTCGTAGAGCAAAATCGCGACGCAGAAGAGATCAGAACGTGGATCGAGGGTCTTGCGGGCGGCCTGCTCGGGGCTCATGTACCCCAGCTTGCCCCGAACGCGCTGATCGGGGGCAGGGGCCATGGAAGGGTGGGCTTCGAGGGCCCGGGCCACCCCGAAGTCGCTCAGCTTCACCACACCTGTGTAGCCCAGCAGTACATTCGAAGGGCTCACGTCGCGATGGATGATGCGCAGGGGGTTGCCCCGACGATCGACGGCGTTGTGGGCGGCGTCGAGGGCCTTGAGCACCTCGGCGGCGATGTGCACCGCCAGATGAACGGGGATCCGAGTGCGCTGTCGGGTGCTGCGTACGAGCAGATTGAGCAGGTCGCGGCCGCTCACGTACTCCATGGCGATGAAGTATGTGTGATCCACCTCGCCGAGATCGTACACGTGCACCACATTGGGGTGCTGCAAGCTCACTGCGAGCTTGGCCTCGTCGATGAACATGCGGATGAAGCTGGGCGTGTGGGCGAGCCGCTTGAGCAGCTTCTTCACCACCAGCGGACGCTCGAACCCCGCCGCGCCGTACTTCCGGGCGCGCCAGATCTCGGCCATGCCCCCAAGGCCGATGCGCTCCATCAACATATATGGCCCGAAGGGCGTGGGGCCCTCTGAGGCATCGCCAGAGGGGAGGTCTGCGCCTCGCGCTCCGGATGGGGGGGTGTTCGACATGGTCGAGAGTATAGCCCTCTGTTGTTTCAGCTCGGTGATTTGATTAGCATCCGATTCCTTTTTGCCATCTGGCTTCCCGGGAGTCCCTGTGGTGCAGACCCCACAATCCACCGAGATCCTCATCATCGGCGCGGGCCTCGCGGGGCTTTCCACTGCGTTGCATCTCGAAGGTCGCCGTGACTTTCACATCGTCGAGTCCGGCGACGTGGTGGGCGGCAAAGCCCTCACCGAGCATCGTGACGGGTATGCCTTCGACATCACCGGTCACTGGCTGCACTTGAGAGACGCGGGCATCCAGCAGTTGGTGTATCGGCTGCTCGGAGAAGATCACTTCACCCGTGTGCAGCGCATCAGCCGCATCTGGTCTCACGGGGTGTATACGCTCTATCCATACCAGGCCAACATTCACGGCCTGCCCCCCGATGTGGTGCACGAGTGCTTGATGGGGGCCATCGAGGCTGATCGCAGCCTGCCCGATCACATCGAAGAGGCCGACGAGCCCGAGAACTTCGCCGACTGGATCAAGTTCTACTTCGGCGAGGGCATCGCCAAGCACTTCATGGTGCCCTACAACGCCAAGCTCTGGGGTGTGCCCGCCACGGAGATCACCAGCCGGTGGTGCCAGCGCTTCGTGCCTCGGCCGCGACTGAGCGACATCGTCGCCGGCGCTGTGGGCATGAACCGCGAGGGCATGGGCTACAACGCCTCCTTCATCTACCCGAAGGCCGGCGGCATCCACTCGCTCTCCGACGCCCTCGCCGACGCCGTGGGCCACGAGCACATTTCCCTGAACACCACGGTGAAGCACGTCGATCTCACAGAGAAGATCGCCACCTTCACCGACGGGCGGCAGATCAAATTCGAGCGGTTGGTGAGCAGCATGCCGCTGCCCTATCTGATCGACCAGCTCACGCCTGTGGCTCCCCAGGCCGTCGTCGATGCCCGACATCAGCTGCGCTGGACGGCGACGCCCTACTTCAACGTGGGCATCAAGGGCCCGGTGAAGCAGCCTGATCACTGGATCTACGTGCCCGAGCACGAGTGGCCCATGTATCGGGTGGGGGTGTTCACCAACGCCATCCCCGAGATGGCCCCTGAGGGCTGCCACTCTCTGTATGTGGAGATGGCCGATCGAGAAACCCCCCTGGAGCAGCTCGCCGATCGCGTGGCTGAGGGCCTCGTGGCCATGCAGCTCATCGACAGCGTGGATCAGATCGAGTTTATGTGGCCCCGGCACATCGGCTGCGCCTATGTGGTCTACGATCACGCCTATCACGGCGCCCGAGAGACGATTCACAGCTGGCTGCACGAGACGGGCACGTTGAGCATCGGGCGCTATGGCGAGTGGAAGTACTGCTCCATGGAAGACGCCATGATCGACGGCCGCGCCGCTGCAGAGCAGCTGCTGGCCGACCAGAACGGCGCTTCGAGCATCTAGATCAATCCGGAATCGATCCATTCAGACACGAGACCTGCACATGTCTTCGCACAAAGGCAACGCCTCCATGACCGGCACCCACGATCCCGACAACATCCTCGAGATTGATCCCGATCGGCTGCGCCCCGACGTCTCCATCGTGATCCCGGTCTACAACGAAGAGGGCATCATCTCGGCCTCGCTCTCCGATCTGCTCGACAAGCTCTCCGGGGTGGACTTCACCTTCGAGATCATCGTGGCGGAGAACGGCAGCGTCGATCAGACGGTGCCCATCGCCGAAGACTACGCTGAGCGCCACCCGCAGGTGCGGGTGCTCTCCATCGGCGAGCCCAACTACGGCAAGGCCCTCAAGGAGGGCATCCAACAGGCCCGGGGTGAGATCGTCATCTGTGACGAGATCGACCTGTGTGACGTCGACTTCTACGAGCGGGCCCTGGGGAAGATCAAAGACGAGGGCTTCCAGCTGGTGGTGGGCAGCAAGCGGGTGAAGGGCTCTTCTGATCAGCGTCCGATGTACCGCCGAGCGGCCACCCAGGTGCTCAACGGCATGCTCCGGGTCTCGGTGGGCTTCAAGGGCACCGACACTCACGGCCTCAAGGCGTTCCGTCGGGAAGACCTGCTCGACATCGTCGATGCCTGTGTCGTCGACAAAGACATGTTCGCCAGCGAGTTCGTGGTGCGTACCCATCGGGCAGAGCGTCGCTGGGTGGAGATCCCGGTGCGGCTCATGGAGAAGCGGCCCCCCTCGGTGCACCTGTTCCGTCGGGTGCCCAATGTGCTGCGGAACATGGTGCGGTTGACCATGATCATTCGCCTCGGTCGCGATTTGAAGTGAGCTTGAAGGGGGAGGCCCGGGCCTCGCTTCGCTCGCGAGAGAGTCTTCGGGCACGGGCACGAGCACGGGCACGGGCACGAGTTGATTCGCATGTTGACCCGTGGCCATACATGACTCAGGACGAAGGCTGCGACTGAGGCTGAATGCGTTCCAGAGTGACCTGAACTCTCAGGTCTTGGGACGTATGGAGGCCCAAGCCGTCTGGAAAGTTGCTGGGGCCGAGTAGAGCATCCATCGTCAAAGACCCACGAGCGGAGTCATGCAGGGCCACGGGTCAACATGCGAATCAACTCGTGCCCGTGCCCGTGCCCGTGCCCGTGCCCGAAAACTCTCTTTCCAATCAGGAGAGTTTCACCCCATGAAAACCGTAAGCGTCGGCGTCGACGTCGACAGCCTGCACCACTATTACCGCATCCATGGTCTCGATGACGCCTCGGCCTCCAACGCCGCTTGGACCGTCGGTGTGCCCCGATTCCTGGAGCTCTTCGCCGAGTTGGGGGTGCCTGCGACGTTTTACTGCGTCGCGGAAGATCTCGACCTCGAGGAGAACCGGCAGTGGCTGCAGGCCATGGTGGCCGCAGGTCATGAGATTGGGAACCACTCCTGGCGTCATCCGTATGATCTGACCCGCCTTGATGCCGAGACCCGCAAGGCTGAGGTCGCTGAAGGGCGCAGGCGTCTCGAAGAGGCTGCCGGGGTGCTGGTGACGGGTTTTCGCTCGCCGGGGTACAACACGACGCCCGAGCTGGCCCTCGACGTGCGTGCTACGGGGCACCGCTATGATTCGAGCGTGTTTCCCTGTGTGCCTTATTACTCTGCCAAGGCCGCGGTGATGGGTCTGATGGCGCTGAGGGGTCGCCGGAGCCGGAGCGTGTTGGGTGATCCCAAGGTGCTGCTGTCGCCTCGGGTGCCCTATGTGATGCACCCCGAAGAGCCCCACCGGCGTGGGGTGGGTGGGTTGGTGCAATGCCCCATCAGCGTTTTTGGCGGGGTGCCCCTCATCGGTACGGCGTTTACGGCGATGGGGCGCATGAGCGATGCCGTGGTGGCCGCCGCTGATGTGGGTGGGCCCGAGCACCTGACGCTGGAGTTTCACGCGGTGGATCTGTTGGGCCTTCGAGATGATGGTCTCGACCCTGCGCTGGCGGTACAGCCTGATTTGAAGGTCTCGGTGCGCAAGAAGCGCAACCTGTTCTATCGCGTGCTCAAGTCGTTGAAGCGACGCCGGCAGTATCAACGACTCGATATGCTCGCCGAGGGGTGGGCGTGGTCCGTGGGAGATGTGTCATGACGATGAGTCCGAAGCAGGTGGTGCAAACGTGGGTGGCTCGGTTCAACGCCGGCGATGTAGATGGGCTGTCAGCCTTGTATGCCGAAGAGGCGATCAACCATCAGGTGGTCACCGAGCCCCTCGTGGGCCGCGAGGCGATTCAGCGGCTCTTCGAGATCGAGATGGGGCGAGCCGAGATGACCTGCATCGTGGAGAATCTCTTCGAAGACGGCGAGTGGGCCATCATGGAGTGGCGGGATCCTCAGGGGCTGCGTGGGTGCGGGTTCTTCCAGGTGCGCGAGGGCCTGATCGTGTTTCAGCGTGGCTACTTCGACCAGCTGACCTTCTTCCGCAGTCAGGGGCTGCCGGTGCCCGACGAGTATTTGACCTGATTCTCAGGTCACGAGCGTACCCAGCAATGAAGCCAGCGACTCGATCGGTGCGTCGAGGGCCAGCGTCGCCTCCGTGCCCGCCTCGAGCACCTGCTCCCTGAGCGTCTCGTTCTCACCGTCGAGCAACACCACCATGGGGATCTCTGCCGTGCGCATGTCGCGCTTCAGGCGACCTACCCACGAGACCACGCCGTGATCTGGCACCCCGTTGGCCACCACCAGGATCACCCCTGGCTCTTCGTGTTGTGTGTGGCTCAGGGCCTGCTTCGGCGTGTTCACCGCGCTGGTCTGAACGCCCAGGCGGGTGAGGGCGAGCGTGCGCTGCACACGGGGGTTGCCCGGGGGCTCGATGAGGATCGCTGCGTGGGGCAGCACCGCGCTCACGGCCTGGGGTTGCCCTTGATCGTCGATCAGACGCTCCAGGCGGCGCACCAGCTCTGCGTTGCGGCGTCGGGCCTGCTCGAGCTCGATCGTCACCGCGCTGAGCGTCTCCCGGCTGGCCTCCGCCTCGCCACGGGCCGTCTTGAGCTGGTGCTCCAGTACCCGCTTGCTCACCAGCTCGGTCTCCAGAGAGTCGGAGAAGGTGTCGATGACTTGCTGAGCGGGGCCCTGCATGGCCTTCATCGCCGTGTTGAGGCGATCGAGATCGGCGGTGAGGGCTTCTATGCGGGCCTCTGCCGTGCGCAGAGGGCGTAGATCTTCGACCACCGTGGACAAGCCGTGGACTGTACGGCCCTCTCTGACCGCCGTGATCGTCAGCTGAACCGGGATGGGATCACCTGTGCTGTGTCGATGCACGGACAAGGTCTTCGAGATCACCGCGCCTGCGGCGGCCCGGTCATACAGCGCCCGCAACGTCTCCAGGTGGTCTGGCGTGCCCAAGGACAAGATGGATGATCCCAGAATCTGCTCGGCGCTGTGGCCATAGAGGGCCTTTGCTGCAGAGTTCCAGGCGGTGATCTGACCATCAGGTGTAGAGGAGATCACCGCCATGGGCGCGTGCTCGACGAGGGCCCCGAGCTGCCCGCTTACCGTGGCGACCTCGAGGTGCGGGGAGGCGTCTCGGAGCGTGAGCAGGCTTGCCGTGCCGTGGGGCGGCTGCCAGGGGATCTGGGTCACCGAGGCGTCCATGGGACACAGGGTATTGTCGGCGCGCCTGATCTGCACCCTGAGAATGGGTGAAGGCTCTCTCTGAGCAGAGGTGACCTGAGCGCTCAATCGCCGCCAGTGGGCCTCTGGCAACAGAGGGGCCAGGGGCTTGCCTTTGAGATCTTCGATGGCGTGACCGAGCAGGCGTCTGCCCGCCTCGTTCACCTCGATGACCGTGCCCGTGAGCGGATCGAGGACCGCGAGCAGATCGGCGCTCGCGTTGAAGATCGTGTGCAGCTGTTGGGCCGAGGCCTCTTTAGCGAGGCGTACGATGCGCCGCGTGCGCAGGTAACGCAGGCTGCGCTCGAGGATGTGTGTGGTCAGGCCGTTCTTGCTCAGGTAGTCGCTGACCCCCATGCGCAGAGAGGCTGCGGCGATGGCCTCGTCCCCCATCCCCGTGAGCAGTACGTACTCTGCCCGGGGCCAGGTCGTGCGCATGGCCTGAATGACGTCGAGGCCCCGCTCTCCACCGAGCATTTGGTCGACGAAGACCACATCAGGGGCTTCGGGCACCAGGCGTTTGAGGGCGTGCTGCGGATCGTGATGCTCGATGAGCGTGCTCGGCGGCGGCTCGCACCGATTGAGCAGGCGGGCGATCTGAGCCGCATCGACCGGATCGTCGTCGACGATCATGACTGTGAAGGGCGGAACGGGCTCGACCAGCGGGGGCGGAATAGATGCATGCATGGCCAGAACAGCATATCAACTCTGGTGTCGAGAGGAACGACCTTGGGGATTGGGCCTGAATCCCAAGGCCGAATTGACTCAAAATGCGTCAGGAATGCAGTTCAGGTCCGCATCTCGTCGGGGAGCAGACTGCTGGGCACCCCCGAGGCGAGCAGCCAGAGCTGGTGGGCGGCGCGGGTGGCCGCCACATGCAGCAGATGCCTGGACTCGGTGGTGTTGGGGTACTGCTCCTCGGTGACCTCGAGCAGCACGATGTAGTCGTACTCGAGACCCTTGATCTGGAACACGTCGGTGACGTCGATGCCCGCGGAGAAGTCGAAGTTCTGCTTGTGGATGCGCCGCAAGTAGGGCACCTCGGCCCGCTGCAGGCCGTTGAAGTAGAGGTCGGCCACCTCTGACGTGCGCGACACCAGGGCCACGCTCGCCGTACGCTCCCGGGCCATGAGGCTCTTGAGCGAGTCGGCGAGGAACGCCACCGCTTCACCGGTCTCGTGGAACCGGAACATCTCCACGGGGGCGCCGTTGCGGGCGTCCCGGGCAGGCTCGTGGGGGGCCAGATCGCCCAGCACGTGGCGGGCGAGGGCCATGACCTGGCTCGTGGAGCGGTAGCTCACCGCCAGCGGCGGCAGGATCGTGGCCCGCAGGCGTAGATCGTCGATGAGCTGCTCCCACTCGTCGAAGCCGTTGTCGAACCTGATCTTCTGGGCGGTGTCGCCGGCGAGGGTCACCGGCGAGTCGGGGCTGTTGGCGGCGTCGAGCAGCACCTTCAGGGCCAGCGGGGTCAGATCCTGGGCTTCGTCCACCACGAGGTGCTCGTAGGTCACCGCGCCGCCCTGTGGGGGCTGCAGGCGGCCGCGTTTGAGCTGAACCAGACGCAACAGGATCGTCAGATCGTCCACATCGAGGCGGCTCTGGATCTCGCCTTCGTCGATGGAGCGGCCGTCGACCCCCGAGCGCAGGTGCGGATCGAGATCGCTGCGATCGATGGGCTCGTCGGCCTGACGGCTCACTGTGTCTACCAGTTGATCGACCTCCCAGCTCAGGAACGACTCACCGGCGTCGGTGAGAGCCTTGGTGATGCGGTGGCGATCAGTGAGCAGGTTGGCCCAGGTCTCCGCCGGGTCGAGCAGCTCCTCGCGGGCCTCGTCGAGGACCTTGCGTACGCGCTTGCGAGTCTCCACGTCGAGCAGCTTGCGGCCGGGGCCGTCGAGCCAGCGGCTCACACCCTTGATGCGGCGCTCAGTGGGCACATTTCGCCGAGAGACCCAGGCCTTGAGGGCGATCTCGCCGCCAGCCTCTTCAAAGAGAGCGTCGAAGACCCGGCCCTCGAGCTGCACCTCTTCGGCGAGCAGCTTGAGCATGAGCGGGTGGCGCTTCAGGCGCCGGGCTCCGAGGGGGGTGTCTTCGGTGAGCTTGCGCTTGCGGTACTCGGGGATCACCCGCTTGAGGGTCTCGTGGGCCCACCGGGGGAACGTGCGGATCGGCACCCCGCCCACGTCGAGGGCCGGCAGCACCCGAGCCACGTAGCGGGCCAGGGCGTCGCCGGGGGTGATGACCAGCATGCGCTTCGGCGCGAAGCGCTGTGGATCTCGGAAGTGCAGGAACGCCGCACGGTGCAGGGCGATGGTGGTCTTACCGGTCCCGGCGCCGCCGCGGATGATGACCACACCAGAGCGCTCGCCGGCGATGGCGTCGAACTGCTGCGGATCGATGAGGGCGGTGATCTCCGGCAGGCGCTGATCCTTCTCCGAGCGACCGAGGCGCTCCGAGGGGGCCCGGATGGCTGCCCCAGCGCCGCCGGAGAGCTGGCGCTGATCGGCGCTCATGCGCTGCCACTCGCCCCCGCGGAACACGAGGACTTCTTCTCCGGCCCGGACCCGGACCAGCTCGCCCTCGGCGATGGTCACCGTGCGCCGCAGCTCCACCACGCCGTTCTTCAGGCGGCCGGCGAAGCTCTCTTCGTACTCGTCGCCCTCTTCGTAGCGGTAGTAGATGCGGCTGATGGGCGAGTTGCGCCAGTCCACCACGTGGATCGCGTTGCCGGTGTCGATGAAGGACCGGCGGCCGATGAGCACGTCGCGGACCTGCTCACCTTCCCGCAAACGCAGGTGGGCGAAGTACGGGTTCTGCGGATCAGGCGGCAGGCTGGTGCCCTTGCCGCGGATCGAGCGCAGCGAGGCCAGACGGGTCATGTGCTCTACGAGCATGGCGTGATCTTCCGCACGCTCCTCGCCGATCTGGTCACGCAGACGCACCAGCTCCTCGTCGTAGTTGACGCGGGGCACATTGGCCATCACGTGGTCGATCATCTGGGTCCGTACACGGCCCAGAATCTCCACCTCTTCGTTGATGATGGTCTGCTCTTCGGGGTTGAGATCTGACATGTCGCTCGCTGGCCTCGAAATTTGAGGGCCTGAGGTTGTAGCAGATCAGGTTGGAGTTTTCAGTGGTGACTTTGTGGAACTTGGCTTCGAGGGCAGGCTGGCGACGAATGCTTCAGAGCCCCCCGCCGATCGTGCCCGGTACCCAACCTGGACCACATGTGCGGACATCACCAACGATGAGCGGGTAACGCCCGGTCACTCGGCGGTGGTTGTTGTCGAGCTCATGCTCAGGGGGGCCGTCGTCGAGGTGCGTGCTCGCGGTGGCGAAGATGTGATAGCTGCCTGGGGCCAGGTTGGGCACTGTGACACGGAACATCAGCGCCACGCTGCCTTCGCGTCCGCGGCTGTCGTCGTCTGCAGAGAGCTGTAGGATCGAGGGGGACACGTTCGCTGAGGTGAAGGTGTGGCCTTCGAGGAGAGCCTCGAGGTTCATCTCGAGAGACTGCGAGAACCACGTGGAGAGTTTCACCCGCGTTCGGCCCGTGCCATGGTTGGCCAACATGAGCCCCATGTCGACCTCGTCACCAGGGCACACCTTAAAGTCTCCTCTCGCCAGTGCGCTGGGCCCGCCCATGAGATCGTCGTGGGTCCACGTTGGGTCACCACACAACGGCGCCAGAATCGACAGCTCTGGCACTGAGTAGCCAGCATCGATGCTCGGATGGCATGTATCCTGAGTGAAGTAGGCATCATATCGGCCATCCCCATGACGCTCTTCACCAACAGTCGTCACATGAATCGCCACATCTGTCTCTTCTCCTGCGGCGGGGTAGAGGTACCGTAAGCCCCCGCGGTCGTCCGGGAGGAGCACAGGCACCCACTCGCCATCGCGCATTTCGAAGCGTGCGTCGATCTGAGAAGAGTAGTTGAGGATGGAGTACTCGTGGGGGTGTCGAAGACCTGTGGCGTGGGTCATCTCGTGCAACAGCAGATGCCGCATCCGATCTTCATCGATGGGGGCCGAGCTCGCCGAAAGGGTGTCCGCGTTCAGCCGCACCAGTACACGGCGAATCTCGCAATCGGCGATCTTCAGGAGCGCTTGTCCTCCAGATCCTTCTGAGAGGAGATCTCCCGACTCGAATTGAACGACGATGGTGTTCGAGAGCCCCTCATAGCTGCGGCGGGTCCACGTGTTGCTGCTCGAGCCACCTCTGATGCGCGTCGTGGTGTCTGCGCCTCGTCTCAGGTGAAGTGCGCTGCCTACCGTGTCGTTGATGGCGTCCATGGCGAAGTTGAGAGATCGCTCGAAGATGACGCGGTTATGCAACGTGACGCCGAGGGCGTCGAGTGAGTGGGGGTCGAGGCGCACGACAGGATCTGTGGCCCAGCGGGCCCCTGCTGGGCAGGCGTTGTTGTTGGTGGTGTTGTGAAGCCAGGGCTCGTGTGCGTGAGCAGGCGAAATTATCGAGCTCAGTGGTGTAAGTAAGAAGCAGAACGAAGCCACTGACACTGCGAGAGTGAGTGAGGGTGGGCGGCGTGTAGACATGGCACGACTCCAGATGCATCCGCAAAAGGGCGATGTGTGGCGAGCAGGCCACGTGTAGGTGTTCGCCTGTGGAGGACAAATGCTGACAACCGAAATGCACCGCGTGATTGGGCGCGCCATGACATGGGGGTCTTTTGCGATCGCCCTCGGCGCCTTGTGGGGCTGTGATGGGGACTCAGAGGGTGATGTCGCACGCCCCACGACGGACGCGGCTGCACCTGGAGAGTCCGACGCCAGCCCCCCGGACGATTGGGCTCCACCCGAAGGATGCAACCCGCTGGCCCCCGAGCATCATTGCCTGTTGCCGTGGCCCTCAGATCACTGGCGGCAGGTCACAGAGACAGGTGGAGAGATCCGCATCTCCGACGAGGCCACCCTCGTCACCGACGACGGTACCCTCGGCGACTTCGACCGTCGGCGCGCGATCGACGGCTTCTCGCCCAATGGCCCCATCATCACCGTGTGGCCTCGGGCCGTGGACCCAGAGGCGATTGTCTTTCACGACGACGACATTGGCCGCACGCTCGGAGGCGATAGCCCCACTTTGATCTTCGAAGCCGACACCGGCGCCCCCGTACCGCACTTCGCCGAGCTCGATCCGCGGGCCACGGCAGAGGGCTTAGGCCCCGAATCCCAAGCGCTGCTGATGCGCCCGATGGTGCCGCTGAAGTCCCAGACCCGCTACATCGTGGCCATCAGAGGTCTCACCGACGTCGAAGGTGAGTTGATGCCTGTGGGTGAGGGGTTCAAGCGGCTCGCTGATCCAGAGGCGAACGTGCCGGCGCTGGGCGCTGAGCCTCAGCGGTTCGCCGAGGAGATCATCGCGCCTCTGCAGAGCGCAGGGGTGGAGGTCGAGGCGTTGCAGCTCGCCTGGGACTTCACCGTGCGGGACATGGATCGCGTGCGCCACGACATGCTCACTGGGGTGGAGCTGGCCCTCGGGGCCATCGCCGTCGATCCGCCAGAGGTCATGATCACCGAGGTGACCACACCAGAGCCCGACGACCGCCACAGCGAGACCATCGCCTTCCAGATTGAAGGCATGATCACCGCGCCGTTGATCCTGGAAGGCAACGGCGGCCCTGGATCTCTCTTGCGTCGGGGGGCTGACGGTGAGGTCGTCGTTGAAGGGGTGGTGCAGGTGCCGTTCACCGCGCTGGTGCCCTTCAGCGTCGTCGAGCGCATCGAAGGCGGCGGCGAGCCGGTGCCCCTCATGCAGTTCGGCCACGGGTTCTTCGGCGGCAGAGACGAGATCGCCCGCAACTTCGTGCACGAGTTCGTCGCCGACGCCGAGATGGTGGCCATCGCCGTGGACTGGTGGGGCATGTCGCTGCCAGATGGCGCCCGGGTCCTCGCGGGCCTCGCCCGAGATCCCACCGGCGCCTTTGACTTCGTGGAGCGGGTACATCAGGGCATGGTGAACCAGATCGCCCTGTCGAAGGCCCGCATCGCCCTCAGCGAAGAGGATGCCTTCACGGTGACTGTGGGCGACGCCCAACGGCCCATCCTCGACCCCGAGCACATCTACTTCTATGGCATCAGCCAGGGGCACATCCTCGGCGGCACCCTGGCGGCCCTGGCCCCTGATTACGAGCGGGTGGCCTTGAGCGTCGGCGGTGGCCCCTTCACCTTCATGATGTTCCGGGCCTGGCCCTTCATCGCTTTCTTGCAGCTGATCGAGGGCGGGTTCCCTGATCCGCTCGACCAGCAGATCTTCGCGGCCCAGAGCCAGTGGATCTTCGATCTCATCGATCCCATGACCTATGCCCCCCTGGTGCTCGACACCCCGCCGAGCTGGGCCCCTGCAGAGCGTCGCGTGTTGTTGCACGCGGGTCTCTGGGATACCCACGTCACGCCGCTGGCCACCGAGCAGCACGCCCGGACCCTCGGCGTGCCTCAGATCATGCCCAGCACCCGCGTGACCTACGGCCTCGAGGGGGTGATGCCGCCCCACGAAGGCTCAGGCTTCATGCTCTTCGACTTCAAGCTCGAGCCACCCTTCCCGGGATACACCGCCATCCCCCCCACAGAGGGCGGGCCAGTGCACGGTGATGTGCGGCAGTTGCCCAGCAGTCAGTTGCAGGTCAGGCGGTTCTTCGAGGCAGGGGTGATCGAGGGGGTGTGCGAGGGGCCGTGCGATCCGGAGTGATCACTCGTCGAGGGCGACCATGCCGGTGCCATGATCTTCATCATGCTGGCTCATGCCCATCATCCGTAGACCGCTCATCGAGATCCGGGCATAGGGGCTGCTCATTCGCCTGAAGAGGCCGTTGTCGAAAATGCGGGTGCTGGAGCCGAGGCCGTTGCCCAGGCTGCGCCACCGCGCCGAGGTGGCGTTGGTGAAGCGCAAGGCGTTGGACCACCGGAAGATGCGGGTGCTGGAGCCGAGACCATTGCCCTGCACGATCCGACGATGACCCCGAACCGTGCGGGCCCTGTAGAAGCGCTGGGGCTTGAAGCTGAACACGCGCGAGCTGGAGCCAAGGCCCGTGCCCCCTGCGCCTTGGGGTGCCTCACTGGCGTCCGGGGTCGCGACGGCATCGAAGCCCACCGGGGCGGCGTCGACATCATCTCGTGCCTCATCAGGCGCATCGTCAAGGGGCTGCGCTGCATCGAGCTGGCCGATGAGCTCGGGGTGCTCGTCGAGCCAGGCCTGGTTGAAGGCGATGACCGTGGGCGCCTGGTCAGAGTTCAGATCGAGGTTCCTGACCATGTAGACGGTCTGTTGCAGTCGCCTGCCGAACACGGCCCGGAAGCTCACCCCTTCATCTGCGCTCTCGGGATCAAGCCTGAAGATGGCGCCATCTGTCTGACTACCTGCATCCACCAGCTGAGCGACGGTCTCCTCGTCGAGGGAGTAGTAACCACCCGTGTTCGCGAACCAGTACCTCATCTGACGACGTCGGGTACGGGGCGTCAGAGAGACCCGCTCGATTTGAATGCCCGCCATGGCCGGGCCGCCCCACTGCTCGATCTTGCGTTGACTCCTCAGCAGGCAGCTGTCTTGGCCTTTGTGGATCTGGATCTTGCAGCTGACCGTCCCTTCGAGATCGCCGGTCCAACGGCCGAGGATGAACAGGGTGCCGCGCTCAAGCACCTCTTGGGGGCGGACCAGCTCGCCATCTTTCTCCATGCGCACCGTGATGCGGGCGACGGCTCTGCTCTTCTTGCTCGAAGCCTTGCCGGTGAGCATGAGCTGAGGCTCTACCAGCACCTTGGTGTCGAGCTCTTCGAGGGGGAAGTCGACCGAGTCCATGGCGTTGAGGGCCATGGCAGGTCGGATCATGCCGTTGTCGCGGCTGCGGTTCTTCTTCTTGCGATACGCCGTGAGCTCGATGACCCGACGGATCAGCGTGGGTGGGGTGCCCTTGGCCTTGAGCAGCGCCGCGATGCCGGTGACGGCGACGGCGGCTTGCGAGGTCCCCGCAGCCATCCAGTAGCCGAAGCGCGTGGGATCTTCGGGGTTGAAGCTCTCGGCGAGGATGCCGTCAGGCAGGCCGTTCTCGTCATGGTCTTCATCGAGCAGGCCACCTGGGGCGAGGACCGAGAGGCCCGAGCCGTGGTTGCTGTAGCGGCTGCGGCGGACCCTCTTTTTGGGGTGCCACATCTTCTTGAGGCTGTAAGAGCCCACTGACATGACGTGGGGCGAGGCCGCAGGCCAGGCGATGTAGTCCTTCCCTTCGTTGCCCGCTGAAGAGACCAGCACCACGCCCGAGATCTCAGCGTGCTTGAGGGCCCGACGCAGGGCAGGGCTGGGCCGGAACCCACGGCTGAACGACAGGCTCATGTTGACGATGTCGGCGCCGTGCTCCGTGGCGTGCAGCAAGCCCTCGATGAGATCGTCCTCTGTGCCTGCGAGCTCATGGTCGAGGACCTTGACGGGCATGACGGTGACGCCGCGAGCGTAGCCCCGGATACGGGCCCCACAGGCGGGATCAGCAGCGAGGAGGCTGGTGAGGTGGGTGCCGTGCTGATGATCGTCGAAGGGGAAGAGGTCGTCGTTGACGGCATCGAAGGGGTGGACGAAGTCGGTGCACGCGAGAGAAGGGGCCTTGGCGTATTGCACGCCGTTCTCTTCACCGTCGGCGTAGGCCACCCCGCTGTCGAGGACCGCCACCACCACGTCGTCTGCGTAGGGCACCTGAGCCCATGCTTGAGGCCAGCTGTCGTGCTGGAACTGCGTCAATCCCGACATCTGCCACTGCAAACCCTCCAAATCGCCTTGGGACTGATCTTGCTCCACACTGACAGGCCTCTGGGGCAAAGAGTCGAGCAGTCGGCGGTCGAGGCTACGGAATCGGGTGACGCTGCGGGCTTTTCGTTCAGCGCGAGACTCTGTCTGAGCCTCTGGATTGACTGCTTGATCGACAGCGCCCTGATCCACGGCCTCCAAACTTTCACCGCCGACGTCACCTTGAGGCTGATCACCAGGGGCCTCAGCACCGCCTTGAGGATCAGATGTGCCACGGGCGATGGGGTTGAGACCTGCCCAGGCAACGATGTCGGTGTGCGTTTTCAGGGCATCTACAGCACCGCGCAGGTTACGAGCGCCGGGGTGATCGAGCTTGAGACGCACCAGCCCCGAGCGCGGGTGAACACGATCCAGCTTCAAATCGAGCAGATCGGCGATGCGCTCCAAATCAGCAGCGGAGACGTCGGGCTGCAGCGTCACCAGCACCTCGTCCGCGGCCACCTCCAAGGGGTGACGTCCAGATTCGAGCCAGACCGTCTGCTGAGCATGGGCCGGCGCCCGAGTGAGATTCAGTGAAGGAAATGGGCTGTGTCGTCGGAGCGAGGTGACATGGTTCGAGCGGGCGAGCGTGTGTGCGGATGTGTTGGCAGACGATTGGGGCTGTGAGGTGTTACGGGCTCCTTCTTCAGACGAAGACTCTGAGTTCAGATAGGGGGTGGAAGACACCCAGAATAAGGCCGCGCCGAGACCGCCGGCGACGAGTGCAGCGTTTCGGCGTGTGTGTCCTCTGAATTTGGGCATGGCTGATCCATGGGCTGTGGATGCTGATAGCCTTAAACGGAATAAAAGAAAAAAAAGAAAGAGGTGGGGTAGAGGTCACCCAGGTGGTTCAAGCTGGGTCAGTGCGCTGATTCAACACCAGCAACACGGTCTTCAGTCCTCCGTTGTCGATGGAGTGTCGAGCGCTGATGCTACGACCCCACATGGCTTTGGCCTGCCCGTCGGCCATCAGCTTCTGGGGGGCGAAGATCGCCGCCCGCCATGGGGCGAATGGGCCTTCCAGGGCCAGCTTCAGGCGCCCCATGGTGTGTCGGGCCGCGTCGACGCGTCGACCATAGGGCGGGTTGCAGATCAGCAACCCTGGAGGCACACCCTCTGGAGGCGTGATGCGGCCCACCTCACCGTTGCCCATCGTCAGCCAGCCTTCGACGCCCGCTCGCTCGGCGTTGCGTCGAGCGGCTTGAATTGCCGGTCCGCTGCGATCGCTGCCGGCGATCCATCCATGTCGCTCTTCAGGACACGGAGGTGCTTCACCACCTACGGCTGCAGCGCTGTTCGCGAAGCTGCGCAGACGCCCTGCGGGCAGGCCGGCAGCCCAGGTGGCGGCCTCGATCAAGAAAGTGCCCGAGCCGCACATCGGATCGTAGAGCGGTATGCTCGGAGACCAGTCTGCAAGGCTGAGCAGGCCTGCGGCGAGGGTCTCTCTCAGCGGAGCGTGGCCTGTCTCCAGGCGCCAGCCGCGTCGATGCAGCCGCTCTCCAGAGGTGTCGACGCTCAACGTGCACACATCTCGCTCGATGCGCACCATGAGGGTGCCATCTCCTGGAGGTACGGCCTTGGCCACAGCCTCTTCGACGGCGCCGGTGTGGTACAGACGAGACTTTCGACAGGTGGCTTGTGGGGTGAGCCCGCCATAGGGCGACCAGTCCACCCTGGCCACCTTTCGGGTGAGATCTGCAAAGCGAGTGGCTTTGAACTGAGCCACCCGCTCGATGACTCGAGTGGCGGCTCTCAAGTGCAGGTTGGCCCGCGCAGCGTCACCTGAGCACGACACTCCACCGCGGCCCGGCTCGATGTCGCTGAAGCCCAGGGCTTCGAGCTCCGAGGCGACCACCGCCTCCAGGCCGGGCGCGACGATCACATAAAGAGAGGTGGTCACTTGGTGTCGAAGACCTGGGGCACGCAGATGCGCACCTGACCGCCTTCAGGGGTGGCCCGCTGCTCACAGGTGTAGTTGTTGCGGCAGTCGCCCTGGTTCTGACAGGTCTTGCCGCACCAGTCACCGTCGTCGAAGGCCGCGCACGCCCCGTCGCCGCACTCTGCTCGGGCGGTGCACTGACGGGAGCAGTAGCCGCCAGGCACGTCGAAGTCGGCGAGGCAGTCGAGATCGTCACCACAGTCGGTGAAGTCATTGCACGACGCGCCCACGGCGGCGTCGACCTGCACATAGCCACAGAGAGCCTCACCGTTGAGCTCTTTGCACTCGAAGTCCGCCCGATCACACCGACGCAGGTTGCCTGCGGCGCAACCCTCCACGCACCAGCGCTGGTGGCACATGTAGCCGTCGGGGCAGCCGTCGCCGTTGGCGTTGCACACCGCGGGTACGCACTGGCGGGCGTCGAAGTCGCACACCGTGTTGGGATCAGGGCAGTCCTGTGGCATCGCGCAGCTGGCCTGGCCGGCGTCTTCCACGCGCACGCGGAGATCGTAATCCATGCCCACAGCGCCGTCGGTGACGCGGTAGTGCACCAACGTGTCCTCTTGCACCGTCACCCGCAGGCGGCGGCAGCCGTCGCGATCGAGGTTGCCGCACTCGGGGCCGTTGGCCACCTCGTACGACTGGCCCATGACCATGTTCTCGGCTCGGTAGGAGACCATCCGGGGTGCCTGATCTCCTGTGTAGCTGATCCAGACCGACAGGATGGAGCCGGCGTTGACCTGGGTGCGGTACCAGTCGTCGTCGGCACACCACGTCAGGCGGTTGTAGACCTCGGGCCGGAGCGTCTCGGCAGCATTGAAATTGTCGTTGGGCTCGAGGCGATCGGCATCACAGGGGGGCGGATCTACAGTCTCCAGGTCCAGGCGGTAGCTGTTCTCAGCGTTGCCGAATCCATAGACCTCAAGCACATATCGGCCGGTCTCGGGGACCAGAGGAATCACCACCTCTTCGTCGTCGGTGGACGAGTTGCCTCGATAGAGCTGACCGCTGGGGCTGCGGACCGCCATGTCGATGTCGCCGTCTTCGTCGGTGAAGAAGGCCCTGAAGGTGGCCGACTGACCGAGGGTGAGCTGCGTCTGATAGTGGTCGCGGTCGCCCACGCAGATGTGCAGCTGCTCCCCGATGGCATCGGCCAGAGGTGTGGCATCGTCTGGTTCGTCGTTGCCGTTGCCCGCCTCGAACATGTCGTCGTTGCACATGGCCTGCTCGCCGACGACGAGGGCGAGGCTGTAGTCCGGGTTGCTCCCGGTCATGGCGGGGTAGGGGGTCACCGAGGCCACGTACATGCCTGCCGCTGGCGCGACACCCACCACCCGCTCGGGGGCCTCTGCTTCGAGGGAGTTGAGCGTGAACCCGTCAGGCCCCGTGACATAGAGGTCTAGATCGCCTCGATCGTGATCGAAGTCGAGGGTGAGGGTGAAGGCGTCGCCCTCGTTCAGATTGAAGTTGAACTCGTCCACATTGCCTGCAGGGCAGATGCTGCGATCATCCACGAGCTGATCAGGCACCAGGGGGGTCAAGGCGTCCGGAGCGACGCCATCGGGCTGGCACATGGGAGCAGGGCCACCTGCGACGACGTTGATCGACATCGACTCGATCACCGTGAACTCGCCATCGCTCACCTGGAACACCGCGCGGTGGGATTGATCGATGTCGTCGGGGCCCGGGGTCCAGGTGAAGACCGCCTCGTTCTCGTCGAAGCTCGCCCCGTCGGGCCCCAGGCGCATGCTGTAACGCAACGAGGCCGGGTTGTTGTCTTCAGCAGTGACCTGCACGCGGACCGTGTCACCCACACCCACCTCGACGTCGTCGATGGGGGTGATGCGGGGGGGCAGGTTCTGATTGCCGCCAGAGCCGTCGGTGACGACCAGGTTCACGGCGAGCTGAGCGCTTGCTTCTCCGTCGCTCGCTTCGAAGGTGATGGGTACCTGCTGGCCGACGAGCTCCACGGGTGGGGTCCACTGGAACAGACCCGAGGCCGCGTCGAGGGTGGAGCCTTCGGGGCCCATGCCCGAGATGCTGTAGGTCAGAGTGTCGCCGTTGCGGTCTGTGGCTTCGAGTTGCAATTCGAAGGGACGACCCCCCTCGAGCACCTGATCGCCGATCACCTCGAACTCTGGTGGTCGGTTCACGTCTTCACCGGCGGCGAGCACCCTGATTTGGATCGTTTCCTGGTCTTTCAGCTCGCCGTCGCTCACCTCGAAGGTGACCAGGGCCCGGGACCCTTCGGCGTCATCCGGGGGGGTCCAGGTGAACTGTCCGATCTCCTTGATGAACTTGGCGCCGTCAGGGAGAGAGGAGCGCACGTTGAAGAAGAGCGCGTCATTGTCCGGATCAGTGGCGTCGAGCTGAATCATCAACTCGACGCCCACTGGGGCATCGCGATCGCCGATCCGCTTGAGCTTGGGCCGGCCATTGTCCGAGGGGCCGATGCCACCGCCGCCTTGCCCGCCAGGGGCACCGCCGCCGGTCCCGGCACCGGTACCGCCCACGCCTCCCCCCATGGCACCGACGCCGCCGGCGCCGCCCATCATGGCTCCAGCGCCGCCTTCACCGGCGCCACCATCGCTCTCTTCGACGCTGCCTGCGCAGCCGGTGATGGCCCACAGCGACAGCCCACACCACAGCTTCCACGACGCGATCATCTCGCATTCTCCTCAGCAGGCCCGATCTTCGGCCCCTTGCCCACAGGCGCTTTGTCGCCCATATGCTCGAAGGTCACTCGAGTGGGGAGATCTCCACCCCGGATCGAGAGCACCTTTGCTCGACGGCTGACCTGATATCTCAAAGTCGGGCCGCCGTCAGGGCCCAACGTCAGCTCTGTGCCCGCCGCGTCGCTCCACCAGTCACCGGTGGTGGTCCGCGGTGGGCCCTCGGCGCCCTTCACGGGCGAGTGGAACCTCTGGATCATGCGGAAGCGTCCAGAGGGGTTCAACTCCAGCGTCACTGATCCCCCGCTGGCGCGGTGAAGCCAGTGACTGATGAGGGCAGTTGGCCGATGCTTCTCATCGACGGCCTCCGCTGCCTGCCCTGCCATACTCCGCTCTGCAGGCAGCGCAACTGGTGTCAGCCACACCTGCTCAAAGGGCGGCCCCGAGAGCGTGATGGTGCCCGCAGGGCCTTCACCGATTTGAAGAGTGAGCGTGTCACCGACGGCCGATCTCAGCATGAGCTGATCGTCAGTGAGCTGCCATGTGAACTCTGCGTCGCCGTAACGGGCTGTGCCGTCCGTGCCGAGGTGCAGCGAGACGCGTCCCTGGGCACACACCCCTTCATAGCGGCCTCCAGCGATCAGAGACGCTGTGGCGAGCAACAACGCAGTGAGGGTCATCGGCATGGAGGCAGGCTAGCACCTCTGAGGCGTGTTGATCAGCTCAGGTGCCACATATCGCACGTCGAAGGGCTCGATCCAGAGCAGGTGATTGCTGCAGTATGGCGCTCATGTGGCGGACACTTTCCATCAGCGCGGCGATGATCTTCGCCACCCTGGGCTGCGGTGACGACTGGGTAGACCCGGAGGCTGGCGCGCGCCCGGTGTTGCGAGAGGCCCGCCCCGAAATGGCCCTGCCCGGGGGCCAGATCACCATTTTGGGGCTGCGGTTCGGGCTTCAGGGCACAGATGACGGGTTGTGGCTCGGTGGAGCGCCCGTGACAGTGCTCTCGTGGAGCGACGACGAGCTGCTCATCGAGGTCCCCGAGGCGGCCGGCTTTGGCCAGCGTGATCTGGTGATGCGCAGTGGTCAGTGGGTGAGCGCGCCGCTCACCCTCACCATCCTGGCTCCACCCACGGGGCCGATCATCACAGAAGACTGAGCAGGCTGTTCATGTACTGCGCTGAGTATTGCTCAGGGACAGTCGGTGAGCACCTTGGTGCGTAGGGCGTTGAGCGGCACACTCGGCCGACCATCTCCCGCTGCTTTGGCCCAGGTGCACGCTTGAGTCGTGTCCCCCGCGGCGAGGGCCGCCTCGATGCCCACCAGCCATGCGCGATCGTTCTGTCTGATCTCGAGGTTGGTCTTGGCGAGACTCAGCGCCCGCTGGGGATCAGCGCCGGGCCCCATGAAGAACTCGGCGCCGTGATCGACGAAGGCCAATGGGTAGGCTTCGAAGAGGGCCTCGTACATCGAGCGGGCCTTCTCGATGAGGGGTCGACGCTCGGCATCGTCTTCAGGGAGCAGCTCCGCGAGCAGGCCCGCGGGCTCGGGATCCTCGGTGTCGAGTACGTTGCGCAGTCGTTTGATGGCCAGGCCAGTGAGGCCCACCTCGGACTCCAACTCGGCGAGGTGCACGTTGGCCACTACATAGCCCGGCAAGCGGCGTACTGCCTCCCGGTAGAGCACCAGGGCTCGATCAGATCGATCAGCTGCCTCACCCCACATCACCCCTCGCTGGAAGGCCACCCAGGCCACGGGGAAGGGTGACACGTCGCGATAGGCCTTCAAGGCGTCGAGGTATGCAGCGTCGGCTTCGTCGAAGCGCCCTGCGCCGGCGAGGAGCGCCGCGAGGTGGGTGTAATTGCCGTACGTGGGGGATTGCTGCACCGCTGCACGGGCGGCGGCGAGGTGGGGGGCCAGATCAGCCCCCGTGGCCAGGGCCAGAGTGCCCGCCTGCTCCGGTCGCATGGCCCCGGCGGCCTGCAGCGCTGCCGTAGCCTGCTCGAATGCGTGCAGGGCCGTGTCGACGCGAGCCATCAAGATCCGACCTTGCTCACCGTGGACCCTCACCGCCTCTGCTGCGATGGCCTTGGCTCGGGCAAAGTCGCTGTACGTACCCAGGAACTGCGTACGGGTCAGGCGCAGATCGATGACCTGTGTCATGAGCGCCAGGCTCGTGGGCTGGCGGGTCAGCTGACCTTCGACCCCGTCGATTTGTGCGCCAAGGTTCTTCGCTGCCGTTTGCCCTGGCGTCGTGATCCCGTCGAAGCCCAGAGGCAATGACTGATCACCGAGGGCGCTCGATGCGTCGGGGGCCCGTGTGTCGGGGGCCCGTGTGTCGGAGGATCCAGGCGTTGCGCTGTCCGGGGAGCCTGTGACGGCTCCCCCCTCAGAGGCGCTGCCACGCTCGCCACACCCCAACAGACACAGCGACATCAGCGACGCGGACCAGAGTCGAGAGCGACGTACAGATGCAGAGATGGCCAATCGAACAGACATGGATCGACTCCTGGGATCAGGGTGGACGAGCATAGATGGAGTGACAGAACAATGCGCCAGAAACAGCGCATCGTTCGAGAGGAGAGGCCGTCGAGCCCGAGATCAGGCTCGGCGAAGGGGCTTCTTACTCGGCGACGGTGGGCCCGGCGAGGTAGGGGAAGCCTTCGGGGTTGGGCACGTCGTTCTCGGTGATGGTGTCGTCGACACCGGTGAGGATGCCCGCGGCGAGGACCGAGTAGCTACGGTCGATGACGTCGTCGTTGGGGGTACGACCACCACAGCCGCCGTCGCCGGAGGGGATGGCGCCCACCACCTCGGCCTCGAGGCCGAGGTAGACACCGCAGACACCGCTGTCGGCGTTCACGTAGAGCTGGTCGTCGGCGAGCACACCGGTGAGGCCAGCGTAACGATCGGCGTTCAGCTCCTCACCGGCGATCAGCTGGTTGCCGCAGGTGCCGTCGAGGGCGTCGAGGATGGCGAGGTTGCCGGCGATGTCGGGGCCGAAGGCCTCGGCCCATGCGCTGGGATCACCAGAGGCGTTGTAGGCGTCCTTCGCCATGCCCTTGGCTGCCTCGTCGGGGTTGAAGGGCGAAATCGTGGCGGTGCTGATGGCCGCACGACCGCTGCGGTCGATCTGGGTGCCCAGCTCGGGGGGGTTGTCGGCGCCGCGGGGCTCGGCACCGGGCAGGCAGCCAGCGTCGAAGTCCTCGTTGAGGCCGCGCAGGGTGTTGACGGTGCCGTCGCAGTCGTCGCCGTTCACGAGGGCCCGCAGAGCAGGGTTGGCCTCGCAGGTGGGCAGGCAGGCGTCGTAGAACCCGTCCCGGGTCTCGGGGGTGATGCCCGGGCAGGCGTCGGAGTTCGCCGAGCAGTCGGCGAGCACGGTGCAGGCCTCGATGCAGGCATCGCTGACCATCATACCGCCCATACCACCGGCACCACCGACGTCGCCGCCGGCACCGCCGACGTCGCCGCCCATGCCGGCCTCACCGCCGGCACCACCGACGTCGCCGCCCATGCCAGCCTCACCGCCGGCACCGCCGACGTCGCCGCCCATGCCGGCCTCGCCGCCGGCACCACCAGCGGCGCTGCCGCCCTCGTCGTCATCATCACACGCAGTCAGAGCGAACAGGCTGGGGATCACCAGCATCATCATCAAGCGCTTCATTTTATGCATCTCCTGAAATCTCACGGTCGATTTGAGAGTCGAAAAAGTCTGGTTGTACCGCTCGCCTTCAGGGGGCGGGCGCGCTGTGAGTGCTGCCCCAGATCCCGAGGATGGGGCCGCCACCGTTCACCAGGGTCTTGTCGACCTGGACCACAAGAGAAAGGACGTTTGCGCCGGCGAAGGTGTCCGTGGCCATCCCGGCCTCGGTGCCCACACCCTGCAGCAGGCCTACGAGGGCAGCGGAGGTGGCCTCGTCGACAGCGGGGCAGCCCGCGGCGTCGAAGGCCAGATCACCGGCGGCGCCGATGACGGTCTCCACCGTCTGGGTGAAGCCGGCGAACTCCATGAAGAAAGGATCGTTGCGCAGACCGGCGAAGACCTTCAGGCCGCCGCTCTCGCTGGTGATGCCCGCGGGATCGGAAGGATCACCGATGACGTACTCACCGTTGGCCCAGCACTCGATGGCGTTCTCGGCGTAGAACTGACAGATGACGTTGGTCTCGGTCTGGGTCTCGCCGTAGCCCGCAGCGCTGTTCACGTGGAACACGTACTGAGTGGCGGTGGAGAACGCAGCGTCAGCGCCGGCGAAGGGGGTGACGTTCATGATGAGGTTGACCTTGTCAGCCTCGGGGGTCATCCACGCGAAGAGATCAGTGATGTCGGCAGCGGGGTCGTTGACCGCCGCGGGCGAATCGATGTGGTCGGCGGCAAAGGCGCCACCGGCCAGGGTCAAGGCGCAGGCGCCGGCGAGGAGAGCACGCTTCATGTTTCGCTCCTTCTGGACACACGTCTGGATCGACCGGAGGACCCGGTGACCAGACAGCTCACACAGTCAAATCGTTGAAACGGTTGATGTTTGCCTCTGGCAATTGCCTTCGAGGGGCTCATTTTGGGCCGGACAATACGTCAAGCATCTGGGGCCGGGTCAACCTGCGACGCAACTTTCTGTCCGAAAAAGTACGTATCGGGCGTACCTGTAGGCATTTTCCTATGTCGAATCCCCTCGTCACGGGTGTCACAGAGCACGCAAGGCGTTGACCGTCGCTTAATTTTTGAAACCCGATGTCCCTTTGCGGTGGGGTTTACGCCCCCTCTGCGCCACGCGTTACATGGACGGATTCTTTTTTGGTTGTCTTTTCTGAGTGGCTGTGGATTGCGCCCCGAAGGCGCATCTTCGACCCGTGGGGCGGAGGTGCTGTCTCACAAAAATCAACAGCGCCTCAAAAAGAGGGGAGGCCGATCACGTCGGTTAGATCACTTGGGGAATCACCGAGCCGCTGGTGTGGTTTCAGAGCAGTTGAGGGTCGTGGCGCAGCTGTGGCTCAGCTGTGACCTGGCTGGGGCCAGCCTTGACGGTGGACAGGCCCCGTGCTACCTGCGCCCCGGCGCCCGCGCCCCGCCCGAAACCATCGGTGTGAGGCGAAACGACGCCCTTGAAACCACCCCTGAACGCGTACAGGTAGCCCACATGGATCCCATCTTCGTTCAGCTGATCACCGCCGCCCCCGACGGCAAAGAGTTCAGCCTGATGAACCTGCTCGCCGAAGCCACCCCGGTGGTGAAGGGGGTGCTGGTGTTGCTGGTGCTCATGTCATTCGTGAGCTGGTACATCATCGCCTACAAATACATCTATCTGCGCCGGGCCAAGAACGAGTCGAACCAGTTCCTCGACATCTTCTGGCAGTCGAAGCGCCTCGACGAGATCTACCAGGCGAGCCAGCAGCTCAAGCACAGCCCCACGAGCCAGGTCTTCAAAGCAGGCTACGTGGAGCTGAGCAAGCTCAAGAGCAAGGACGGCACCGACACCATGGGCCACCAGCTCGGCGACATGGAGAGCGTGGAGCGCGCCCTGCGCCGAGCCCAGAACGCCGAGGAGATCAGCCTCGAGCGCCTGACACCGTTCCTGGCCACCACCGCCTCGGCGGCCCCCTTCATCGGCCTCTTCGGCACGGTGTGGGGCATCATGTACGCCTTCTTGCGCATCGCCGAGGCCACTGACGGCAACCCCACCCTCGACACGGTGGCCCCGCCCATCGCCGAGGCCCTCATCGCCACGGCCATCGGCCTCGTGGCGGCGATCCCCGCCGTGGCGGCGTACAACTACTTTGTGAACCGCATCCGCGTGCTCACCGCCGACATGGACAACTTCTCGAACGACTTCCTCAACATCGTGAAGCGCCACTTCTTCAAGTGAGCTAGGAGGCGGTCATGGGCATGTCCACTGGCGGGGGCCCCCGCCGCGGTCTAAGCGAGATCAACGTCACCCCCCTCGTCGACGTCATGTTGGTGTTGTTGGTGGTGTTCATGGTGACCACCCCGGTCATCGTCGACGAGATGAAGCAGCGCAAGGTCGAGGTGAACGTGCCCAATGTGGCGGCGGAGCCTCTCAATGCTGATGATGATGGCGTGGCCATCTTGATCGTGGAGCGCAGCCGGGCCATCAGCATCAAGTTCAGCGAGTCTCAAGAGAAGAGCCTGATTCTGGCGCCGTGTATTGATGGCCCGGATTACCAGGACTGCCTCAAGCCGTTGTCCGAAAAGTTGAGCCTCAACAAGAACCTGACCGAGGCCCAGCACGTACTGATTCAGGCCGACCGCGATCTGCCCTACGGCTTCGTGGCCGACGTGATGAATCGGATCAAGACGGCGGGCATCACCCGCCTGGGCATGGTGACTCTGCCTCCAGGGGCTGCAGCGGGCGGCCCCGGGGCCGATGCGCCCGGCGGCGGTGCCACTGAGGGAGGTGAGCAGTGAGTCCTGATCGATACCAGCGTAATCCCCCGGATACAGGCCTCAACCTCGCAGGCATCCTCGCGAGCGCGCTGGTGAACGTGGGACTCTTCGCGGGCATGGCCTACGCGGGCATGTCCGATGAGGCGAACCCCCCTGAGCCCACCATGGACGTCACGTGGGTGGAGATGGTGCCCAAGTACGCGCCTGAGCCTGAGGTGAAGCCCAAGACCGCGCTCCCCGACATCATCAAGAAAGCGCCAGCGCCTCCACCGCCCGTCGACAACGTCATCAAGACGGGTGAGCGCGAAGAAGAGAAGCGCAAGAAGGCTGAAGAAGAGAAGAAGCGCCTGGAGGAGATCGCCGCCGCTGAGGCCCGCGAGCGCGAGAAAGAGCGCGAAAAGCAAAAGCAGCGAGAGCGCGCCGAGAAGCGGAAGCGTGATCGCCAGCGCAAAGAAGATCTGAAGAAGAAGACCGACAACATCTGGGACTCCCTCGATAAAGACGACCGGGGCGTCGAGGACAGCCCCAAACAAGGTCGTAAGGACGGTCTCGTCGGCGGTAACAGCAACACGGGGCAGGTCACCGAGAAGCAGCGCTACATCGCCCGGGTGAACCGCATCGTCGGCCGGCAGCTCAAGATCCCCCCGATTCCCCGTGAAGACCGCAAGAAGGTGGTCCGCGTGAAGTTCGCCATCGATGCGGATGGCAAAACCTCGAACCCTCGGGTGATCAAGTCCAGCGGTAACAAATCGTGCGACAGCGCCTTCGTGGCTGCTGTGAGGCGTTTTGGTGAGGACGCGCCCAACTCGATCGTGCTGCCCACAGAAGAGTGGCTCAAGAAAGACGTGCTTCGTCGAGGCATGGTCTTGCAGCAAAAGTGCGGCGGGGGTGGCAGTTGAGAAAGAAATACACCATGCAGTTGATGTCAGCGCTCAAGGCGCTTCTCGTGTTGGGCGCCGTGATGGCCCTCGGCGCCTCTACCGCCGCCGCTCAGGACGGCGACGACAACGGCGCCATCACCATCAACCCCGAGGGCCAGATGACCCTCTACACCGTGGCTGTGCCCGAGGCTCTCAACCTCGGCGACGTGCCCGACACCCGGGGCGTCACCGAGGCCCTCACCGGCACCGTCAACCGCGACCTCAAGATCGCCGGCTACTTCGACTTGCTCGACCCCAAGGGGTTCCTCGGTGATCCCAAGGCCGAGGGCATGAGCCCGAAGATGAACAACTGGTTCAACATCGGCGCCCAGGGTCTCGTGAAGGTGGGCTACACCATCATCGGCAACAGCGTCGCCGTGGACATGCGCCTCTACGCCGTGGACAAAGATCAGCGCGTCAGCCTGCCCCCGCCCTACGACAAGCCCCAGAAGCTGCCCCTTGAGCCCTCGAAGTTGCGGTACCACGCCCACGGTTTCGTGAACCAGGTCATCAAGCACTTCACCGGCACCGAGGGCTTCTTCCAAAACTACATCGTGTACGTGAAGCGGGTGGGCAAAAACAAAGAGCTCTACCGCGTGGCCCCCGATGGCAGCGACGAGACCAAGCTGACCAACGACAAGACCATCAACATGATCCCCAACTACACGAAGGGGCGCATCTTCTACACCAGCTTCCGGAACCGGAACCCCAGCCTCTTTGTGCTCGAGGGCGGCAAGTCCCGGCCCTACACCCAGTACCGGGGCCTGAACACCGGCGCCGTGATGAGCCCCGACGGCAAGTACGTCGCCGCCGTGCTCAGCAAAGACGGCAACGCCGAGATCTACCTGCTCAACCCCAAGACCGGCGACGTCATCAAGCGGCTGACCAACTCGTACGGCATCGACACCAGCCCCAGCTGGTCCCCGGACGGTCAGCAAATCGCCTTTGTGAGCGATCGCCACGGCAGCCCGCAGATCTGGGTGATGAAGTGGGACGGCAGCAACGCCCGCCGCGTCACGTTCCAGGGGGATTACAACCAGACCCCTGACTGGAACCCCCGGGGTGATCTCATCGCCTTCACGGCCCGTGACGAGCGGAACAAGTTCGACATCTTCACCGTGAACGTGGGCACCGGGCAGATCGCCCGCCTGACTCAGGGGCAGGGCAACAACGAAGAGCCCACGTGGTCCCCCAACGGGCGCTATGTCGCCTTCACCAGCACCCGCACCGGCGAGCCCAAGCTCTACGTGATGACCGCCGACGGGCGGATTCAGAACATGGTGAGCATGGGCAAGGGGTCGTACCTCACCCCGAGCTGGGGCCGCTGAGCTTCACAGACTCTCTTCAGAAGGTTGCCCTGTCAGGGGGTTTCCTTCGACAGTTCTGATTCGGACTCTGGAGGCATCATGATCCGCTCCCACCGTGCCCTGCCCTTCACCACGTTGTCCCTCGCCACCCTGCTCTTCGTCGGCGCCGGCTGTGGGGGTCCACCGACCAAGACCCTCGCCGAAGCAGAAGGCGCCCTCGCCGATGCCCGGCTTGCAGAGAAGTGCGCCCCCGAAGAATATGCCGCGGCCCAGCGCATGATGGACAAGGCCAACGAGCAGCTCGCCGAGGAGGATTACGACAAGGCAGAGCAGAGCGCCCGCGCCGCGCGCAAGCTCGCCGAGAAGGCCCAGCAAAAAGCCCTCGCGCGCAAAGAAGAGTGTGAGCGCGAGCTCAACGAGGCCAACCAGCCCACGGCCAGTGTGGACGAGGTCATCGATCCCAACGCCGGCACCAACACGGTGGAGATCTCCGACAACGCAGGTGAGCTGCAGACCATCTTCTTCGACTACAACGCCTTCGATCTGACCCCGGAGGCGCGGCGCACTCTGGCAGAAAACGCCGCCTGGATGAACAAGCAGGCAGAGTCGAGGGTGGTGGTGGAAGGCCACTGCGACAAGCGAGGCAGCTCGGAGTACAACCTCGCCCTCGGCGAGCGGCGGTCGAAGGTGGTGATGAAGTACCTGAGATCACTGGGTGTGCCCAATGAGCGCATGATCATGCTCAGCTATGGTGAGGAGAGCCTCATCGATTATGGAGAGACTGAGTCGGCCCATGCCCGGAATCGTCGAGTGGAATTCCGGAAGCAGTGACCCCTCCAGTCGTGTGACCCGCACGATGAACCCACCTCGCGCGCTGTCTGCTCGATGATGCCCGATCTGTATCAAAATGGTTTGGAGTCGAAATCGCTCGGGTGAGCGATGTGCATGCGATGATGTGCATGTATTACGTGTGGCACGACGTATGCATCGCCACTGGAGCGTAATATTTCGACACGCTCCATCAGGGGGGGTATGAAAACTTTGACTGGGGTAAATATTTCCACCCACACATTATGCTCGGGGCCCAGCGACGATCGCAGCTGGTCCGAGGCGACGTGGTCGGCCACGACCCCAGGCGCGCTCAAAACCCGCTGGCGTCCGGCAGGTCGGGTCATGTGTACCGATCAGCAGTCTGTGTACGGTGCCTTGGGTGAGGAAGACTGGGGAGGGTTGCTCGACGCCTTCGCCGAGTATGGACGACGCCCGGATTCACCCTTGATCGTGCGGTTTCATGGGGCCATGCCACAGCCGGGTGCTCAGGCCAGTCTGGCGTTGCACGATATTCAGGATTCGCCCTTGCCGCTCGGTCGTAACGACTGGGGATTGAACACTTTTTCTGTGCCGGCCAGTCAGGTAATCTCCCTCGGGGTCGAGTCGGAGAGCATGTGGGAGGCCCTTCAGATCGCCTACTTCATGTTTGAGGCCTGGCAGCGAGAGCATGGCGGCAGCTACCGCTTCACTGGAGGCATGAGCGTTGCCGTTTATCAATGGCACCGGCCGGCCTGGTGGGGTCCCCGACTGCACTGTGTCGAGCGCTCGATTCGGCCTCTGGCCACCACGCTGGATGGTGAATTCGACGAGACCGAGGGCTCCCTCATCTGGTGAGGTGATCTTCGATGCTGAACCATAGTGGGTCACACTGTTCTGGGATGAACAGTGACGCACGAAACATTTGCTGCTCCTCACGATACATCTCCAATCGCCTGTCTCCCTTGATCGAGCTGGCTGTGACATTGGCCAGTCGATCGGCGACTTTTGTCACCACCGCCATCTCGATGTAGTCGCCGCCGATTTCGATGTCGCGCCTCATTCGGGCATAGGTGGCCGCCTTGCGTAATTTGCGGTTTGGTCCTGGCGCATCACTGCAGAAGGCCACTGCACGCGCCACCTGCTCACCAAAGCGGGTGCAGATGTCATCGAAGGTGACGTCGGTGTCTTCCAGGGTGTCGTGTAGATAACCCGCGATGGCCATGTGTTCGAAGCCATGTGTGTCGAGAATACTCACCACGGCATCGAGATGGGTCGCATATGGGTCGTCACCGTAGCGTTGATCGCCGTGGGCCTCGATGGCGAAGGCCCGGGCTGCTGCTCTGAGATCGTGCGAAGTCATGCCTCCGGGGGTATCACGCCTCGGGCAGAGGGATCCATTCAGTCTCACCGGACACCGAGGGGAAGAATGGCTCTCATCTGATGTCGAGATGCAGGACGAAGTTGCCCCCCTTCTGGTAAGAGTGGGCCGCCACTGCGCTGGAGTCTGCCATGGCATCGACACCGGGTCCGCTCTTCGGCCGATCTGCTGATCTGGCGGCCCTGACGTCGCTCGTGTCGGCGGGCAGGCTGGTGACGGTGGTGGGCCCTGGGGGCATGGGGAAGACCCGACTGACCCGTGCCTTCGCCGAAGACACGTGGCCCGGCGCCGCTCTGGTCGTGCACCTCGACACCTGCGAGGGGCTCAACGACATCTACACGGCGGTTGCCGTGGCGCTCACGGCACAGGGGGTATCGGTCCCCTCGCAAGGAGTGGCCATCGGCGAGGCCCTCGCCGAGCGGGGCGAGCTGTTGCTGGTCCTCGACAACTTCGACACCCTCGTGGCCTTTGGCGTCGAGACCGTGGCCCCCTGGTTGAAGGCGGCGCCGAGCCTCACCTGCCTCGTGACCTCTCGAAGCCCGCTGTCCCTGGCCACAGAGCAGGTCTACACGCTGGAGCCTCTGGAGAGCGCCGGGGTGCCGGAGGGTGGGCCCGCAGTGGAACTCTTCATGGCTCGGGCCCGGCGCCACCGCCATGACTTCGAAGCCGAGCTCGATGATGTGGAGGCCCTGGTCCGTGCCCTCGACGGGATCCCGCTGGCCATCGAGCTGGCCGCAGCCCTCGTCGACGTGCTCACCCCGAGGCAGATCCTCAGCCGCCTGGATCAGAGGCTGCAACTGCTCGACGCTGGTCCGAGGGATGCCGTAGCCCGCCATCGCACCTTGAGGGCCGCCATCGAGGGCTCGGTCCGCCTGCTTGATGAAGACACCGCTGAGATCATGGCGTGGTGTGCGGTGTTTCACGGGGGCTTCACGCTCTCTGCGGTGGAAGCGCTCATGGCGACGCGGGGCATGGGGATGGTGCAGACGATTCGGGCGATCCGGGCGCTCAAGTCGGTCTCGTTGCTCCGCAGCATGTCCACCCCTACCGGGGAGCGACTGTCGTTCTATGACAGCATCCGCGCCTTTGCGGCGTCGATGCTCGATGAGCGGGGGGCTCGCGCCCAGGCAGAAGCGGCCCACCGAGCGCTGTATGCAGATGGGGCGGTGGTCCTCGGCGAGCTGAGCCCCGAGCACCCAGGTGCCGTGGCCCGGATCGCCGGTGAGTCGGCCAACCTCGTCGTGGTGTTGCTCGATGCATCCTCGCCCCCAGTGAGCCGGCTCATAGCGGCGCGCTTCCTGGCGCGACTCTATGTCACCCGGGGGCCTCTCGATCAGGTGGAGCAGATCTTCGAGCTGCTGCCAACGCTCCTCGAATCAGAAGTGGGCTCGGCCATCGACCAGTTCGAGTTGCTGTGCCTGTGCACGCGACAACGCATCATCCTCGGCATGACCGAACACGCTGAAGAGATGATCGGCATGCTCGCGGGCCGCCTCGAAGGCTTAGAGAGTGATCGGAAGATCCCCACCACCACCGAGGCTCTGGCGAGGGCGCACTGGGGCTGGCTGAGAGCGAGCGTGGCCCGGATGGATGGCCGCATCGATGAGGCTGAAGCGGGATACCGCGAGGCGCTCGACGGCGCCACGGGGGCGCTGCGTGGCCAGGTGCTGGCGCACTTCGCGGGCCTGATGTTCGAGGGCGGGCGCATCGAAGAGGCCCGCCGAGCCTTCGACGAAGCGCTGCCTCTGGTTCAGGCAGCGCGGGACAAAGCAGCAGAAGGGGAGATGCGCACCAACAGAGCCCTGGTGCTGCAGGCGGCGGGCGATCTCGATGGGGCCCGCTGTGATCTCGAGGTCGGGCTGCAGATTCACCGCGAGCTGGGCCGCCGTCGGTACGAGGGCATCACTTTGGGCGATCTCGCGGGGCTGGCCTTCGAGTCTGGTGCCTGGGCCGATGCTGACGTGCGGTATGCCGAGGCGGTGCAGGTCCTCGGTCGCGCTGGAGATCGCCCGCATCAGGGCTTGTGTGCTGAGGCAGGGGTCGCCGCTGCGGTGCTCATGGGCCGTAGAGCATTCGTCGAGGGTCCGCCGGTCGTGCATGGGCCGGCCTTTGCCGAAGCGGTGCGCATCTATGCCCACGGTGAAGCGTTGGCTCAGGGGTTGTCTGCGTGGGCCGAGGGGGCAGAAGAAGCCCTGCTGCAGGCCGAGGGTGTTTTGGAGGATGCCCTGCGGGCAGCCGAGATCTGGCGCGCTCAATCCGACGAGGTACGCCTCGCGTGCAGGGTGATGTCCGGTGTGCTCGAAGAGGTCCGGCGCCGTGAGCAGGCGGTGGTGGTGGGTGCTGGGGGCGTACGTCTCAAGGGCCCTGGGGGATCATGGCAGGACTTGAGCCCCAGGCCTGTGGTGGCGCGGGTGCTCTGGGGGCTGGCCCGAGCTCGCCGTCGCGCTGCGAGCGGCCTGACCCGAGAGGAGATCCTCGACGCCGGCTGGCCTGGGGAGAAGATGCTCCCAGAGGCGGGGACCAATCGCATGCACGTGGCGTTGAGCACATTGAGAAAGATGGGGCTCAAAGGGGTCGTGGGGAAACATGAGGGGGTCTACCGACTCGAACCTTCAGTGCCACTGCTGGTCGTGCGGCTGTGAGCGCGTCGCCAACACACGAATCACTTCGCCGATTGGCAGAGACGCTTCAAACGCATACAGTGCGTGTATGGCAAAGCACATCCAACACAGCAGCACCGAGGGTGAGCGACAGACAGGCGCGGAGTCTGCTGGGCACACCGGCACTCAGGACCTCGATCAACGCAACGCTCAGACAGAGTATCTGCGCACGCTCAAGAGCCCGGCTCAGCAGGCTCGGGCGGCTCTGGAGCAGTTCGGGTTGCCCCTCGGAGGGTTGATCCCCGACAGCGTCACCGCCTTCAACATCGGCGCCGATGGTCGCTTCACCCTCGAGCTCGAGAAAGAGCACCGCATCAAGAACGGCAACGTCACCCTGGTGCTCACCCCCAAGATCGAAGGGGTGATGTCACAAGGGCAGATGACTGAGGTGAGCGGGGTCTACGGCGAGAAGAAGGTGATGTTCTTCTCTGGGAAGGGCAACGTGTTGGAGATGAAGGTCGACGGCGAAAAGCTGATCGTTCAGACCGACCACTCGCAGGCGAAGGAGATCGAGCTCGACGTCTCCGACTTCGCCGGCTGAGATTACTCCCCGAGGCAGATGGTGCCCAAGGGTACCCTGGCCTCGAAGCTGTTGGGGATCCACAGCCCCTCGAGGCCGATGGTGCCCTCTGCGTCTGCGGCGTGGTGACTATAGAGCGTCGCGTGATATCCGCCTGCATATGTCTTGAACGTGGTGGCCTCGCCGGCCTGGTGCACCGGGCTCCACAGCAGGCTCCCCTCGTCACTCGACAATTTGATGGCGTTCAGCGCGCGGTTGGCGACGTGCTCGGGCAGCTCCACCCCCAGATTTGCCGGGCGGTCCATGTTCACCACCTGCAGATCGAACTCGAGGGCGCCCCCGGGCGTCAGCGCATGTGTACCCAGAGCGTGTATGCCGATGGGCAATACATCTTGTCGATACAGCTGCCACGCGGTGTTGCGGCCCACGAGCTCGGCGTTCACCAGAGCGATGTGATAGTCGTCGGAGAAGACCTTCACCTGTATGCGAGCGGGGCCAGTCTCACCAATGGAGAATTCGACGCCTGAGGCGTAGTGCCACAAGGCACCCTCAGAGAGTCGGATCACTGCCCGTGGTTCGTAGACGCTCGAGAAGCGATCAAGCTCCACCGAGCCGTCTCGGAGGAGGGTGTCGTCGGCCATCTCCTCACCGTTGACCGTGAGGTGAATGGAGACCTCGGCGATGTCCACCTCGAAGTCCTGGTCGGTGTCACCCTCAAGTACAAAGTCTTCCATGAGCAGACGGCGGCCGAGGGGTTGTACTGCCTGACAGTCGGACTCACACCCGACGATGTAGACGGTGTAGCTCACCCCGGCGACGACATTGCCCTCGAAGCGACCATCAGGGCTGATGGGGAGTGTCTTGTACGTGTCCTCGTAGCTCAGGCCTGTGGGGGCGCCGTTGGCTTGGAGCAGCAACCCACCGGGGCTCAACCCGGTGCTCGGATCCCAATCTCCGGTGAGCACCACGGTGCCCGAGAGCGTGTGGTGTGCATACGTGGGCTCCGGGCTCGGTTCAGCGACATAGGGCATCGCGTTGCGCACGTCGAAGTCCAGGGTGCCATCGGCCTCGATCAGGCAGCCTTCTACAGGGCAGAGCGAAAAGGCGCGGTGCCCCGAGAGGCTGGGGTCGACGAACTCTTCGAGGTAGCCGTAGCTGTAGAAGTTCACGTCGTAGCGCCCTGGAGGCAGCACCAGGTCATATCGGACAGGGCCACTGGGCTCGATCTCGATGTTCAGGAAATTGTCTTGTTCGTCCATGCCGGAGAGGCGCAGTTGCCCCCGAGGCTGCATGGACGAGCGACCCCGTCGATCAGGCAGATCCTCGCCATCGAGGTTCAGGGCACCGCTGACACGGACCACCTGCTGGCCGAGGCTGAAGCTCAAGGGGCCCTCTTCGTCCGGGCTCGCCTCCCCGAGGCGCATGTCGCCTGAGGGCAGAAAGAACGGGGCGTCGGCGTTGAGGACCACGTTCGCAGACCATCGCACGTCGAAGGTGGTGTCCCGGGGCAGCCACGCGACGAAGATACCTTGCGCGGCGGGATCGAGGTCGACCTCCCACGGGCGGTTGGTGTCGTGCTCGAAGAAGATGAGTTTTGCCGCACCCGAAGTCTCACCCAGTCGCAGGGGGGCGCCATCGAAGGACACCTGGCCCTCGTAACGCTGTAAGTCGGCAGACAGCCGCACAGGTGCTGCAGCAGACTCGGCATCGACGAAGATGCCGTCAGAGAGCGGGTAGTACCACTGACTGCAGGTGAGATCTTCGGTGCAGCGATCCACGGTGACGCGGTAGAGCCCGCTGTACATCTCCGCGGCGAAGGTGCCGTCGGCTTCGAGGGGCACCTCGACCTTCCAGTCGGAGAACACCTCGGTGAGCGTGACACGGCTCCCCCTCGGCCAGGGGCTCTGGGGGTATTCTGCTGCTTCCCACCTGACCTCACCGGTGATCTCTACGAAGGCGGCGTTGAGGCCCTCGTCACTGCACACCACCGGAGGCAGAGGCGCCGGCTCGTCCATCATGTCCGGGGCATCGTCCGGGGTGTCGTCCATCATGTCCGGGGTGTCGTCCCCCATCTCGTCAGGGGCGTCGGACACACCTGCGTCGGCTTGCTGCTCGGCAGACATCTCATCATCTGCTGCGGTCTGTGCATCTTCGATGCAGCCCGATACACCACTCGACAGCGCGAAGAGCAGCATCAGGGGCAGGGCGGGGCTCGGCGGTGCGTAGGTGCAGGTCTTCACTGGGCCTCTCCGATGCAGATGGGGTTGAGGAAGACGCTGTTGCCGTTCCAGCTCCACCAGTTGTGGTCGAAGCGGGGCAGGGCGTGGGTGTGGTAGCCGCGGTCGTTGGTGGGGCCCACGTTGACCAGCTCCACCCAGTAGCTGCCGGGGAAGGCCTTGAAGGTGAAGCCGTCGTCGGTGAGCTGGCCCGCGCTCCAGACATACTGATCGTCGGCGGTGCCTCGGAGGAACACGAACAGCTGGCCCAGATCCGGGTCGCCCCAGATGCTCTCGGCGTCGATGAGGGCTTCGCTCACGGTGATCTCGTGCACTTGCAGGTCGATCTCCAGGGGCTCGCCGTGCACCACCTCGACCTCTGGCAGCGTGTACCAGGCGTGGGGCAGGGCGTCTTGCCGACTCAGCTGCATGATGTCGCTGCGACTCCAGAGGGTGTCGACGGTGCTCACGGTGGGTGCATAGGTGCCCGCAAAGACGCGCTGCCGGGCTCTGACGGGGCCTTCTTCGCCAAAGTCCACCATGAACCCGGCCACGCTCAGCTGGCCGCGGGACTCCATTCGCTGTTCTGCGTCACCGTCACCGAGCAGCGTGTCATCGGCCATCTCCTCGCCGTTCACCGTCACGCTGATCTCGAGATCCACGATGGTGGCGTCGAAGGTGGGTGCCGTGTTGGCCCCGAACTCGAAGTCTTCGCTCAGCACAAGCTCTCCCCGAGGGGATGCATCAGTGCAATCGTTGTATCTGCAGTCTCGCAGTTCGACGGTGTAGTGCCCCGCCGGCATCGTGCCGCCGAAGCTGCCGTTGGAGGCCACGGGGAACTCATGATGGCGATCTTCGCTGCGCAGCGTGTCGTCGTGATGGGTGAAGCGGATGTAACCGACAGCAGGGGGCAGCTCGATGCCTGCAGGGGGCCAGTCACCCATCAGGTTGAGCTGGCCGCCGAATCGGTAGTACGCGCCGGCGTTGGGGTATTGCCACTCAGGCTCAGGCTCGGGCTCGAAGCGGACGGCGTTCGCCAGATCGAAGGACAAGAATCCGTCGGCGCTGAGATCACAGCCCTCCGCGGGGCACAGGCTCCAGGTCTCGTATCGGTAGTCCTCCACCACGTCGCTCGAGGGCGCATGGTGGAACAAAGAGGTGGCTAGGATCTCATAGTGGCCTGGGAGCAGCAGGGTGGAGAAGTCACCCTCGCCGCTGCTCGTGAGCGGCACTTCGTGGGTGTAGCCGTCATGGTCGAGGCTGCGGAAGACCAGATGACCCCGGGGCAGATCGAGGTTGTCTATCTCCCACTCTGGCAACGCCTGGTTGTCGAGCATCAATAGACCTGTGGTGTTGACGAAGGTGTCACCCAGGCTGAGTGTCAGAGGTCGGCGCTCACCCAGAGAGTGGATGCCGAGGTCCTGGGTGCCTTCGGGTAGCCCCCGACTCGGCAGGCCGCTCCACGTGGCTGCGTACTCGCCGGCGGGCAGCCACACGTGTACCTCTCCTTCAGAGAAGTCCGTGACCGGGATCGTCCACGCCCGTGCCTTGAGTGTATGCGTGAAGGTGAGCGTACCCACCTCGATGCCGCAGCGAGACTGCCGGCCCAGCGGCTCGCCGGCAAAAGTCAGGTAGGTATCGATGGGCTCGAGGCCCAGGTGCCAGCTCAAAGGCTCGGCGTCGTCTTCCGCCACCGTCCAGGTGGTGCTCAACGGTTTCGAGGGCAGAGCCCCGGTGACGCGCTCGACGTTTTCGAGCGTCACCGTGTACTGAGCAGGGTGCGCCTCACCCTCGAAGCGACCCTCTTCGTCAAGCTCGAAGCGGGTGGTGAAGCCCGTCAACCGATGAGTGAGCACGAGCTCGACGCCAGCAGCCCAGGGCTCCACCCCGCTGCTCGTGTCGCGGCGTACGATCACCTGGCCGCTCACGGGGCGCAGCGCCATGCTCTGCAGTGTGTCGTCCTGGGCACCACAGAAGGGGGCAGGCTCTTCGATGGGCGTCTCACCAGGGCCTTCGCCCGGGCCTTCACCAGGGCGCTCGCCGGGACCCTCCATGGGACCGCCGCCACCTGCACCGGCCATAGGTGTCATCTCGTCCGATGCGGCGTCATCGCTGCGATCTACACAGCCAGTGGCGGCGAGGGCTGTGCAGAGGGTCCAGAGTCGAAGGTTGGAGGGTTTCATCGTGTGCTCCCGTCTCGTGGTGCGTCGGTGCACCCAAGGTAGGCTCGAGCCTCTTATTACGACCACATAAGCGACTCTTAAACGCGCTTAAGTCATTGTAATGATTCGTTGAGGATGTTGCCGCTACGGGTGCCTGTCATCCCGGCGGGATTCCAATGGCCGTGCGCGCCTGAGATCCTCGCGTACATCGAGGTGGAGCTCCGGAGACGACACGTCGACCCACACCAGCCGGTGATCTGAGCTCGGATCCCGGCGCTTACCGTCGACCATTTTTGGCTGGACCAAATCACCATGGGGCTCGGCGGCTGTGGGCCAGAACACGCCCGAGGCCTTCACCTCCAGATTCGCCGAAGGCAGGGCGTAGTCCACCCGCAATCCCCAACCCGCGGTGTGGTGTGCCGGATCCCCCTTCAGCGGCGGGCGATCTGCAGGGCGCTTTTCGGCGTTGGCCGTGCCGCCAGCGCTCTGGGGTGTATGTACGCCAGAGGCCGCAGCCGGGTTCACCCGAGGGTGCTCGAGCACCTGGGCGATGGCGCCTTTCACCGAGTCGCCGTCTCGAGGATCAGCGTTCATGTCTCCCATGATGACGAAGGCCGACATCGAGGGGAGACCCCGTCGTCCACCTGTATCGTCCACGAGCCAGGCAGGCGCTGCAGGGGCGAGCATGGCCGCCACGAGGCGCAGCTCGTCGAAGTTTCGACGGCCGTTGCGGTCCTCAGGACCGTCGAAGACCGGCGGTGTGGGGTGAGCGGCGATCACGTGGATCACGCCTTGGGGTGTTCGCACAGGCACATCGACGTGGTTCTTCGACGACAAGGGCAGGGCAGCCCAGGCCTCGTCGGTGTACCAGCTGCCTGTACCGTCGGCTTTTGACGGGCGGAGGGCGTCGGGCAGCGTGGACCAGGGCAGGTTCTGGTAGCTGCGGATCCTGTCGGTGGCGATGGGCCATCGGGACAAAATCGCGAAGCCGTACTGGCCGGGGAATTTGCCGAAGCCCTTGCTGTCTCCGGGATCACCCGCTTTGCCGTTGCCGTCGAGATCAAAGCCGCTGGGCACCCCGGTGTTCACTTCGGGCTGATACACATGGGGGTAGTCGATGGCCTCAGCCCCGCCTTGAGACACCTTCAAATAGTCCTCGATGAACTGGCTGAGGGCCTCGGGATCTCGATCGAACTCCTGCAACAACAATACGTCGGGTCGGGCCCGCTGCACGATCTCCGCCACTGCCTGTGCCTGGGGGTGATCGCCCGTGGCCAGATCTCGCCCCAGCTCACCGGCGCTGTTGCGGTTGAGGGCTGCGTTGAAGGTGGCGAATCGCACCACCTTGGAGGGCGCCTCAGGCGCAGGTGCGGCACCACAGCCTGCACAGACCATCGCGCAGGCCAGCGCGGGGAACAGAGCGGGGGAGAGCATGCGCATGGTGACCTTTTAGATCTCGATGATGCAGCGGGGCAGAGCCACCCTCAGATCATCGGGGATGGAGAGGGGGGCCGACTGTGCGCCATGGCGGTTGTCGGTGATCGTCAGGTGCGTGAGGTTGCCCAGCTGCCAGAGCACGAGGGGCAGCGTATTGAAGGCGTTGTCGTCGAGGTGCAAACGCTCGAGCGAGGTCAGGGCGCCGAGGGTGTCGGGCAAATCGTCGAGCTGATTGCCGCTGAGGTTCAATTCCACCAGCTGCGTCATCTGGGCGATGTCTGGTGGCAGACTGCACAGCCGGCAGCCTCGCAGGTCGAGGGCCGTCACCTCGGGCATCTGCACCACCTCTGCGGGGAAATGCCCGCACGGGTATCGGCTGAAGCTGTTGCGGTAATCGGGCATGTAGGTGGCGTAGCCAGCGTAGTAATCCAGCCGCCCCTCGCTGAGGAGGGCCTGAAGCGCCTTCACCTTCACCGCGCTGTGGGCTGGGGCATGATCCATCACATAGCGCAGACCGGTGCCCATCTTGCGGTACAGCCAGAGGCCCACCTCGGCCCAGTCGATGTCGGGGCACTTGTCGGCGAAGGTCTTGAGGTGGGCGGCGGTCTTCTTCTCACCCTTCTGAGCCTTGGAGGGGATCTTGCTCCGATCGGCCACGGCGGCCTTCACCGAAGGGGTGGGGTGTCGATCGAGCAGCGCCCGGGCCTGATCGCGCAGCCCGGGATCTCCGGCGTACTTGGCCACGACGAAGAGCCCCGCGAGCAGGCTCGGCGAAGCTTCGGGCAGATCGGCAGTGCCCACCCGGGCGAGGCCCAGCGTCACATCGCCGGGATCGTCGCTGAGCAGCAACTGCTCTGGTGGCTGCTGGGGAGTGCCTCGCGCCAGCTGCCCCAAGTGCGCCGCCAGCACCGCCGGAGACCACTGGGGATCGAGATTTTCGGGGGACTCGAACAGCGCCATGGACAAGGCCTGTATGTCGAGGCCGCGCTCACCGGCGAGCCTGATGGCTCGAGCGAGGGCCTCTTGCTGATCTGGGGTTTGATATCCGGGCAGGCCATGGATCAGGGTCAGCTGCGGGCAGTGGAACAGCGCTTGGGGGATTGCGGTGAAGGCGCAATGACCGAGGGCGATCTTCTGTAGCTGACTGCAGGCGCCGAGAGAGGGCGGCAGATCGCTGAGGGGGTTGTGATCGAGGCGCAGCAGCGTGAGCCCTTCGAGGCCGTCGAAGAGATCAGGCAGGGCTTCGAGTGTGTTGTGGGCCAGCTCAAGACGATTGAGCCATTTGAGGAGACCAAGAGCATCACCGAGATGACTGAGGCCCGTGCCGTTGAGCTTGAGCGAGCGCAGCCCCGTGAGTTGACCGAGCGTCCGAGGAAGCGTGCCGAGGGGGTTGTGGCTGAGATCGAGCTCGGTGAGCTGTTGTAAGTCAGCAAAGGCTGGTGGCAGCTCGGTGAGGTGGTTCTTGCTGAGATCGAGAGCGCTCACCTTAGGGCTCACCGACAAATCGAAGAGGGCAGGTGGCAGGGCCTCGAGGGCCATGGCGCTCAACGACAAGGTGCCGCTGCGTTTCAGCCACGCCTGCAGCAGCGCGATCTGGTCATAGGGGGCCAGGGCCAGGAGCACCGCCCCGCGGAGAGGCCCGTCCACGGTCCAGAGACCCTCGGCGAGGGCCTCTATCCAACCTGAAGCATTGTGTTGCGCGAGGGCCTCGTGCAGGGCGCGGCGCTGATCTGCGGCCAGGGCGAGTGCGGCGATTTGTGCGTCGAACACGGGCAGAGCCTTCGCAGATCTTCAGCGGTTGTATGCAAGACCCCTTCGAAGGGCGTCAAGGCGTGGTAGGGTCCCCCCCCGACACGTACGGATCAAGGCTGTCGAGCGATGCCCGTACAGAGTGTGCGGGCACAAACTCGAAAGACGGCTCGAAAGAAACGGCACATCACACTGTAACCCTTGTGTGAACGTGGAATGGGCGCGACGCCGAGGAGAAGATCCCCATGATGCATTTCGACCAGATGATTCAGCAGCTGAGCATGCAAAACGGCTGGCCCATGGCCCATCGCCCCGATGGAGGCTACCGCCTGGAGCTGCCCACCGAGTACGGCCGCACCCAGATCGTGGAGCTCACCGGCGGGCAGGACCCCGACGGCCGCCCCATGGCCTTCATCTGGAGCGTGATCACCACGACGCAGTATGTACAGGACCCCTACTACCTGCTGCGGCTCAACGCCGATCTGCCCTACGGCGCCATCGCGTTGAGCGATCCCCACGTGATCTTGATGGAGACTCAGCTCCTTGAGACGGCTGATCACGAAGAGGTGGCCCGGGCCATCTTCTACGTGGGCAAGTTCGCCGACGACCTGGAGAAGCAGGTCCACGGCCACTACGACCAGAGCTGAGACGCAGCGCCCGGCTGGGCGCGACGCACCCCGACCTTCGACTTTCGCGGTCTGATTGGAGGAGAAGATGAACCGCATCCTGAACCGTGGGGCCCGATGGATGGCCCCTCTGATGATCCTGCTCTGGCTCACGGCCTGTGGCACCACCGTCGAGAAGCAGCAGAACCGCTACAAGCGCAACATGGACAAGGTCGAGGCCCTGCTGGCCAAGCACCCCCACATGCGCCCCGCGGTGGCGGCGAAGCTCCAGGGCTTCGACGCTGAGTACCAGCAGATCATGTCCGGCGCCGCCGACAAGAAGGTGGAACTCGCGCGTCTGAACAGCCGCATCGACACCTACGTGGGCTCTCTCGATCCCACCTTGAACAACCGCCCGGGCACCGCCGCAGGCGGCACGGGCAAGCTGCACCAGGGCGCCCCCGTGAAGGGTGGCACCGTAGGTAAGCCCGGTATGGGCGCAGGCCAGATGGGTAAGCCCGGTATGGGCAAGCCTGGGATGGGCAAGCCCGGTATGGGTCAGCCTGGGATGGCAAAACCTGGTATGGCGAAGCCTGGTATGGCGAAGCCTGGTATGGCGAAGCCCGGTATGGGTGCGGGCCAGATGGGCAAGCCTGGAATGGCTCAACCTGGTATGGCGAAGCCTGGAATGGCGCAGCCCGGCATGGGCGCCAAGCCTGGGATGGCAAAGCCTGGTATGGGCACCACGCCCGCTGGCATGGGTGCCAAGCCCGGCGTTCAGCCTGCTGGCATAGGCGCGAAGCCCGGCATGGCGAAGCCCGGCATGGGCACCAAGCCCGCCGGTATGGGTGCAAAGCCCGCCCCCGCCAAGGCTCCTGCTGCAGGCTCCCAGCCCGGCAAGTGAGCCTCAAGATCGGCCCTCCGCAGGTTGCGTCGAGGGCTGATCCTGTTCCGAATACAAACACCTACCTGTCAGTGAACATATAAAGAGCGCGCCACTGATGGTATTGAAGATCGGTGAACGGGGTGCACGCACCCTTCAACTCGCACCGATACGAGATGCCGATGAACACTCACAGCGCGTGGGCCCGAACCATTCACTCTGGCAGGCTGGGCTTTCTGGCGCTCTGCTTCGCCGCGCTCTGCCCGCTGCAGGCTCTGGCCCAGCAGTTGACGGTGAGCGACGACACGGTGATCGGAGACGCCGCCGACACCTTGACCCTGACCTGGACGCTGTCCAACGTCGGTGACGCCGACGCCGACACGGTGGTGGTGACGTTCCCCGCCGATGACGGGCGGCTGGCTTTTGCGCCCGGTGTCGGCGGTACCTGCTCTGCCAACGGGGCTGGTGAGCTGCCGGCGGCGTTGGCGCCTGGGGCCAACTGCACCATCACCCGGCAGGTCACCCTCGCCAACACCGTCGACGCGTTGGGATCCATCCCTGCAGTGGCCACGGCGCGTTGGACAGGTGGCCCTGTAGATGGTGTCAGTGGCTCGGTCTCCGTCAACACGCCAGGACCCGTCGTCGTCGACCGACGCTTTGTCTCCAGCAGCCCCATCACGGGCCTGGAGCCGGGTCACAGCATCGGCCAGACAATCACCTGGGACATCGACGTGCGGGTGCCCGAGGGGCGCAGCTTCATCACCCGGGTGAACGAGATCCCCGGCCGGGGCATGGAGCTGCTCGCCGTGGAGCGCCTCGGTGATGGCTTCGCGGGCAGCTTCGACATCCCGTTGTCCTTCTTCCCCCCAGGCACCCCCGGCGGGGCTCTGATCACAGTCGGTGACGTCAACAACCCCGGTGACAACGATCCCAGCAACGATGTCTTCACGCTCAGGGTGCAGGGCATCCAGCGGGCGGTCAGGTTCCTCGGCGAGGCTGATCGATACACCACCCGCAGCGAGACCAGCATCGACGGGCGCCCCTCGGCGATCTACGAAGACGAGGACGATCCGCTGGTGCCCCGGCCGGTCATGGGCATCAGCTCGATGCCCGAGCGCCCCACTCTCGGCGACGTGGTCACCTTCGAGATCACCGTCGAGAACCAGGGCGACGGCCTGTACTGCGAGGGCGAGCTGCAGGTGGAGCTGCCCACGGCCCTCGAGCTCATCGACCCTGCCGCTGACGGCCTCGACAACGACGGCGACGGGGGCATCGACGACGTTGGTGAGGACTTTGCCGTTGTCGGCCGCTCGATGACGCTCACCATCTCACCCTGTGCCGCGCCGATGTCCGTCACCCGCTGGGTGTTCAGGGGCGTGGTGCAGATCAACCCCGCAGATGTCTCCGACGTACTCAGGGTGCAGATGAGCGACTACCGCACGCTCCCCGGCGCTGGTGGGCAGCTGCTCAGCCCCAATACCCTCGAGGTCGAGCCCTTTGGGGACTACGTCGACAACAACGGCAACGGCGATGACGGAGAAGACGAGGACGACGTCCTGGCGGTCTCCCTGGGCATCGACACCCCTTTCCTGACGTTCAGCAAGCAGGTCACGGATCTGAACCTCGGCGAGCCGAACCCTGGCGATCGCCTGCGGTACACCCTCACCGTGCGCAACATCGGGGCGGGCCCTGCAGAGCAGGTGGTGATCACCGACGCCTTCGATGCCCAGCTGCTCACCCTCGTGGACGGCACGTTGAACACCACCGCTGGTGTGGTGACCTACGAGGGCGGCGTGCTTGAGGCCACCGTAGAGGCGCTTCCTCCAGGTGGAGAGGTCATCGTCACCTTCGAGGTGGACACGTTGCCTTTCCTGCCTGATGGCTTCGAGATCAGCAACCAGGCCACGGCACAGGGCGAGACCGACGACGGGCTGCCCCTCGAGGTGCGCTCCGACGATCCCGACACCGCCGCCCCGGCAGATGCCACGGTGGTGACCATCGCCTCACCAGATGATGTCGATGGCGACGGGCTGCCCACGGGCATCGACGCCACCCCGAATGATCCCGACACTGACGATGACGGTCTGTGCGACGGCCCTGGCACCGCGCCGGGTGTGTGTGTGCCTGGTGAAGATCTCGACGCTGACGGTGTGGTGGACGATGACGAGACCGATCCGAACAACCCCGACACCGACGACGACAACCTCACCGACGGCCAGGAAGTGCTCGGTGACACGGGCACAGATCCACTGCTCCCCGATACGGACGGCGACGGCCTCGGCGACGGCGTGGAAGATGCCAACCGCAACACCCAGGTCGATCCGGGCGAGACGAACCCCCGACGCTTCGACACCGACGGCGGTGGGGTGAACGATGGCCAGGAGCGCAATGCCGACGGCACGAACCCCCTCGACCCTGCAGACGATCGCATCGACAGCGACGGCGACGGCATCTTCGATCCGATCGAGCGCGCTTTGGGGACTGATCCAAACAACCCCGACACCGATCGAGACGGCTTGCCCGACAACCTCGAGGTGGTGGGCGACGACGCCTCGGCGGCCCTTGACCCCGACACCGACGACGACTTCCTCTGTGACGGCGCCGCGGCGGTGCAGGGCGAGTGCATCTCCGGTGAAGATCTCAACAACAACGGTGTAGTGGACGAGGGGGAGACGGATCCCCGCAACCCCGACACCGACGCTGACGGCATCGACGACGGCCTTGAGTCCCGGCCCACGAGTAACACCTCACCCATCAACCCCGACTCCGACGGCGATGGTCTCTGCGACGGCCCGGTGGCTGTGGGTGATGTCTGTGTCGAAGGGGAAGACGCCGACGCTGACGGTGTGGTGGACGAGGGCGAGACCGATCCGGGTGATCCCGACACGGATGATGGTGGCGTCGACGACGGCCAGGAGTTGTTGGTCGATGGCACAAACCCCCTCGATGGCGCCGACGACCGCCGCGACTCCGACGGCGACGGTTTGGTGGATCCAGACGAGATCGGTCTGGGCACAGATCCGAACGATCCTGACTCCGACGATGACGGCTTGAACGATGGCATCGAGGTTCGCGGTGACAACGCCACGGATCCGAATGATCCCGACTCCGATGACGACGGCTTGCTCGATGGCCAGGAAGATACCGACGCCAACGGTCAGGTCGATCCGGGAGAGACTGATCCGAATGATCCCGACACAGACGACGGCGGGGTAACCGACGGCCAGGAGCAGGTGGTCGATGGCACAAACCCCCTCGATCCCGACGACGATCTCGTGGACACGGATGGCGACGGCCTGCCCGACGAGCGCGAGATGATGCTCGGCAGCGATCCCAACGATCCCGACTCGGACGATGACGGTCTGAACGACGGCCTTGAGGTGAACACCGCAGGGACTGATCCCACGGATCCCGACACCGATGGTGATGGGCTGTGTGACGGCGCCATCGAGGTAGAGGGCGTATGCGAGGCCGGTGAAGACGCCGACAGTGACGGCGCCGTCGGTGAAGGCGAGACAGATCCGACGAACCCCGACACGGACGACGATGGCCTTGAGGATGGCATTGAGGTGCTCGGCGACAACCCCACTGATCCGCTCGACGCTGATACCGACGACGACGCGCTCGAAGATGGTGAAGAGGACGCCAACGCGGATGGCGTTCGGGATCCCTCGGAGACTGATCCGAACGATCCGGACACCGACAATGGCGGGGTAAGCGATGGTGAAGAGGTCGCCGACGGTCGGGATCCGCTCAACCCCACTGATGACAACCCGCCTGTGGACTCCGACGGCGATGGCCTGGTGGATGCCGACGAGATCATGCGGGGCACCGATCCGAATGATCCGGACTCTGACGACGATGGCCTCACCGATGGTGAAGAGGTCATGGGTGATCCTGCGACGGATCCCCTCGACCCCGACACAGATGATGGCGGCGTCAACGACGGCGACGAGGTGGAGCGCGGCTCTGATCCCACTGATCCGGCAGACGACACCCTCGATGACAGCGACAGCGACGGGGATGGGCTCACCTACGACGAAGAGGTTCGTCTGGGCACGAACCCTCTCGACGACGACTCTGACGACGACGGCCTGCCCGACGGCCTCGAAGCGGGCATCGCGGGCCTCGATCCGCTCAACCCCGACAGCGACAACGACGGTCTGCTCGATGGCGACGAGGACGCCGACGCAGATGGGGTCAGGGATCCCGGTGAGACAGATCCCCGCATCTCCGACACGGATGGTGGCGGGGTCCTGGACGGCACTGAGGTCGTTCGTGGTGCTGATCCCCTTGATCCGGCCGACGATGATCCTCAACTGGCAGGTGGTCAGCTGCTCGGCTGTGAGCAGACCGGCGGGCCCACGTCGGGCGTGCTGTTGTGGCTGGTGATCCTCGGCGGGCTGATGATGCGCCGTAGGAGGTGGCTTCTAACCCACCGGCGCGCTGCGGTCGTAGCGGTGTCGCTGACGAGCCTGCTGGCTGTGGATGCTGCCGCAGATCGTTTCGATGCGCAGGGCCTCAAGCCCGCTCTCGATCGCTGGGGAGATATGACCGCTACGGCCACGGGCCGCACGCGGGGCTCTTTCGGCGTGAGCGGGGGCCTGCTGCTCCACTTCTCTGATGATCTGCTGGTGCTCGAGAACGCCGACGGTGATCGTCTGCGCTCCATCGTGAGCCAGCAGCTCGTCGCCGACGCCGCCTTCAGCCTCGGCCTCTTCGACAACTTCGATCTCTCTCTGGCCGCTCCGGTGGTGCTCCTGCAAGACGGCGACGAGGCCGCCCTCGCCCCCGGTGTTCAAGCCACTGATGCTGGCTTCGGCATCGGGGACATCCGGGTGGGTTTCCGCCTCCGCCTCACCGGTGACGCCCCTGGCATCCAGACGCCGGGCAACATCTTGGCTTTCATCGGTGAGGTGGCGCTGCCCACAGGATCTCGCGATGACTATCAGGGCGAGCCCACGCGCTACGAAGGCCGCTTTGCCCTGAGCCATCAAACCGAGGACGCCACCGTCTGGTCGGCGAACCTCGGCTACCGCATCCGTGAGGGCACCGAGCTCGCCGGGCATCAAGTGGACGACGAGGTGTTCTGGTCTCTCGGTGTCATCGTGCCCGTGTCCGAGTCAGTGGAGCTGGTGCCCGAGCTCTTCGGCGCCGTGACGGTGCTCGCGGAAGAGATCGAGTCCGACGAGATCCCCGCCGAGGCGTTGGGTACGGCGCGCTTCCACATCGCCAAGGGCGTGCGCCTCGACGCCGGCGCCAGCATGGGGCTGCTACAGGGGGTGGGCAACCCCGACTGGCGGGCATTCCTGGGCCTGGCCCTGGGCACCTCGCCGCTCAAGCGGATCACGGTGGTGCTGCCCAAGGACACCGATGGTGACGGCATCTACGATCCCGACGACGCGTGCCCGCTCGACCCCGAGGACAAGGACGGGTTCCAAGACGAAGAAGGCTGCCCGGATCCCGACAACGACGAAGACGGCGTGCCCGACACGGCTGATCAGTGCCCGCTCGACCCGGAGGACAAAGACGAGTTCCAGGACGAAAACGGCTGCCCGGACCCTGACAACGACGAGGACACGATCCCCGACACGACGGATCAATGCCCGCTGGACCCCGAGGACAACGACGGGTTCCAGGACGAGAACGGTTGCCCGGATCCCGACAACGACAGTGACGGGATCCCGGATGTCTCGGACCAGTGCCCCTTGGAGCCCGAGACCCAGAACGGCGTGGACGACGACGACGGCTGCCCTGACAGCAAGCTGGTCCGGGTGACCTGCACCGAGCTGCGGATCGAGGAGCGGGTCTACTTCGCCACCAACTCTGCCAAGATCAAGCGGGTGTCGTTCCCGCTGCTCGATGAGGTGGCGGCAGTGCTCAAGCAGATCCCGAGCATCCGGCGCATCCGTGTGGAAGGCCACACGGACGCCCGAGGCAGCGATACGGCGAACCAGAAGCTCTCCCAGCGTCGAGCGGAGTCGGTCCTGCGCTACCTGACGGAGCAAGGGGGCATCAGCCCCGATCGACTGGTGGCTCAGGGCTTCGGCGAGAGCCGCCCCATCGACACGAACGACACCCGTGAGGGCCGCGCCCGAAACCGCCGCGTGCAGTTCGTGATCCTCGAGCGCGATCTGCCCCCCGGCTGTCAGACGGTGGTGGCGCCCGATGCGAAGCAGCCCGCTGAAGACAAGCCGGTGGAGAGCAAGCCTGTAGAGAAGCAGGTGCCGAAGCAGGTTGAGCCCAAGCGCGAGGCACCGAAAACGGATGCTGAGAAAGAGGACGCTGAGCAGAAGCCTGCCGGGGAGAAGCCGGTAGAGGAAAAGCCTGCGGAGCAAAGCCCAGAAAGCGCCGCAACGCCGCAGCCTGCTGAAGCGGAAGCTGTGGAGGAGAAGCCTGCTGAGGAGGCTCCTTCTGCCGACAAGGGCGCTGAGAAGGCGGCTGAGGACAGCTCAGCTGCAGAGTCGGCGACTGAGCAGCCTGTTGTCGAAGAGCCCGTTAAAGAGGCGGCTCCTGAGTGAGCATGTTCAAAATCTGTGAGCATGCACTTGGGCATTGCTGACCGTTGGGGTTGGGCCCTGGTAGGCAGTCGTCGCTTCGCTCCACCTGCGTAGGCGCCTGGCCTTCGGCAGTCCTTCGGACCGCCTCGTCCGGCGCGTACACGTCGGCATACTCGCTGAAGCGAGCAGGCCTCCGGGTAGGCAGGGTCGCTCAGGGCTGCGCCCTATTTGCTCGCTCCCCTGCGTAAAAAGTCAGTTCTGGTGTGACTGTGTGCTGATTTCGACGTCGTTGGGGCTTGCGCCCTGCGTTTACATCAAGAGCAAGGAAGCTCGCGGTAGTCGAGACCACCTGCGCTTCAGCTGAGACCTTCAGAAGAAACTCCAGCTACAGGCGCGTCAGCGCCGTCCGCTACAGCTTTGCGCCAGCGTAGCTGGTGCAGGCGTCCGCTACAGGCTGTCGCCGCCAGGCGATGACCGTCCGCTACAGGCGGTGCGCAAGCACGGCCGTCCGCTCACCCGCCGTCAAGCCGACCCGACAGGTGCCAAGCGCGCTTTACACCTGCCAAAATGAATGCAAGCGATTGAAATGATTGGTGTCGGCTCATGGTGTCGCCCTGAGTTGACGCCTCCTCTTGTCTCATCCGGGCGCCAAAACCCCTGGCACAGCCATTGCGATTGTCTCTGGGCAGTCAACGCAGCTTCGATTGCTCACAACAGGAGACACCCCATGCGTATTCGCCTGCTCTGCACCACCGCCCTCTGCTCCATGCTCTTCGCCGCCTGTGGCGAGTCCACCGACACAGCCACCGAAGGCAACTTCGACGAAGAGCTGTCCCAACTCGAGCTGGACAACGAAGCCGCCGCGTTGCGGGGCCAGGGCATGGATGCCGACGAGGCCGAAGGTGAAGACGAGCCCATGCCCGAGGGTGTCGAGCCCCCCGCCGAGGGTGAGATGCCCGAGGCCGGCGGCGACGCTCAGGCCTTCTGCGAGGGTTGGGTGGAGCGCGCCATCGACCGGTGCGAGGCCCGTCAGGCCGAGGCCGGCGACGCCCTGCCCGAGGACGCCCCGGCATGCGAAGACCTCTCCGATCGCTTCATGCGCAACTGTCGCCGTCACGTCGCCCGTCGCATTCGCCATCGGATCCGCGCATGCCACGCCGAGTGTCGTCCCGAGGCCCGAGAGGCCGTCGCTGCCTGTATGGAGGACGACGGCGAGCGCGAGGCCTGCTTCGCCGAGGGCCGCGAGGCGGCCCAGGCATGCCACGAGGCCTGCCCCGACGCCCCCCGTCGAGATCGCGGCGATGATGACGAGGGTCGCCCCGAGCGCCCTGAGCGCCCCGAGGGTGAAGAGGGCGAGCAGCCTGAGCGCCCTGAAGCCCCCGAAGGTGAGCGTCCCGAGCGTCCTGAGGCCCCCGAGGGTGGTGAGGGTGAGCGGCCTGAGCGTCCTGAGGGCGAAGAGGGCGAGCGTCCCGAGCGCCCTGAGGAAGAGCCCGAGGCCATGACCTGCGAAGATCGCTGCGCCGCCCATGGTCGCCAGCTCTACGGTGAGTGTGTCCGCGCCGGTGGCGACGAAGATCGCTGCGCCCAGCGCGTGCGCGCCGCTGTGAACCAGTGCATCGCCGAGCGCTGCGAGGCCCCCGAGCCCCCCACCTGTGAGGAGCGCTGCGCCGACGCCGGCATCGAGCTGTACGAGCGGTGTGTGGCCGCCGGTGGCGACGAGGCCGCTTGCGCCTCCCGGGCTCGCATGGCTGTGAACGAGTGCGTCGCCGAGCGCTGCGAAGAGGAAGAGCGCCCCCGCCGCTGAGAATGTGCCGCTGAGCGCCTTGCGCCAGGCCCTCCAACAGACCCGCCCCACCACCTGCCTCTGCCCGACCAACCTGTCCGATCGACCTTTCCGGACGAATCCTCTCCTCGAACTTGTTATCATCAGTCTGCAGGCCATCGACCTGCGCGCTGACCAGACAAGGGCACCGGCGCTCACATACCCGTGAGCCTCAGGCCGGGCTCGAAGTCCACAGCGGACGCTCTACAGCATGGTCTCTAGAGCTTTTGCCCACACCCGCCTGCCCTCATCGCAGGCACACACGGACTTCGCCTGGAGCCTGATGAAGACAGGCCCGGGACAAAGGGATCAGACATGCCGCGCATCAGCACGACTCAGCTCGCCCGCAAGGCCCGAGAGGACCGCAAAATCAGTATGGTGACGTGTTACGACGCCACCTTTGCCCGCCTCGTGGAGGCCGCCGAGATCGACGCGATCCTCATCGGCGACTCACTGGGCATGGTGATCCAGGGTCACGATCACACCCTGCCGGTCACCCTCGACGAGATCATCTACCATTGCCGCGCCGTGGCCCGAGGCAGCAGCCGCCCACATCTCGTGGGCGACATGCCCTTCGGCAGCTACCAGGTCTCCCCCGAGCAGGCCCTCGCCAGCGCCGCCCGCATTATGAAAGAGGGTGGGGTACAGGCGGTGAAGCTCGAAGGCGGCGCGGTGCATGCCGACGCCGTCCGCAAAATCACTCAGGCAGGCATCCCGGTCATGGGTCACCTGGGCCTGACGCCTCAGTCGGTGCACCAGTTCGGGGGCTACAAGATCCAGGGCCGTGACGACGACGCCGCCGAGCGCATGATCAGCGACGCCTTGACCCTGCAGGATGCTGGGGCCTATGCCCTCGTGCTCGAGGGCATCCCTCAGGCGCTGGCCACTCAGATCACCGCCGCCCTCAGCATCCCCACCATCGGCATCGGCGCCGGCCCAGGCTGCGACGGTCAGGTGCTGGTGCTCTACGATCTGCTCGGCCTCGACGATCGGTTCAGCCCCAAGTTCCTCAAGAAGTACGACGATCTGCAGAGCCGGGTCGTAGGGGCGTTGTCGAGCTATGCCCGCGAGGTACAGGCCGGAGAGTTCCCCTCCGCGGCCCACAGCCATGATTGAGACCCTCACCCGCATCGAGGCTGTGGGTGCCTGGAGCGCTGCGCATCAGCGCGAGGGGCGGCGGGTGGTGCTCGTGCCCACCATGGGGGCGCTGCACGCCGGGCATCAGGCCCTCATGCGGGCAGCCGCCGATCACGGCGACGCGGTGCTGGCGAGCATCTTCGTGAACCCCACCCAGTTTGGTGCTGGTGAAGATTTCGAACAGTACCCTCGAGACGCCGAAGGTGATCTGGCCAAAGCCGCTGAGGCAGGAGTACACGCGGTCTTCATGCCCACCCGCGACATGATGTACCCCAGCGGACATCAGACCACGATCCACACCGCCGGCGTCTCCGAGGGCCTCTGTGGTGCCCACCGCCCCGGGCACTTCGATGGCGTATGCACCGTAGTGCTCAAGCTCTTCAACATCACGCGGTGTGATGCGGCCATCTTTGGCGAAAAAGACTTCCAGCAGCTCGCGGTGATTCGGCGGATGGTGGCTGATCTCGACGTGCCGGTCGAGGTCGTGGGCCACCCCATCGTGAGAGAGCCCGACGGCCTCGCCATGAGCAGCAGGAACATCTATTTGAGCGCCAGCGAGCGTCAGAGCGCCCGATCCTTGAGTCGGTCCCTCGCCGCAGCACGGGGGCTGTTCGCCGCAGGCAACCGTGAGCCCAAGGCCCTCGAGGCCGCTGCCCATGAGATCATCGCTGCGGCGCCAGGCACCGACATCGAATATGTGAGCGTGCGTCGGGCAGACACCCTGCAGACCTTCGAGGGCGCCATCACCCAACCGTGTGTACTGGCCCTCGCCGTGAAGATCGGTCAGACCCGCCTCATCGACAACATGGTGCTCACGCCCTGAGGCTACCCACGAGGAACGGGCATTTACTCAGGGCCTCTCTCACCTGCGCGTCCGGATCATCGGCGAACGTGTGTTGCACCACCGGGAGCACCCCACCTTCCATGGCGACAAGGTAGCGATACGGCTTTGGCAGGCTACGGAGCGCCGCTGGCGCTTGGGGGTCGTCCGGAGGGCAGGGCAGGTTCGCCTGAGCCCAGACGATCTGCGCCGAGAGGGCCCCAGCCTTTGCTCTGATGTGCTCTGGCGTTGATGGGTTGAGGGCCAGCTCCAGCAACACTGACGGGGTCGGATCAGCGGCGAGGTGCTCGAGGGCGCTCAGGGGTGAGGACGGGTTGCCCGCCACCGCTGCGCGGACTCGCTCTTCAGAAGAGGTGGAGAGAGCATTCAGCCGGGCTGGGGCCAGCTGTGGGTGGTGTGCTGCTGCGGCCACCACCGGCACAGCCGTATCATGGCTGAGCCTCAACAGCAGCCACGTCGGGCAACGAGGGTGCACTGCGATCTCACCGCGTACCTCGGTCTCATAGTCCGCAGCCAATGCTTCGAAGGTCGAGTCATCCAGGTGCTCAGACTGAGCGACCAGTACTCGGGTTTCGGGCCAGGGGTGGGCGGTGAGCGGCGTTAGCTGCTCTGGGGTCAGGGCACACGACGACATCAAGACGAGGTGGGCCCCCAACAGGCCACAGGCCAGCAGCTGGTCGACCTCCTCCGGGTCGAGGGGTGGGCAGTCTTCTGGTGGAGGGGCATCGAGCACCCGCCAGGGCATGCCCGCGCGGGTGAGCTGTGACACCAGCTCCGTTTGATCCGAGAGAGCCGCCTGCCAGCGCGGCCAGTCGAAGGCCATGGGTCGTGGCCGAACGCCCATGGCGGCCTTGAGGCGGTGGCCCAGATCATGAGCGCGCTGCTCGGCGTAGCTGATCAGCGTGTTGGTGTGCTCTCGGGCGATGGCCCATCGCAGCACCTCGAGTGGGCAGCGCGGCTGCCGCGCAAGCGTTTGCGCCAGGGCACCGTCCAGGTGGTCGCCCCATTGCGGTGAGCCCAACGTGAACAGCGGCCACGCAGGGTTCTCGAGGACCTCAGCAGGCCACTCGCGGGCCAGTTGAAGCAGCAATGTGCCAGGTGTGTTGGGGTGAAGTGCGGCCTCACAGCGGTGGATGGGATCCTCGCTCTGGGCCATGACGGTGAGGTGCTCAACTGTCAGATCAGACATGTAGGGGCGTTGTCAGGCCACGCCGGGGCCAGTGTGTTGCGGCTGTCGTGTCAGCGCGCGCTGTTCAGCGGATCCAGGTGCTGCAGGTGTTGCTGCTGGAGGCCGCGTAGGTGCCCAGACCAGAGGAGGGGCTGGGCGCGTAGTAGTTGCACGAGCAGCTCGAGTTGCCGCCAGAGCCGATCCAGACAGAGCCGAAACGGCTTTGAGTGTTGTGGAGCCAGCTGCCGGTGCCGGCCTGGCCGTTGCCGTTGTCAACAGCGTAGCCGAAGTACCCGCCGGCGCCGAATCCACCGATGGAGGTCTGGTAGGGGTAGTTCAAGCCATTGCCGTACACGTGGAACGTACGCCAGGGGAGCGTGCCGGTGTAAGTGCTGGACTTGCACAGCAACTGGGGGCTGTCGGACCAGTCATAGACTGGGAACAAGGCACCGCGGGTGACGTTGATGTCGGGGTTGGCGCCAAGGGTCCGGCTCTGGAAGATCGCACCATTGGTGGCGTCGTTGTCCACGAGGGTCCAGCCACCGCCGTTGGTGGTCATGTCGCAGTACACGTCGAAGGGCGCGTTGCCGCCGTCGCCATCAGGATCGATGGTGTAGCGGCCATCACCGGTGGCGCCGCTGTATGCGTAACCATTGGCGGGGTTGATGTAGTCGTGGCAGGCGGTGGCGTAGGTGCCGTCTTCCCAGTTGCGGCTGGCACCGTTCACCACGATGTCGATGACACAATCACCGGGCATGTTGCTGCCAGCGTCCATGTCGGCGTTGACGTCGGAGCACTCACCGATGGTGACCTGACCACAGACTTGGGTCTCACAGATGGCCACGCCGAGCTCTACACCCTGGCGGATGGTGGCATCAGCCCCGATGGTGGTCTCGGGGAAGATGGTGACGTCGTCCTCGATGGTGACGCCCTCGTGCAGGTAGCTGCTGTCGCGGATGAGGACGTTGGCGCCGATGGTGACCTCGTTCTCGAAGTCGGAGCGAGGCCAGAGGCGGCTGTTGTTGCCGAGGGTGAAGTCGTTCCCGATGTCGTTCTGCTCGTCGATGATGGTGTCGGTCCCGATGGTGGCGTTGTCGCCAATCGTCGCCCGGAAGAGCACCGTGCTGCGAGCACCGATGTTGCCGTCCACACCGAGGGTCACACCGTCGTAAATCGCTGAATCCTCACCCACGTCACAGCGTGCGCCGAGGGAGACGAAGATGCCCGTGGTGACACGGTCGCCAAAGGTGCAGTTGTCAGCGAGGCTGCTCTGGTTGCCCACGAAGCAGTCCGCACCCAGGGTCACGCCATTGCCCAGGGCACCGCGAATCTCGGAGCCGGCACCCACTGAAGCGTTTTCGCCCAACTCCGCACCAGATGCGAGGGTGGTGCCGGCTGCGAGGTGAGCGTTGCGGCCCACGACAGCGTAGTCACCAATGCGGACACCGTTGCCGAAGTCGGCCTCGGGCTCGATGGTGGAGTTCGACTCGATGTGCACCGTGCTCCCAAAGACGAAGTCATCGCCCACGCGAGTGTTCGACTCGAGGGTGCAGTCGGTCCCCGTGGAGCCGTTGGCGCCCATCTTGGCGTTGTTGCCGAGGACACAGCCAGCACCGAGCTGAGTGTTGTCACCCACACCCGAAATCTCACCAATCTGGACGCCGTCAGGGATGACAGCACCAGCGCCGATTTCACCCTGAGTACCGATGGTGACGTTGGCGCCGATGCTGGCCCCGTCACCGATGCGAGCGATGACACCAATGCTGGTACCAGCCCCGATGCCCACGTTGTCACCCACACGAACGCCGTTGGCGAGGCTGGCACCCGCGGCCACGACAGAGCCTGCGCCTACGCTGGCGCTGCTGCCAAGGTCACCCATCACTGTGGCGCCGTCGCCCACATTGGCGAATGAGCCGATGACAGCGTTCTCGCCGATGACGAGGTCGTTGCCGAGGGTAGCGGTGGGGTCGATGTCGGCGTTCACGCTCACGCAAGCATCGCCATAGCCGTCACCGTTGTTGTCCGTCTGGTCTGCGTTGGCCACGGTGATGCAGTTGTCCACGTCCTGGCAGATGCCATCGCCATCAGCGTCGTTCGTCGCATCGTTTGCACATACATCACAGGCGTCGCCCAAACCGTCTCCGTCGGTGTCGGTTTGAGCGGCGTTGGCCACAAGGGGGCAATTGTCGATGGCATCGTCGATGTTGTCGCCATCGTCATCGACAATGGAGAAAGGCTCAGGCGCAGAGAGCGCCGTGATGGTGCCGTTGCCGAGGTCGACAAAAGGCAGGTTGGCCCCCATTTCACCCGCGCTGTCACCACGATGCTGGCCGTTCGTGCCCAGGCCGAGCTGGCCGTAGATGTCGTAGCCCCAGCACTTCACCTCACTGTTGTTGAGCAGGGCACACCCATAGTAGTGGCCCAGATCCATCTCCACAGCGTGGAGGCCTGGCCCGAAGTCTACAGGGATGAGGTTGTTGCCCATCTCGTTGGCAGCGTCGCCGATGTAGGTTCGGTTTTGCCCAGTGCCAGTGGATCCCAGCTGCTCGTACCCCCAACACTTCGTCGAGGTGTCCTGCATCAATGCACAGGTGTGGTAGGCGCCCACATAGAGCTTGTCGACCAGCAACGGGTTGCCCTGACCGTCGGTGCCGAGGTCGACATAGGGCAGGTTGTCACCCATCTCATTCGCGTTGTCGCCTCGGTGATGGCTGTTGCCGTACCCGAGGTTGCCTTGGCTGCCGTAGCCCCAGCATTTCACCCGATCATTATCGAGCAGTGCACACCAGTGGTAGATGCCTCCGTCGATGTCCTTGATCGTGTGCGGTTGGCCCTGAGCGTTGGTGCCGAGATCGGTATACGCGAGGTTGTTACCCATCTCGCCAGCGTTATCACCGCGTTGGGTGTTGTTGCCATGACCGAGTTGGCCGTAGTTGTTGTAGCCCCAACACTTCACCCGCTCGTCTTCGAGCACTGCACACGAGTTGAGATAGCCCGCCGCCACCATCTGGGCTGTATGAGGTTGCCCCTGGACGTTGGTACCGAGGTTGACATAGGGGAGGCTGTCGCCCATCTCGTTGGCGTTGTCGCCCCGGTGTTGCGTGTCGCCATATCCGAGGTTGCCGTAGCTGTTGTAGCCCCAGCACTTCACCCCACCGTTGTCCATGACAGCGCACTGATGGTGCACGCCCATGTCGAGCTGTTGCACTGTTACACCAGTACCGAAGTTTACATAGGGGAGGCTGGCACCCATCTCACCGGCAGAGTCGCCGCGGTGGTTGTTGTCGCCCAGACCGAGCTCGCCGTGGGCATTGTAGCCCCAGCATTTCACTTGGCCACTCTGCATGATGGCGCAGGTGCTGATGTAGCCAGTGTGCACTTCCACAGCAGGCTCACCGAGAGAGACATAAGGCAAGCTGGCGCCCATCTCTCCGCCAGAGTCGCCACGGTGGTTGTTGTCGCCCAGACCAAGGTTGCCGTGGCTGTTGTAGCCCCAACATTTCACCTGGCCATCGTCGAAGAGCGCACAGCTGAGGTAGTCGTGGTTGGCGTTGGCCAGAGACGTGCCAGCGAGGGTGAGGGCACTGGCGCCGAGTAGCTGATAGAGCGAATGTCGGATGAGGTTGCGTCGAGTCATCATGCCTCCATCGGCAGACAGTGTGTGCAATGCGCAACATTGTACGCCCTTGCCCACACTGTGAACCACACAAAATTCAGATGGAGACGGGTCGGTTGTTGAATTAAGCGGTGGAGGCAGTGGTGATCTGCCTGCTGGGCAGATCGGGTGTGCAGCAGTGTTATGAGGTCACGACGGCACTTGCGCTCAGCGGATCCACATGGCGAGGCTGTCGTTGACGTACTCGAGGCTTGAGTTGCCGACGCGCCAGTAGGTGCGGCTGTTGTTGGAGCCAGCGAAGCTCATGTAGTAGCAGCTGCGGAACCACCAGCCGCTGCTGTAGTAAGAGGCGCAGTTGTTGCTCCAGAGATCATTGTCGTTGTCGAAGGTGCTGAAGCGCATGCCAGAGTGGTAACTGAGCAGACGGCCACCATCGTTGCTGTTGGGGCTGTTGCCGATGGTCATGAGGTACTCTGAGGCCTCGTCGCCCACGTTGAAGTCCGTGTACTCGTGCACACTTCCTCCGTTGCGCACCTCCAGCGTCGTCACCCCCTGACTCGTCAGCGCGTGAATCCGTGCGTTCCCGATCCAGCCGAGGCCACCTGTGGCGTAGTCGCCGAAGCCATCACGGAACTGTGCCCACGTCTTGTTGAAGTTCGTGAACGTCGTCGGCTGGTTGTTCAGCGCCAGCAGAGTCCAGCCGCCACCGTCAGTGCTCATGTCGCAGTAAGCCTGGAACGCGTCGAGGCCACCTGCACCGTCGGGGTCGAGCCAGTAGGTGCCGTCCTGATCTGCGCCAGAGTTGAGCGCCTCCAGACAGTTGAGCGCTGCACCCTCGGGGGTGAGGCCGTTGATGCAGCTGCCGTCGAGCAGAGCTTCAGCGCCCATGTCGGCGTTGACGTCCTGGCAACCGCCGATGGTGACCTGGCCGCACACGCGGTTGGCGCAGTCCTCTACGCCGAGCTCCACACCCTGACGGATGGTGGTCTCGCTCCCGATGGTGGTCTCGGGATACATCAACACATCATCTTCGATGGTGACGTCATCGCCGATGTCCGCGGTGTCGCGAATCAGCACGTTGTTGCCGATGTTGACGCTGTTGCCGTACGTCGAGCGGGGCCACAGACGGCTGTTGGTGCCCACGGTGAAGTCATCGCCCGCGGTGATGGCCTCGTCGACGATGGTGTCGTCGCCGATGGTGGCGCGCTGCCCCAAAACAGTGCGGAACAAGATCGTGGCTCGGGCGCCGATGGTGGCGTCGCTGGCGATTTGCACCCCATCATAGATGGCGCTGTCGTCGCCGATCTCGCAGTTGGCACCGAGAGAGACGAAGAGGCCCAAGGTCACGTTGGTGTGCAGGTGACAGTCGTCACCCACGTCGCTCTGGTTGCCCACGAAGGCGTTGTCGTCGAGCTGCGCGCGGGCACCGACGCTGCCCCGAACCTCGACGCTGGCGCCGAGCACTGCGCTGTCACCGACTGCGGCGCCGGAGGCCAGCTCGGTGCCTGTACCCATGACGAGGTTGTGGCCGATGGTGACGTAGCTCCGCACGATGCCGCTCTCGGCGATGGCGGCGTTGTCACCGATGACCGTGTTGTCTTCGATGATGGCGTTGGTGCCCAGCTGCAGATCATCACCGATACTGGCGTTGGGGCCGACGCTGCTGCCCGAGGTCAGCGAGGCGTTGGCGCCCACGATGGAGTTGTTGCCGACGCTGGTGCCCGCGGCGAGATTGCTGCCTGCACCGAGGCGCGCCAGCAGGCCCACGCTGGTGTCCGCAGCGAGCTGGCTGTTGTCACCCACAACGGCTTGAGTGCCCACGAAGCCACGCTCGCCTACGCTGACGCTGGCGCCCAGCTGAGCGAGCACCTCGACAGTGGCGTCGGCGCCGACGCCGACGTTGTCACCAAGCACGACGGCGTTGCCCACCGTGGCACCCTCGCCAATGGTGACCCCAGAGCCGATGTTGGCGCTGTTGCCCACTGTGCCCATGATGGTGGCATCGTCGCCGATGCGGGCGTAGCTGCCGATGCAGGCGTTGGGTCCGATGATGATGTTGGCGCCGAGTACAGCCGTAGGGTCGATGCAGGCAGCGGCGAGGGGGCTGACACAGGCGTCGCCATAGCCATCACCATTGTCGTCGGTCTGGTTCGGGTTCGACACCGTGGGGCAGTTGTCCACGTTGTCACATACGTTGTCGAGATCACCATCAGCGCCGGCGATGCAGTTGTCGGCGTCGTTGCAGATGCCGTCACCGTCGTCGTCAGGACACAGCTCCACCCCGAAGTTGTCGTTGCCCATGACCATGGGGGTGAAGTTCTGCAGCGACACGAAGGGCAGGTTGGCACCCAGCTCGTTGATCCCGTCACCGCGATGATCACCGTTGGCCGCGCCGATGCCCAGCACACCCGATGTGCTGTAACCCCAGCACTTGAGGCCGCCACCGGTGAAGATCACACAGGTGGTGTGCAGGCCAGAGCCGATGCTCTGGAGGCTGCCACCACCCAGAGAGATGTAGGACAGGTTGTCTCCCATCTCGTTGACGCCGTCGCCTGTGCCCCAGGTGCCAGTGCCGGTCTGGCCATAGTGGCCCCAACCCCAACACTTGGTGCCGCCCGTGTTCGTCAGGGCGCAGTTGTGATGATCACCGCTGACCACCCGAACAGCGGTGACCCCTGTGCCGAGGTCGATGGGTGACAAGTTGTCCCCCATCTCGTTGGGGCCATCACCGCGTTGAACGTTGTCTTCCTGCCCGAGCTCACCATTGCTGTTGTAGCCCCAGCACTTCACCCCGCCGTCGTCGAGCAATGCGCAGCTGTGGCGCTGCCCTGCGGTGAGTGCGACCGCCACCACGCCATTACCGAGATCGGTGTATGGCAGGTTGTCGCCCATCTCGTTGGCGTGATCTCCACGCTGAGTGGTGTCGCCGTGGCCGAGTTGGCCGGTGCTGTTGTAGCCCCAACACTTCACCTGACCATCTTCGAGGACTGCGCAGGTGTGCTCATCACCGCTGCCGAGGCGGGTGGCGGTGTGTGGCTGTCCCTGTGCGTTGGTGCCAAGGTCGACATAGGGCAGGTTGTCGCCCATGTGCTCAGGCACGCTGCCGCGACCCGAGGTGATCTCGTATCCGAGCTGCCCGCGGCTGCTCGAGCCCCAACACTTCACGCGCCCATTGTCGAGGACCGCGCAGGTGTGGGCGCTCCCCACGGTGAGGAAGGTGGCCGTGCGGCCGGTGCCGAGGTTCACGGTGGGCAGATTGTCACCCATTTCGCCCGCAGCATCCCCGACAGGGCCCACCGAGGTGCCAATGCCCAGGCGCCCACCGCTGTTGCTGCCCCAGCATTTCACGGAGCCATCGTCGAGCAACGCGCAGGTGTGGGCGCTGGCCTGAACAACTTGCAGCGCAGTGCGCCCAGTGCCGAGATCGATCGGCTGGAGCAGGCTGGTCTCGCCAGCGACGTCACCTATGTGGTTGGTGTGGCCCTGACCGAGCTGCCCGTTGCTGTTGTTGCCCCAACATACGACAGCGCCAGCATCGCTGATGGCACACATGTGGTGGTTGCTGGTGGCGTAGGCACCCGCAGCACAGAGCAAGGCGCCTGCCCCCAAAGCGCCAGAGAGCATCATCTTCTTCACGTTCATGGCTTCCTCACTGCACGTGTCTGGACAAAAGACATCGTGTGGGGGTGGGCTTGAAGCCTACCCAAACCGGTGGACTGTGTTCACAGACCACCTATGACTACATATTTTGGCGAGGAATGGAATGAAGGTGTTTGGGTCGACGGCCTCATGGGTGGTCTGCAGCCAGGCTCTGCTGCCCGGTTACAGACACCTGAGGAGCCATGCCATCAGTGCGAGTGAGACAACCTCAAATCAGAACAAGTGCAGACCCGTGCCCCGCGGAGGTGCGGAGGCTCTGGGGGTCGTCAACTGAGGGGGGAGTTGGTGTGCGGGGGTGGTGATTCACCCGCAGGCGATGCTGGAAGCATCGTCGAGGAGGGAAGCGCCGGCTCCGTGCGCCAAATCGCCACTCAGGTGGCGGGCCACAGAGCCGGAGCAGCGGAGCCTCAGTCGTTGCGGATCTTGAGGCGCCAGCCGTCGAAGTGAGCACCGCCGTTGGCGCACTCGGTGCACAGCTCGAAGTTGGCGGGCTCGGCGGAGTTCTTCATGTCGACCATGGTGAGGGCGAAGAGGCCATGGGCGTTGCGGCTGATGATGGCGGTGTCGAACTCGAGGGAGCCGTCCTCGTTCATGGTGGCGGTGGGGCACTCCATGGTGTCCTCGCCGACGGGCTGACAGACGCCGTTGTCACCGAAGAGCTCGAAGGTCAGGCGCTGGTCCTCGATGGCCTTGGTGTCGGCGTCGAGGAGGGCCATGGGGTCGAGGTAGATGCCGGTGCTGGGGGCGCAGGTGCCCTCGGGGTTCTTCTCGGTGCAGTAGGTGTCGTACTCGTACATGGACATGTCGACAGTGTCGTTGCCCGCCCAGGTCTCGGGGGTGTGCACGATGAAGGCCACGTCCTGAGCGTTCGAGGCGGTGAAGCCCACGGTGAAGGCCGTGTTGTTGCCCATGTTCTTGGGGCCAGGGGTGCCGTCGAAGCGACGGTGGGTACGCTGGCCGCCATCGGTGATGGCGTAGTGGGCGTAGGTGCTGGTGTCAGCGGCGCCCTCAGCGAACTCCTCGACACCGCCACCGCCACCGGCGCAGGCGTCGATGGTGGAACCGTCAGCAGCGCTGAGCAGCTCACAGTTGAGAACGGTACCCACGTACACCATGTTGCCGTCGGCGCGGTCGGCGACGTCCATCCAGATGCGGGGCGGCACGAACCGGTTGGAGACGGTCTCGCGCTCCACAGCCTGGAGCACGTCCATGGGGGTCAGGCCGTCCATGGGGATGTTCAGGGCGCGGAAAGCGTTGAACAGCTCTTCGTCAGCCTCGAGGAACGCCTGCGTCTCGTTGGCGCCACGGCCGTAAGCTGCAGCCCAGCGCTTCACGTTGTTCTCGGAAGCGGGGTCGAACTGACGGGTCTGGGACTTCTCGGTGGCGTGGGAATCAGACCACTCAAGCTGTGAGAAGCCGCGGACCATCTGCTGCTGCAGCTGGGGGGTCTGCAGGAGACCCTGGCGCACAGGCACGGGCAGGTGACCGAGGTTGGTCTCGAGCCAGTTGTTGACGATGTCGGTGGCGGCGTAGCTCTCGAACACCAGGCGGTCGATGCCAGGCAGGTTGTTCTTGTCGGAGACCCACTCGGCGTCGAAGCGCTTGTTGATGTCGCTCAGGTAGTAGTTGGAGCTCTTGAAGGTCTCCCACTGCTCGGCGCCGAGGCCGATGCTGTTGAGCGGGCGGTTGAGGGCCAGGTTGAGGTTGGCGTAGGCCAGACCCGAGCAGTACAGGCGGGGCATGTTCTCGCCGTTGATGGCCGGCACCGCGAAGTCATCAAGCTGGCTCTTGTTCTGGAGAGTCAGCGTGAAGAAGTCAGCAAAGGGGCTGAGATCGTTCGTGATGAAGGCCCAGTCAGCAGCGTGCTGGCTGTACAGGCTCGCCATCGAAGGATCGATGGTGAAGCCGTTCTCCTCACCGTCGACAGCGTCACGCATGCGGGTCAGCGCCGAGGGGCCCACGTAAGGGATCCGGGCGAGGTCCGCGAGGGAATCGATGCGGCCGGAGTTGGCGAGGTAGGTGACGATGTTGTTGGCGGCGCGCACGTCGAGGGCCAGCTCCACATCCAGGAAGGTGTGGAAGGCCTGCACGGCGGCGTCGTCGGCGAGCTCGGGGTTCACGAGCTTGAGGACACCGTCCTCCTGAGCGCGGGTGAACTGCACGCCCTCGGCCTCGGCGGCCACAGCATCGCTCGCAGGGGCCAGGCCGAAGGTCTTATCGGCGCGGGGCTGGAAGCGGTAGATGTGGAAGGGCATGTGCTTGGTGGGACGGTGGTTGTACATCGGGCCATACCCATTCGGGTTGTCGATGTGGTGCACCATCTCCTGACCAGTCACAGGATCAGTGATGTCGTAGTGCATCGCGATGTGGCTCGCGCGACGCTCCATGTGATCCTTGATGGAGGTGAACTCGGGGTGGAAGTACACGATGACGTCGCCGTTCTTCATGTACTTGCGGATCTGGTTCTGCTTGGTGGGGTCGGTGTCCCGGTACATCGGGATGATGTTCACGTACCCGGGGGGGTCGATCCGCGTGCCGTCCTCGAGGATCAGCTGAACGTTCTCGGCCACGCCGTTCTCGCCGTCAGCATCCACATGGAGGCTGTGGTCGGAGTTGCGCAGAGCCATCTGGTCCCAGACGGGCTGGTTGGCCATGGCGGTGGCCTGCTGGGTGGCGGCCTGGACAGCGGCGTCCTGAGGCATGCCGGCGGCCATCATCTGAGCAGCGATCGCCTGGGTGAGGCCGGGGATGATCAGGTTGGGATCAACACCAGACTCCTGAGGGGTCATACCGAAGAAGTACTTGGTCGTGGCGCCGTAGTGCTCGTTGACCTTCTTCATGTCAACGGCCCACTTGTGCTCGAAGGTCTCCGAAGCGTTGGGGCTGTCGCACTTGCCAGTGGGGCAGGCGTCGGTCCGGCCACTCTCGGCAACAGGAGTCTCGCCACCCTCAGCGCCGGTGTTGGTGTCAGTGGTCTCGGTGCCACCGCATGCTGCGAGGCTCGTCAGGCCGAGGCCCAGGCTGATAACGCGACCGAAAGTCCGAATCTTCATGCTGCCACTCCCCTCATTTGGAGTAGATGTTGGGTGCCAATTTGGAATGCTTACCTATTAAGCGATTCGCATGCCAATGGGAACCCCAGCACAGAAGACTGACAGTAAGTGGACGGAAATTATGGCGTTATCAGATGTCGCCCACATCCGTAGCCCTCTATGGGTGGCTGATCGAACTGCCAGATCGAGCAAGCTACCCCACCCCAAGTGGCAAGTAGAGTATCCGATCGAAAACTCAGAGCCTGTCTCTCTCATACAACCCTAGAGACGAAGCCATAGAAGCGTCGCGCACGAGCCCCGCGGAGATGCGGAGGTGGCGGCAGTCGTCGTGAGGGTGGGGAGCTTGTGTGCAGATGCGGGCTTTCACCCGCAGGCGCAGCAGAGCTGCGTCGAGGAAGGAAAGGTCGTAGCTGTGCGCAAGATCGCCGCGCTCACGGCGGCTGACGCCGCCGGAGCAGCGGAGCCTCAGTCGTTGCGGATCTTGAGGCGCCAGCCGTCGAAGTGAGCGCCGCCGTTGGCGCACTCGGTGCACAGCTCGAACTCCACGCCCTCGTCCCGGGCCTTGACGTCGAGCATGGTGACGGCGAAGAGGCCGTGCGCGTTGCGGGTGAGGATGGTGTCGCCGTACTCGAGGCTGCCGTCTTCCTTCACGGTGACGGTGGGGCAATCCATGATGTCCTCACCAGCAGGCTGGCAGACACCGTTGTCGCCGAAGAGCTCGAAGGTCAGGCGCTGGTCCTCGATGGCGCCGGCGCCGAACTCGAGGAGAGCCATGGGATCGAGGAAGATGCCGGTGTTGGGCGCGCAGCTGCCCTCGGGGTTCTTCTCGGTGCAGTAGGTGTCGTACTCGTACATGGACATGCCAACAGTGTCGTTGTCGGCCCACATCTCGGGGGTGTGCACCATGAAGACGATGTCTTCCACGTCAGCAGCGGTGAAGCCCACGGTGAAGGTGGTGTTGTAGCCCATGTTCTTGGGGCCAGGGGTGCCGTCGAAGCGACGGTGGGTACGCTGGCCACCGTTGGTGATGGCGTAGTGGGCGTAGGTGCTGGTGTCAGCGGCGCCCTCAGCGAACTCCTCGACACCGCCACCGCCACCGGCGCAGGCGTCGATGTCGGAGCCGTCAGCAGCGCTGAGCAGCTCACAGTTGAGAACAGTACCCACGTACACCATGTTGCTGTCGGCGCGGTCGGCGACGTCCATCCAGATGCGGGGCGGCACGAACCGGTTCGACACCGTGGCGCGCTCCACAGCCTGGAGCACATCCATGGGGGTCAGGCCAGCGAGGGGGATGTCCAGGCCGCGGAAAGCGTTGAACAGCTCCTCGTCGGACTCGAGGTAGGCCTGGGTGGCGTCAGCGCCGAGGCCGTAGGCCTTGGCCCAGCGAGCGACGTTGGCCTCGGAGGCGGGGTCGAACTGGCGAGTCTGGGACTTCTCCTCGGCGTGGGAGTCGGACCACTCGAGCTGGGAGAAGCCGCGGACCATCTGCTGCTGAAGCTCGGGCGTCGCCAGGAGGGCCTGACGAATCGGCACGGGCAGGTGGCCGAGGTTGGTGTTGATCCAGTTGTTGACGATGTCGGTGGCGGCGTAGCTCTCAAAGACCATGCGGTCGATGCCCGGCAGGTTGTTCTGATCAGCAACCCACTCAGCAGCGAACTCCTTGTTGATGTCGCTGAGGTAGTAGTTGGAGCTCTTGAAGGTCTCCCAGAGCTCCTCGCCGAGGCCGATGCTGTTGAGCGGGCGGTTGAGGGCCAGGTTGAGGTTGGCGTAGGCCAGACCCGAGCAGTACAGGCGGGGCATGTCCTCACCGTTGATGGCGGGCACCGCGAAGTCGTCGATCTGCGTCTTGTTCTGGAGAGTCAGCGTGAAGAAGTCAGCGAAGGGGCTGAGATCGTTCGTGATGAAGGCCCAGTCAGCAGCGTGCTGGCTGTACATGTCCGCCATCGTCGCGTCGATCGTGAAGCCGTTCTCTTCCTCGGCATCCACACCGTCGCGGAGCAGGGTGAGGGCCTCGCCGTCCACGTAGGGGATGCCGCCGAGGGTCTTGAGGCTGTCGATGCGACCGGTGTTGCGCAGGTAGGTGATGATGTTCTCGGCGGCGCGGTAGTCCAGGGAGAGCTCGACGTCGAGCTTGATCTGGAACTTGAGGCGCTCCTTGGTGTCATCGAGGTTCACCTCGGGGTTCACCAGACCGAGGACAGCGTCCTCCTGGCCACGGGTAAAGCCGACACCCTCGATCTCCGCGGCGATGTTCTGACCAGCAGGGGCCACACCGAAGACCTTATCGGCGCGGGGCTGGAAGCGGTAGATGTGGAAGGGCATGTGCTTGGTGGGACGGTGGTTGTACATCGGGCCATACCCATTCGGGTTGTCGATGTGGTGCACCATCTCCTGACCAGTCACAGGATCAGTGATGTCGTAGTGCATCGCGATGTGGCTCGCGCGACGCTCCATGTGATCCTTGGTCTCGGTGAACTCGGGGTGGAAGTACACAATGACGTCGCCGTTCTTCATGTACTTGCGGATCTGGTTCTGCTTGGTGGGGTCGGTGTCCCGGTACATCGGGATGATGTTCACGTACCCGGGGGGGTCGATCTGCGTGCCGTCCTCGAGGATGACCTGCACGTTCTTGTCGACACCGTTCTCACCATCAGCATCCACGTGGAGGCTGTGGTCGGAGTTGCGGGAAGCCATCTGGTCCCAGATGGGCTGGTTGGCCATGGCGGTGGCCTGCTGAGCGGCAGCCTGGGCGGCGGCATCTTCGGGCATGCCAGCGGCGACCATCTGTGCGGCGATCGCCTGGGTGAGGCCGGGGATGATCAGATTGGGGTCAATCCCAGACTCCTGAGGGGTCATACCAAAGAAGTACTTGGTGGTGCGGCCGTAGTGCTCGTTGACCTTCTTCATGTCGACGGCCCACTTGTGCTCGAAGGTCTCCGAAGCGTTGGGGCTGTCGCACTTGCCAGTGGGGCAGGCATCGGTCCGGCCACTCTCGGCGACAGGGGTCTCCCCACCCTCGGCGCCGGTGTTGGTGTCAGTGGTCTCGGTGCCACCGCATGCTGCGAGGCTCGTCAGGCCGAGGCCCAGGCTGATAACGCGACCGAAAGTCCGAATCTTCATGCTGCCACTCCCCTCATTTGGAGTAGATGTTGGGTGCCAATTGGGAATGCCCATGTATTAAGCGATTCGCATGCCAAAGTGTCATTTTTGTGTCGGTCTCTGGCTAAGTGTTCAAAAACGCTTAGAACAATGTCGAGCAGTCCTGCCTGAAAAAGGCATGGATGGCTGATCGATCTGCCAGATCGGGTGGAAGCTGTAAGATGCGGGTGGCAAGAGCAGTAGCCAGTCGAGCGCCTTGAAAGCGTCAAGTACCATGCCCGTCGCTGGAGACGCAGGTGGGCCTGACCCGATGAAGGGCGTTTTATTGCCTTTCGCAGGCTGCTGGGGGAGCGTGTAGCCACGCGACATTTGAGGGAAAACGGTGACATTCAATTCGTGGACATTCCTGGCCTTCTGCATCATCGTCTACGGGCTGTACTACCGTCTGCCCCACCGCGGGCAGAACTGGCTGATCCTCATCGGATCGTATGTGTTCTACGGCGCTTGGGACTGGCGGTTCCTGGGCTTGCTCTGGGTATCGACGGCGGTGGACTTCGCCGTGGGCAAGGCCATCGAGGCCACCGATGAGCAAACCCGGCGAAAACGTCTGCTCTGGATCAGCCTCGGCACCAACCTGGGCATCCTGGGGTTCTTCAAATATTTCAATTTCTTTGCCGACAGCCTCGTAGGGGCCATGGCGGCTTTCGGGGTCGAAGTCGACGCGGTCACCTTGGAGATCGTGCTCCCTGTAGGCATCAGCTTTTATACGTTCCAGACCCTCGCCTACAGCATCGATGTCTATCGGGGCCGGATGAAGGCTGTCCGGGATCCCCTCGACTTCGCCATCTACGTGGCTTTCTTCCCTCAGCTGGTGGCAGGGCCCATCGAGCGGGCTCAAAACTTGATGCCCCAGATCTCCCAGCCCCGCACGGTGACCGCCGAGCAGCTCTATTCCGGTGCTCAGCTGGTGCTCATCGGCCTGTTCCGCAAGATCATGATCGCCGACATCGCCGCCGATCGAGCCAACCAAGCCTTCGCCAACGCCGCCGACATGACCACCATCCCCCTGCTCCTGGGCGTGCTCATGTTCGCCCTGCAGATCTATGGTGACTTCTCGGGCTACTCCTCCATCGCCCGCGGCTTGTCCCGCATGCTCGGTGTCGAGTTGATGGAGAACTTCAGGCACCCTTACTTCTCGACGAACATCACTGTCTTCTGGCGCCGATGGCACATCTCGCTGTCATCATGGCTTCGGGACTATCTGTACATCTCTCTCGGTGGCAACCGCGGGCCTCAATGGTTCGTGTACCGCAACTTGATGCTCACCATGCTGCTCGGCGGCCTCTGGCACGGGGCCTCGTGGAACTTCGTGGTGTGGGGCGGGATCCACGGCCTGGCCCTGGCGCTTCACAAGCTCTGGTTGAGAGGGGAGAAGCCCCCTGCAAAGGCGAGCTTTGCCACGGTGGGCGACGCCAGCAAGGCCGTGATGGGCTGGCTGGTCACCATGCTGGTGGTGGGTTTTGCCTGGGTGTTTTTCCGAGCGCAGACCTTCGAGCAGTCAGCAGCAGTGCTTTCGGGCATCGCGGCTTTCGATTTGAGCGATCTGTCATTGAGCTTCTTCAAGCAGCCGCTCTATCTCATCGCATGTGTCTTGTTCATCGACATCCCCCAGCATCGCACGGGGGATCAGAATGCCATGTTGAAATGGCACTGGGCGATCCGTGGCATCGTCTACACCGGCATGATTCTTTACATGGTCGCCTTCCACAGTGAGCAGGAAGTGCCCTTCATCTACTTCCAGTTCTAGAAGGTGAGTGATGGCTGACGAGAAAACATCGAAAGGTACACTCTCCGGCGCGTTTCCCGTGCCCAAGGGTGCGTTGCTCGCCGCTGTGATTCTGCTGATCGTGGAGTTCGGCGCTGCGCGACAGGACTGGCTCTGGGATTGGAGTGGTCACACACCAGCAGGGATCGTCGCCGCCATGGATCGACAGGTGATCACACCCGCCCAACCGCCAAAGGTGCTGGTGATGGGATCGAGTCGGATCCGCGACGGGGTCGCCCCTCGCGATCTCGAGTCCACGTTGGGCCTGCAACAGGGAGACGTCCTCAACGTCGCCTTGTCTCAGGGTACGCCCAAGGATGCGCTGTTGCTCTACACCCGCCATCGCGAGAAGTTCGCCAAGGCTTCGGTGGTGGTCCTGGGTCTCGAGGACTGGTACGTCAACGCCGGCTACCCGCCCACCGATCGCCAACGGCGCAACTACACGCTCAGCGAGCGCCTCGAAGGCTTCACCTCGGATCATTATCCGAGCCTCATCGCCGGATGGGCCTGGCGGACCTATGACGCCAGGCGCTCGGTGAAGCGGCTCGCGCAATACGTGACGCGAGGGCGCCAGCGCGACATCAAGGTCTCTGACGATGGTCGTGTCGTGTGGCGTGAAGAGACCGGCGACCGAGGGCCTTCCAAGATCAACGTCGCCCGAGTGGCCGATCGCTACATGGGTCACTGGAAGTTCAAGACCCTCGAACTCGAGGCGATCAAAGACCTCGAAGAGATGGTCAAGGCCGATGGATCCCGCCTGATGCTGTTCCAGCCGCCCTTGCGCAATGCATACATCGACTATGTCGAGGCAGAGCATGCCAAGCGCATCAATCAGTATCGCGATGCCATCAAAGATCTGGGCATCGAGATGTTGTTCGGCGAGCGGGGCAGCGACTTCGGCCTCGAAGAGGAGCTGTTCTACGACTATGGGCACTGCACGCCTGCCGGGGCGACGATCATCACGCGGCGCCTGGGAGAGTGGCTCAAGGCACAGGGCGTCCGCTGACGCCTGAGCGATCTACGGTGGGCAGGGGAACCATGAGCAGACAGCGCACCCTTCAAGGCAGCTTCCCGCTTCCCAAGGGGTTCTGCCTTGCGGCGGCCATCTTGCTCGTCGTCGAGCTGGCCGTGGCCCGGCCCGGGTGGGTGTGGTCCTGGAACAACAAGACATATGTCGGGGTGATGGAGGCCGTGGAGCGGCAGGTGATCGCTCAGCGCCCGACCCCCAAAGTGCTGGTGATGGGGTCGAGCAGGCCCCGTGACGCCGTGGCGCCCGACGTCGTCGCTCAGGCCATGGGGCTGCCAGCAGGCGCGGTGATGAACGTCGCCCTCGCTCAGGGCACGCCCCGAGACGCCCTGGCCATGTACACCCGCCATCGAGGGCGCCTGTCTGGCGCCGAGGTGCTGCTCCTGGGCCTGGATGACTGGCAGCTCAACGCTGGCTACCCACCGCTGGACAGGGCGATGCGGGCATATGGTTTGAGCGAGCGCCTCCAGGGCCACGCCATGATTCATCAGCCCAAACTGATCGCTGGGTGGGTGTGGAAGACCTATGACATCCGGCGCCCGCTCCGTCGAATGCTCTCTTCACTGCATCAGACCCAGAACCACGATGTGAAGCTGGCCTCTGATGGGCGCATCGTCCGCAAGAGCAAAGGCCCCAAGGGGCCCGAGACCTTCGATGTGGCGGCCTCGGGTCGCCGTTACCTCAAGCACTGGCAGCTCAACACCCTCGCCATCGAGCATGTGCAGACCCTCAAGCGCATGACTGAAGAAGATGGTGTTCAGTTGCTGATCTTCGAGGCGCCCTTGCGAGATCGCTATGTGGACTGGGTAGAGCAGCATCGGCCGCAGGCCTGGGGCGAGTATCGCGAGGCCCTGGCATCACTGAGCATCGACGGCCACCTCGAGCCTCGGGCCAGCGCTTTCGGCCTGATGCCCACCGACTTCTATGACTATGGCCACGTCACCCCACATGGGGCGGAGGTGTTCAGCGCTCAACTGGGGCGTTGGTTGCTCGAGGCGGGGCGGGCACGTTGAATCGTGTGAGGTGAGGGCGGCATTGGGGAAAGCCGCGCTGAAGCCTCAGCGGACGTACCAGACACCGGGACGGGCTGCACTTGAGGTATAGCCCGCGTCGATACCGGAGCGCTGGCTGTGGTTGGCGGAGGAGCCCGAGGAGAAGTGCAAGCCGTCACCACAGGGCTTCTGAGCCTGATTGTAGCCGACGTAGTCGCAACCCTGAGTCCAGGTGCTCACCCGAACGACGGGGTAGTGAGCGCCGTTGTTGCAGCCATTGATCATCGTGTACTGAACCCAGTTTGCTGCTGTGGTCTGCTTACACTGATAAGTTGCGCCAGCAGCGCCCGTCACATCAAACACATTCACCCCGTCAGTGCGCTGGATGACCGTGTCATAGAGTGACGATACACCGCGGAAGGTGGCCCCGGCTCGATCATCCACGAGGGCATAGATGAAGTCGTTGGTCACCTTGGCATTGGCATTTGCGGCGGTTTGCGTCAGTGCTGCGATGTTGAATTCAGCATTGTCTGAGTAGACGTTGCCGTTGGTGCTGCCACTGTACTTGCTCACGAGTGTCCAGCCACCACCATCCGTGGTTTGATCACACCACGTTTGCACCGCCTCCACAGGGCCATCGCCGTCAGGGTCGATCCAGTAAGCGCCATCGACGGTCACGCCTTCAGCGAGCAGGTCAGCGCAGCTCAGCCCCGCGCGGCCAGGCTCGGTACCATCGGCACAGCTGCCAGGCATGTCGCTCAGAGGGCTCATGTCAGCATTAACGTCGGCACACTCACCGACGGTGACCTGGCCACAACGCTGAGTGGCGCAAATGGCTACGCCGAGCTCTACGCCCTGGCGGATGATGGTTTCCCTGCCAATGGTGGTCTCGGGGTAGATGGTGACGTCATCTTCGATGGTCACATCATCGCCTACGTCAGCAGTGTCACGAATGAGTACGTTGGCGCCGATGCTGACGTCGTTGCCGAAGCCGGAGCGGGGCCACAGGCGGCTGTTGTTGCCCAGTGTGAACCGATGGCCGGTCTCGACCTGCTCGTCGATGATGGTGTCGGTGCCAATGGTGGCGTCGTCACCGATGGTGGCCCGGAAGAGCACCGTGCTGCGGGCGCCAATGGCACCATCGACGCCGAGGGTGACCCCGTCGTAGATGGCAGAGTCATCACCCACATCGCAGCGGGCACCAAGGGTGACGAAGATGCCGGTGGTGACGCGATCTCCGAAGGTGCAGTTATCGGCGAGGCTGCTCTGGTTACCGACGAAACAGTCAGCGCCCAAGGTCACGCCGTTGCCCAGGGCACCGCGAATCTCGGAATCCGTGCCCACGGCGGCGTTCTCACCGAGCTCGGCGCCAGAAGCCAGCGTAGTACCAGCACCGAGGTGGGCATTGCGACCCACGACAGCGTAATCGCCGATGCGGACGCCGTTGCCGAAGTCGGCCTCAGGCTCGATGGTGGCATTGGATTCCACATAGACAGTGTCACCGAATACAAAGTCGTCACCGACACGGGTGTTCGACTCGAGGGTGCAGTCCGTGCCCGTGGCACCATTGGCGCCGAACCGGGCGTTGTTCCCGAGGACACAGCCAGCGCCGAGCTGAGTGTTGGCACCCACCCCGGAGATCTCGCCGATTTGCACACCGTCAGGGATGACCGCACCAGCACCAATGTCGCCCTGGGTACCGATGGTGACGTTGGCGCCGATGCTGGCCCCATCACCGATGCGAGCGATGACACCAATCGTGGTGTTGGCGCCAATGCCGACGTTCTCGCCGACGCTGACACCGTTCGCGAGGTTGGCCCCTGCACCCACGACTGAGCCGGCGCCGATACCGACGCTGCTGCCGAGGGTGCCCATGACAGTTGCGCCGTCGTCCACGCGGGCGAAGGCACCAATCACAGCGTTCTCGCCGATGACGAGGTCGTTGCCGAGGGTAGCGGTGGGGTCGATGTCGGCGTTCACGCTCACACAAGCGTCACCGAAGCCGTCACCGTTGTTGTCGGTCTGGTCCGCATTGGCCACCGTGATGCAGTTATCGACGTCCTGGCAGATGCCATCGCCGTCTGCATCGTTCGTCGCGTCGTTCGCGCAGGCATCACAGGCATCGCCTGCACCGTCGCCATCAGTGTCTGCCTGCCCGGCATTTGCCGCGAAGGGGCAGTTGTCGTCGACATCACAGATGCCGTCACCGTCATCGTCCCCACAGCCTGAGAGAGCGTTGTTCGAGAGCTCGGTGATGGTGACGTTGCCCAAGGGAACATAGGCGAGGTTGTTGCCCATCTCGTTGGCGCCGTCACCCACATGGGTGCCGTATTGTGTATAGCCGAGGCGACTGCCACTGTTGTGGCCCCAGCACTTCACCCGAGCGTCGTCGGTCAGGATGCAGGTGGAGTAATAGGCAGAGCTGATGTCCACGGGGGTCACACCATCACCGAGCTCGGTGTAGGCGAGGTTGTCACCCATCTCACCGCCGTTGTCACCGCGGGTGGTGGTGTTGCCCTGGCCCAGGTTGCCGTGGCCATTGTAGCCCCAGCACTTCACCCGATCGTTGTCCAGAATCGCACACACCGAATAGATCTGCACTGCGATGGCTTTTACCGAGCGCCCGGTGCCGAGATCGACGAAGGGCAGGCTGTTGCCCATTTCACCGCCGTTATCGCCACGGCTGTTGGTGTTGCCATAACCCAGGGCGCCGTTGGCACCGTAGCCCCAGCACTTGACTTGGTTGTTCTCGAAGGTGGCGCAGGTGGAATAGTGCCCTGCGTCGAGATCTGTCACTCGGAGTGGATCTCCGTTGCCGTCAGTGCCGAGATCGACATAGGGAAGGTTATTGCCCATCTCGTTGGGGCCATCACCTCGGTATGCTGTGTTGCCAAGCCCGAGCTGGCCATTGTTGTTGAGGCCCCAACACTTTACCCGTCCGTTATCGAAGCGTGCACAGGTGTGATAGTAGCCGCCAGTGACTTCAGCCACCTGCAGCGGATCTCCGTTGTCGTCAGTGCCGAGATCGACATAGGGGAGGTTGTTGCCCATCTCGTTGGCAGCATCACCGCGATTGTTGGTATCGCCGAGTCCGAGCTGCCCATGGCTGTTGCGACCCCAGCACTTGATGCGGTTGTTCGAGAATCGCGCACAGGTGTGATACAGACCGCCGCCGATCTCTACAGCAGCACCAGCACTCCCAAAGTCCACAGGGGAGATGTTGTTGCCCATCTCGTTGGCCGAGTTGCCGCGATGACTGGTGTTGCCTTCACCGAGGTTGCCGTGGGCGTTGTAGCCCCAACACAGCACCTCACCAGCAGTCGACAGAGCACAGACGCTGTGACCACCACCAATGAGCTGAACGATGTCGCGACCGGATAGATCGACGGTGGGCAGGTTGTCGCCCATCTCCGCGACGCTGTCACCGCGCAGGTTGGTGTCACCGAGGCCGAGGTTGCCGTAGTTGTTGTAGCCCCAGCACTTCACATCGCCTGTGTCGAGAATGGCACAGTGGTGGTAGCCGTGGCCGGCAGAGGCTTCGCTGATCCAGAATGCGGAAGCGAGAGAGGCAAAGCCCAGAGAGGCGAGCAAGCGTCGACGCATCGTCGGCATGGGTGTCTCCAGTCACATAGAATGAGAGGAGAGTAGCGCACATGTGTGACGATGCATACCCCTCATGATGTGAGAGGCAAGGTAAGAACAAGTAGGTGAGGGTCGAGTAGAAGGGGCCTGATGCCGCCGAGGCTTGGGATCCTCAGCGATAGGACATCATGCGAAGGCGCTGCCCAGAGCCGCAGCCTTTTGCTGAAGTGCCTGAGTGGTGGACTCGAACCGGTCGATGCCATTGTCACCGGCGCGATGGGCCAGCCCCTGCAGGCGGTCAGCCACACCCTGGGTGTTGCGCGAGGCCTCTTGCACGTTGCGGGCGATCTCGTGGGTGGCTGCGCCCTGCTCTTCCACTGCAGCGGCGATGCCCGTGGAGATCTCAGACAGACGCTCGATGGTCTCGCCGATGCTGCTGATGGCCTGAACTGCGAGGCCGGTGGAGCCCTGGATCGAGTTGATCTGGCGGGCGATGTCCTCGGTGGCCTTGGCGGTCTGACTGGCGAGGTTCTTCACCTCGTCGGCCACCACAGCGAAGCCCTTGCCGGCGTCACCCGCACGGGCTGCCTCGATGGTGGCGTTGAGCGCCAGCAGGTTGGTCTTCTCGGCGATGTCCTGGATCAGGTTCACCACCTCACCGATCTTGTCGCTGGCTTCAGCGAGGCTCTCGACGATGTTGTTGGTGCGCTGAGCCTCGCTCACGGCCTCCTGGGCCATGCGGGAAGACTCGGCCACCTGCCGGCTGATCTCGCTGATGGAGCTGGAGAGTTCGTCCGACGCTGCGGCCACCATCTCCACGTTCTCCGTGGCGTGGCGTACCTCTTCCACAGAGGCGTGCAGCTCCTGGACGGTCTGCTGACTCTGGGTGCTGATCGACGAGATGGCCGATTGCAGGTCCTGGGCAGAGCTGGCGATGTCCTGGGCTTGGGATTTGGCCTGGGCATTCGAGCCGGAGCTGCTGCCCGTCTGTGTGGACGCCTGCGCTGGGTAGAAGCTGGCAAAACACCATGTGTACGGTCCCTGCGGGCCAGGGACAGCATCGAGGGTGAACTGGAAGCTCTTGCCATTGAACTGGGTGGTGCCGCTGTAGGGCAACTGGCTGGCCGACTTGAAGGCGGCGCTGGCCCCACTGTCGCTGAAGATGCTGGCAAAGCTGGACCCGTAGGTGCTCTGCCCGGTCAGCTGGCTGGCTGCGGAGTTGGCGTACTCGACGCTGCCGCTGCTGGCGTTGAAGCGAATGGCGCCGAACGATGCGGCGTCCAGCATGCGCTGAAAGCCATCATCCTGAGCACCCTGGGCCGGACCTTCGTCGAAGAGCTCGGTGTTGTTACGTTGCTTAAAACCAAACATTGGTGATGGATCCTCACTTCCCATGAAGAGTACGAAGGTGACGGGCACCCGTTGATTCCTTCGGTGAGGCGAGTGACCTACTTTAGGTGGTAGAAACGCGTTTTACGCACTCAGCTAGGCTGTAGAGCCCTCGAGCGCAGGGGAAGTGCCCGAAATGACGAATTCTTGGCGAGCTCAATGGCTCTGGGTCACTGCAGCTGCTTTGTTGTGGATCACACCAGGTTCGAGTGCCGGAAATGTGCCTGCTGCGTATCTGGCATGTGAAGGCAAGTCCGACGGAGATGGCTGTCGATACTTCGGGGGATTGTTTGGTGAATGTATTCAAGACTATTTGTGTATGCTGGAGCCTGATGAAAACGGCGCTGACAGATGCATCGTCTGTAAAGACCCATGTCATGCCATGGCTTCTGGTGACGCCTGCATAAGGGATGACGGGGAAAGCCCCGGCGTCTGCAAGGTACAGCCTCAGTGCACGGATGACGAGGTGACGGCCTTCAACGAATGTATGTACTGCTTCCCACCGGATACGAGCACTGACGATGGGGGTGACGATGGTGGGTGCCAGACGCACGCCACCGACGCGGTGGCAGTGACGGCGTGGCTGTTGTTGTTGGTGTGGGGGGTGCGTCAGAAGGTGCGCTCGGGTCGCGTGTAGCGGACGGCCGCCCTTCGGGCCGCCTGTAGCGGACGGCGGTGCCAAAGGCACGGCCGTCCGCTACAGACGCAGCGAAGCTGGGTCGTCCGCTCAGCCCGGCCACTGTGGGCTGTCGGGCACGAACGGCACGATGCGCGCCATCATCTCCTCCGGGCACCGCGCTTTCAGAATGCGCGGCACATCGGCGGGCTTGTAGAGCTGGCTGAAGTGCATCAGCACCAACGCCTCGTTCTTCAGATCGTCGGCGAAGTTCAGCAACTCGTCGAGGTGAATGTGGCACCCCGCTCGGGCATTCTCGACGCTCTTGCGCTCGTCGAGGAATGTGCACTCCAAGATGAGTACCCGCGTCTCGAGCAGCTCCGGCGTGGTCTCGAGCACCCTCGGCAGCGTGTCGGTGGCGTATGCCAGCTCCAGCTTGACCTGCTTGTCGAAGATGGGCGCGCCTTCTTTGCGCAGGCGCCCTATCTCCTTGCCCGGCAGGTGGGCGAACTCGGCCTTCAACTTCGAGACGGTGTTGAAGAACAAGTAGCCCAGAGCCGGCACGGGGTGCCAGGTCTTGAACGCCCGCACGGTCAAGTCCGAGCGCAACGAGACCTCATCACCGGGCTCCATGGGGATCAACTCCACCTCGAGGGGGTGGCGGTGCATACGCCCCACGGCGTCGAGCATGTCGCGCATGTGCTCTGCGATCTGCGCCGGCAGGAAAATCTTCATCGGGGTGCGCACCCCGGTGAGACCCCGCAGACCCAACAGCGAGGGCAGCGCCCCGATGTGATCGACGTGTGCGTGACTGATGAAGAGGTATTTCGCAGCGCCGGTCGATCTCAGGCCGATGCCGGCATCGAAGACCGCGCTCAGCGATGGCACCTGCAGCGAGGTGTAGACCCCGCCCACGGATACGCCTCTGATCGGAGTGCCTGCGGCGTTGATCTCGGTGATCATGATGTCGCCTCCTCGAACCCCGCATCACTGTGCGGGGCTCTTTGCCCCACCGGTGACGCTCTGTGAAGAGGGGATGACCGTGGGGCGGAATTACATTTCGTTGAGTGGGGTGATGCCCATGAGGCCCAGCCCCGCGCCGATCATGCGCTGAACACCCTTCACGAGCTCTACCCGGGCCGCCTGCAGGCCCGGCGAGGTCGCCCGGAGGACATTGGTGTCGAGCTTGGTGCCGTCTTCGAGCGTCTCCTTGTAGTTGAAGAAGCTGTGGAGGCGGCTGCTCAGGGTGAAGGTGGCCTTGGTCAGGAAGTTGGGATCCTGCTTGGTGGCGGCCAGTTGGATCTGCTTCGGGAAGTCGAGCATGGCGCGCATGAGATCCAGCTCGACTTCGAGTGCGAGGGTGCCGTACTCCGGCGCCGCGAGGGTCAACTCGCCGGCGTCGACTCTGGCCTGCACCTTGCGCAAGATGCTGTCACAGCGCGCATAGGCATATTGGCAGTTCGGCCCCGTCTCCCCCATGGGCTGGATGCTCTTCTCCGGGTGGAACGTGAAGGTGGTCTTGGGGCTGAAGTTCAAGAGGTAGAACTTCAGGCCTGCGAGGCCCAACGCTTCTGCCCGGTGGTCGAGTGAGTCGTCATCCAGATCAGGGGACCGCTGGAGGGTATCGGCACGTGCGGCGGCCTGCAACTCGTCCATGAGATCGTCAGCGTCGACCACCTTGCCTTCGCGGCTCTTCATCTTGCCTTCGGGCAACTCGACCATGCCGTAGCTCAGGTGGCTCATGCGACCGTCGAGGGCGGGCCGCAGGGCGGACAAGATGCCGAAGAGCACCTGGAAGTGACGATCCTGCTCGTTGCCCACCACGTAGGTCATGTGATCGAAGGCCACCTCGTCGAAGCGCTTGAGGGCGGTGCCGATGTCCTGGGTGACGTAGAGGCTGGTGCCGTCGGACCGCAGTACGACTTTCTGGCCCTCGAGGCCGATGCGCTCGAGGTCGAAGGCGATGCTGCCGTCGTCGCGCTTGAGGAACACACCGTCGGCGAGGCCCTTTTCTACGGTGTCGCGACCGAGCAGGTAGGTTTCGCTCTCGAGATCGACGCGATCGAACCCGATGCCCATGCGCTCGAAGGTCTCTTCGAAGCCTGCCTTGCACCAGGCGTTCATCTGCCGCCACTGGGCGAGGACCTCTTCGTCACCGGCCTCCCACTTCTTCAGGGTGTCGCGGGCCTCGGCACCGAGGGCGCTGTGCTCGCTGTTGAAGTAAGGGTCTTTCTCAAGGGGAGTCTCACTTTCGGCGAGGCCCTCTTTGTAGGCGGCGTACTCGGCCATGAAGGCCTTGTCGAACTGCACATAGTAGTGGCCGACGAAGTGATCGCCCTTCTTGCCCATCGAGTCTGGAGTGGCCCCTTCACCAAAGCGCTTGTAGGCCACCATCGACTTGCAGATGTGGATCCCGCGGTCGTTGATCAGGTTCACCCGAACCACCTCGGCGCCGGCGGCCCGCATGAGCGTCGACACCGTCTCGCCGAGGATGTTGTTCCGGCAGTGGCCCAGGTGCAGGGGCTTGTTGGTGTTCGGGGAGCAGTACTCCACCATCACCTTCTTGCCGGCCAGGGCTGTGGACTTGCCCAAAGCGCCGTCGTCGGTCTGGGCCCACTGGAGCACCCGCCTGGCCACCTCGGGCCAATGGAACTTCAGGTTCAAGAAGCCCCCCACCGACTCTACAGAGGCCACGAGGGGGTGGCCCTCGACGATGGGGGCCAGATCATCGGCGATCATCTTGGGCGCCTTGCGGAACACCCGTGCATACGGGAAGCAGGGCAGCGCGAGATCGCCTGCGCCCTCGCGGGTGGGCGGCGCCAGCTGAGGGGCGCCCATCTGGGCGAGATCCACCCCACGCTCGACGAGGGCCGCCTCGAGGGGGGCGGCGATGTCGGCGATGAGCTGAGCGTAGAGATCGACGGGTGCTTTTTCGGTCTGGGCGGACATGGGTGTGCCTTCCCCGGTGAAACAAGGTCGGGTATTGTCCGCGCCCCATGACCCAGACGCAAGCGTGATGCGTGGGGTCGAGCGGGCCCGGGAGATGCGGGCCGCGAAAGGCGAGGGAGAACAAAACGGGCGCTGCTTCGTCAGAGGGCGCCGACTTGTGATGAGAGGAGGAGCTCATGAACCGTTTGTTTGCGCTGCCGATGATGCTGCTGGTCCCCACCCTGACCACGGGCTGTGACACCGAGGGCAAAGACGCCTCGGGCAACGCCGCCGTCACCCGGGCCGACGTCGAGGCCATCGAGGAGGGCAGCGGCCAGGGCGTGATCCACACCGGTATCTGGACCCTGCAGACCGAGGTCACCGCCACCAACTGCGATCTGGTGAACGTGGGCGGCGTGCTGCCTCTGCCCGAAGAGGGCGATGAGGACGAGGAGTCCATCGAGCTGGTGCACAAGCAGGGTGATCTCGATCGCCCCTCTGCGGATCTTGGCGAGGGCGTCGTGGGCGACAGCTTCGTCTTCGAGGGCCAGTTCAACGCCGACAAGACCTTCAAGTACGGTCAGGTCTTCGAGATCGAGATCGGCGGCCAGCTGCTCCGCCGCACCGAGATCGTCGAGGGCCGCCTCGAGACGGACGACGGCGGCAAGATGACGGCCACGGCGAACCGCCGCTACGAGGCTGATTCCCTGGTGGACATCGATTGCTCCGCCGACGTGCGCATCACCGGCACCCGCAGCCTCACAGGCAACGAGGGTGACGAGGGCGAGGAGTAGTCCTCACCCCTGCCAGTGCTCCGTGAGCACCGGCAATAGATGCGGCGCGTCCATCATGAAATCTTCCCCAGGCGCTGCGCCGACGAACCATTTCCACAAGAAGGCTCCCCGCAGCCAGCTCTTCTCTCTTTCCATCACTTCGAGGGCCACATCGAGGCAGAGTTTCTGCAGTGCAGCCGCTGCGGCTTTGTCACCCCAACCCTTGGGCCACTCGTGGGCCCATGGCTTCGTCGCTGCCACAGGGGTCAGCGAATAGCCCAGCTCGGTGAAGATGATGGGCTTGCCTGTCTGTGTGTGCACCTCGCGCAGCCCGTCGAGCACTTTCTGCCAGCCTGCGAGCAGCGTCGCGCGATCAGCCTTCGCGCCATCACCTTCTTTCATGAGCGGGAAGTAGGCCTGCACGCCCACTGCGTCGAGGGCATCCCAGAAGGGCACTCGGGTGTAATCGGTCCAGTTGGCGGCGTAGGTCAGCTTCGCCGGAGTCACTTTGCGGATCTCAGCGATGATGCGTCGCCACTGGGCGTCGTGCTCGATGAGCTTGTCCAGCTCGGTGCCTACGGCGAAGGCGTCGGCCTCGGCGGTCACCTGGGCCATGTCCACGATCCAGCGGCGGTAGCTCTCGAAGAAGCGATCGCGCTTGGGCCCTGGGGGGAAGTCGATCTCACCCCGCCACGAGAAAGGGCTGCCCCAGTAGGCCAGGTGGGGCTTCACCATGATGTGCATGCCCCGGGCCTTCGCCTCGGCGATGGGTCGGGTGATCCAGCGCGGGGGCTTGCTCGAGTCGAGGCGGGTGCTCACCCGGCCGTCGCCGTCGATGCGGGCGTAAGGGTGGATCGCCACCCAGTTCACCCCCATGGCCTTGAGGCGGTCGAGCTCTGCGGCGAAGGCGTCGGTGCCCCACTCGGGGCCGTAGGTCTGGCAGGAGATGGTGACGCCGTGGACCACTTCGCCTTGGGCGTGGGCATGTGTACCCAAGGCCAACATGATCAACAGCGCCAGCCTCGGATACATGCTCAAGATCACCTCGGCAGATGCTTTTCAGAAGTTGCTCACGGTGGGCGCGCACGTGCTCACCCCGGCGCCTACGATCACATAGGGCAGGTTCGTTGCCACCGTCTCCGCGGTGGCCGCCACTGGATCGAAACGGATGACCTCCGACGTCAGATTCCCGAAGCCGTCGGTGTCGGTGATGAACACGTGGTAGCGACCGCCCCAGTGGGCGAAGGCCCAGGCTCTGGGCTGGGCCACGAAGCCCGGCAGGCGCCAGCGCTCTTCGTCGGCGCCGCTGCCCTTGTCGATGCGGGCCACCTGGGGGCTGCCGCCGGGGAAGTAGCCCCAGAGCTCGGCGTCGCCGTTCCCCGTGAGCTCTGGTCCGAAGTCGCTGATGTTCAGCGGGCCCAGGCGCTCGACGGTGAGCGTGTTGGGATCGACACGGGCCAGCTGGCCGCGCTCGAGGCTGCCCACGGGGCCGCCGGCGATGTAGAGCGACTCGTTGTTGCCCCCTGGGGTGTCGGTGACGAAGCCCATACCGAAGAGTTCGAAGCCTTCAGTGCCCGGTACGAAGGGGCTGCGCTCACAGGCCAGGTTGTTGTTGATGTCCACCCAGAAGATCTCGCCGCTGGTGTAGAGCACCCAGGCCCGGCCGAAGCGATCCACCGACATCGAGAAGGGCGAGGCCTGATTCCGGCTCCAGTCAGGCCAGGGCAGGGCCGCGGGGCAGTTGAGCACCCCCAAACGGTTGAAGGCCAAAGTGCGAGGATCGAAGCTGAGCAGGGTGTTGTCCGAGTCCACCACATAGATGAGCTCGCTGCCCTCGTCGCAGCCGCCCACACAGGCGTCGAACATGCAGCCCGAGTCACAGGTTTGAACCGGCTGGGCGCTCAGCGCGCCTTCGCTCGAGCAGCTGTAGAGATCGTCGCCGACGCAGACCTGAGGCGAGGCTGGATCACAGGCGCCGCAGCCCACCCCGGGCACGCACATGCTTTCGCACACCTCTACGGGCTCGTAGATGCCCCCGCGGCAGATGCTGTAGGTCTGGCCGTTGCACAGCGTCACCCCTTCGACGCAGTTCGGCGTGGGGCCTTGATCGCGGGTGATGTCGAGGGGGCCTTCCTCGGTGTCTTCACCCCCACACGCGGTGAGAGAGGTCAGTACGAGAAGCGTCGCCAGCCGTGATCGCCACATCACTCACCCCTGTTAGATGTTCTCATCGAGTCGTATCGCCGCATGCAACCCGGGCGCAAGGCGTGCATTCTTAAAACCGCCCGCGAAGCCGCTGCGCCCCTTGCCCTCACCAGGGTGATGACGCAGGATGCCGCCTTCGTTGTGCCCCCTCGATGTGTTGTGGAGTGCTGATGTTTGCCCGTGTGATGGTGTTTTCGCTGTTGATGGTGCCCAGTCTCGTCGCCGCTCAATCAGGCGCCGAGAAGTTCAAGCAGCTCGAAGAGATCCTGCCCACCCCCACCGAGGTGCGCCTCGCCTCTGGTGCGCCGGGGCCCAAGTACTGGCAGCAGAAGGTGGATTACGTCATCGAGGCCGTCCTCGACGACTCGAAGCAGCGCATCACCGGCCGCGAGACGATCACCTACACCAACAGATCGCCCCACACGCTCGACTACCTCTGGATGCAGCTCGACCAGAACCGCTTCAAGAAGGACTCCGAGACCCTGGCCATCAGCAGCGCCCCAGGCTTCAAGGAGTTCCCCTACCGGAACCTGCAGCGGCTGCTTGCGCTGGAGACCTTCGAGGGAGGCTACGAGATCAAGTCGGTGGAGACCACCAGCGGCAAGGCGATCCCCCACACGGTGAGCGGCACCATGATGCGGCTCGATCCGGCGAAGCCCGTGAAGCCCGGAGAGCGGATCCGGTTCGTGGTCGAGTGGTCCTACAACATCATCGACGCCGAGGTGATGTGGGGGCGCGGCGGGTACGAGCACTTCAAAAAAGAAGACAACTACATCTACACCATCGCCCAGTGGTACCCGCGCATGGCGGCGTACGACGATGTCGACGGGTGGCAGAACAAGCAGTTCCTCGGCCGCGGTGAGTTCACCCTGGAGCTCGGCGATTACGACGTGCGGCTCACCGTGCCCAAAGATCACATCGTCGGGGCCACGGGGGTGCTCAAGAACCCTGGGGCCGTGCTCACGCGTACGCAACGAGACCGCCTGAAGAAGGCCCGCACTTCGAAAGAGCCCATCTTCATCGTCACCCCCGACGAGGCCAAGAAGGCTCAAGAGGGCAAGGCCGCGGGCTACAAGACGTGGCGTTTCACCGCCAAGAACATCCGCGACTTCGCCTTCGGCAGCAGCCGCAAGTTCATCTGGGATGCCTGGGGCCACAAGCAGGATCGCGACACCGTGATGTGCATGTCGTTCTACCCCAACGAGGCTGAGCCCCTCTGGAGCACCTACAGCACCCAGGCCATCGCCCACACCATCGAGGTCTACGGTCGCATGACCTTCGACTACCCGTACCCCACGGCGATCTCCATGAACGGCCCCGTTGGCGGCATGGAGTACCCGATGATCTCCTTCAACGGCCCCCGGACCGACGAGGACGGCACTTACTACGACAAGTACGCCAAGGGCCGCGACTGGCGCCGCACCAAGTACGGTCTGATCTCGGTCATCATCCACGAGGTGGGCCACAACTGGTTCCCCATGATCGTGAACTCCGACGAGCGCCAGTGGACCTGGATGGACGAGGGGCTCAACACCTTCTTGCAGTTCATCGCCGAGCAGGAGTGGGAGCCCGACTACCCCTCGTGGCGTGGTGAGCCCCAGGCCATCGTCGGCTACATGAAGAGCACCCAGCAGGTGCCCATCATGACCAACTCCGAGTCGATCCTGCAGTTCGGCAACAACGCCTACGCCAAGCCCGCCACGGCCCTCAACGTGCTCCGTGACACCGTGATGGGCCGCGAGCTCTTCGACTACGCCTTCAAGAAGTACGCGAACCGCTGGCGCTTCAAGCGTCCCATGCCCGCAGATTTCTTCCGCACCATGGAAGACGCCTCTGCTGTGGACCTCGACTGGTTCTGGCGGGGCTGGTTCTACACCACCGATCATGTGGACGTGGCCCTCGCCGGGGTACAGGAGTACATGCTCGACACCGGCGACCCTGATGTAGAGAAGCCCCGGAAGAAGAAAGAGAAAGACGAGGCGCCCACGACCCGCTTCGAGCACCTCAACAGCGAGTTCAAGGACTTCCGGGTGAACCGGTTCCCCAAGCTGAAGGACTTCTACAACAGCTACGATCCGCTCGACGTCACCGAAGAAGATCGCGAGGGCTTCAAGAAGATGCTCGAAGGCCTGGAGCCCCACGAGAAAGAGCTGCTGGCCACGAAGCGTCACTTCTACGTGCTCGACTTCGAGAACGTCGGCGGCCTAGTGTCTCCGGTTATCGTGGAGCTGGAGTTCGAGGGTGGTGAGACTCAGGAGATCCGGATCCCCGCGCAGATCTGGCAAAAAGACGCCGAGAAGGTCTCCAAGCTCTTCATGACCAAGAAGCCTGTCGTCAGGGTGCAGCTCGACCCCCACCTCGAGACCGCAGACACCGACACCAGCAATAACAGCTGGCCGGTGAAGCCCAAAGAAAGCCGCTTCAAGCTCTTCAAGCGCAAGTTCGAGAAGAACGCGATGCAGAAGGCCGCTGACGCCAAGAAGAAGGCTGAAGAGAAGGCCAAAAAAGAGGCTGAGGAGAAGGCCGAGGGCGACAAAAAGGGCGCCAACAAAAAGGACGCTGACAAAAAGGCCGACGACAAGAAGAGCTCTGAGAAGGGCAGCGAGAAATGAAGCCCTTCGGCGCTCTGCTCCATGGAGCGCTGTGCACAGTTGTGCTGTGTCTATGGGGCCTGCAGAGCGCCTCAGCTCACCCCATCTACGCCACCCTCGGTGAGGCGGAGTTCAACCCCGAGAGTCACAGCCTCGAGGTGGCCCTCAAGGTGTCTGTGCACGATCTCGAGCAGGCCATCGGCCAGCGCAGCGGCAAGGTGATCTCCATCGACGCTCCCGGGGCCAGCGCCCAGGTGGCGGCGTACCTTGCCGAGACCTTCGTGATCAGCGAGGGCAGCACCCCGCGGCCCATCAAGTGGGTGGGCCTCGAGGCAGAGATCACCTCTGCGTGGTTGTACTTCGAGGTGCCCCTTCCACAAGGCGTGAGCGGCGTAACCCTTGCTCATCGCATCTTCTTCGAGCAGGCGCCGTTGCAGCTCAATACACTCAACGTCAAAATCAACGGCCGCCTGAGCACCCTGGTGTTCACGCCAGAGCAACCGAAGTCGCCTCTCGTGGGGGCGACACGACGTGGACCGAGAGCGAAGCAAAAGCCATGAACCTGCCTTCCAGATCCGCAGCGAAGACTGCGCTGCCTGCCGGCGTGACCCCTGGGGTCCGCCGCTGGCTGCTCGCGGTGTATTTCATGATCCTCGCCATGGTGGTCATCGGGGGGATCACACGGCTCACAGGCTCGGGCCTGTCGATGGTGGACTGGCGCCCCCTCATGGGCACTTTGCCGCCCATGAACGAGACCGAGTGGAACACAGTCTTCGATCTCTACAAGCAGAGCCCGCAGTACACCGAAGTCAACCACTGGATGAAGCTCGACGACTTCAAGCAGATCTTCTTCTGGGAGTACCTGCACCGCCTCTGGGGTCGTCTCATCGGGCTGGTGTTCTTCGTGCCGTGGCTCTACTTCGTGGTGCGCCGGAAGCTGAGAGGCAAGTGGGCGGCGAAGGCCGCTGTGGCGTTCCTGCTCGGCGGCGGTCAGGCCTTGCTGGGCTGGTACATGGTGAAGAGCGGCCTGGTGCACATCCCCGAGGTGAGCCACTACCGCCTTGCCTCGCACCTGTCGCTGGCCTTCTTCGTGGGTGCCTATGTGTGGTGGCTCACACGTGCGCTGCATCCGCAACAGCCGTCAACGCCGCGCTTGAAGCTCTCCAAGGGCCTCATCTGGGGCTTCATGGCACTCCTGGTCGTGCAAATCGTCTGGGGAGCCTTCATGGCGGGCACCCGGGCGGGCTGGCTGTTCCAGACCTGGCCTGACATGAACGGCGTGATGGTCCCCGAGAGCTGGCTGAGCAAGTCACCGGTCTGGGTAAACGCCTTCGAGAACCCGGTGGCGATCCATTTTCTGCATCGCACCGCGGCGTGGCTCGTGGGCTTCGCAGGCCTGGCCATCGCCGCCGTGGCGTGGCGTCGGGCGACCCACCCTCGGCACAAGCAGGTGGCCCTCGCCCTCGGCGGGCTGGTCGTCGCGCAGTTCGTGCTCGGGGTGATCACGGTGGTGGCGGGCATGCCCATCTGGGCTGCTGCTTCACATCAGGGGGTGGCCTTCTTACTGCTCACCGCGGCGGTGTCGATGGCCTTTGCCGTCAGCGCTGGCCCTCGAGATCGTGCTGCTGCATGAACAGCCCCACCCCATAGGCCACCTCGTTCAGCGCGTCGCGCCCGCCACGGCCCGCCAGCCCCACCAGCCAGCGCTCACCTGAGCGCGTGTCTTCTGCATACAGCACGTCGCTGCGCCAGCTCGGATAAAACCCCGGCTTGTGCCACACCTTCAGCGTGCGCCCTTTTGAGCGAAACGCGCGCTTCAGCGCTTTCGCCACCCCAAGCCCGCGTTTGCGTGCCGGATCACCCAACGCGTCTTTGAGCAGGGCGATCGACGCATCGCTCAGGGCCAGGCGCTGATCGTCGGGCAGGTCGTCGTGCAACATCACCAGAGCCATGGCTCGGACCAGATCACCCACCGAGGTGCAGTTGCGTTGCCCACAGCGGCGGCTCGGAGAGAATCGACGCTCTGGCAGGGCCTTGCGCTTCGATCCCTCAAGGAAGGTCACCTTCGGGGCCCAGGTCAGATCGAAGCCGCTGATGTCGAAGCTGTAGCCCTCGGCGAGGAGCACTTTGTCGAGGCCACGGGCGGTGTTGAGCAGCTGGGTGTGGGTGTATCGGGGCCCGGCGATTTGCCCCAGACGATCGAAGGTGCGGTTGTGGCTGTGGATCAGCGTCTTGCGGACCAGCCAGGAGAGCTTCACCGCCTTGTTGCTGCCTCCGAAGCCCACGCGGGCCTTTGCGGAGAAGCCATGAGACTCTGCCACTTCCAAGGCGGCGAGGGCGGCATAGAGCTTCACCGTCGATGCGGGCCACCACCCTCGGCGATCCTCCCCAGTGCCTTCGTAGTCATAGATGCGCGCATCGAGCCCTTCTGGGGGGAGAGCGATCACCATGGCTTTGAAGCCTGGAGGCGCTTCGATGTTTCGAGCGGCGAGGGCCTTGGGCAGAGTGTCGTGATCCACAGGGGCTGTGGAGAAGAGTGGTGGGCTGAACAGGGTCAGACCAAGGGCGAGCAGAGTAGAGCCGGGCATGAGAGGCACCCCATCGAGATGTCGTACGCCCATGCGTACGCTCGAGGTGCGCGAATGATCTCACGTGGGCACGGCACAGACGGTGATTGACAGGCGTTATGGTGTAAATCTTCACGACCTCATGCTCGGCGTTTCATTTGCCGATGTTGCAATGCACACAAAACTTAAATTGTTTTGAATCAGAGGTTTCCCTAGCTTGATGCTGTCAATGCGAGCACGCTGTGCACACACTGTATGGCGGTACGCCGAGCAGATACGGCGTGGGCACACACCACACGAGACCAAGGAGAGCGTCCATGAGCAGAACGCCCGGAGCGAGGCGTTTGACGAGCGGGTGGCTGGGGCTGATGGCGTTGGGCTTGATGCTCACCACCGAAGCAGGGGCCCAGGGCTGGTCCACCGACACATGGGGCGGCGTGCGGGCCAACGTCTATGCCCCCGCAGCTCAGGGTCGGCTCGGCAGCGGCCGCGGGCTGCTCATCGTGCTGCACGGGTGTTCTCAATCCCCTGACGCTCTGAGGGATCAAGGGTCTTGGGACAGCGCTGAAGAATATGGCGTGGTCATGGCCATCCCCTTCGTGCCCAATGGCGGCGTCGTGGCCCAGTGCTGGGACTACTACGACGGCTTTCACACCCGCCAGGGTAAGCACACCGGCCCGCTGCTCTCGATGATCGATGCGCTGCTCGGCGACGCCAGCCTGGGCATCGATCCGCGACAGGTGTACGTGAGTGGGCTGTCTTCTGGTGCCACTCAAGCCATGCTCCTCGGTTGCCTCGCCCCCGATGTCATCGCCGGCGTCAGCTCGGTGGCTGGTCCAGCACCGGGCACTGGCATCGCACAGATCGCCGCGGCCTCGGGCACGCCCGACTCTGTGGCCAGCACCTGTCGCAACTTCGCTGGTCAGTTCGCCGACGACTTCCGCACCCAACTCGCGAGCATCGCCTACGGCACCCAGGATGCCGTGGTGGCCCAAGGCTATGGCCCCATCAACGCCGGGGCTTTCGCCAGCATCTACGCTGACGGCGGTGGTGCGCTGCAGCAAGGTCAGTTCGACGTGGGCGCATTGCCGGGTGAGGGCGCCGCGGGCCAGGGGACCATCTGGTCGGACAACAGCGGCCCGAGGGTCACTCTGTTGCAGATGACCGGGGCCAACCACGCCTGGCCTGCGGGGAACGGCAACGGCGGTTTCGGAGGCTTCGTCGAGGGCCGTGGGGTCGACTATGCCGCCTACCTCGTGCAGTTCTTCAGCGAGAACAATCGCCGCGTCGACGGGGGTGGCCTCGAGCCGCCTCCGCCAGCTGCGCCCTCAGTGGCGCAGATCAGCGGCCGGGCCATTCCCGAGGGGATCCGCGTCGAGGGCCGCGCCACGCCCGCAGGGCGCATCGTGACGGTGGAGATCACTCTCGAGGGCCCAGGCGGGACCGCTCAGCAGGTCCCCGTCGACGGTGCTGGATCGTTCAGCGCCAGCTTCACCGGTCTCGACGCCGGCGCCACCTATGTCCCTGTGGCAGTGGCCATTGACGTCGATGGTGATCGATCTCCGGCGAGCCGCGGTGCCCCGATCAACCTCGCGGCCCCCGCGGACAACGAGGCGCCCACTGTGAGCATCACCCAGGCTCAGGCCGTTGCTGGGTGCATACGCGCAGAAGGTACCCTCGTAGATGATGTGGACGGCGCGACGGCGTCGATGGCGGTGTTGGCCACGATGGGCGTAGAGGTCGACGCCGCTGAGGTAGAGATCATCGACAGCCTCTGGCAGGTGGAGATCTGTGATCTTGAGGTGGGCTGTTATCTGCCTGTGGTGAAGGCCACCGATGCAGGGGGTCTCACCGACGAGGTGGAGTGGGGCGAGGTGCTCGCAGTGTCCACGGGTGGCATTGTGGACGAGGCCGAGGGCACCCTCTGGCAACACATCACCCGCATGACCCGCGAGGGTTTCCAATTGCGGGTGGCCGACGCCACCTACGACGAACTCGAAGAGCTGTACGGGGCCTTCGAGCCCTTCACCCTTTATCAGTCAGCAGATGGCGAGTGGTACGCAGATCCGTCGAACATCCCTGGCGGCGAGATGCCTGACTGCAGCGACTTCGAGCGCCCAGAGCCTCCGCCGCCGCCTCCGATGGGCGGTGCTGGTGGTGAGGGTGGCGCCGGCGGCGTCATGGTCGGCGGCAGTGGCGGAGCGGGTGGTACGGGCGGTGACGTGAGCCCGCCGATGGGCGGTGCTGGCGGCGAGATGGAGGGCCCCTCGCCCATGGGGGGCATCACGGGTGAGATCGACGAAGATGATCCGCCGAGCGCTGATGGTCCGACGATTCGCACCGCTGATGATGGCTGCAACAACAGCGGTGCAGGTGGCTCACTGTTCGGCCTGGTGGTGTTGCTGGGCCTGCTGCGTCGCCGGGTCCTCTGATCGCGGTGTGACCCTCTGACGACAGCGCACGTGTGTGCGCCTCTGCACGATTCTGGTGCTTCACCCTCTCAGCCGTCAGGCGCCCCATGTAGAAAATTGTGCATTTGCACCACATCTACATTGACTCCAACTAAAGCTTTTCAACAATGTGCACGTTGCGTAGCAGCATTGTGAACGTGGCGCACCACTGCGTCGAGTTGTTGTACAGACGTCGAAAAGGGAGAAATTCGATGAAGCTCCAGACCCGCTCGCTCACCCTCTGCGCCCTCTTGGGCGCCGCCCTGGCCTTTGGCGGTTGTGACAGCGATGACGATGATGACAGCGGCGCTGCTGGTGCCGGGGGCATGGCCGGTGGGGCCGGTGGTGGTGAGGCTGGAGCCGGCGGTGGAGAAGCCGGCGCTGGTGGTGAGACCATGGGCAACATGTTCACCAGCCAGGCGGCCATCGACGCCTTCATCGAGGGTAAGGCCCTCGTCATGGAAGGGGACGACATCCCCAGCCATCCCAATGGCTTCGACGAGAATTTCAACGCTGGTCAGGCCACCCAGTGCTACAACCGCACCCAGATGGTGCTCGGTGGTGGCATCTTCCAGGTGAGCAGCAACCTCGGCACCCTCAACGATGCCCCTGAGCAGGGCCAGGTGGGCACCTGTGATCGCGACGCCGTCAGCAACATGCTCATGTTCGACAGCACCGGCCACAGCATCAGCAACATCGAAGGCAATGGTGAGTGTTTCGACTTCGACATCACCTACGTCGGTTTTGCTCAGGAAGGCCGCGGCCGTATTGCTGCTGACGGCAGTACTCTCGAGCTCGAGCTGTTCTTCCAGGCCAGTGCAACTGGTCACCGGTGCGCCGATGGTGGTGTCGGTGAGCCCACAGTGATGGTGGGTGACGTGGCCTTCGAGGGCGACGCTGTGCAGGTCTACCAGATCGTCGAGCAGTAAGAGGTCCTCACACAACGGTGGGCCTTTAGGCTCCACACGGGCGTGGCTCGATCAGGGGGCGGTGAAGCGTGGATCCTGGTTGATGTCGTAGTTCAGACAGCCCGAGAAGACGTAGCGGATACCATTGGCGTCATCGCAGACCCCCTCGAACTCCACCAGCGCTCGCCGGACCCGATTCACCGGGGGTTGCTCCGTCGAGAGCAGGTACAGCGCGCTCTGACCTTCGAAGCCTCGAGAGGTCAGACAGGCCACATCCGTCGAGCCGGCGATCTCGAGCTCCAGTGAGCCATACCCTGGAGCATCTGCCGGAGGCTCGAGCACCTCGTCGCGATCGAAGAGCACATAGTTGCCCACGTCGCTGAGCAAACCCTCAGCCGCCACAAGCCTGAGGACCGCCGAGAAGTTCTCGCTGTTCGGCCCTGTGCCGCCGAACAGGAGGTCGACGCTGTTCTGGGCCTCGCTCAGGGCCAGGGCCTCTGCCGCGGAGATGGCGAAGCCCGAGGCAAAGGTCGGATCAGCGCCGCTCTCCAAGCTGAGCCAGAGTGGGTCGTTGATGGTCGTGTTCTGACACGCCGAGTCTGCAGGGATCGATGTCGGCAGGAAATCATCCGCTGGATCAGGCTGCTCGGGATCAGGCTCTGGGGCGTTGGGGTCGATCAACGTGATCGCATCAGTCGTCGCCACCACGTCGAGGGGCTTCTCGGCAAAAGACGCGTGGATCAGGAACTGCTCGGGGCAGCGGTTCAACGTCGGATCACATGCCACCAGCTCGAAGGTGGCGCGGCCATCGATGAGCACGGCGCGGCCGGGGACCACCACAGCGCCAGAGCTGGGGTTCGCCGAGATGACCAGCTCCTCGCCCTCGAGGGGCTCGAAGGTGTTGCGATCCTGGGCGAGCACCTGCAACGTGATGCGATCAGCCCCATCGGCGTTGAGCGTGGTTTTGCTCAGCGTCATGGTGATCGTCGTATCTTGTGCGGTGCGGCCGTTGTCTTCGGGTGTCCCGGGGGAGCAGGTACCAAAGCTACAGACCAGGCCTGAGTCACACTGCGGGTTCGAGAGCCGGCAGGCGCCCCCATTGGCCCCATCTGCAGGGGAGGACTCGTCACCACAGCCAGCAGAGGCGAGGAGCAGCGCGGTGATGAGGGGCAGGCGGTGGGCCATGTCGTCTCCCGGTCGTTCAAGGGGGCGGTCTCTATCTTCGGCGCATTGGTCGGTTTCGCTCAAAAGATTCACTGACCGCAGGCATATGTCGTGCTGTCAGAACAGCGTGAGCTGCTCACCCGCACGTACGGGTGGAGGCGGCGCCGCCACGGGCATCGACTCGTTGAGCACCCGCCGACGCCATGTGAGCAAACCGCTGGCTCGACGTAGGGCGGTGGAGCGGCCGAGGCGCGCGCGATGGTAGAGGTGCTCTGCCAGAGCTTCCACAGAGGGGGCCTTCGGGGCCAGCAGCTCTGGCGCGAGGTCGCGCATGGCGGGGCTCGACTCGATCGACAGCGCGAAGATCTCACGCTCGCGAGAAGACTCGGCATCGGTCTGCAGCAGGCGGTCGCCCAGGGCGGTGACCGCCAGTACGTCTTCCTTGCTCAGAGAGAGCAGCTGCAGCACCCTCGCGGCGTGCAGACGGTAGCGGGTGTGGCGCAGGGAGTACCCGGTGTACTCTGCGATGCCGAAGGCGTCTTCGGCCCCCCGGGCCACGGCCTGCACCACCCGACGAACGGTGGACAGGTTGTTCGCTTGGGGGACGTCCACGGTCTTCATGTGTCCTCCTCCTGGCGCAAGAGCGTGTGAGACAGGCCGCAGTTTAGAGCAAAACCCGAATTGAACCAACGTGTTCACCGCTGTACTCGTCGAGCGGTGAGGGGGCCAGCGTCAATGCGCATCGTCAGTCTTCTACCTGCGGCCACCGAGATGGTGTGTGTGCTGGGTCTCGAGCACGCCCTCGTCGGGGTGGGCCACGAATGCAATTTCCCCACGTCACTGTTCCACCCAGAGCGCCCTGGTGGCCCGCCCCAGCGCTTGACCCGCACGGTGATCGACCCGTCGCTGCCCCAAGATGAGATCCACCGCCAGGTGGGCGAGCTGATGGCCCGAGGCGCGCCGCTTTACACTGTGGACGAAGAGGTCCTCGGGGCGCTGCGGCCCGACGTGGTGATCACTCAATCTCAGTGCGAGGTGTGCGCGGTGCCCTATGTACAAGTCGCCGAGGCTGTGCGTCGCAGCTGCCCGACGAGCACAGTGGTGGTGGACACGAACCCGCAATCTCTCGGCGACGTCTTCGACGACATCGTGCGCATCGGCGAGGCGTGCGGGCGCGTCGACGAGGCCCGGAAGGTGGTGGCCAGTTTACAGCAACGATTGGATCGTGTGGCCGAGGCCGTGGCGGATCGACCGCCGGTGCCTGTTCTGGCGCTGGAGTGGCTAGACCCACCGATGCCCGCGGGCCACTGGATTCCCGATCTCATCCGTCGTGGGGGCGGCGTCTCGCTGGGATCGACCCCCGGCCCTGCCCGGGCCACGGGCTGGGACGAGGTGTTGCCGCTGGGTGCTGAGGCCGAGGTGGTGATGTTGCTGCCCTGCGGCCTGAAGCCCAATCGCGCGGCCAGTGACTGGGACACGATGGATCGTCCTGCAGAGACGGATGCATGGCCTGCGGTGCAGTCGGCTCAGTTGTGGGCGGTGGATGGCGACGCATATTTCAATCGCCCAGGCCCGAGGCTGGTGGACTCGGTGGAGATCGTCGCGGCGCTGTGTCACGGCGGCAGGTCATTGGGGTGGGAACGTATCGAGGAAGGCGGTTGCAAGCGGTGGTCATACCGCCCTGCAAGGTCTCACAGAGATACAGCGCAAGAGCAGCGTAAGAGTATGCTCAAGACGCTCAAAGAGGAGATGTGGGTGTTGAGGCGAGGCATAGATGCCATCGTCGAACAGCTCGTCAAAGAGGATTACGTCTTCCAAGATCTAGAAAGTATCCGGCTGCTGCCGGGCCCGTGGGTCGAGGAGATGCTCGAGTACGCACGTGAGCAAGGGCTGTATGTGCCCTTGTCCGTGGAGGCGTTCTGCTCAGTCGTGGGCAATGTGAACCTTATGGGAAGCCATCCCGATTGGCCGCCCATGCGCTCCGAGTACGATGATGATGGCAGCCTCGTCTATGCTGATCCGTTCGTCTTCGAGATGACACCAGAGTACCTCAGACATGCACTGGAGAATTGGCGCGACGCGGTCGAACACGATGGCTTCGACCTGCATGGGCCGTTCATCTATGAGTTTGCCCCCGATCTCTCACACAAAGCGAACGTCAGCGGCGGTGGTGGTTACGGGTTCTCGATGCACACCCCTTCAGTCGACCCATTGGTCATCTTCGCCGAAGAGAGACACCTGTTCATGGATCACATCCGACAAGCGCTCCGCTGTGGGGGGTTCTCAGGCATTGATCTGAAAAATCTGAACATCAGTACTGAGATGAGGGCTTTACTCGCGACTTATTGGTATGCGTCCTGAGTGAGGCCCCAGCGAATGGGCCATGAATACATAGGCCTCCTTCATCACAGCCCACCACTCAAGCCAGCCCATATCCATGCCGAGCCCCAACCATGGGGCACCTCTTCACTCGCGTGCCCCGTACACGAGAAGGGGAGGAGTCACCCATGAAGCGCTTGAGCATCATCGCCATCACCACCTTGCTGATGACACTTGGCACCTTGAGTACCGCCAGCGCCGGTGAGCAGGACAAAGCCTGCCTCAACGCCCATAAGGTCCTCGTCTGGCTGTACCCCGACAAGACCGGCAACAACCAGATTCGCGGCTGCAATGACGCCGTGGTCGGCTTCGCCGCGGTCATCATGGGCCACATCCAGCATGGGAACAGCGCCATGGATTGGGTGCCCAAACCTCAGGATCTCGCGAAGCTCTACGCCAAGGGCATGACCGGTGGTGCACCTGCAGTCCTCAAGGCCGCTCTCAAATACATGGCCAAGCGGTCGGTCAAGAAGGCCATCAACAAGCTGCTCAACAAGAAAAAGAAGACCTACAACAGCGTGAAGACCGCTGTGCGTGCCGAGACCGCGAGCTGCTATCGCATCATCGTCGCCGAGTTGGCCAATGACGACGATGCGATGCCCAGCTGCATCACCTCGCTGGGGCGCAAGTTCAAGTAGCGCCCCCTTGCCATCAGCGGGGGTAATCCCTAAAACCCCCGCATGCCGATTCTGCCCCCCGACCAGACCCTCTCCATCGTAATCCCCGCGTACAACGAGGCCGCGCGCATCGGCGTGTCGTTGCGCAACACCCTCGATTACCTCGACGCCCACGTGCCCAGTCACGAGGTCATCGTCGTCGATGATGGTTCGAGCGACGAGACCGCAGAGGTGGTGGCGGGCATGTTCCAGGGCAAGCCCCACCTGCGGGTGATCAGGTACACCCCGAACCGGGGCAAGGGGCACGCCGTGCGCACGGGCATGCTCTCCGCCCGTGGCGATTACGTGGTCTTCACCGACGCCGACGGGTCCACCCCCATCGAAGAGGTGGAGAAGCTGCTGTTTCACCTGCAGCGGGGCGCCGACATGGTCATGGGATCTCGCGGCCTGCCCGAGTCCGAGATCAGGCAGCGGCAGCACATCGCCCGGGAGATGATGGGCCGCACCTTCAACTTGATCCTGCGCAGCACGGTCATGGGGGGCTTCAAAGACACACAGTGTGGCTTCAAGGGCTTCACCGCCGAAGCGGCCTCTGCTCTCTTCGGCGCGGCGCAGATCGACGGCTTTGCCTTCGACGTGGAGCTGCTGCTGCTCGCCAAAGAGCGCTTCATCGTCAAAGAGGTGCCCGTGGTCTGGTACAACGCGCCACACTCCCGGGTGTCGCCCATCAAAGACTCGGCGAAGATGCTGCGCGATGTGGCCCGGGTGCGTTGGAAGTTGATGCGGCGTTGAGCGGACGACCCAGAGCTGCAGTAGGAGACTCACATGAGTGACACAGCACAGCCCCACATCGGCCCCGACATCGAGCTCGGCGACGTCGCGTTCATCCACCCCACTGCGTTGCTCTATGGCCGGGTCACCCTCGCCGATGGCGTCTCCGTGTTCCCCCACGCCGTCATGCGGGCCGAGATGCACGAGATCAAAATCGGCGCCCGGACCAACATTCAGGACTTCGTGATGGTGCACGTCGGGGCGTTCACGCCCACCGTCGTCGGTGAGGATTGCTCCATCGCCCATCACGCCACGCTGCACGGGTGCACCATCGGTGATCGTGTGCTCGTGGGCATCAACGCCACCATCATGGACGGCGCGGTCATCGGCTCGAACAGTGTCGTCGCTGGCCACGCCATTGTCACCGAGAACGCCGTGTTCCCTGACAACTCCATCATCGCTGGCGTGCCCGCCAAACAAGTGGGTGAGCGAGATCACTCGAAGCGGAACCTGTTCAACGCCCGGCTCTACCAGCAGATGGCCGCCAACTATGCCGAGGGCCGCGAGCGTCTCAGCGATGAAGAGCTGCAGACGTTGTTGATGTCGATGACCACTTGAAGCATCCGTCACCGCGGCGCGTACACCTGCCTGCTCATTGTGCGTAGTCGGCTCACATCGTGTAGCCGAGACCGGGAAGATGCGATTTGCGGGCACCAAATCAGATCTTCGCTGTCTCACTGACGTACAGTGACTGAGCCGCGATACTCTGAGGAGGAGACCCATGCGCCAGCAAAACGCCCCGAGACTTATGGGGCGAGTCACCCGCATCACCGCCGTCGTCGGCGCTGTTCTCTGCCTGGCCTTTGGCCTGGGGTATGCTGACGGAGGCACCAAAGACGGCGCCATCCGTGGGCAGATCACCGCCAACGGCAAAGCCCTCGCCGGGGTCTCCATCAAAGTGAGCGGGCCCACCAACACCAGCGCCACCACCGGCGCTGATGGCCGCTACAGCGTGCAGGTCAAACCCGGTACGTACACCGTCAAGGCCGTGAAGCAGGGCTACAGAGCCACCAAGCGATCTGGCGTGAAGGTCTCCGCTGGGCAGGTCACCACCGTCAGCTTCAAGATGCGCAGCAACGCACCCAAGCCCTCTGCTGATCCTTCACCTGTGGCTGCCTCTACGCCGCCGCCCAAGGAGATGGAGGCTCGAGGCAACGGCAAGTCGCGCCGACGCACCCGCCGGGGCCGGGTGGGCCTGGGCGGTCTGGGCACTCGGGGTATGGGTGTCGGGGGCGGCGGCTCTGGTTCTGGCTATGGTCGAGGCATCAAGGTGAAGCGCAAGGCCGCCAAGGGGGTCGCCCGCGCCTACCGCAGGCCGTCTCGCCCAGCCCCGCGCCGCCCGCTGGGCAACCGCAGTGGCCTCATCACTGCAGATGCTGGTGGTGACATGAACCGCGAGGCCTACGACAAAATCACGGACAACCCGTTCAAGGCGACCTCCGTAGATGCGCTGAGCACTTTCTCCATCGACGTGGACACAGCCTCGTATGCAAACATGCGGCGGTTCCTGGATCGCAGCCAGATGCCGCCGAAGGACGCGGTGCGCATCGAAGAGATGGTGAACTACTTCAGCTACGACTACGCAGACCCAAAGGGCGAGGACCCATTCAG
>JBKAGE010000081.1:0-109411 GCA_046290225.1 Bradymonadia bacterium | reverse complement strand
TACCCCCGTGGTGATACAGGCTCTTCCTGGCAACGTCGCAGCCCTGATACGAACTGGAACACCCCCGGTGGTGACTATGACCCTCAGCCCACCGACTGTATCGACCTCGTTGTAGACGGTACTGGTCAGTTCATCACCTTCGACGTCACTGCTGATGCCGCTCAGGCTCAGTTCGGCTACATCCTCATCGCCCCCGACACCCCCTATCGCAGAGATCGACTCACTTCCAACCAGGGCGCAAACGCTGAGCGTCGCCCTGCCCTCGTCATAAACTACACCACAGGGGGCAACGGGCCCTTCGACAACGACAACGACGGCTTCACCGACGATGTCGACTGTGATGATGATGATCCTGCGGTGAACCCTGGCGCCGAAGAGATCTTCGACGATGGCGTCGACAACGACTGCAACCCCGAGACCCCTGACCAGCCCCCGGTCCGAAACCTCGTCGTCGAGGGTGAAATCGACAACACGATCCGCCGTGAGTCAGAGGTGAACATGGGCCTCGACGCCCTGTTGTACCTCTCCTACACCGAGGTGGGCGGCTATCGCCCCCTGATTCAGTTCTCATCGTGGCGCCTCCCAGCCGACACCCGAATCGACTCCGTGAACCTGCGCCTGTTCTACGAGCGCACTCAATATGGTGAGGGCACCCGCCTGGTGTGTGCCCACAGGGTGCTGAACAGCTGGGAAGAGGGCGCAGCCACCCACTATTGGGACTACGCGCGCGGAGACACCGGCTCTTCCTGGCTGCGCCGCAGCCCTGAGGTGAACTGGAACATCCCTGGTGGTGACTTCGTCGCTCAGCCCACGGACTGCATTGAGCTCGACACCGGGGACATCGACGGTTTCGTGAGCTTCGACGTCACCGCAGACATCGCTCAGGCCCAATTTGGCTACATCATCGTCGCCCAGGACACGCTCTACCGAAAAGATCGCTTCACCTCGATCCAGGGGGCCGATCCCACTCGGCGCCCTGCCCTCATCGTGCGTTACACCCAAGATGGTGAGGGCCCTGCTGATCGAGACGGTGATGGCTTTACCGCCGATGTGGACTGCAATGACGCTGATGCCAGCATCAACCCCGACGCTCTCGAGATCTGCAACGGCCTCGACGACAACTGTGACGGCGGCGTCGATGTCGACGCACAAGGTCAGGCGCTCATGGCAGCGTGCTACGAGGGGCCTGACGGTACCCAAGGTGCCGGCCCTTGCCGTGGCGGCATGCGCATGTGCCTCAACGGCAGCTTTGGCGTATGTCAGGGTCAGGTCCTCCCCGCAGCAGAGCGCTGCGATGGGGCAGACCAGGACTGTGATGGCGCCACCGACGAAGACTTTGCTGATCTCGGAGATGCCTGTGTTGAGGGTACGGGCTCGTGTGCAGCGGAAGGTGCTCGGATCTGCAACGAGGCCGGTGACGGCACGACGTGTGATGCAGAGGCTGGCGAGCCTGCGCCAGAGCTCTGCAACGGCGTGGACGACAACTGTGATGGTCAGACTGATGAGGGCTTCAACCTCGGCGCAGACTGCTCCGAAGGTGCAGGCCAATGTGCTGCAGCAGGCACCATCATCTGCGGCCAGGATGGCAACCCCACCTGTGACGCACAGCCGACTCAGCCTCGAGCAGAGCTGTGCAACGGCCTCGACGATGATTGTGACGGTCAGATCGACAACGGCCTTGGCCTCGGCTCCAGTTGCACCGTTGGGCGTGGCGCCTGCCAAGCCCGAGGCGTGCTCATCTGTGGCCAGGATGGGCAAGTTGTGTGCAGTGCAGAAGCAGATGACGGGGCCATCGAGCAATGCAATGGCGTCGATGATGACTGCGACGGGGCCATCGACGAGGGCGCGAACGGTCAGCCTCTGACGGCGACTTGCTACGAAGGCCCCGAAGGCACCGATGGTCAGGGCATCTGCCGAAGCGGCACTGCTGCCTGTATCAACGGTAGCTTTGGCGCCTGCGTTGGTCAGGTCCTTCCTGCTGCTGAAGTCTGCGATGGCATCGACCAGAACTGTGATGGTCGTGCCGACGAGACTTTTGCCAACCTCGGTAACGCCTGTAACGAAGGTGTGGGTCAGTGCGCTGCTGCAGGCGTCTTCGTCTGCAACGGCAATGGCGACGGCACCACCTGCAATGCTCAGCCCGGTCAGCCTGTGGTCGAGACCTGCAATGGCCTCGACGACAATTGCGACGGCCGTGCCGATGAGGGCTTCAACCTCGGCAGTGCCTGTAACGAAGGTGTTGGCCAGTGTGCCGCTGCTGGCACCATCGTGTGCAGCCAGGACGGCAACCCCATCTGCAATGCTCAGCCAGGTGAGCCTGTCGCTGAGACCTGTAACGGCCTAGATGACAACTGTGATGGCCGCGCTGATGAGGGCTTCAACCTCGGTGACGCGTGTAACGAAGGTGTCGGTCAGTGTGCAGCAGCAGGTACCATCGTCTGTGGTCAGGACGGCAACGCCACTTGCAACGCTCAGCCTGGCCAGCCTGTAGCCGAGCGCTGCAACGGACTCGATGACAACTGCAACGGTCAGGCTGACGAAGATTTCGACCTCGGTGCAGACTGCTCCGCAGGTGTGGGCCAGTGTGCAGCAGCAGGCAGCATCATCTGTGGTCAGGACGGTACCCCCATCTGTGACGCACAGCCCGGTCAGCCTGTCGCTGAGACATGTGATGGTCTTGATGATGACTGTGATGGGCAGACTGACGAAGGCTTTGCCCTCGGTGATGCCTGTGTCGCTGGTCAGGGTGAGTGCCAGACCAATGGTGTGATCGCGTGTGGAGATGATGGACGAGCAGTGTGCACCGCTGAGGCCGGCGAGATTGGCGTGGAGCGGTGCAACGGTTTGGATGATGACTGTGACGGAGCCATCGACGAGGGCGCGAACGGTCAGCCTCTGACGGCGACTTGCTACGAAGGCCCCGAAGGCACTGACGGCCAGGGCATTTGTCGTAGTGGTACCGCAACCTGCACCAACGGCAGCTTCGGCGCCTGTGCTGGTCAGATTCTTCCTGCTGCTGAAGTCTGCGATGGCATCGACCAGAACTGTGATGGTCGTGCCGACGAGACCTTTGCCAACCTCGGTAACGCGTGTAACGAAGGCGTTGGTCAGTGCGCAGCTGCAGGCGTGTTTGTCTGCAACGGCAATGGCAACGGCACCACCTGCGATGCTCAGCCCGGTCAGCCTGTAGCCGAGATCTGCAACGGTCTTGATGACAACTGTGATGGACAGGCCGACGAAGGCTTCAACCTCGGTGCTGACTGCTCCGAGGGCGTCGGCCAGTGTGCCGCCGCCGGCCGTATTGTCTGTGGCCAGGATGGCAGCGCCACTTGTAACGCCCAGCCCGGCCAGCCCCGTGCAGAGACCTGCAACGGCCTCGACGACAACTGCAATGGTCAGGCTGATGAAGGCTTCGACCTCGGCAGCGCCTGCAACGAAGGTGTTGGTCAATGTGCAGCTGCTGGCGTCCTTGTCTGCGGCCAGGACGGCAACGCCACCTGCAACGCCCAACTCGGTCAGCCTGTGGCTGAGCTGTGCAACGGCCTCGACGACAACTGCGATGGTCGCGCGGATGAAGGCTTCGATCTTGGCGCGGACTGCTCCGCAGGTGTGGGCCAGTGTGCAGCAGCAGGCAGCATCATCTGTGGCCAGGATGGTACCCCCATCTGTGACGCACAGCCCGGTCAGCCTGTCGCTGAGACATGTGATGGTCTCGATGATGACTGTGATGGTCAGACTGACGAAGGCTTCGCTCTTGGTGATGCCTGTGTCGCAGGTCAAGGTGAGTGCCGCAGCAATGGTGTGATCGCCTGCGGAGACGACGGAAGAGCAGTGTGCACCGCCGAGGCCGGCGAGATTGGCGTGGAGCGGTGCAACGGACTGGATGACGACTGCGACGGGGCCATCGACGAAGGCGCGAACGGTCAGCCTCTGACGGCGACGTGCTACGAGGGCCCCGAAGGCACCGATGGTCAGGGCATCTGCCGAAGCGGCACTGCTGCCTGTATCAACGGTAGCTTTGGCGCCTGCGTTGGTCAGGTCCTTCCTGCTGCTGAAGTCTGCGATGGCATCGACCAGAACTGTGATGGTCGTGCCGACGAGACTTTTGCCAACCTCGGCAACGCCTGTAACGAAGGTGTGGGTCAGTGCGCTGCTGCAGGCGTCTTCGTCTGCAACGGCAATGGCGACGGCACCACCTGCAACGCTCAGCCTGGTCAGCCTGTGGTCGAGACCTGCAATGGCCTCGACGACAATTGCGACGGCCGTGCCGATGAGGGCTTCAACCTCGGCAGTGCCTGTAACGAAGGCATCGGTCAATGCGCAGCTGCTGGCACCATCGTGTGTGATCTCGATGGTGGTTCGACATGCAACGCTCAGCCCGGCCAACCTGTAGCCGAGAGCTGCAACGGCTTGGACGACAACTGCGATGGCCAGACTGACGAAGGCTTCAACCTCGGTGCTGACTGCTCCGAGGGCGTCGGCCAATGTGCCGCCGCCGGCCGTATCGTCTGTGGCCAGGATGGCAGTGCTACCTGTAACGCCCAGCCTGGCCAGCCCGCAGCGGAGCTGTGCAACGGTCTCGACGACAACTGTGATGGCCAGGCCGACGAGAACTTCAACCTCGGCTCTGACTGCAGCGTGGGCGTCGGCGCCTGTGGTGCTCAGGGCACGGTCATTTGTGGCCAGGACGGCAACGCCACCTGTGACGCTCAGGCTGGCCAGCCCGGGGTAGAGACCTGCAATGGCATCGACGACGACTGTGATGGCAGTGTCGATGAGGATGCCAACGGCCAGCCTCTGACGGCGACTTGCTACGAGGGCCCCGAAGGCACTGACGGTCAGGGCACCTGCCGCAGTGGTACCGCAACCTGCATCAATGGCAGCTTCGGCGCCTGTGCTGGTCAGGTCCTCCCTGCAGCCGAAATCTGCGATGGCATCGACCAGAACTGTGATGGTCGCATTGATGAGACCTTCGTCAACCTCGGCAACGCCTGTAACGAAGGTGTGGGTCAGTGCGCTGCTGCAGGCGTCTTCGTCTGCAACGGCAATGGCGACGGCACCACCTGCAACGCTCAGCCTGGTCAGCCTGTGGCCGAGACCTGCAATGGCCTCGATGACAACTGCGATGGCCGAGCCGATGAGGGCTTCAACCTCGGTAGTGCCTGTAACGAAGGCGTTGGCCAGTGTGCCGCTGCAGGCACCATCGTATGTGATCTCGATGGCAGCGCGACCTGTAACGCTCAGCCCGGTCAGCCCCGTGCAGAGACCTGCAACGGTCTCGATGACAACTGCAATGGTCAAGCTGACGAAGGCTTCAACCTCGGTGCTGATTGCTCCGAGGGCGTCGGCCAATGTGCCGCCGCCGGCCGTATTGTCTGCGGCCAGGACGGCAGCGCCACCTGTAACGCTCAGCCCGGTCAGCCCGCAGCGGAGCTGTGCAACGGTCTCGACGACAACTGTGATGGCCAGACCGATGAAGGCTTCAGCCTCGGCGCTGACTGCTCCGAGGGCATCGGTCAGTGCGCCTCTGCAGGCATCATTGTGTGCACTCAGGATGGCAATGCCACGTGTAATGCTCAGCCTGGCCAGCCCGCTGTCGAGACCTGCGATGGTGTCGATGACGACTGTGATGGCACCATCGACGAGGATGCCAACGGCCAGCCACTGACCGTGAGCTGCTACGAAGGGCCTGAGGGCACAGACAACACTGGCGTGTGTCGTGACGGCGTGCGTACCTGTGTTGCAGGTGACTTTGGTGCTTGCAACGGGGCTCAAGGCCCATCGCAGGAGATCTGCAATGGCGAAGACGATGACTGCGACGGTGCCATCGATGAGGGTGCCGATGGTGCCCCTCTACAGCGTATGTGCTTCAGCGGCCCCGAGGGTGCAGCAGGTCAGGGCCTGTGCCGCGCCGGCGTCTCCACCTGTGAGCAGGGTGTATTCGGCGCATGTGACGGGGAGATTCTTCCTGCCCAGGAGATCTGTGATGGCCTGGACAACGACTGTGATGGTGATCCCGACGGCGGCCTGAACTGCGCCTGCCTGCCTGGTGAGTCCCGAGCCTGCTACAGCGGTCCTGTAGGTACCGCAGGCAACGGCGTGTGCCAGGCCGGTCAACAGACCTGCCTGAACGACGGCAGCGGGTTCACCCCATGTGCGGGTGAGGTGCTGCCAGGGGCAGAACGATGCGACAGCATCGACAATGACTGCAATGGCATCGTCGACGACAACATCCCTGGTGTGGGCGCAGCCTGCGAGCAAGGTGTGGGTGAATGCCTCGCTGAGGGCAGCGTGGCCTGTGACGGCCCCAACGAACGTATTTTCTGTGATACTCAGCCCGGTCAGCCTGCTGCTGAGATTTGCAATGGCTTGGACGACAACTGCGATGGTCGCGCTGACGAGGGCTTCAACCTCGGCGCTGACTGCAGCGTTGGTGTGGGCGCCTGCCTTGAGCGTGGCGCCCTCATCTGTGGCCAGAATGGCGCCGCAGTATGCAGCGCCCAGGCAGGGCAGCCTGGTGTTGAAACCTGTAATGGGGTCGACGACGACTGTGATGGCAGTGTCGATGAGGATGCCAACGGTCAACCTCTGACGGTGGCCTGTTACGAAGGCCCTGCAGGCACTGACGGTCAGGGCATCTGTCAGGGTGGCCAGCGGACCTGTGCAGATGGAGGCTTCGGTGCCTGCGTTGGTCAGGTCCTCCCTGCTGCGGAGATCTGCGACGGCATCGACCAGAACTGTGACGGTCGTACTGACGAGACCTTCGCCAACCTCGGTGATGCCTGCAACGAAGGTATCGGCCAGTGTACCGCTGCTGGCGTCTTCGTCTGTAACGGCAACGGTGATGGCACCACCTGCAACGCTCAGCCCGGCCAGCCTGATGCGGAGACCTGCAACGGTCTTGACGACAACTGTGATGGCCAGACCGACGAAGGCTTCAACCTCGGCTCGGACTGCTCGGTGGGTGTCGGCGCCTGTGTTGCCCAGGGTGCAGTCATCTGCGGCCAGGACGGCAATGCCACGTGCGACGCCACAGCAGGCCAACCCGGGGTTGAGACCTGCAACGGAGTCGACGACGACTGCGATGGCAGTGTTGATGAGGATGCCAACGGCCAGCCTCTGACGGCGACTTGCTACGAAGGCCCTGAAGGCACTGACGGTCAGGGCATCTGCCGCAGTGGTACCGCAACCTGCACCAATGGCAGCTTCGGCGCCTGTGCTGGTCAAATTCTCCCCACCGCAGAGGTCTGCGACGGCATCGACCAGAACTGTGACGGTCGTGCTGACGAGACCTTCGCCAACCTTGGTGACGCCTGTAACGAAGGTGTCGGCCAGTGCACCGCTGCTGGCGTCTTCGTCTGTAACGGCAACGGTGATGGCACCACCTGTAACGCTCAGCCCGGCCAGCCACAGGCGGAGCTGTGCAATGGCCTCGACGACAACTGTGATGGCCAGACTGACGAGTCCTTCACCAACCTGGGCGACGCCTGCAGTGAGGGCATCGGCCAGTGTGCGGCAGTCGGCACCTTCATCTGCAATGGCAATGGCAGCGGCACGACCTGTAATGCTCAGCCTGGCCAGCCTCGTGCAGAGACCTGTAACGGCTTGGATGACAACTGCGATGGTCAGGTCGATGACGGCTTCAACCTCGGTGCTGAGTGCTCCGAGGGCATCGGTCAGTGTGCTGCAGCGGGCACGATCATCTGTAGCCAGAATGGTGGCGCTACCTGTGACGCTCAGCCTGGGCGGCCTGTGGCGGAGAGCTGCAACGGTCTCGATGACAACTGTGATGGTCGCGCTGACGAGAACTTCAACCTCGGCTCTGACTGCAGCGTGGGAGTGGGTGCCTGTGGTGCTCAGGGCACGGTCATCTGCGGCCAGGACGGCAATGCGACCTGTGACGCCACAGCGGGCCAGCCCGGCGTAGAAACCTGCAACGGCATCGACGACGACTGTGATGGCAGTGTCGACGAGGATGCCAATGGGCAGCCTCTGACGGCGACTTGCTACGAGGGCCCCGAAGGCACCGACGGTCAGGGCATCTGCCGCAGTGGTACTGCAACCTGCACCAACGGCAGCTTCGGCGCCTGTGCTGGTCAGGTCCTCCCTGCAGCCGAAATCTGCGATGGCATCGACCAGAACTGTGATGGTCGCATTGATGAGACCTTCGTCAACCTCGGCAACGCCTGTAACGAAGGTGTCGGCCAATGTGCTGCTGCAGGCGTGTTTGTCTGTAACGGCAACGGCAACGGCACCACCTGCAACGCTCAGCCCGGTCAGCCTGTGGCCGAGACCTGCAATGGCCTCGATGACAACTGCGATGGCCGAGCCGATGAGGGCTTCAACCTCGGTAGTGCCTGTAACGAAGGCGTTGGCCAGTGTGCCGCTGCAGGCACCATCGTATGTGATCTCGATGGCGGCGCGACCTGTAACGCTCAGCCCGGCCAGCCCCGTGCAGAAACCTGCAACGGCTTGGACGACAACTGCAACGGTCAGGCTGACGAAGGCTTCAACCTCGGTGCTGATTGCTCCGAGGGCGTCGGCCAATGTGCCGCCGCCGGCCGTATTGTCTGTGGCCAGGATGGCAGTGCCACCTGTAACGCTCAGCCCGGTCAGCCCGTCGCTGAGCAATGCAATGGCCTCGACGACAACTGCAATGGTCAGGCTGATGAAGGCTTCGACCTCGGCAGCGCCTGCAACGAAGGTGTCGGTCAATGCGTAGCTGCTGGCGTCTTTGTCTGCGGCCAGAACGGCAACGCCACCTGCAACGCCCAACCCGGCCAGCCAGTGGCTGAGCTGTGCAACGGATTGGACGACAACTGCGATGGTCGCGCTGACGAAGGCTTCAACCTTGGCTCTGACTGCAGCGTGGGCGTGGGTGCCTGTGGTGCTCAGGGCACAGTCATCTGCGGCCAGGACGGCAACGCCACTTGTGACGCCACAGCGGGCCAGCCTGGGATTGAGACCTGCAACGGCATCGACGACGACTGTGATGGCAGTGTCGATGAGGATGCCAACGGCCAGCCTCTGACGGCGACTTGCTACGAAGGCCCTGAAGGCACTGACGGTCAGGGCATCTGCCGCAGTGGTACCGCAACCTGCACCAACGGCAGCTTCGGCGTCTGTGCTGGCCAGATTCTGCCTGCTGCGGAAATCTGCGATGGCATCGACCAGAACTGTGATGGTCGTGCCGACGAGACCTTCGTCAACCTCGGCAACGCCTGTAACGAAGGTGTCGGCCAGTGTGCTGCTGCAGGCGTGTTCGTCTGTAACGGCAACGGTGACGGCACCACCTGTAACGCCCAGCCCGGCCAGCCCGTGGTCGAGACCTGCAATGGGCTCGATGACAACTGCGATGGCCGAGCCGATGAGGGCTTCAACCTCGGTAGTGCCTGTAACGAAGGCGTTGGCCAGTGTGCCGCTGCAGGCACCATCGTGTGTGATCTCGATGGTGGTTCGACATGCAACGCTCAGCCTGGCCAGCCTGTGGCCGAGACCTGTAATGGCCTCGACGACAACTGTGATGGACGTGCTGACGAAGGCTTCAACCTCGGCAGTGCCTGTAACGAAGGTGTTGGTCAGTGTGCAGCTTCTGGCACCATCGTGTGCGGCCAGGATGGCAACGCCACCTGCAACGCCCAGCCCGGTCAGCCCGTCGCTGAGCAGTGTAACGGCCTCGATGACAACTGCGATGGTCAGGCTGACGAGGGCTTCAACCTCGGTGCTGATTGTTCAGAGGGCATCGGCCAGTGTACCGCTTCTGGCACGGTCATTTGTGGCCAGGACGGCAACGCCACCTGTGATGCTCAGCCCGGTCAGCCCGTCGCTGAGCAATGCAACGGATTGGACGACAACTGCGATGGTCGCGCTGACGAAGGCTTCAACCTTGGCTCTGACTGCAACGTGGGCGTGGGTGCCTGTGGTGCTCAGGGCACGGTCATCTGTGGCCAGGACGGCAACGCCACCTGTGACGCGACTGCGGGCCAGCCCGGTGTAGAAACCTGCAACGGCATCGACGACGACTGTGATGGCAGTGTCGATGAGGACGCCAATGGGCAGCCTCTGACGGCGACTTGCTACGAAGGCCCTGAAGGCACTGACGGTCAGGGCATCTGCCGCAGTGGTACCGCAACCTGCACCAACGGCAGCTTCGGCGTCTGTGCTGGCCAGATTCTGCCTGCTGCGGAAATCTGCGATGGCATCGACCAGAACTGTGATGGTCGTGCCGACGAGACCTTCGTCAACCTCGGCAACGCCTGTAACGAAGGTGTCGGCCAGTGTGCTGCTGCAGGCGTGTTCGTCTGTAACGGCAACGGTGACGGCACCACCTGTAACGCCCAGCCCGGCCAGCCCGTGGCCGAGACCTGTAATGGCCTCGACGACAACTGCGATGGCGCCATTGATGAAGAGTTCGGCCTCGGCACCGCTTGTAGCGAAGGTGTTGGCCAGTGTGCTGCGAATGGTGTCCTCATCTGCAACGGCGAGGGCGGTGTGCAGTGTGGTGCTCAGGTCGGCACACCTGATGTCGAGCGATGCAATGGCCTTGACGACGACTGTGACGGCATTGCTGACGAGACCTTCGACCTCGGCACCGCGTGTACCGAGGGCATCGGCGCGTGCGCTGCAGCAGGGGTCTTCGTGTGTGATCAGCTCGGCGGTGTTGTCTGTGACGCCAACGCTGGTGCGCCTCAGGGTGAGCTGTGCAACGGCATCGACGATGACTGTGACGGGCAGGCAGACGAGAGCTTCGCCAACCTGGGCAGCGCGTGTACCGAAGGCATCGGCGCATGCGCCGCATCGGGCACCATCGTGTGTGACGGGGCGGGTCAGGGCACCGAGTGCAACGCCATCGCTCAGTCGCCCAGCTCGGAAACCTGCAACGGGCTCGACGACGACTGCGATGGACAGGCCGACGAGGCCTTCGTGGAGTTGGGCAGTGCATGCACCGCTGGTGCCGGTGACTGCTCTGCCGATGGCGTCTTTGTCTGTGACGCGGTGGGTCAGGGCGTGGAATGCAGCGCCCAGGCTGGCCTCGGTGAGGCCGAGCTGTGCAACGGCATCGACGACGACTGTGACGGCCTGCTCGACGAGGACTTCCCCGATCTCAACCTGCCGTGTGAGGACGGGTTGGGACAGTGTGCCTCGCTGGGCTCCACCGTGTGTGCCCAGGATGGCCAGGGTGTGGTCTGTGAGGGCATCACTGGTGGCATCGAGCCCACCCCCGAGGTCTGCGACAACTTCGACAACGACTGTGACGGCAACATCGACGAAGGCATCCCCGGCCTCGGCGAAGCCTGCAACGCCGGCGTGGGCCAATGTGCCGCCGCGGGTGTGCAGGTCTGTGATCTGGGCACCAACGAGCTGTTCTGCCTGACGCAGGCACCTCCGCCCCAGGTGGAGACCTGTGACGGCTTGGACAACGACTGTGACGGTGTGACCGACGAGGCGTTCCCCACCCTCGGGGACGACTGCACGCTCGGCCTCGGCAGCTGCCAGGACGAGGGCGAGGTGGTCTGTGATCCCAACGGTCTCGGGGTGCTCTGCAACGCCCAGCCTGATGATCCTGTGGCGGAGCGCTGCGATGGCCGCGACAACGACTGTGACGGCGTCTCCGACGAGGACTTCGACGTCGGTGGTGACTGCAGTGTCGGCCAGGGCGTCTGTGCTCAGGCCGGCACCATCATCTGCAGCAACCGTGTCGCGATCTGTGACGCCACCGCCGGCCAGCCTGGCGTGGAGACCTGCAACAGCCTCGACGACGACTGTGACGGCATCGCCGACGAGAACTTCCCCGACATCGGTGATCCGTGTGGTGGCGGCGTAGGCGCCTGTGCAGTGGAGGGCGTGACGGTCTGTGATCTCGATGGTCAGGTCGTCTGCTCCGAAAAGCCCCTCGCGCCTGTACCCGAGGCCTGTAACGGCGCTGACGACGACTGCGATGGCAGCACCGACGAAGACTTCGTGGCCGATCTGGGCGACAACTGCTCCGTGGGCGTCGGCGCCTGCGTCAACCAGGGCCAGAACGTGTGTGACGGCACCCCTGACGCTCAGGCCATGGCCTTCTCTGGTGTGCAAAATGACCTGGTGGTGGCCGAGGTCGTGGCTGGCGGCTTCGACCTGTGCTGGAACGAGCCATACGAAGAGGCCCAGACGGGCATCTTCGGCGCCAACGAAGTCACTCAGCTGCCCGGTGTGCTGCAGCGCTGTGAAGGCGAAGTGTTGATGATGGCTTGTCGCCGTCTCGACGCCGAGACCCTCTCCGTGGCGGCCATGGGCGAGCGGGACGAGATCCTCGAGGTCACCCCCTTCGCCACCCGCGTGCCCAACAACATTCACAATGGCGTGAACTGGTACTTCAACAACGACTTCTACTGGGGCTTCGCACCGGCAGGGGCGCGCATCGACGCCTTCAGCTGCGATCGCGTCTTCGACGAGCAGTCCGGCCAGCGTATCTGCTGGTACACCAGCAACGACACCGTGCGCCCCGGCTACCGCTGTGGTGACGAGGTGGTCAACGCCAGCGGTCTGTGGGAGCGCATGATCTTCCAGCGCAGCGGTACGGCACAGCGGGGCGCCCTCGGCCGCCTCGTCTGCGACGCTGATCCCCTCGCCCCCGGTGAGGAGACCTGCGACGGCGTTGACGAAGACTGTGACGGCAGCACCGACGAGGGCTTCCCCCTCAACGAGTTCTGCACCACGGGCGTCGGCGAGTGCGCGGGCGTTGGCCGGTACGTGTGTGATGGTCAGGGCGGCCTCGCCTGTAACGCCATCCTCGGCGATCCGGTGGCCGAGACCTGTGACAACCTCGACAACGACTGTGATGGTCTAATCGACGAGGGCTTCAACGTCTCCGACTCCTGCAGCAACGGGGTGGGTGTCTGCGCACGCAACGGCCAGATCCGCTGCGCCGCTGACGGCACCGCCTTCTGCAACGCCATCCCGGCGGCCCCGGACGACGCTGAAATCTGCAACGGTGAGGATGACGACTGTGACGGCGCCACCGACGAGGGCGTGGCGGACTGCTTCATCTACGCCAGCTGCAGCGAGGCCCTCGCCGCAGGGAACGATCGCAACGGCAGCTTCCTCATTCAGCCTGATCCGAACCTGCCTGCGGGGCTTGTCTTCTGTGACATGACCACCGACGGCGGCGGCTGGACCCTGGTGGCCTCTTCTGCGGTGAACAGCAACGGCCGCGGCGGCACCATCGATGACCGGGGCCGCGCGGAGTGGTTCTCGAACCTGAGCACCGGGTTCCCCAACTCCTCGGCCCCCTGGGTCTGGAGCGCGATGCTCGCCCATGGCGATCGCTTCGACATCCGCTTCGCCTGCCGCACCGATCGCCCCGGATTCCCGGAGCCCTACGACGTCGACTTGTCGTTCTACGACAACGACTGGTACGCAGAGATCGCCGGCAGCACCATCGACGGCGAGACCTGCTTCAACACGCCGGACAACCCCCTGGAGCTGCCGGCGCGCCGGAACAACCTCAACGGTGACTTCATCGAAGACAACACCCCATGGGAGGGCCAGGGCCAGCTCGTCGGCGAGGACTCCTGTCAGGACGGCGGCGACTTCGCTGTCGACTTCAACGACGGCGGTCGCATCGGCAACCGCTCCGACGGCACCGACTGGGGTGAGCACAACGGGTCGCGTACGTGCGGCGCCATCAACCAGGGCAACGGTCAGTGGCTGATCTTTGTCCGCGAGGTACAACAGTGAACGGATTGCGTTGGATGGGTGTGTCGGCCATGGCCACCCTCACCGCGTGTGGTGGGGGCTATCAGCCCACTCAGAGCCCTCAGGGCTACGCCGTGGTCTGGCAACAGACTGCTGCGGAATACAAGGCGACGGCCTGGCAGACCTATATGGGCGCCAAAGGGCAGCTCGATGCAGCCCTCGCCGACAAGACCTGGACGGCAGCGCTGGAGCAGACGGGCGACTTCGCCGACAAGCCCCCAGCCATCGTGCTCGATGTCGACGAGACGGTGCTCGACAACAGCCCGTTCCAGGTCCGGGCCATCGAGAGCGGGGTGGGCTACCCCACGGGGTGGATCGACTGGTGCAAAGAAGCCCAGGCGAAGCCCATTCCCGGGGCGGTGGAGTTCACTCAGTATGCGGCGAGCAAGGGGGTCACGGTGTTCTACGTGACCAACCGCGACGTCAGCGTCGACAAGGCTACGGAAGAGAACCTCAAGGCCACGGGCTTCCCCATGAAGCCCGCTGCAGGGCCCGAGGGCATCGATACCGTGCTCACCCAGAAGGAGAAGCCTGACTGGGGATCTGACAAGACCCCCCGTCGCGCCATGATCGCCGAGCACTATCGGATCGTCATGCTCTTCGGTGACAACCTTGGTGATTTCGTGGCCAAGAAGGGCGCCGCCAAGGGCACCCGAGCAGAGCGCGACAAGGTGATCACCGATCACGCGGAGCGCTGGGGAAAGCAGTGGTTCATGCTGCCCAACCCCATGTACGGCTACTGGGCCGACGAGCCCTTCGGCTACGACTTCAGTCAATCTGAAGAGGACCGGATGAAGGCCCGCCTCAAGGCCCTCGACGCCCAGCGAAAGTCCGACGCCAAGGCCCCAACGTCGGACGACAAAGCCAGCCGCTGAGCGGCCCCCCTCCCCTCCTCGGCGCCCCTCACATAGGGGCGCTCACCACCCCCTCCAGCGCCCAGCTGTCAGCCTTCCACTCCAGCGAGAAGCAACCCCGAGTCAGATGACTTGTGGGATGCCTCCAAATGTGCTGTACCTCCGTTCAGACTCAACACACACCTTCTTTGAGAAGGGCGAAGGGGAGATTCCATGTCTTTGACCTATGGCCTCGAAGGCCAGGTTGGCGGCGGCGCCGCAAACCCAGCATGGGCCCGAGTACACAGCGGCCTGAGCACCTACTACAACGCCATCAAGCTGATTCTGTGGACCATCCTCGGGGCGGTGGCTTTCATGCTGCTCGCCCAGGTGGCCATGAGCGTCTTGCTGGCTCAGATCTCCGCCATCGGGATGGGGCTCCTGGTCCTCGTGAGCCAGATCATGATGATGGTGGGTCTCTCCCGCATGACAGCGGTGCCCCGTGAGACAGGCGCAGCGGGCATCATGCAGGTGGCCTTCATCGGCTTTGTCTTGTCTTTCGTGGTGGCCGTCCTCGCCATCATCATGCAGTACTCAGCGAGCTCCCTGAGCGATCTCGAGACTCTGGGTTATATCAACATCGCCCGTGGTCTGATCTCTCTGGTGGCCTTTGTCTGTCTTCTGGTGGCCCTGGGCCGCATAGCACGCTCCGTGGGCCGTGCTGATCTTTCTGGCACCTCCATGAAGCTGATCATCATGATGGTGACCCTCATCGGCTCGGTTTTCGTCCCTCTGCTCGCCCCGCGGCTCTTCTATGACATCCGTATCCTGTACTTCATCGGTCTCATCGTGCTGGCCCTGGTGTTCCTGGTGATGTTCATGGGCCTCGTGAGCAACACCCGCGACGCCGTGGCCTCTGTGGGCAACCTGGACGTCGACGCTTTCTGATGCTCCGGCGCTCCGGCGGCGGTAGCCGCCGTGAGCGCGGCGATTTTACGCACAGCTACGACTTTTCCTTCCTCGGGGTAGCGCTGCTACCCCTGCGGATGAAAATCCGCATCTGCACGCAAACTCACCACGCTCACGACGACTGCCACCACCTCCGCGCCTCCGCGGGGCACGTGCATATGAGGGTTATGGCTTTGAGGGGGTGGGGGGTTGAGTTTTTGGGGTGTTGTGGGCAATGACCTGGTCATGGGGTCAAACAGGCCATTGTTTTGCCGTGCGCTTGTCGTGTCGGGCTTCTTTCGCATACTGCGCTGGGGGGTTGTGAATGAGTGATTGGCGACAGGCGCAGAAGGGGCTCGTCTCGATTCATCGAGGGAGTCGGGTGCTCGTGTTCGCACTGCCGGTGATGTTTCTCGGTGTGCTGTTCAAGATGATCCTCGAACAGCCAGCAGCCCAGCTCTGGGGGCTACTCGGTGCTCGAGCAGTGGTCTTCATCGGTGGGCTGGTGATGCTGTTCGGGCTCAATCAGCTGCGGCACTTTGCTTTGCCCAAGAGGTCGAGCCAGCTGCTGCATTTTGCGCTCATGGTCGGCGGCGTGGGTGTGGTGGCCGGCCTCCTGTGTCGAGTCTTGCCTCTGCTGCAGCTCTGGCCGAACACCGACTTCGTGACCTATTTTCGAATCACCGAGATTCTCGGGGTCATGATGATTCTGGGACTCTGGTCCGTGTGTAGGGTCCTTCAGGGTGTCGGCGAGATGACAGGTACAGAAGCAGACGATCCGAACATGCGGTTTCATCTCGCAGCCGTCCTGCTGCTCGGACTCTGGGGCTATGAGCTCTTCATGGGCCCTGCCATTGGACGAATCGGTGATTTACACGGCATCATGAGGTTGGTGGCTGCGATTTTCTGGCAGATGCAGGTCTCGACCCTCGCTCAATTTGCCCTCGACCTTTCGACCCGACATGCGCCTGTACCCTCGAAAGTCGCTGAGCACTTCTGAGGTCAAGAGTCGGAACGATCAGACAGCTCAGAGCTTCATGAAGAGGTGATCGATGAAGGCCCTCCTCCGCAAGATCTACACCCTGCCCGTCTTCATCAACACTGGACGCCCGTTGTTCTTCATGTCGAAGTTTCGTTGGCTCGAGCCCCTCTCGTTGCGGCTCGCTCGATGCTTTGCATGGATGGTTCATTTCACATATGGCCGCCGACCGCAGACATCCGCTGAAGATCTCGCTCAAGAGTGGAACCGGCTGATGCCTCGACCACGGACAGCCTTCCCTGTGGTCGACACTGATGGGGAGACAGCGTTCGTGGAGATCCACGTTGAGTGCCCCCTCAGGGGCAGCGGGCATGCCGAAGCCTGCTGGCGGTCGATGGAGTTCGATCGAGCCCTCATCCAGGCCTCTGGTGGTCGCCTTGTGGTGATGGAATCGCAATCCGTGACCGGCGCGACATGTTGCAAACTCGCCATTCGACCTGCGGGGGCCGACTTCGATGATCTTCCTGTAGCCCACCCACGCTGGCGAACATGACCTCAGAGAGCCTCACCAAGGCCTTCTGACTCATCGTGCTCTGCAATCGGATTGAGTGTGAGTGCGATCAGTCCGTGATGACGACGTGCACCCCAGGGTGAGTCGGCACCTCTGCCTGATGGGTACCCTCAGGACCCAAGACCAGCCACATCAGCAGGTCTCGATAGAAGCCGAAGAGCGGGATCTGGCGGGCCACTTCGTCGCGAATGCGCTCCCGACGTTGCTTGAACGAGGCGTGGCTCTCTTGTGTGAGCCACTCCTGCTCGAGCAGATAGTTCGCCAGGCCCTGCACTTGAATCTCGAAGGTCCTACCCCTCCAGCGGACTACGGACTTCACCGCCCGCCAGCCACTGCCTTTCGGATCCGTGTGATAGTCCTTCACCTCGGTGAACTCGAGGCGTCCCACGTCGGGACCTGGATGTACGCGGCGACGTCGCAGGGCCTCGTCGGTGAACGTCAGGCCCTCGATCACCCGCTGTAGAGGCATCACCTCGTCGGGGTTGGCCACCACCAGCTTGATGCCGAAGACGTCTTTGATGTAGCGGCTTAGGGGCCGCAGCTTCTTGTCTTTGCGCACCAGCGAGTCGAGATCGAAGAGCTCGTCACAGACCTTGTTCCAGAGCTCTTCTTCCGCCTTCACCCGGCTGATCATCTTCTGCACGTTGTGGGGGTTGGGCACCGTGGGCTGGTACTCCACCATGCTCGCTACGAGCTCTGGGGTGGACCACACACCGTGATCCCGATGACGCAGACGCGAGAGCAGCCGATAGCCGAGGTCGAGATCGCTCGCTGACAACAGCAGCCTCGGGGTGACCCTCTGAGTCAGCGTGAAGCGCTCTCCGCTCCGAGGCAGCGCGCCGATCACCTTGCTGCGGATCAGTGTATTGGGGATGGCGGTACGGGGGACGCTCTGATCAGGCCCTTCGCGCAGGGCGGGCTGAACGAAGAGATGATCCGACAGCAGCGCACAGAGGCGGTGTAGAGACTTCTCCCCTTCTCGCAACAGCTGTGACCAGCTGTGACGCGCCTTGAGCAGCTGGCCACGAGAGACAGTGATCTCGTGGGTCTGACCTGGCGCCCTCATGATGCGCCCGCGAGCTTCGCTGAGGGTCTGCAAAAGGCGGTTGAGGTGCGGACGCCTGCTCAACATGCGCAGCGGGCTGTCTTCACCCCCCTGGGCCATCAGAGCAGCTCCCGACGCTTGATCTCCAGGTAGCGGTTGAGCAGCTCCAGGGTGAGGCCGCTCGGGGGCGTGTCGATGCAGAAGATGCCTCGGCGAGACAACCGTCGGATGACCTGCTCACGCTCCTGAATCAGATCCGCACAGACCATGATCTGGTTGAGCGAGCTCAAGCCCGCAGGGCGCGACGCCACCAGCTCGTTGAGTGACGGATCTCGCAAGGAGACGAAGATCACGAGGTGTCGCTTGGAGAGCCTGTGGAGGTTCTCCACCATCAGCTCTGCGGTCACTGTGTCGACGAAGTCGGTGAGCACCACCACCATGGACCGCCGCTTCAGCTGACCGAGCAAGTGGGTGAGGCCCAAGGTGAAGTTGGTCTCGTTGGGGCTGTAGTCCAGCGAGGCCACCCGATGTTGCAGACCATGTACGGCGCCGATCCCACCCTCGGGCTCGGCGAAGAGGCGCACCTGCTCGTCGAAGCCGAAGACCCCTACCCGATCGCCACCCTTGAGGCAGTAGTAGGCGAGGAGCAGCCCGGCGTTGATGGCATGATCGAGCTTGGGCATGCCATCGATGGGCTCACCCATGAGGTGGCCGGTGTCGAAGGCCAGCACGATCTGATGGTTGCGCTCTGCTCGGAACTCTCGCACCAGCAGCTTGCGGTGACGGGCCGAGGCCTTCCAGTCCATGGCGCGATGATCGAGGCCGGGGCGATACTCGCGCAACGCCTCGAACTCTGATCCGTCGCCGACATAACGCTGTGTCTTGAGCCCCGCGAGGAACTCGCTGCTCTGGAACAGGCGAACCGCTGCAGCCTTCACCGCCCGAATATCGGGCACGATGGGCATGCTGATCTCCAGCGGGATCCGCACCCCGTGCTCCACGAGACCCAGGGGGCCCTTCCACCGCAGCCAGAGGGCGTGCACCTCTGTGGTGCCTCGCCTCCATGGCTCCAGCATCAACTCCACCTCTGTGGGCGCTTGTCCTCCAGGTACGATGATGGCCACTGGTGGCAAGCGGTTGAGCAGCTCACCCACCTCGAGCAGGGCGTCGATCTGCATGGGCCCGCGGCTCTCGGGGATGGTGAGAGCCAGCTTCAGCGGATCACGGGCGCCGATGTAGAGCGTGTAGGGGGCCTCGACCTTCAAGCCCACGGCCCGACGGGGCAGCGCGAGCACCAGATCCAGGCCGATGGCCAGCGTGGAGAGCCCCACGAAGGCCATCCACATCGTCCAGAGGTCAGCGCTCACGAGCACAGGCATCAGCGCGATGGGGAGGCCCAGCAGACACAACAGGATCGCGAGCATCGTGGGCCGCCGATGGCTGACGCAGCCCCGCTCACCTGCGGATGTGGGCAGACTCTGCTGCCTCTGTTGTGCGGGGGGCGTGTTCATCGTCTTCTCAGCATCCTCTTCAGCGCGGTGCGGGGACGCGCTCGATGATCTGTCCCAGGACGTCGCGGGCGGTGAGGCCATCGATCTCTGCACCAGGGGCCAGGATGATGCGGTGGGCCAGGGTGGGCCCTGCCAGGGCCTTCACGTCATCAGGGATCACAAAGTCGCGACCCTTGAGGGCGGCATATGCCCGAGCGGCGGTGGCCAGCATGTTGCACGCTCGAGGAGAGGCGCCACCGAGCAGACTCGGGTGCACGCGAGTGGCCCGCACGAGCTCGACGATGTAGTCGGCAATCGAGTCGCTCAACGACAACTGAGCCACCTGCTGACGGGCCTTCACCAGCCACGGGAGGTCGGCCACCTTCCGCAGATTGAACGACTCCAGACGGGGCATGGCGGTGCGGCTACCGTGCAGGCGTACCATCCGCCTCTCCTCGTCGAGGGTCGGGAACCCGATGTCGACCTTGAACAAGAACCGGTCGAGCTGGGCCTCGGGCAGCGGATATGTGCCCTCTTGCTCGATGGGGTTCTGGGTGGCCACCACCATGAACCCGGCGCCCAGATCGTACTGCTTGCCATCGATGCTCACCGAGCGCTCCTGCATAGCCTGGAGCAGAGCGGCCTGGGTCTTCGGGGGGCTACGGTTGATCTCGTCTGCGAGTAGAAACTCGGTGAAGATGGGCCCCTGGGTGAGCACGAACTGGTTCGTTTGAAAGTTGAACAGGTTGGTGCCAATGATGTCGCCGGGCATCAAATCGGGGGTGAACTGTACCCGGTTGAACTGCAGCGTGAGCCCCAAAGCGAAGGTGCGCGCCAGCAGCGTCTTGCCGGTACCGGGTACGCCCTCCATGAGCACGTGACCCTCGGAGAGCAACGCCACCATCAGCAACTCGATGGCGAGATCCTGGCCGATGACGACCTGTTGAATCTGGCCCTTGAGGGCATGGGCCACCTGCCTGATCTCGTCGAGGGGGTTTTGCTTCTCAAGGCTCATGGCCCCCCCACCACTCATGTCGTCCATGTCATGCCGTCCAGGGGCCCTAGCCCCGCTTCCTGGTGTTCAATTCAGTACGTTGTCCTGATGACTGATCCAACAGAGCCACCCGCAGGCGATGTATCTCGGTGGCGATCTGTACCACTCGGCGGGGGGCACCGCCCTCACCCAGCAGCCTGATCTGACGATCGAACTGGAGCACATCGATGGGCAACTGCCGACGCTGTGCCTGCTCGACCAGCCACATCAAGCGCTCTCCGTGCCCTTCGTCTGCACCGGCTCTCCCCTGCGGGCCGCCCATGGTCTGGGCCAGGGTCTTCACAGTGTGGCGCCAGTAGCGCCCCAGGATGAAGCCAGAGTGGCCACCGAAGCGCAGCAGCTCCGCGGTGTGCTCGATGAGCACCTGCCGCCCTGCGGCGAGGGCCGGCGGGACGGGCTCTGGGGCGCCGAACCGCCTCAGCCCTGCCCAAAGCACCACCAGTGCCACGACGAACAATTGGATCATGACGAGGCTCAACGGGAACTGGAACAACGTGGCCCACAGGCTGGGCTCTCGGTCATGGCCGTGGAGCGCCTCGTCGAAGACCACGGGGCCACGATCGAGATGCAGAGTGTCCACCACAGCGCTGATGCCCTCTGCATTTCCAGGGCGCCACAGGCCATGGTTGGCCATCAGATCCGGATCTGCCACCACCACGATCTCGATCTCGTCGTCTCTGAGCAACCCCACGAGTACACCGCTGCCATTGCCCGCAGTGATCCACGGCTCGATGTCGGGGTGCGCCGACATCAGCTGTGGATACTTGAGCGTGGGCCCTGCGCTGAGGGCGCTCTGCAGCGGGCCCTTGATGTCCCAAGCGCCAGGGGGGCCCACGCGAATGGCCTGGATGCCGTCGACGCCCAGCGCCTCGAGGGCCTTGGTGACTTCTCCCTTGGAGACCGGCCAGGCCTCGGAGACCCACCCCTTGCCCTCGTCCCAGCTGGACCATGCCCGCCACTTGGGCAGGACCACCACCGCCGATTGAGCCCCGGAGGCCCGGATGCGGGTGAGCAGAGACGGGCCGTCGAGATCGAACCGTTCAGCCTCTTCGTTCATGCGCTCAAGCAAGTCGAGCTCGGGCTCGGCGATCACCATGAGGCTCTCGCTGGCGAGCCCCGCAGGGAACTTGCGGCCGCTGAGCACGACGTCGTGGCCTCGGACCTCGAGCAACCTCACCCAGGCCTGATGGCCAATGGCCGAGACACTGTACCCGTCATGATCAGTGGAGAGCCCGCCATCAGGCCCGGTGGAGATCTCATCGCCGAAGATGCCCAACATGAGGGCGGCGATAAAGGAAAGCACCGTGGTGATCGCCAAGCCGACGAGCACCCTTTTGCTGAAGAGGTTCTCCTGCTCGCCCGCCATCACGCCACCCGCCGCTGATAGGCCCCGAGGAACTGCTCGAAGCTCGCCTGGCAGGCCCGCCAGGCGGACTCACCAGGTTGACGGCCGCCGAAGAGGGAGATCTCCACGGCATCGACGAGATGGCTCAGGGCGTCTCGCGCCTCGGGATGCAGCTCGATCTGAGAGACGATCTCCCGGCTCGTCATGGCGGGCCTGAGCTGCCGATGGCGAGACAGGGCCTCCAGGGTCTTGAGCAGAAGCGCGTGGATCGCCTCGGCATAGTCACCCGCCTGGGCGAGGCTCTCAGCCTCCCCACCGACTCTCCGCCTCAACACGTCGGCCTTTACGGGCGCCTGCTGAGCATCGACCGCCGATGTGCTCGCGACATCAGGTGTGTAGTTGCCCAACCGCTGGGCCGTCCCGATCACGAGCACCACCCCACAGACCCCGATGAGGATCCACATGAGGCCCTTGCCCAGGCCGCTCCCGACCTCGAGTTCGAGGTCATCGCGCTCCCGAGTCGGCACTCTGCGCTCCCGCTGCGACGTGGTGGTCTGTGGGGGCTTGAGATCACCCCAGCCGTCGGACAGATCGACGTCGAGCTCTTTTTGGAGTCGATCACCCCGGTAGATGTTGTCGATCTCGGCTCTCACTTCATCCTGACCGCCGGCAAAGGCCGACGTAGTGATGAAGGTGCCCGAGAGGCAACTCAGGGCGAACAGCAGGTAGATGAGAGGCAGGCGAGGCATTTCGGGCGGACGATAGCAGGCCCTCGGCCAGAGCTACAGCATCTCGGCTTTGATGTCCTCGATGATCTGGGTGTAGCTGGTGGTGTTCACCAGCTCCGCGAGGGTGGCGGTGAAGCCCTGGACGAGGTCTGAGCGCCTGCGGGCCTTGGCGTCGCGAAGCGCCTTGTAAATGCGAATGAAGGCCCGCTCGGAGTTCACGAAGAACTCGAGGGCCTCCACGGTGACGCCGATGGCCGAGGCCACGATGGACCGCCCGGACTGTTCGAACTCGAAGGTGCGCCCGTCGCTGTTGGTCACTGTGAGGCTCACCACCCCCACGGCATCGGCGCCCTTCTTCTCGCTGGTGTCCATCCGGCTCTTCACCTCGAAGTGGGTGATCTGGATCGTCTCCAACGAGGGGTAGTTCTGGGCATAGTGATCGATGAGGCCATGATACACCGCATCCACCATGCCCACCCCCCGGCCGCTGATGGTCTGGACGGTCTCGTCGTGGGTGTGACGCAGCCGGATTGTGACCTCGCACGGTGCCCCCTCGGCCACCTGCTCGATCAACTGGTAATCGATGATCTCCGCCGAGAGGAAATCATCCTTGAGCACTGCTCGAATACGCTCCAGAGTGGCGTGATGGCGAAACATGTGGGCCTCCTCAATGCATCGACCGCAGCTTATACCCCCACCGGCCCTGTCGTCGACGCTCCCTTGAGCGCACCACGACGCAGGTGGGCGCTGCTGTGGGCTTTCTGCAGCCTGCTCCTCGGAGGATGCGCGGGCGCACCCACGGCCTCGTCGGGCCCTCGAGGGCAGGTGGAGCCCGCCTCAGCTCTCCCGAGGGGCGCCGCGATTTACGGGGTGCTGCGCCCCCATGCGCTGCGCGCCCACTTCGAGCCCCCGCTGCCCTGGCTCGGGGCCCTGCCTCAGTGGATATCTCCTCTCGGTCTCTCCCCCCATCGCCCACTCTGGCTCTCGATGAGCTGGGGTGGCGCGCCCTCGGCGATCCGCGCCGGTGAGGACGTACGCCGCATCATGTCCCTCGTGGCCTCGGGGGCCGGCGCCGACGCAGAGCGCCTCACGGGCTGGCTGCAGCGCTACCCTCGTCCACTGGCCTGGGCCCACCTACGCCTCGTCGGGCGACGTACCTCGGCCCCTGACGTCAAGGCCCTCGGGACAGCCATCGGGGGCATCGCCCTCATGTCCCTCGACGATCCCCTCGCTCAATGGGTGACCACCCTGGGCACCTCCCCCGCCTCGGCTTTGTCCTTGAGGGGTCGTGTGGGGGCCTGGCGTCAGCCAGGTACAGCTCGAGGCCCTGACGCCACGTACCTCGCCCGTCTCACGGCATTTGAGCATCCGACCTTCCTGGTGATTCGCCAGGGCTCTGGCCTCACGGTGTGTGATGTGCTCGTGGGGGCTGATCCAGAGGACGATCTCACCGAAGCCCTCGGCATGATCGACAGCGCGCGCCTCGGCCCCCCTGCTCCGGTGAAGGCGGGTCGGCCTGCGGGGCAACTGTGGCTCAATCTGTCTCGCTTTGCCCTCGGCGCCCGGGCCTTCGGCGATCGTCAGTGGTTGCGGCGTGCACTGGCCCTGCCTGAAGGTGCGTCGCCACCTCCACCGAGCCCGCAGCGCCATGCAGAGGCATGGCTCGCTCAGAGCGGGGCAGAAGATATCTTCATCACTTTCGACGGCAATGGCGGCGCCGCCCGCATCACTGTGGATGCACGCTGGCGTACCGAGCGCACCTCACTCGCTCTGGGCCGCGCCCCCCTCCCCCACCCATCCCTCGCCGAGCAGGCACCCTACGTGCTGTCTCTCGCGAGCGTGCTCGAGGGTGCCGGTACCCCCTTGGACATCGACGTACTGAGACAGTGCAGCTGGTGGTGTGCCCCGGCGGCCATGGGCGCCTTGCCCGAGACCCTCACCGGGCTGCAGTCGTGGTTGCTCCGCCGGTTGCAGGTACAATTGCGGCTCGACACACAACCGGAGAAAGCCAGAGGATACGCCCTCGTCGCTGGCGCCGTGGGCGTCGCCTCTGCCATTGCCCTGCCGCCTCAGAACTCATCGCCCTGGGGCGATACCCCCGAAGGCCTCGACTCAGGACACAACGATGCCCACTCTGTCTGGTGGATCACCAACCGCGATCTGCTGGGCACACTCGTCCGTCAGCAACTCGCTCGCCCACCGGCGGGTTCAGATGCCTCGGCGCTACGGCTCACCCTCGCCCCCGGGCGTACCGAGAGCCCCAGGCTCAAGCGACTTGACGTCGAGGTGGAGCTCACGAAGGCACTCGGGCGCCTTGTGCTCACATTGTTGCCCAGGCATTGAGCGGACGGCGCGCAGCTGGGTCGTCCGCCCACCTCAGCCTCAGAACAGCGGCTCCAAGCCAGGCTTCCACTGCCGGTCCAGCTTGATCGCGATGCCCGTGAGGATGCTCGCCCCTGGCTCAGACGTCTCTGCCACCTTCCCCCGATAGCCGAACACGTCGACGAAGGTCTCCAACATCAGCCCGGGGACGAGGCTCACGGGAAAATCCACCCCAGTCCTCACGCTGAGCCACGTGCCCAGCTCCGAGGGGGTGTCCCTGCCGTCGATGGCCGGCGGGTAGTACCTCAGGCTGGCGTCGACGAAGCCCCGCGCCCCGGCGAGGGGCTGCTCCAAAGAGGCCGCCAGGAGCGCGCCGAGCTCGGTGGAGGGCTCACGCTCGCCGAAGTCCGTGGCCACCAGGGCCGCGAGGCGCGCCGAGCGCAAGAGCTGATCTCCGGTCCACAGGACACCGCTCGCCCCCTCGACGCGGCGCTTGAGCGGGTTGCCCTCCGTGGGCGTGAACTCGGTGGCATAGCTGACGTTGGTGAAGGGCACCGCCCCCCAAAGACTCTGCAGACGCCAGCGCGGCACCTGAAGCTCGGTGTCGAACTGCAGCGCGTCGGCGCGCTCCTCCTCAGTGCCGTCCTCGAAGGTGTTCCGGGCGAACTGGAAGCGCATGCGGTTCACCCAGCTCACCGTCGGCGAAAGTCTGCTCAATGAGAGGGTGCCCGAGGTCGACAGCGCCACGTTGCTCTGGGTGGTCACGCGAGTCTCTCTCACCTCGGTGTAGCGATTCTGGGCCCCAGTGACCGCATAGTCGGTGAAGGCCAGCCGTACGTCGGCGAGATCCACGAGCCAGGTGCCCTCCGGTGGCAGGCCCTCAGGGGCCATACGGGCCACCAGATTTGGTACAGCAGTGTCTGCCCGCGCAAACCCCTCGAGGCGATCGAGCACCACTGACCTCAGCGTCCGCGGCAAGCCCTCGCTGCCCCAGCCAGGGATCGTGTAGCGCCCCTTTCGCCGCTCGAACCGCCGCTGTTGGCGCTGACCCTCGAAGAACGCGGACAGGCGCGGATCTGCGATCACCATGTCGGTGGTGATGAGAGCATACCGACCGCGGGCATCAGGAGAGATGACCTGCCCCTGTGCGCGAGGCTCCCCGCCGACGATGCTCAGACCCGCGCTCTGCCATTGGGCGAAGGCAGAGTGACCCATGAGTCCGCGGAGCGTGTCCCCCGGCAACCACACCATCACCAGCTCATCGGGTACGTTCAGGTTGGCCACCGCCTGAAGCCGGCTCACCGGGCCACGGAGAGTCCAGCTGTACGGCATCCGCGGGATCAACGCCCCTTCGACGTCGAAGGCCTCCCGGAGCACCTCTGCGGTGAGGCGGCTCCACAGTGGTCCGGTGAGCCGGCATGGCCCCCCCTCTGTCTGCACCAGCTTCGCCTCGGCGATGGCCGGGCACACATCGGGGAGGAGCGCCTTCTGGCCCAGCGTGTAGGCCTGTTGGCGTGTCCGCTGCACGCGGCGCAGCACATCGGTGTCAGGTCGTAAGTCACCGGTGATGGGCAACGCCTCGCTCTCCACCCTGATCACCCGGACGCCGTTCCCAGGTGTCGGCGCCAGGCTCACCTCGGCCACCCCCAGACGGAGCTGGCCTGGCTGCACCACGGAGATCGGCAAGGGATCGCGGGCCCTGAGCATGGCCTGGCGGGGAGTGCTCAAATCGGCCACGCCGCGCTCGGGCAGCTCCCCTCGATCTTCGAAGTCCGAGAGGAGCAGATCGATCACCCCAGCGGTGCTGCGCAGCGTCGAGGTCGTCTCTGGCCTGAGCACGCCCAGGGCCACCACTAGATCGGGCCTTCGCCCGAGTTCGACTCGGGCGGCTTCCAGCGCACGTTGGGCTGCCGCTGCCGGCGGTGACACCGTGCGGGCGCCGTAGAGTCGCTTCACTGTGGCAGCGTCGAGGCTAGGCTCCACGAAGCCCAACAACAACACGCTCACACCTTCAAGCTCGACGAGGCGCCAGGGGCTCACCCCTTCGGGCAGCGGTGGGCCCTCAAGGTTGGTGGCCAGCACGGGCACCCCTGCTTGCAGGGCATCTTTGCCGAGGGCTTCGAGGCCGAAGAACGCCTCTCGCTGGCCCGCCACCAGCGCGCTGAGCTTCAGAGCGCCGTATGTGGTCCAGGAGTGGGCCCGCTGCCACGAGCGCCCACCTGTGTCGACGAAGCTGAAGCCTTCGAGATCGTCGCCGGCGGCGAGTACCAATGTGGGGATCGCGCCATCATCTTCTTCGAGGGATTCGAGCGCTTTGATCGCCGTCACTCTGCGCGCCCCGTCGGCCTGAGGCTTGCCTACATCGAAGACCCGCCGGGGCACCCCACCAGAAGGGCGTACTTCACCTTCAAAGGCGAAACGCATCTCCCAACCTGTGTGATCGAGATGCAGGCTCTCTGGCCCTGATGGCCCGGTCTCCAACACGCTGACGACTTCGCCAAGGCGATTCTCGAACTCCAACAACCTCGCCGTAGCGGGCTCCAGCCCTGGCGTGGGGCGAGCGCCGTCAGGGAGCACCATCTGCACCAGAGGCGCCTCGGCTTTGGGCGGGTATTCGAAGACGGTCTCGAAAGGGCCCGTGGCCACAGGCCAGTCATCGGCGAGCACACGACGGGTCAAAGGTGGATGCGCCAGGAACCTCTGGAAGGCGGCGATGCTCAGACCGCCAGGGCTGAAGACGATGCGACGGCCGCGGGCGAAGGCCACAGGGCCATCGACCACCGCCTGCACCTCGGAGATGCCCTGGCCCACCATCTCGTCGAAGATGGCGTGCACGGTGTTCCGGCCCACATGGTTGGACACACCTCCAGAGCGTCCGAACCAGATCAGGCGAATTTGCATTGTACTGTCAGTCGCGCCTTTACCATTCGGTTCTATCTCGAGGGCCCAGGCAGAGCCATCCATTAGGACATGCCCCACTATGGTCAGCAACGACCACAAGACGAGATTGAGAGTGGAGCGGACGTCGTTCATCAAGTACGCACGTACCATAATAGTATGGTCAAGAGTAGATTATGAAGAGCCGCCTACTATGGATGTCCTTTCAAATTCCCGTTGCAACATCACGACATCCGAATATGATTCCACTTCGCAAGAGGGGGGCACACTCACACACAACCTACAGGAGGACGAAGTGAGTCACTGGAAGTGGATTGGCGGCTGTTTGTGCATATTGGTACAAGCATTTGGGTGTTCCAAGCCCGCAGCAATAAGGTTGAAAGAAGTTCGAGTAACGCCGAATGGCTCCGAGAAGGCCAGCCCCAAGGGTGATACCAAAAAGAAGATGAGAGCAGCCGACTTCCAGGAGGATGTTCTATCCAAAATTGTGATGCATGGCGGTGGTGATCCGGCTTCATGTGAACTCACAATTCAAATCTGGCGTGAGTCAGACCGAAAAGATATCACAGACATCAATCAGTTCAAGGACATAGAAGACATAAAAAGGCTGGAATCAGACGACAAAGGCGACAAGAACTGGAAACAAAACCTTGAACTATTCACTCAGAGAGTATGTATCAAGAAAACTGGAGAGGGCATCATAGTACCAAGAGGCATTCCGCTATTCTTCGATGACAGCATCGGCCTCAACAATCCCAGTGACAAGTATTGCATAGACTCAGATAGCACAGATTGTACTTCGGAAGACGTAGTTGAAGGGATTTGCAAAGCCACGAAAGACAAAGAAGGCAAAAAAAACCAAAAAGAAAATGCATACGCAAAGGCCGAGTTCGTGCATATGCAGAAGGAGGGTGACGAAGATAAAACACGCATTCGCACATGCCCAATGATATGGAAATATCATCATGATGTTGGATACCACATCCGACTTCAAACAGTTAACAACACAGACATAAAGGACTTCGCAAAGTACATATCTGTATTAAGGAACGACGACGTCGTATTCTTCAAAGATATCACATCGAGTCAAAATAGTAAGAATGACCGAGTAACCATCAAAATTCATGAACTCAAGAAGCGCCACATGCCTTTTCGAGCAGATTTTTCTCTGCGTATATGGCCTGAAGACGCATCCAAGCCTTCCGAAGACTTCGAGGCTGAATATACGGCTTATGTTGAATCCAACTCTGACTTGCGCCCATTTCAAGATATAATTGATGCGGCAAAAAAAGCAATTGAACAGACACCAGAGCTGAAGAAAATCAAGGACGACATCAAGAATGACTATGAGTGTATCACAGGTAATGCAAGCCACATCAAGAAGACGCTCGAATGGTTGGGCAAGGGCATGGTGGGGCAACAACCCTCGACCCCACAACACCTTTCTAATTGCAGAGATGCGATTGATGAATCGAATTTGCTCAATGCACTGAACGCGTACAGGAATGTGTTATCTGATATAGAGAGCAAGACGAACAAAGAGCTGAAGAACGCCGAGAAGGCGCTAGATCAAGCAATTGACAAGCTTGAGCCGCTCTACCGCGACATAGCAAACGAAGCCAAGCAGGCAGTCGAGAAGAAAATCGAAAAGAAGATCAAGGAGCTCAAAGAGGATCCCGCCGTACTCAACGCCAAAGAGCGGATAGATCAGATCAAGAATGACACTGAGAGCTTCATGAGTTCAATTGATAACGTCGACGTATCTCTGAAGATCATCATTGGCAAAATGAAGGCAGCCAAGATGAGAGTGGCCTCCCTAAGAAAAGCTGTAAAAGATCCAGAAGTTCAGGCTCGCTTCTATACAAATTTCGCCAAGGCACTCCCTCAAGCATCCAGCGTCTTAATTGAGAGAAAAGAAAACCGCGCCCCCCCCCCCGGTATTGTGTCAACCAACTGGTTCTATGAGGATAAGGATCAATGGTATTCCCTACTCGCGTGGAATGGCATCACCAGTCGGGTCAGTGTAGACAGCAAGCTGGAACTCAACGCGGAGGATGTCGTTCCCATGATTGACCTCATTGGCTTTCGTTGGGTACCACATCAGTCCACATACTTGGGCTTCGGCTTCGGTGGCTATATGCAATCAGAGTCGTACACACTCGAAGCAACAGAGGGTGAAGAGAAGGAGACCGATGAGTTCATCATCGCTGGCCCTCAATTCAATATATTCGTCAACTCGTTGCGCTTGGGTGTTGGGTATAACCTTACCAGAGTACCCTCCGCGGTCGAACATCACACGCGGATGAACAAAGGATGGAACAGGGCTCGGCTCATTGTTGGTGTAGAACTCTACAACCTCTTTACTGACGATCACCTAGAAGCGTTCTGAGATGCCTAGCTGAATTCTACATCGTAGTCGCAGCAGAGCGCTCCACGTCCCACAAGAACGCGTCTTTCATCTGTGAGACGAAGGCTCGCATGGCGGGCTGAGCCACCTTGCCCACGCTGCTCTTCACTTGGCGGAACTCGCCGAGCACGTCTTGCAGATCTTGATGAGAGATCTCCACGAAGAGAGTGGCCAGGGCCTCTTGACAGGCAGGCATCACCCCCTCGATGGCGCCGTGGCGCTCACCCTCACGGAGGATCTGGTCGATCTTGCCCACCTGCTGCCCCACGAAAAGCATCTTGATGTCGGTGTTCGAGGGGTTCACCACCTTCACCTGGCGGAAGAGCTCCCCGGAGTGCTCTGCGATGGACTGGATCAGCTTGCGCACACCTTCAGTACGCTCGTCAGGGCCCTGGGCGTCGATCTCCGCAAAGCCCCGGAGCAGGCCCTGGGCGCCGATGGCCTCCCGGAGGATGTCCTGGTAGCCCGTCCACTGCCAGCGCAGGCGGTTGCTCAGCACCGCGATGGCGTCGATGCACTGATCAGGCAACCAGGTGCTCGCCCCCTTGCCCAGCTCCTGCCTCAGGTTGCCCTCGGCAGCATCGTTCGACAAACACGCGCTGAGCTGTCCGATGCTCTGCCAGAGCGCTCTGGAGTGCAGGTAACCGATGGTGAAGACGATGGTGGGATCACCCATGCCTGGTCGCTCCCCGTGCCTCTGGCACGTTCGAGAAGTCACATCCACACGAACGAGATCGGGCATCTCGCTCGCCGTTCTATGAACATATCGGCCGCTGCCCGCCTCGACCACAGCGAAAAATGCGTCGGGACCCAGGGGGCCTCGACCAGGGGTCAGGAGAAGGCGCTCAGACCCGTGAGGGCGCGGCCGATGGCCAGGGTGTGCACCTCGTGGGTGCCCTCGTAGGTGTAGACGCTCTCGAGGTTCATGGCGTGCCGCTGAACCGGGTACTCGTCCATGATGCCGTTGGCCCCGAGCACGCTCCGGGCGGTGCGGGCGATGTGCAGGGCCGAGGCCACGTTCTCGCGCTTGGCGAGGCACACCTGGATCGGGTTGAGCTTGCCCTGCTGCTTCAAGGTGGCTAGGTGATGGGAGAGCAGGTGGCCGTGCACGATGCGGGACCCCATGTCGACCAACTTTTGCTGGGTCAGCTGGAACCCGGCGATGGGGGTGCCGAACTGGGTGCGCTCCCGAGCGTAGTCCAGGGCCGACTCGTAGCAGCACATCGCCGCACCGAGGGCGCCCCAGGAGATGCCGAAGCGGGCCTGGGTCAGACACGACAGCGGCCCCTTGAGGCCCTCGACCTCCGGCAGCACGTTCTCCTCAGGCACGAAGCAGTTGTCGAGGTGGATCTCCCCCGTCCAGGAGGCCCGGAGCGAGAGCTTGTGGCTCATCTTCGGGGTGGAGAAGCCCTCGAACTCGCGCTCCACCAGGAACCCGCGGATCGAGCGCTGATCGCCGTCCTCGACCTTGGCCCACACCACAGCGAGGCCGGCGATGGGGGCATTGGTGATCCACATCTTGGCGCCGTCGAGCACATAGCCGCCCTTAACCTTCCGGGCTCGGGTGCGCATCGAGCTCGGATCGCTGCCGCTGTCGGGCTCGGTGAGGCCGAAGCAGCCGATGAGCTCGCCCTTGGCCATCCGGGGCAGGAACTTCTGCTTCTGAGCCTCGGTGCCAAAGGCGTAGATCGGGTACATGCACAATGCCCCCTGCACGCTCACGAAGCTGCGCAGGCCGCTGTCGACGTACTCCACCTCTCGCATGACCAGGCCGTAGGCCACCTCGTCCATGCCAGCGCAGCCATACCCCTTCAGGTTGGCCCCGAGCACACCCAGCTCTCCGAGACCAGGGATCAGCTCATCGGGAAAAATCTCGTCGCGAAACGCCCCCTGGAACTTCGGGAGGCACACCTCACGGGAGAAGCGGCGCACCGCGTCGCGGGCCATGCGCTGCTCTGAGGTCCAGAGATCTTCGATGGCGAAGAGATCGAGCAGGGGTTTCGGGTCGGACATCAGTTTCTCCAGCAGGATGTTCTCAGGGAGGATACCCTCAGCTCAGCCGAGCTTCGAGGGCTTCGAGCACCTCTGTGGCCACCATGTCGCCGTGGAGGCTGTACGTCGCGTGTCCTTCGTCCTCGGTGGCAGCCCCGGGCGCCCCCGTGTAGGCCTCGCTCATCCCCGCCTCGACGAAGGTCTGCTGGCCTGCCTTGATCGCCTCGCTCAGGCTCACGGGGATCGACGGGAGCGCTGTCGCGGCGTCCATGTCGACCAGCGCCGGCGAGGTGGCGAGGATCAATGAGGTCTCATAGCACCCCGCGTGACACGCCCCGCTCTTGAACTCCGGGGTCAGACGGCGACCCCAACGTGAGCTCGTCACCGCAGGGGCCGAGATGGTGTGCTTGCCGTGGGCGCTGGCGATCTCCCTCCGGGCCGTGGCCAGCGCCTTCAGCTGACCCGGCTCGAGGTGATGGTTGATCAGGCTCACGTGGGCGAAGCCTTCGGAGAGCCACGCGGTCACACAGGCCGTGATCAGGCCCACCAGGATCGGCGCCGGCACGCTCACGGCGCCGGCGAAGCCCGCGGCGAAGTCGGTGACCCCATACGGCAGCGCCGGGGCGATCACCGCCTGCACCCCCTCTGCCCGAAGCTTGCGGAGCGCCTCCTCGGCGTTGTGCTTCGAAATGAGGGTGTCGGTGCCCAGGGGTAGATGCGGGCCGTGAGGCTCCACACTGCCCACGGGCCAGAGCACCACCGGGCGATCTGCCTGCTCGAGGAACGTGGCCAGCGCAGTGGTGGAGAAATGGTCGAGGTGTTCGGGCCAGATCGTCATGGGCTCTCTTCGAAGTGATCAATGATGCGTCGCAGGGCGTCGAGGAACGGGCCAGTCTCGGCCTCACCGAGCACGTGGGTCACCTCGGCGCCCACGGCGTCGAGGATGGACAGCCCCTGCAACATGCCCGCCTGACCTTTCTCGGTGAAGACCACCCGGCGGGCGCGGCCATCATCCGGATCCCGCTCGCGGCGCACCAGCCCCATGCGCTGCATGTCGTCGACGAGTTGCCCCACCGCCTGCTTGCTCACCCCCACCCGCCGGGCGAGCTCGGTGATGCGGGTGCCTTCGAGATCGAGGTGGGGCATCAGGGACAAGTGGGCCATACGCACCCCGGCGTAGGGGGTCACCGAGGCCTGGAGCCGGCCCAGCGAGTGCTCGTTGAACAGCCGCGCGGCCTTGATGAGGAGGTGCCCCATGTTGTCGCCTTTGGCCGACTCGAGGTGCTCGGAGAAATACTCGTGTTCGTCGCTCATGAAGGGCTTTTCGAAAGTTTCGCTTCCCCAATAGAAAAGCAGCTTGACAATCTCGTCAAGGGACGCCATCCAGTTAGACAAGAAGCTTGACCAAAATCATTCAAGCGGAGCACCCCATGACCCCTGATCGCACGCTCGTCCCCATGGGCGAAGACCTCTGGATCGTCAACAACCCCCACAAGTGGCTGGGCCTCGATACCCGAGGCCGTATGGTGGTGATGCGGCTCGCTGATGGCAGCCTCGTCCTACATTCCCCCGTGCCCATCGACGACACGCTCGCTCAGGCTATGGCCGAGCTCGGCCCTGTGGCCCATCTCATCGCGCCCAACACCTACCACCATGTGTACGTGAGCGATGTGCAGGCCCGATACCCCGACGCCAAGGTCTGGATCGCCGACGGGCTGCAAAAGAAGCGCAAAGACCTGAAGTTCGACGGGGTGCTGGACGACGCGACCCAGCTCTGGCCTGGAGAGATTGAGCATCGTCTCTTCGCCGGCGCTCCGCTCTTCAACGAGCACGTCTTCTTTCACCGCAAAAGCGGCGCGATCTTGTTCACCGACGTGTTGATGAACATCCACCGCGTCGACGGTTTCCTCAGCAAGATCGTCTTCAAGCTCGAGGGTGTGTTGCGCAAGACCGCCGTGCCTCGACTGTTGAAGTTCACCGTCAAAGACAAGGCCGCCGCCCGCGAGAGCGTCTCTCGCTGGCTGGAGTGGCCCTACTCACAGGTGATCATGAGCCACGGTGAGCCCCTCACGGGGCCAGATGCCCGGGCCATCACCGAGCAAGCCTTCGCATGGCTCAAGCCCGCCCCGAAGGCCATCGAGGCCGCGTGAGTCATTCGCCGTCGGCGCAGCAGCGGAAGCCGGTGGAGTAATCCCAGTGCAGCCGGTTGTGGGCCGTGGTGCGGTACAGGCAACCCGGGCCGTTCCGCACTGTGTCCACATAGAAGCCTCCTCGAAACGTGCCGGTGGGATCAGAGGTCCACTCGTGCAGGTTGCCCATGAGATCGTACACCCCCTCCTCGGTAACACACGCCCCGTGATCCCCTGAGGGCGCCAGCCCCTCGGGCAGCTGGTTGATACACGCATGCTGTATGCGGGCGAAGGGGTTGGGATCGTTGGGGAACAACTGAACTGCCGGGTGCTGGGCCCGAGCGTCGTTGCACAGGCCGTCCACCCGCTCGGCGCCATAGGGATAGCGCAGCCCTTCAGCCCCCTGACACGCCCGCAGCCACTCCTGATCGGAGCACAGCCGCTTTCCGGCTTCTTCACAGGCCCGCTGCGCTTGCACCCCGTCGATGTACCCCTGGGGCACGGCCCCTTCGATGGAGACCGCCCGTACGCGCCGATTGCCCGGGTTGTGGTAGGGGGACCACGGCGACTCGGATCCATCCCCGAAGACCTCCATGAGGGCGCCTTCGTAGCGATCCATACAGTAGTCGGCAGCGTTGTCGGGTCGAATCCACGCCATCCCCTCAGGGCACGGCCCCTCTCCAGGGGCTGAGCGCAGACCCTCGTGGGGGGTGGGCATATCGTCGGGATCACAATCTTGAACCGGGGGCTGATCGACGGGTGGCTCTTCGGGCACCTCGGCACAGCACTGGATCTCAGCGGGCCCCGGGCAGAGGCCAGGCGTCGAGCGCGCTGGTGCGAAACAGTCATCCACGTGCAGGCACTCTCCAGGCACCCCTCGAACGGCACACGGGCCCCAGTTGTCCTCCGGTATGAAGGCGTCGGCTCGTGGGGCCGCATCGCGGACGCCCTCTTCGACTTGTGCGTCGAGATCTGGCGCATCGATCGACGCATCTTCGAGCGGCTGGAGCACTTGAGCGTCCCGGTCGCGCAGTGGCTCTGCATCAGGGCCCTCGCCTACTTCGGCGTCTTCAGCCCCTTCGACGCCAGAATCGCGACCTCCGGGCTCTTGGATGTCCGTGGGGATTCGAGCATCCCTGCCCTCACCCCCCGCAGGTCCAGCATCTCTCTCGAAGGCGCCGATGCCGTCATCGCCCAGATCAGCGTCCAGAGCCCCATCGCAGGCCCAAAACACCATGGTGCACAACCACAGTCGCTTCATGTGTGCCTCACTCGCGCCCTCATCGTCTGTCAACGCGGTCAGGGTAATGCATGTAAGTCAGTTACACTCCCCTACAGCACCCACATCGTGTTTTCGTGTAGTCACAGCCCCCCCATCCCCGCTAGACTCTCGTGACTGCCTGACATCGACTTTTACGAGCATCCGATGTCGGCGAGTCTCTCGGAGGGACCGCATGCCTGCTCAACGCCCCACCCCACTGTCCTGGGGGTCGGCGATCAGCAGATGGCCAATGTTGTGGACGGCGTGTTTTACGCTGTTGCTCAGCGCCGACGCGTGGGCGGTCCACAACTACCACCATTGCGCCCTCTCCGATGGCGGCGAGGTGAAGTGCTGGGGCGACAACAGCCATGGCCAGCTCGGCCGTAGCGCCGGCGCAGCTCAAGGCAGCACGCTCTCCATCGGTGACGCACCAGGTGAGATGGGGGCCACCCTCTCTGCCGTGGATCTCGGCGGCGGCCAGGTGGCCACCCAGGTGAGCACAGGGTACAGACACACCTGCGCGCTGCTCACTCAAGGTCAGGTGAAGTGCTGGGGCGACAACACACATGGCCAGCTCGGCCTCGGTGACGTGGCCTCTCGGGGGGACGCCGCCGGAGAGATGGGCGACAACTTGCCCTTTGTCGATCTCGGCACCACGGCCGAGGGCATTCCCTACGCCGCAACAGACATCGTCGCTGGTACCTGGCACACCTGTGCTCGACTGCATGATGGTCAGATGAAGTGTTGGGGCGACAACCGTGCAGGACAGCTCGGCCAGGGACACACCTTTTCACTTGGTGATGCCCCAGGAGAAATGGGCGACGCCCTCCCTGTCATCGACCTGGGTGGCCTGGTCTCGGCCCTCGACGCTGGCGGTGAGCAGACCTGCGCGATCTTGAACACAGGGGCGCTCAAGTGCTGGGGCGGCAACGCCTATGGTGGTCTCGGACAGGGTCACACCCAGACGCTTGGTGATGGCCCTGGCGAGATGGGCGACAACCTCTCCAGCATCGACTTGGGCACTGGCGCCTCTGCGGGCGAAGTCGCCATTGGGTGGGGCTTCACCTGCGCACGCCTGCAAGACAAAACAGTGAAGTGTTGGGGGGGCAACCCTCATGGGGTGCTCGGCCTCGGCGATGCCGTCAACCGGGGCGACGACCCTGGCGAGATGGGCGATGCTCTGCCCACCACCGATCTGGGCAACGACAATGGCACCCCGCTGGGGGCACTTCATATTTGGGCAGACGTCTACAACGTGTGCGTGCAACTTCGAGATCACCGCGTGAAGTGCTGGGGTTACAACAACTATGGCCAGCTCGGCCTCGGCGACACCGCCAGCCGGGGCGACGACCCTGGCGAGATGGGCAATGCCTTGCCCTTCCTCGATCTCGGCGCCCCTGTGCGTACGCTGTCCATGGGCGTCAACAGCCAGTGCGCACGCCTCGAGGGTGCCCTGGGTACGGTGAAGTGCTGGGGTTGGAACAACTCTGGCCAGCTCGGCCTCGGTGACACCGCCAACCGTGGTGATGCCCCTGGTGAGGTCGGCCCCGGGCTGGCTGCTGTTGACACTGGCTTCGCAGGGGCTGTGAGCGCTCTTGCTGATCGGCCCAAGTGCGACGACTCGGACCAGGACGGCGTCTGCGACAACGACAACTGCCCCACCCTCGCCAACGCTGATCAATCTGATGCAGACGGCGACGGCATCGGGGATGCTTGCGATCTCTGCCCCTTCGATGCCGAGCAGGATCCCGACGGCGATGGCATCTGCCAGAACGTCGACAACTGCCCAGGGGTCTCGAACCCGAACCAGACCGACAACAACGGCGACGGTTACGGTGATGATTGTGTGAGCCCCGACGCGGAGATCGATCCCACCGCTGCTCTGGGCGATGACGTCACCCTCAGCGCTGAGGCGGTCATCGGGCCCTATGTCACGGTGGGCCATGGCTCCACCATCAATGGGATCCTCGGTGAGGGCGTCATCGTCGGTGCCAACAGCACCATCGGCGCTGGCTGCGTCATCGGCGACAACGCCCGCGTCGGCAGTGCCAGTGGCCTCGGCGCCGGGTGTGTCGTTGGCGTACTTGCCCAGCTCGGCGATCGAGTCACCCTCGGCGATGGGGCCAGCGTGGGCAGCAGCAGCACCCTCGGTGACGATGTCTCCCTCGGCGCAGCCAGCAGTGTGGGCCAGCTCAGCACTGTGGGATCAGGCAGCATCCTCGAGACAGCAGCCGTCGTGGCAGACAACAGCATCGTCGGGTCCGGGGCGCACCTCGCCTCCGGCAGCACCATTGGGGCCAACTGCGTCCTCGGTGACGATCTCACCCTCTCTGCAGGCAGCGCCATCGGCCCCAATGGCCAACTGGGGCATCAGGTGACCCTCGGCGTCGATACCACCCTCGCCAGCTATGTGACCATGGGTGACGGGGTCATCGTGGGGGCCAGCAGCCATGTCGCTGAGGGCGCCACTCTCGGCAATGACGTCAGCCTTGGCGAGTCATGCGAGGTCCGCGGCGCTCTGGGCGACCGGGTCGAGCTGAGTGATCGTGTCTTCATCGGGAACCAGAGCGCTGTGGGCGACGATTGCGCCCTGGGCGACAATGTGTCCTTGGGCATCTTCGTCAGCCTGGCCTCGGGCAACACGCTCCAGAGCGACGTTGCGCTCTACGATGGGGTGCAGCTCGGCGCAGACGGCTTCGTGGGGCACCGCACCACGGTTTTGTTCCGCACTGTCATCGGTGCCCGTAGCAGCATCGGCGCCGACAGCCTGATCGACGAGTCGATCATCGCCGGTGATGATCTCGCAGTCGGCACCACCAGCCGACTCTGGCCTCGAGGCGTACTCGGAGACAGAGTCACCATCGGCGATGGCGTGTTGCTTCAGAGCGATGCCCGGGTCGGCGACGGCACCACCCTGGAAGACGGTGTGGTGGTCTGGCCCAACACCATCATCGGCTTCGACTCGCTCATCGAGGCCGGCGTCGAGCTTGGCGCCGGGCAGTGTGATCGCGTCGGCTGTGGCGACGTCACCATCGGTGACTGTCAGACCGTCTCCGAAGATCTCGAGCCCTACGCTACTCAACAGGGCACCTGCACTGTGGGCATCGCATGGGTCGACGGCAGCCGCATCTGGGCAGATGGTCGCAGGGCTTCGAGTTGTGACGGCTATCGCCACCCTGCGTGGGGATACGCTTACGAGGGTGATGTGGGCAGCGGTGATTACGAGGTCGACCTCGGCGCCCAGGGCATCCATACCGTCTACTGCGACATGACCACCGATGGTGGCGGCTGGACCATGATCGGCAACGGCTCGTGGTGGACCAGCACCCTGGGCTATCTCGCCCCAGGCCAGCCTGCGGGGCAGCTGAGCACCGCCATCATCAACGCGCTGCGAGTGGAGTCTTCACACCTCTTCCGCGTGGGCACCGGGGCCACTCGGCTCTTCATCCACGACACCGGCGCCCTCATCGAGCGCAACTTCCACTACTGGCGCTCCAACGCCGCCACTCAGCAGTGCGCCACGGACTACGGCCAGGTCACGGGTGACATGATGGTGCCTGTACCCGAAGCTCGCATGAGCTGCGACGCTCAGGGCGTGGGCGATCACACCTGCGGAGTGAACGGCGGCTGGCTCCTGCTGCACGTACTCGATGCCTACAACATCAGCGGAGCTCATCCCTGCAGTCTGGGCCAGGGCTATTACCCCACGGGCCAGTCACTCAACACGCTCTGGCTTCGCTGAGGGCTACACTCAACTCACAGTGTGGCCCCCTGAGGCACTGGGCCATGCCCAATCCGTCTCTGCGGGGCGATGCTGTTGCATCTTTTGTGTAGTCATCAGACCTTCCCAGGCGATAGACTCCTACATCTGTTTACGTAGTCTCTATGCTCACACATGGGAGGAGGGCTGGATGGCCTCTCGGAACTTCAAGGTGGCAGCGCGGTTGCTGGGGGCAGGTGCCTTCACCCTGCTCGGCCTCTCTTCGGCTCAAGCAAGCCACGACTATCACCACTGTGCGCTCTTCGACAGCGGCCAGGTGAAGTGCTGGGGCTACAACCACCACGGCTCTCTTGGGTATGGCGACACCAACTATCGTGGTGACGCCGCCAACGAGATGGGCGACAACCTGCCCTTCGTGAACCTGGGCACTGGCCGCACGGCGGTGCAGGTGAACACCGGCTACATCAGCACCTGCGCCATCCTCGATGATGGCGGCATCAAGTGCTGGGGCTACAACGCCCACGCTCAGCTCGGCCACGGCAACAACACCCAGCGCGGTGACAATGCCGGAGAGATGGGCGACAGCCTGCAGTACACCGACATGGGCACCTCGCCTGACGGCGATCCCTACCGCGCGGTGGACGTGGCCATGGGCACTTACCACGCCTGCGCCATCCTCGATGATGGTGGGGTGAAGTGCTGGGGCTACAACAACCACGGCGAGTCCGGCCAGGGGCATCGCAACTACCCTGGTGATGCGGCCAACGAGATGGGCGACAACCTGCCCATCATCAACCTTGGCACCTCTCCTGACGGCGATCCCTACACTGCCATCGCCGTCGACACGGGCTACCATCAGAGCTGCGCGGTCCTCGACAACGGGGATGTGAAGTGCTGGGGCTACAACGGTCATGGTGAGCTCGGCCAGAACGACACCGCCCATCGTGGCGACAACGCCAACGAGATGGGGGACAACCTTCCACCCATCAACCTCGGCAACGACGGTCAGGGTCAAGCCCACACCGCCACTCAGGTGGCCACGGGCTGGGCGAGCGTGTGTGCGCTGTTGGACAACGGCCGGATCAAGTGCTGGGGCTACAACCCCTTCGGCAACCACGGTTACGGTGACACGGCCTACCGCGGACGCAACGCCTCGGAGTCGGTGGCCAACGCCCCCTATGTAGACCTGGGCACCGACGGCAATGGCGACGCTCACCGGGCCATCAACCTGTGGGCCGACGTCTACACCACCTGCGCTCAGCTCGAAAACGGCGATCTCAAGTGCTGGGGCTATAACGTCTACGGACAGCTCGGCAAGGGTCACACTGCGAACCTTGGCGACAACGCCAACGAGATGGGCAACAACCTGACCCCCATCGATCTCGGCACTGGTCGTACGGTGCGCGACCTCAACATGGGGTACTACGGCATCTGCGCGCTGCTGGACAACGGCGGGGTGAAGTGCTGGGGCTACAACGGCCACGGTCAGCTCGGCCAGGGCAATGCGGGTAACCACGCCGGTGATGCCGCCAACGAGATGGGCGACAACCTGCCCTACGTCAACCTCGGCTCTGTAGGCACCGTGACCGCGCTGTCGGACAACCCCAAGTGTGAGGATGCCGACGGTGATGGTGTCTGCGAAGAGGAGGACAACTGCCTCCTCGTGGCCAACGAGAACCAGGCGGACACGGATGGCGATGGCCTCGGCGATGCCTGTGACGTGTGCGCGAACGACGCAACGAACGACGCTGACGGCGACGGCATCTGCCAAGATGTAGACAACTGCATCACCGTCGCGAATGCAGATCAGACCGACAACAACGGAGACGGCTTCGGTGATGCGTGCGTGAGCGTGAACGCCGACATTGACCCCACGGCCACCCTCGGCAACGACCTCGTCATCGGTGAGAACGCCGTCATTGGCTCTTTCACCCACGTGGGTGACGGCGCCACCGTCATGGGCAACGTCGGCAGCGGTGTGGCCCTCGGCGCGGGCTCTGTCATCGGCGCTGGTGCTGACCTCGCCAATGGTGTGCAGGTCGGTGAGAACGTGGGCATCGGTGCCAACACCACGATTGGCGTCATCGCTCGCATTGGTGACGGGGCCAGCATCGGTGCTGGCGTGAGCATCGGCACTCAGGGCGAAATCGGCGCTGGGGCAGTGATTCCCGACGGCGTGCAAATCGGTGAAATTTCGGGCGTGGGTGCCAACACCCAGCTCGGTGCCGGCTGTGTCCTCGGGAACAACGCCAAGATGGGTTCGAACGGCTCCACGGGGACCAATTGTGCCCTGGAGTCGAACACTCGCGTCGGTGACGACTTTGTCTTCGGCAGCACTGTGCGGGTCGAGTCGAACGCCACCATCGAAGCCGAGGCCGACTTTGGCAACGGTGTGACCATTGGTGACTACGCTGTGGTGGGCCGCAACGCCCATCTCGGCGCCGGCACCACCCTCGCTTCCGGCGCCGAGCTCGGTGAGAACGCCGTCGTGGGTGCCAACTCCGAGGTGCGTGGCGCCCTGGGCAATGGCGTGACCCTCGGCGAGGATTGCTTCGTGGGTAACCAGAGCAGTCTCGCCGACAACTGCACCTTCGGGGATCGTGTCACCACCGGCATCTTCGTCTCTCTCGGCGCCCGCTGCGATGTCGGTGATGACTCTGCCGTCTACGACGGCGTCACCCTCGGTGTCGACGGCACCATCGGCGCCCGCAGCACGGTGCTCTTCCGCGCCGCCATCGGTGACGACGCCACCGTCGGCACCGACACCATCATCGACGAGCAGGTCACCACGGGGAACCGCTTCACCCTCGGCAACAACAGCCGCCTGTGGCCCCGAAGCACCTTTGGTGACGACGTCAACATCGGCGCGAACGTTCTCATCCGCGACACCGCTGATGTGGGCCATGAGGTCACCATCGAAGACGACGTGACCATCTTCCCCGAGACCACCATTGGTCAGGGCACCACCATCCGTCAGGGCATCGAAATCGGTGTGGCCGTGTGTGAGACTCAGGTCTGTGGCCAGGTCACCATCGGCGAGTGCTCCAACGTCAACGCCGACATGGCGCCCTCGAGCAGCATGGTGGGCAACTGCGTCGACGGAAACTCCGCTGATCGCGCTGGCCTGACCTGCAACGACCTGCTCCAGCAGGGTGTGAACACCGACGGTGTGTACTGGATCGACCCCGACGGTGACGGCGCCAACACCCCCTTCCAGGCGTACTGCGACATGACCACTGACGGTGGCGGCTGGACCCGGATGGAGGGTGCGGACTGGGCCTTCTTCTTCAACAACAACAACTGGTACGACTACAGCGCCAACGATCCTCTGGCCGACAACTACTCCATCCTGCAGCACCGCTCGCACTTCGCTGATGCCGGCTGCTACACCTACCGATTCCAGGTGGGCAACAGCAACCAGTGGGACAACGATCCCCGGGAGCACTACACCGTCTGGGAGCAGTGCCACGATCCCTTCACTGAGACCACTGACGGCTCGGATTACACCTACATCGCTGGCCAGGAGTCCACGACGTGTGGCGGCTTCAACGGTCTGCACCACAAGTACCAGGGTCGCAGCTACACCAGTGATCCCGACAGCAACGACAGCGTCAACTGCTGGTGGATGCAGGTGGTGCCCCACTCCAACTACAACGGCCAGGGTTACCTCGAAGGCTACAACGGCTCGGGCAACTACCACGACTGGCAGACTCTCTGGTTGCGCTAGTCAGCTCCGGCGCTGCGGCGGCGTCAGCCGCCGTGACGCCGGCGATCTCCCGCCCAGCTACGACCTTTCCGTCCTCGACGCAGCTCTGCTGCGCCTGCGGGTGAAAGCCCGCAGCTGAGCGAGACCTCACCGACCTCACGACGACTGCCGCCACCTCCGCGCCTCCGCGGGGCACGTGCATAGGTGGGTTATGGCTTTGTGAGGGCTCTTTGGGGCTTCTGGCTGCCGTCTACCTCCGCAGGGCATGTGCATACTTTTGCTCCAGCTTGGTGGGGGCTGAATGCTCATCACCTCCGGCTACGACTCCTGCTTTGTCTATCTGCGCGAAGGCGCGTGAGCCCCGCAACGACAACAGCGGAAGGTCAGCTTCTACCGATTGATGGTCTTGTTCGCATGTCTCGATGGTGGGGCATGGGCCCACAGGTTTGCGCTGTGCGACGCGTGTCTGAACAGCCCGCCCTTCTCCGGCACAAGGCCCTGAGACACATACGAAAACATCGTGCCCGTGCCCGTGCCCGTGCCCGTGCCCGAAACTCTCTCCCCCCACCCACTCCACTCGACATCAGCCCCTCAAATAAGGCATAAGTCCTCAGTCCTGCGGACGATCCGGAGCGCTGAATGGACATCTTCGATCCCGATGCCTTGATGGCCTTCTTCCAGGGCCTCGCCTATCAGCCCATGAAGGTCTACCTGATCTTGATCGGGCTCATGACCGCCAGCAGCTTCGGGCTGCCCGTGCCCGAAGAGGTCACCCTGGTGAGCGTGGGGCTGGTGGCCTACCTCGGGATGAACCCTGATCCTGCTCATCCGCCTCCCCCTGGGGCCGAGAGCGTCGATCTGACCACCCTGGCCATCGTCGCCTTCCTCGCGGTGCTGCTCAGCGATGTGCTCATCTATTTATTGGGGCGGTTCTTCGGCAAGAAGCTCCTGGCGAGCAAATTCTTCGACAGACACATCGGGCAAGCCCGCTTCGACAAGGTGCAGGGCTGGTTCGACAAATATGGCCACTGGACCCCGGGTCTGTTCCGGTTCACCCCCGGTGTGCGCTTCCCTGGTCACATGAGCTGCGGCATGCTCGGAGTGCCGTTGTGGAAGTTCCTCGCCGTCGATGGCACCGCAGCCCTCATCTCGGTCCCCACTCAGGTGGTGCTCGTGGCCCTCTACGGCGAGGTCGTGCTCGAGAACATCAAAGAATTTAAGATCTGGTTCTTCTCGATCCTGGGTCTACTGATCGTGTTCTTCGTGGCCCGCAAGATCATCCGCAACCGCAAAGCCAAGGCGGCAGCAGCTGCCGAGGGCGCCGCTGAGGAGACCACTGCAGCAGCCACGTTACCTGCCGAAACCGAGACCTCGAAGTCATCGGAGACGACCTGATCACGGAGCGCCCGTGCACAGACCACTGTTTCGACCCGCCTTCGCCTTTTACCTGGCTCTCCTCCTCTGCACCTTCTTCGGTTGTGATGACGATCCTGCGACACAGGGTCATGACGGCGCAGTCGACATGGCCCCTTCGGAGGATGCTCGACCTGATGAAGGCCGGCCAGAAGATGGTCTGCCACCCGACGAAGGGCCACCAGACAACAGCTGTGTCTATCCGGACGAGTGCCCTGATGGTGACTGCGTCGAAGGCGAGTGTGTCTTCGAGGCCCCGGCGCGCTGCGACGGTGACGATCCGGCGCCCTGTGCACCAGGTGAGGTCTGTGATGATCCGGCCCTGGGCGGCTACTGTGCCCTGCCCTGCGAGCTCGATGGCAGCTGCCAGCGCCGACCGCGGCCGTGTACCCCACGTTGCCCTCTCGGCCAGATCTGTGTGGAAGATCTGTGCGTCAATGCCTGTGAGACCGATCTCGATTGCCCGGAAGACGGTGAATGCTTCAATGGCCGCTGTCAGAGGTACGTCGGGGCACCTGTAGGGGCCCCTGCCATACCATTGGGCCAGCCAGGGCAGATCTATGCCGGTGTGGGCGTCACCCCTCTGAGTATGCCCGTAGGCGTGTCGCTCGCCGGCTTCGGCAACCGCGCCGGGCCCAACACCCCTTATGCCATCGAGCTCGGTGGATCCGACAGAGTGCTCGAGCGACAAGATGCTCGGGCCCTGGTGATCTCCGACGCGGATGATCTGCTCATCTTGATCCGTGCCCCGCTGTGCTTCCCCACTGACTTCCTCATCACCCGCACGGCGTGGCACCTGCGCCAGCTCACTGTCGACGCCGAGCACCCGGATGGCATCGACTACGCTGATCACATCTTACTCGCCGCGACCCACTCTCACAGCCAGCCTGCTCGATATTGGAACCTGCTCTCCAACTTGAGCTTTGGCACCTTCGGCTTCGGTCTCTTCTCGTTGGAGATCACCGACCGGGTGGCGCGCTCGATGGCCGAGGCCGCCGCAGAAGCCCTCGACGACGCCCAGCCGGCGTCTTTCGGCTGGACCCTGCTGGACGGCTTTGATCCCGAGGGGCGCATCCACACCAACCGGCGGAGCGAAGGCCCCGACATCTTCGACGATCGCATGTTCATCTGGCGCATCGACGATGCTGAGGGTGAGCCCCTCGCCGCCATGGTGAACTTCGGCATCCACGGCACGCACATGAACGACACCTGGATCACCGGTGACGTGCACGGTGCAGTAGAGGTCGTCGCCGGCGAGGTGCTCTCTGAACAGGCCGGTCGGGTGGTTCCGGTGCTCTACACGAACGGCGCCGGCGGCAACACCAGCCCCAGAGGAGACGATGCCACCGATACGGACTGGGCCAAGATGCAGGTGGTGGGGCACCGCGTGGCGGCACTCGTGGCGCCGGCCTTTGCTGGGATCGAAACCCGCGCCGACATCGACGTGGAGCTGATCACCGAGCGCGTGGCCATCAGCCGCGACATCCTCGGCTATGAGGCAGAGGCTTTCCGCACTCGGAGCACCGTACACACCTATGGCGCCTTCCAGTGTCTGCTCGAGGGGCGCAACTGGTCCGAAGATCCTGCAGAGGATGGTGATCTCGGCTGTCTGCTCGACATCGCCAGGGTCGTGGGCTTCCCCGTGCCCCAGAACATGCAGACCACGCTCACCGCACTGCGGCTCGGCGATCTTTTCGCAGTGACCCTGCCTGGGGAGCCCTCCTCGGAGATCACGTTGATGGTCTCGCAGGCTGTGCAGGCCGAGGGGCAATCAGCAGGGCAGCCCATCACGGCCATGGCCCTCGGGTACGCTCAGGACCATATGTTCTATCTGCTCGGCGCCGACGACTGGTTCCACGGCGGCTATGAGTCCAGCACCAGCACCTGGGGCTGGCGCCTCGGTGAGTACCTCGTCGATCGCTCTCGAGACATCGCCGCTCGACTGCTCACCCCAGAGCGGGAGCCATGGGATCGACGCGTGAAGCCTCACTGGTGGACCGATCTGGCCGACGACACGATTTCAGCCACGCCGGGGTCCGAAGCTGCTGGGGGGCTGATCGACGCCCCAGGGCCTCGGGCGAGCCGAGGCTCTCAAATCGTGCTGCGCTGGCATGGCGGTCACCCTGGGGTCGACCTTCCGAACGCGTGGCTGGCTCGGCCGGGGGCAGCGGGGGCCATGGAGATGGTCACGAATGCTCTGGGGCAACCTGTGGACATCAGCGGCTTCGACTCGATCTTGCGCTACCTCGGAGATTATTCGACGGATCACCGCTGGTCTCTACGTTGGGAGCTGCCCTTCGAACTCGATCCGGGTACGTACCACGTCATCATCGAAGGTCATGGTGTATCCACCGAGGGGGGCTCACCTGAGCAATACCGCATCGAGAGCCCTGCCATGGAGATCACCCCGGCCAGCCTGCAGCTGCAATGGCGGCAGGCAGAGGATGGTGGCCTGATTGTCTCAGTGAACCTGCCCGATGGGCCTTCTACGGACACCGGTGGCCCCTTCGACGGCCTGCGGCCCACAGGCAGCCTCTGGCGCCACGGCCCCGACCTGAACATCCAAGGGTCGAGTCGAGGGTTCAGCATGATCCTCGGTGGACCCGCTGAGGGGCTGCGTGCGGTCTGGACCCCTGCTGGCGGGATGTCCGCCTCACTGACGCCCCTTGAGGTGCGCCCCGGTGTCATCACCCGCACCGTGGTGTTCGGTCGCGACGCAGGCGGCACCGAACAACGCACGGAACTCGAAGGCTGGCCCACCACCGAGATTCACCTGGCGCCGCTCCAAGGCCCCGGTCGCTTGGAGATCTACGACCAGCACCAGAACGTTGGTTCTGTTGATTTTTAAACGTATTTCCCCGCTTGCTCCCGGTACGTCTTCCTAAAGTTTTTTGACTCCACGCCGTTCCTCTAGGTTCAGGCGCGCAGATCAGCGCAGCGAGATCGGTGGAGGTCGTGTGAGCACTGGGGCTCAGATTCTGATCGTCGATGATGATCCGCACATCTGCCATCTGCTGACGGAGAGTTGTCGTCGCTCGGGCCACAATGTGGCCTCGTGCTCAAGCGCCGAGCATGCCCTCGACGAACTGGAGCACAGCGAGTTCGACATCGTCTTCTCCGATGTCCAGCTGCCCCTGATGCAGGGGAACGAGCTGATCCGACACTTGAAGTCATCGGCGCCTGACACCGAAGTCATCGGTATGAGCGGGGCCTCCAGCCTCGAGGCAGCAGTGGACTGCATGCGCAATGGCGCCATGGACTTCCTGAGCAAGCCCTTCGATCTTCAGCAAGTACAAACGCTGATCAGCCGGGCCATGGAGCAGCGGGCGCTGCGCAGGACCTCGACGCTCTTTCACGCCTGTCAGCGGGTCATCGCCGCCCGTGCTGATCAACAAAAGCTCTCAAGAGAAGCGACGACTGTGGCCATGTCCCTGATCGCGTGTGAGGCCTCTACCCTCTACCTGCCCAGGCAAGATGGGCAGCTGAGGATGGCTCACAGCATCGGCGCCCAGGATCTACAGCCCGGCCCTTCGGTATTGGCGCGGGTGGTTCAACGCCGCGCGCCAGAAGCCTCCATCGAGCCAGGTGCCCAGGGCGCTCACGATCGCTGCCTGATCATCTACCCGATGTTCCTCAACGATCACCTGCTCGGGGTGCTCTGCCTCGGCCGCACGCGCAACCCCACCCCATTCCAACATTCCGATCTGGAGCGCCTCGGCATCTTCGCCACCCAGCTGGCGCTCAGTCTGGAGAACACGCATCTGCTGAACCGTATGCTCGTGAGCGAGCGCCTCGCCTCGGTGGGGCAGGTGGCCACGGGCGTGGCCCACGAGATCAAGCAGCCCATCGCCTGGTTGTCCTCGAACCTCGGCCACCTGGAGAGTGGTCTGGGCCACCTCTCCCAGAACAATCACTCGTCGAGCATGAGCTTCCCCTGGAGTCTCGGGGGGGGCGAGCGCCTGCTCGTGGACATGCGCGATTCTCTCTCGGAGGCCCTCGAGGGTCTCGAGCGTATCAACGAGATTGTCGCGGACATCAACACGATCGGCCGCACCAGTCACACCACGCTCTTCAACGTGAACGACACAGTCCGCAGCGCCATCCGCATCACCCGTTCGACGCTGCGCAGTGCGAACGTGACCCTGGTGGATGTGCTCACGGGGGCCCCCCAGATCAGGGGGGCGCCAGGACGCCTCTCACAGGTCTTCGTGAACCTTCTGGTCAACGCCGCCCAGGCCATTGCCGAGCACCGTGAGCCAGGTGGCTGCGTCACCGTACGCTCTCACGAGGTACAGGGGATGGTGGTGATCGATGTCATGGACGATGGCCCTGGCCTGAGCCCAGCCGTCCTACATCGTCTCTTCGATCGTTTCTTCACCACCAAACCAGTGGGTGAAGGCACCGGCCTGGGGCTTTGCATCTGCCGAGAGATCGTCGAGGAGTTCGGTGGCACGCTCACCGCTGGCAACGCTCCGAACCAGGGTGCGGTCTTCTCAGTTCGTTTGCCCATCGTGGTGACGGGACTCGTGACCGATGAAGAGGATGCTCTGTGCGACGACACTGTCAATCAGGGGGCGCAAGAGTTCACTCAGCCCAGCCCGCCTGCCGATGGCCGGCCGACGGTCCAGGGGTATCCGCCTACGATGGACACAGAGCGCCCACCGCCCCTGAGCACTGAACCTCAGCCCTCCCTCGGCCTCTCAGAAGAGACGGTGGCAGAGCCCGGTGGAGACATCTTCGGAGATGAGGGCACTGACAACTACTCACGGGCGCTTCTGCGAGCTGAGCCCACTGAGCCACTGGACGGCGAGCTGGCGACGGGTGCCCTCATCCGGCGCTGCAAAGACTAGCGCCTTCAAGAAGGGCAGGCTCGGCGGTGCAGGCTTCATCTTCATGGCATCGACCAGCACCTCATCAGATGGCTCGGGCAGCCGGGACCCCTCTTTGAGGGAGACGGCGAGGGCCACAGCTCTGAAGTGCATGGCTTGTTGCGGATCTTCGAGGCGCTGACCGATGCGGGCGAAACGCGCCGCTGCCTCACCACGCTCCCCTTCCCAGCTCGGATGCTCGACGGAGGCGAGGCGTCGGGCCAGAGGCCACAGCCTCGGCGCCGGGCCGGGTCCCCTCACCTCGAACAACATCTCCAGAGCCTCCGCGGCGAGGGGCCAGGCCACGGAAAGCTGCTTCGACTCGGTGAGCGCTCTGCTCAACGCAGCAATGGAGAATGGGCTGGCGCCACACGCTCGGGCCACGGTGGCGAGGCTCGCTCGGGGTGCTTCCTGCTCGAGCATCTGCAGCGTCAGCTCGCAGGCATAACCACCTGTGACAGCGGTCTCCACGGCGTTGCCTTCTCCCTTCACGGCCATCACCAGCGCCCCCTGCAGCTCGGGCAATTCACTCGCATCGACTGCACCAGCAAAAGCGCCTGTGAGCGGCAAAGACCACTCGGGCACCAGAGATGCAGCGTGGGTATTGGCGGCACCGAGGATCTCGGAGATGGCCTCCCCGTTGATCGGCTGCCCTTCTCTCGCCCGCATCCGCAACGCCACCCATCGAGCCACGGCCCGCTGTGCATTTTCAGAAAGAGTAGCGGCCAGCAAGGCGGGTGCCTCGCACGTGCTGGCGACGATCAGCTCTGATCCTTCTGGCGCAGGTTGATCGTCACACAACGGAACCCGCCCGGTCCGGCTGTCGGGGGATCCGGCCTCGGCCTTCGCTGCAGCGCCCTCGATGAGCCAGCGACCCAGAGCGCGATGGCCGTGCAGCTCGGCGATGGCGCCGAGCCAGATGGCCTCCAGGGGCTCTCTGATCTGCCACCCCTCGGCGGCGAAACGGACCGACAGGCGCCTGAGGGCCTCCTGACCACCAGCCTCGTCTCCCCAGAGGAACGCCCGCCAGGCCTTCAACATCAGGCCCTGAAGCTCAGCCTCCACGGCGCTGGCCTGACCGCTCACGGTGACGACTACCGGCTCATGCGCGTTGCTCTCAGACTGATAGCCGGCGCCAAGCTGAAGCGTGCCCGTGGGGCGTCCGAGGAGCACTGACATCAGCGGGATCTCCACCGAGATCTCGAGACGGCCATCGCCCTCCTTCAAGGTCAGCTCCACCTTGCCCACGATGCCTCCGGCCTGAGCCTGACGGGCGCCGTCGCGATGACGCTCCATGGCCTGACCGAAAGCAGAGGCGTTGGCGGCGCTGATGGCCCGTAGGGGTTCGAGCTGCCAACGCAACGCCGGGCATTGATCACCCACGACGTCGAGGGCAGCAATGGCTTGAGTGACGTCGCCTTTGCGGCGATGTGCCATGACCTGCAGTGCGGGCCACAAGAACGGCATGTCCGAGAGCGCGGTCCCTTCGGCGAGGGCAGGGCCGGCCTTCGCCAGCGCCAGCACATCGGACCACCGCTTGCTCTGGGTGGCCACGGCGGCGGACTCGAGCAACAGCAACACCCGGGCCTCTGCAGGATCAGAAGGGCTCATCGCCTTGCGCTGACGATTGACCACCTTGCCCCACGCTGCGCTGAAGGCGCCCTCATCGCCGAGGGCTTTGGCATTGGCCAGCACGCCCTGAAGCTGCTCTGCGAGCAATCGGTCGATGGCCATCTGGGGCCCGGTGCTGGAGATCTGGCCCAACTTGGCGCTCAGGCGCTTGAGGGCGTCGATGCCCAAGGGGCGCTGCCACCACGGACCTTCACCGGCGACGATCTCGGGGAGAGCACGCTGTGCGGTGAGGCCCATGGCCAGCACCATCCGCAGGATCCGAGACTCGAGGGCGGGCTCCCAATCGCGAACGAGAGCCTCCATCCCCGCTTTGATGCCCTTCCAGGCCTTGAGCTGGCCACGATCCACCTTGCCGGCGACGCCCACCTCCACCGCCCACGCGATGTCCCGGGCGAGGATGCCGGCGAGCACCCACCAGCGGGCGGTCTCTCGAGGGCCTGCCTTGGGCAACCGCATGTCCACCCGACGTGCTGCCTTGCGCATCTGTCCCAGGGCCTCGTTCCGGCTGGCGTCGTCACCGGCGAGGAGCACCTCGAGCATCCAGTAGGTCAGGCCCACGACCCCATCGATGTGACCATCGAGGGTGGCGTCGGCAGCGGCGCGGCGGGTCTCTGCCCGCGCGAATGCCCGAGCGTCCCTCAGCATCACCTCGATGATGTCCCGGGCTTCGCCCGCCCGGCCGGCCATCTTCAAGATCACGATCCGAGCGAGGCGCGCCACCAGCAACACCTGAGGGCCCCACGCCGCCATACGCGTCTCGTGACCGGCTTTGAGCGCAGCCTCTCTCCCCTTCAGAGCGTCGTACTTCTCCGCGAGCAGGTTGGCGCCTTCGATGCGGGCCAGGGCCTCTGGCATCTGCCCCTGCAGGACATCTGCCGTGGCTGACATCAGCGCAGACACGGCGAGGCCCAGAGCACGCTCCTCAGGAGGCATCTTGATCTTGAGGCCCCGAGGCGGATCAGCGAGCTGCTCGATGAGGTCCGCGGTGATGCGCAGTCGCCTCACCCCCTCGGCGGTGAACAATGATGTCAAGCCAGCACCGTCGACGAGGAACTGCTGAATCAGCGCAGGTCGTAGCTCGGGGTTCCCTTGTACGGCGAGCTCCAGGGTCTCTCGCTGGAGCATGGGCAGGCTGGCGGTGGAGCCGTCGAGCAGCGCGGTCAGTTGCTCCAGGCTCTTCTTCGGATCCACGCCTTCGGCCCGAGCCGCGGCGAGATCAGCCTGCATACGGCGCAAGACCACCTGAGCGGCGCGATCGATGAGCGCCCCTCTCTGTGGTGTGCCCTGAGCCCAGGGGGCGTAGATGGCCATCTGCAGCACCCGCCGGGCCACATCCGCCCTGAGCCAGCCGGCCCACTCGGCCTCGATGAGGGTGAGGGCGAAGTCGAGCTCCGCCATGGCGGCCTCGGGCTTCTCGGCGAGCAGGCCAGCGCGACGGATTCGAGCCCGGGCGGCGAGGCCCGGCAGCGAGAGCTTCTCCAGGATCTCCGCCCCACGGGACAAAGCGGTGAGGCGGTCGGCGAGAGGCGGCTGGGCACACAGCGCAGGCTCTTTGCCCACGGCGGCTCGAGCGGCCTCGAGCAGTTTGGCCTCTCGGGCCCCCCATTCACCGCTGGTGGGCAGCTCGGGGCCTTCACCATCGACGCGGCGCATGATGGCCTGTACGGCCCCCACCCAACCTGCCTCGAGGCCGCCTTCTGCAGGCGCTGCTTCGGGATCAGCAGCCCGCATGCTGAAGTCGAGCATGGTCTTCCGCCAGCGGTCGACCTCAGGAGACAGGCCCTGCACCGAAGACAAATAACGGCTGGCCCGAGCGGGGTAGCCGTTCTCCAGGGCCACGAGGCCCTGAGTCAGATGGATGTGAGAGGCCACGGTGGCCAGCCGCTGGTCGGACGAGATGTCGCTGCCGAGCGGTGCCGAGGACCAGCCCGGGCCTTCCAGGCGCCCGAAGAGCGCCGTCGGGGCGGTGATCTTCACCTTGCCTTCGTGGGCCCAGACCACCGCCGACGCTCCAGTGACGCGTCCGATGAGGGCGGCGAAGCTGTCGTCTCCGTCGGGCACGAAGAGCGGCAAACGCTGCACAGGCACCACCTCGGCTTTGCCCAAGGCCTCAAGAGCGCCGAGCGCCGGCGCCATAACCTCGGCCTCCAGGCCGCCCACGAGCACCAGCACGCCCCCAGGAGAGCGGCCACGGACTGGCCGCTTGGGCCACATGGGCTTCAAGCCGCCGTCGTTCATGGGCCAGCGTACGTGGGGATCAAGCCAAGCCACCAGCTCGAGGCGCTGGCGCACGACCGCCTCTTCAGCGCCGGCCTTGGCATCGGCGACAGTCCGCAACAGCAACGCCTCAGCGGCCGCTCGCGGATCTCTCGTGTGGCGCATGACCGACGTGCACGGCACCTCGACCCGACGTGCGGCGTCGCCTGCCTCGCGGCAGCTCGCCCAGCGCGTTGACGTCGGGGTAGCGTACCGTGGCCGCAGCCGAGCGGCCTGGCTCAAGGCCTCTACATCGGGGCCCAGCTTGATGGCGCCCACCTCGAGCACGTCGAGCAGCGTGGGGGCCACGGCCTCGAGGGGCATCTGATCGAGGGCCCCAGGAGGCGTCCGACGCAGAGGCAGGCCCGCGAAGACCACCGCCACGTCGGTCTCCGCGGCGGTGGCGCCCCCTTGACGCACCCGACCCGGCGCCCGGCCTGGAGGCAGATACACATAGCCCTTCTCGGCGTCGGCGAGGGCGATGACGTCACCGGGGTTGGCGAAGAAGAGCACTCGACGCTCGAGATCGGGATAGCCCTCGGCTTCGACCTGTGTCAAAGGCCGAGGTGCCTTGAGATCAGGATCGAAGACCGAGACCCCCTCCATGCCCCGCATGAGGACCATGGCCGTGGACGGCAACGCCGCGAGGACCTGAGCCACCGGGCGATCAGCCCCCTTGGGCAAATCGGTCATCCGAATCAAGCCACCCGTAGCTTGCAGGTTGTCGGGGCTCAAACCTGGCTGCTTCGCCTGACTGCGCAGCGTGGCCAGCACCTTGGCCGCCGAGACCCCTTTGGGCTCGCTCAACGGGATCGCAGAGGCGCCAGAGGCGAGGATCCACAGGGTGGACTCTCCTGGAGGCCCTGCATCGGCGAGGGTGTAGAGCAGCCGGTCCACCGAGGACAACGCATCCACCCCTGCCTCCACACCGCCCGCCTCCAGGGCTCTGGCGAGGCCGTTGAGCCGCAAGGTGATGAGGGTAGGTGGCCGACGACGGCCACCAAGGGCCTTGGCCAGGCTCGACACCCGCACCGCGTCGCTCACCCCCTGGAGTTTCTCCGTGGCAGTGCCACAGTCGGGGAAGCCCACACAGATCGAGTCACCGCCGGCGCGGCTCACAGCATCGAAGATGGAGTTCACCGTCGGGGTGATGCGCTGGCCGTCGGCCCGGACCTCGTGCTCTCGGGGCGGCAACCCTGTGAGCAGGCTGGCGGAGACCGTGTCCAAGGCGCCGGGGAGAGGCGCGAGCACCTGCCGCGGCAGACGCGCCCGCTCGAATCGCACGGGAGCCCCCGCCGCCGGCGATGCACCAAGTAGATGAGACAACACCCTGCCATCCCCCCGAGAGGCGGGCCGGGAGAGATAGTCTCTGAGCATGCTCGGGGTGAGGCCATCGAGTTGCACCATGACCACATGCCGCACATTGAACGGCTGCGGAGGCTCCGGAGGTCGCTGAACCGTGACCACCTCGGGCTGAGGCCCACCGGAGCCATCGCCCCCTGGGCCTCTGTCGCCGGGATCTGCGGGGGTGCCCCCACCACATCCGATGGTCCACAACACTGTCAGGCAGAGGGCGCGCAGCCCGCGGTGGCCTCCCATGATGCTCCTCTCGAGTTGACGACGATGTCGCCAGCGCTCGTGCGGCGGTCGTCACGCAGTCATGTTCACGCACCTGTTTTCACCCGGCAGGGCAGTCAGGTCAACGTAGGCAATGGCTCAGGGAAAGGTGGCGCAGGGAAAGAACGCCGGGTGAGGCGAGAAATTCGAGGCAGATCTCGAAGGCTGAGATCAACTCTCCATCAGGGGCAGCGATCGTTGGCGATGACCTCGCCAGCACGCACACCTTCGTCGAGGAAGGTGGTGCCGAAGTTGTTCATCTCGTTCACGAGATCGAAGGGGAAGGGCTCGATGAGAGCACCTTCGAAGTTGCCGCACATGCTGCGATCGTCGTTGATGCGGCCGTTGAGGATCAACGTGGCGACGATGGGCGAGCCGCTGATGGCGTTGCCGTCGCCGGGCACGGTGGCCTGACCGAAATCAATGGAGAAGCTGCCGTCTTCGCCGACGAGGACCGGATCGGGGTTGATGGCTCCATCGGGCAGATCTTCGAGGCGCCGCGGATCGTCAGCAGCACAGTCAGCCCCGTCATCACACTTCTGGCGCAATGGGATCAGCGTCCAGTCGAGCATGCGGCTGTCGCCGTCGTAGGTGGCGGTCACGCGGAACTGCACCGGGCGGCCCGGGTCAATCTGGGTCGCGAGGGTCAGCAGATAGTCGCCGTCGATCTCGCAGACAGAGGGATCGACCGTGCACCCGGCGAGGGCCATGTCGGGGATGTCGGCGTCGGCGAGCACCACGGGCTCGTACTGCTCAGCCTTGCCCTCGAAGTCGTCATATACACCTGCTGAATCAGGGCAACCGTGCAAGCCGCACATGGCCGCAACGGACAGACTCACCGTGGCAAGTGAAAGCTTTGACAGGGGGGATCGCCGCATGGTACGGGCCTTTCAAGCAACAATTATCTGTTGATTTACCGGCTGAGTCTGCGACGCTTGTCAGCGTCTTGTCAATTCGGACTTTGTCGTTTGACGCACCAAAGATCCTGGAGGGTGTGAAGTGAACCGTAGAAAACTGATCGCCGCCTTGTCGCTCACTGGCGCACTGGCGAGCGCTGACGCCCTGGCCAGCGGTATTCTGGTCGCGCGCTTTGGCGGAGAGCACGGTCACCCCACCACCGACAATCCCACGGCGATGTACTACAACCCCGCGGGCCTCGCGCTGAAGCAGGGTGGCTTCCGCCTGTACATCGACGGCAGCCTCGCGTGGCGCAGCTTTACGTACGACCGCCCCGCCGAGGCCATCGATTACGTGTTCACCGGTGACGAGCCTCAGGGCACTGTCAACGGCACCCCGCCGGAGCTGGTGGGCGCCAACTCCGGTGAGGCGAGCCTCTTCAACGTGCTCGGCGCCCCCTTCATCGGCGTGGCTTCCGATTTCGGCATCAAGAACTTCGGCGCCGGCCTGAGCTTCTACGCCCCCTTCGGCGGCCAGTCGGTCTACGACAAGTCCGACTTCACCCCTGGCGCTCCCTACGACGGTTTTCCCGGCCTGCAAGACGGCTCGCAGCGCTGGTGGACCATCGAAGGCACCATCCGCTCCCTCTACTTCACCGGCGCAGCGGCCTACCGCCTGCCCGACTACGGCCTGTCCTTCGGCGTGGGCGTCAACCTGGTGAAGAACGAGGTCAAGACGGTTCGCGCTCGACTGGGCTCCGGTGAAGATCACCTCGTGACCCGTACCATTGGTGCCAACGGTGACATCACCGACGAGCGCCTCGAGGGTCGCGCTGACGTCGATCTGTCGAGCTGGGAGCTCGCCTTGGGCCTCGGTGTCATTTGGGAGCCCGGCGGTGGTCACTTCCTCGGCTTCTCGTACCAGAGCCAGCCGGGCTTTGGTCAGAACAGCGTCGAGGGTAAGTCCCGCAAATACCTCGCTGGCGGTCCCACCCAGGAAGAGGACGCCACTCTCGAGCAGAGCTACCCCGACGTCTTCCGCCTCGGCTGGCGCCTGCGCGATGGCATGAACGAGTACCGCCTCTTCGGTGATTACGCCCGCTGGAGCGTCTTCGACCGTCAGTGCATCTTCAACACCAACGGCAACTCCGACAACTGCAACCTCGCCGAGCTGCCCCGTGACTGGGACGACGGCTTCGGCGTACGCGGTGGCTACTCCCGGTTCCTCGACGACACCACCGAGATCTACGTCGGCGCGGGCTTCGACAGCACCGCAGCCCCCGACTCCACGGTGGAGCCCGCCCTCTTCGACGCCAACAAGATCAGCGGCTCCCTCGGCGCCCGCTTCATGTTGAACAAGAACGAGGAGACCAAGCAGGCCGATCTCGTCCTGGCGGCAACCTACACCCAGCTCTACTACTTCACCCGCGACATCGACCCCCGCCCCAATGGCGACGGTCAGAGCGATGTGTCCGGTACGCCCTTCGCCGGCTCCACCACCCGCCGTAATCCCGACTCCGCGGGTGAGTACAACCAGGCTGTGGGCGTGTTGAACCTCAACATGGAATACATTTTCTGATTGCTCCGGCGCTGCGGCGGCGCCAGCCGCCGTGACGCCGGCGATTTCCCGCCCAGCTACGACCTTTCCGTCCTCGGCGCAGCGCTGCTGCGCCTGCGGGTGAAATCCCGCATCTGAACGAGAACTCACCGACCTCACAACGACTGTCGCCACCTCCGCGCCTCCGCAGGGCACGTACACACCTGGGCTATAGCTTTGTGAGACTTTCTGGGGCTCTTTGGAGCTTCTGACTGCCACCGTCTCCGCGCCTCCGCGGGGGCACGTGCATAGGTGGGTTATGGCTTTGTGGGGCGCTTTGACGCTTCTGTTCTTTGCCAAGGCTCGTGCGATTTACGAGGGTTGTTGCCAACCCCTTGGCCCTCGCAGCACCTGTTTGTGCTCCTTGCTTCTGAACCGTGACAGCGCAGACATCTTCTCCCCTCAGCGGTCGTCGTACCGTATGCTCCGACATAAAAGATCGGGCCGTGCGACTCTTGCCCTTGCCCTTGCCCTTGCCCTTGCCCTGAAGTCTTCCTTATGTCGTTGAGCACCATCGAAAGTCAGAGCGCCCCCATCGAGGCGCTGCGCAGAGCCCTCAATGGGGGCCGACTCCACCACGCTTACCTCTTTGCGGGCCCTGACGGGGTCGGAAAGGCGTTGACCGCCCAGGCCCTCGCCGAAGCGCTGCTGTGCGAGACCCCCCTGGAGATGGGGGACGCATGTGGGCAGTGCAACACATGCCTGAGGACCAAACAGCGCCAGCATCCAGATCTGCACATCGTTCAGCGAGGCCGTAAGAAAGACGGCAGCCCCGAGCAGCAGATCAAAATCGACCAGATCAGGACCCTGCAACAGGCCTTGAGCTACAAGGCCTATGAAGCCCACCGGCGGGTGGTGATCCTGCTCGACGCCCACGCCATGAACCCGGCGACAGCGAACGCGCTGTTGAAGACCCTCGAAGAGCCAGGGCCCAACACCCACTTCATCCTAGTGAGCGCCGCCCCTCACCTGCTGCTGCCCACAATTCTGTCCCGTTGCCAGCGCGTGCGCTTTGGGCCGTTGCCTCGCAATGTGGTGGCGCGGCACCTTGCCGAGAAGGCCGGCCTTGAGCCCGAGATGGCTGATTTGCTCGCCGGTCTCGCCGAGGGCTCCATCGGCAGAGGGCTCGAGATCGCCGAGAGCCCCGTGCTCGCGGAGCGGCTGAGCCTCATCGAGGGCATCGACGATCCCGAAGGCATTCACAAGGTGCCCATCCTCATCGACCTCGCCGAGAGCCTCGCTCGGCGGAAGCCCGACCTGCCCCTCGTATTCCAGGTCATGCGGTCGTGGTTCCGCGACGTCTTGCTGGTACAGACCGGTATGCCAGCCGAAAACCTCGTACATCGAGACCTGCTCGAGCGGCTACAGCAACGCGCCGAGGGCTTGACGGGTCCTCAGGTCCTCGAGCGTCTGGCGTGGGTGAGCGATGCTGAGCAGGCCATCGCCTATCGCTCCGCCAACGCCCGCATGGTGCTCGAGACCATGTGCCTCAAGCTCGCCATGTCCCACCGAAGCAGCAAGCCTGCCCAGCGCTCCGCTCAAGCGGCCCGGCTGGCCTCTGCAGTGGAGTGATGATGTCTCGTTGGCCCCTCCTTGCCTTGATGGTCTGCCTCGGCGCGTGTGAGTCCTCTGACACCTCTGTCGATCAGACCGATCCTGATGCAGCAGCCGATGGCGCGATGACCCTCGTCGATGCTGAAGCGGTCGATGCCGACCTTGCCGATGCAGATACACCTGACGCAGAGGCGCCCGATGCCGAGCCTGTCGACATGGCGCAGCCAGACGCCGAGACGCCCGATGCCGTGCTCGAAGACGGCGGCATCGACGCCATGGTCGACCCCTGCGATCCGGACGGCAATGACCGGGCAGGCTCGGCGACAGTGTTCGGCCTGGAAGCTGATCGCGACGGCCAGATCTGCGCTGATGACGAGGACTGGTACACCTTCACCCTGCCCCCAGGGGTCGAGGGTGCGCTGCTCATTGGGTTCAGCCACGATGTGGGTGATCTCGACGCGGCGCTCTACGCCGATGGCGACTTCGACAATCCAGTGGCGGTCTCAGAGTCGGCCACCGATCTCGAACGCTTCACGCTCTCAGCCGTCGATGCGCCCCGAGTGTTCCACCTGCACATCTATGGATACCGAGACGCCGAGGGCCCCTACACCCTCTCGGCGCCGCTCTTCGCCCTCGCAGATGCTGAGCCGCTCCAGATCGACGGCACGGTTCAATATGAGGACCGCCCCTTTGATCCCAGCGGACTGCTCGACCCCGTGCCGGCTCCAGCCCGAGGCATGGTGGTGCAGCTGGTCCGCTCCATCGATGGTGTCGTGGCCCTGGAGACCCTCACAGATGAGTCAGGGGCTTTCTCATTGTCCGGCTCGGTCCAGATGGCAGCAAAGCACTGGGTACAGGTCCTGGCGGTGAGCCGCTATGAAGGATTCGAGGTGGTGGTCCGCGATCGCACGAACGCCCAGGCGATCTACGCATTGTCTACTCAGCAAGCTCAGCCTGAGACCTTCGCGGAGGGCTTGCAGCTCCTGGCCCCTGTGGATGAATCAATCGCCGGCGCCCTGAACATCGCTGATGTGGTCTGGCGGGCCTTCGAATTCATCACGCCCTATGTCGACGCCCCTTCCCCGACGCTGACCTTCAACTGGCAGCGTGGTCAGGCATTTGGTTGTGGCTCGTGTTATTCGCGCAACGTGGTGAGCCTCGGCGGCCAGCTGGAAGATCCGGACGAGTACGACGACGACATCATCCTGCACGAGTTCGGCCATTACTTCGTGGCCCACTTCAGCCATGACGACTCCCCAGGTGGGCCTCACCGCAACCGACAGGTGACGCCGACGCTGGCCTATGGCGAGGGCCTGGCCTACTTCTTCGCGGCGATGGTCCGTGGGGTGCCCGACAGCATCGACACCTTCTTGGGATCTACCCGCCACATCGATCTCGAGGCGGTCACTCAACAGGGCGTGGCAGAGGACACCTTCTTCGACACGACGACGGGCACAGTCTCGGGCGACCACCGCGAGGAGATCATCGCCGGCATCATGTGGGATGCACTCGATCCGTTCAGCGGAGACGAGCCCTTCGACCTGATCGAGATCGGCGAGGCGGGCCACATGGCGATCTTCGTCGACGTCTTCGGCAATGATCGGCCTGCGGACGAAGGCGCTCAGGGTACAGATCTGGCGGACTGGCTCAATGTGCTGGCCTGTGAGGTGCCTGTCGCCGACGTGCAAGCCCTGGCGGACGATCGGGAGTACCCCTGGCGAGTGACCGAAGACGGCGGCGCCTGCTCAGCGGAGAAGGGCCGTACTCGAGCGCCCTTCGTGCTCAAGGCGGGCGCAGATGGGCAACTGTGGGCTTTGCCTCGTGCCGGCACAACAGGCATCGGGCCGACACACGTACTCTGGGGCAAGCAGGCGGGCTCACTTCAGCACGTGGTGGCCTCGTGTTCGAAGACGCCCTGTGTGCTGGGCGAGGTGACCCCGGATGACGTCGTGGTGCTCACAGGTCGTCATGAAGGGCACTTTGTGGGCACTTCGTGGGTCGGGCACCGCGCGGCAGAGAAGCTGCTCGGAGGCAAGCTGGTGAAGACGCCGGCCGGACCGGTCCGGCTCTACCAGCGTACGGGGGCCTTCTAACAAGGCACGCCACATGCTGACGCTGAGCCTGTGTAGGCAGTCATCGCTGCGCTCTGCCTGCGTAGGCGCCGGGCCTTCGGTCGCCCTTCGGGCAACCTCGTCTGGCGCGTACACGTTCAGGCACCTGCTGACGCAGGCACCTTCCCGGGTAGGCAGGGTCGCTCAAGGCTTCGCCTTATTCGCTCGCTCCCCTGCGTAAAGAGCTTCTTCTGTATCTCGTTGCTGAACCCCACCGGGATTCGACCTACCGCCAACCCACCATGCGTGAAGTTACAGAGCCATGGCAGTCATGACAGGCACCCTGAGCTCCACATACCTTCACACAAATCGGCTGTCGACCATCGTCAGACACACAATGGTCCCAACGCTCCAGCCATATAAGTCAGAGAAATGTCGTGCACGTGCAGCGCGGAGCCGTGGAGGTGGGGGCAGTCGTCGTGAGCCTCACGGCGGCTGACGCCGCCGTAGCGGCGGAGCTTACTTACACTTCTCGTAAGCGGCCTTGTCGGCGGCCTTGAGGACGCACTCGCCGTCGGACTTGGGCACGTCAGAGGCGCACTGCTCGATGAGCTTCTTGCCTTCTTCGCCCTCCATCATGGTCTTGATCAGATCATCGCTGAGGTCCATCTCGAACTTCATGATCTTGGGCATGATCTTGGCGCAGTCCTCTTTGCTCGCCTTGGCGCAGGCGGTGGACATCGAGACGGCCAGGGCGAGGATGGCGAGCTTGTGCATACGGGTCATCGGAATCTCCAATCGTGTCACTCCCCCGTTGGGGTGACGCATCAAACCTCACCTTCGAATGCAGCACAACATCAAACTCTGTAGAACTACAGATCAGGTCAGGTAGGCGTTGAGGCGCTCGAGCACCGCCTTGGCGTTGACCACCCCTTTGTAGACGTAGAGTGATCCCGGTAACCCTTCATCGAGGGCCGCCTCGCTCACCCTCAGCCGGGCGCTCACACAGAAGATGATGGGCTCGGGCAGCCCCGCCTCGACGAGCTCGACTCGGCGCCAGACGGCGTCGCGGCTCCAGAACCCCATCACCTCGACGAAGACCTTGCGCCCCGAGGGATGCGTCACCACCAGATCAGGGGCGCAGATGCCCACCCCGGGCAGGTGCAGGAGCTCTGCAGCGGGCGCAGCGTGCCAGTCGGAGCCCTTCTGCTTGTTCAAACGCTCCATCAGCGTCTGCACCTCGTCTGCCAGACGCAGAGGCGCCGCAGATCCCGGGCCTTCGCCGCTCAGCTCGAAGGTCATCGCCTTCTTGTACTTGCCCCAGCGCACGTCGGCCTTCAGTCGCCAGACGGCGCACATGCGGAGGGCCGTGAGCGACAAGGCCAGCTGCAAGCCGTACTTCGTCGAGGCGCTGAACATCGAGAACGGGCCGTCGATCTCGATGCGGTAGCCCTTGGGGCCCTTGCGGCCCGACTCGCCGTCGGGGTGGATCGAGTACATCAAGCGCAACCACTTCAAGCGGTTGAACAGCGTGCGATACGCCCCAGCGTCGGCGCAGCGAACCCAAACCGTGACCTTCACCGCCTTGAGCAGCACCGCCTGAGCTTGCTGCAGCTCGTACTCTTCGAGCAGACGCTCCGGTGTGATGGGATCAAACTGCGTGAGCACGTGGGCCTGCTTGAGATCAGCGAAGAGCAGGTGCTCAAGCAAGCCGGCCTCCAGGCCGTGCTTTTCGCCAGCCTCGGCGAGGACCGCCTGACGATCGAAGTGGTCCCCTTCGGAGAGGGCCGCCCTCCGCGCCGCCGCGAGGGCGAAGACCTCGAGACGCAGCGTGGGTGGATCGACATCAGCCCCCATGCTGAAGTCACAGCGATCTGTCACGAGCTTGAGCAACCCCGCGGCGAGCTTCGACTCCCGGGGGGAGAGCTTGATCGCCCCTGCGGCCTGGTTGAAGGCCTCTCGGGCATCGCCCACCCCGTGGGTGGCGGCGTCGATGTAGTGCTCGGCGATGGCCAGCGCCCGCTCTCGGGTCTTCTTCGCCAGCTTGGTGAGGTGGATCTCCCCCTCTTTGGTGCAGCGGACCCGCACCAGATCAGCGGTAAGCAACGTGATCTCTCCGGCGCTCGCTGGTGTATGCCTCGGCGGTGTCGTTGCTCACCAGCTCGTAGAGGGTGGCGGTCTTGTCGCCCTTCTTGCGCAAAATTCGGCCCAGGCGCTGCACGTGCTCCCGCACCGAGCCCGATCCCGAGATGATGATAGCCACGTTGGCGTCAGGCACATCGACCCCTTCATTGAGCACCTTCGACGTGCTCAGGGCGTTGAAGGTGCCATCAGCGAGGCCCTGCAAGATGGCGCTGCGCTCTTTGATCTTGGTCTGGTGCGTGATCACGGGCACCAGGAATCGCCGGGCGATGCTGTACGCCGTGGCGTTGTCCTGGGTGAACAAAATCGCGCGATCTCGACGGTGCTGGTGCAGCAGCATCTCCACGTACTCAAGCTTTGAAGGGGCCGCGAAGGCCAGGGCCCGCTGTCGGCGGTAGGCCTGCATCGCCCGGCGGCCCTCGGCGCTCCGGGAAGACTTGGCGATGAACTCCTGCCAGCCGCCCTTGCGCTTGAAGCTGATGCCGCTGCGGTGCACGAAATCGCGATAAATGGCCCGCTCCTCCTGGTACTCGGCCCACTCCTCCGGGGACAAATCCACCAGGATGCGCTCAGTGGTGTACTCCGCGAGGAAGTCGCCGGAGAGCTCGTTGATCTGTTTGCGGTAGACGAAGGGGCCGATCAGCTCGACCAGCTCTTCATGGCGACCGTCGCCACGCTCCGGAGTCGCCGTGAGGCCCAGGCGATAGGGGGCAATGCACAGCTTCGAGGCCATGCCGTAGGCGTCACCAGGCAGATGGTGGCACTCGTCGAAGACGATGAGTCCGAAGCGGGACCCCAGGTGCTCCATGTGCTGGTAAGCCGAGTCGTAGGTGATGACGGTGAGGTCCTGTACGTCGTACTCGCCGCCACCGACGATGCCCACGGGCACCCGGAAGGCGTTGCGCAGGTTGTCGTACCATTGCCGCACCAGATCGAGGGTGGGGGCCACCACCAAAGTGCTCCGGCCCTTGGCCTCGATCGCCATCAAAGCCACATAGGTTTTGCCTGCCCCTGTGGGCAGCACCACCACCCCCCGGCCCTTCGCCTTCTGCCAGGCCTCGATGGCCTCTGCCTGATAGGGCCTCGGGGTACGCCGGGCGTGGATCTGCTCGGTCATCTCGGTGTACGCCCGAGCATGATCGGTGTAGGGCACCTTCGCCCGCACCAGGGCCATGACGATCTCGGCGTAATCGATGGCCGGGGCCCGGTAGGATCGGCTGCGGGCATCCCAGCGACAGCACGCCGGCAGCAGATCGGCGTCTTCCACCCCTCGGATGTCGAGGGTGCCGTAAGCGAAGCCGATGTGGATCATGCGATCCTCCGTGGCAGCGCCTTCGAAAAGGCGCCTCAAGAAGAGAAGCAGACACCTTAGCAACCCCGCCTCGTTTCAGCCAGGACACCCCTGACTCTGCCCCGGCGCCCGACCAGAGTCAGAAAAAACACAAAACCTCTGCCGACTTTGATGTATCCATAGGCCCCGTTTCATCCACATGACGCGAGCAGCGAACGATGCCGTACGAGTTCTACAAAGTGCTTCACCTCGTGGGGATCTTCATGATCTTCACCGGCCTCGGCGGTGCCGCCCTCGCCGGGACCGCGGGCCTCGGTAAAGATCATCCGTGGCGCAAGCCTCTGGCCATGACCCACGGCCTCGGCCTGCTCATCGCCCTCACTGGGGGCTTCGGGCTGCTGGCCCGGCTCCAGTTCACCGGCTGGCCCTGGCCCGGGTGGGCTGTCTTCAAGCTGGTCATCTGGCTGGTACTCGGCGGCCTGCTCGTCGTGGCCCGCAAGCGCACTGGGGGCCGTGTGGTCTGGTGGCTCGCCGTGGCCCTCGGTGGCACCGCGGCCTACCTCGCCGTCTACAAGCCCTTCCACAACTTGTTCGGCTGAGCCTCACCGCCCTCAGGCAGCGCTCTGTGCTCTGGGGCTTCGTGTTAAGGTCTGTACCTGACGCACATGTCTGGCAGAATCGCCAGACGCCACCACAGCCAGCCGAGGTCGCTGCGATGCGATGCCCCCAAATCCCCCTTCGCCGACTCCTCCTGAGCAGAGCCTTCGCTGCGATCGCGGTCTCTGCGCTTCTGGGAGGTTGTGGCGAAGGCGAGGTGGTCCAGCTCGAGGTCATCGAGCGCCCTGTCGTCGCCGACTATCAGACCGTCATCAACCCCCTGCTCGAGCAGATGGGCTGCGGCAACCCCGGGTGCCACATCTCGCCTCTTGGCGGGTTGCTGCTCATCCAGAGCCCGGATCCCATCCAGCTCGACGACAACTTCAAGTCGGTGAAGTCCCTCATCGATCCGGACGATCCCGAGGACAACCCCTTCGTCAACGCCACCGTGGGCGAGAACCATCCCATTGTCTGCGCCGCTCGGGAAGACTGCGCCGTGCGCAAGATGGTGGCCTGGATCGGTACTGAGCTCACCGGCGATGCGCTGAACGATCTCTGCGACTCTTCTGAAGACGCGTGCTTCTGAACTCGGCCCGCGTCTCCCAGGTGCGTTTCACTTGAGCCCGTCACCTCGCCGCCCGTTTCCCTGGGGTGCCCTCCTGGAAGGCTTCTGGGTCGGCGGCACCCTCGGCGCCATGATCTTCGCCATCGTGGGCGGGGTGATCTTCGGCCACGTGCACCTCAACGCTGGCTATGCCGCCGCCATCGGTCTCCCCGTGGGCGGCCTCATCGGCGCTGTGCTGGCGGTGCGCTTCCGCCGACGCCGGTGATGGCATTCTTCGGTCGTTGAGGCGCACATTGCTCGCCATACCTCGAAAGCCCTGAGTGAAAATCACCGAAACTTCACACACGCGAACCTTCGAGCTGCCATCATCGGCAGCCACAGAGAACCGGACGAATCCCCACTGAGAGTCCGCACTGAAAGGGGGCCTCTTGGCTCATCCATGGCACGATCTGCCCAACAACCCCGACCACATCGAAGAAGGCTTTAACGTCGTCATCGAGATCCCCAAGGGGTCGAAGGTGAAGTACGAGCTCGACAAGCCCTCGGGCATGCTCCGGGTCGACCGGATTTTGTATTCGTCAGTGATCTACCCGGCGAACTACGGGTTCCTGCCCCGCAGTTACTGCGACGACGGTGATCCCCTCGACGTGCTGGTGGTGGGCAACGAGCCCGTGTACCCCATGTCGATCATGCAGGCGAAGGCCATCGGGGTCATGCACATGGCCGACGAGGGCAAGGCCGACGACAAGATCATCGCTGTGCACGTCACGGACCCCGCCTTCATGGACTACAGCGACATCAGCCAGCTGCCGGTCCACATGTTCCGCGAGATCCGCCGCTTCTTCGAGGATTACAAAATTCTGGAGAACAAGCAGGTGGTCGTCGAGCGCTTCGGCAACTCGGAAGAGGCCCGCGAGGTGGTGCTCAAGGCCCTCGCCGACTACCGCACCGCAGAGAACAAGCTGCGCGGCTGGGGCTGATGTTCCCTCGCTGATCCGGGGTTTGGGGTTGCGCTTCGCCTCGCCTCGCGTTTGAGTCCCTCCAGATCAAAATCATGTGACTTTCGTATGTCGATGTCGGTCATGAGGGCCACACGTCGTACCTCGAATGCTCTTGGGGAGGATCAGAACTGATGCGCGCACCGACGCCCGAACGCCTTTCACCGCGCCTGCTGGCGCTCTTTACCCTGCTGGCCCCGGCGCCAGCCTTCGCCGGCTGGTGGGACGACTTCACCCGCAGCCCCACCTGGCACATGCTGCAGCAGCTGTTCATCGGCCTGCTGGTGCTGTTCTTTGGCTGGCTGCTGGCCAAGTTCTTGTCCCGGGGGGTGTACTGGGCCCTCACCAAGACCGAGATCGACAACAAGATCGCCGCGGCGCTCAAGCTCGACCTGCTCCTCGAGGGCACTGATCCCAAGAAGTCGGAAGACGCCGTCGAGCGCTTCATCAGCAAGAGCGTCTACTACATCTTGATGCTGCTGGTGGTGATCTCCGCCCTGAACTTCGCGGGCCTCACTGAGACCGCAGGCTCGCTGCGCAGCTTCGTGGACACGGTCATCGAGAACCTACCCCTGCTCGGTAAGGCGGTGGCGATCCTGGTCGTGGCCTGGGCCGCAGCCTGGATTCTGCGCAAGATCATCACCGGGGCCCTCAAGGGTGTGAACGCCGACGCTCGCCTGGCTCAAATGTCCGGCGGTGAGGCGGAGAAGACCCCGCTGAGCGAGACCGCTGGCAGCCTCATCTTCTGGCTGGTGATGCTCATCGGCCTCGCCGGCGCCATGGAAGCCCTTCAGATCGAGGTGGTGGCGGGCCCGCTGCGCAACGCCTTGAACATGATCATCGAGATGGTGCCCGTGGTGGCCGTCGCCGCCCTCATCGTGCTCGTGGGTTACGTACTCGGTCGCATCGCTCAGGCGGTGGTGAGCAACCTGCTCTCGTCGATGGGCTTCAACGGCCTCATGGAGAAGGTCCAGGTCGACAAGCTCTTCGGCGCCCGCAAGGGCAGCGATGTGGTGGGCCTGGCGATCTTCTACATCATCATCTTCCAGGCGGTCACCGTCGCCGTGGACCGTCTGGGCCTCGACGCCCTGAGCACCGCCCTCGGCGGTGTGCTGGGTCGCTTCTGGGATCTCATCCCCGCCCTGCTCGTCTCGGCTCTGATCCTCGCCGTGGGCGTGGTCGCAGCCCGCGTGGTGCGCAACATCGTCGAGGGTCTGCTCACCAACGTGGACTTCGACGGCTTCCTGGAGCGGATGGGCGTGGGCGTCGGCCGCCTGGGCAAGCCCGCCGAGGGTGAAGAAGACAACGGCAAGGTGGATCGCCCCAGCCGCCTCATCGGCGCCATCGTGCAGCTGGTGATCATCCTGGTGGCCACCGCTCAGGTCCTGGAGAACCTTCACCTGGAGACCTGGACCTCTCTGGTGTACCGGTTCCTCGATTACACCTTGTGGAACCTGCTGGTCGCCGCGCTCATCGTCGCCGTGGGCCTGATGATCGGGAACTACGTCAAGCAGCTCATCGCCGCCCGGGCCCCTGAGGGCGAGGATGGTGCCTCGACCCGCTGGATGGCCACCGCCGCCCGCGCCGCAGTCCTGGTCTTCGCCGTGACCATGGCCCTGCAGCAGCTCAACGTGGCTTCCGACTTCGTTCTGGTGACCTTTGCGCTGCTCTTCGGCGCACTGTGCCTGGCCCTGGCTCTGGCCTTCGGCCTCGGCAGCCGCGAGGTGGCCTCGGACATCGTCAAGCGCCAGTACGACAAGAACAAGAAGAAGAACACCCCCGGTGGCCCCGGTGGGCCCCGCTCCCCCCTGAGCCGCTGATCGGCCGCTTCGGCCTCAGCCTTCCTCCACCGCCAGCTCATTGGCGGCGGCATCCCGGATCAACCTGATCGTCTCTGTGGTGAGTCCCACCACCTCGATGGCGTGGAGCATGCCCTGCTTGGTCTGATGCCGGGTGTAATCGCCCTTGGCCTTACGTTGGGCAGACTCGAGGGCATCGAAGCCCATGGGAACCACCCACATGTCCGCGAGGTAGACCACGGCGCTCACGGGGTGTATCCGCCCCCCGGTCTGGATGTTGTGGTGATGCTCGATGGCCCAGATGACCTCGTCGGGCACCCCCCAGATGCGGGCCACGATGGCGGTGATCTCCTCGTGGGCGGCCTCGAGCACGGGCCAGACCTCCTCGAGGGGCATCGCCGAGCGACGCTTGTTCTCCTCACCGAGAGCGAGGAGGGCCGCAGCGAAGCCGAGATCGTGAAGCAGGCCACACATGTACGCGAACTCGCCGTCGAGGCCGGTATAGCGACAGATGATCCGCGACAGCTGACCCACGGCGACGGCGTGGCGCCTCAAGCGCTCCATGGGGGCGCGATACTCGGCGCACCGGAACACCCGCATGTTGAGGCCCACCTCGAGGACCATATTCCGCAGGCCTTCGAGGCCGAGGCGCATGACCACGTCTCTCAGGGTGCGCAGCCGGCCAGTGCCTCTGCTGTAAGCGGCGGAGCTCGCCACCTTGAAGGCCTCAGCGGTGAGCACGGCGTCTTGCTCGAGCACCTTCAGGATGTCGTTGATCTCCACGTCGGCCCGATTGGTGAGGCCCAGGATCTGGGCAGCCACCGGCGGCAGGCTCGGCGGGTGATAGCTCGGCGACTTGAAGTGCTCCACCACCCGCTGAGCCAACGCCCCTCGATCAGCGAAGGTCAGTGCGTCGGCATCAAGGCTGTAGTTGCCTTGCCCGTAGCCCGGATCGAGGGCGGTCTTGCTCCCGCCGAGGGTGTGCGTACTCGCATCGTCCGGCGACATGGAGGGGGTGGACGACTCGACGCGGTTGCTTCGGCTGAAGCCTTCGAAGATCTGTCTGAGCATTGCATTTCTTCGGGGCGAGAGGTGGGGGGTTCCGGTGACGACCTCTTCATGATTCGGCGGCAGCCCTGGCGGGGATGAGGGCTGTGGCATCAAGGACTCGCCCACGGGGAGTGGCCGGCCTATAGTGCAGCCATGTACGTGCACCGCAGCAATCAGATGGAGCCCCTCCTCGACGCCCTGGTCAAGGTGGTGGCGCGCCCTCAAGGTGATCCGTTCCTCCCAGAGCTGATCGCCGTGGAAAGCCGAGGTTTGGAGCACTGGCTCTCCATGGAGCTGGCCCACCGCCTCGGGGTCTGGGCCAACCCGAGGTTCCCCTTCTTCGGGCACCTGATCAAAGAGCTCTTCGCCATCGTGCTCGATCTCGACGAGCACAATCCCTTCACGCAGCGGGTGATGCAGTGGTCGATCTCGGCCTTGCTGCCCGATCTGCGGGCCACGGCCCCCTTTGCAGTGCTCAACAACTATCTGCGAGACGATCCGCTGGGCATCAAGCAGGCCCAGATCTCCGCTCAGGTGGCGGACACCTTCTACAGCTACCTCGTGTTCCGGCCCCAGATGATGCTCGACTGGGAGGCCGGTGAAGACGAGGAAGACTGGCAGGCGATCTTGTGGCGGGCGCTGGTAGCCCGCCATGGCAGCGTGCACCTCGCCGCCCAGGCTCGAGCCTTCGCCCAGGCCGCAGAGGCCATCGCCGCCGGCGAGCGCCCGCGGCCCGACCGGCTGCCCGATCGCGTGTGCGTCTTCGGCATCAGCGCCATGCCCCCGCTCTTTTTGTCGATGCTCAAGGCCATCGACGGGCTCACCGAGTTGCATCTGTTCGTGCTCAGCCCCAGCCAGGAGTACTGGGCAGATCTGCGATCGGAGCGGGCCCGCCGGGTACGAGATCCCGAGGTTGAGGTTTCGGTGAGCCTCGACGAGAGCCTGTTCACCGACGGCCCCCGCATGCTCGCCGCCCTCGGCCGCCTCGGCCGCGACTTCCAGGGCACCCTGGAAGAGATCGCCCCGGACTACGAAGAAGACGACGACTCGCTCTACGTCGATCCGCAGCTGGGCACGCTCGGCGACTCCCTTCTCGGGGTATTGCAGTCCGACATCCTGCACCTCGCCCGCCGCCGCCCTCGTGACACCGAGGATACCGGCCCCACCCCCCTGCCCTTCACCGAAGGCGACGTCAGCGTCGGCGTGCACGCGTGCCACAGCGCCATGCGCGAGGTCGAGGCAGTGCGGGATCAGATCCTCTTCGCCCTCGAACAGGATCCCAGCCTCGCCCCCAGAGACATCGTGGTGATGATGCCCGATGTAGAGACATACGCGCCGTTCATCGAGGCCGTATTCGGCGGCGCAGGGGCGCCAGGCACACCCGGACACCTGCCCTACAAGATCACCGATCGCAGCTTCCGCTCGGCGAACAAGGCCGTCGACGCCTTCTCGGCCATCATCGACACGCTGCGCAGCCGCATGGCGGCGAGCGATGTGCTCGACTTGCTGAGCATCGAGCCGATCCGCACCCGGTTCATGATCGGCGGCGAGGACATGGATCGCCTGCGCACCTGGGTGGCCGAGGCGGGGATCAGATGGGGCATCAACGGCGACCACCGGGTGGAGCAGGGGCAGCCCCGCTTCGATGAGAACACCTGGCGCTTCGGCCTCAATCGTTTGTTGCTGGGCTACGCCATGGCTGGCGAGGATCGCGGGGCCATGTTCTCCGGGGTGCTGCCCTTCGACGACATGGAAGGGGCAGACGCCGCTCTGCTGGGCCGGTTCGCCGACTTCTGCGAGAGTCTGTTCACCCTGAAGAGCGATCTCGACGCCCTACGGTCACCGGCCCAGTGGTCCGACTACCTCGCCGATCTCGTGGAACGCATGATCGGCCACCCCCACAAGAACGACTGGCAGCGCCAGGTGGTCCGCCACATCATCCTCGATATGGGTGAGGAGGCGGTGCTGGCGGGCTTCGAGCAGCCGGTGCCTCTCGAGGTGATCCAGGCACGGCTCAACGCCGAGTTTTCCGAAGGGCGCGAGGCCTTCGGATACCGCCAGTCGGGCATCACCTTCTGCGCCCTGGGGCCATTGCGCTGTGTGCCCTTCGAAGTGGTCTGCGTCATGGGCATGAACGACGACGCGTGGCCCCGGATGAAGCGCACCCTGAACTTCGATCGCATCGCCTGGAAGGCCCGCCTCGGCGATCGCACGCTCCGAGATTCGGACCGGTACGCCTTCTTGCAGGCCCTCACCTGCGCCCGACGTCGGCTGGTGATCACCTACACGGGGCGCAGTATCCAGGACAACACCGAGCGGCCACCCTCGCCGGTCATCAACGAGCTGCTCGACACCCTCGGCGAGTCTTTTGATCCCCCTGGCGTGACCACCGAGGGTCTGCGCAACGCGCTGCAGGCGGAGCAGGCCCGCGAGGCGATCCGTGGCCGGGTGGTGGTGCGGCACCCGCTGCAGCCCTTCAGCCCCAGGTATTTCGGCGCCGAGGCCGACGATCCGCGCATGTTCAGCTATCGCGCTGCCGACGCCGCCGGTGCCCGACACGTTCGGGGCCCGCGTGTGCCGCCACCGCCCTTCGTGCCCGGGCTCCTCGTACGTGCGGAGGAGCCACTCCCCGGAGGCGCGATTGGGGGCTCGACCCCAGCCGAGGTGCCGGTGCTCGAGGTCAGCCTCGACGATCTCACCAGCTTCTTCGCTCAACCCTTGCGCACCCTCGCCCGGCGCCGGCTCGACATCAACGTGCGGGGTCGAGAAGACGCTCTCGAAGATCGCGAGCCCATGGAGATCCGTGCCCTGGCCCGATATCAGCTGGGCACGCGATTGCTCGACGCCGCTCTCGCCGGGCAGGATCTCTCCGCCTTGCGAGACGCCATGCAAGGGAGCGGCGCGCTTCCCCTCGGCACCGTGGGCCATCTGGCCTACGAGCGCCTGGTGCCCGAAGTGCTCTCTGTAGCTCGGGCCGCAGCCCCTTACGTGGGCGGGGCTGACCCTCTCGATGATCTGCCCGTGGATCTGCGCCTCAATCTCGGCGCCGGGGCTGAGGCCCGCCTCGTGGGCATGCTGCCGGACCAGTGGCCCAAAGGTCAGGCAAAGGCACGCTTTGGTCGCCCCAGCGCCAGACACCAGCTCAGCCAGTGGGTCCGCCATGTGGTCTACAGCTGCGCCGCCCCAGAGAACCGCCCCCGAGAGACGGCTCTCATCGGGCTGAGCGGCGGTCAGGCCTCTACAGTGGCCTTCAGCGCTGTCGAAGACTCCTGGGCCTGCCTTGCTGACCTGTTGAGGCTGTATCGGTTGGGGCTCACCCGACCGCTGCGGCTGTTCCCCCGCTCGGGGCTCGCCTACGCCGAGAGCTTCCTGAAGAAGAAAGCCAAAGGGGCCACTGATGACGAGGCCCACGACACCGCCCTCGGTGGGGCACGCAAGATGATGTTCGATCGATTCCGATCAGGAGAGGCCGACGACGTGCACTTCCAGCTGATCCTCGGCACTTCGGATCCGCTCCGCCCTGGGGTGAAGCTGTACCCTGGCGAGCAGGATCCGAGCTTCTCTGACTTGTCGCTCCAGGTCTGGTCGCCCCTGCTGGCCCATCGGGAGGTCCGCTGATGGCTACACCTCTCGAACTGATGACGGTGCAGCTCGACGGCACCCACGTGATCCAGGCGAGCGCCGGCACTGGCAAGACCTACACCATGACCAACTTGTTCCTGCGCATCCTGCTCGAAAAGCAGCTGCCCGTGGAGCAAGTACTGGTGGTGACCTTCTCTCGAGCAGCGACGGCGGAGCTGCGCGATCGCATCCGCAGCCGGCTCGGTGACTGCCTGGGCATCTTCGAGCGCCATGACCTGGATGACGACGATCTCGACCCCGATCTGGTGGCCCTGGCGAAGGCCAGCGTCGACCGCGAAGCCGACGCCCTGCGACTCGGTGACGCACTGCGACGCTTCGACGAAGCGGCGGTCTTCACGATCCACGGCTTCTGCCAGCGCATGTTGCAGGAGAACGCCTTCGAGTCCGGGGTGATGTTCAACGCCGAGCTGGTTCAGGATCAGCGCCCCATCTTCGAGGAGATCGTGCACGACTTCTGGGCTCGGGCCACCTATCAGGCCCCCCCGGGTTTCGTGCGCTACCTGCAGCAGCAGCGTATGACTCCGCGGACTCTGCAAGGCCTCGTGGCCCGGGTGGCGGGCAAGCCCAAGATGCCGGTGCTGCCCGCCCACACCCCGCCGGACGACACCCACGAGGTGGCGGTGACCGAGTGGCGCGCGGCGTGGCACAACGCTTCGAAGCTCTGGCAGGCCGACGGCACCCGAGACCAGGTGGAGGCCCTGCTCACCGCTGGAGATCTCAAGGGTACGCAGTACCGCAAAGACTATGTGGCCAAATGGCTCGTGGCCATGGACGCCCTGCTCTTCGGAGCGCCACCGCCGACGCCGAGCCTCTTCGACCGGTTCTCGCGGTTCACGCCCGACGAGCTGACCAGCTGCACCAAGGCCAAGAAGACCACCCCCACCCACGCCTTCTTCGATGCCTGCGCTGATCTGCTGAAGGCCGGTGAGGCCCTGCGCGAGGCCCTCGAGATCAGGCTGCTGCAGTTCAAGCTCGACCTGCGGGACTACACCGTGCGGGAGCTCAAGCGCCGCCAGCACGTGCACCACACGCAGTCCTTCGACGATCTGCTCCAACAGCTCGAAGACGCTCTGATGCGGGAGAAGTCTCAGGGGCGTCATGCCCTCGCCCGGGCGATCCAGGGCCGCTACAAGGTGGCCCTCATCGACGAGTTCCAGGACACAGATCCGACGCAGTACAACATCTTCCGCACGCTGTTCCACGACGCCGAGATCCCCATGTTCATGATCGGGGATCCAAAGCAGGCCATCTACGCCTTCCGCGGCGCTGACATCTTCGCCTACTTGGAGGCCGTGGACGATGCTGAGGGCGAGGGCTACACCCTGGCCACCAACTGGCGCTCCGATCCGACGCTGATCCGTGGGCTCAACGCCCTCTTTGGCCTCGCCGTCGATCCGTTCCTCACCCCGAAGATCGACTTCACCCCGGTGAAGCACAGCCCCCGAGCGTTCGATCGCCTCGGCGGCGACCAGGCCGAGCGGCCACCCCTGAGGGTGTTGTTCCTCGAGCGTAAAGATCCGCTCCCTGAAGAGAAGCCCATCAAGCGAGGCTGGGCCGAGGAGCGCATCCCCGATGTCGTGGCCTCGGAGATCGCCCGCCTGCTCAACGGCAAGGCTACGCTCAAGAAGAAGAACGGCGACGAAGAGCCGGTGGAGCCCGGCGACGTGGCGGTGCTGGTCCGCAAGAACGTTCAGGGCACGCAGATTCAAAAGGCCCTGCGGGCGCTGAGCATCCCCAGCGTGCTGCAGGGTGAGGCCAGCGTGCTGGAGACGCCAGAAGCTGAGGAGCTGAGCCGGGTCATGCAGGCTCTGGCAGATCCGGGCCACGCCAACCGGGTGAAGGTGGCCCTCACCACCCCCCTGGTGGGCCTCGACGCCGGAGATCTGCTGGCGCTCTCGGGCCCTGAGGGCGAGGGGCAGTGGGACGAGTGGCTGGAGCGCTTTCAGGCGTGGCACGAGATCTGGCGCGACGCCGGCTTCATCCAGGCCTTTCGCCGCATGATGGACACGCTCGGTGTTCAGCGCCGTCTGCTGGCCTGGGTGGACGGCGAGCGCCGCCTGACGAACTACCTGCACCTCGCCGAGCTGCTGCACAAGGTCTCTACGGAGCAGCGCCTGGGCATGACCGGCCTCATCTACTGGCTCTCGGATGTACGGGCCGTAGGCCCCGCCCGGGCAGGGTTGCCTCCGGAGAGCACGCAGCTGCGCCTCGAGAGCGATACCAAAGCTGTGCGCATCCTGACGATGCACAAGAGCAAGGGCCTCGAGTACCCCATCGTGTACTGCCCCTACCTGTGGGACGGCAGCGACCTCTTCGCCGCTGATCAAACCTGGCTGCGGTTCCACGATCCGCGTGACGGGCACAAACTGAAGCTCGATCTGGGCTCGAGCGACCACGAGGTGCATCTGCAACAAGCGCGCTGGGAGGCCCACGCCGAGAGCCTGCGCCTCGCCTATGTGGCCCTCACCCGGGCGCAGCACGCCTGCACCTTCATCTGGGGAGCCTTCGAGGGGGCCGAGGGCTCACCTCTGGCCCATTTGATTCACCAGCCTGACGACGCCGCCACCCTGCCGCCGATGAACCCGAGCGGCATGGGGCACCACCCGGTGAATCAGGCCACCCGCGCCCGCTTCAAGGCCCTCGACGACGACGGCATCCGCCGCGATCTGCAGCGTCTCGTACAGGCGTCGAAGGGCGACGTGGGGCTGCCCGCTGTGGAAGTCAGGGCCCTGAACTTCACCCCTGCGCCTCCGTATGCGCCACGGAGGGCGTCCTCGGGGCTCACCGGAGCCCGACCCATCCATCGCATCGAAGAGAACTTCTGGCGCATGAGCAGCTTCTCGGGGCTGGTGGTCTCTGCGGACGCCCACGCCGTCGCCGACGTCGATCTGGCGATTCACGACGACGAGCCTGAGGCCCCTGCACTCGATGTACACGCTGTGTTGAACCCCGAAGAGGCCCCGGAGGGCCCTCGGGTGATCCTCGCCGACTTCCCCAAGGGGGCCAGGCCAGGGACCATGCTGCACGCCATCTATGAGCTGTCGGACTTCCAGATCCCCGGCACTGAGGAGCTCGAGCGCGTCGCCCGGGAGCGCTTGCGTCGCTTCGGTTACGATCAGGACGAGTGGGGCCCCATCGTCGCTGAAGGCTTGTCCGCCTCTCTCGATACCCCCCTGCACGCGGGCCCTGAGGCCCTCACTCTGCGGCAGCTGCCCCAGAGCAAACGCCTCGACGAGCTGCCCTTCGTGCTGCCCGTGGCCCATCACCCGCCCTCAGCGCCAGGACCAGAGCCTGCCCGGCTCACGGGGCCTGCCCTCGCCGCAGCCTTCCGGGCGGCGCCGGAGTCGAAGGTCCCCACGGCCTACATCGATCGCCTCGAGGCCATGCGCTTCGTACCCCTCGAGGGCTTCATGAAGGGCTTCATGGATCTCGTCTTCGAGCACGACGGGCTCTGGTACGTGGTGGACTACAAGTCGAACCATCTCGGCGAGACCTATTCGGATTACACCGAAGAGCACATGGTGGAGGCGATGATAGAGGGGGACTATTTTCTGCAGTACCACCTCTATGCCGTGGCCCTGCATCGCCACCTGAAGGTGCGCCTCGATCACTACGACTATGACACCCACTTCGGCGGCGCCTACTACCTGTTCATTCGGGGGATGCACCCCGACTCGGGGCACACCCACGGCGTCTTCGCCGATCGTCCGCCACGGCGACTCATCGAGACCCTCTCCGCCACCCTCGCAGACCCTTCGATCCATCAACTGACCCCCACGGGAGCCTGACGTGAGCCCCAAGCCCGCCACCCTCGACGTGCTCGGTGAGGCAGAGATCTTCGACGCCCTCGATCTGCACTTCGCCCGGAGCTTGCACCACATCGCCCCCAAGGCCATCTCCGAGGCGCCGGACGATCCCGTGGCCCTCGCCGCAGCGCTGGTGAGTCGACAGACCCGCCATGGGCACGTGTGCCTCGAGCTGCCTCAGGTGGCGGGGCACACAGTGGCCATCGGCGAGGCCGATCCACTCCCCGACTACGCGTGGCCCGATCTCGACACGTGGCTCGCCGCCCTCGTGGCGAGCCCGCTCGTCGACACCTCATCGGTGGCCACCCACACCCATGAAGGTGGCATCACCGAGATCGCCCCCCTCGTGCTCGACAATGCCCACCGGCTCTACCTGCGGCGTTACTACGACCACCAGGAGCGCCTCGCCGAGACCCTGCTCGCCCGGGCAGCTCACCACGAGCCCACGGACGACCCTGTACTCGAGGCAGGCCTGGGCCGGCTGTTCCCCAGGCCAGAGGCCCTGGCACCCGGCGAACAGGACTGGCAGCGCATCGCCGCTCGCCGCACCCTCAGCCGCCATTTCTGCGTGATCTCTGGCGGCCCGGGCACGGGGAAGACCTCCACCGTGGTGAAGATCCTCGCCCTGTTGATCCAGCGTGCGCTCATTCATCGACTGCCCGTGCCCCGGATTCACCTGCTCGCGCCCACAGGCAAGGCCGCCGCCCGGATGGTGGACTCGATCAAGGGGGCCAAGGCCCGCCTCGACATGCCCCCGGAGGTCATCGCCTTGATCCCCGAAGAGGCAGCGACGATCCACCGCACGCTGGGTCCGCTGGGCCCCACGGGGACACGGTTCCGTCACCACGCAGGCAACCCCCTGGCCACCGATGTCGTGCTCGTCGACGAAGCCTCGATGGTGGATCTCGCGTTGATGGCTCGCCTCGTGAGCGCTGTGCCCACCGGGGCACGCCTGATCCTGCTCGGCGACAAGGACCAGCTGGCTTCGGTGGAGGCAGGCGCCATCCTCGGTGACATCTGCACCGCCCCTGAGGCGAGCGACGCCGAAGCAGGCAGTGAGGCACCCGCCGAGAGCCCCATCGCCCGGGCCATCGTGCACCTGCAACGCAGCTGGCGATTCGGCGACGACAGCGGCATCGGTGCGCTGGCCAGGGCCATCAACGCCGGTGATGACCAGCGGGCCCTGGAGATCCTGCTCGACCCGGAGCACCCCGATGTCACTCTCCGCCCCCTCGACGAGGGCTTTGGCCTCGGCCCACAGCTCACCGAGACCGTGTTGCGAGAGTTCGACCCTGCCCTCGCCGCCACTGATCCGGTGAGTCGTCTGGCCGCTCTGGACCGATTCCGCATCTTGTGCGCCTACCGCAAAGGGCATCGCGGTGTAGAGACGGTGAACAGGCAGGTGGAGCAGGTCTTGATGCGAGAGGGGCGCATCCGCATGTCGGGTCGCTGGTACGATGGCCGGCCAGTGATGATCACGCGCAACGACTACACACAGCGCGTGTTCAATGGCGACATCGGCGTCGCCATGCCATCTGCGGATCATGACGACGCGTTGAGGGTGTGGTTCCCCGGTGAGGAAGCCCCCCGCCCCTTTGCCCCTGCACGCCTGCCGCCCCACGAGACGGTGTTCGCCATGAGCGTGCACAAGAGTCAGGGCAGCGAGTTCGACCACGTCGTCTTGCTGCTGCCCGAGATCGACGGCCCCATCCTCACCCGTGAGCTGCTCTACACTGCGGTGACCCGCGCCCGTAAACAGGTCACCCTCTTTGCCCCACCCGAGGTGATCCGGGCGAGCATCAAGCGCGGCATCGAACGTGCGTCAGGCCTCCGGGCTCGGCTCTGGAATGCCTCCTGACCCACCCTGTACAGAGCTTCTCTTAAGACATCATTCCTCATTGCAAACAACAACATAGACATATCTGGATGCGTATACCTGAACGCAACCATAAACAAACCATAAACAAAAAAACTCAAGACGTAGGGTGTCTCGCTCGAATATATCTGTATGCACGGCTCGAAATGTTTGCAACCAGATGCGCTTCATGGCGCTCTATCTGTCCAATGAGGCCACTTTTTGAAGTTTTGTGGCGACCTCTGGATACGGTCAAACATCCTTACATGGTGCTGAGACAACATTCGACAAACCATCACCTCCCCGTTAGACTGGCGGAGGTCATCGCAAGAGAAGGTGCACTCCATGGCATGGGAATTCATCGCACGTGAGCTCGCCGACATGCTCGGCGTCCTGGCCCACCCGCAACGTATTCGAATCATCGAGTCACTCCGAGACGGTGAGCAGGATGTGAGCACGCTTCAGGGGTTCCTCGGAGTGAGCCAGTCACAGGTGTCTCAACACCTCGCCCTCCTCCGAGCCCGTCGCCTCGTGATTCAGCGCAAGAGCGGCCGTCATCGCTTCTACCGCCTTGCTGATCCCCGCATCGCCGAGTGGATGCTCGATGGGGTGAAGCTGCTCGAGTCCGAGCTCAACGCCGTCGACCAGCTGCGCACCGCCGTTCAGCAAATCGGCAACACTCAGGCCGCTGAGGCCGCTCGGGCCGCCAACTCCTGATCATCTGCTCATGCAGGTGTGCCCGCCCCGCCATTTCTTGCCCCTCAAAAAATCATTCTGTGATTCAAGGACCTCCGGTTTGGACCAACCCTGAGAGGTCCTCTTGAATTGTCCTGTGCACTACAGGCTTGTATAACCGGCACATGAGCCAAGATGACGCCTCGAAGACAAAGGCCCAGGATCGGCCCTCGGGCTGGACCTTTCTCACCAACCACGCCCATGTGCTGCTGTGCCTGGCGAAGGATCCCGAAGTGCGTTTACGGGATGTCGCCGTGTCGGTGGGCGTGACTGAGAGGGCGGTACAGCGCATCGTGCACGACCTGCACGAGGGTGGATACATCGAGATCATCAAAGAAGGCCGGCGTAATCGCTATACGGTCCACCGTCAGCGCCATCTGCGTCACCCCATCGAGTGTCACCGCCGTGTGCAGTCCCTGGTCGAGCTCGTGGAGGGTCAGGACTGAGCGCATCGACGCCATCGACGCCCTGGAAGGGCATGCTGAACGCCCTCGTGCAGGGCCTCAGCGAGGGTCTCGTCGAACGTACGCACACGCTCAAGCTCACGCTGCTCGCCGCCCTCGCCGGCGAGCACACTCTGCTCCTCGGTCCGCCGGGCACCGCCAAGAGCGAGCTCGCCCGCAGACTCACCTCAGCCTTTGAAGACGGTCGAAGCTTCGAGCGACTGCTCACACGCTTCACCGTACCCGAAGAGCTGTTTGGCCCCTACGCCCTCTCGGCCCTGGAGCGCGACGAGTACAGCCGACAGATCGAAGGCTACCTGCCCACAGCCCATGTGGGGTTCCTCGATGAGATTTTCAAATCGGGGAGTGCGGTGCTCAACAGCCTGCTCTCTCTGCTCAACGAGCGCATATTTCACAACGGCACCTCAGTGGTGCAGTGCCCACTCATCGCCCTCGTCGGCGCCAGCAACGAGCGTCCTGAGGGTGAAGCGCTTCAGGCGCTCGCTGATCGTTTTCTGATGCGATTGTGTCTCGAGCCCATCAGCGCTGAAGGCTTCGCGACCCTCATCGACGCCCATGGCGCCCCTCGCAACCCTCTCACGGTGGCTCCCCTGCCCCTCGATGCCCCTGCCCTGATTCAATCCGAGGCCAACCAGCTCTCCCTCTCTCCAGCACTGATGGATCTGCTGATCGCGCTTCGGCAGCACCTGCACAGTGAAGGCATCTATGTCTCCGACCGCCGCTGGCACCGAATCGTGGGGCTGCTCAAAGTGGCGGCCTTCACCGAAGGTCAGCGCGAGGTCACGGTGTGGGAGGGCGTGCTGCTGCCCTACTGCATCGGCGACACCGAGCAGACACAACGTCTGATCGCCGATTGGTACGCCCACCGACTCGGTGCCCGGGGGGCGACGACGCTCACAGGCGCGGCCCTCGAAGCCTGGGCAGAGCGCCTCACCCAGGCCCGCAGCCGCACAACGCAGGCGGTGAGCCCGGAGGGCGAGCCTCTCTACGTCGACCTGCACGGCCGCCCGGCCCTCGAGGCCCGAGGGCCCAGACAGCGCACCACAGCCCAGGGTGATGCGCTCTTTCTTCCCCCTGACGTGGAGCGTGACGATCCCCGACTGCAGCAACGCGTGCTCACCGAAGAGGGGCTGCATCGTATGGCCATGAAGGTGGGGCAACATGCCTTCGTGTACCAGGAGGGCATGCGGATTCCGCTGCAGGTCTATCTCGCCGATCCGGAGAACATGGCGCTGGAGACGGGTGATCACGACCCCCTCGTGGCCCCTGGTGGTTTCACAGGTCGAGAGCAGCAAGAGGCACTCCGCCAGCTCGACGCCCTGCGCAGCACCCTCAAGTCGACCATGGGCGAGGTGCACACGCTCATGGCCGAGGCCAACGCCCACCATGACCACCTCTGGCTTGGCGCAGATCGCATCTCAGAGCTCACACGGCAACTGCACACCCGCCAGGGGCACCTCGAGCAATCACTCAAGCGTCTCGCTGAAATCAGATCGGGTTTCATCGACATGCCGCTGGGGCCAGCCGTCATCGATCCTGCAGACGATGTGGGCGGATGAGTTCAGTGGGGTCACGCCTCCACCTGATTTGAGCCCGAGCGTCTGGGCTCAAGCCCTCACCCATCCACAGGGTGATCTCGCCGCTCGGCTGGTGGCCACTTCGGCCTTCTTCAAGTGCGCCATCGAGGGCACGACAGATCGCAACACACACAGCTGGCCCGGCTCGCCCTTGCGTCGCCGACTCAACCACGTGCTGAGTGATGTGCTGCCCCTCGCCCATGGGCAACCCGTCATGGCGAACGCCATCACCGAGAGCTATCTGAGGGCGGTGTCGCTCTATCACCAGAGCTCGGGGGCTTCAGTATGGCAACGTGCGTGGGCTCGGCAGCGGGCTCAAGCCGCGCTCCTCAGACGGTGGCAGCCTGTGGTCGACGCCTGGCGCACGCTCTCTCAGGCCCTCGATGGGGCAGCGGCAGCCCTCGGCCTGTCCCCTCTGGTGGCTGTGCAGCTCGCCCAACAACGGGTGTGGCACACCCTCGAAGCCGTCGCTGACGCGCAGGTGGCCCTCGGGGCGCTCCGGGGCCTGCTCGCCAGCCTGGGCCGAGGGCACGAGGGTGTGACCGTCGCAGCAGGGGCGGGCCTGCTGCAGGCGCTCAGTCGAGCCACCACCTCACGGCCCCACCACGAGGTCCGGACCCAGGCGACGGTGCACGGCCTGACCCGGACCGATGATCCCGGGCGCATGTTGCCCTCTGAGGCCATTGGGCTGCTGCATCCACGCTTGAGACTGCTCTGGCACGCTCGGCGTGCGAGCGGCGCACTCCTGGCCCACCATCGCGCTCATCTGCCAAGCATCGAAGGCACACACACCCCTCAGGACCAACCAGAAGCCCACATCGCCAAGGACGAGAGCGGACCGGTGATCATCTGCCTCGACCGTTCGGGCTCGATGCACGGTGAGCCAGCCGATCGAGCGAGGGCGCTGATCATCTCGGCGTTGAAGCTGGCCCATGAAGAACGCCGCCGCTGCATGCTCTACGCTTTCTCAGGGCCTCGGGATCTCGAGCGCCACCCGCTGGCCCTCACCGCCGAGGGCTTTGAAGGCGTGTTGCGCTGTCTACAGCGCCCCTTCACCGGCACAACGGACATCACGCCCGCCATTCGGGCTGCCTTGGAAGATGTCGCGGCGACGACCCATTGGGCCCAGGCAGACATTCTCCTGATCAGCGACGGCCGCTTTACCAGCCCGCCTGATCTCCGTCGTCGTCTGGAGCAGATGAGAGCGTCGAGACAGGTCCGTCTCTGTGGTGTGCTCGTCGCCGAGAGGCCTGCCCCCCGTCACCGACATGCCATGGAGACCCTCTGCGATTCAGTGTGGCAAGTGTGGTAGTGGTGATCGGACCACACCACCCCACACCCCGCTGAGGAGCCCTGATGGAGACAGCCACAAGCGCCTTGACGACCGGTGCCTCCCCCTCCGCCCTCGCCACAATCGACGTCATCATCATCGTGGGCTTCCTCGTGGCGGTCACCGCCATTGGGGCCATCATGAGCCGGATGGCCTCTCAAGGCCTCGAGGACTACTTCCTCGGCGGCAACAAGATTCCGTGGTGGGTGCTGGGCATCTCCACGGCGACGTCGAACTTCGACATGAGCGGCACGATGATCATCGTGGCGGTGGTCTTCGGCATGGGCTACCAGGGGTTTCTGGTGGAGATGCGCGGGGGCGTGGGGCTCTCCCTGGCCTTCTTGATGGTGTTCCTGGGCAAGTGGCTGCGGCGCAGCCGGGTGATGACCAGCGCAGAGTGGATGAAGCTGCGCTTCGGCACGGATCGTCAGGGCCGCTCGGCCCACCTGCTCAGCGCCGTGGCCAACGTGACCCTATCGCTGGGCATGATCATCTACTTCTCCAAGGGGGCCGGAAAGTTCCTGGTCACCTTCATCCCGCTGCACGAGCTGGGGGCCACGGCAGGGATGACCGCAGGCATCGGTGACGCCTTCGGCATGCCCCCCATCGAGGCCGCGGAGCTGATGTGCACCACCCTCATGGTGGCCATCGGCCTGTTCTACACGCTGCTTTCGGGGCTCTACGGGGTGGTCTTCACCGACGTGGTGCAGATGGTGCTGCTCACCTTCACGGCGATCTACGTCACCATCAAGGCCTTCGCCCTGGCCCCCGAGGTCAACCTGCCCGACTGGATGTTCACCCTGAACCTCGACTCACCCACAGGGGGATCGGGGGCGATGCTGGCGGCGAAGAATCCCGAGGCCTGGGCCCCCATCTTCGACTTCTTCGGCATCTGCGTGATCATGTGGATCGGCCGCTCGATGATCGAAGGTATGGGGGGTGTGGGCGGCTACACCGACCAGCGCTTCTTCGCTGCCCGCTCTGAGCGCGAGGCCAGCCTGCTCACCCTCGAGAGCATCGTGCTCTCGATCTTCCGCTGGACGATGGTGGCGGGTCTGGTGGTGCTGGGTTACAGCCTGCTGGCCCAGGGTGGCGCCAGCGCCGAGCTCATCAGCAATGATCCCGAGCAGGTGTTGCCCACGGTGCTGGCCCAGATGCTCCCCGACGGCATACGCGGCATCGTGATCGCGGGCCTCATCGCCGCGGCGATGTCCACCTTCGACTCCACGCTCAACGCCGGCGCCTCGTACGTGGTGAAAGACATCTACGAGAGCTACATCAACACGTCGGCGACGGGTGAGCAGCTGATGCGGGTCTCTCGCTGGGCCACGGTGGGCCTGTGTGTCGGCGGGGTAGGCCTGGCGGCCATTGTGCCCAACATCAACCAGATCTGGGATCTCATCACCATGGGCCTTGGAGCGGGCCTGTTCATGCCGCTGTTCCTGCGCTGGTACTGGCCCCGCTTCAACGGCTACGGCTTCGCCGGCGGCACCGCCGCGGGCATCATCGTGGCCCCGATCTTCAACACGGTTCTGGAGCTGCCGCTGTACGTGTCGTTCCCCACGATTTTGGGCACGTCGCTGCTGTGCGCGGTGGCGGTGACCTTGCTCACGGCGCCGACACCTGAGCCGGTGCTGGTGCGCTTCTGCGCTCAGATCGACCCTTGGGGGGCCTGGAGCCGCTACCGGGCCAAGGTGCTGGAGTCAGGTCTGATTTCGACGGAGGAGCAAGCCCGCCGCACCCGCGAGAAGCGCAACGACAAGCTGGCGTTGCTGTGCGCGGTGCCGTTCCAGATCTGTGTGCTGATCGCCTCGATGGCCTTCGTGTTCCACGACTGGAGCAAGGTGGGGATCTTCGGCAGCATCGCCGCGGTGACTGCTGTGGGGCTCTATGTGTTCTGGTTCCGCAACCTCAAAGGCGAGGCGCAGTGCAAGGCGGAAGATGAGCATTGGAAGGATCAGCCACTGGGCTGAGCCCTCAGGTGCTCATCCACCAAATCACACCGCCCCACCCAAGTACATGAAGTGCCACCGTGGCCCAGAAGACCATCCGAAACGAGCGCTTCTGGGTCTTGTGCCGCACAGTGCGCATGGCCAGCCAGCCTCCGGGCCAACCGCCAAGCAGATCCACCAAGTGCAGTGTCTTCTCAGGCGTACGCCGGTGCCCCTTCGTCGCCGCGCGCTTGTCCCAGGCGTACATTACAAAGCTCACCACGCTCATGACGAGATATACCCCAGCAACGACCATCCAAAGACTCACACCCAGACCTCCTCAACCACAAAAAAATACACACCAGCCCCTCTACACCAACCACCCAGGCCACAGAGGGCACCGCGGAGGGGCGTAGGCCACGAGGGTGGTCGACTGCGTCGGCAAATGCCTTTGTGAGGCGTGGTGTCTGGGTGGTGATGCACCCGCAGGCGATGCTGGAAGCATCGTCGAGGAGGGAAGCGCCGCCCAGACACCGCGGATCGCAGCGCAGGCGGCCGCCCACGGGGCCGGAGCCCCGGAGCCATCAGAGGCGCTTGGCGTAGTACTCCACCACGAGCTGGACATCGACCTCGAAGGGCACCGAGTTGGGATCGGGCAGGGAGGTGATGGTGGTCTCGAGCTTGTTGGCTTCCACCGAAGCCCAGTCAGGGCGGGCGATGCGGAGGCCTTCCATGGACTCGGTGATCACGGCGACCTTCATGCTGCGCTCGCGGGGGGCGATCACATCACCGGACTTCACCCGGATCGAGGCCACGTTGGCCTTGCGGCCGTTGAGGCGGAAGTGGCCGTGGTTGATGAGCTGGCGAGCGGCGGGGATGGTGGGGGCGTAGCCGGCCCGGAACACCACGTTGTCGAGGCGACGCTCGAGGAGCTCCAGGAGCTTCGAACCGGTCTCGTCCTTGCTGCGACGGGCCTCGAGCACGTAGCGGCGCATCTGGCGCTCGCTCACGCCGTAGTTGTAGCGCAGCTTCTGCTTCTCTTTGAGCTGCATGCCGTGCACCGACTCTTTACGGCGACGGGTGCCACCGTGCACGCCGGGGGGGAAGGGGCGGCGCTCGATGGACTTACGGGAGAGACCGGGCAGGTCGAGGCCCATGGCACGCATGACCTTGACGCGGGGGCCAGTGAATCGCGACATCTCGCTTACCTTTCCACGCCGCTCTGTGGCGGTCGTGTGTCGGATTCCAGATCAGCCGACGGAGGACCCCAACATCAGGGCCACACCTCTACAGATCTGTCGAAGACATCACCGGCACTGACCAGGGACGCCTCCGAAGTATGAGCGGTCCGAAAGGATATGGATCCGCAGCCTCATTGCAAGAGGTTTCCCCGAAAGGGGCGCGCCCCACGCGACTTTACCTATGCCAGAGCTCTGGCCCCCACCCGATCTCGCTGCTAGAGTGCGCCACCCAAACCACAACCGGTGCCCTTGGCGCGAGGCACCCTGTCTTCGGAGAAGACCCCATGATCGCATTGCGGAGCCCCCGTGGCCCCCTGATGACGGCCGGCCTGCTCGCCGTCACCCTCGCCTCCTTCACCGGCTGCGGCAAGAAGGACGATGCCCCCAAGACCGACGACAAGGCCGCCAGCGCCACCAAGAACGACGCAAAGAAGGGTGACACAAAGAAGGCCGACGCCCCCAAGGCTGATCCCAAAGCAGCCGACGCCAAGGGTGAAGCGCCCAAGGCCGACGACAAGGCCGCAGCGGGCGGCGAAAGCATCGTGGTCTACAGCGGCCGCGGCGCCAGCCTCGTAGCCCCCCTCTTCGAGCAGTTCACCGCCAGCACCGGCATCAAGGTCGAGGTGCGCTACGGCAAGAGCACCCAGGCCCTCGCCAACACCATCGCCACCGAGCGGGCCAACGGCGTCGCCGACGTGTTCTTCGCTCAGGACTCCGGCCACCTCGGTGTGCTCGCCCAGGCGGGCATCTTCGACGCCCTGCCCCAGGATCTGCTCGATCAGGTCGAGCCGCAGTTCCGCGACGCCGGAGGCAAGTGGGTGGGCACCAGCGGCCGCGCCCGGGTGCTCGTCTACAACCCCGAGAAGTTCAAGCCCGAAGACCTGCCCACCAGCCTCAAAGATCTGCCCAACGCCAAGTACAAGGGTCGCCTCGGCTGGGCCCCCAAGAACGGCAGTTTCCAGGCCCACGTGAGTGCCCTGCGCCACCTGTGGGGCGAAGAGGCCACCGAGAAGTGGCTCGCTGACATGAAGGCCCAGGAGGCCGTGCACTACCCCAAGAACTCGCCTCAGGTGAAGGCCGTCTCCAGCGGCGAGATCGACATCGGTTGGGTCAACCACTACTACCTGCACAAGCTCAAGGCCGCTGATCCCAGCCTCAAGGCCGCCAACCACAGCTTCGCCAAGGGCGACGCCGGCAACCTCATGATGGTGGCCGGCGCCGGCGTGCTCGCCAGCAGCAAGAAAAAGGAGGCCGCCCTCAAGCTCGCGCGCTTCCTCGTGAGCGAGCAGGCCCAGAAGTACTTCACCGAGAAGGTGTACGAGTACCCCACCCGCCCCGGCGTGGCCCTGAGCCCCAACGTGCCCCCGCTGAGCGACAAGCTGGTCCAGGTGGACCAGAAGCACCTCATCGATCTGCCCAAGACCCTCGCGGTGCTCAACAAGCTCGAGCTGATGAAGTGAACCCCCGCCCGTGATCTCTCCCCGGCGCCCGGCGCCCTCCACCCTTGGCGCCCTGCCTCTTCTGGGGCTGGTGCTGCTCCCACTCGCCGGCATGGTGCTCACCTGGCAGCGCCCGCCGGGCCTCTTCGACGTGCCCCCCATCGGCTTCGAGCGCATTGTGCCGCAGATGGGCCGCTCGCTGGCCCTCGCCGCCATCGTGTGCGCCCTCAGCCTGGTGTTGGGCACGTGGCTCGCCTGGGTAGAGCACCGCACCCGGTATCGAGGGCGGGCGATCCTCGGGGTGCTGTCGATGCTGCCCCTCGCCGTGCCGAGCTACCTGCTCGCCACCATCATCCGCGAGGTCTTCGCCCCCAACGGCTGGCTCGGATCCCCCCTGGGCCTCACGGGGCGCTTCACCGGGTTCTGGCCCGCGGTGATGGTGCTTACCATCTCGTGTGTGCCGTATGTGCACTTGTTGGTGGGGGCGGCCCTGAGCCGGTTCCCCGAATCGGTGGAAGAAGCCGCCCGTAGCCTCGGCGCCTCCCCATGGCGACGGTTCACCGCCCTGTACGTGCCGCACCTGAGGCCTGCGTGGTCCTTCGCCATGGTGCTGGTCATGCTCTACGTGATCAGCGACTTCGGCGCCGTGGCCATCCTCGACTGCGAGGTGCTCACCTGGGCCCTGTATCAAGCCCAGGACTACAACGCCAAAGACGCTGTAGTCATGGGCTTCGGCCTCATCGTCGTGGTGCTCCCGCTGCTCATCGGGGCGCGGCGGCTCCAGGGGCGCCTGCAGGCAGAGCGGAGCGTGGTGGTGCACCGCGCTGGCGACCGCAGCCCCCTCGCGGGCCTGCCGCTCTGGGGCACATGGCTGCTCCAGGGGCTGCTCATCGGCTTCGGTGTGATACTCCCCGTGGTGGCCCTCTCGGTCTGGTTGGGCAAGGGGCTGTACTACGGGGTGGAGTTCTCCGAGATTTGGGGCCCGGTGTTCAACACGCTGCTGTTCAGCGGCGTTGGGGCCGCCCTCACCATCGCCCTGGCCCTGATGCCCGCCTGGCGCGCAGCGCGGCCGCCACGGGGCCCAGGGAGCCCTGATCCCCTGGCTTCGATCATCGAGCATGGCACCTACCTCACCAGCGCGGTGCCCGGCGTGCTGGTGGCCTTCGGGATTCTGCAGCTGGTCACGGCGCTGAGGGCCTTCGAGGGCGGTGACGGCGTGAGCAGTGGCCTCGAAGCGGCGGGCGTGTTCTTGATGCTGGGCTATGTCATGCGCTTCCTCGCTCAGGGCTACGGCGCCCTCAAGCCTGGGGTGCTGGCCATGGATCTCAGGCAAGAAGAGGCGGCCCGCAGCCTCGGCGCGGGGCCCTGGCGCCGGCTCAAGGCCGTGGCCCTCCCGGCGCTGTCGCCGAGCATCGCCGCGGGCTCGATGCTGGTCTTCGTCTCGCTGATGAAAGAGCTGCCCATCACCCTGATGCTGGCCCCCCTCGGCCATCAGCAGACTCTGGCTTTTCACATTTTCGATCACAGCAACGAGAGCGCCCTCCCCGACGTGGGCCTCGCGGGGCTGATCTTGCTGGCAGTGGCCCTCACCGCCCAGCTGCTCCTGCTCAAGTGGAGGCGTCATGCCTGAGGCGAACACGCACACGCCAGCGATGGCGTGCCGGGATCTGGGCCATACCTACGCCAAGGGGCCCCAGGTGCTCACGGGGGTCTCCCTCACCCTGGCCCCGGGCTCGATGATGGGGGTGCTCGGTGTCTCCGGCTCGGGCAAGAGCACCCTGCTCCGCGCCGCAGCAGGCTTCGTTCAGCCCACCGTGGGCGCCATCGACGTCGGCGGGCAGTGTGTGTGCGACGGCGGCAAAACCTTGCTGCCTCCAGAACGTCGCGGCGTGGGCATGGTGTTTCAGGATTACGCGCTGTTTCCGCACATGACGGTCTTCGACAACGTGGCCTTTGGGCTGGCCAAGGGTCCTGATCGCACGCCCCGTGTGGAAGAGATGCTCGAGCAGGTGGGCTTGAGCGATCTCCGGGATCGCCGACCGGCGGCTCTCTCTGGTGGGCAGCAGCAGCGCGTGGCTCTGGCCCGAGCCCTGGCCCCCAGGCCCAAGCTGCTGCTGTTGGACGAACCCTTCGCCAACCTCGACGCGGCGCTGCGCATGCGCCTCGGCGCCGAGATCAAAGATTTGCTCGGCGCCACGGGAGTGGGCGCCCTGCTGGTGACCCACGACCGAGAAGAGGCCCTGGGCCTCGCGGATCAAGTGGCGGTGCTGGGGCCCCTCGGAGAAGGCCAGCCCTCTACGCTCCTGCAGCTCGACACCCCGGAGCAGGTCTACCGCCACCCCCGCACAGCCACTGTGGCCAACCTCACCGGAGAAGCCGCCTTCCTCGAAGGTGAGGGGCGAGGTGACTCAGCTCAAACCCCCCTCGGGCCGGTGCAACTGCTCGACGCCGCTCAGAGCGCCATCACAGTGGTGGTGCGCCCCGAGCAACTTCAGCTGTCTCTGAGCGAGAGCGCCGGCGTGCCTGTAGCCATCCGCCGCCGCCGATTCGAAGGCGCCCGCTATCACCTGACCGTGAATACCCCCGCAGGACCGCTGACCATGGAGTATCCCGTGGTGGAGCTTCTCCGCGCTGGCCTCGACGCCGAGGCTCTGGCCCCAGGGCAAAAGGGCTGGTTGAGCGTGCAAGGTCGCTGCGCCCACGTTTGAGGGTGCCGCAGGTTGCGGACGCTCGGTGACACCCGCCCACGAACCCGAGTTCACACAGTCTGCCTAACACACTGATATTCAAGGCGCTCCGAGCTGGCCCTCGCTGTGCACAGCTCCTGTGTATCTGAACTCAGGAGCTGCACATGTACCGGTGGATGATGCTGACCCTCGCGACCCTCACGCTGTACCAGATAGGGTGCTCGGCCCCTGCGACGGCGATCCGAAGGACCCTCGTCGCCCCCGCCCCCGCGGCTCCCTCTCAGCTGGGCGCCCCCCTGAAGCCCGGCGAAGTCAGGCTTCAGGGGGGCATCGCCACGGAATCTCAGCAGGACATGGTGTTCCCCGAGGGCGCCGAGGAAGGTGATCCCGGCACCCTCACCCCCACGTTCCAGATGCAGGGCAGCCTCGCCGTCGGGGTCACGGACTACCTCGAGATCGCCGGGCGTACGACCTATGGCACCTACGAGTCGGCCCGAGCCAACGTCGCCGGGGTCCAGGACATCCCCGCAGCGGACCGCGCCGGCGTCGCCCGGCTCGGTGGCAGCATGCGACTGCACCTCACGCCCAAGCGCGGCGCGGTGAACATCTCCCTCGGGCTGGGGATGGATCTCAGCACAGTGCAGCAGGGGGTGTTTCTGTGCGACGACTGCCCGAATACGAGCGATCTGGCCCTGGCGAGCAGCGAAGACCCACGCTATCGACTCGTGGACAAGCAAGTGAGTCGTGTGTTGCTGCAGGACGCCCATCTTCAGCTCGGTGGCTGGGTGAACGACTGGCTCTACATCTTCGGCTATGGCGGCGTGCAGTCGGCGCTGCTCAACGTGGGCTTCGAGTCAGATCGCACCACACTCCACGACGACACGCTCGACGCCGTGGCAAAGCCCTACCTCGGCGCCGGTCTCGAAGGGCACATCGGTCAGGCGGTGTTCACGTGGTCGGTGATGATGCCCTACCCCGCCCACGACGCAGCACCGGAGGGGGTGTGGTCGGTCTTGCGAGTGGGGCTGGCCTTTGGCGGCGACTGATCTCATATTGAGGCCATGAACGAGCACCCCTCCTCCGCAGTTCCGGTGGTGCGTCAGCGCATCGAGGCGCTGCTGCAGAGCCACGACATCGACTACACCCTCATCCATCACCGAGCCGTGAAGACCTCTCAGGAGGCCGCTGAGGTTCGCGGGACACCGCTGGAGATGGCGGCCAAGGCCCTGGTGATGAAGATCGGCACGGGCGGCTTCGGCATCTTTGCGTTTCGGGCCGACATGCGCAGCCACGGCCGTACGATCCGCAAGCACCTGCGCGTATCGCGGCTGCGTTTCGCGACCCAAGAGGAGTTGCTCGAGTTCACGGGCCTGCGACCAGGGTGCGTACCGCCGATTGGGCGACCGATTTTCGACCTGCCGCTGTATCTCGACACATCACTGTCTCAACAGGAAACATTGGTGTTCACTGCCGGCGATCATACGTGCTCGCTGAAGCTGAAGGCCGCTGACTGGTTTCGACTGTGCTCACCCGACAGCATTTTCTCTTTTTGCTAGAGCGGTATACGAAAGCTTCCATCTGACTTTGCAGACCCAGGTTGGCGAAGTCGTGAGAGGCTGCTTGAACAGCAGCATGCCCTTGACGATATAAATCAGGTCTCTGTGACTTGCCTGTAGAGGTCCCTCACGTGCGCCACCTCATCCTCCCTCTCTGCCTGGCCATGCTCGCCTGCGATGACGACGAAACCACACCAGGACAGTCCGGTGGAGAGTGCTTGTCGGGCGTCGCCCCCTGCGCAGAGGGGCTGGCGTGCGTCTCTGGCACGTGTGTCACGGCAGGAGATGCTGGTGCCACAAGCGCGGATGAGCTGCGATTCTCTCTCGAGCTCGACCGCACGCGGTTGCTCGCCGACGGCATGGACGCCGTCGTAGCCCGGGTTCGGGTCACCGAGGCAGCCACTGGAGACCCCTACGAAGGTGAAATTTTGATGACCATCGACCCACCTTCTGCAGGAGAGGTCTCTCCGGCGCGGCTGATGCTCAGTCAAGGCCTCGGTGGGTTCAGGATCACGGGGTGTGACGATGCTGAGGGGGTGTGCCCCTCCTCCTTTGTGCTTTATCTCTCCCTCACTGAGCAGGCCCTCGATCCCGTCGCTCGAAGCCCCCAGGTGCTCCTGGACCCCGCGACAGACGCATTCGTCGATGCCGCCCCACCACCTGAAGACGCTGGCATACAAGATGCGTCGCCTTGAACAACCATTGAGGTTGACCCTCCACCCCCTCTGATCGCAGCATCGGGCCATGGGCCCAACTGCACAAATGCTCAGACCTTCACCGGACCGTCCCCTCGACGCCAAAGAGGTGGACAAGGTGTTGCACTACTGGCTCAGCGCCCTGCAACACGAAGAGGCGCTGGCCATGCGGCCGCGGGCGGCACCACCCCACAAGGGTCCGCCACGACTGCCCGACCTGCTGCAGCCCGGGTACGGACGCACGTACTTCAAGATGGTGCATCGCGAAGACGAGCCCTCGGCGCCGCTGATGCTCAAGCAACAGAAGCAGCTCGACCTGCACCTCGACGGCGAGCGCATGGGGCTCTTCGAGCGGTGGCTCTACGTGGCCTACCGCAAAGAGCGCAACGAGGCTCTGGGTTTCGTGCAGGACGCCCGGCCGCCCATGTACGTGGTGGGCTTCCCCACGCTGTATTTTCAGCGGGGCGGTGAGCTGGCCACCCTGCTCCGCTGCCCACTTGACGCGCCGAACTGGCTCGACGAGCAGGGCAAGCCCTGGATGCCCCCCACGTGGCACGAGCGTAAGCGGGGGAAGATCCCACCGCTGCCGGCCCGGCTGCGGCTGTCGCTCAAGACCGATGTCAACAATGATGATGACGAGGTGGCCAGCCTGCCCTACACCCTCGATCCCGAGGTGGCCCAAGGGGCGTTGAAGATCGGCGAAGAGGAGATCGACGACTACCACGGCGCCCTCAAGCGCTGGGCCCATGCCGCCGGGGGCGACCTGTCACCGGAGATCATGGTGGCCGCCACCCACCGGCTGCTCACCATGAACCCCGAAGATGGCTGGCCAAACGATCTCGACCCCATCGAGCTGGTGAACGATCCCGAGTGGCCTTCGGAGCCACAGGCTCAGGTCCAGGCCCTGCACGACGCGGTGGTGGCCCGCATCGGCGGGGGCACCCGCAGCTTCCCCATCGGGCTGGTGTACGACGGCAGCCAGGGCTATGCCACACACCACCTGCAGCGCGATCTGCAGGCGCTGCGTCAACGCAAAGCCCGCTTCGACAAGGGCAGCCCGCTGTGGGGCTACTTGAGCGGTCGCGCATCCCTGCCCCGCCGGGGGCGACGGAACGGCGGCTGGTCCGACCGGGGTCTCACCGGTGATCAGCACTTGGGCGCTGAGCAGTTCCTCGGCAGCAGCCTCACGGCGATCCAAGGGCCTCCGGGCACCGGGAAGACCGAGCTGATCCTCAATCTGCTCGCTGATGGTCTCGTCTCTCGCGTACGGCGCATGTACGAGGCGTTCCTCACCGAAGGTCGGCCGCGGATGAGCGAGCGGCCCACCACAGTCATCACCAGTACGAACAACCGGGCCGTAGACAACGTGCTCGATCCGCTGTGTGCCGATCTGCCGGACGACCGCCTGCCCCTGGGCATCCGCACCGGCAGCCAGGAGGTCATGGCCACGGTGACAGTGAACACCCTCGAGCGGTGCATGTCGTGGCTGAGCAAGCAGGACACCACGGGCGCCAGGGCGGCTTTCAACGACGCCCTGAAGCGCTTCGACGAGGGCTGGAAGGCTCTCAAGGCAGAGCTGGCCCCGGAAGAAGCCGCTCGGAAGCAGGCAGAGCAGCGCACCAACCTCGAGCAACGCATCGCAGAGCTCGAACGGCTCATCGACGACGATCTCGCGCTGCTGCCCAGGGTCGATCGCGATTACGCTGCTCTGTTGCTCGAAGAAGAGCCCCGGCCCAACGACGCTCAAGCGCGGCAGGCCCTCGTGGCTCAAGCTGTGCAGCGGGTCCGAGTGCTCCGTAGCCGGCTGAACCGCCTCGCCGAGTCCCTCGATCGCCGGCAGATCCGCGCACCGAAGGCCATGGAGAAGCGATATCTCAAAGAGGCCTCGGGGCCTCAGGATCGACTTGAGCGTCTGCTCGATCCGCTGGAGGTCTCGCTCAACCTCGACCTGCCTCAGGGCGCTGGAGCAGATCTCGACGCCTGGCAAGAAGCCATCGAAGACGGCGTCGACGAGCTGACCGATCGCCTGAGTCACTTGAAGGCCATGGCCGCCGCGGCGCGCCGAGCTGCAGAGCGTGAAGATTTGGTCACGGCCCTCGCTGCCGAGAACGCCCGGGCTCCGATCCCCGAGGCGCCTCCGCTGGAGAGTCCCGAGCGAGCGACGCTCCGCATGCGGGTCTTCATGCTGTCGGTGGTGGTCCGAGAGCGGTGGGCCATCTTGCGACAGAAGAAGTTGCTGCTGGCCCTCGACACCGCCCTGGAGTCGGTCCGGGGGCGTCGAGGTCTGCGCCGGCTCATGGAAGACGACGACGAGACCGCCTCCTGGCTGTGCAAGCTGTTCCCCACATGGGGCTGCACGCTGTTGTCATTGGGCAACGTGTTCCCGCCGGAGAGCAGCGCGGTGCACCAGGTCATCATCGACGAGGCCGGACAGTGTCACCCTGCCTATGCCATCTCCGGGCTGGTCCGGGCCCGACGGGCCCTCATCATCGGCGACACCCACCAGCTCGAGCCGGTCATCCAACTCACGGCGAGCGATGAGCAGCGGGTGAAGCTGTCGTCGAAGCTGCCTGATGATGATCGCTTCGACCCCTACCGTCTGCGCTCGGCACGGCCCCCCTCGGCGCAGTCTCTGGCCAACCGGGCCAGCGCGCCGCTGACGCTGCACGATCACTTCCGATGCCAGCGCGAGATCATCGAGATCTCCGACGCTCTGTGTCACTACAACCTCACCGTGCGCACGCCGGAGAACAGTCTCGTGGCGCAGGTGCCTCAGCTCGATCACCCGGTCCTCCACCTACAGGTGGACGGGCGACAACAAAGATGGGGCGGCAGCTGGTTCAATGAAGAAGAGATCGGGGCCACCCTCGCCGTGGTGAACCTGCTCGCCCGTGGAGGGATCCCCTGGGGCGACATCGCCATCATCACCCCCTACCGCGGCCAGCTCGAACGCCTGCGGCGACGCCTCAACCAGAGCGGGGTGCCCTGTGACGACGCCACCCTCGATCCGGCCCCCACCAACCTCAGTCTGTTCGGGCCCCCAAGCTCGGTGGCCCTGGGCACCGTGCACAGATTTCAGGGGGGCGAGCGCTCGGTGGTGATCTTCTCCACGGTCATCACCCGTGGGCGCTCACTCGGGTTCCTCAACGATCGGGTGAATCTGCTCAACGTCGCCGTCTCACGGGCGCGAGACCACCTCGTGATCATCGGTGACGCCTCTGCGCTGGTGCAGGGGCAGTACACCGATCTGCTGTTGCGTCACGGTCGGCCGATGCCCGCCTTCTGAATGTTCCCGAATCGAAACGCAGCCTGCCGACACGCACGCCTTTCTCCGAATGCCGGACGAAGCCTCACAGGTGATTGATTCGGCAGGGGCGCAGGAATTGGCTACCCTGCCCCTCAATGACACACCAGGACACCACCGCGGGCATTCCACAGGTGCCCGACCCGCACACCGGGCGAGTCATCGCCGACCGGCTCCGTCTGGGCATGTGCATCGGCACTGGGGGCATGGCCCGGGTGTACCTCGCCGAGCAGCTCGATGTAGGCCGCACCGTGGTGGTGAAGCTGCTGCGCCCCATCGAGGGCGGTACCCTGTCGGCCTCGAAGGGCATCATCGCCCGGTTCCATCGAGAGGCCCGGGCCGTGGCCCGGCTCAATCACCCCAACATCGTGCAGGTGCACTTCTTCGGGGAGACCGAGCAGGGTGAGCCCTACCTCGTGCTCGAGCACATCGCCGGCCGGCCCCTCGACGTGGTTCTCGAGCAGGAGGGCCCTCTCGATCCTCGCCGCACGTTGAAGATCCTCGGGCAGATCGCCGAAGCGATGTTCTCCGCCCACGAGGCGGGCATCGTGCACCGCGATCTCAAGCCCGGCAATGTGATGCTCCTCGACGGCCCCGCTGGCCGGCCCCAGATCAAGGTGCTCGACTTCGGCATCGCCAAGATGGTGGAGGTCGACGATCCCAGCAGCGATGGGCAGACATCGCCCCTGACCATGAGCGGCGAGGTCTTTGGTACCCCAGAGTACGTCTCGCCAGAGCAGGCCCGCGGCGAGTCCGTGGACGCCCGCTCTGATCTCTACGCCCTGGGGTGTGTGGGCTACGAGCTGCTCACGGGCGAGCTGGTCTTCGAGGTCACCGGGAAGCGCTACGGTCACCTGGTGAAGCACGCCTCGGAGCAACCGATTCCGCCAGCGCTGCGCAAAGCCGAGCTGCAGATCCCACGTGAGGTGAACGGCCTCATCATGTGGTGCCTGGAGAAGTCCCCCGACGCACGCCCAGCCTCGGCGCAGGCCCTCAAAGCCCACATCGATGCCCTACTCGCCACGCCTTTCGATGAACAGAGTGCTCCGGAGCCCACGGCACGGACCGAGCCGGACCGGCCCATCACCCACGAGATGGAGCAAGCCCAGCATCCGGGCAGGAGCAAGGCGCTGTGGGCCGCCGCTGCCGGTGTGGTGATCGCCGGTGGGATCACTGGCGCTGTGCTCAAGGCCTCCAGCTCCGACAATGAGACACCTACGCCTGCGCCGCTGGCGCCAGAGACGGTCCGCGTCGATGGTACGCGACAAGGTGGCGTGCTGGTGCCGCCGAGCCGCACCAGTCTTGGCCCACCTCGTCTCGATTTACCCATCGCCGACGCTGGTATGCCGGATGGTGGGGGGCTCAACGCAGCGCTCGACGCCGAGGTGCCCGTGCGCGTCGATCCCGAGCCACACGATGCAGCGCTCGACGACGGCGCATTGAAGTCAGACGCTTCAGAGGTCTCACCCCTGAACGAAGATGTGCGAAGTGGCACCGCCAGGGTCGACCCAGATCGGCTCAACGTAGATCTGCCTGGCAAGCCAGCAGACTTTCATTCGGCGAGCGAGTCGAAGGGCAATGTAGAGGCAGAAGAAGCTGTTGATGCCGGTGTGCCCAAGCGACCGAATCACCTCATCTTCTGGGGTGTGGTCGTACCTGGCACGTCAGAGGTGCTCGCCGAGAGCGCCGCCGGCGTGAAATTGCGGGTGCCCCTGAACTTCTATCAGGCCTACCACCAGTACAAGTCGAGGTACGCCACAGCGCTGAAGTACACCGTCTCGGGTACGCCTTCGGGCCCACACCGTAGCTTGACCGTAATCCCTCAATTCTCCGCGGCGCCCTTTGGCGTGCTGGTCGTCGAGCCCTACTTCGACGATCAAGGGCAGTTCGACCCGGACAGCGTGTTGATGCTCGTCAATCGGCGCTCACCTGGTATGCACCTGCGCCGCCGCTGAACGGTTGCAGGTGACCCTCCGTGCTCGGCGTCAGCGCCAGTACAGGCACAGACGATCGCCGCAGCACCTGTCGGGTCACGCTGCCCAGCATCCACCCCGCGAGTCCTTTTCGCCCATGGGTGGCCATGACGATCAACTCGACACCACGCCCCTCTGCGAGGGTGAGGATCGCCTCCTCGGGATCACCCTGAACGAGGTGGGCGACGATCCGATCACAGCCTTCACCCAGATGCTCGAACAAAAAGTCGCGCATACGCTGCTGAGCCAGGGAGAGCACGTCGGGCATCCCCGTCGCGATCCCATATTGCGCTTCCACGATGCCACCCCACTGCTGACCGAGATGCACATAGACCACCTCGACGGTGGCGCTGAGGGGGGCCGCAAGCGCCAGCGCGTACCTGAGGGCCTGGCCGGAGAGCGGTGAGAAGTCCACAGGGACCAGGATTCGCTTCGGGGGTAGAGTGTGCACAGTGCAAGCCCTTCGCTGAGCGGATAAGACCCCTGGGTACACAACAACATCCGTGCCAGCGCCAGGCCCCTCGACCTGTGGTGAATCGATACCGTGTGGTGACATCGAGGGGGGTGCCTGGATGTGTTGAAACCCCAGGGTCAGGTGTGTTCAGGTCTCCCCATGCGCGTACAGCCCAGACGAAACATCTCCATCACCATCATCGTCGGGGTCATCTCCATCGGGCTCACCATCGCCATCCTGGTGGGCTGGACCCTGGTGGTGGTGCGCAACGCCCACCTCGCTCAGCAGGTGACCCAGGACGGCAGCAGCAATGTGTGGTTGCTGGTGGCGGGCATCTTGTCGCTGGTGACCATCATGATCTCCCTCATCATGCTCAGCGTGTTCCTGGTGCGGGAGATCATGCGCGGCAGCCGACAGACCCGCTTCATCGACTCGGTCACCCACGAGCTCAAGAGCCCTCTGGCTTCGCTCAAGCTCTGCTTGCAGACCTTCGGACGCTCGGGCCTCACCGATGACCAGCGCGGGCAGCTGAGCGATATGATGAAGCGCGATGTCGATCGCCTAGCCACCTTCATCGACGACGTGCTCGCCGCGGGTCGGCTCACCCACGGCAAGGTGGTGCTGGTGTGGTCGCGCATCGAGCTGCGCGAAGTGCTTCAGCGCCTCGCTCAGCAGGCCTTTGCACAACATCAGGTCGAAGACGGTGTGCTTGAACTCGACGTACCTGCAGATCTTGTGATGTATGCTGATCCCACCGTCATGGAGATGATCCTCAAGAACCTCATCGACAATGCGGTGAAATACTCCGACCCCCCCGTGCGATTGCACGTTACGGGTCGAGTCACGGCCAAGAAGCGCATCGCCCTCGAGATCACCGACGAGGGCATTGGGATCCCGAAAGGGCAGCTCAAGCACATCTTCAAGCGCTTCTACCGGGTCGATCGAGATGATGTGAGAGCCCGCCATGGTACCGGCCTGGGGCTCTTCGTGGTCCGGGCTCTGGTGAAGAGCCTCGGCGGCAAGCTGTCCGCACACTCCGAGGGCGCCGGCAAGGGCACCTCGATGCGGATCATGCTGCCCATCGGACGCCACCGGGAAACCACCGAGGTCCCCGCCTTGCAGGACCTGACAGACACGTAAGAGACGGATGCACGCAGTGGATGAACAGGCCAGACCAGGACGCACCCCGAGGCTGCTGGTCGTAGAAGACGAGGCGCACCTCGCCGCCGGGTTGAAGATGAACCTGGAGCTCGAAGGCTATTCGGTGGAGATCGCCGCCACAGGCCGCGCGGCCACTGCTGCCATGGTGAGGCCTGAAGGCTTCGACGTGATCCTGCTCGATGTCATGTTGCCGGACATGGACGGCTTCACCTTCTGCAAGCGCCTGAGGGATGCAGGGCAGTACACACCGGTGATCATGCTCACGGCCCGAGCCAGCGCCACAGATCGCGTGGCGGGCCTTGAGGCCGGCGCCGACGACTACCTCGCCAAGCCCTTCGAACTCGACGAGCTGCTCGCTCGGGTCAAATCCCAGATCAGGCGCATGGAGTGGCTCAATACCACTCAGGGGGGTCGCGCGGCCTCAGAGCTAAGCTTCGGCCCGGCCCGGGTGAACTTCGACACCTACGAGATCACCGTGAGCGGTGAGGCGAAGAAGCTCACTCAGCTGGAGATGGATCTCCTGCGCTATTTCGCTGATCACGCCGGCAAGGTGCTCAGCCGCGACGAGTTGATGCGAGAGGTCTGGAAGCTGAATCAGGGGAACACCCGCACGGTGGACAACTTCGTCTCTCGCTTGCGTAAGCACTTCGAGGCCGATCCTGCGAACCCCAAGCACTTCATCTCGATCAGAGGGGCGGGCTACAAGTTCGTGCCCTGAGAGGTCTCACACAACTGCTCCCTCATGATCGGCAGCCTCCGCATCCAATCCCCCGACACCTCGCCTTCCAGCCCCTCTCTTCAGAGGGGTGTGTGCAGCAGACACCGCCTGTGATAGAACGCCCGTTCAGTGTAATCCTGCAGCAGATCCCCGCTCTGTGAGGCCCATGCACCAAGGCAGCTTCAAGTTCATCCACAGCGCCGACATCCACCTCGACAGCCCGCTCAAGGGCCTCGACCGCTATGAAGGCGCACCTGCAGATCGCATCCGGATCGCCACTCGGGTCGCTTTCGAAGCCATGATCGACATGGCCCTTCGAGAAGAAGTGGCCTTCGTCATCATCGCTGGCGATCTCTACGACGGTGACTGGCGGGACTACAGCACCGGCATGTTCTTCGCCCGGCAGATGGCCCGCCTCGGCGAGGTGGGGATCCCGGCCTTTGTGGTCTACGGCAACCACGACGCCCACAGCGAGATCACCCACGCCCTACGGCTGCCGCCCAACGTACACGCCTTCCCGGCAGATCACGCCGACACCCACACCCTCGGTGATTTGCAGGTGGCGCTTCACGGCCGGAGCTATGGCCGCCGTGCCGAGACCGACGATCTGTCGCTCACCTACCCAGGACCTGTGGAGGGCTGCTTCAACATCGGCCTGCTGCACACCTGTGTGGATCAAGGCCACAGCGGTGGGCATGCCCCCTACGCCCCGTGCAGCATCAAGGCCCTGGCGGAGTGGGGGTACGACTACTGGGCCCTCGGTCACGTGCACGCCCACAGCGTGCTCCACACCACCCCCCACATCGTCTTCTCAGGCAACTTGCAAGGTCGCCACGCCCGGGAGACGGGGCCCAAAGGCTGTGTGATGGTCACGGTGAGCGGAGGTCGGGTGACAGAGATCGAGCATCGCCCCCTCGATGTGGTGCGCTGGCATCACCTGCGCATCGACGCCACTGATCGAGACACCCCCGAGCAGCTGCTCCACGCCATCGAAGAGGCCCTCGACGCCGCCATCGAACGCGACGAGCGGCTGCACGCGGTGCGGCTGACCCTTGAGGGGGCCTGTAGAGCCCACCAGGCCCTCGTCACCGCCCCAGAGCACTGGCTGCACGAGATCAGGGCCCTGGCCCTGGGCCTCTACGGTCATCGGGTCTGGCTGGAGAAAGTGCAATTCCACACCCGTATGGTGCTCGACGTGGAGCAGGCCCTCTCCCGAGACGATGCCCTCGGGGCCTTGTTGCGCGCGGTCTCCGGAGACGACGAAGACAGTCACAGCGCCCAGGCTGTACTGGAGGCCGCCAGAGACGAGCTGATGAAGCTGCAGTACAAGATCAACGCAGAATTTGGCGGTGACTTCGAGCGCGTCGACTTGTTGCGCTCGGACCTGGTCGAGCAGGCCCGGAGCGCACTGCTCGTGCGCTTGCTTCAGCTCGGTGAGCCCATCTGATGCGCATCGAACGACTCGAGCTGGGCGCCTACGGCCCCTTCACTGATCTCACCCTGGACTTCGGCCCTGCCGACGGCCGCCTGTGCATCGTGCATGGGGGCAACGAGGCGGGCAAGAGCAGCACCCTCAAGGCCATCGGGGCGTTGCTCTTCGGCATTCACGACCGCACTGCCGACGACTTTTTGCACGATTACAAAGATCTACGCCTCGGGGCCCTGCTCCGGGACGACGGCGGAGATCCCCTCGAGGTGGTCCGGCTCAAGCGCCGCAAACACCCCTTGCGTACGCCCGAGGGGGAGCCTCTCGAAGAGGCGGCCATCGCCCGCTTACTCCCAGGGCTTGACCATGCCGCCTTCATCCGCCGCCATGGCATCGATCACGTGCGTTTGCGCGAAGGCGGCGATGGATTGCTGCAGTCCGGCGGTGAGCTGGGCGAGACCCTATTCGCCGCTGGCGCTGGCCTCACGGGGGTCCGGGCGCTGCTCAACGAGCTCGACGCCGAGGGCAACACCCTCTGGCTGCCCCGAGGGCGCAACCAGGCCATCGTCAACCTGCTGCAGCAGCTGCAAGGGCAGCGCAGCCAGGAGGCCACGGTGACCACGCTGAGCGCCGACTGGTCCCGCCTCGAACAGGGGCGCCGGGATCGCGCCCAGCGCAGGCAGCAGACCCGGGAGCAGCTGCGCTTCCTCCGTACGCGTCGGGCCCACCACGAGCGCCTGCTCAAAGCGGTGCCCCTCGTCGGCGAGCGCCTGGCGCTGAGCCGCCAGCTCAAGGCCGCCATCACGGGTGACGAAGGGCGCCCGGGGGCTCAGCCTTTGCCTCCTGGATATGATCCCCAACAGCGCGTGGAGCTGAGCCAGCGGGTGGCCATGGGCCGGGCCCGGATGAGCCGATTGCAGGAAGAGCGCCGAGTCCTTGAGGAAGAGCTGAAGGGCCTCAGTGGTGCAGATCCGGCCCTTGCCCACGGGGCGGCGATTCAGGCGCTCACCAAGCAGCTGCCGCAGTATCTCAAGGCACGACACGATCTGCGCAGCATCTGGGGCCGGATGAAGCAGAGCGAAGAGCTGGCCCGAACGCGCTTCGACCAGATTCGCCCTGGGCTCACCGCAGACGAGGCCGAGGCCCTCAAGCCCTCTGCAGCCCACAAGGCCCGACTGAGAGCCCTCGGCCGACGTTATGCCGCCCTCGTCGAGGCTGAGATCACGGCCCGCAGGCGCCTCGACGTCCTGGACGACCAGCTCGCCCGTCACCGACTCACGGTGGAGCGCTTTGGTGACATCGAGGCCCCTCACGCCCTCGAAGCCGCGGCACAGGCCGCCCGAGCAGCGGGCCCCCTCGAGGGGCAACTCGACGAGTTGCGCTCGGAGCTGAGCCGTCATCAACGCGAGATCGATGATGCTGCGCGACGGCTGCCTTTCTGGTCTGGCCCCGTAGAGGCGCTCTTCACCCTGCCGCTGCCCACGCCGGAGACCCTCGATCGCTTCGAGCGTGCCTTCGATGACTGGTCTCAACGACGCCGGGACCTGCGGCAACAGCGACAGCGCCTTAGCCAGCGCCTGGAAGAGCTCGAGGTGGCCCTCGAAGCCCTCGACCGCGCCGGAGCCGTGCCCTCGGAAGAGGCGCTCACCGAGGCCAGGGCCCACCGCGACGGATTGCTGGCTCAGTGGCCTCAGCAACCCGAGACTCAGCGCGAGGCTGTCGAGGCCGTACGACAGGCCGATGATCTCGCCGATCGATTGCGCCGCGAAGCGAGCCGAGTAGAGCAACACGGCCAGCTCGTCGCCGAGCAGCGCTCGCTCCACGGCCAGCTCGAGACGCTGTCCGGGCAGCTCGAAGCCCTCGAAGGCAGCGGTGAACGACAGCGGGCCCACTGGGGTCGACAATGGGCCGAGCGGGTCCCCGACTCAGCCACCCTCTCCCCAGGCTCTCCCAAAGAGATGCGCAGTTGGTGTGGCCAGGTGGAGTCACTCCAAGATCGTGCGGGTGCTCTGGGGCAGATTCAGAGCCGCAAGCAGACCCTCGAATCTGCAGTGGAGCGTCATCGTAGCGCCCTGGCTCAGGCTCAGCAGCGCCCTGTAGATGTCGAGACCCCTCTCACCCACCAGCTCCGGGCCGCGGAGCTTCGCTGTGAGCAGCTCCGCGCGGATCTCGCCGAGCGTGATCAACGCCTGAGCGCCATCGCCGACACACAGATCGAGCGCGGTGAGGCGGAGCGCACCCTGCAGCGGGCCACAGAGGCGCTGACCACCTGGCGCACCGAGTGGGCTGAGGTCATCGCCCCCCTCGAGCTCAGCCCTGGCGCCTTGCCCGAGCAGGCCGACGCCGTGCTCGAAGCGCTGGAAGAGGCAGCCCGTCACACCCAGGAGGCCAAGGGCTACCGCATCCGAGTGAAGAGCATCGAGCACGATGAGCAGAAGCTCACCGAGTCCCTCACGGTCGTCCTCGAAGCGCTGGCCCCCGATCGGCTGAACGAGCCGCCAGAGTCAGTGATCCCCTGGCTCGAGACCGAAGGTCAGGAGGCCCTCGAGCGGCAGCGACGTCGAGATCATCTCACCGCCCAGCAGCGCCGACTCACAGCAGATGAGGAAGAGCTCGATGGCCAGCTGAAGGTCGACGTCGATCAGCTGCAGGGGTTGTGTGCGCTCGTGCAGATCGACAGCCCCGCGCGGCTGCCCGGCGTCGAGCTCGCCGCAGATTTGCTCGCTGAGCTTCAGGCAGAGCGGGCCGCCGTGGACAGCCAGCTGCGCGTACTCAGCGCCGGGGCCGATCTCGAGGCCCTCGTCGCCGAGGTGCAACTTCAAGACGCCGACGCCCTCAACGCCGAGCTCACCGCCATCGACGAGCAGATCGAAGCCTGTGAGGCCGAGCTTAAAGAGCACGACGAGGCGCTGGGATCGATCCGCACCCGCATGGAAGCCGCAGACAACGGTGGCCAGGCCGCAGAAGCCCACGAAGTGGCCGAAGGGCTCGCCGAGCGCATCCGTGGCCGTGCAGAGCAATACGCCCGCACCAAGATCGCCTCCACCCTGCTTCGCCTCGAGATCGAGGCCCACCGCGCCCGAACTCAGGGGCCAGTGCTCACCCGGGCAGGTTCGATCTTCACAGATCTCACCGGGGGCTCGTTCTCCACCCTGAGCGTGGATTACGACGGCAAGGGGCAACCCTTCCTACAGGGCATCCGCGCGGACGGTCAGCGACTCGGTGTCGAGGGCATGAGCGAAGGCTCTCGCGATCAGCTCTATCTCGCCCTGCGCCTCGCCTTCTTGGAGCGGGGCCTGGCCTCGGGGCCTCAGGTACCCTTTGTGGTGGACGACATCCTCGTGCACTTCGACGATCAGCGCTCCATGGCGGCCCTCAAGGTACTCGCTGATCTCGCCGCGAAGACCCAGGTCATCTTCTTCACCCACCATCACCACCTGCTCGAGGTGGCGCAGCAGGCCCTGGGGCCGGAGCGCTTCACGGCTCTGCACCTCTCTACACACCAGGGCACCACGCTCAAGGCGGTCCCCTTCAGCTGATCCTCGATGAAGCTGCTGTCAGGCACCCTGCTGTGGGGGCACCTGAAGCTCGGGTCCGATGGGGGTCATGAGCTCGGGCCCCCGAGCCCGGACGTTGCCCACAGCGTCGTCCACGGGGTGAGCGGTCAGGAAGCCATCCGGACATGGCCCCAACAGTCGATGAAGCTCTGAAGTGGGGGTCTCGGCGGAGATCCAGTCTCGCCATCGCCGGGGGGCCAGGATCACCGGCATACGTTCGTGCACTTGCCCGACGAGCCCATTGGCCTCAGTGGTGACGATGGTGAATGTGTCTGTCTCTCCCCGACGGGCCCACAGCCCGGCGAAAGCCAGCAGTCTCTTGCCTGAGCTGAGGGAGAAGGCGTAGGGCTGCTTGCCCTCACCACGTTGCCGAGGGGGCAACCACTCGTAGAAGCCCGACGCCAGCACGAGACACCGGCTGGAGGTGAAGGCATCACGGAACATCCGGGTGCGATGCACCGTCTCTGCTCGGGCGTTGAGCCCTCTGTACCCCACCCGCGTGTCTTCGGCCCACGACGGCACCAGTCCCCAGCGCGCCCCTGCGAGAGCAGCTGCACCGTCTTCAAGCCGCACGATGGGCATGCTGTCGGTGGGCGCCACGTTGTAGCTGGGCTCGAAGTCTCCGAGCAGATCGGGGCCCTTGAAGACCGCCTTCAGCTCATCAACTGTGAAATCTGCGAAATATCGGCCGCACACATGATCCTCCTGGGGAGGATTTACAGCGGGTGCGGTGCGCTGTACACCCCATGGCCATGTCGACCCTCCCTGCCGATCTGCTGCGCCTGGGCTGCCCCATGTGGGGGCTCAAATCGTGGGTGGGCGAGCTTTTCGCCCCTGGCACCCCCACGACGGCCTTCCTCAAGACCTACAGCACGGTCTTCAACACCGTCGAAGGCAACACCACCTTTTACGGGATCCCCAGCGAAGACACGGTGAAGCGCTGGCGAGATGACGCAGACCCAGGCTTTCGATTCGCCCTGAAGTTCCCTCAGAAGGTGAGCCACGAGCGTGGCCTCGTCGGGGCAGAGGGCGACACTGAGTTCTTCCTGAATCGCATGGAGATTCTCGGTCCGCTCCTCGGCCCGTTCTTTCTTCAACTGCCCGCACATTGGGGCCCAGCACGGCTCAGGGCCCTCGAGCACTGGCTGAAGTTCTGCCCTCCGGCCTTCAGCTACGCCGTGGAGGTGCGCCACCGGGCGTTTTTCGATGGCGGCCCTGCCCACCGGGATCTCGACCAGCTGCTCGCCGCCCACGGCGTCGATCGCGTCATCATGGACACGACCCCGCTCTTCTCCGCAGCGCCTGATGACGAGATCACCCAGATCGCCCAGGGCAAGAAGCCCCAGGTGCCCCGCCTCGACGTGGCCCTGGGCAAACACCCCTTCGTACGCTACATCGCCCACCCCAACCTCGAGGCCAACCGCGGCCCTCTGGAGTTCTGGGCTCAAAAGGTGGCGCAGTGGCTCGATGAAGGCCGTGCGCCCTACTTCTTCGCGCACCACCCCGACGACTTCTACGCCCCCCGCATCGCCCGACATTTCCGCCGGCGCCTGATGCGACACCACCCATTGCCTGATCCATTGCCCTGGCCCGCAGAGAAGGCTGCAGATCAGCTCTCTTTGCTGTGACCATCCCCCATTGATGACGCTGCTGTGCCTCAGATAGAGGCAACACGAAGGCCATCGCAGACAATCTGAAGGGGAAGCGCCTCACAGACGTTGCATTGAACCATCGATGTTCAGCATACTGCCGCACCTTTACATGCAGATGCGCACAGCCAGCGAGCGGCTGGCACAATCACGGGAGTAGATGATGCGCGCGATGAAGACCCTGACGACTTGCCTCCTGGCCCTGAGCCTTTCCTGGTCCATGACCGCCTGTGACGACGACAGCGACGACAGCGGCGCAGCGGGCGCCGGTGGCGCCGTGGCCGGTGCTGGCGGTGGCGAGGCCGGTGCTGGTGGTGGCGAGGCCGGCGCTGGTGGCGGCGAGGCCGGCGCTGGTGGCGGCGAGGCCGGCGCTGGCGGCGGTGAGGCCGGCGCTGGTGGCGGCGAGGCCGGCGCTGGCGGCGACGTCGGTGGCGCTGGTGGCGAGGCTGGCATGGGCGGTGGCGGCGAGTTCAGCGATGCCTGCATCGACGCCTGCACCACCCTGGCCGACTGCTCGGCCAACTCCGATGCCTGCCCTGGGATCACCCCTGACACCCGGGACGCCTTCTACGATGCGTGTCTGCCCACCTGTGAGGCCAACCCTGCCCTCCGCGCTCTGGTGAACGGCGAGGACTGCGACGGCACCGTCAACACCCTGCGTGGCCTCAACGCCGACTTCGACGCCGGCTGCATCGACGACGAGGGCGGCGTGGAGCCCTTCTCCGACGATGAGGTTCAGGAGCTCTACAACAACACCTGCGCCCCCTGCCACATCGGCGGCGGTGCCTCGGGTGGCCTCTCCTTGGACGATCACGTCGCCAACACCGTGGGTGTGGTGGCCAACCAGGTCGGCGAGCTGAGCCTCATCGAGCCCGGCGACGTCGAGGGCAGCTACCTGTGGCACAAGCTCGTGGGCACCCACGCCGACGTCGGCGGTAGCGGCCAGCAGATGCCCCTCGGCGCCGGCCCCTGGAGCCAGGAGAACCTCGACCGCTTCGCTGCCTGGATCGAGAGCCTGTAAGAGGTCCTCACAACCCTGGCTCGGTCCGCCGTTGTGTCAGGACCTCTAAGCGGTCCTGACCCCTCCCCTATCTGCCTATCTTTGCCTCAATCGTGAGGCAGCACACCGCGATGCGATCTGAAGAACGCGTACGGTGTGGCCTCGAGGAAGTTCGATACTCTCGCCATATAGATGTCGGCATGTCGCTCGATCTGTCGGGCGAGCATGCTCTTGTCATTGCCCGTGTGGGTGAGCGAGCCCCACAGCGGGTTGGGCATACTCTGGGCTTCGATGGCCAGGGGGGCGATGGCCTCGTCGAGGGCCACGATACGGGACCTGATCTCGGGCACAGCCCGAGCCAGCTCAGCCTCGTCCTCTTCTGCTTGAAGGCCGTACCCCTTCTTACAGCGCTGAAGCCTCAGTCGCGCTTCTGAGAGGCAGTGCTCCAGCTCGACCTTCTGGGCCATCTTCTCCGACAGCTCGGCCTGACGCTCGGCGAAAGCGGCCTTGGCGGCCAGCTCGGCCTCCATCTCCCGGAGCACCAGCGCGGTCCGCCACCGCCGCAGGCGCTTGCTCACCCGTACGTCGCCATAGATGTGATCGCCCACATACAAGATCTCGCTCCCCCGCAGCCCCAGCTGCTGCTCGACGAGCTCGGCGTGGCCGCCATAGATGATCTTGCCCGGCCCGGGCCTGCCAGGAGGCGGGTGCAGCAGGTTGTCGTCTTCTTTGACCTCGAAGGCGGCGGGCTTCTCGGTGAAGAACCTCGGCTTGCTCGCCGACACGATCACCACCTCGAAGAGATCTCGCCAATGCATGCCCTCAGGCAAGAACGGGCTGAAGGCGTACTCCATCATAAACCGGGTGTAGGGCCACCCGCTGTTGGTGATGAGCAGGAGCTTCTTGCCGGCATGGTACTGGTCGAGCAGAGCCATTGGGATCTCGGGGTCGAGATCGACGAAGGCCTCGGGGTCGGCCATGATCTCGGCCTTGAGGGTGCCCTCCATGTGGGCATTGTCGAGGCTGGCCTTCATGGTCCGATACAGGGTGCGATGATCGACGACCCCAGGGATCTTTCCCGCGTCGAACAGGTCGACGACCTGGGCGTACATACACCCTTCCGACAATGAAAACAGGGTGTTGAACGAGGCCCACCGATCTTCTGAGAGATCGACGACGGTCCGCGCATACAGCCGCCGCTGAGCGTCAAAGTCGAGCCGCTGGGTGCCATGGTAGGCCTGCTTCACATAGCCAAACCGGTTGGCTTTGACGAGGTTGCCCTCTTCGAGATCGATGATGAGCCCCCGAATGATTTGCTGGGGGTCGAACTTCAACTCACCCACAGGCCACCCCTTGGCGACGAGGCCAGCCTGCATGTGCTGGTAGGCCCGCCTCTCCCACTCTTCGACGTGGTAGTGCACGAGGGTGTAGTCCATGTCGTAGCCAATGGCCTTGATGGACCGCAAGTTCAGTGTCCGATTACAAAAAATCATACTCTTTGCTCCGCCGCTACGGCGGCGTCAGCCGCCCTTTGCTCCAACGCTACGGCGGCGTCAGCCGTCGTGAGGCCCACGATTTCACGCACGGGGGTCACGAAAAACCACTCGCCGTAGCCGCTGGCTCTGATCGTCCTACACATTTTGGTTGGTATCGTTGAGCCTAATTGGCGAATGCGAGTACTGGTGCCAAAGAGGTGTAGGGTTTGATGAGTAAAGACAA
>JBKAGE010000080.1:0-147053 GCA_046290225.1 Bradymonadia bacterium | reverse complement strand
TACGCCACGCCCGCGAGCGCATATTTCGGCGACGGGTGGCAACTCCAGTTGTCACATAAGGATCGCTGATTTACTGTCCAACCAATGGGGTCCACCTCAACCCCCTTGACTCTAGCCACTAGGTTTCCTTTGGGCTACTGTCGCTTCAGGGTATCTGGGTAGAATCGATGTTTCAGTTTCTCTCTTCTAAAATCGAGCGCTTCCGGCAAGGAAACGCACCACGGGTGTTGGACCTTTTTGCTGGGTGTGGAGGGCTGTCGCTGGGTTTTCAAAGGGCGGGATGTGAGATTGTTGGTGGTGTAGAGCTTGATAGGAAGGCTGCTGAAGCTCATGCCCTCAACTTTCATAAGCACATCTCAGATCCCAAACTCTATGAAGAGCACGCTAGGCACCGCGATATTACCAAAACGAACCCTGAGGACCTTCTACGATCGTGGGGCTACGAGGAGCCCAAAGCAGTGGTCGACTTCCTCATTGGTGGTCCGCCATGCCCGGCTTTTACACGGGTTGGCCGAGCAAAATTGCGCGAGATTCACCAACACCCAGAAGCTTATAAGCAAGATCCGAGAGCTCAGCTCTACGAGCCGTACTTGAGATTTGTGGAGTATCTGCAGCCTGTCGCCCTTCTGATGGAGAATGTGCCGGATGTCATGAACTTTGGCGGACACAATCTCGGTGAGGAGATTGCAGAAGTGCTTGAGTCACTGGGATACCAGTGCCGGTACACGCTACTCAACTCGGCGAGTTATGGTGTGCCACAGATGCGAGAGCGCTTCATCCTGGTGGCGATTCATGAGGAACTGGGCGTAGAAGTCAGCTTCCCTGTGCCTGGACGGAAGGTGGAGTTTCCGTCTGGTTACAAGGGCTCTAGAAACGTTGCCCTGAAGCATGTTGATCTAAATGATACCAGCTCACACTTTCTGCCAACACCATGCCCCGCCGCAGATGCACTTGGCCCAGTAACGGCCCGACAGGCGTTGGTGGATCTGCCAGCCATCAAGAGCCATCTGACGGGAGAGATGAAGAAGGGGGCTACCCCACTTGATGGGCGGCGAGATATCAACTACGACACTGCTACAGACCGCTCAGCCTATGTTAGGGATCACATGCACGGCTGGCCAGGCTTCGAAGTGAACCCTTCCAAAGACCTCCTGAATGCTCATGTGACCCGGGCGTTGACTTGGCGTGACTTCCGCTTGTTCCGAGATATGGAACACAACCACCAGTACCCGCAAGTCTACCAGCTGGCGCTTGAGAAGCTTGAGAGTTTCCTGAATGAGTTGAGGGTAAGCACCCCATTAACTGAGGAGACTTCAGAGTCGAAGGCGCTGATGAATGAGCTGGCAGATTACCGAGGCTGGCTCAAGAAGTCTTCTGAAACCCTCAAGTTAGAAGAGTTGATAAAGGAGATGCTTGAGCGCTGGCGGGGGCTTACTGAGCAGGTTGGTGTGGTTGCTGGAGCTCGGGAGCGTGTCAGGACAGCCCTGTCTCAGATCAAGCTGAAGGAAGAGCATGCACCGCCTGCGAGTCTGCCAGAGACCCTGCTCTCTACTTACGATCGGGTTGAGCGTCTTCTGACTGCAATGCTGTCCTCCCCTAAGGAGGGCTGCGAGCTACTTCTTCAGGTAGGGCGTCAGTCTCTAAAGCGCGTGAGCGCCTCGTTGTCTGTTCGTAAGGCATGGCAAGTTGGTATGCGAACCATGCCTGGGGACTGGAGCGTACCTTCAAGTAGCCTGTTAAGTACAAGCGACCATGATGATGCTCGCAAGATGTTGAAGTGGTTGGAAGAGGCCGACAGTAACTGTGTATCTCATATGATGTTCTGGGGCCCTGAGTACGAAGTCGGCTTCGCTATCGAGATCATGTGCTGGATCGTTGCCGACTTTGCCGAGCAACTGCTGGATCTGCCTGCCATCAAGAGAGGGTTCGTTCCGCCATATGATCCAGGGAAGTTCCCCAACAAGTGGCGTAAGGTCCATCCTGATGAGCCTGCCCGTACCTTGATGGCCCATCTGGGCAAGGACACCTACAGTCACATCCACTTTGATGGGGAGCAGGCTCGGGTCATCAGTGTTCGGGAAGCGGCACGACTACAGTCGTTTCCTGACAGCTTTCGGTTTGCGGGCACTATGAATCCTGGATACCGTCAGATCGGCAATGCTGTACCCCCATTGTTCGCCTTTGCGTTGGCAGAGCATTTGAAAAGTCTGGTGTACTCAGCTGTAGGTTGTACGACTGAGCTTCGAGAGGCTGTTTAATAGTCGTTTATGGGGGGAGATATACGAAGGCTGCGGGATTGTTTTGCTTTTGATTTGGTATGTTCTTTTGTTATGTGTTATGCAATGAGCTTGTTAGTGATTTGTTGAGTGGAGTGTTTGGGGGTAGGTGTTATGTTGATACTCGTAAGTGACTGCAGATGTGTGATGGTTGGTTGTCGATAGATGTCTTGGTTCCACATCCATGGCCAATGTGCCATCTTGCCAGCCAATTCCAGGCATCCGAGGCGGATACTCCCGCTGAGTGGATTCAGCTTTGTGGTGGGAGAATTTAATAAGGTTAGGTGTTTGAACGGTATAGGCCCCAAGGCGTGGACAAGAGCTGCTAGGTGGGACCGATACCCAAGGTCAAGCAGGTGAGCAAGAGGGTCAACAGGGCAGAGGTGGTGCAATGCTCTGGGCAAATTGCAGTTTAGGCTCCATGCTGCTGTCTGACTCAATTCTCGTTGAGCTGCATCTTGCGGTGTTGACTTGTTTTGGGTTAATTGTGAGGTCGTTTTCGTGAGAACTACATCAATTCCTAGAATTTCAATACGACAGCCTGCTTGGGGGCATCGATGGGTGACATGAAGGTGAACCGTGCAGTGGAACGACTTCACGGCTACATCCCCTTTAATCCGAGCCATGCAGAGATTTACGAAGAACATCAGCGAGAATCGTTCGTTCACGCTGATACTGCAGCCGAGCTCTGGCTGACCAAGAGGCTCCAGACAGGGAATCCTACTTCCCTTGTAATCCTCACCGGTGATGCTGGTCATGGCAAAACCCATTTAGTGCGCCAGCTGCTCAAACGCCTTGGAGCCAAAGGGGACTTGTCATCGGTGCTTCAGAATGAGTGCAATGGTAAGCCTCGCACTTATGATGAGTACACACTCGCTATCCACAAGGATCTGAGCGAGACAGATCCACAGAATGCGGCTCAACTGCTCAGAGAGTCCATTACTGCTCCATATCCATTGATCGCATGTGTCAATGAGGGGAGGCTACGGGCCATGCTCAGCAGTGACATTCTGAGTGAGACGAGCCTAGCCGGGAGCATTCGCAAAGCACTGCATGAGAACGACATTGAGCCGGATCCAGGCATCGTGGTGCTCAATCTTAATTGGCAGATGGTTTCCTTGCCGAGTGGCATCATGGTGACGCTCCTCAAACAGCTGCTGGATGGCCGAAAGTGGCGTATCTGTCAGGAGTGTAGTGCGCAGGATCTATGTCCCATCTACCAGAACCGTTCCATACTTGCACGTAGTGAGCAGCGGCTTGAGTCCATCAGGCGCCTCTACGAGATTGTAGAGCAACTTGGTGAGGTGGTGACCATTCGGCAGGTCATGATTCATCTGGCTTGGCTGTTGACCGGCAATCTTGAGTGCAAGGATGTCCATAATATGAAGAGGGGGTCTACAGACACATCCGTCTACTCGCATGCCTCCACCCTGTTTGGAGAGGGCGCACAGGCTTCCTTCATTCGTTCTCATGGTCTCTTCAATCGGTTGAAGCTGTTGGATCCGGCATGGAGTGCCAGTAGGCGGATTGACGACTACTTGGTCACTCCTGAGGGCCGGCAATGCATTCCTAATACAGCCCCTGACAGGACGCACATCACGAAGCGTCACAAGGTGGACCTGCACACCCATTTGAGCCCGACCGAATTTGATATTGATGGGAAGAACCACCTCAAACACGAGTCCAGTATCCTTGAACGCTCGTTTGCCATCCTGAGGCGGAACCATTTGCTCGAGACCGAGTATACTCCGGACAACCCCATTCCCATTGCTGGCTTCGAGCATGTGCAGGCGTTCCAAAGCCTGTTGGCTGGCACCCTGAAAAAAATTGCCAGGAAGAAGATCATCAACCGCCTCATCGAAGGGTTGCATCGCCTGCAATACCTTCCCCGACCTGATGGGGGTGGTCTTTACATTGTGGATCCCATCAGCCTGCGGGCACGCTCGGCTACTGCAGTCATCGCCATGCAGGTCCCGGCAAAGGAGGTCACACTCGAACCAGACGAGCCTCCAAAGCCCGCTGGCGACGAAAGCCGCAGTGCCCTGGATGCAGTGCCAAGGCGTCTCTGGCTCGTCGTGCGCAAGCATCGGATTGGTTTGAGCCTGTGGGACTTCGAGTTTCTCTGCCGATGTGGATCCGGTCTTGTCTCTCGGACCTTCTTTGCTCGGGAAGCCCGCCGCATTACGAACTTCCTCCTCAAGGTGGCTCAAGATTCTGAGGAAGAGAACATCGATACCGCCCAGGTGCTGTACCAGGGTCGTCTGATCTCGATCACCGTCGAAGATGGTGTGGTTACCCTGGACTGAGTGGGGAAGCTGTAATGCCAAGTACAACACGAAAGAGCACCAACAAGAAGACGGCAGCAACCGAACTCTCTATCAGGTTATGGGGTGGTGTTTTCCACTCCGACAACCGTGGGTTCTATTCTTCTCTGGAGTTCCTTGCCCTCGTGGGAGGGCACCCCGACGATGAAGAGGTCATGCCCGGTCCGGATGAGAACGGTCACATCAGGGTTACCGCACCCGGCTACCTCGCTGCACGCCGAATGGCATTCGATGATTTCGAGCAAGGCGAGCTGCAAGCGTTGGATGAGGTCATTGACGACGATGTGCGTGCACCGGTCAAAGAGCTCCTACGAGGTCTGAAAGTACACATCCCCAACACCGGCAGGGCCGGAACCAGCTGGTCTGGTTCCCACTTCGTGCCTTACGGCAAGGGCCTTGTGCACTGGGATGCCCGTCATAAGGGCAAGAGGCCCATTAAAGAGCGTATTTACTACCGAGGAGCTGGCACTCTTGCATACGCAATCATCTGCTCGGACCCGAACGAGCAGCGACTGAATGAAACGCGAGCGGCCTTCCGAGAGATCTTCGAGCGGGACCATTTCACCGGAATGCTCCTCAACGTCTTCGACAAGCACGAGCACAAGGTGTACGAGGCCAGGAATGGGTGCAAGGGGCAGACTGTCAATACGGAGATCAATGACACTCTCGCGAAGAAGGTGATTGAGTGGCGAAGGGGCAGGCCTGGCCAGGAGGGCGGAGATCACTGGGAGGAACTGCTCCGCCACTGCGTACACTCAATCGTGACCTCTAAGCGCGCGCCCCAGGTTGTCCGCCTCGATGCACTCTTCCACATCATTCCGTTGTGCTTGACGGTCCTGATGATTGGCAGGGCGAAAGCCAAAGTAGAGACGGCTGACTCGAGCGGGGCTGATACCGCACAGCTTGGTTTTGATCTGGAGGCTAAGAAGCACCAAGTCGTCATCGATTGCTCTCCAGCGGGTAACCGGCGGAATGAAGTGAGAGGTGCTGCCCACCGCTCATTCGTGAATATCAACAAGATGCTGCTTGCCGCCTTGCAAGAGGTGAACAACGATCCAGACCAAAATGTACCGAGGCGCAACCTGAAGCAGTTCGTCGCTTGGTTCACGCGAGGAGCACCAGCCATCGGACTGTCCAACGCACTGAAGGGAAGTCGACGGTTTGTCCTCAGTGAGCCCTTGCTGGAAGCACTGGTCCTTGCCACTGGTCAGGACGAGATGACCTTTGAGAGCTTTGTGGAAGACTGGCTGTACAAGCAGTTCGGCTTTGTGATCGACGAAGCTGCAGCACGTGAATGCAAGCTGGATCGAGAAGCGAACCTGAGCTTGTTCGAAGAGAATACACAACACCTGTCCGACACGCTCAATGGCCTTGGCCTGATGCAGTCATACTCCGACTCAACCCGTATGGTGCGATATGAAGCCTGAGTACTCAGTCAACACGACCATTGTCGCTGGCAAGGGCTTGGGCCTGTTGCTCAAGGCACAGCTTCTGAAGAATCAGCAACCTCAGATTCGAGTGTCGAGCTTCACCGATGCCGAGATTGCAGAAGCTCTTAAAACTGCAGGTCTGGACAAAGATGGGGACAACCCGGCACTGGTCATGGTCAGTGGCGCACCAGTACCCTTGCTGGAGGATCTGCTCGATCCCAAGGCTTTCACGGCCAACGGCCTGACCGCGACCTATGGTCGAAACCACAACACGAACGGTTTCGTGTACTTTCAGACCAGTGCTGAGACCGACGCCCAGTCTACTCGGGCAATGTTCCCTCTCAGAGATCGTTCGCTGTTCGACAATGAGCATTGGGAATATCTCTTGCGGACCATCCACCCAGATATGACCGCAGAAAGTGTAGAGCCCTGGCGAAGAGATGTGGCCCGGATTGTTCGAGGGCACAACAATGTTGAGACCATTTCCCTGCGTAGCTTTGCAGCTTTCCTGACCTCTATTTCCCAACAATGGGCGAAGCTGGACTGGACGCCTACACCCTCCAGGTATGAACGAATCCAGATTTTGGAGGCCAGCTTTCCGGCCCTTGACCTCTTCCGCTATCACCGCCTTGCCATATCGCTGGTTGACGACAAAGAGTCTGCCTACCTCCGGGAGTTCCGCCAACTGATCTACGGGTCGTCTCTCCGACGTCCCAGCGGAGCTGAGCGAGATCCGGATCAAATTATCGAGCGGCTGCGTACTGCGATCTTTCATGAAGACCCTGAGGAAAACAGGCGTCTTAAGGATCTGACTCGCGAATTTCTTGAGAATAACAACAAGAAGGCTGCTCTTGACGAAGTAGACTTTGACCAATTCAAGCGTTGCATCGAATCGATAAAAGGGGCGGAGCTGGGCTTCGCAATTCACCAGTTTCTGACGAATATCCCGAACAACAAGAAACCTTTAAAGCTCTACAAAGATGGTGACTGGGAGTCAGACCTTAACGAGAAAAATGCGGAGGCGGCCATTGAACTTATGGAGACGCCAGAAGTATTTCATCGGCTGAGCCGGGTACTACAGAACAAGGTAAAGCGCCTCGTCCCTAAAGAGAGCCTCTTTACTGAGCCATTGTATGGCATTATCCAGACTTTGGATGGTCTCCTGGCCAATTCCAGTAGCCCTGACAGGCTTTCAATCACCGTTGGGACTGAAAGCAATATTCTCAGAGGTGTTTTTGCGTTCCTGTATGGCTCCGCACTGGATGAACTCAAAAGTCGCATATCTAAAGATGGAATCACTGTTGAGATTGAGCCTTTCCTAGTTGATGGAACTCCATGGATGTCGGATGAGTCGGATTCATCCGACGATGGTGATTATGACGAGCATATAGATGAAGCCCGGGAGCTATCCATCACTCTCGATATTGGTACTGGTGGAAAGCGCACATTTCGGTGGACACCCGAGAAGGAGGACACCGGTCTCATCCAGCTTTGGATTGGTGCCATCTGCAACGAGAGGTGGAGATCCTTGCCAGGCCTCTGGAGCACCCAGGCCGACTTGCGTGAGGTAGATACCGTTGAGAGCATGCAGGCAGCCAAGAGCGACTTCGCAGGTGAATGGGCTGACACTCGAGCACGTTGGCTGAAGCTCTTGTCTCAAACCGGACTGCAACACGATCACGTCATCCAGTACATCACGGCGTGGCAGGAGCGGCTGGTTCAGGCTCTCTCCTCTGATGATGCAGACACACTCACCATGCTCAGAAGCATGGATTGTGTTCAGCAAGAAGCTGAGCAGGATGTCCAAGGTTGGGTGTGGATGATGGGGTGCCACCCGCTTCGACTTCGGTGGTTTACATCATGGCGTAGCCGTATGTGCGAGTACATCGAGAGTCAGCTGAAGAATATCCTGGATGCTTCCAACCGGGATCTTTCCTTCATGCTGCAGCATATGAAGGCTTGGTCACCTCATCGCTACCCTCCGATTCTTTCCATTCAGGCCGGGCAGATTCATGTACCGGTCAAAGAGTGTGGATGGTGCGAGGCTTACCAACGGCAGGATTCTCAGTCGCACATCACGTCCGATCTGGATCCAGCCGCAGTTCGCACTCTCGTGCAACTTGCCAGTGAGTATGTGGAAACCCGGCCGCACAAGCAGGCGGGCCTTCATGTTTTGCTGATGGGTGAGAAGACCGGGATGGCCCGGGAGTTCATCCGCCAGTTCTCACGCAAGCGCGCAGATACACGGCTGACACTCCACTTGGTGGCGCCTGAAGGTGCTGTAGAAGTGGACAGCCTAGTAGAGGAGGGGCATGCCCGTACTCTCATGAAGACCGGCGGGCACTCGCATTTTCCTCTCCTGGAAGTGCGTCACCATATAACTGGCAACAGCAAGAAGCTGCCTGACAGCCTTGTCGGTAAGGGGAATCACTCGGAGGTGCTGCTCGATATTGCCATCGTGCCCTTCCTGTTCAGCGGTGAGCGACAGTTCAAGGTTAGGTCCGAGCCTATCTTGCTACCTGATGGCGAGTCAGATCCGGTTTTGGAGCGGCCTCAGAAACCTGCAAGTGGCAATCAGACAGACTTGGTTATCGATCTACGACCTCCGACACCGGACCGCATGCTCTATGCATGGGCTGATGCCACTGCCAGATCTTTCAACAAGGGCCGCTCCAGCAAGGCTGCAGACGTACTTGAGTACCTCGAGCTTCATGGTGAGATCGGGGAAACCGCCGAGCATTTTGAGAGGCTTCGCCAAATTGCGCTTCAAGTTGCCATCATCGACATTGGCATCACTCGACGTCAGCTTACCGGTATGTCCAATGTACCGGAAGTGTTGCATGTATCCACCGGGCTTGGGAAGAACGGTGATTACAGCCTCATTGTAGCCTCCGATGTGGTCAAGGATCCGCTGAAGCGAAACCTTCGGGCCATGCTCAGGAGTCAGGCCAAGGACCTCGATGAGTCTCAGATTGACACCATGGTCAATCAGGTGGCCAACCGGACTGGCAAGCTCGCACCAGCACTTGCGCTTAAGGCCACCGATCGTATTGCCTTTGCATCAGAGCTGCTTGGTCGCCACGCCTTGCGCTTCTACGCAGACCAAGCGCACAAGACCAACGGTCATTGTTTCTGGGTTGGTCTGGATCCGCACTCAGACTGGTTCATCAAAGATCACCCGGACATGATGCGGGTCGTCGTTAAACACGAGTATGGCAAGACCACCCTGGATGTACTTGTGTGTGAGAGCCGGTTCTCGTCAGAAGGCGGTGCTGTGAGTTCGACCGTGGTTCGCCTCAGCAATGGCGTGTCAGTGCTCGACGAAATCTTCAAGAATGCTCATTCTGACGGATTGGATCAGGGGTTGTGGTCCATGGCCCTGGCCCATGCTTTGGACGATGCCTGGGCCATTGGCTGCGAGCTGCCTGACAGACTCCGCGCAGATATTGTCAAGGGCCAGTTCACCATCCAGCCCCTCAAGGGGTTGGGGGTGGTCTGGGACATGAGCAAGAACGACAGTGGGGAGCAGTCCGCTCAAGAAGGCTCTACGACCGTGCTTACCTTCGGCCAGTCGGAGCTGGCTCGGATCCTGGGGGCTGAGACAGCATGACTCCTGTTGAGATCAGAAACGAGTTGATGTCGTTCTCCCGTCAGGACCTGATGGGGCCCTATGCTGAAGATGAGCTCATTGCAGATCCTCCTACCAGCGCTTATCTGACCGGAATTCTCTACCCTGGTGGTGCTCACCCTGCCGAAGAGGCAAACGACACCTTGGGTCTGGGTATGGGGGACGATGGAGACGATGGCGTAAACAGTGCTGCTGATTTGCGCCGCATTCCATTGCCTGGCGCCATAGGACTTACGTTTTTGGTGCGTGGTGACATCACGCACCTGGATGTCAGCTGGGAAGGGGGGCGTTACACCTCCACCAGCGATGATGGTCAGCGTGCGTGGCAGCGGACCCCGGTACACGGCAGCTTGTCCTTGCCCCTGACCCCTGGGACTAGTAAGCACACGGTGGCGATCGACGTCACCGTGGACGCGATTGCAAGAAGGGCTGGCGACATCACGACCGTCAGCCTCTTTCTGACCAATCGTTCCGAAGAGCCAAAGTCCGGGCGGAATGATTCACTCTGCCTTTTCCAGCCCCGCTTGGAGATCAACGCAGGGGGGGCGGCGGCCTTTCTCGACAGAAGCCATGAAGCGGACATCCAGAGCCTGTCAGATGAGGAGAGATCCACTCGCCTCATCTACTCGGGCATGCCGGAGTTTGCCCGCGGCCACAACTGCGCTGCTGAGTGGGATGCTGAGGATGGCCAGTCGGCTACAGCACTGCGCACTGAGATCATGCCCTTCTGGGAAGTACACCCCATCCTGCCCAAGGACTCTGGACTGGAGTGCCTGAGCATGGGCTTCCTGGCAAACGCCTCAGCAGCGGAGGCGATATCGAGCATCGAGCCCTTGCTGAAACTCTATGAGGACTGGATTGAAGAGCAGCAGACGGAAAAACTGCCAAATGTCATTCCGGCTCTCAAGGAGACTGCGGAGGGTCACGTGCTGCAGTGTACAACGGCTCTCAAGCGCATGCGCGACGGGCTGCTGTGCTTGCAGGATCCTGAAGTAGGAGAGGCATTTCGTTTTGCATGCAGGGTCATGCTGCTTCAGCGCGCCCATTCGGGGTGGAGCCTCGCAAGGCGACGAGGAGAAGATAACGAGCTGAAGCTCGAGGGAAGCTGGCGTCCGTTCCAGCTGGCCTTCTTGCTGATGAACATCCCTGCCACGGTTGATCCCGCTCACCCGGATCGAGACGTTGTTGATCTCCTGTGGTTCCCGACCGGTGGTGGCAAGACGGAGGCCTACCTTGGTGTGGCTGCCTTCACCATGGCCCTACGTCGGCTGCGAGATGAGATCGCTGAGGGTGCTGGCATCACCGTAATCATGCGCTACACACTTCGGCTGCTTACTTTGCAGCAGTTCCAACGTGCTACTGCGCTCATCTGCGCTTGCGAGGTCGTCCGGCGCTCAGATCCGGGACGATGGGGGAGCGAGCCTTTCCGCATCGGCTTGTGGGTGGGTACACGGGCAACTCCAAAGAACGTCAGGGGAGCGGAGTTTGCGCTTCGTGAATGCCGTCGCGGTCGTACTCCGGCATCGGCCAACCCAGTGCAGTTCAGTCATTGCCCATGGTGTGGTACTCCGATTGAGTTGAAGGACTACCACATCAACAAGCGCGCGGGTCGCATGCTCATCACCTGTCCGAACAGGGCATGTGACTTTCACGGTAGCGCGAGCGATGCCGACTCTGGCCTGCCTGTTGTCGTGACTGATGAGGAGATCTACTCGACCCGGCCTGCCTTGCTCATCGGAACGGTGGACAAGTTCGCTCAGCTGCCCTGGGTGGAGGACACACGGCAGTTGTTCGGACGTGGTGTGAGACCTACAGCGCCACCATCACTCATCCTGATGGATGAATTGCACCTCATCTCGGGGCCACTGGGCACCATCACCGGGCTGTATGAAACGGTGTTGGATGTTCTGGCCACCACAGACGATGGAGTTCGACCACGTTATGTGGCGTCTACCGCCACCATCCGGCATGCAGATGAGCAGTGCAGGGGGTTGTTCACTCGTCGAGTCTCCCAATTTCCACCACCTGGTCTCGATGCTCGGGACTCCTGGTTCGCCCGGGAGCGCTCGGACATGCCTGGGCGTCTTTATTTTGGCGTCAACCCTGTGGGTAAGTCAGGAAAGACTGCCCTGCTGCGTGTCTATGCTGCACTCCTCCACAAGGCTTGGCTGCTGCTCGAGCAGGGCGAGGATGTAGATCCGTGGTGGACCCTGGTTGGGTACTTCAACTCCATTCGTGAGCTCGCGGGCGCCATTCCCTTGTGTGAGGACGACGTCAACGATCGCCTCAGGGGGTTGAGAACTGATGATCGGAGTAGTGGTAGAGCGATTTATCGCGACCGCATCCAAGAGCTTACGAGCCGTCTCACCTCCACGGAGGTTCCCCAGGCGCTGACTGCGCTCGAGCAGACCCTCGATGGGGAGATTCCTCCGAAGGACGTGGTGCTGGCCAGCAACATGATTTCGGTTGGGGTGGACATCGATCGCTTGGGAATGATGGTGGTTGCGGGCCAGCCCAAAACCACCAGCGAGTACATTCAGGCCACCTCTCGCGTAGGACGTCGTCATCCGGGTCTTGTGTGCAGCCTGTATCGGTGGACTCGCCCTAGAGACATCAGTCACTACGAGCAGTTTCGCAGCTATCACCAATCGCTCTACCAGTTCGTCGAGGCAACCAGTGTCACCCCATTTGCGCCTCAGGCGCTCAATCGAGGTTTACATGCTTTGATCGTTGCTCTTGCTCGCCATCTGGATGGCGGCTTGCCTGCTGGGAAGGATGCAAAGCAGATCAAGAAGCTGCCGGCGGGCATTGCTGATCGAATCATCAAGATATTGCAGAGCCGAGCGGCCATGACCGGCGAGTCTGGCTCAGACGTCACCTTCATGGCCGAAGGGCTGTTGGATCAATGGAGACAACGGGCAGGCAGTCATCCGGACCTTCAATACGGCACGATGGCCCCTCCAGGAGGGGAGCCGAAGCCTGTACTCATGGAGCCTGCACCAGGGAGTGGTGATGGGTGGCCGACCCTGACTTCCCTGCGTGAGGTAGAGCCCTCTGCAGAGTTCTATTTTCATTCACCCAAGGGTATGGAGCCGGACCTGTGAAGCGCCCTGACATCGGCCGTATTCGGCCCTCTCAACTGGTAACCACCTTCGGCCCTGGTGCCATTGTAGATCTGCGTCATGATTCCGCGATTGTGACGGCCATCGACTACTGGCCCGAGGGCCGGGAGATCCAGGAGCGCTTCCTGCAGGAACGTTTGGAAGTCGCCAGTTTCCAAACTCCAAAATGTGAGGGGGGTGGACTGGATGTCCCAGTTGTACCGTTTCCCGACAAACATGTTTGCCCATCTTGCCGAAGAATCGTGGACCTCTCGCGTATGCCGGCGAAGATACGCGCCAAACGGGGGCCGATGTGTACCAGTCCGAAGTGCCGGAACGTGCGCACTTATCCAGCTCGCCTCATCACCGTATGCCCCAAAGGGCATATTGACGATTTTCCGTGGAGCTGGTGGGTACATAAAGGGAAGGATTGCTCAGCGTCCGATGATCCGATTCTGACTCTCACCAGCAGTGGCTCTGCCGCAACTCTGTCGGACCTTAGAGTGCGATGCCAGAGTTGCGGTGCCCACCGCAGCCTGTCAGGTGCATTGGGTAAGGATGGCCTCCGTGGTTGGAAATGTAGTGGGCGGAGACCCTGGGTACCTGATGAGCCGAATGAGGACTGCACACTGCTCGGCGGAGAAGACGGCCCTCGCGGGAGTCTACGAGGTGCTACCAACCTGTACTTCTCCTCCGTCGTCAGCCAGCTGTCCATCCCACCTTTCTCGGATCCGATAGAGAAGGCGTTGGATGCACATTGGAAGACCCTGAGCGTCCTTGAAGACAACCCAGAGATCTACCGGCAGGTTGCCCGCTCGGTGCTACAGGCGAAGTACTCGTTTGATGCTGATGAAATCGACACTGCCATTGAGCAGCGGCTGTCAGGCTTCAAGGCGCCGACCAACTACCGCCATGAGGAGTACAACGCCCTTCGTACACCGCCCAAAGGCATGCTTCAGGGCGATTTTCGAACCCGGCCCGGCGACATCCCAGACGGGTTTCATCTGGGTAACCTCGTTCTGGTGGAGAAGCTTCGTGAGGTCCGAGCACTTGCTGGCTTCTCACGCATAGACGCGCCAGATCCGGACCGACCTGAGATCGCTACTCTCAAGCCCTGGGTGGAGAAGACCAGCTGGGTGCCGGGTACAGAGCTGTTTGGTGAGGGGCTGTTCCTCCAGGTTGATGAAGAGCGACTTGGTGCATGGGAGAAGAACCAACATGTCCTTGACCGGGTTGGCATGTTGCTCGCTCGTGATGAGAAGAGGCGTGAGGAGAGGGGCTGGACTGTCGTCAAGCGTCGTCCGGGCTTTGTGATGCTCCATACCCTGGCTCATGTGCTCATCAACGTATTGTCGCTTGAGTGTGGGTATTCCTCGGCTTCACTCAAGGAGCGCGTATACGCTGAGCCCGGCCAGAACGGCATTCTGATCTACACGGGTACGGTTGATTCTGATGGCTCCCTTGGCGGACTCCTGCGTCAAGGGGCTCCAGATCGATTGCCAGGTTTGCTCCAGCGGGCCATCGACCATGCCACTCTGTGCTCTGGTGATCCTCTCTGTCGGGAGCGGGCACCAGAAAAGCTGAAGGACACGCTCAATGGTGTGGCATGCCACGCGTGTGTCCTCGTCTCGGAAACCTCCTGCGAGCATCGGAACCACCTTCTGGATCGTGCCACGCTGGTGGACTTGCCCGGGGTCGACATGCCCGGCTTTTTCAGCGACTCGTTCTGATGCCTGCCTGGGCTCAGCTGGCAGCTTTTGTAGAGACGCTGTCCCCACTGGAGCGTGACGCCGTTGTTCGTGAGTTGAGCGGAGCAGGCAGCTCAAACCTGTCTGCGGGGCACCGGCAGGTCCTTGATTCGCTGAAGCTGTCTATGAAGAGCGAGTTGCTACCAGCGTTCAGGGGGGCACGTGCCGCCGCTGAGCACTATGCCTCTACAAGGGAAACTCCCTCGATGGTGTGGACTGGTATGAGTGGGATCCGCGTTCCGATGCGTATCACATCCCAGGTGGTCGATGAGCTCATCGGCACTGCTCGGCGTAGCATACTCCTGGTCGGATACAGCCTTACCAAGGCTGCTGGTTGCTGGGAGCAGCTTGCCAGCTTGCCCCACTCTGTAGACATCAACATCATTGGCCATGATCTGGAAGGCCGGGAAAGCCCGAAGAACGAGAAGTTGAAGTACCTCCGGGGGGTATTCAGGGAAAGCCTGGAACGGCTTCACCTGTACACCTACCCACCCAAGGACATGGCCAAACTGCACGCTAAACTCCTGATTTCAGACCGTCAGCGTGGTCTCGTGACGTCAGCCAACTTCACGCACCTGGGCATGTCCCGGAACATTGAGGTCGGTGTCACAATCGGGGCTCAGCAGGCACAGCTGGTGTGGAAGCTGTTCGAGGAACTGGTAAACCACTGCATTTTGGAGGAGGTGGCCTGATGCGCGAGTACCTTCTCGACTGCCCATATTGTGGCGGTTTGACCTCGGTGGTGATGGAGATCAAAGGCCAAAGGCCACGGGTTTTTCCCTGCTGTGGCAAGCCGGTGACGGAGAGCCCGGATGCGAAGATACGTCGCTCGAAGGTACCTGCCCACCTGAGCGCGCGTGCATGGTTCGAGATGCGACATGATTCCGAGCTTCGTGCGTTGCTGACCGATGGTCCAGAGGAAGGAGCAGATCTGGAGTCGCTGGCATCCCGGATGCGAGGGCTGGGAGGGTTGGTGACGGACAGCGGTGTCACCTTTCCTATCAGGTTCCACGTCACTCCTGACGGAGCCACGCCGAATGAAGTGGCTCAGATCTGGCAGATGCTCTCTGAGAAGGCGGGTGCATTGCCTGACAGGCTGGCCACCCTGCCTCCGCGATGGGGCGATGATGGCGAGCGCTTGATTGCTGCTACCCGTCAGCTCCTGTCCCTACCTGAGCACGCCAGTCTCGTGAAGCAATTTCCTGAGCTGGCTGCGCTGTTGGAACTGCCACCAGTACTGCTTCGAATTCTGGCGGATGAGGCACCTGACATTGATGACTCAAAGGAGACGCAAGATCTCCTGAGGCGCTTGTCTCCACGAGGTCCATTGCACTTGTGGCCGGAGACCACCCGGAGGCTGGGCAACAAACTGCGTCATCAGATTCGAGAAGCGTGGCAGAGCACATCTCGCCAATACGCCGATGGCCCTCCAGCGGGACAGGATGAGCTGGGGGCGGCGTTGATTGCCGAAGGGCACAACTGTTGGCGCAACGCTCAACAAGAGCAGGCTGCCAGGGTCGTGCTTGAGGGTCGCGACGGGATTGTGGTGTTGCCAACAGGCACAGGAAAAACCTTGTGTTACACCCTACCTGCACGCGTCCTGGCCGATGAGGGAGAGGGCTATGTCCTGGTGGTCTCCCCACTCCTGGCCCTCATGGCAGACCAGGTTCGTCGTGAAGATGACGCGCTTCGTTTTGAAGGCAATATGGACCATGAAGCGAGAGCTCAAGCATTTCAGGAGCTGGACTACACTCACATCGTATACGTCTCGCCCGAACTCCTGCTCAGTGAGGGTTTCCGAGAGGCGTTGTGCTCCTGGCGTCTGCCGTCACGTATCGTCATAGACGAGGCGCACTGTGTTCTCGACTGGGGCCATACGTTTCGCCAGGATTATCTGCGCCTCGGCAAGCTACGCAAGTGGTTGTCATACCATGCAGGTGAGGACATTCCTCTCGTCGCATTCTCGGCGACTCTGACCCCACACAATATTCAGGAACTGCAGCAAAACCTGGAGCTTGAGGATCCGATTGTGGTTCAAAGCCATGCTGACAGGCCTGAACTGCGCTATGCCGCGTTCAACATCCCGAGCTACAAAAGACGCCTGAAGTGGTTGACCAAGTTCATCCAGTCACGTCCTGTCAGCCGGGGCCTCGTATATTGCAGTCACGCCAAAAAGAAGATGCTCTCCGCTGAACTCGTTGCCGAGCATTTGAGGGCGGCAGGTATCCAGGCAACCCATTTTCATGGGGGTTTGCCGAAGGACGCAAAGAACGAGGCCGCTGACAAGCTCCGTAGCGGTCAGTTGCAGGTCGTTGTCGCGACTTCTGCCTTTGGTATGGGTGTCGACTTGCCTTGGTTGGATTGGGTGGTTCACGTGATGCCCCCCACACGATTGTCTGCATATCTTCAAGGAGCGGGCCGCGCTGGCCGGAACATGGATCCAAAAGTCGAGCAGGCAATTTGTATTCTACTTGGTGGTCGCAAAGACAAGAACGACCTCAATGAGCACCTTTTTCGTAGTTTGCCTAAAGCCGACTCAATTCAAAAAATCTCCGATAAAATGGTCAGTGAGAAGCGTAAGAAGGGGCAATTCCGGTGGGATTCTCAAACAGGTCTTCTGCATATCAACCCTTTCATCGAAGTCGCTCGCTCAGGCGCGCTTGCATATGCTGCTCGACATGGGGGCGTTGTACGTCATAAGGACCAGACATCGACGAGTGGTCTACTTGAGCAGACATACGTGCTTCCTGTTGAGCCGGAACACTTACGGATTTTCCATCTTGCCCGTGAGAAGGATTGCAAGCGTGTGCATCAACTTTGGGAAGACGTCCTATCCTACATCAACAACCAGGACTGCCTGAGAGATGTGTTATTGTGTTCTTTTGGCTCAGATACATCAACCACTGCATCCATTTGTTGTTTGTGTTGTGAACCAGAGGAGTTTGCAGGCCTACCATGGCAAGGGGGGTAGATTACATATTCCAGTGACTACGAATGCCAATTCTCTGATGGTCGAAGGTTGTACCAGAACTCGAGTTGAGGGCTACTCTTAAATATCACTTCCAAGAAGGTCTTGATGACCAGCAGTGACAGCCGCGTGCTCACTTCTTCAGCAAGTCCGCAAACGGGTTGTGCTTGAAGCCCGAGCTTTTTCCTCCGCCACCACCGCGGCGGTCGTCACGCCCGCGGCCACCACCACGGCGATCATCCCGCCCGCCGCGACGCTGGCCTCCGCCGCGGCGATCATCCCGACCACCACCATCGCGCCCGCCATCACGTGATTGGGGCCGCCCCTCGTCGGTACGGGCCGAGAGCGAGATGCGCTTGCGGGCCACGTCGATTTCCAGCACCCGCACGTTGAGCTTGTCGCCCACCTTCACCACCTCGTGGGGGTCGCGGACGAAGCGGTTCGCCAGCTTGCTGATGTGTACCAGGCCGTCTTGATGCACCCCGATGTCCACGAAGGCCCCGAAGTGGGTCACGTTCGTCACCACCCCCTCGAAGCTCATGCCCACCTTCACGTCATCCAGCGTCTGCACGTCTTCGCGGAACTTCGGCGGCTCGAAGGTCTCGCGGGGATCACGGCCCGGCTTCTTCAGCTCTGCCAGAATGTCGACGAGGGTGGGCATACCCACCGAGTCGCTCACATAGCGTTTGAGATCGAGGCGATCCACCACATCGGTGCGGCCCACCATCTGGCTCAGAGGCACCCCCAAGTCTGCCGCCATGCGCTCCACCAGGGCGTAGCGCTCCGGGTGCACTGCCGAAGCGTCGAGGGGGTGCTTGCTCCCCCGGACCCGGAGGAAGCCGGCGGCCTGCTCGAAGGTCTTCGCCCCGAGGCCCTTCACCTTCATCAGCGCCTTGCGGCTCGGGAAGGCGCCGTTCTCGTCACGCCACATGACGATGTTGTCGGCGAGCTTGGGGCCGATGCCCGCCACGTGGCTCAGCAGGGGGGCGCTGGCGGTGTTCAGCTCCACGCCTACGTGGTTCACACAGCTCTCGACCACCTCGCCGAGCTTGCGGGTCATCAGCGGCGGGTGCACGTCATGCTGGTACTGGCCCACGCCGATGGACTTCGGATCGATCTTCACCAGCTCGGCGAGTGGATCTTGCAGGCGCCGGGCGATGCTGATGGCGCCGCGGATGGTCAAGTCGAGATCAGGGAACTCCGCCCGGGCGATCTCCGAAGCCGAGTACACGCTGGCCCCCGCCTCGTTCACCGAGACCACGATGACGCCTTCTGGCGCGCCGTCGGCCTTCAGCGTGCGCCGCACGAAGGCCTCCGTCTCTCGGCCGCCGGTGCCGTTGCCCACGGCGATGGCCAGAGGGCGGTGAGCCCGCAGGAAGTCGAGCAGCACGCGCTGGGCTTCCTCAGGCCGGCCTCGACCGCCGATGGGGTACATCGTCGTGTGGGCCAGCAGGCGCCCTGTGGCATCCACTGCGGCGCACTTGCAGCCCGTGCGGATGCCCGGATCGATGCCGATGACCGACTTCTCTCCGAGAGGGGCCGCCAACAGCAGGTTTTTGAGGTTCTCCGCGAAGACATCCACCGCCGAAGTGTCTGCCGTCATCTTGAGCTGCACCCGCAGCTCCGTCTCCATCGACGGGGCCAGCAGACGCTTCCAGGCGTCGGCGGCGGCGTCGAGCATCTGGGTGCCGAAGGGGGAGCGGCTGTCGTGCCCCATGATGCGATACACGTGGGGCAGGAAGTGCTCGGCTTCGACCTCGAGCTTTACCCGCAAGATGCCCTCATTCTCTCCGCGGCGGACCGCCATGAAGCGGTGGGGTGGCATCTTGGCCACGGGCTCGCTGAAGTCGTAGTACTGCTCGAAGGGGGTAGGGCCGTCGGCCTTGCCCTTGATGGCCTTGCTCACCAGCAGGGCCTCACTGCCGAAGAAGTCGCGGGCCATGCGGCGGATGTCGGCGTGCTCCGCCACCGCCTCAGCGACGATGTCCCGGGCGCCGGCGAGGGCCGCCTCAGCGTCGGGGACCTCGTCGCCGACGAAGGCCCGGGCATCGGTCATCGGATCACCCCCTCGGGGCTGGGCTAGGATCTGCTTCGCCAGAGGCTCGAGACCGCGCTCACGGGCCATCTGCGCTCGGGTGCGGCGTCGGGGCTTGTAGGGCAGGTAGATGTCTTCGAGCTCTGCTTTGGTGGTGCACTTCATCAGGCGGGCTCGAAGCGCGTCGGTGAGCTTCCCCTGAGACTCGATGCTGTCGAGGATCGTCTTGCGCCGATCGGCGAGATCTTTGAGGTAGCCCGCCCGCTCCTCGATGGCGCGGATCTGCACCTCGTCGAGATCCCCCGTGGCTTCTTTACGGTACCGAGCCACGAAGGGCACGGTGTTGCCCTCGCCGAGCAGGCTCAACACGGCCTCCACCCCTCGTCGGGGCAGGCTCAGCTCCTGGGCGATGGCGGCGGCGAAGGGGGAAGGGGTCGGCATGGTCGAACTCTCGAGCACAGTCGTTGAAGCCCGGTAGATTAGGCCAGTGGGCTGCGGTACAACACCCCCCAGAGCAAAAAACTGAACGAACACCTGAACAAAAGAGCAAACTGCCTGAAATGAGTCGTAGATCGATCGCCTCCAGTCCACGTCGGATCATCCCCAATCGCGGTGACCGGGCCTATGAGCTGATGGTCTCCGCCATCGAAGACGAGCTCGCCCTCGAAGGTGACCTGGCACCCACCGTGGAAGGCCCATGGCTCGTCATCGACGATCTCGGCGGCAGCGTGGTGCAGGCCCTCGAAGCCCATGGGCAGCAGGCTGTCTGGTGGAGGCGCCGTGATCTCAGCCCCGAAGGCGACGCGCCACCATGTGCGCCCTGGCCTGAGGGTGGGCCCTTCGCCGGTGTGGCGCTGCGGCTCAGCCGGGCCCGCCCCGAGCTGGCGATGTGCATCGAGCTGGCCGCGGCGCACCTGATGCCCGGGGGGGTGATCTGGCTCTACGGCGCCAACGACGAGGGGGCCAAGTCCGCGGGGAAGGTGCTGGCGCCCTGGTTCGGTTCAGTGGGCACCATCACGACGAAGTCCCACTGCCGCTTGTGGTGGGGCCGTGCATCTGATCCTGGCGCTGCCCGAGGCACCCTCGACAACTGGTGCAGTACTGACACTGTGGATCTGCCCCTGGGCCCTGCCCAGGTGGCGAGCTATCCGGGCTGCTTCGCCGGCGGCACCCTCGATCCTGGCACTGCCATGCTCCTCGACGCGCTTCGTGGGCTGCAGGCCGATGGTCTCGCCCCCGCTCGAGTGCTCGATTTCTGCTGTGGCCCTGGGGTGAGCGCCATCGGCGTGCGGCAGATCTTCGGTCTGCAGGCAGCCCTCTCCCTCGTGGATCACGACGCCCTGGCCACCCACGCCGCTTCGACGAACGTGACAGGTGCACACATGGCTGTGGGTGATGGCTGGTCCGGGGTGAGCGCGCTCCCGCAGTCGACGGGCTTCGATCTGATCGTGAGCAACCCACCGATCCATCGCGGCAAGGCCCTCGATCTCGGTGTGGTGGACGATCTCGTCACATGGGGGGCACGGGCGCTGGCCCCTGGTGGATCGCTGGTGATGGTGATTCAGCGTCAGCGCAAGGTGGAGCCGAGCCTCGAAGCCCTTTTCCACGAGGTCACAGTGCTCGAAGAAGATACCCGGTTCCGCGTCTGGCTGGCCCGACGGCCACGATGATGCTGGCCCTGACGAAAGGTTGAACGATGGCAGGTGCACGTCTGGACAAGCTGCTCGCCGAGCGCGGGCTGGGCACTCGGAAAGAGGTCCGACGATTTGTGAAGAAGGGCCTGGTCGCCGTGGACGGTGAGCCGGTCAAAGACGTGTCGATGCACGTGCCCGACGGGGCCGAGGTCACCCTCAATGGTGAGCCGGTCCTGGCACCCCCGCCGGTGGTCATCTACCACAAGCCCAATGGCGTGGTGTCGACGACTGAAGATCCATGGGGGCGCCCCTGCCTGGGCACTGAGATGGCGAGCTATCTCGCCCTGGGACTGCACCCTGTAGGTCGGCTCGACGCCGAGACCACAGGGCTGATGCTCTTCATGCAAGATGGCACCATCACTCAGCGCATGCTGCACCCGAAGTACGCTGTAGAGCGGGAGTACCTCGCTCGGGTAGAGAACGTGCCCGATGATCGGCTGGTGCAGACCCTCGCCGCAGGGGTCGAGACTGCCGAGGGGCGCTTTGCCGCCGATGTACTCGCCATAGAAGGGGATGTGGTGCGGCTCGTCGTACGTGAGGGCAAGCACCGGATGGTCCGGCGGATTCTCGCGAACTCGGGGCATCCTGTGCTCGATCTGCAGCGGGTGCGGTTCGGAGAGGTTCGCCTCGGCGATCTCCCGGAAGGCGACGCACGGTTGCCCACCGAGGCTGAGGCGGCATGGCTCGCCGAGCGTTGATGCTGGCCGTCTCGTAAGGCCTCTATGCACACGCCACATAAACTCTTTTGTGCGTTGTTGTGAGTAGGTGTGGGTGGCAGGGGCGCCATACATCATGGTATTGAACGCACACCCAGACACCGTGAGGGTTTCGAGGTGGTCACGCACCTCGAAAAACACCCGTGCTCACTGTATGTGAAACATCGAGTTTTGGTGGGCAGATGTCCGGGCTCAGCGATCGAAGCCATTACTCTGTGTGCTCATTTTCCACGAGACGAGAGCGACGACGATGACTGACACCACCCCCGGCCATGTGCCTGTCTGGGCCCGCGAGCTGTTTGCCACCCCCAATGACAACACTCCCATCGAGTGGCGTGACGATGCGCTCTACATCAGGGGCACCCATGAGCGGGTCCCCTGGATTGATGGGATCCTCGATCTACGCCCGAACAGTATCGCCCGGGTGCGGGCTCAGGGGGCCCAGGCCAGCACGACCCAGGACACGATGGGTGAGCTGGCTTTCTGGGAGGCCACTGCCGATGCGTATGATCACGACGTACTCGGCAGCGAGAAGCCCTTTGCTCAGAGGCGTCTCGCCCGGATGGTGGCCTCGGTGCTCGAGCCCACTGAGGCCTCCGGCACGTTGACTGTGGAGGTGGGCACGGGGACCGGCGACATGACCCAGCGTCACCTGGCCGCCGGGCGCCGTGTCGTCTGCACTGATCTGTCGATCGACATGCTCCGGGTGGCGAAGAAGCGCCTCGGGGACAACCCAGATGTACTGCTCGTCGCTGCGGACATTCTGGCGTTTCCGTTTCGAGACGGGGTCTTCGACTCAGCCATCGGCCTCGGTGTGCTGCATCACATCCCCGAAGATATGCCGGCCTTCTTCAGGGGGCTGTGGCGCATTCTGCGGGTGGGCGGCAGCTTCGCCTTCCGGGAGCCGAGCCTCTACAACCTGTTCAACCGGTACTACTTCGACTGGAACCGCAGCGAGAACCTCTCGCCCAATGAGATGCCGTTGCGGCACGACGACATGATCGACTGGGCATTGGAGGCGGGCATGGTGGAGGTGAAGGCCTCTCTCGATGGCCTCGTGCTGCCTCAGATGCCCACAGCCATGGCGTGGGTGGCCGAGCGCGTCGAGCCCCTGGTACGCAAATCATTCTTCGCCAAGCCATTGCTCGGCGGGTTCATCGTCTCGGGGATGCGTCAGCCCGCAGGGGGCCTGAGGGGCGAGGCTTTCAGTGCAGCGCACCAGGGCGAGCGAGGACGAAAGGTGCAATCTCGGCATCAAACGAACCCCCATCTAGCGTGATCATTTGATACGTGCCGTGCATGGTGCCCACCGGGGTGGGCAGCGGACATGCGCTGGTGTACTGGAACGACTGACCCGGCTCCAGAATGGGCTGCTGGCCCACGACCCCAGGGCCCTTGACCTCCTGGGTGCGATTCTGCCCATCGGTGATCACCCAATGCCGTGAGATGAGCTGCGCGGTCTGCGTGCTCTCGTTGGCGATGTTCACGTGATAAGCGAAGTAGTAGAAGTCGCGCTCAGGATCGGACTGTTCCTGGATGTACCGGGCCTGAACGACGATGTGGATGCCCTGGGTGGTGGCTTCCGAGGTCTTCATGGTCACGGTCAGATCTCCACGGGCGGCAGGGGGATGTCCATCGGGTTTCCGGAGAACTCGGGGAACTTGATGCCCTTAACAGTCTTTTCGATGCACTTGCCCACGGGGGTGCCCCGGACGCTGCTCTTGGTGACCCGGGCCCGAGCCACCTTGCCGGAGCGCTGAATGAGCACCTGCACGGTGATGCTGCCCTGAGGCCCTTCGGGATCAGCGCAGGCCTTGAGCTTGGGCTTGTTGGCGTTCATGACCTTCTGAATGTCGTTGCGGCTGAGCACCACGGGCAGATTGTTCTTAGGAGGGGTGTCCTTGATAGGACTCGAGCCGCTGCTCCCGCCTGTGCCAGAAGTGTTCTTGCCCTTGCGGCGCCTGATGGGGCTCTTGCCACCATTCCTGCGGTTGGGCGGCGTGTTGTTCTTCACGATCTTCACTGAGGCATCAGGTTTCGCCGGAGGTGCTGCGTCAGGCTTGGCTGGGGGTGCCGCGTCGGGGGTTGCAGCGTCGGGCATGCCCGCATCAGCTGCAGCAGGGGTGGCGGCGTCGGCGGCCGCTGGCGCCGCAGCGTCAGGTTTGGGCACTGTGCCAGCGTCCATGAGGCCGTTCACCGGCGCCACCACTGCTGCGCCCATGTCGGCGAGGAGCGGCTTCTCGGCCAGAGCGGCGTCGGGCGTGCCGCCCTGATCGCTGGCCATCCACATCTTCACCCCGATGGCGCCGCCGGCGCCGAGGACGACGAGCAGGACGAGGAGCAGGACCATCTTGCCGCCCCCGCCGGAGTCTTCCTCTTCGTCATCCTGCTCTTCGGGCGAGAGCGCAGGCACATCGGCCACCGTCTCCGGTGCCCACTCAGCAGGGGCTTGAAGCTCGGGGGGGGCTGAAAGATCTGGGGGCCCGGCGAGATCGAGGGGGGCGTCCACGGGAGGCGGCGGCTCTGGTGCCGGTGCCGGCTCCGGGTTGGGATCGAAGGGGGGAATGCTCGGCGGCCCGGAGAGCGAGGGAGTGCCCTGGGCATCGAGAGGCGGATTCTGACGCCGGTGCTCGAGCTCGGGGATCAGGCCCGGGATCTCAAGGACGGTGTGCCCGTCTGCGAAGGCGTCGTCGCCTGCGAGGGACTCGTCGGGATCAGGCTCTGCGGTGGCGTGCTGTGCCGCCGCCGCCGAGCTCGCCAGCTCAGGTAGATGATTGAGCACCTCGGCCCAGGCCTGAGCCTGGTCAGAGGACATCATCAAAGTAGATGCGTGCTCATCGGCTTCTCGCGCATCCCCATCAGACACTCGGAGCGGCTCACCGTTGAGCACGGGGATGAAGTCCGGCAGCTCGCTGAGGGGCTTCCAGTCTCCCATGCCGTCGGCCCAGGCGTACGTCTGGCCGTCGGCGACTCCAACCCGGATGAGCTCAGCGATTGCGCCTGCGCTGACCGGGCCTATCTGCTGGTTGCGCACAATGGCGTACCACATGCGGACTCGACACCTCCACGGATGTGGAACAACATACCTGCTCTCGGGCATTTGCGCGAGGGGTCAACAAGGAGGGTGTTGTGTCCAGGTGGTGGTGCTCGAGATCCATAGGGGTGTTCATCGGCCTGACGATGGTGCTCTCCGCAGGCGCGGCGAGCGCGCGCAAGGGCAAGAAGTCTCCAAAAAAGACCCCGAAGAAAGCTGCCGTCGAGGCCCCTGTGCCCACAGGGTTGTGGGGCCTGCGCCTCGGGGACCCGGCCGAACGGGTGCAGGTGGCCTTTGCCCCCGATCGCGGTGAAGGCATTGCCGCTGATCCGACGTGGACTCGGCATGAGAGCGGCCGAATCACCCGCCTGGAGTACAGCTGCGAGCGAGCGAAGCGATGTCGCTCGCTGCCTTCCAGGGCCTCGCTCTCCTTCGTCGATGATCGCCTCGCCGCTGCAACCCTCATCATCGATCCCAGCAGCGCCCCCAGGAGCGTGAACGTCGATCGACGACTCGCAGAGATGGAGCGCAAGCTCGAGCTCGGCCCCCCTGTGGCCCGAGCGCAGGCCGTGGGGCGCCTGGTGCGTTACTTCGGCATCGCCCGTCGGACGGTGGTCTGGATCAAAGATGGCCCCGACACGCAGATCCGAGTGGCCCTCGACGCACTCAACCCGGTGCCCAGAGCAGAAGCCGTCGCCGCAGGGGCCCCTGAGGAGAGCCTGGGCCCGATCCCCGGGGCCCTGGCTTACGCCCGAGCGCAAGAGGCCGTGGCCAGTGGCGCCTTCACCGCGGCCATCGATGCCCTCGATCAAGCCATGGCGTCGCCTGGGGTCTCTCCGCTCCTCGTGGAACAGGGGCGTTTGATCCTGGCCATGTCTCTCGCCGCCCGGGTGAAGACCTCGAATGGCGTGCCTCGATCCAGGGCCCATCAAGATCTCAGTCGGGCCCGTACGCTGGCGCCAAGCCTCGCGATCCACCTCGACGAGATGGCGAAGTCGCTGAAGCTGGCCCCCCTCGTGAAGCAGGAGAGCCCATGAGCACTGGGATGGAGCGCTGGTCAGGGCAGGTGGCGCTGGTCACTGGAGCCTCTGGGGGCATCGGCCGGGCCACGGCAAAGCTGCTCGCGTCACACGGAATGCACGTGGCCGCCTGGGCTCGGCGCCTCGATGCCCTGGAGTCTCTCGCTGAAGAGGCCCCGGGGGTGGTGCCTCAGCAGGTCGATTTGAGAGACGAAGCGCAGATCGTGCAGGCCTTCGAGGCGATCAGAGCCCGCTGGGGCGGTGTGGACGTGCTGGTGAACAATGCCGGCCTGGGCCACAAGGCGCCGCTGACCACAGGGCAGACGCATCACTGGCGAGAGATGCTCGAGGTCAATGTGCTCGCCCTGTGCATCTGCACGCGAGAGGCCCTCGCCGACATAGCGCGTCGAGGTGATCAGGGTCATGTGATCCACATCTCCTCCATGGCGGGCCATCGCGTACCCTTGGAGAGTGGGGTGTACTCAGCGACGAAATATGCCGTGCGATCTCTCACTGAGGGGCTGCGCCTCGAGCTGCGGGCGGCGGGGCGTCAGAGCAGGGTGACCGCCATCAGCCCCGGCTATGTCGAGACGGGCTTCGCGGCCCACTATCACAAGAGTGACGCCGCCGCCGAGGCCACCTATGGTCAATACACCTGTCTGCAGAGTGAAGATGTGGCCCAGGCGGTGGTCTACGCCCTCGGCCAGCCACCCCACGCGCAGATTCACGACATCCTGATGCGCCCTACGGAGCAGGAGAGCTGATGCATCACGATGACCTGATCGATCTGGTGGCCGATTTACAGCACGACCTCGGTAAATATCTGCGGCAGCCACTGGCTTTCTTACCTGCAGAGGCCACCGACGGTGAGGTGCGCGAGGCCCTCGAGACGGCCATCAAGCGCACACGGCGCACCCCCAGAGGCGTGCGGGGGGCTCACATGATCTGGCAGGAGATCGTCGACGAAGGGGGGGAGACCCTGCGCGCCTTCAGCGCCTTCGCCCCCCTCGAAGCGGCGGTGCGTCAGGCACTGGGCTGGGAAGCCAGCCTCGCCGACTCTGCCCCCATCGATCGCCAGCGGGCCCTCGACGACATGAGCGCTGTCGCCGACGCGATCCGCGATCTCGCCGACGAGGTGCATGCCCGATGAGCCCCAGGGTGCTGGTCATAGATGACGGAGAAGCCTACGCCGAGCTGGTGGAGCACCGCATGTCGGAGTTCACGTTGCTCGATCCGAGCGGGTTCAACGGAGAGCATCCGGCGAAGTGCCTGCCTGACGGGCCTTCTGCTCTGGCGTTCCTTGAGGCCCGGGCCGCAGAGGTTGACGTGGCCTTGCTCGACCTGCACTTCGACGTGCCGGAAGATCGGCTGCTCCCCCTGGCGGAGGGGGTGAGCCTGAGGCGGACCCGACGGTTCCAGGGTCTGGCCATCTTGAAGGCGATTCGGGCCCGGTACCCGAGCCTGCCTGTGGTGCTGCTCACCGCCCTCGAAGATGTCTCACTCAGCGGCCTCGGTGACGATCTCGCGGGTCAGTCGATGACCTACTTCCTCGACGGCGAGGATCTCGACGCCCTGCGCATTCGGATTCACTCGGCGCTGCAGGAGGCCGCACAAGGTCTCGAAGAGTCGGGCCTGCTCTGGGGTCGAGATCCTGCGATGGCTCAGCTGCGCCGGCGCTTGTCGGTCCTCGCTCGGGGCCGACTGCCCATCATCGTCGAAGGAGAGACGGGCACCGGCAAGAGCTTCCTTGCGGAGCGCTTCGTACACGCCAACAGCGGCCGCTCCGGGCCCTTTGTCACCGTGGATCTGTCGACGATTCCCCGAGATCTGATCCCGGCCCACCTCTTCGGGGCGTTGCGGGGCGCGTACACTGGGGCGGTGACTGACCGAAAAGGGGTCTTCGAGCTGGCCCACGGCGGCACCCTCTTCATCGACGAGATCCAGAACATCCCCCTCGAGGTGCAAAAGCAGCTGCTGTGGGTGCTCCAGGAAGGCCGGGTGCGCCCGCTCGGGGCGTCGAAAGAGCGGGTGGTGGACGTGAAGGTGGTGGTGGCGAGCAACGCCCCCCTGGCTCAGGCCGTCGCCGAGGGGAAGTTCCGCCCCGACCTCTACATGCGCTTGTCGCCGGCCACCCGTGTGCTCCTGCCGCCGCTGAGGGCCCGCAGAGCCGATCTGCTGTTTCTGGCTCAACGCTTCGTGGCGCAGGCCGCCGAGGCCGCCGACAACATCGAGCTCAAGGCGGTGGTGGCCCGGAGCGCTGGATTGCCGGCAGATGCCCCCATGGCCCTCGTGGTGCGGAAGAAGGGGGGCAAGGGCGCTGGAGCTGCAGGTCGAGCCCTCGACCAGTCGTTGTTGTTGTCGATCCCCGACCCGGCCTGGCGCCGCCTCGCCGCCCACCGGTGGCCCGGCAACGTGCGCGAGCTGGCCATGGTCATGCACAACCTCGTGACCTTCACCCTCGTCGCCGCCGTGGACGCCGTACACGGTGGGGTCACCTTGGAGTCCCGCCGCTTGCAGGTGGACTCTACGCTGGTGAGCGAGCTCATCGCCGCCGCCGAGGTGCTCGCGCCGTCAGCAGGTGCCGAGCAGGCCTCTACCGGTGATCCGAACGCCTTCGGCGTCACCCTCGCCCCTGCCGACACCCTCAATGGTGTTTCGAACGCTGTGGAACGTCAGTACCTCACCGCGCTGTTCCATCAGACCGATGGGGACTTTGCGCAGATGGCACACCGGTTGCTGGGAGACAGCGAGAAGGGTCGAGCGGTCCGTTTGCGGTTCAACCAGCTCGGCTTGAAGGTCAGGGAGCTGAGATCGAGATGAGCAGATGGTGTTGGTCATGGGTGGTGCTGGCGTGGTTGCCCCTCGTCGCCTCTGCTCAGAAGGCCGCCCCAGATTCCGACGCCCTCGACGCCGGGCTCACAGCCCCTGTGTCCCCTCTGCCCGACGCGGACGTGGTCGATCGAAAGGCCCTGCTCAAAGACTTCGACAACGCCTTTCGAAATCTCGCCCGTGACAAAAATAAGCGGGCCCTGCGCCTCTACAAAGCCGGTGACTACCCAGGGGCTCTGAGGGCGATTCGCCAAGCCTACAAGGCGGCGCCGGAGGATCCCGAGATCCTCAACAACGCGGGCTACCTGCATCACCGGCTCGGTGATCTCAAGGCCGCAGAGCGTTACTACCGCTTGGCGCTCAAGGCCTCGCCCAAGCGCTATGTGGCCCACATCAACCTCGTCGATCTGCTCCTCGAGCGGCCGTCGACGCCCAAGCGCCTCGACGAGGTGGCGAGGTTGCTGCAGAAGGCCCGGGGCATCAAAGGCAACTTCCCCGACGTCATCCGCCGTCAGGCGCGGGTGGCTGATCTACAGGGTCGCACCGAAGAGGCCCGGCGCTTCTACCGCGAGCTGTCCAAGGCGTCGCCCCTCGAAGACGGAGATCGTAAGGAGATCGCTGACTTCCACCGCAGCCTTGGCGAAGAGGACGAGGCGCTGCGCTGGTACAAGGAGATCGTCGCCGGCCAGCGCGGCGGGCCAGCATATGAGGCTGCCCGTCAAGCGGTCCGTGAGATCGAGGTGGAGCGCACGGCGCGCCGCTTCGGCTGGTCGGGCCCGGACGACGAGATCCCCGTGCAGACCCGTGGGCTGGTGGAGCAAGCCACCCGCATGATCGGCCAGGGCCGCGTAGAAGATGCCCGCCGGTTGCTCGACGAGGCCCTGTCACAGGCGCCGCAGTATGCCAAGGCCTGGTCCGAGCTCGGCGCCCTGAGAGTGGCCGCCGGCGAGGTGAAGGCCGGTGAGATGGCCCTGCTGCGGGCCATGAGCATCGAGCAGGGAGACGCCGAGGTTCATGCCCGCCTCGGGCGGCTGTACTTGAGCATCCCCGAGCGTGCCGGTGAAGCCCGCCTGTTTCTCGGCCGCGCCCTCGACGCTCGCCCTGATTGGATCGAGCTGAACCTGAGCATGGCCCGGGCGTGTCGCGCCGCAGGTCGCCTGCCTCGGGCCCTGGCCCATGTGGAGCGCTACCTCGAAGGCGGCGGCACCCAGCGAGAGCGGGCCCAGGCCCTCAAGGCCGAGCTGCTGCGGGTGCTCCCCGACGGGGTCGATCAGCCCCTCGAGCCCGGGCCGGCGAGCGATCCTGTCGATCGCTCGGTGATCGCGACTCTCAAGGCGGCTCGGGCCATGCTCAGCCAGGGGCGTCCAGATGAAGCCCTGGTGGCCTTGCAGCAGCTGCCCGAAGAGGATCGGGGGGCCGAGGTGCTCAACCTCGAGGCGCTGATACTGGTGAGCGCCGAGCGCTGGGCCGAGGCGATTCTGCCTCTGGAGCGCGCCTTGACCCTCGATGACGCGCGCCCTGAGACCCACGCCCTCATGGGTCAGGTCTTGTGGAAGCTCGATCGGCCCGAAGACGCCCGCACCGCCTGGGCCCGAGCCCGGGCGCGAGGATCAGTCGACGCGGCCCTGTCCCTCGCCCGCGTCGCCCTCGAAGAGGCCCCCGACGCGTGGGGCCCCGTAGGCGACTTGAGAGGCCTCGGCGCCCTGCTCGAAGCCCGCGCTCACCTCAAAGACGTGCTCAGCGCCGGGGCCTCGGAGTGGTCGGTGCAGGAGGCCGAGCAGCTCAAGGGCACGGTCGATGGTCGCCTGACGCGGCTGGCGATTTGGGGAGCCGGGCTCGTGATGCTGCTCGGGGTGGGCATTTTCGGGTGGCGGCGGCGTATCTGGGGGGGGACCGATCTGGCCACCCTGATCACCGAGCACCCCGAGACTGGCCCCGATGTGCAGCGGGTGCTGTCTGCCGTGCGCCACGAGGTGCTCAAGCACAACACCATGGTGCTCACCGGCCTCGTGAGCGCCCTCGAGGCGGGGCAGCCCGCCGGTGACAAGGCCCGCCATGTCTGCCACAGCCTCTTCGGCACCCGCCGAGGAGACGAGGGGGTGTACGGCCGCCTGAAGCTCTACGCCGAGCAGCTGCGCCAGATCGGCAGAGCTCACAAGCTGCGGCTCAACCTGAGGCGGCGAGATCCCGCCTTCAAGGCGTTGCTCACCGGGTTCGAGCAGCTCTCTCGAGTGAGCGCCGATCTCGTCCGGGTGGAGGCGCTGGCCCCCAAACGCAGAGATGACGTCATCCGCCAGCTCAACCGCGCAGTGCCACAGCTCAATGAGATCGGCTACGGCGAGATCAGGCGTCTGCTCGACCAGCTCAAAGTACTCACCGTGGACGAAGGCCTGCTCGAAGACATCTTCGAGCGCACCGTACGGGAGCCAGGCTTCTCTGAAGCCGTCGTGGGGCCGCTGCACCTCGACGTACACGCCCCGCTCCCCATCGGCGTGTGTATTCCTCGGGGGCCATTCGAAGACATCCTGGCCAACCTGATTCGCAACGCCCTGCAGTCGGGCATGCGTCACGGCCAGGGGCACGATCCCGGTGAGGGGTCCACACCGGTGGCGTTGTCCATCGGCCTCGGCGTCGAGGTCGAGGTGGACATGATCACGGGCATCGAGCGGGTGGTGTTCTTGATCAGGGATCGATCACCGCAGACCCTCACCACCCAGATGCTGCAGGGGCGCTTCATCGAAGAGGGGCTCGGCCTCACCGGCGAGCAGGTCTCTCGATACGAGGGCACTCTCGATGTGCGGGTGCCTGATGGTGATTGGGAGAAGGCGGTGGTGGTGAAGCTGCCCCGCGTATACGCAGAAGAAGAAGAGGGCTTCGACGAAGACCTCTTCGAAGGGAGCCTGATGTGAAGGTGCTGATCATCGAAGACGGCGACGAGTATCTCGACAACCTGAGCCGGTTCGTCGCCGGGCCGACCTACATCCAGGTGCACAGCGGGGCTGCGGCCTTGAGCCGGCTGTCGCAGCGAGGCCCTGGGGAGGCCATCGATCTCGTCTACCTCGACATGCGCTTCGATCGCATCCCCGAGGGGGATTTGCTCGGAGATCACGCCGCCGCCACCCGGGAGCACAATGGGGATCCCATCCGGGCCTGGCGCCATCTCGCCAATCACCAGGGGCTCTTCATCTTGAACGCCCTCAAACAAGGCGGCCACAGCGATGTGCCGGTCATCTTGTCCTACGACTTCTCCCGAGAGCAGCCCCGCCTGCGTCATTTGCAGCGTGTGCACCGCAATCTCAACTGGGTGCCCGACGCGGTGACGCCGGACGAGATCAGGCGCCTGATGGAGCATCTGACAGGCCTCAGCAGCCACGGCTGAATGATGCTGTAAATCACAGCACAGTAGATAAAAAAGATGCTTTAAAAAGCATTGGCCTCACGGCGAGGCCGCCATCCCCTTGAAAACTCGACACCTGCCCATCTGGCATGTCACATGCTAAGCGCTCTGGTGAAACGACTGCCCAAAAGGCGAGATGATGAGCAGCCTGAAGACCTTGCATGTACGCTACACCCGAATGATCGATGTCACCGGCCCTGCAGGCACCCTGCTTGTCGGTTGCGTCGCGATGTGTGGGTTGACCGCCATGCTCGGCTGGATCGCGGGCTGAGCGGACGGCCGCCCTTTGGGCCGCCTGTAGCGGACGGTCATCGCCTTACGGCGACAGCCTGTAGCGGACGCCTGAACCAGCTACGCTGGCTCAGAGCTGTAGCGGGCGCTCATTTGCCTCCGGCAAATTCCCTGTAGCTGTTTGAAGATCAGTTGAGGGGGGCGTGTGTAGATTCATCTTCCGCAGACGCTGTTGGCCCCTGACAGACCACTTCCGGCGTAAGCCCCTACCTGGGTTGAGAAACCCACCAGCCACACCAAAAGTCTCTTAGAAAGCTACAGCTCAGGCTGCCGAAGGCAGACTCGGCGTCCGCTACAGCTCTGCAAGGCGCAGCTGGTTCAGGCGTCCGCTACAGGCGGTGCGCAGCACGGCCGTCCACTACAGGCGGTGCGCAAGCACGGCCGTCCGCTCCACCATCAGGTCTCTGCTGCTGCCTCGTGAATGTCCAACACCTGCTGTGCTGCCGATTGCCACGTGAAGCGGCGCGCTCGGATCTTGCCCGCGTCACCGAAGCGACGTCGGAGGGCCTCGTCGTCCGCCAGACGAGCGATGTGGTGGGCGATGTCTTCAGCGTCAGTGCCATCAGCGAGGAAGCCCACTTCGCCTTCACCCACAGCCTCTGGCACACCACCGCTGCGGCCGCCGATGACCGGCACCCCCATGGACTGGGCCTCGATGAAGACGATGCCGAAGCCTTCGAGATCAGAGCCATCGTCGCGGTTGGGCATCACAAACAGATCGCAGGCTGCGTAGTACTTGGGCATGTCGGCCCACTCGATCTGGCCCACGAGGAACACCCGATCGCCGAGATCGTGCGTGTCGATGAGCTGCTGCAGGTTCTCTCGCTCCTCACCATCGCTCAGGATCACGTATTTGAGGTTGGGGTGTGAGTCCTTGAGACGGGCCACTGCCTTGATGGCCATGTCGTGGCCCTTGCGCCGCTGCAGACGGCCCACAGTGAGCATCAAGATGTCGTCGGGGTTCGGGGCGTAGCGGGCCCTGATGGCTGAGCCGTCGTGATCTTCAGGGTTGAAGTAGTCGAGGTTCACCCCGGGGTAGACCACCTTGATGCGCTTCGAGGGCACGCCGATGCCTTCGAGCAGACTGCCGCTGTTCTTGCTGTTGGCGATGCAGAAGGCGGCGCCGCCATACGCAGGGCGCATCAGCATGGCCAGCTCACGGGAGTCGGCGCAGAAAGACATCTCCTCACCATGGGCCCAGCACACATAGGGGGCGCCGCCGCCGAGGTAGCGGTTGGCCCAGGCCCACAGGCCTTCGGGGAGCCCGCGTCCCGTGTGGATCACAGTCTTCTGTCCGCGAGAGAGCTGTCGCATGCGCTTCACCACCGAGAGGTGGTGCATGCTGCCCTTGAAGTCGGTGACCCCCCACTCCAACGTCTGGATGGGTCGTCGCTGCACCTGCATGCCGGCGAAGGGCCCGTCGGCGCCCGGAGACAGGACCTCGTCGGTGAGGACCTGCACGGGCACGTCGCGTTCCTGCGCCATCCACCCGTAGATGTTCTCGTACAACACGCAACTGCCACCCACGGCTGGGGGGAACCAGGCAGTCACCAGCAACGCCTGAGGGGCGCCCTTTCGCCGAGAGAGAGAAAAGAGGCGGCCAGCCGTGCTGTCGTACAACTTCTTCATGGGCGCCTCGCGCAGGGTTTGAGTCGTCATGTCAGGAAACCATGGGGGTAGCGAGTTACCCAGATGCGCAGATCTGAGTGTGGTGAAGCGTCCTGCTCACCCCCCTCATATCGGCCATCATGCAGGGAAGTATGATATGCGCTGAGCATGTGAACCACCTCCACCCATTATGAGTAGGTTTTTGTGTGATGGTGTCACACAGATCGTGTCTGAGAGATACTCAACCCGAAGCCGCAGATCAAGAGCGATGCTCTGGCCCAAGCAGCGCCTGAATCTCCCGCTCGGCCTTCAGACGGTGCTGGAGCGCCTCGGTGTGGACACGGAGCCGCCGGCTCACCGTCTGCGGGTCGAGGGCCATGTGGCTCAGCGCCTCGAGGGTCTCGAGGTGGAACTGCCGCAAGGCGTGTACGGTCTCCGCTGCGGCCGCTTCCAGGGCCTTGGGTCGGGTCTGCAGATCGTCGATGCGCGCTTGATGATCTTCGAGGGCTGCTTCGCCGAGCAAGTGGGCGTCACGCTCGAGGGCCTTGGGGTCGAGACGATCGAGGTGATGCTCCATCTGGTGACGCAGACGGGTGAGCTCCACCACTCCGCCGACGAGCTCGTCGAGCTCCCGCAGCACATCTCGATCGAGCCGGTTGTCTTTACGACTGACTTGAGTGGCGAGCTGATCGCGCATGTCGATGGCCTCGGCGACCCGGGCGTCACGGCTCGCGAGCTCGCGCCAGTCCTCGGGTACCTCGGGCAGCTTGAGGGCCTGAATGATTTGCCATCGCCGGTAGGTCCACAGGGCGCCGCCGATGAGCACGGCGAAGAAGATCAAACGAGGCAGCACTGATCACTCTCCCAGGAAGAACCGTCGCCACGCGGCCATACTGCCGAACTCGTACAAGAACCGCGGATCGCTGGAGTTGAGCTGGATGTCGCCGAGCTGGAACCGCTTGGCGGCTTCGATGGCGCTGAAGGTGCGGCCGGCCTTGCTGGCCAGGGCCTCGGCTTTGAGCTTCTCGCCCAGGGCGGCGGCCTTGGCCTCGGCGAGGTTACCCTCAGCCTCGAGCTCGGAGAACATGGCGTCGGCCTGAGCCCTCTTGGCCCGGACGTACTTCTTGGTCTGGGCCTGAATCTGGGCGATCTGCAGCTCGTAGGTCGACTTCTCTTCCTCGATCTTGCGGTTCCACTCCTCGGCTTTGAGGGCGAGATCCTTGTCGATGACCTTCTTGAGGGTCTCGGTCTCCTGCCGGGCCTTCGACTCCTTGCCCAGGGCCTCGTCGAGGCGACCCTGCACGATGTAGAGCTGCTTGTTCTGCAGCTTCTGCTCGTACTGCTGTCGGAACCGGATGCCCCGGATGATCACGTGGGTGGCCTCGATGTGATACTGGGACAATGCCTCATTGAGCAGCGGCAGAGCCTTCTCGGCGACGGTCTGACGCTTCTCGGGAACCTGCACGTCGAGGCTGGACAGCTCGGCGAGCTCTTTGCGCAACACGCCGACGGCCTGGGACTTCATCTTGCTCTTGTAGCTGGTGGAGAAGCCCTCTTTCACGATCTGCCAGCCCTCGTCCTTCTTGATGCGGAAGGGGATGGTGAGATCGATGAAGATGATGTTGTTCTCTTTGGTGCGCAGCTCGAGAGAGCCCGCCGGGGAGGCCTGGTTGAACTCGAGGTAGTGCAGGGTGCCGTCGAGCTGATACCAGCTGTGCCAGAAGGGGAGCGACAGGTGGTAGCCCACCCTGAAGTCGGCCTCGCTCACACCACCAGAGAGGCTGCGGCGCACGCCGATCTTACCGGGCTCGATGCGCTCCAGGCAGGCGCTGGGGGCCAGCCACAGAATGATGATGATGCCGCTGATCCAGTTGAGAATCTTCATCGCCATTACTGCTCTCCCGAAGAGTCGATGTGCCGGATGTCGATGGGGGTGGACTGCCGGGTGTAGGGGCGGGCGGTGAGGTTGCGCATCTGGGGGAACACCTTCTCGGCGATGACGCGGTTGAGTACGTCGGGGCCCTCTTCACCGACGGCGCGGATCTTGGCGGCGAGGCCTTCGGCTTCGCGGCGGTAGGCCACCTCGTTGGCTTTGGCCTGGGTGACCTTCTCGTCGCGCATGGCCTTGCCCTCGGCGTCGCGCTCGATGAAGTACTTGTCGGCCTCGCGCTTGCTGGCGAGCTCGGTGTTCTGGGCCTGCTTGAGCTCTGCCTCGAGGCGGGCCTTGATGCCCTGGAACTCGGCGCTCTTGCGCTGAGCCACCTGCTGCAGCTTGCGCTCGCGCTCCTGCTTGAGCTTGTTGCGCTCTTCTCGCTGGACCTCGACCTCCTGCTCGGCGTTCTGACGCTTCTCGATGGCCTGCTCGATGTTGGTGTCGAACCGGGGCTTCGGCGGCGGGATGTTGGTGACCTCGATGCCCAGGGGGTTGAGGCGCTCGTTCAGGGCCCGCTTGGCCCGGCTGGTGGCCTCGCCATAGGTGGCGGGGTTGGCGATCTCGAGGAACTCGTAGCGGCCGAACTCGTCGCGCAGGATCTCCCGGGCGTGGGTCTTGATGGCCTTGCCCTTGTAGTCGTCACCGGGGCCGTTGAGGACGATGACCTCGGCGGCTTTTTCGGTGATCAGCTGGTAGTGGATCTCCACCCGCTCGAAGTAGAAGTTCGAGCCGTCTTTGGCGCGCACGGTAAGCTTGCCCGACTGGTTGGGCCTGGCCTCAGCAGAGTCTCCGTTGCCTTCCATGACGAAGATCTGAGGTTGCACGTCGAGCTTCTCGACCCGCTGAAACCCGGGGAAGAAGGTCAACACGCCCTGCTCCTGGCTCACGCTGGCGAGATCGCCAAAGGCGCTGATGCCAGTCTGGTTGTAGATCACGGCCACCTCGCCGGGCTCTACTTCTACGGCGCCGCTGCCGCCGCTGAAGAGCGAGAGCAGGATGATGAAGGTGGCAATGCCTGGCAGTATCCACTGCCGGCCACTGCCCTTGGCGCCGCCCGAGCTTCTCTTGCCCAGCAGACCTTTGAGCTTACCCAGCCATTCTTTGAGCATCGTACTCCCCATACGTTGACCAGTGAGGGGGGTACGTTAGTGCCTCGACAGTCAGTTGTCAGGTCTTGCGAGAGGCAGGCCTCGTGGTGACGAGGCGCTGAGGTGCAGTGAGGGAGAGAGCTGGGGGAGAAGAGCCTGAAGGCAGGGGTGGGCTCAGGAACCGCCCTTGGCGGCCTTGGCAGCCTTGGCGGCCTCGACGGGCTTGCCGGCGGCGACCCAGCCATCGATGCCCTCGGGGTAGACGGCGACGTTGTTGTAGCCCTCGCCCATGGCGGCGGTGGCGGCCTTCTTGCTGGCGCCACACATGGTGTTGGCGCAGTAGAACACCAGGCTGGCGTTCTTGTCGGCGGGCAGGGTGCTCGCGGAGACCTGATCATAGGGCACGTGGGTGGCGCCGGGGATGTGGGCCTTGGCGAACTTCTCGGCGTTGTTGGTATCGACCACGGTGACCTTCTTGGCGCTCATGGCCTCTTCGAGCTGAGCGGTGGTCATGGTGGCGGGGGTGGCCTGGGCCTTCATCTCACCACCGGGGCAGGCGGTGGCGACGGTCCCGACGAGGGTGAGGGCGGCAGCGGCGCACAGGCCAGCGAGGAAACGAGACATGGATTCACTCCGATGTGGGGTCTGAGCTGGTACGGGCCTTTGCCTGTACCACTGAGCAACGATGAACCAAATGGCCCGATGGGTTCACGGTTTTTCGACCGAAATGCTGGAATTAATCGAGCGGACGGCCGTGCCTTTGGCACCGCCTGTAGCGGACGGCCCAGCTGCGCTGCGCCTGTAGCGGACGCCTGAACCAGCTGCGCTGGCTCAGAGCTGTAGCGGACGCCGAGTCTGCCTCCGGCAGCCGGAGCTGTAGCTTTTTCAGAGAGTTATGGTGTTGCTGGTGGGTTTCTCAACCCAGGTCGGGGCTTACGCCGGAACTGGTGCGTCAGGGGCCACCAGCGTTTGCGGTAGATGAACCCACACACGTCCCCTCAACTGATCTTCAAAAAGCTACAGGGAATTTGCCGAAGGCAAATGAGCGTCCGCTACAGCTCTGCGAAGCAGGCGTCCGCTACAGGCTGTCGCCGTAAGGCGATGACCGTCCGCTATCCCCATGGCAACGCGCTCAGGTCGACATTGCCTCCGCACAGCACCAGGGCCACCCGCTTGACCCCCGAAATGGCCCGAAATTCATCTGAGAGGGCCGCAGCGAGGGACACTGCGGCGCTGGGCTCCACCACCTGCTTCATACGGCTCCATACAAGGGACATCGCCTCTACGATGGCCGCCTCGCTCACCGTGATCACCTGCTCGACCACGTCGCGGATCACCGGCCAGGTGAGATCGCCGAGGCTGGTGAGCAGCCCGTCGGCGATGGTGTCGGGGCCGGTCTGGGGGATCAGACGCCCCGCCGCCTTCGAGCGGGCTGCGTCATCGGCGCCGAGAGGCTCCGCAGCGAACACCCGAACGTGGGGGGCCGCCTCTCGAAGGGCCAGGGCGATGCCCGAGATCATGCCGCCACCGCCCACGGGCACGATCACCGCGTCGAGATCGGCAACCTGCTCAAGCAGCTCCAGGGCGATGGTGCCCTGACCAGCGATGACGTCGGGATGATTGTACGGGGGGATCAGCACCCCTCCAGTCTCAGCCACCACCTGGGCCGCCGTGCTCTCACGTGCCTCAAGCACCGGGGCGCAGGGGTACACCCGCGCCCCGTAACCCTCTACGGCCTGACGTTTCACAGTGGGCGCCGACGTGGGCATCACGATGTGGGCTTCGAAGCCCAGCGTGCGCCCCGCGAGGGCCACGGCCTGGGCGTGGTTCCCGCTGGAGTGCGTCACCACGGCCTCAGGGGTCGGCCCTGGCGCTTCTTTGAGCTTGGACAGCGCGTTCACCGCGCCCCGGAACTTGAAGGCCCCCACCTTTTGCAGATGCTCGCATTTGAAGAAGAGCGAGCGATGGGCGAGGGCGTCGAGAGCGGCGCAGGTCATGACCGGGGTCACGTGGGCGTGGCCTGCGATGCGCGCTCGTGCGGCGCGGATGTCTTCGAGTGTGGCGGCGTACATCGTGATTATGCGGCCTCGGGATTTGCGTAGATGAACAGACGTGCGGGGAGTATAACCGCACGTCTGCTCATCGAGCGCGATGACAATCGAACCCCACGTGTGTTGGGGTTTTTGGTGGCGAGGTCTATATGCAACAGCCCAATCCCGGAGTCGGCAAGAAGCTCGGCTTCAACCGTGTCTATTGGATCGCCAACTGGATGGAGCTCGTGGAGCGCTTCGCCTACTACGGCGTGCGCACCGTGTTGCCGGTGTTCATGGTGCTCTCCCTCGCCGAGGGCGGCCCTGAGTTCACCCACACCCAGAAAGGCAGTATCTATGCCATCTGGGCCCTGGTGCAGAGCTTTGTACCCGTGTTCTCCGGCGTCTTCGCTGATCGTTATGGCTACAAGATCAACATCGCCATCAGCACCGTGCTGAAGATCCTGGGCTATCTGCTGATGGGGTATTGCATCACCATCGCCGAGAGCCTCGCCGGCATGCCCATCGCCGAGGCTCGAGCCCAGGGCACCGATCTCACCTACTGGATCTTCTTCTCTGGCGCGCAGTTGCTTGCGCTGGGCACCGCCATCTTCAAGCCTGGTGTGCAGGGGCTGCTCGCCAACGAGATGCCCCCGGACAAGGCCGCCCTGGGGTGGGCCATCTTCTACCAGTGTGTAAATATCGGTGGCTTCGTGGGGCCCTTCATCGCGGGCTACCTGCGGATTCTGGAGTGGGAGTACGTCTTCCTGCTGTGCTCCGCCGCCATCGCCCTGAACTTCATCCCGCTGTTCATGTTCGCCGAGCCCAAGCGCGAGCACAAAGACGAGGGTAGCATCCCTGACCTCATCGGTCGCGCCGTGAAGGGGCTGCTCGAGCCCCGGCTGTTCTTCTTCACCATCACGTTCGCGGGCTTCTGGCTGATGTTCTATCAGCTGTTCGACATCCTCCCGAACTTCATCGACGACTGGATCGACTCTCGAGCCGCCGCAGAGATGCTCGCCGGCATGTTCGGTGAGGGGGCCATCCCCACCACCAACGGCGGGAACCTCACCCAGGAGTGGATCATCAACTTCAACCCGTTGCTGATCAGCCTCTTCGCCTGGGTCTTTGGTTACATGACCGGCAAGATGCACTCTCTCACCGCCATCATCATCGGCATCGCCATCGCCGCCGTGGGCATCTACGGCCTGGGTACCTCGATGAGTGGTTGGGTGATCTTCCTGGCCATCGCTGGCTTCTCCGTGGGTGAGATGATCGCCAGCCCCACCAAGATGCGCTACGTCTCCTCCATCGCTCCTCCTGGCAAACAGGGGCAGTACATGGGCTACGTGAACATGACCGTGGGCATCGGGTGGTCCATCGGCTCGATCGTCGCCGGGAACTTGTACGAGCACGGTGGCGACAAGGTGAACCTCGCCAAGAAGTACCTCATCGAGAAAGCCAACCTCGCCGCCGACATGGTCAACGGGTTGCCCAAGGACAAGGTGATGCCTCTCTTCGAGGAGACGGCGAAGGTCGACGCCTGGGGTGCCCGCCAGCTGCTCTGGGATACCTACGAGCCCTACAGCATGTGGATGATCTTCATGGCCATCGGCATTGGGTCGATGATCATGCTCATCGGTTACAACGCCGTGGTCCGCGCTGCCGAGAAGAACCCCCAGCATTCGTTCAACACCAATGGTTTGCTATGGGTACAGGGTGCGTTGGTGCCGATCCTCGGCATCTTTGCGTTCTACTCCTTCACCCAGCCCGTGTCGCAAGACATGCTCGCGGTCTATGTCTGGACGGTGCTCTTCGCGCTGATGCTTGGCACCTCCTTCATGGTGAAGCCGAAGAAACAGACACCCGGCGCGGCCTGAAAAGCCTTGCGGGCATCGACACTTGGGTCCATGTTCGATCATGCGCTCTGAGCATTGACAGCGGCGCCCGCACGACAGTAACTTTCGCCGTCTCTCTGACTGGAGGTTGAGGGTCATGACCAAGAAAATCGAGCCCGGTGAAGTTCGGGAAGAGGCTGATTTCGAGGGCGTCTCCGAGGAGCTGCTCCAAGAGCGGACCGAAGAGTTTCGGGCCATCTTGGAATCGGAGAAAGCCAAGCTGATGCGCAACGCTCAGCGTACGCTCACCGAAGACATGACCCTCGATCCCGACGATCTCCCCGACGAGATGGATCTCGCCACATCGGACTACAACCAGTCCCTGGCCTTCCGTCTCCGGGGTCGCGAGCGTCACCTGCTCGGCAAGATCGAAGAGGCCCTCGAGCGCCTCAACGAGGGTGACTACTGGTGGTGTGACGAGTGCAGCGCCTGGATCGGGTTCCGTCGTCTGCGGGCGCGTCCGGTGACCACCCTGTGCATCGTCTGCAAGGAGCGCCAGGAGCGCCAGGAGCGCACCTTCGCCTCCTGAGGCGCTTTCACCTCCTGAGAACGCTGTTCTGACGCTTGCCTGTGACACCCCCACTCATCCACATCATCTCTCATCGTGATGGCATCCTCGCGGTCCACAAGCCCGCCGGCGTCGCCGTGCACCCTGGTGTCGAGGGGCAGGGCCCTGCGCTGACCGAGTTGTTGGCAGATCAGGGCCTGGTCGGCATGAGCCCGATCCATCGACTCGATCGAGAGACGTCGGGGGTGGTGCTCCTCTCCGACAGCGCCGACATCAGGCGCGAGATGGGCCAGCGGTTCGCCGAGCACGCCGTGCGCAAGCATTACCTGGCGCTGGTACATGGCCGCCCGAGGAAAAAGGGGATCGTGCGTCGAGCCCTCGCCGACGGGCGTCGCAAGCGACCCCTCGAGGCGGTGACGCGCTATCGGGTCATCCGCTGGTTGGGTCCGGTGGCCTTGATGCACGTACGCCCGGAGACGGGCCGCAAGCACCAGATTCGAAGACACATGCAGAGCATCGGCCACGCGTTGGTGGACGACGTACGTTATCCGCCCAAACGCGGTGCGACTTACACCAAGGGCCCAGGGCGCGTGTGTCTGCACGCGTGGCGCATCGAATGTGATGGGGTGGGGGCGTGGGAGGCGCCGCTGTCGGACGACTTGGCTGCCCAGGTGGTGTCATTGGCCCGCGCTCATGGCCAGTGGCCCGAAGGGGCCGAGACACCGATGTGGCTGTCTCAGCTGATGCCGAGCACGCTGTAGATACGCTCGGTGACCTCGTCGGGGGCACCCAGACCATCCACCTCTTTGAGCATGCCAGTGGCACCGTAGAAGTCCACCACGGGGGCAGTGGCCTCGTGGTACTTCGCCAGTCGGGTGCGCACAGCTTCCGAGGTATCGTCTCTGCGATGGGTGAGCCGGTCGGCGATGTCGGCAGGGGGCGGGTTGAACTTCAGGTGGTAGATGGTGCCGGTGTCGGGATCTGACCGGCGATGCACGATCCGCTCCTCGATGACACTGTCGGGCACTTTGATGAGCACAACGGCGTCGAGCTGCACGTCGACACCCTCAAGAGCCACCTGCAGGGCTTCGGCCTGGGGGGTGGTGCGAGGGAACCCGTCGAGCATGAAGCCCTTCTGGCAATCGTCTGCCTGCAGCCGCTCGACCACCATGCCGATGATGACCTCGTCGGGCACCAGCTCACCGGCGCTCATGAACTTCTGAGCTTCCTTGCCCAGCTCGGTGCCGGCCTTGACGGCGGCGCGGAGCATGTCACCCGTGGACAAGTGAGGAATGCCGAGTTTCTCGACGAGGCGAGCCGCCTGCGTCCCTTTGCCGGCCCCGGGAGGCCCTACGAGAATCATACGCATGATGTTGCTCCGGCGCTTCGGCGACGATGGCCGCCGAAGCGCCTCCGCGAGCCCAGGCTTCTGAAGGGGCCCGAGATCACGAAGGATGAAGGTGTTTGTTGGGCAGGGATTATCTGCCTGGTTCGCCCGGAACTTACAACGATGGCCGCATGGGTACCAGTGGCTTTCGCTGCTGGCACATGTTCAGGCACACGGTGATGAAGGTGCAGGTAGGACAGCCCAAAGCGTCATGCACGAGAGCCCTCAACTCAAACACCCACGACCCGTAACCGGAGCCCAAAAACCCCCGGCCCCACAAAACCCCAACAAAGCCACAACCCACCTATGCACATGTCTCGCGGAGGCCCGGAGGCGGCAGTCAGAAGTCCCAAAGAGCCCCACAAAGCCATAACCCACCTATGCACGAGCCCCGCGGAGGCGCGGAGGTGGCGACAGTCGTCGTGAGCGTGGTGAGTTCGCGTGCAGATGTGGTGGGAAAAGCGCAGGCGCAGCGAAGGCTTCTGCCAGCGCTGCGTCGAGCATTTGCCCGCCGCAGCTGTGCGTGAAATCGCCGCGCTCACGACGGCTGGCGCCGCCGGAGCGCCGGAGCTAGACCAAAAACGCGCGGATCTTCTTCTGGCGGGCGAAGGCGTCGATGTTGTCGCGGGGCGCCGGGGTGTAATCCGCGTCGAGGACGATGCAGCAGTGCTGCTCATCGTCGGCGTTGAGGCGGGGGTAATCAGCGAGGCGTCCCTTGATCAGACCACAGATCGGCTGCTCGCCGTCGGGATCGATGAAGAGGTGACCACCGCGCTTCACCAGACCCTCGAGGCGGGCCTGGGAGCGGGGGTGCAAGCCCAGCTGTTTGAAATCGTGGAAGAAGGCGCGGAAGATCATACGGCGACCCCCCCGCATCTCGACCAGCTCTGCGTAGTAAGGGGCCGGGGCGTTCTCAGCGTGCGAGCCTGGGGTGGCAACCGACTCCAGACCAACGCTTTCCAGCCCAACCTCCTGCTGACCGTGGAACTCGTCTGCGGCCCAGGGGTGCTCAGTAAGGCTTTGCATCATCTATGAATGCTCTCCAGTTGTGTTGTGACCACCTGCTGCTCAGGCGCTTGAATTCAGCCGGTGACAGCTTTGGCCACGGGTGTGAGGGCGCGCAGGGTACCCAAAGGCATCATCTATGTCCAGCTCAACCGGGCCTCGAAGGGGCCGGCTCTGCCACACAGAGTCTGAAGCCTCCGCGAGGCAGCGGTGAAAGCCCTAGAGCTTCGCGGAGTTGGCGCATCTCGGGGCATTCGACAGGGCACCACCAGCGCCCCACATCTTCTGTAAAAATTCTTCGCACCACCAGCGATACAGAGGCGCCCTCCCGAGCCCCCCAGAGATCCGCACCTCTCCGGGGAGTGGCACCGAGCACCACCGGCACCACCCCAGGCCACGCCGGGCGCTTGAGCGGCAGTGTATGCGCAGCGGCCACGTGCCAGTGGAGATAGTGCACGAGCGCAGGATCCACCGAGAGCACGCACCAGCCGTGAGCGCGGCGGCCCTTTCGCCCCTTGCCCGTGGGTCGCGGATCGAAATGAAGCGTGCCATGGATGTGATATGTCTGACCCATCATGCACCCGAGAGTAAGATCACATGCCCACTCAATTGAAAGACGTCACCACACCATGCGCCGTCATCGACCGACAGCGGTTCATTCGAAATTGTCAGAACATGAGCGCACGGGCGGCCAGGCTCGGGGTGGCGTTGCGGCCCCACGCAAAGACCCACAAATCGCCTGAGGGGCTCGCACATCAGCTCGCCGGCGATCACCACAGCGTCACCGTCAGCACCCTCGCCGAGGCCAGAGCGTTCGCCAGGGCAGGGGTCAGAGACATCTTGTGGGCTGTACCGCCCGCTCTCGAACAGATCAGTCACATATTTGAACTCAATGCATGGCCCGAGATAGAGCGGCTCGATGTGTTGTGTGACCATCCCACGATACTTGAAGCCATCGCCCGAGAAGGGGCGCTGCGGCAGTGTGCCCTGGGCGTGTGGCTGGAGATAGACTGCGGCGACGCTCGCGGTGGATTGAGCCCTGAGGGCCAGGAGATCCAGCGGCTTGCAGAGCGCGCTCAAGCATCACCTTGGATCGAGCTGCGGGGGTTGCTGACCCACGGAGGCCAATCATATGCCTGCACCACCTCAGAAGAGATCGTACAGGTCGCGGAGCAAGAGCGGGATGCCATCGTTCGGTGCGCTCAGCGGCTTCGGGCCCTCGGCATCGAGATCCACGGCGTCAGCCTGGGATCGACCCCCACACTCACGCACGCCGCAGGCTTGGAGGGGGTCACCGAAGTGCGGCCAGGCAACTATGCGTTGTTCGATGCGTTTCAACACGCCATTGGCAGCTGCGCACTCGACGAGATCGCCTACAGCGTGGTCGCCACCATCATCGGGCGCTACCCCGAGCGGGGCACGCTCGTCGTCAATGCCGGGGCCCTGGCGTTGAGCAAGGACCCAGGGCCCACCCACGTCGATCCAGAGTGTGGCTACGGCATCGTCGTCGACGCTGAGCAGAAGCGTATCGACGGGCTCAAAATCGTCTCGCTCAGTCAGGAGCACGGCGTCATCAAAGTCGAAGGCGGTCTGAGAGTCGAAGCCGAAGATCCGAGATGGCACATCGGAGAGCGGGTGCGCATCATCCCCAATCACAGTTGCCTCTCGGCGGCGCTCTTCGAGCGGTATCACGTCGTAGAGGGAGACACCGTCGTCGAGCAATGGCACCCCGCCAGGGGATGGTGACGTACACTGCACGAGGAACGCTCAGTCCAAGCCGTGACGTTTCATCATGCGGTAGAGCGTGCTTCGAGCCACGCCGAGGGTACGGGCTGCCTGGCTTACGTTGCCTGCAGCCTCTCTCAGGGCCGTGCGGACCGCCTCACCTTCCAGGCCGTTGAGGTTTCGACCTGAAGCCAGATGGTTACCGGGTGTGGGTGTGGTCGACGGTGCAGGCTCGGTGAAGATGGAGAGCTCAGTGCCCGGAGGCAGGTGCTCCAGAGTGAGGACCGGCGCATCACCCGACATGATGAGCGCGCAGTGCAGCGTTGTACGCAGCTCTCTGACATTGCCAGGCCAGTCGAAGCGGGTGAGCCATTGCCCGAACTCCGGAGAGAGCTCGGGTACATGCTCGAAGCCCTCATCATGGCAGATACGCTCCAGCAGGTACTCCGCGAGAGGCACCACATCCGTGCGGGCTCGGAGCGTAGGCAGCGCCAGCGAGATGCCTTTGAGGCGATAGTAGAGATCGCTGCGAAAACGCTTCTCCGCCACCATGCGAGGCAGCTCGGCGCAGGTGGCACAAATCAGGCGCACGCTCACCTGGCGTTCCTGGGTCTCACCCACACGGTGGAAGCGGCCCGTCTCCAGAACCCGCAGCAACATCGCCTGCATCGTTTGAGGCATCTCCGCCACTTCGTCGAGGAACAACGTACCCTCGTGGGCTGCCTGGAGCTGACCGTCGCGGCCGCGGCGATCTGCCCCTGTGAAGGCCCCCGGCCCGTAGCCGAACAGCTCGCTCTCCAAGAGATTCGGCGACAGCGCGCCGCAGTTCAGGGCCACGAAGGGCCCATCAGCGCGGCGGCTCGCTTTGTGGATCGCCTGGGCGAACAGCTCCTTGCCTGTACCGCTCTCCGCGAGGAGCATCACCGGCAGATTGCTCCGGGCCACGCGTCGGGCTGTGCTCACCGCCTGTGCCACCTGTGGATCAGCACAAAAGATCGGATCGAACGGATCCGTCGTTTTGCGTGGGGCAGGCGTTCGGACAGGCGTCGAGCGGCCTGCACGAGAGGGCGTCAGAATCACCAGCGTGGCCAGCACTTGCTCTTGAGGGCCGAAGATGGGCTCTGCTCGCAAGAGATGTTGCCGGCCCAGGGCGTCAACAACTGCATGGCCGCCTCGAGAAGGCTTGACGATCTCGTGGAGCAGGTCGTCCCAGCTCATCGACACCAGACTCGAGAGTGAGGTGTAGCCAGGGCGCAGCGCATAGCTTTGCAGCGCATGCACGTTGGCATGTCGAATCACACCTGGGCGTTCCACGAGGAAGGCGGGCCCGTCGATGCGGTCGAGCGTGCTGCTCAGCGTTTGCAGCATGCCGGGTCCCACCCCCGCATATGCTTGCAGCCGGATCATCTCCTCCACGGCGCGGGCCGCTGTGCGGATCGCGTGGTGTACGAAGGGATCAGCTGCAACAGAGAAGGATGTCGCGTCGAGGACGGCGATGACCTCTCCATAGGGATCGCGAATCGGGCTGGCATAGCACACCAGCTCATGGTTCGAACGCTCGAAGTGTGCACGCCCGTGGACCACCACCGGACGCTTCTCCGCGATGGCGGTGCCGATGGCATTGGTGCCTCGGTGTGGCTCACCCCAGCAGGCCCCCTCGATGAGCAGGGACGACCGGGCCATGTCGGAGAAGTTGCCGCCCCCGAGGGATTGCAGGACCACTCCATCGCGATCCGTGAGCAACGTGATGTAGTCGCGGTCGGAGAAAGCCTGGGCTGCCTCTTGAAACACCTGGTTGGAGATCGACCAGACTGATTCTAGGGCTGCTCGCCGATCCGACAGGTCTGAACCACGCAACAGGTGATCTGTCGGGCGCTCGCCGTTGGGATCCACCCCCAGCTCGATCACCCGACGCCAACACCGTGAGAGCGTGCTGGGGACGAGGGTCGAAGGTTGGCCATTGCTTTCGACAAAACGTGACCACTGCGTCAGTGCGACGTCTTCGAGGACCAGGGGGGTGTTGTCCATGACTGACCTCTTTCGCGTCATGTGTAGCGCAACGCTACACATGGATTCGCGTCGATGAATGGATTGTGGCCATGATGCCAGGAAAATGCCAGCGTCCGCTGCTTGGCACACGGGTTGCTCAACCAAGGCATGCAACCTACCCCAAGAGGTGCATACCTCTCTTGCTCAGCCCACCTTGGGCGGTGTCGGTCCATCAGCTGTCTTCTACAGTCCTGCCCGTGGTGGACCGACACCGTTTCCTCCTCTTCTCGTCACACGCCATCGAGCCCTCATCCAGCACATCACATTGAACCACCCTGCCGCGACATGTTACCAAGCGCGCGATTATGCAGGAGGACCCATGCGCATCACTTTGAACCGACGATGGACGACGCTGGCCTGGGCGGCGCTGACCGCGCTCACCCTGGGCTGTGAATCTGACAACGACAGTGCAGAGCAGTGTCAGCTGAGAGACACTGAAATCGTGGGTCCCTGCTGCTCTGCAGAGACGCGCAACGGCGCCGCTCAAGGGGTCTGCGTCGACATGCTCTGCGTTGTTGGCCAGTCCCCCGAAGATCGTTTGCCCAGCACTGACTGCGGTGACGGCCGCACCCCTGTGGGTGGCTCTGGTGGCATGTCCATGGGCGGCACTGGCGGTGAGCCCGTCGCTGGCGCGGGTGGTATGACGGGTGGTGCTGGTGGTGAGCCCGTGGCTGGTGCTGGCGGTGCCGGTGGCATGGGCGGTGAGCCTGTGGCCGGTGCCGGCGGGATGACAGGTGGCGCAGGCGGCGAGCCTGTGGCCGGTGCCGGAGGGGCGGGTGGTGAGCCCGTGGCCGGTGCTGGTGGTATGGGCGGCGAGCCTGTGGCCGGCGCCGGTGGCATGGGCGGGGCGCTTGGTGGCGCCGGCGGTGGCCCTGCGCCAGAGGGTCCTTATGATCCCCAATTGCACGAGGCCACCGACGCCCGTTGCAGCAATGGGATCGACGATGATGGTGACGGCTTCACCGATTGCGACGACTTCCACTGCACGTACACGCCCACGGTGACGGTCTGCCCCATGGCCGAGAACCGGAACATCCTGTGTGGAGACGGGCTCGACAATGACGAGAATGGCTTCACCGACTGTGAAGACTTCGGCTGCGGTCGCAACCCCTGGGTCACCGTGTGTGGCCCTGCGGAGAACACCGACGAGCTGTGCAGCGACGGCATCGACAACGACGAGAACGGCTTCGTCGACTGCGAAGACTTCGGCTGTAGCCGAAACGCCCTGGTGAGCCTGTGTCGTGAAGATGAGGCAGGGTTCTGCCTCGACACCATCGACAACGACGGTGACGGCCAGGTTGACTGTGCTGATGCTGATTGCGCTGAGGCTGGCGCCTGTCGATGAGTCGCCGAGCCTTGTGGCTCAGCGACGATCGATGACGACGGCCTCGAACATGTCGGCGATGACCCCGTGCCCCTCAGGGGTGGGGTGGATGCACGTGAAGTCGAACCACCGCGGGGTGTTCGGGCCCCGATAGCACTGACTCTCCGGGTTCTCGTTGTGGAACCCGTGGCCGCAGAAGTGCTCCAAGGTGAAAATCAGATCCACCTGATGGCGTGTGGCGATCTCCATGTATCGCGACTGGAAGTAGACCACCGAAGGGGCCCCCCGCAGCCAGTTCTCGGTGATGCCCACCCGGCGAGCGATGTCACACGAGGCGAGATCGCCCGTGGCGTCGGTGTACTCGTACGGATTGGCGAAGATCACGAAAGATCCGTTGGGGAACCGTCGCGGTGTCGTGAGCCAAGTGATGGCATCGTCGAGCAGCTCGGCGGCTTTGTCGGCTTCGACGAGGGCGTCGTCGAGGTCGAGATCGGCCTGGGCCCATTCGAAGATGTCGTTCCCACCCATTGTGAAGACCACCAGGGTGGTGCGCTCGTCGCCGCCCTCGGGGAAGCACCGTTCGATCTGCTTTTTACCCAGCAGGAAGTCGTCGGTTCGGGCGCCGAGATCTGAGCAGTCGTCGATGACGAGATCGTCACCCCACAATGCGGTGAGTCGCTCACCGAGCACATTGCGGTAGTACTCTTCTCGACGGGTCGGCGGGGTGCCCTTGGTGACCGAGTCACCGAGGAAGACCACCCGTTGCACCCCCTCGATGGTCTGATGGTTCGTGCCCAGGCAGTGGTGTCCCATGACCGGATCATACGGCGAATAGTCAGGGCCGAGGGCGCCGACGATGTCGCCAAAGCACTCATCTACGGTCGGTGGAGGCCCGGCATCGGCGAGGGATACCCCACCATCGCTGGTCTCGGCGTCCGACGCGAGCCCTGCATCTGTCTGAGCAGACGCATCAGGCATGCCGAGCTGTTGAGGTGAGGCATCACCTTCGAACTGGGCTGCATCAACAGTATCTGAAGAAGATGTGTCGCTGTCGCAGGCGCTCAGGCAGGCGAGCGTGGCCAGCAAGATGCAGCCACGGAGCGCAGGAGGGAAAGGCGAAATCACTCGCCGATGAGCGTGTTCAGGGCATCGGTGAGGCCCTCACGGCCCTGGCCAGAAGCGCCGTCGCCGTAGAAGTACACGTTGTCACCACCGCGGATGAGGCCGTTCCAGGGCAGACCGAACTCGCCGTTGGGGCCGAAGTAGGCCCACATGTTGGCGAACATGGTGGAGAAGCTGCTGGTGCCGTCGTGGTCGATGTAGAACATGCTCAGATCGGCGTCGTAGGCCTCGTAGCGAGAGGCGTAGCGCTCGCAGAAGTCAAGGTCCACGGGGCCGAAGTTGTCGTCTTCACCAACGATGATGATGGGTTTGATGGCGTCGGGGCGAGCCTGAGCCGTGGGCAGCATCACGTTGGGGATGAACTGGTGACAGGCGCTGCACCAGCCGGCGCTGAGCACGATCCAGAGGGCGGGGATGTCGCCGACGATGTCGTGCATGCTCTCGAACTCACCGGTGGCGCAGTTCTGAAGCTCGAAGTTGGGCACCGGATGGTTGACGAGGGAGGGCAGGGTGACGTCGAAGGCCTGGTCGGCCATGCAGAAAGTCTCGCCGCCGTCGACGGGGGTGGAGACGTTGCCGGGGCCGAGGTCCACCTCGGTGAAGATGGTGTTGTTGAAGTTGGCCTGCCACTGACCGCCGGGCCCGTCGAAGCCGGTGATCTCCACAGAGCCCTCGTCGGCGTAGAAGATCTTCTCGCAGCCGTTCTCGCCACAGCCCTGAGCGGCGTAGACACAGACCTCACAGTCGTTGAAGTTGGTGCCGGCGAGGTCGTAGGACCCGGCCTCGACGGTGTCACCCACCTCGACGCTGATGAAGGAGATGGGGCCGTTGAAGCGGTCATCGATGCCGATGTAGCGGAAGCCCGGATCCTGGAAACGGGCGAGCTCGCTGTTCACGAAGAACTCGTTGCCCTCGCACACAGGGGCAGGGGGCTCGCCGCCGCCCTCGCCGCCCATGGCCATACCACCAGCGCCGGCCTCGCCGCCGCCTGCACCAGCCTCGCCACCACCGGCACCGGCCTCGCCGCCACCAGCGCCAGCTTCGCCGCCACCAGCGCCAGCTTCGCCACCTGCGGCACCGCCAGCGCCACCGCCGGCTTCACCCCCGACCGCGCCGGCGCCACCGGCACCGCCGTTGTCGCCTTCGGACTCCTCGGAGTCACAGCCGACGACGGCCGTGGCCAGGGAGATAGAGAACACAAGGGTGAGAAAATCGGTGAGCCTCTTGCTGGAACGCATGGCGGCCTCAACTCCAAACAGGGTTTCAAGATCAGTATCGTACGACGCCGGAGTGTAACCGGAACGCCCGGGTGTGTGCACCCTCACGACACGAAAGATGCAAATGGGAGGAAATTTAAGCCCCCGGTGAGGCCCCCACATGAGGCTTCTTCATGGGCTTGGCGCGTCGATCTACTTGCGTATGATCCCCCCTGACCGGTAAGAGGCGGCGTCGACTCACGGGAGAACGATCATGCAAATCAAGAGCGCAATGGTGTGGATGTCACTCGCTTTGGCCCTCACGGTCGGCTGTGACGACGACAGTGATTCTGGTGGTGAGGGCGGAGCCGTCGCGGGTGCCGGTGGTGGCGAGGCCGGAGCCGGCGGTGGTGAAGCAGGTGCAGGCGGCGAGGCTGGTGCCGGCGGCGAGATGGATCTCGACGCCGAGGTGCCCGACGCAGAGGCCATGCCTGATGCCGAGCCCCGCGCCGACGCTGAGCCGCTGCCCGACGCAGCCCCCCCCTTCATGTGCGAGGCTCTCGGCGAGGCGTGTGACGAAGCGACGCCCTGCCCTGAGAGCTACATCTGCGACGAGGGCGCCTGCGTCCGCGACGACATGACGGAGTGTGGTGGCCCCAATAACCGCCAGTGTCCGCCTCAGCGTGGCATCTGCATGACGTACTTCGGTGGGATGTCGGGCCGCTGCGCCAACCTGGCCATCAAGGATTGTCTGTGTGAGACCACCGCTGGTCGCAGCGCCTTCCCCAACAACTGCGAGATGGTGTTGCCCTGAGGTGAGGGCCTTTGAGAGCCTTGATTCAGAGTCGAATAGGGCTGGGGCGGCCGTAGGTGGCTGGGGCTGTGAAGGCAGTCATCGCTTCGCTCTGCCTGCGTAGGCAGCTGCCGACGGCCGGCCTTCGGCCCGCCTTGGAGCTGCGTACACGTCGCCACGCTCGCTGAAGCGAGCAGGCCTCCGGGTAAGCAGGGTCGCTCAAGGCTTCGCCTTACTCGCTCGCTCCCCTGCGTAAAGAGCTTCTTCTGTATCTTGTTGCTGATGTCTGCCGGCACTCGACCTGCCGCGAACGTACAAGCTTCTGAACATCAAACGTTCGGCGTAAGCCCCAATAGCGTTGAAAGTACCCCCAAAGCCACACCAGAACTGACTTTTTACGCAGGGGAGCGAGCAAACAGGGCGCAGCCCTGAGCGACCCTGCCTACCCGGAGGCCTGCTCGCGCCAGCGAGTGTGCCGACGTGTACGCGACCGACGAGGCGGCCCGAAGGGCTGCCGAAGACCGGGCGCCTACGCAGGCAGAGCGAAGCGATGACTGCCTACACAGCCCCAGCTTTCACCATTGCCTCGTTCGACTGTGAATCAGCGCTCTAGGGGACGGGATCCACTGGGGCTTCGGGATCTTGTAGCCCCTGACACTGCTCGTCTTCGTCGACGCGACCATCACAGTCGTTGTCGATCCCATCGCAGGCCTCTTCATCAGGCCGCGACACCCGACACTGTACTCGACCGCCGGTGCACTGGGTGGTGCCTCGGGCACAGGCGCCGATGGCACCTGTGACTTCGCACGCTTCACCGCCGATGTATTCCTCGTCAGCGATGCCATCACAGTCTTCGTCCACACCGTTGCAGTTGCCGCCCTCGATGATGGGATCACCGTCGCGACACGTGAGGCGCTCTTCACCCTCGATGCACTGGCTTCGGCCTCGGAGGCTGCACCGCGCGCCGTCGTCGCACGCGACCTCTGCAAAGACATAGCCCTCGTCGACGAGACCATCGCAGTCATCGTCGATGTTGTTGCAGTCGTCGTCTGCCCCCACAGGATCGCCAGGCACGCACTCGTCTACAGGTGCTCCGTCGGTGCAGAGCTGCACACCCTCTCGTACGCAGGCGCCCACGCCGCACTCGATGGCCGTCTGAGGGTATCGCTCGTCGATGGCGCCGTCACAGTCGTCGTCGATGCCGTCGCAGTCGTCGTCATCGCCCGTGGGATCACCGGGTTGACACAGGTTGAGCACCTGACCGTTCTGGCATGTGAGGGTGGTGGTGGTGCGGCACGCGCCGAGACCACAGCGGACCTCGTCGCCGACATACCCTTCGTCGATGTTGCCGTCACAGTCTTCGTCGATGGCGTTGCACTGTTGCTGATCGCCGTCGGGGCCGCGTGGCTCACCGGGGGTGCACACTTCCTGGACTTCGCCGCCCACACAGGAGCGGATGCCGTTGGCGGCGCAGACGCCCTCACCACAGACGATGTTGACGATGTCCGCAGCCTCGTCGATGCGGCCATCACAGTCTTCGTCGATGTTGTTGCAGAGGCTGTCGTCGCCCGTGGGCTCGCCAGGGGTGCACTCTTCCACCACTGCGGCCTCGACACACTGCGTTGGGGCCTCAGTGCGACAGACGCCCTCACCGCACGTGAGCGTCTGGGCGATCTCGACGTAGGCTTCGTCGACATTGCCGTCACAGTCGTCATCGATGCCGTCACAGGTCTGATCGGCGAGGCCGGGCATGCCGGGCTCGACGCCACATACGATGCCTTCACCATCCGGTGCGCACAGCTGAACCCCGCCGCGCTCACAGGCGCCGACGCCCACGGTGCAGGGCTGGTTGATTTGATCAGCGAAGTCTTCGTCGACGCGGCCATCGCAGTCTTCATCGATGGCGCCGTCGCACACCTCGGGCTGAGGCATGCCCGGCTCGGGGGCGTCACACATCGAGGCGCTGTTGTCGAGCGTGCAGACATAGACCCCTGTCTGCTGGCAGGCGCCTTCACCCACAGAGCAGGGCTCGCCGATCTGGAAGTCCTCGTCGGTGCTGCCGTCGCAGTCTTGATCCACACCGTCACAGATCTCCGGGCCGCTGGGGCCGGGCTCAGCGTCGCAAATCACTTCGCCTTCGGCGTTGCACGTAGACAGCCCCACACGCTGGCACTGCCCCAACCCCGAGGTACACATCTCGCCGAGGCCGTCGGTCTCCTCGTCGATGCGACCATCGCAGTCATCGTCGAGGGTGTTGCAAATGTCGCTCTCGGCAGGTGTGCCCACCATGGCGTTACAGCTCAGGCGGGCGCCTGCGCCATCGGGATCACAAATCACGGTGCCTTCAGAGGCACAGACGCCCTGACCCAGAGCGCACGGATCCCCAAGGGCGAGCTTGATGTCCGAGTTGGGATCGGGCCGGTAGAACACACCGTCATCCGCCTCGTCGGCGGTGCCGTCGCAGTCGTCGTCGATCTCGTTGCCACACAGCTCCACCAGGCCCTCGAGGACCTCGGGGGAGGGGTTGGTGTCGCAAATGGGGGCTTGAGGGATCCCGCAACCTTCGAGACATGCGTCAGCAGGCATCGGCATCGCGTCGGGTGGATCGCTCATGTCTGCAGGATCCACCACGGGGGCACATGCACCTTCGACACATCGCTCGCCCACCGGGCAATCGTCGTTGAAGCAGTCGCTCAGCTCGGGATCGACGCTGAAGGTGAAACAGCCTGTGAGGCAGAGCGCCCCCAGCACACACAAGGTGAGCTCGGGCAGGAGGTGATCAGCTCGCAGGGGAGCGAAAAGCGGCCTCTTCATGGAAGGATGGATCCTGTGAGAGCGGGGAGCGGGCTGTGGCTCGCTCACACCTCACGTTCGAGGTGTGAGCGAGAAGGGCCCCGATGATCAGGTCACTGTGAGCACGTTCACTGTGATCAGGGACACTGACACTCAAGCACGTTGTTGGTGACGTCGGCGTCGCCCTGGTCGTTACAGACGTTGACACCTTCGGCACACGGCGCCCCCGCTTCGGGGGTGCAGGGTTGTCCCTCACCATCGTCGGCCGTGGAGTCACAGTCATTGTCGATGCCGTCGCCACAGTAGTCGATGGCGGAGGGGTTCGTGGGCACGCAGCGCAGGTTGACGCCGACACACTCCAGTTTGCCTGCACACTGGTTGTTGAAGCCGGTGGTGCAGTTGTTGCCCGCGCCGGCGACGTTGTCGATCTCGCCGTCGCAGTCGTCGTCGAGGGCGTTACACTCCTCGACCTCGGGGGTGCCGGGGGCGCAGATGAGCACCCCACCCTGACAGAGGCTGGTGCCGTTGCGGCAAATGCCGTCGGCGTTGTTGGCGGTACATCCGCCACCACCGCCGGGGTTGTTCTCGTCGACAGAGTCGTCGCAATCGTTGTCCACGCCGTCGCAGATTTCGGCTTCGGGGGCACCAGGGATGGCGTTGCACTCAGTGCCGCTGCCATCGCCGTTACAGACGAAGGCGCCAGCCTGCTCACAGGCACCGAAGCCGTTGGTGCAGGCGTTGCCGAGGTTGGCGAAGGTCTCGTCGACGCTGCCGTCACAGTCGTCGTCGAGGCCGTTGCACAGCTCCGCCACGGGAGCGCCCTCGTTGCAGTTGTCCGTCTCGGCGCCGGCGATGCACACCAGCTGACCGGTGGCGGCGCACTCACCGACACCACAGCTCGTGGGCGTGACGTCGTAGTTCTCGTCGGTGTTGCCGTCGCAGTCGTCGTCGTCACCGTCGCAGGTGGCGTCGTCCGGTGCAGGCTGACCTGGGGTGCAGGTGTCGACGATGGAGCCGTTGGAGCAGATACGCTGGCCGTTGGCGGCGCAGGCACCCACGCCACAGTTGGTGTTGATGACGTTGAAGTCCTCGTCGGTGGCGCCATCGCAGTCATCGTCGACGCCGTCACAGGTGGCGTCGTCTGGTGCAGGATCGCCCACGCGGCAGGTGTTCACCACCTCGCCGTTCACGCAGATCTCCTCGCCGGAGTCGGCACAGGCGCCATCACCACAGTTGACGTTGCGGCCGAAGCGCTCGTCGATGAGGCCGTCGCAGTCGTTGTCTTCGCCATTACAGTTGTTGTCGCTGCCCACGGGGTTGCCGGGGGTGCAGGTGTCCTGGACCTGACCGTTCACGCAGGTCAGCTGACCGGCGCGGGTGCACTCGCCCACCCCACAGCTGGTGGGGGTGTTCACGAAGTCCTCGTCGATGAGGCCGTCGCAGTCATCGTCGTCACCGTCACAGGTGGCGTCGTTGGGGGCGGGGTTGCCGGGGGTACAGGAGTCCTGGACCTGGCCGTTGAGGCACAGCGTCTGGCCATTTCGGGCGCAGTCGCCAACACCACAGTTGGTGTTCTGGCTCTGGAAGTCCTCGTCGTTGAGGCCGTCGCAGTCGTCATCCTGCAGGTCACAGGTGTTGTCGTTGGCCGCAGGCTGGCCCGGCGCACAGGTGTTCTGCACCACGCCGTTGTTGCACTGGCGCAGGCCCGTGGCGGCACACTCACCGACGCCGCAACTGGTGGCAGTGACGATGAAGTCTTCATCGAAGCGGCCGTCGCAGTCTTCGTCCTGGTTGTTACAGGTAGCGTCGTTGCCTTCCGCCTGACCCGCCTGGCAGGTGTCCTGCTCGGAGCCGTTCACACAGCGCAGGGTACCCACGGCGGCGCAGATGCCCAGACCACAGCTGGTGGGCGTCTGCACATAGTCCTCGTCGAGGCGGTTGTCGCAGTCGTCGTCTACACCGTCACAGGTGGTGTCGTCTGCTGCAGGATCGTCCTCGCGGCAGGTGTCGCCCGCGTTGCCGCCGACGCAGGTGGTGAAGCCCGTGGCGGCGCAGGCACCCTGACCACAGTTCACCTGAACAGGCTCGAAGTCCTCGTCGGTGAGGCCGTCACAGTCGTCGTCCACGCCGTCGCAGGTGGCGTCGTCGTCCTCAGGCTGGCCGGGGAAGCATGCAGGGTCGATGTTGCCGTCGACGCACTGACTGAAGCCCTGACGGGCGCAGGCCCCGATGCCGCAGTTGGTGTTGAACCGCACGAAGTCTTCGTCGATCTCACCGTCGCAGTCATCGTCGCGATCGTTACAGCCTGCGTCATCGTTGGCGGGCTGGCCCACGGCGCAAGTGTCGAGGGGCACACCGCCCTGACACACGGTCTGGCCGCGGCTGAAGCACTCACCGACACCACACTCCGTGGGCGTGCTGGTGAAGTTCTCGTCGAAGAGGCCATCGCAGTCGTTGTCTTCACCGTTGCAGCTGGCGTCGTTCTGCGCCGGAGCCGCAGGGGTGCAGGAGTCCACGACGCTGCCGTTGGTGCAGCGGGTGCGACCCAGACGGAAGCACTCGCCGATGCCACACTGCGTGTCGAGGCGCACGTAGGCCTCGTCGTTGGTGCCGTCGCAGTCGTCGTCGCGGCCGTCACAGGTGGCGTCGTTGCCCACGGGCTGGCCGGGCAGGCAGGAGTCCTGTACCTGGCCGTTCACGCAGAAGGTGAGGCCGTTGGCGGCGCACTGGCCCACACCACAGTTGGTGTTCTGGCTGAGGTAGTGCTCGTCGGTGCGGGCGTCGCAGTCGCTGTCCACGCCGTCACACACTGCATCGTTCGGTGCCGGCGGGGCAGGGGTGCAGGTGTCTTCGACGCGGCCGTTCACGCAGCGGGTCTGACCCTCGGCAGCGCAGGCGCCCACGCCACACTGGGTGATGTTCGTGACGAAGTCTTCATCGGTGACGCCATCGCAGTCATCGTCACGGCCATCACAGGTCGCATCAGCAACCGCAGGCTGCCCGGGCACACAGGTGTCGATGACCCGACCACCGGAGCACAGCTGCGTACCGGCGCTGACACACTCACCGACGCCGCAGGTAGTGTTGGTGAAGGGGAAGTCTTCGTCGACGGCGCCGTTGCAGTCATCGTCGATGCTGTTGCACACCGCGTCGTTGGGCGCAGGCTCGCCGTTGCGGCACGCGCTGACCACCTCACCGGCGACGCAGATGAAGCGGGCAGAGGCGGCACAGGCGCCGACACCGCAGTCTTCTTCAGGGGCGATCTCGGGGTAGTTCTCGTCGTTGACACCGTCACAGTCGTCGTCAACGCCGTTGCAATTCTGGTCGTTGGGGGCCGGCTCACCTGCGACCGCGCCACAGACCACATCGGTGCGATCGGCGTTGCACACCACCTGGCCCTGAGCAAAGCAGGCGCCAGTGCCCACGCTGCACTCTTCACCGAGGAAGTCTTCGAAGCGGCCGTTCAGGTACTCGTCGACGATGCCATCACAGTCATTGTCGAGGTTGTCACCGCAGAGCTCCGGGTTGTCACCGGGCAGGATCGGCACCGCGTTACATTCGGTACCGGCGCCATCTTGGGTGCAGACAAGCACGCCGCGGGAGATGCACTCACCGTTGCCGATTTGGCACATCTGACCCAGGGGGAAGGTCTCGTCGATCTGGCCATCGCAGTCATCGTCGAGGTTGTTGCACATCTCTTCGATGGGCTCGATGACGTTGGCGTTGCACATGGTCTCGCCGTTGCCATCGGGGTTGCACACCACGGTACCCTGAGCCTCGCACTCGCCGAGGCCCTGAGTGCACACGCGGCCCAGGGGCACGTTGCGGTTGAGGGGCTGCCCGTTCACGTCGAGATCGGAGTAGAGCAGATCCTCGTCCATGCGACCGTCGCAGTCGTTGTCGAGGGCGTCACAGACCTCTTCTGCCCCAGGGGGAGGCGCGGCGTTGCAGAGCACGGCGGCGCCGCTGCTCTCCTCGTCGCACACCACCATGCCGTCGGTGAGACACTGCCCGAGACCGAGCTGGCAGGCCTCGCCCATGATGAGCTGATCTTCGGTGCCCGGAGGGGTGAAGAAGATGCGGGGATCGGACTCGTCGGTGTTGCCGTCGCAGTCTTCGTCGATGCCGTTGCCGCAAAGCTCGCGATCATTGGGCAGAGTCTCGCTGCGACAGATGAGGGCGCCCGCCTCGCAGATGAGGTTGCCCGGGGCGCAGATGCCCTGGCGGGTGGTGCCGTCTTCGGCGATGGATTCAGGGCAGTTGTCGCCCACCTGGGGCAGCTGGCCTTCGTCGACCTGCAGATCGCAGTCGTTGTCGAGGCCGTCGCAGATCTCGGCGACGGCGCCGTCACCGGCGGGCATCAGCGAGCCCTCGGTGATGCACTGGCCGTCACCACCGCGGCGACCGAAGTCGAACTGAGTGCCGTCTTCACCGCCGGCGATGGCGGTCTGGGGCTGCTTGAGCTTGAGCAGGCACGGGGAGTCGGGGGTGCACTCGCCGTTCATCTCGAGGCCGCCGCCCTTCACGCACAGCGGGGCGCCATCGACGCCCTGGCGGAAGAAGTACAGCTCGGCCTCGACGACGGCACCCACCGACAGCTCGATGGCGGTGTTGGCGCCGTCGGCGAAGGCCAGTCGGCCCGGGCTCTGAGCGTCGGCCCCCTTGCGCCACGAGAGGGGGATGTAGTCGATTTTATCCGCCTCGACGTTGCGCAGCAGCATGCACGCGTTCACTGCAGAGTCGGAGACGGTCTGGTCGAGCTGGGCTCGACACGACGGACCCTCTTCGGCGCTCTCGCCGCCCGGGGTGGCCCCGAGGCAGGCGGTCATGTCGAGCGTGAGGTTGTAATCGTTGTATTCGATGTCTTCGCCACAACCGATGAGGGCAGCGGTGGCGATGCACAGCGCACCCCAGGCTGAGGTCCGGCTCGAGCGGCGGTGTGATGGCCGACGGAACATGAGCTACGGCTCCTTTCTCAGGGGTTGAGACCCAGGTTGGCGCGGTCGACGGTTTCGGTGTTGTCCCGGAACAAGAAGAAGGCTCCGACGCCGGCGGCGATGGTGGCGGCGCCGGCGATGCCGGTGATCCACCAGCCGCTCAGGCCGCCCTTGCCCACGTCTTTGATCTGCAGGAAGACCTCGACGGTGGGCTCGGGCTCGCCCTTGGCGATCTTGAAGGGGATGTTGTTCGCGGTGTACTCGCCGAAAGGCAGATAGATCTTCGTGGGGAAGGCGATGTTCGTGTTCCTGAAGCGCTCTCTGATGGAGAGGAACACCTTCTTCTTCTCGCGGTTGATGATGCCGGTCTTCGACTCGAGGAACACCCGGCCCCGCGTGTTGGTCTCTTCTTTGGCCAGCTTGACGTTCACCGCGCCATAGAGGCTGTTGAGCTCTTCGACGAAGGCCACGGTGAGCTGCTTGGCCCGCTCGTTGTCGCCGGCGAGCTTCTGGGCGAGATCGGCCATCTCGAAGGCCACCTCGAGCAGCAGCATCTGATGTGCGGTGCGACCCCGGTAATAGACCGTCTTGAAGTCCTGGCTGCCGCCCTTGGCCTTGTAGGCCTTGTTGAGGACGTTCATCGCCTGAGGGTAGACGTCGCGCTTGTAGTAGAGGATGCCCTGATCCCGCAATTCCTCCATCGACTGCTTGCCCTGGCCATGGGCCGGAGACAGCCACCCGAGCGCTGGCACCATGAACAACATCGCCAGCACAAGGGACCAACCTCTTCGAATCATCACGCCTCCTGGTGCGCGCCGTGTGTCGTCACGGCGACATCGTATGGACGATGACGTCGCCGTGGACTTGATCTGGGCATCTCTTCAGGCCTCCTCCCGAGAGGCCACGCCATGGTAGCACCTTCGACGCGGTCGAATCACGTCTGCCAGACCACCCTTTGACCCGAGAGACTGTATCGGATGTCTCAGGCTTCTTCGACCCGTACGGTGGTTCGCAGCACTTCTCCACCCCCGCCGCGGTAGATGGTGCCCGATGTGGGGGTGGCGTCTACATAGTTTCGGCCGCAGGCCACCCGCACGTGATCGAGGCCCGCGAGGCAGCCGTTGGTGGGGTCGAAGCCCCGCCAACCGATGCCTGGCAGATACAGCTCGGCCCAGGCGTGAGAGGCCTCGGACTGCAGCTTGTTGTCGTAATCGGCCCCAGTGAAGATGTAGCCCACCCGATATCGAGCGGGGATGTTGAGCAGCCGGGCGAGGCAGATGAACAGGTTGGCGAAGTCCTGGCAGACCCCCTTCCGCTGCACATAGACCTCGAAGGGGGTGGTCTCGAGCTGGGTGGAGCCGGGGACGTACTCGTAGTCTTGATAGAGCGTGGTGTTCATGTCGTAGAGCGTCTCGACGAGATCGTACTCCTGACGCTCGACGAAGCTCATGGCGTAGTGCCACAGCTCCTCGAGCTGGGTCTCCGGCAGCTCCGGTGACAGCAGGTAGGGGTGCATCATCTCACGCTGCCAGGGCATCCAGGCCAGCGGGATGGTGGATCGCCGGTGCCCATAAGCCTGACTGAGATCGCTCGGGGCCACGAGGCGCACCTTCGAGGTGCTCACGAACTTGATCTCATGGTACGAGCCCTCGACTTCGAGCCGGGTGGCCCGATTGCCGAAGACATCTTCGAAGTCGGTGCGCAGGCACTCGGGCTCGATGAGCAGTGAGTGCTCGAGCACCTGCTGTTGCTCGTCAAGCACAGGCTGCAGACGCAACAGATGCCGGCTCAGCTCGATGGGCTTGGCGTATTCGTACTCAGTCTCGTGCACCACGGTGAGGATCCGGCTCGTGGGGCCCTGCTGAACCTTGGGGGCGTCGGCCTCCGGTGAGGGGCGGCGGCGACCCGAACTCGAGGCGCGGTTGCTCTCGGCGCTCATGGGCATCTCCGTGGGTTGCTGCGTCTTCGGCGTGGCCACCACGGGGGCGGCAGGCTCTTGATCTCGCCCGTGCATCTCGGTGTCCCAGGTGATGGCCCCTCGGCGGGTGGCGATCATCTGCCCGTGCCCCATGGCGGCCCAGCCCTCGTCATCGGAGAGCGGCTCGCTGCTGAAGACCACGCTGGTGCGGCTCTCGTACGGCGGCTCGTCGAGGCTCAGCGACATCAGACGACTCTCAAGGGCCGCTGTTGGGTGCGGCGGCGTGCGCCTGATCCAGTGCAGACCGTTGAAACCCTGTCGATCCCGGTACACCACGGTGTCGAGGCCGTCGGAGAGCACCAAGTTGGCGGTGCCCAGGGCGTTGATCTCCTGGAACCACTGGTGCAGCCGGTCGAACCCCGCCTCTTGGATGTTCCTCGCCCCCACAGAGTGGATACGCTGGAGCAGCCAGCAGAAGGCGTGCTCCGAATCGGAGCGGCCGAGGGGGTGGAACAGGGGCCCGTCATCGAGGGGCAGCCCCTTGGCGTAATCGTCAGTGAGATCACCGTTGTGGGTCATGATCCAGGAGCGGCCAGCGTAGGCCCGCACGAAGGGGTGCGTGTCCTGCTGAGATCGGCGCTTGGCGGCCCCGATGATGTGGGCCACAAAGGTGCACGAGCTGAAGCGGCGCCACTCGGTGAGCACCTGCGTCATGGCGTTGCGGCCGATCGACGTCGGATCTTTGATCACCATGGCGGCGTTGTCCCCAGAAGGGTACCAGGCCATGCCCCAGCCATAGGGCTGCCGCTGCTGTCGATCAGGGTCGATGCCCTTCAGATGGATCACGGGGGAGGCGAGGCTGTCGAAGGACAGCACCAGGAGTTCACTCATGTATGGCTCTACTGCAGGTCGGCGAGGGGGGTGGGCACAGGGGGCAGGGGGGTGCTCAAGTCGATGGGGGGCTCGAAGTAGTCCTGTTGCACGGCGCTGAACACCATCGCCGTGCGGTCGATGATGTCGGTGAGACTGTGCTGCAGCCCACGATCGAGGTGCTCGTCGATGGATCGACCGGTGAGATCGCCCACGAGGGTGCCGAGCCGCTGTCGGGTGCTGGCGCCGAGGTGGGGCCCCTCTTCGGGGTGAATGCCCTTGAGGGTCTCGAGGGCCCGCTCGAGGCAGTACCGGATCGAACGGGGAAAGTGCGGATCGAGCATCAGGAACTGGGCGATGGAGCGTCCCGAGAACGGCTTGCGGCTGACCTTGAGCAACGCGTCGTGGGCGGAGCAGCTGCGCAAGACCGCTTGCCACTTCGCTGCCTCAAGGGGAGAAGGGGGCAGGCCATCGTCCCGGTGCAGCACATAGTGATGCACGTCGAGCAGGCGCGCGGTCTGGCCGCCGCGCTCGAGCCACTTGCCCAGCTGCATGAACTGGTAGGCCGTGGTCCGGGGCAGGGTGCCGTCGAGGGCGCCGTGGAACTGCTGGCAGCCCTCGCGGACCTGCTCGTACATGCGGTGCCGCTCGGCGTCGTAGAGCGCTCGGGCTTCGCCTTCGGTGAGCCAGAGCCACATCACGTTGAGGCTCTCCCACATCTCCAGGGTGAGGGTCTCCCTGATGTGCCGGGCGTTCTCCCGGGCCCAGAAGATGGCGCTGCGCAGGCTCACGGCGCACTGCTTGTCCCAGGTGAGGTAGGCCTGCACCTGCTCGCCGTCGTTGAGGGCTGCCCGGGAGAACCGGTCGATGAAGTTGTCTTCTTCGCCGGCGGCGATGACCAGAGGGTGCCAGCGGGCTGGGGCCAGCGCCCCTTCACCGGGGACCAGGGCGCGGTTCACCATCAACATGCGGGCGGCGCTCTCGGCCCGCTCCACGTGGCGCATCAGCCACACACAGTGCTCGGCGACGCGGGAGATCATGAGCGGTCTCCTGTATGTGCGGGTGACTCGTCGAGGACCCAGGTGTCCTTTGAGCCGCCCCCTTGGCTGGAGTTCACGACATAGGATCCCGCCTCCAGAGCCACCCGGGTGAGGCCGCCAGGGAGCACATAGCTGCCGTGCTTGCCGGTGACGATGAAGGGCCGCAAGTCGACCCGCCGGGGGGCGACGCCCTCATCGGTCCAGGTGGGGCAGGTGGACAGCTGCACCAGCGGCTGAGCGATGTAGCCCCGAGGATTGTCTTTGATGCGTTGGGTGAACTCGGCGCGCTCTTCCGCCGTGGCCGAGGGGCCCATGAGCATGCCATAGCCTCCAGAGGCGTCGACGGCCTTCACCACCAGCGCGTCGAGGTGGGTGAGGGTGTACGCCAGCTCGTCGGGGCGAGCGCAGACATAGGTCTTCACCTGCTCGAGCAGGGGCTCCTGCCCGAGGTAGAACCGGATCATGTCGTGCACGAAGGGGTAGATGGCCTTGTCGTCGGCCACCCCGTTCCCGATGCCGTTGGCCAGCACCACCTTGCCCCGGGCGTAGGCCCGCACGATGCCTGGTACTCCGAGCAGGCTGTCCTTGCGGAACACCTCGGGATCGAGGAAGTCGTCGTCGATGCGTCGATAGATGACATCGACCCGGCGAGGGCCGCGGGTGGTCTTCACATAGACCCGATCGTCACGGCCCACATACAAGTCGCTCGCCTGCACCAGATCGCAGCCCATGCTCCGGGCCAGGAAGGTGTGCTCGAAATATGCGGAGTTGTAGGCCCCCGGAGTGAGCACCACGAGGTTCACGTCATCGGCGTCGAGGGGCGACATCGAGCACAGCGCCTCCCGCAGCTTGCGGGGGTATTGATCGACGGGGCGCACGTGGGCCTCGCCGAACACTCGGGGCAACACCCGCTTCATCACCTCGCGGTTCTCGAGCACGTACGACACCCCCGAGGGGGTGCGGATGTTGTCCTCGAGGACCCGATACACCCCGTCGCCGCCGCGGATGAGATCGATGCCCCCCACGTGGATGTGCAGATCGCCAGGGGGCCGCACCCCCCGCATTTCGGGCAGATAGCCTGTGGATCCTTCGATGAAGTCCCGAGGGATGATGCCCGCCTCGAGGATCTTCTGGTCACCGTAAATGTCGAGCAGGAACAGGTTCAGGGCCTCGACCCGCTGAATCAGCCCACGCTCCAGCTCGGCCCAGGTGTCGCCGGGGATGATCCGGGGGATGAGATCGAAGGGGAACACCTTCTCCACGCCCTCGTCGCTGGCGTAGACCGAGAAGGTGACCCCGCCGCGGCGAAAGGCGGTGTCGGCGATGAGCTGCCGGCGCTGCAGTTCGTCGCGGCCGAGGGCTTCGAGATCGTCCACCACCCGAGCCGTGGCCGATCTCGGGGCGCCGGATCGCTCACAGCACTCGTCCTCGGTGTGGGGGAGCGGGCGATACTGATCGAAGAGGGCGTCCATGGCAGGCGTGCCTCCAGTCGGTGACAGGCCTGTGGCGCGTGTGGGGAACGCCTTGCAGGGCCCGTGGGGGTGTCGTATGCCAACGCTGCCCGGCCGGTCAAGGTGGTCGGCGCCCTCACCCTGGCTCTCGGTGTTCTCAGGAGGCCCGCTGTGCGCATTCGCGTTCGCCACCACACCCGCTATCTCTACGACGCCCCTGCCATGTTGGGCCCTCACGTGATCCGGCTGCACCCGGTGCAGCACACCCGGACGCACATCTTGACGTACGCCCTTGAGGTGAGCCCCGAGGAGGCCCGCGCGCACTGGCAGCAAGACCCGTGGGGCAACCGGGTTCTGCGGCTGACGTTCGCCGACGAGCCCATCACCGAGATGGGCATCGAGGTCGAAGTGGTGGCCGACATCCAGCCGGTGAACCCCTTCGACTTCTATGTGGACGAGCGCTGCCAGCATCTGCCCTTCGAGTACCCCGACGGCCTCGGCGCCGAGGTGGCCCCCTACCTCGCCACAGGTGAGCCAGGGCCCGAGCTGGCGAAGTGGCTCGAAGGGGTGCCCACGGATCCCGACCAGTACGTGGTGGACTACCTCGTGGCCCTCAACACCAAGGTGGCCCAGACCGTCGACTATGTGATCCGCATGGAGCCCGGGGTCTGGACGAGCGAGGAGACGCTCCTCAACGGTCGAGGCAGCTGTCGTGACTCCGCGGTGCTGCTCGTCGACGCGCTGCGGGCGAGGGGCCTCGCTGCGCGCTTCGTGAGCGGGTACCTCGTGCAGCTCACCGACGAGGGCATCATCCCCGATCTGCCCAAGGGGGTGACCCAGGATGTGGTCGATCTGCACGCCTGGGCAGAGGTGTACCTGCCCGGCGCCGGTTGGGTGGGCCTCGACGGCACCAGTGGGCTGCTCTGCGGCGAGGGCCATATCCCGTTGGCGTGCACCGCGAGCCCGCTCCAGGCGGCGCCCATCACCGGCACCGCCTCGTCCATGGGGCAGCTCGACGTGCAGATGACCGTCGAGCGCCTCGGCCATGAGCCCAGCCCCCGCAAACCCCTCACCGAAGACCAGTGGTCGGCCCTGAAGGCCACCGGCGATCGCGTCGACGCCATCATCGAGGGTCATGGGGTGACGCTCACTATGGGAGGCGAGCCTACGTGGACCTCTCGGGAGCATCCGCGGGAGAAAGAGTGGATCACTGAAGCCCTCGGCCCCACGAAATGGGCGCAGGGGCTGCGCTTTGCCGAGGCGTTACAGCAGCGTTTCGGCGAAGGCGGCCTGCCGCTGTCGCGGATGGGCAAGCTCTACCCTGGGGAATCACTGCCCCGCTGGAATCTGGAGCTGTGGTGGCGCACCGACGGCGTCCCCCTCTGGAAGAACCCCGAGCGCCTCGGCTTCGCCAACCCTGTGAGCCGTGACGGCAGCGTGGGCGCCCCGGCAGAGACGCACGATCGCCTCGAGGCAGAGGCCAAAGCCCTCGGTGAGGCGCTCTGTGCCACCCTCGGTGTGGCCCCCAATCTGCACGCTGCCTACGAAGATCCGTGGCACTTCACCACCCAGGAGCAGGCGCTCCCTGTGGACGTCGACCCGCTGAAGGCCGATCTCACCGACAGCGAAGAGCGCCGACGCCTCGCACGGGTGCTCGACCGTGGCCTCGGCCGCCCCGCAGGGCAGGTGATCCCGCTTACGTGGGACGGCGCCCGCTGGGCGAGCAACCGCTGGAGCTTCCGCCGCGGTGAGCTGTACCTGATCCCCGGTGACAGCCCCGTGGGTTTGCGCCTGCCTCTCGATCGCATCACTGGCCAGGCGGGCACGCTGGTGCCCCGAGACGTCACCGAGCCCCAGGGCGCCCTGCCCGATCCGGCGAAGATCGAAGGCCAGCAGCCCGGCCAGACGCCTGCAGCGGTGACCTACCCTGTGGGACCCTGGTTGCCGCCTCTCACGGCGCTGGTCATCGAGCCCGACGCCCAGTCGCAGACGCTCAACCTGTTCTTGCCGCCATTGCCCGACGCTGATCGCTTCGTGGTGTTGCTCGACGCCATCGAGGGCGCCCTGGAATCAGCAGGCATCGAGACTGCGGTGCGCCTCGAAGGCTACCCGCCGCCAAAAGACAGCCGCCTGTCGAGCATCCTCGTGTCCCCCGATCCTGGGGTCATCGAGGTGAACCTGCCAGTGACCTCGCGCTTTGCTGATTACGTGAAGCTCTCGGAGACTCTCTCCGACGCCGCGAACCACTCAGGTCTGAGCACAGAGAAGTATCAGCTCGATGGCCGCGAGGTGGGCAGCGGCGGCGGCCACCACCTCACCCTCGGGGGGCCGAGCACCACCGAGAGTGTGTTCCTGCAGCGCCCTGACGTGATGGCGGGCTTTCTCAAGCTGGTGCAGCGCCACCCCTGCATGTCGTACTTCTTCACGGGGCTCTTCGTGGGGCCCACGTCGCAGGCCCCCCGCATAGACGAGGCCCGGATGGAGGTCCTCGATGAGCTCGAGCTGGCCCTCGACCGCCTCGTGCAAAACCCCGGCTACGCCCAGATGGCCCCGCCGTGGCTCGTGGATCGCGCCCTGCGCAACCTGCTCGTGGACGTGAGCGGGAACACCCACCGCGCAGAGATCTGCATCGACAAGCTCTACAGCCCCGCCCACGCCGCCGGGCGCCAGGGCATCATCGAGCTGCGGGCCTTCGAGATGCCGCCCCACGAGCGCATGGCGGCGGCGCAGATGCTGCTGGTGAGAGCATTGGTGGCCCGTTGCCTCGCGGGGCCAGTGCCCGGGGGCTTCGTGCGCTGGGGGCATCAGCTGCACGACCGATTCATGCTGCCTCACTTCTTGTGGGCTGATCTGCTCGACCTGCTCGGAGAGCTGCGCAGCCACGGTATCGAGCTCGATCCGGAGTGGTTCCGGCCCTTCATCGAGTACCGGTTCCCGATCATGGGCCGCCTCACCCTGCCCGAGGGCATCAACGTGGAGATCCGACCGGCCCTCGAACCCTGGCCCGTGCTCGGCGAGGAGCCCACGGGGGGCACGGTGTCGCGCTTCGTCGACTCGTCGCTCGAGCGCCTGCAACTCAAGGTTACGGGCTTTACCGAGGGCCGCCACGTGCTCATGGTGAACGGCCTCGCGGTGCCTTTGCACCCCACCGACGTGGTGGGGGAGCAGATCGCCGGGGTGAAGTTCCGGGCGTGGCAGCCGGCCCACTGTCTGCACCCGAGCATCGGGGTGCACCACCCGCTGCACTTCGATGTGGTGGACACGTGGCATCAGCGATCTTTGGGTCGCTGCACCTATCACGTGTGGCATCCCGAGGGCCGGGCCTTCGAAGATCCGCCGCTCACGGCCTTCGAGGCCGGGGCGCGGCGGGCTCAACGCTTCACGATCCACGGCAACGCCCGCTCGCCGGTGCGGCCGCTGGCCTCGTCGGTGTACCCTCGGCACCCATACACGCTCGATCTGCGGCTGTACCCGGTGGATCGTCCGCTCTACATCTACGACTGAGCGGCAGAGGCCTCTCAGGGTGTTGTGCCGAGATCGATGACTCGGAGGGCATGCCCCATCTCGCTCGCCTCGGCTCCACGAGCTAGGCGATCGTTTTGACCGAGCTGTCCGAAAGAGTTGTCACCCCAGCACTTGATGGCGCCCTCCTCGAAGAGGACGCAGGTGTGCTCTTCGCCAGCCACGACATCTACAGCAGTGTGCCCAGTGCCGAGATCGACCGGCGGCAGCGCATCACCCATCTCCCCTGGCTCGGCTCCTCGAAATTCGCCCGGGATGCCGAGGCCGAGCCTCCCCGAGTAGTTGCTGCCCCAACACTTGATGCTGTGGTCGTCGAGCAGGGCACAGTTGTGTAAACGGCCGGCTGTGATGCGCAGCGCCGTACGCCCGGTGCCCAGATCGATGGGGGGGATGTCGCTGCTGGGGGCGGTGCCCTCACCAAGGTTTTGACGATGTCCCTGACCGAGCTGACCGTGACTGTTGCTGCCCCAGCATTTGACCGAGCCGTCGTCGAGTAGAGCACAGGTGTGGAGGCCTCTTGCGTCGATCTGAACGGCCGTACGGCCAGGTCCGAGATCGATGAAGGGCAGCGCGTCGCCGAGGGGGCTTGGGGAAGCACCCTCGTAGGCGTAGCTCTCCAAACCCCAACACTTGATGTGTCCGCTCTCGAGGAGTGCGCACGTGTGCACGGAGCCTGCCGTGACCTGGATCGCGCTCTGTCCAGTGCCGAGGTCGACCGGCGGCAGGTTGTCTCCCATGTCCCTGGGCCTCTCCCCGCGAGGGTCGTAGGTGTTCAGACCAAGCTGCCTCATTTGGTTGTCGCCCCAACATTTGATGATGCCCCCTCGGAAGCCGTCATCGATGAGCGCGCAGGTGTGAGACCCGCCTGCGGCAAGCTGGACCACTGTGCCGCTGGAGCCGAGATCGATGAAAGGGTCGTCATCGCCCAGGGTGTGTCCTGGTTCAGCGCCGTGATTGTTGTCGTCGTGACCTCGACCGAGACTCCCCCAATCGTTGCTGCCCCAGCACTTCGCCCTCCCACCCTCGAAGAGGGCGCAGGTGTGGCGGAAGCCTGCGGTGAGTTGGGTGACCACCGCATCTGCACCAAAGTCGAGGGCAGGCAACGCGTTGCCCATCTCGCCAGGCTCGTCTCCCATGGGCTCGTCATCTCCGAGCCCCAACGCCTCACCTACACCCCAACATTTGACGGTGCCCTCTCGAAGGCCGTCGTCGAGCAGAGCGCATGTGTAACCTGAGCCGACAGCCACTTGAACGGCGACACGAGGGCGCTCGTAGGCCTCGTCTTCATCATCTTCATCCTCTGCTTGGTCAGAGCCCCCTGTGGGCATGTCATCCTGTGGTTCGCTGAGTGCAGGTACGCCGCCCGTGACACCAGCTTCATCTCCAAACTCAGCTTCTCGACCATCTGAATCCATCGTCGGCGACTGTTCGATGCAGCCCTGTGTCCAGAGTGCGCCGAGGCACACGAGCATCAGTGTTGAACATTGCTTCATCTTTGCCCCTGAAGGTGTGTTGTCCGTGCTTGTCCTCTACAGGACTCCGTGGCACGTGTTTTCAAACACCGCACTGCGCACACCGGTGCATCAGGAGGGGTCAGATGAGGCGTGTCAGTTCGTCCATGACAGGGCACCGAGGCGCGTTGCTCTCGCAGATTGTCACCCCGGCATTGCGTGAGGCCCTCGAATCTGAAGCTTTCGCTGCTGCGCTGGCCCCCGTGGGGGTGCATCCGTGGTGGCCTGGGAGCCAGTGGGTGGCTCGGCCGGGGCACTTCTCAGTCTGGCATCCCACGATCTCGTCTACGATGACCAACGAGGTGCCGCTGTCGGTGGAGCCCGAGCCCTTCGCTGATGCACCAGAGGGGGCACCGCTCAAGCTCTGCGTGGGGCCATGGGCCAAGGCGCCAGAGGCCGTGAGCGGGTTTCGTACGTGGCAGGCCGAGGCTCTGGCCATCACCCCGACTGTGCGTGCTCAGACGTCAGCGCAGGTCTCTCGCGTCGACGCGTCGGCCTACACGCCGGCCCATTGTGCTCTGTGGGGTCTCTCCGAGATGGAGCGAGAAGCGTTGGAGCGCGCTCAGTGGGCGACACCGAGGTGGCTCTACGCTGCACGCGTCGACGGGCAGGTCGTGGGGGTGTCGTCGACGTTGCTGCTCGAACTCGACGGTCGGCGGTATGCCTATCTTTCAGGGGCCGTGGTGGCCCCAGAAGCCCGAGGTCGCGGGCTGTATCGGCAGCTCACCGAGGTACGGTTGTCCGAGCTGGCCCAGGCGGGCGTCGAGCTCGCCGTGACCCTCGCCCGCACCGCCACGTCAGCGCCATTGCTCAAGAAGCGGGGCTTTCGACACCTGTACGATCTGCAGTGTTTCAGCAACCAGGGCTGATCAGCCTTTGAAGCCGTTCTTGAGCGTTCGAGTGGCCGCGAAGATCTCGGCGCCGGTCTCCAAAGAAGCATCGGGGGCCTGCCGGGCCAGCTGGGCTCTGAGTTCGGGTGAGCTCACCCGCACGAAGGGGTTCGTCGCCCGCTCCTCGGCGATGGTCGAGGGTACCGTACAGCCCCCCTCGGCGCGGATCACCTGTACGCGGGCCACGCGATCCACCAAGGCTGCGTTTCCTGGCTCCACCGACAGCGCGAACTTCAGGTTGGACTCGGTGTACTCGTGGGCGCAGCACACCCGCGTCTCCGGGGGCAGGGCTGCCAAACGCTGCAGGCTGGCGTGCATCTTCTCCGGCGGGCCGTCGAACAGGTAGCCGCAGCCCCCGGCGAACATCGTGTCACCGCAGAAGAGCACGTCGCCGAAGAGATACGAGATGTGGCCGTCTTGGTGCCCCTCGGTGAGCATCACGCGACCTTCCACCGCGCCCAGTTGCACCGTGTCGCCCTCACCGACCTGCTCCGTGATGCCGGGGATGTCGTGGGGTCGCACGCGCGAGCCGACCACCCGCATCGAGGCCAGCTTGCCTTCGCTCTGCAGGGCGTTGTTGATGCCGATGTGATCGGGATGCACGTGGGTGTTGAAGATGGCCCCGAGGGTGATGCCGTGGGCCTCGCAGTACGCCAGCACCGGCCCTGCTTCTGGCCCGTCGATGGCCGCCGCGGCGCCGGTCTCGGTGCAGACCACCAGCCAGACGAGGTTGTCCTTCCACACTGGCACTTGATGCACCATCAGTCGGCCGTCGGCGGCGGTGAAGGGCTCACGGGGTCGGGTCACGACGTGCTGCATGATCTCTATACCTCTCGGGTGTGCTGCATCAGCCAGGTGTGCCAGCGGCGACCGCCTTCGGCGCCGTAGGCCTGTACCCAGGCCTCTACGTGGGCGGCCTCGGGGTACACCGTCAGATCGACTTGACCCCCCGCTCGTCGCACGGCGTCGACCATGGTCACGGAATCGGAGAGCGGAATGATGGGATCGAGGGCGCCGTGGAACACCTGAATCGGCACATCGGTGATCTTCGGTGCCTGTTCGAGATCAGTGCGCCCGCAGATGATGAAGGCGGCGGCGAAGCGATCGGGGGCCGCGGCGAGCAGATCCCAGCTGCCGGTGCCGCCCATGCTCAAACCCGTGAGGTACACCCGCCGACGGTCGATGGGATATCGCCCCTGCACATCGTCGAGCAGAGCCAGCACCTCGTCGGTGCGCCAGAATCGATCGAGGGGGCACTGGGGGGAGACGAGCAAACCCGGAATGCTCGCGCCCTCGGCGATCTGTTTCGGTGGGCCCCACTGGCGCACGCGGTCGAGATCGTCACCACCAGGGCCGCGCTCGCCTTTTCCGTGCAGAAAGAGAAACAGCGGCCAGGGCTCGGGCAGGTCGGGCAGCTCGAAAAGGGCAGGAAGCATGGTCTCTCGCGTCGATGAGAGGCCAGGATAGCCGGAGAAGGTTGGGCGGGTGACTACTTATTCTTCGGGGCAGGTGCGTCTTCTGCGGGGGGCTCGGGCTGCTTCAGCGGGGGGAAGATCTCGGCCACCTTCGGGGTGATGCGCTTGATCACTCGACGGGCACCGGAGATCGAGGCGTGGATCCCGTCCTTCTGGCGCAGCTCCTTGGCCTTCTTCTTGTTCTTGAGCTGAGCGGCGTCACCGCTGGTGGAGACCACGGCGCCACACGAGGCTGCCGTGGCGCCGGCCACCTGCAGCGCCCGAATGCGGGTGAAGCGCAGCTCGGACTTCTTGGGCACCGCGTCCATGGGGGGCAGCACGATCACCTTCTCGAGGCCGGCGTCGCACAGGGCCTGCACGAAGGTCTGCACCCGGGCCTTGTAGACCTTCGACCACTGCGAAGCCTGGCCGAACTTGATCCACTTCTCGCCCTTCTTGCCGCCCTCGCGCTCGTCGGGGCGCAGCCAGATGCCCTGGCCGTCGTTGCCGCCCATGTAGACCAGAGCGCCCTTGGCTTTCTTGAGGCCCTTGATCTTCTTCAGCTCTTTTTGCCAGTCGAGGAAGTCGGGGCGGGAGAAGCCCGAAGACGACTTGCCGTAACGTTCGACATCGTAGCCACCCTCTTCGAGGGCGGTCTCGAGCTGTCGGCCAAAGGCGCCGTTGATCGAGGAAGAACCCAGCAAGTACAGCTTCTCGGCCGCAGGGGCCTTCTCACCCTTTTTGGCGTGAGCGAAGGTGAAGGGCAGGGTGGCGAAGAGCGCCGTAGCGCACAGAGTCTTGAACAGCCCCATGGGGGTCCTCCAGTGAAATCATTGGAGTGTGTGGTGGTTGAGGCCCTCGCTGTCAAGTTTAGAGCCAAGGTTCGCTCTATACCTGCAAGCCTCTCGTCAGCACCCCCCGACGGTGGATCCCCTGAAGCTATTCGATCCGTGGTTGGGGACCGTTGCAATCTTCTGTCACCGAGTGCACCGCCCGCACCGTGTAGGGGCCCCCCGGGCGCAAAATGTACTCTGAGGCCCCAGCGGGGATGGGCGCGTCACCGGACCAGTCACGACCCCAGTCGAAGGTGTAGCCGAGACCCGTGAAGGGGTAGCCATTGCCCGCGAGGCCCTCGAAGAACTTCGCGTAAGCGGGGATGTGTCTGTGATAGGTCGTCGCGACGCCCAGGGTGCACGCGGTGTCGAAGGTCTCCGGATCCCGGCACGGGCGAATGAGATCCAGAGGGTGCACCGTGAGGTAGACCAGCACATCAGGGGGCTCGTCTGCCTGTGGGGGCTTCATCCCAAGGTATTGCCGCAGCCGAGTCCATTGAGCTCGGGGGGCGTCGCGGTGCCCCGGCCCGGTACAAAAATCCCGCAGCTCGGGCTCGAGGGTGACCCAGAGTACAAAGGGCGCGCCGTTCATCTCTTCGGGAAGCTGCCCGCGCACACCCACCCCATAGAACCGGCTCTGGGTGGCCGCAGACATCATGGCCACCACCTGCACCTGCTCTGTGTCTTCGGGTACGGAGCGCAGATCATCACGGACATCCTGGACGTAGGCATCCGAGGCCCTGAGCACCGCGGCTTCAAAGGCCAGCTGGAGTGGATCTGCAGACGGTTTTGGCGTCGGCGCGCCGCCACATGCCCAGAGCTGCGCTGTGACGAGGAGAGGCCAGAGCCCGGTGATGCGCATGTTCAGTCTCACGCGTGTGATCTCACTTGAAGCGGGAGCGAGCGCGGATCGCCAGCCCGGTGGCCACCGAAGTGAGCTCGTCACCGGCGGCGAGGCGATCTGCGCCGAAGCGGGTCGTCAGCATGCCTCGGACAGCAGGCACCAGGGAAGAACCACCCGTAGTGAACACGCGATCGATCTGATCAGCAGAGACACCTGTGGAGTCGAGCAAATCGGTGATCACCGCGTCGATGGTGGCCAGATCAGGGCTGATCCAATCATTGAACGTAGCCCGCTGCACGGCCGCGGTGAGGTCGAGGGGGGGCAGGTCGAACCGGAAACGCGTCGAGTCATCACCGGAGAGGGCCACCTTGGTGCGCTCCACGGCCTGGTGCAGCGGGTGCCCGAGGTTCTCGTCCACCAGGGCGATGAGGGCCTCGATCTGATCTGGATCTTCGGCCCCGGAGGCGATCTCGCGGAGCAGCTTCAAGGTGTCGGGCGATTTGAGGAACGACAGGTGGTGCCAGCGTTCGAGCTTGCCGTAGATCCAGGCGGGGATGGGCAGGGTCTTGCCATAAGGCGTGTCATAGGTGCTGCCGTAGCCCAGGGCCGGGGCCACTGCCTCGTGGATGATGCGCCCGTCGAAGGTGTCACCGCCGATGCCCACACCGCCGGTGCCGAGGATCGTGTCTGGATCTTCCGGGTCGACGCCAGGGCCCACCTTGATGAGGGAGAAGTCGCTGGTACCACCACCAAAGTCGGCGATGAGGACCAGCTCTTCACGGTGCAGCCCGGATCCGTACTTCAACGCTGCGGCCACGGGCTCGTACTCGAAGACCACCTCGTGAAAGCCCGCCAGGGCCAGGGCGGCCTGCATGCGCTCGAGGGCCCGGGCCTCGTCCTCGGCATCCTTGGCGCCCCAGTAACGCACCGGGCGCCCCACCACGACGCGATCGCCGAGATCGACGTCGGTGTGGCGTCGCAGGTGCTGCAGGAACACCCCGATGAGATCAGGCAGGTCGAAGCGTCGATTGATGACGCGGGTCTCGGAGAACAGGCCGCTGGCGAGGTGGGACTTGATCGACTGGATCAGACGACCCTCACCGCCTGTCTCCACATATCTGTGCACCGCCTGAGCGCCGATGGAGATCTCGAGGTCGGTGGCGCGCATGCCGCGCTCGAAGAACATGATCGAGCGGCAGATGCTCGCTGTGCCCTGAGGGCCCGTGAGGGGGATCAAGTGGGCCGGGCCGTGCTCCGGCGCGATGGCCAGGGCGCTGTTGGTGGTGCCGAAGTCCAGGCCGACGTACGCAGACATGAGGCCTCCTGTGTCTCGTGAAAATCACCCCGGAGCCTGCACAGATAAACAGGGTTCACAATCTGTCGCGTGGGAGATAACGTGATGTAGCCGTAAGGCAGCGGCCAAATTCGGAGAACTCCTGGCCGAAATCCTTCAAATCACCCCCCAGATGTTTCGTTGTAGATCATGTGAAGGCTGCCCTTCGAAGACCCCAAAGACATTTCTGAGACCTTTTACTGGTTGAGTGGTGACAGACCGCCTATGAAACGGTGCCACGACTTGACCGAAGCATGACGGCAGGGTGCGGGCCTTTTCGCCACAATGGTCTCAGTCAATCGAGAGGAGCCTGTCATGGCCCACGTCATCCGATTCGGGAAACGCTCTGACTTCGACCGCGACCTGCGCAAGTCCGTCGACGCTCACTTCGAGCGCACGGGCACCAGCACCGCCGGTGGCTGGCGTATGTGGCTCAAGACCGCGTTCCTGCTCAGCAGCCTCGCTGGGGTGGTGACGGCCTTCCTGACCCTGCCCTTCTCCTGGGGCCTCACCATCGGCCTCGCCGTCATCTGCGGCCTGGTCATGGCGGGCATCGGCTTCGCTGTGCAGCACGACGCCAACCACGGGGCCTACTCGAAGAAGAAGTGGGTCAACCGCCTGGTGAGCTGCAGCCTCGATATTCTCGGGGCCAGCAGCTACCTCTGGCAGACCAAGCACAACCGCATCCATCACGCCTACACCAACGTCAGCCACGTGGACGACGATCTCGACGTGGGCAAGCTCGGGCGTTTCGCCCCTGATCACGAGCGGCTGTGGTTCCACCGATACCAGCAGTTCTACATGTGGTTCCTCTACAGCATGCTCACCATCCGCTGGTACTTCGACGACTTCGTACAGCTCAAGAACCGTCGGGTGGCCGAGCGCACCATCAAGCTGCCCCGGGGGCTCGATCTCGCGCAGTTCCTCTTCGGCAAGATCTTCTTCCTCACCTGGATGATCATCCTGCCGGCGATCTTCGTCGGTGTGGGCCCCGCCCTGGTGTTCTACGTCCTCACCGAGATGGTGCTGGGCCTCACCCTGGCGGTCATCTTCCAGCTCGCCCACTGCGTGGAGTCAGCGCAGTTCGTGATCCCCAACCACGAGGGGCCCACCATGCTCGAGGTGGACTTCGCCCAACATCAGCTCGCCGGCACCGTGGACTTCGCCCGGAGCAACCGCCTCCTGACTTGGTACGTGGGTGGGCTGAACTACCAGGTGGTGCATCACCTGTTCCCCCGCATCAGCCACGTGCACTACCCGGCGATCTCCAAGATTCTGCAAGAGGTGGCTGATCGTCATGGGGTGACCTACCGCCACGTGCCCACCCTCCGCACCGCCATCGCCGGTCACTACCGCTCGCTGCGTCGCCTCGGCCGTGGCGATGACGAGCTCGCCGTCGCCGGCGTGGTGGAGCAGACTGGTCAGCCCGCCTCGCCCACCACCGAGCTGCCCGAGATCGCCCCCGCCGCCTGAGCCCTCGGGTGCTCCGGGCGCCGACGCCACCCTCCTGGAAGCCCTCTCCCTCGACGCCGAGGGCACCCCTCCGCTCGCAGCTTCAACAGATATACAGAAGTGCCCGTTGCCCGTTGAATCTCGATTCGAGGTCTTCTCTACGGTTCTCCCTTCCAGAAGGCATGTTGCCGTAGGCAGAGGGGGGAGCAATGGACGCCATGTTCAGTGAGAGGGGAGCGACAACGCGTGGGCGCGCAGCACCCATTGTGATGTTGTGGGCGCTGGTGGCCCTGGCAGCATGTGAAGACACGCCCCGGGCGGCCGACCTGTCGAACAACGCAGATGGTGGCGTGGGTGGCCAGGGCGGCGCGGGCGGCGAGGGCGATCCTGGTGACGAGGCGCAGGCCTGTATGTGCCCACCCAGCGAGAACGAGTGTCTGGTCGTCCAGTGTGATGTAGAAGGCGCATGTGTCATGGCGCACGCGCTCGACGGTATCTGCTGCGAGGGCGCCCACGGCGGGCGATGTATAGACGGACAATGCCTCGGAGAAGCAGAGCTGCCAGTCGTGGTGGCGCTCGGCACGTTGTGGGGAGATTCGGTCACCGGGCTGTTCGTGTCCCGGGTGGACGTTGCCGCCGATGGCACCCTCGAGCATCAGGGCTTCAACCTGCCGCTACCCGAAGAGGCCACCTGGTCTGTATCTGACGATCAGCACATCGTCTTGACCCGCACTGTTGAAGAGCAGAGCACGCATCGGCAGACCCTGCTCGGGGCCGTAGATGTCAGGGGGCAGCTGACCGCGTGGTGGTCGTATGTCGGCCTGCTGCACCCTGCACTCACGCGGGCCGACGCCGAGCAGGTGTGGATGTCCGTGAGAGAGGCGGAGCATCTCGCCCATCACCAGCTCACATTTGACAGCCCCGAGGTCAGTGAGGCGGAGTGGACGCTCCCGATGGCAGGTGAGGTGCCTGTGGTCTCTCAGCTCTTGACCGATCATCGAGTGAGCTGGCTCAACGCGGAGGGAGAGCTGTGGACCGCGCTCTGGTCAGGTGAGCCTGTCAGGGTGGGTCAGTGGGGCCGGCCGGCGGAGGGCACCCAACTCACCATGGTCTCGGGGCTGGCGGCGTGGATGACCGAGGGGGAGGCCGCCGGTGAGTATCGGCTGCAACTCGTCGACCTGGAGGGTGCCCGTGGTGCCATGATGCTGTCGGAGATCTTCTCTCGGCCTGAGCTGCGCCATTTCGGTGACAACATCCACTGGCTGAGTTACTGGCACGATGACCAAAAATGGGTCCGTCATCTCGACAGTGACTGGCCAGGTGCACCCCAACCCGTGCCGACCAGATCGCCTCTGAGTTTCTTCGAAGACGGCAGCGGGGCTGTCTATGTCGAAGATGGGCGTTTGATGTGGCTGCCGCTGGCAGATGGCGTAGTCGGCGCACCTCAGCTGGTCCGCGAAGAGGTCGACGGGTTGCCCATCGATCGCCCTCTGCTCATAGACGATGAGAGCGGAACTGTGGTGCTCAGCATCGGCGATCGGCGATATGCTCAGGTGCCGACTGTGCCAGACAGCCCAGCTGCTGTGAGGGATCTGCCCGAAGGGCCCGGGTTGTCAGATCACCCCCGGCAGATATGCGCCATCGATCGAGCGCGTGGGGAGATCTGGTTCGCATCGCAGACAGAGTACATGCCAGTGGCGATGTACGAGATCGTACGTCAACCGCTGGACGGGCGGCCAGCGACCAGCACCATCGTCACAGGTCCTACACGAAACTACGACGACATCAGCCTCAGCGTGAGCTGCAGGGTGACACCGAGTGGTGGCCTCTGGTTGCGCTACTCCGCCTGGGTGAGGGGCGACCAGGGCCAGGCGCTGGTGCGTTCGACACCAGGCGGTCCGAAGGTGCTCCACGACAACGTGAACCGTGTACGGGTGCCCGCTGCAGGTGCCCTCAATGGTCATCAGTGGAGCAGCGGGGTGGTCTTCATGGGCGACGAGGTCCTCGCGGCCACCGAGAGCGGGGCCATCGTCGGGTATGACCTGAGTCCAGAGGGTCGAGGTCGCGATTGGGCGACGCGGCAGCGCCAGCCCATCATCGCCATCGCCCCGGTGACAAACGGACGCCTGTTGGTGGTGCGCTCAAGTTCGATCTCTCTCGTCGAGCCTCCGGAAGAGGGCCCAAGTGCCCCTCAGCAGCTCGGGTCCACACCTGACGCAGGGCCCCACCAGATGCTGGTGGCCCTCGATCCCGAAAGACGTCGTGCTGCTTGGGTCGGGGAGAGTGACGGTGTGCGGGGGTTGAAGATCGTAGACCTGGAAACTGGGCAAGTCACTCCGGTGGAGCATGATCCCCACGTGTCGGTGGAGGTGCTGGCGGTGTTGCCTGATGGGCGTGTTCTGGCCAATGCCGCTGCCAACCTGGCGTTCAACCTGCATCTCCACATCGTGGACGCCAATGACGAGACGCCGAGCTATGCGCCCAGAGGCGATGAGATGCATCGAGCCCGCTTCGCCGGCGTCGTGGGCACGAGAGGTTTCTACATGCGGCCAGAGGGCACGCTCATGGCTGTCTCTTTTGCCCCTGGTGAAGAGGCGCAGCCCCACGAAGTGGTCGCCGACGGTTTGCCTGTAGAGGATCTCGAAGAAGAGACCTACCTCAAATGGAGCGGAGATCGCTGGGTGTATGGCGTGGGTACGGAGGCGGGCTTTCAGGCATGGGGTGAGGTGAGCCACGAGACTGGTCTGTGGCACCCCTGGCCCCAGCCGATGGCGCTGACCGACATGGTGTTGACGGGCGATCATGCGCTGGTGGCCCGCGCCGAAGGTGAGCCGGCGGGGGAGGACGTAGGTGAGGCGCCAGAGCCCCGCTTGACCCGAGAGCCTGACGTCCACGCCTTGCCCCTCGATGGCGGTCCCGCGCGTCAGCTGACCCCCACTGATGGCCGAGGGGCCTACCCGGTGGCCGTGTATGGTGATTGGGTGGTGATCGAGCACCCCATGGGTCTGGGGCAGGGGCTGAGTCTGGTGCCGCTCGATCCGACGGGGGCGATCGTGCCACCGTTGCCCTTGCTCTGGCTTGAGAATGGCGACGTACAGCTGATGGGCGTTGTGGACTGATTCCGTACAGTCAGAGGCTTTCCATCACTCGATCAACTCACCGACCTCCACCTGCGTGCTGACCTGTCGATAAGCCTCGCTGCCACCTACGACATAGAGCCTGCCGTCGTAGAACGGCACCTGGTGCATGTGGGAGCGCCCAGTGCCCAGTACACCCCCCACGGGGAGGACCTCCACAGCGCCTTCCGACCAGTCCAGTGCGAAGGCTGAGCCGGAGTAGTCGTCGCTGTTCACGAGACCAGCGAGGACATAGGCGCAGGTACCGACCTGCGTCGTTGCGTGGGTGGCGAGCTCGTCCTCGAAGCGCACGACCTCTGCCCATGGACCCAGGACGCCGTCTTCGAGGATCTGTGCCCTCAAGATGCCCTGGTGGTAGCGCGTCTGATTTCTGAAGGGGTTCCCTGCGAAGCCGTGGACCAAATACAGATACCCGTCGCCTACGAAGCTCGAGTGATGTGAGCGATCCTCTGGCAGCGCCTGGGTGCGCCACTCGATGATCTCGCCATCTGCGTCGAGGGCCCCCACGTAAATGTGCGGGAGCGCGTTGCCCCGCCCGTCGAGGCCACCGGTGAGGTAGACGTGCGACTCGGTGGCTGTGGCGCTTCCGTGGAACGAAACCTGGGGCAAGTCGGGCATGGGGTCCCAGCCGACGAGCGCACCACTCGGATCATGTCGTGAGGCATACACCTCACGCTTCATCCCGGCGCGATCTCGACCACCAAGGATGTAGGTGCGCCCATGGGCCTGAGCGACCGCGGCCCCGCTCCTGGGGAGAGGCAGGTCGACCGCGGGCGCCCACTCGCCGAGGGCGCCGTCTTCGAGAATCGGCGCCCGCCAGCTGTCGGTGAACACTGTGTTGTAGTTCGTGCCTCCGACGACGTGCAGGGTCGGAGGTGAGACCCGTGCGTTGATGAAGGTCATGTGGTGATCGCGGCCCGCACCGGCCAGCTCTCCCATGGGAGACCACTCGATGCCGGAGGCGCAGCCCGCACTGGACCAGGGATCGTCGATGTCGGCATCCTGCCCGGCATCATCCAGGTCTTCTGTGTCCGCATCTGGCAGGCTGGAGTCATCGACGGTGGCGTCTCTCTGACTGATGTGCATGTCTGGCTCAGGCATGCCCCCGTCGTGTGCTGTGGCCCCTTCGCTGAAGCCTGACGTCTCGCACCCCATGAGTGCCAGTGCCATAGATACAATGGTGCCGTTCAGCTTCCTCAGCATGTCGCTCTACCCGTGTTTCAACATGATTGTGCCGGGAGAGTGGCACTTGATCGTGAATTGTTGCATTGCACCAAGTCGGTAGAGAGCGTGTGTCTGTGTTGTTCATCGCGAGGTGATGTGTTGTCTTGTGGGCATCGGGGTGCCCAGGCGGGCACACGTGTTTCTCGATGGCTGTGGAGACCACGGGGAGATCGCACATGAAGATCTGGGGCGCCATTGCGCTGTTGTTGATCGCCATCGGTGGGTTGTGGTGGCTCAATCGTCCGCCAGGGCCTGACGGCATCCCCCGGAGTGGCCCCACAGCGAAGACCGAGACACAACCCGCCACAGCAAATCGCCCAGCCCCGTCAAACCCGCCCGAGCTACCGAGCCCGGCGCATACTCAGCGTGACGTCGCCAGGCCCCAACCTCCATTGCAGGCACCCGCAGAGGACAAGGTGATGCCCGGCGGAGATCCTCAGGCCGCTCCCAAAGTTGCTGAAACCGATGTCGCTGAAGATGCCGAAAAAGAAGCTCAGCCCCTCGATGAGGCAGCAGAGGGCGATGTCGAAGAGGCCATGATCTGGTCCCTCGACAAAGAAGGTGTGGTGGGGGCGATGAAAGAGATCAAGCCCCACATCGAAGAATGCTACGACGGGTGGGCGAAGCGCACCGAAGACCCAATCGAAGGCCGGGTGGCGATTCAATTCACCATCGACGCGCCAGACGTCGAAGAGGGCAGCGACACCGAAGCGGCCCAGGATCGGCCTGGGCAGATCAAAGCAGTGAAGATCGTGCAATCAGATCTTGACCACAGCGCCCTGGAAGGGTGCATCGTAAACAGCATCGAAGGGGTGAAGTTCCAGGCCCCCGAGAGCGGTGAGCCCCTCGAGGTGACCTACCCCTTCTTGCTGGAACCCGGCGAAGAGGAGCCCTGATGGCCAGCTTTTCCACCCCGCTCTCCAAGCGGCTGGGGCTGAAGTACCCCCTGGTGGCCGCCCCCATGTTCATCATCAGCAACAAAGAGATGATCGTGGCCTGCGCCGAGGCGGGGATCCTCGGATCGATGCCCAGCCTCAACGCCCGCACCGTGGAGCAGTTCGAGGCCGATTTGCAGTGGATCAGGGCCCGGACCGACCGGCCCTTCGCCATCAACGTCACCATCGGCCTCACTGATCCGGCGCGGCTGATGCGGGATGTTGAGCTGTGCCTCGAGTATGAGGTGCCGGTGATGATCACCAGCTACGGCAACCCCACGGAGATCGTGAAGGTGGCCCACGGCAAAGGGGTGACGGTGTTCCACGACGTCATCAACCTCAAGCATGCCCTCAAGGCGCAGTCCGCAGGTGTAGACGCCATCATCGGGGTCAGCCAGGGGGCAGGTGGGCACGCCGGCACGGTGAACCCCTACGCATTGATTCCGTACCTGCGTGAGCATCTCGAGGTGCCCATCATCGGGGCCGGCTGCATCTCTGGCGGGGCCCAGGTCGCTGCGGCGCTGTCCCTCGGGGCGGAGCTGGCGTACATGGGCACGCGCTTCATCGCCTCGACGGAGTGTGGGGCCTCGGACCAGTACAAAGATCTGGTGGTGGAGACGACCCACGACGGCATCGTCTACACTGACAAGGTCTCTGGCATTCACGCCAACTTCATCGCCTCGACGTTGCCCGACGACACCACGCCGGGCAGAGGCCACGAAGAGGCCAAGCGCTGGCGGGACATCTGGAGCGCGGGCCAGGGGGTGAGCACGATCCACGACGTGAAGCCCATCGGGCAGATCGTCGAAGAGGTGGTGCGGGAGTTCCACGACGCTGTAAATCGACTGACGGGGTAAGTATGGGCAAGCGAGATCGATATCATCACGGTGACTTACGCCGTGCTCTCTTGGAAGAGGCCACCCAACGCGTCGAAGCTGACGGTGCCGAGCAGCTCAGCTTGAGGGCGTGCGCACGCACGCTGCAGGTGGATCCGGCAGCGGCTTACCGGCACTTCAAGGACAAGAGCGCGATCCTCGGCGTCGTGGCGGCCACGCACCACGAGGCGTTGGTGCAGATGACCGTGGACGCGGCGGCAGAAGGCACAGGTGAAGAGCGTCTGCTGCAGCTGATCACCGCCTATGTCGAGTTCGCTGTGCATCGTACCCACCTCTTTCGTTTGGTATACGGCCCCCATGGTCCCGCCACAGATGCACCGCCACTCGGCATCACCCACGCCCTCGATGCGGTCTACGCCGAGCGTGGCGTCGACCCCGAAGAAGCCCTTGGCCCCGAGGCCGACGAGCTTGCCTGGGCGGCGATCCATGGCCTGGCCACCCTCGCCGCCGATGGGCGGATCGAACATGATCCGCTGACGCTCCAGGCCCGGGCAGAGGCCATGTGCGAGTTGATCCTCGGCGGCCTCGAGGCCTTGGAAGGTTGATCGTGCCGTGAACCTCTTCGAACACCGGCGTCAGCGCCGGGTTGAGGCAGAGGCGCCCCTCGCGGCCCGGATGCGGCCGCGCACCCTGGATGAGTTCGTGGGGCAGGGGGGCATCGTGGGCCCCGGGCGGTTGCTGCGTCGGGCGATCCAGGCGGATCAGCTCTCGTCGCTGATCTTCTATGGCCCCCCAGGCACGGGCAAGACCACGCTGGCCCGCATCATCGCCAACCATACCGCCGCCGAGTTCATCGCCCTCAACGCCGTACTCTCCGGGGTGAAGGACATCCGGGAGTCGATCAAGCGCGCGCACCAGATCAGAGCCGAGCACGATCGACGTACGATCTTGTTCGTCGACGAGGTGCACCGCTTCAACAAGTCACAGCAAGACGCCCTGCTGCCCCACGTGGAGAACGGCACGGTGATCTTCATCGGCGCCACCACGGAGAATCCGTACTTCGAGGTGAACAAGGCGTTGGTGAGCCGCTCTCGCCTGTTTCAGCTTCAGTCCCTGACGAACGACGATTTGCGCTCAGTGGTGTCGCGGGCCCTGACCACCCCGGAGCGTGGCTTCGGTGAGCTGCCGGTGACCATCGAGACCGACGCCCTCGATCACCTCGTCGATGTCAGCAATGGCGACGCCCGGGCGCTGCTCAACGCCCTCGAGCTCGCAGTGACGACCACCGAGCCTAGCGATGACGGCGCCATCGTCATCACGCTGCAGGTGGCCGAGGAGTCGATCCAGCAGCGGGCGGTGCTCTACGACAAAGAAGGCGACATCCACTTCGACGCCATCAGCGCCTTCATCAAGAGCGTTCGAGGGTCCGATCCCGACGCCGCCCTCTATTGGATGGCCCGGATGATCTATGCCGGTGAAGATCCCCGGTATCTGTTCCGCCGGATGATCATCCTCGCCAGCGAAGACATCGGTCTCGCTGATCCCGACGCCCTGGTACGGGTGGAGGCCTGCGCCGCCGCCTTCGACCGAGTGGGCTTGCCCGAGGGGCGTTATCACCTCTCCCAGGCGGTCCTGGTCCTGTCCACGGCGCCGAAGTCCAACAGCACCATGGGCTTCTTCGAGGCCCTCAAGACGGTGAGCGAGGAGCGGGACGGCGAGGTGCCCAACCACCTCAAAGATCCGAACCGCGACAAAGAGGGCTTCGGCCATGGTGCGGGCTATCTCTACCCCCATGCCTACCGAGATCATTGGGTGGCCCAGCAATACCTGCCGAGTGGCCTAGTGGGGCAGAGCTTCTACAAGCCATCCGATCAGGGCTACGAGGCGCAGATCGGAGATCAGGTGGCCCGGCGCCGCGAGGCCCAGGTGGCAGCGGTACGGGAGTTCGAGGCTGCCCCCGAGGGCTTGACCACTGGCCCTGTGAACGCTGGCCTCGACCGATGGGTGCATCGGGCGGCCTCAGGTGCTGGGGAGCGCCTCGCTTCACTTCGAGCGGGCATCTTCGAGCGGGCGGAGATCGCCCGGCATCATCTGGTGCTCGACGTGCGAGTGCGCAGCGGGCTGCTCACCTGGGAGGCCCTGCGCAAGGCCCCGGAGGGCGGCGTGTACGCCTGCGTGAGCGAAGCCGAGCCTGGAGAGGCGATGCGGCTGAGGGCGGCGTTAGAGGCCCAGATCGCCGGGCTGCCGCCCCTGCATCGACCGACCTTGATCACGTCAGCCATAGAGGTGTTGCCCAAGGTCATGGCTGATCAGGAGGCTGGCGTACGCTTCGAGCGCGTCATCGGTCGCGATGTCTTCACTGAAGGGCCCACAGCAGAGGCTGCGCAGGCCCTGGCCGACGTGATGTCGCCGGGTGGTCGGCTGGTGCTCGCGGAGATGATCCCCCAGAAGACCCAGCGTCTGCATGCCCTCGCCCCGCTCATCGGCCTCGATCCGGCGCTCGCCGAAGCGTGGGCCTCAGCAGAGGAGGCGGTGTATGCCGAAGACACGCCGAGGCTGCGTTGGGGTACAGCAGGTCTACAACACATCCTCACAGAGGCAGGCTTCGAGGCGTCGGTCATCCCCGCCACCACGGTGATGACGCTGCAAGGCACGTCGGGCCTCGTGTCGCGCTGGTGGGCTGACAGCCCCGGAGGCTACCGGCAGCGCCTCGCAGCCCACTTCGACCCTGACCTGCTCGCGGCAGGCGCCCTCGACACTCTGGCCCGTTGGGCCCGAGGTCGCTGGGCAAACCAGAGCCTGAGCTGGCACACTGAGGTGGCCTGGGTCGTGGCCACACGGTGAGGCGACGAGTTGAAAACCAGGTGACAACGCGGTAAACCACCCAACCCCCAACGCTGCGGAGGAGGTACGCCATGACTCGACATCTCGTCACTGTTGCGCTGCTTCTCACTGCCCTCACCGGGTGTGACACCGGAGATGACGCCGCCTCCACGGAAGAGCGGACCAGCACCGAGGCGCCAGTCTACACGGCAGTGCCTCCAGAGAAGGCCGACGACTACCGCAGCCCCATCGCCAGCGAGTTTCGGGTCAAGGGCACGCACCGTCTCGTGCTCCCGGAGAGCGATGCCGAGCTCACCGGCGAGGCCCTCGAGGCCCGGGTGCAGTTTCTGGTGCAGAAGCGGTTCCAGCTCACCAGCGGGTTCCTTTTCGCATATCTGACCCGCAAGCTTTCGGACAAACCCAACCATGGCTATGGCGGGTTCCGAAGCACTGTTCGGGAGCAGTCCTTCGAAGCGATGCACATCACGCCTGTCGAAGGCGAAGCCCTCACCTGGACCTTCGACTTCGAGGCCGACATCGCCGGACCTGACAACTTGATGTCTCAGTTACCTCTCGATGCCAATGGGTGGTTCTCCCTCGCGATGATGAAGGTGGATCCAGAGGTGCTTGAGCACTTCAACGGCGGCATGTTCACGGGCTTTGATCCACGTCAGTTTGAAGATGAGTGGCTCGACTCCATCGATCTACATGTGAGCCCCTCGCCCAAGACTCCTGATGCGTTCCCCGACTACCGCAAGCTCTTTGAAGATGGGGTCTTCGACGTGTCGATTCACGTCGGTGGTGACTACAACGAGGATCGTTGGGATCGACGCAATGCGTTCAACGTCTTCGCGCTACTGCAGTACCACCTCGGGCTCACCCCCCCTGTAGCCACCATGGAAGAGCTGACCTTCGACAGCGGGCCATTCACTGGCGAGATCGTCGCCGGTGGGCAGACGGTGAAGATCGAGGTGTATCTCTATTACCCCGACATGGCCCAGGACGAAGCAGGCTACGAGAAGCTGCTCGACATCTACCGGGCCAACGCCGCCAAACGCGACGTGGTCATCTACGATGGCCATGCGGGTTACAACGACGGCATCTCCGGGATCACGGTGTCGTACAGCCCCACTGTGACCCTGCCGATTCCTGAGCTCACCGACATCGACCTGCCGGAGAAGAGCCAGCTGTTCATGTTCAATGGCTGCAAGAGCTACGCAGGCTACGCCGACGCGCTTTATGCCCACCCGAACAAGGACAACACCAACCTCGACGTCATCAGCACCATCGACTTCGGCTATCTCGTCGAGCTGCCCCGGGTGTCGACGGGCGTGCTCCGGCACTTGACACAGGTGGAGAACGGGGTCCATGTGCCGAAGAGCTACGATCAGATCCTGAATGATCTCAACACGGGGATCAGCGCTCAGGTGATGTACGGCGTGCACGGGCTGAGCGACAACCCCCGACGCTCCCCATGGGCTGACGAGAGCACGCTGTGCTCGCCCTGTGAGACCAGCGACGCCTGCCCCGGGGAGGAGAACCTCTGCGTCCATGTTGGTCCGGTGCCTTACTGCACGATGGCCTGTCTCGATGACTCAGGTTGCCCTTCGGGCTTCACATGCTTCCCCATTGCTGTGTCGAATGCGAAGGCGATCATCGGGCATCAATGTATGCCTGACGGGCTACTCTGTGGTCAGTGAGTCGAGCGTTTATTAGGTGAGTCATACTGTTGATGCTCGATGTGAGTGTTGGGCTGTGGGGTGACTGTGGTTGCTGAGTTGGTGTGTATTGGCTGATATGGGGAGCGCTCCGCTGGCAAGAGAGTTTTCGGGCACGGGCACGGGCACGGGCACGGGCACGAGTTGATACATACCTGGACCCGTGACCCATCCTAAACTCAGGACGAAGGCAGTCATTGAGCTGAGATGATGTATGCCTGAACTCTCAGTTCGTTCAGTTCTTGGGGTGTATGGAGGCCAAAACCTCCAATGAGAGATATATGGGGCCGAGTAGAACCTCCACCACCAAGAGCCTAGGAGCGGCGCCATGCAGGACCACGGGTCCAGGTATGTATCAACTCGTGCCCGTGCCCGTGCCCGTGCCCGTGCCCGAAAAACTCTCTTGCCCGCGGAGCGAGCCCCACATCGAGAGGCAAGGAGAGCATCAGTCATCAATGTACATCCATCTGACCACTCTACGGGCATTGAGACCTGCACTCAGCGTTTGAGCAATCCATCAAGCAACGCAGCACCCCAAATCGGCGCCGCGAACCACAGCGATTGCTTCCATCCACCGCTGCTGGCCTCAGAGGCATCTTCCCGGATCCGGGCATTGAGAATATCAGTACCCACCACGTTCTGAAGCACAGGCAACAACACCTCCGCTTCGCGCAACGCGTCAGCGAGCGCCTGTGACGCCTGTCCCCATCGTTGGGCGATCTCCGGGAAGTAGGTCTTCACCGGCCCAGCATCCACGTAGATCGAGTCCAGCGGCCGCCCTCGGTCGAACCCTCCGCTGTGCACATACGTGAAACTCTGAGCGCGGCGGCCCAGATCGTGGGTCTCCGGGCCGCGCTCGGCAGTGGTCTGCACCACCGCCTGTGAGCTCGGGATCCCAAAGAAAGCATTCCAGGCCTGCTCGAAGTCCATCTCCGGCACCGTACGCAGCTGCGTTTCGAGCAGCGCGCCGAGGGCCTTCTTGTTCTGACCCAGCTCCGCAGCCTGCTTTCGATGACTGCTCTGAGCGATGAAGGCCCCAGCGATGGCCCCCATAGCCAGCAAGGCTGGCTTTTGAGCGGGGAAGCGGCTCTGGGCAGGGTGGGGCATCTGAGAAACGCCGTTGAAGGCCCCGAGGATGTCGCTGTAGAAGGCCGCCGGGGCGCTGCACAGGGCTGCCGTCACCGCGGAGATCGTGGCCTCCCGAGCGAAGGAGACGTCCATCCGCATGGTGCGAAACTGGGACTCTGCTTCTTCTGGGGTGCATTCGAGCAGCTGAAAGATGGGCACGTTGAGCATGCGATGCCCCTTGGAGCGACGCCAGTCATCCGCTGTGTCCCAGTCTTGGAGCACGGACCAGGTGCCCGAGAGTCCGGGGGGCTCGCACCAGATCTTGCGGTAGCTCTTGGTCCAGGTGGAGTGGGTGTAAGTCCGTTTGCCGTCTTTGTCAGTGCGATAGTGTTTGTGCTCGTTCCAGCCCACGTGCACTCGGCGATAGAACGCGCCACGCCAGAGATCCCATGTGTGATCCGAGATGGCTGCGATTTGATCGAGGGCGTCGGAGAGCGCACGTACAGCGGGGCCGCGGCGGGCTTCTCTGAGCGACATCAGCGGGCCGTCGAGCTCGAACCAGTACTTGCCGCCGGCCCGCAGGTAGCCCAGCAAGGCGCCGAGCTGAGGGATCATCGCCGAGAGCACCCGATCTGCAGGAGGTGCGTTGGGGGGCCACTCCGCCTTCGAAGTGGTCCACCAGATGCCGTCCATGGCCAGGAAGGCTGCGGCGAGGCCCGCGCCGGTCATCCGCCGCAAGAACCGCCGACGGCCCCGCTGCTCCACCAGATATTGGGCGTAGGCCACGGGGGTGAGCACGTGGGTCTTGAAGCTCAGCGGCTGCAGCGCCTCGAAGGGCAGGGTGCCCGAAGGACCCCCAGTGATGCGGATCGGGATCTCGGGCATCTCGGTGACGCCCGCTTTGTCACGCACGTCGCCCACGGCGGCGGTGACCTCTACCCAAATCTCACCGCTTGGGGTCGGGGCGCCCTCTTCGAGCTGCAATTGAGCGGCGTCGATCAAAATCCGGGTGCCCCGAGGCAGCACAGCGAAGGCGTCTCGGGCGTTCAGGGCGTCGATGCTCTGGATCGCCAGGGCGGTGCCATCGTCGAGGCCCTTGAGGCCGGCGCCTTTGAAGCCACCGGGGCCCGCGCTCTTCACGCTCGGTGACTCGCCTTGAGTGATGCGGGTGCGATCGACGAGTGTGCTCAGGGGCAGAAAGTGCTTTCGGGGGATCCAACGACCCGGGGGCTCGTAGACGACGGCGAGGCTGTGGGTGTTGTCGGAGAGCTTGCCGATCAAAATGTCGCCTTGGTGCTCGGCCACGTGCACCACTGCGCCGGCAGGGACGGTGACGATCTCACCGTCGATCGGATCGTAGAGATCGAGCTGCACCTTGGCGGTGAGCGGAGTGCCCGATTCGAAGGCGGCCCGGAGCTGTTTGCGCTCGGCGGTCTCTCGATCGAGGGCCTTGAGGGCGTCGTCGATGTATAGCTCGAGCAGATCGTCGAGATCCATGTCTATGGTGGTTGCCGCTTGCTGTGCTTCCAGGGTGCTCATGAGGCAGCGGGCAACAGTTTCATCTTCATCCAATCTACGAGGCCACCATCATAGGCCCTCCACTTTTGCTCTTCTGAGTCGAAGTTGAGGGTGAAGACCCGTCGAACGCTCGGGGCTGTGCTCTGATGTGAAGCAAGAGTACCTCCAACGAGCAGGCCGAGGAGTAGGCCGAGGGCACCGACACCCTCCTTTTCTGTCACAGCCGTTTCGAGGGTCGCGCCGATGATGCCCCCGATCGCTGCCCCTGCGATGATTTTGTGAGGGCTGACAGATGAACGAACCCGTTGAATGCGCGCGACCCCATTCTCAGGAAGGAGTTCAATTTCATAGGGGGTGTCGACAACCGTGAGTGTATGGCTTCCACTGACCTGCAGCCCTGGTGGAGGTGAGCCATCCCGTCTGAATTGTTGGAGTTCGTAAAGGTCGTCCGCGAACACATCCAGTGTGTCATAGCGCTGGTTGAATTTCTCCAGTGCTTCGATGGCGTTGGTGATGGTCAAGCGAGGGGCCATGTGGATCTCCTTGTTTGCATCGACACAGGCAGTGTGCCTCATTCAGCGCTCTCGTGCACAGTTGACCTAGCAGATGCCCATGTGAGCAGTGCTGCTCTCAGAGGCAGCTCGGGCTTTGACCACATCGAGGAGAGCTCGACGAGCTCCTCGCCGAATTGCTCGGTGAGTCCCAGCGTGATGTAGATCACATCATCGGTGTGTTCGAGAGATAATGTGTGTGAAAGCGCTCGTCCGCATTTCAGAAGCTGGTGGACGCCTCCCAAAGAGTGCAGGATGCTGAGATTCACGGTCTCCAATATGGAGCCAAGCAGTGACAGTAGGCGTGTGAAGTCACCACTCATGGGGCGTCCGAGAGCGCCTTCAAGGGCAAATCTGAGCGTATCCGGTGAGGTCAGCTCTTCCATGTTGGCGCGTGCGACTTGTTGTGCCTGAATCAGGCGACTTGCTGTGTGATCAGACACCAGAGAGAGCCATCGCAGATCATCGAGCAACGAACAGGCTTCCGGGGTTGGTTTCACCCCATGTGTTTTATACGTGATGTCATGCTCAAGCTCGTTGAACAGGTGAGCTGCGACGGTACAGATTTGCACTTCACAGATCGCCCCTGATGTTGACGAGTTCTCATCATTCGGGAGGGCTACGAGCCGATGGGTAGCACGGTACCCTTCTTTTTCCTGGCTCTTGTCGAGGTGTGTATCTGGCAGATCTGGGATGTCGAACAGGCCATCGATGATCCGAGTCACCTGCTGTAGATCTTCAGCGGAGTAAACTACGACACGGCATCCAGCCAGGTCGTTGACGATGGCGTTGAGGTTTTCGTCAAGCGCCGCGAATGTATATTTCGGATTTTCGCGCTTGCGATGGAGCTTACCTTTGAGGTCCTGAGGATGTTTGGCCCGGGTCGAGATCATGAATCTCAGGCGGGCCTCGCGCCTCAGCGCAGCACTGATACGGGTGCCGACTTGTACTGCAGCCTGCTCGTATCGTGCACGCTCAAGATGGTAGCGTTTGACCAGCCGCTCAATGTCTGGGCCGGTCAGTGCCTGATCGTCTGCCATGTGTATCTCCCCAATCCACAAGAGCCCTCGCCTCTCGGAGGCTCTCGTATCAGATACACCATAAGAAGAGCCTGTATTCCTCTGATTTGGAGGCTGTTGACAAAACAGCAGAGCGAAGAAGAGTTGCCCATCGGGCACCTTCGTTTGGTTGACCTCAACAGCGATGCATATTTGGCGACAAGAACGGTTATGCCAGGATTTCTCACCAGGGGATCCGTGAACCGTCCCAAGCGAAGAACGCCCCAGTGTCTTCCGGGCCCAGGCCATCGATCACGTCGAGCAGATGGCCTGCGGCCTCGTCGGGGGTGAAGCGGCGCTTCGCCCCGCCTCGAAAAGGTCGTGAGAGCGCTGTGTCCACCGTGCCGGGATGCAATGCCACGCAGATCACGTGCTTTGCCCGACGCCGCAGCTCGATGGCCAGGGTGCGGGTGAGCTGGTTCTGCGCAGCCTTCGACGCCCTGTAGCCATACCAGCCCCCGAGGCCGTTGTCCTCGATGCTGCCCACCCGTGCCGAGAGGTTGGCGATGACTGCCCGCTCGTCGTGCCGGAGTAGCGGGAGCATGTGTTTAACCATTAACGCTGGCCCCGTTGCGTTCACGGCGAACGCGCGCGCCAGAAAACCGGGATCGAGGGCCTCGATGCGTTTCTCGGGCGCCATACCGTCGGGGGCGTGGAGCAGACCCGCGACGTTCATCAGCAGGTGCAAACGCCCCACCCGCGCTGTGGAGATCCGGGCAGCTTCAGCCATCGAGCCTTCGTCGGTGACATCTACAGTGAGGGTGATGAGGCGGTCCGGATGGCGCTGGGTGAGGGCGAAGAGCCCCTCCGAGGCCTCGGGCCGACGCGCTGTGGCGATGACATGGCCTACGGAAGGCCGTTGAAGCATGCGGCCGACGAGGGCGAGGCCGATGCCCCGGCTGGCACCCTGGATACAGACATTTTGCAGGTGGTCGTATTGTGCTGAGCGCATACCTGATGGAGCATGCATGACGTGCGAGGTTGCGCGCACGGTACCTCAGAGGGTCTGGTCGAGGAGTTGCACCATGTCGAAAGCTGTCGTCATCGGAACCGGGGCCGGGGGGCTCGCCGCGGCCATCGGCCTCGCCGAGCAGGGGCACGATGTCGTCGCCCTCGAGGCCGCCAAACAGCTCGGAGGATTCCTCAACCCCTTCGCTCGCCGGCACTACCACTTCGACCCGGGCGTGCACTACATCGGACAGCTTGGCCCGGGGCAGAGCATGACCCTCACCCTGGAGAAGCTCGGCCTCGACGCCCAGCAGCTCTTCTGCCCCATGGACGACGATTGCCTCGACATGATCCGATTCCCGGGCCTCGAGGTGAGGGTGCCCAAGGGCATCGACAATTATCGCCAGCGGCTGCGATCGCAGTTCCCCGAAGACAAGGGCGACATCGACAAGCTCTTCAAGGTGCTCAAGCGTTTTGATCGAGTGTCGAACTTCATCTCCCGCAAGACCATCGGGGCCTCGCGGCGTATCGGTGATCTCGGTGCCGTCACGGGGCTCTCGTTTGCAGCGAAGTGGCTTGAGCGCAGCTTCGCCGAGCTGCTCGCGGAGTACATCAAGAACCCGGAGCTGCGCTCAGTGCTCGCCGGTCAGTGTGGTGACTATGCGCTGCCGCCGAGCCGCACCCCGGCGGTGCTGGGCATGGGGCTCATGATGCACTACGCCAGCGGCGCGTGGTTCCCCCGTGGGGGCAGTGGGGTCTTTCGAGACGCCCTCGTGGAGCGTGGTCGCAGCCTCGGGGCGAGCTATCGCCGCCGGGCGGCCGTGGCCTCCATCGAGCTCGACAATGGCCGGGTCTCAGGGGTCACCCTCACCACGGGAGAGCGCATCGACGCTGACATCGTCGTTTCGGCCATCGATCCCACCCTCACCCTGGGCAAGCTGCTCCCCGAGGGCACGCTGAGCGAGCGGCTGCAGACCAAGGTCGACAACACCGAATCCTCGGTGGGCAGCGTGTGCGTGTTCCTGGGCATGCAGCGTGATCTCAGCAAACACGGCCTCGGAGCCTTCAACGTCTGGGACTACCCCCACTTCGATCTCGAGCGGCTCTATGCGCCGGCCTTTGAGGGCAAGATCCCCGAGGAGTGGTTCTTCTTTTTGTCGCCGAACTCTCTCAAGGACGACAGCAACTCCATGGCCCCTGCTGGGGGGAGCACCCTCGAGGTGGTGACGCTGTGTCCTCATGCGCCCTTTGCGCAGTGGGCCGACAGCAAGTCGTTCAAACGCGGAGATGATTACAACCAGCTCAAGGATGAGGTGGCGGCCCAGCTCATGGGGGCGGTGGAAGATCGTTGGCCAGGTCTCGTGGGCGATGTGGTGGTGGAAGAGGTGGCCTCACCCCTGACCAACACTCATTACGCCGGCGCGGTCGAAGGGGCCGCGTATGGCCCCGCGGCCACCCTCGACCAGTATGGTCGCAGACGCTTCCGAACCAAGGCCCCGGTCGAAGGCCTCTATCTCGCCGGCGCCGGCGTGTACGGGGGTGGCGTGGCGCCCTGTCTGATGTCAGGCATCGCCGCCGCCCGGAAGGTGCTCGCCGAGCGACCCGCTGCGGTGAGCGTCGTCAGCCCGTCCCCTGATCCTCAGGGGGCAACGTAAGGATCTCGCACCCGGTCCGGGTGACCAGAACTGTGTGCTCGAACTGCGCCGACAACCGCCCATCGGTAGTGACGATGGTCCACCCGTCCGCGAGCTCGGCGACATCTGCGGTGCCCAGGTTCAACATGGGCTCCACGGTGATGCACATGCCCTCTCTCAACTTGAAGCCGGTCCCTCGTCGCCCTACATGATGCACATGTGGAGGCTGGTGCATGCGCTGGCCGATGCCATGGCCGCCCAGCTCCCGTACGACGCTGCACCCCGCCGCTCGGGCCACCTCTTGAATCGCCGCGCCGATGTCGCCGATGCGGGCGCCGTGACGCACCACGGAGATGCCAGCGTCACGGGCGCGGCGGGCGCTCTCGACCACATGGCGCGCTTCGGCGCTGGGCTCGCCAATGAAGAAGGTCTTCGAGGTGTCGCCGTGATGTCCGCCGACGCAGGTGGTGATGTCTACGTTGATGATATCACCATCTTCGAGCACCTCCTGGGGGTTGGGGATCCCATGGCAGACCACATGATTACGACTGGTGCACACCGCCGCGGGAAAACCGTGATATCCCAGCTGGCTGGGCCGCCCGCCGCGACGGGCGGTGTCAGCCCGCACGAGGGCGTCGATGTCAGCAGTGCTCATGCCAGGCTCAAGGGCGCGGCCCACGGTGGCCAGAGTAGCGGCGGCCACGGCCCCAGCACGGCGCATGGCGTCGGCGTCTGGTTTCTGGATGGCGTTCATGCGGCACAGGGTGACGGGAAGGTGGGTGGGTGTCCAATACCGATTGGGTATCGGTAGAGAGAGTTTCGGGCACGGGCACGGGCACGGGCACGGGCACGAGTTGATACATATGTTGACCCGCAGCCCATCCTGAGCTCAGGGCGATGGTTGTCATTGAGGCTGAGTTGATACGCTTCAGAAGGCCATGAGAGTTCAGCTCTCGCCAGATCTGTAAACCATGTTCCCGTTTGCACATGGGGCGCATTGAGCGCAAAAACCTCCACTGATAAGTTGCTGGGGCCGAGTAGAGCCTCCACCACCACAAACCCACGCGCGGAGTCATGCAGGGCCACGGGTCCACACCCGAATCAACTCGTGCCCGTGCCCGTGCCCGTGCCCGTGCCCGAAACTCTCTCTTCATGAAGGAGGGCCCATGAGCCTGCACCAAATCGAATACTTCGTCGCCATCGCCGAAGAGGGCAGCCTCCGTGGAGCCGCAGAGCGATTGCATGTATCTCAACCGCCTCTCACTCGACACCTGCGGGCCCTGGAAGATGAGCTGGGCACCCCGCTGTTCGAGCGCACCTCGAAAGGGGTCACGCTTTTGCCGGAGGGGGAGGTCTTTTTACGGCATGCGCGGCGGGTGTTGAGCAGCATCGATGCCGCCGTCGAGGCGGTGAGAGATCTCAAGACCTCAGCGGACTGATCGCTGGCGCAGCGTCTCGTACATCAGAATGCCCGCGGTCACCGAGACATTGAGAGAGTCCGCGAGGCCGTGCATGGGCAGGCGGACAGGAGCTGCCACTGCTTTCCAGTCCGCATCGAGACCCTCTGCCTCGGCGCCGAGGACCAGCGCCACAGGGCCGCCGAGATCAGCCTCGGTGTAGAGCTGATCTGCCTCGGGGGTTGCGGCGACGCAGCGCATTTTTCGATCCGAGAGCCACGTGCGTAGATGCGCTGCGGTGTCGCAGATCACCGGCATCGAGAAGACCGCCCCCGTGCTCGCCCGGATGCAGTTGGGGTTGTAGAGGTCGAAGCCAGGTTGATCGACGAGGACCGCCGAGGCGCCAGCGCCGTCGGCCGTACGGAGGATCGCCCCGAGGTTGCCGGGCTTCTCTACGTTGCTGCACACCACGCACCAGCCCACCTCGCCGAGATCCTCCAGCGTGGTCGACCGCCCACGGATCACCGCCACGAAGCCCTCGGGGTGATTGCGATACGCCATCTTCTCGAGGACCGAGCGTTTCACCTCCATGGCCCTGGCACCAGAGGCCAGGGCGCGCTCCATCAGGTGCATGGGGGGGGCGTCGTCGGGATCGAAGTAGATCGTGTCCACGGTAAGCCCCGCGGTGAGGGCCCGCTCGAGGGTGCGGGGGGTCTCCACGCAGAAGGTGCCCGTGGTCCGGCGCTCCGCGGCTTTTTGCTGGAGCCGGACCACTGATTTGACCCGGGGGTTGGTGCTGCTGGTGATCATGCGTCGCCTTCGTCAGTCTTCGTACGCCGTACGGCTTACGATGTCGTGATACTCCTCCAGCGTGAGCGTGAACACCCCATCGTTCTTGCCGTCGCCGGTGCTGCCCTCGCCGTGGCCCCAGGGGTTGCGCAGCTGGACGGTCTTCTTCACCGGATCGTAGCCCATCACCGTGTAGGCGTGGCCGTCGGGCAGGTTGTACTTGTTGCTCTTGCTGATCGAGGCAGTGACCACCTTGCCGTTCTTGAAGGCGTCCTCCATCTTCTTCGCCGTGTCTGTGGGCTTCACATCCTTCATCTTGTCCACGTTGGCTTCATTGCCCGTGGCGTCTTTGATGCCCAGCTCGATGGGATCCCCATGGATGGCCTGGTACTCGTCGTCATGCTCGCTGGATCGGCTCTTGGCGTAGGCCTTCTCCATCACCGCGAGCCAGTTGCCGTCGGCGTTGCCCGTGGTGGCCATCTCCGCCTCGGTCAGGGGCTCGACGGTGACGGTGCCCCGGTTGGGCAGGGTTACGGTGTAGCTGCCGTCTTTGTTCTCCTGAATGGCCTTGTTGGGGAAGTCGGGGTCTCGCTTGATCTGTGTGTTGAGGGCGGCGAGCCAGTAACAATCCCCGATCTTCTTCTGCTTCATCTTCTGCCAGTCCACCTGCCGCTTCGGGTCGGTGAACAGTCCCTGGCTCTTCTTCTCTTTGATCGAGTCGAGTCCCGAGGTGTAGCCGTAGTCGAGATCCTTCGTCTTGGCCACGTGGGCGAAGTCGTCGAGGGTCATGCCCGTGGTCTCGTCTCCCCACTCGTCATTGTTGAGCTTGCTCGCGCCCTGTAGCTTGGAGCGCAGGGTGGCCAGAGCCGCTGCATCTTCGCCTGTGATGTTTGGGTCAGCCATCAGAGCCGAGATCTCCTTGGCGCTCAGGTAGCCATCTTCACCGGCCCATTTGGCGAAGTTGTGGGCGATGTGGCCCGAGACCTCGGTGCCGCTCATGTGGGCGTAGAGATCCATCTTGCGATCACTCGGCAACTCGTCGAGCAGGTTTTGGAAACGATCGTCGTCCATCTCCTTGAAGGCGGTCTTCTTGGCCTTCGCCGGCAGGCTGGTCATGATCAGGGCTGCCTCGGTGGCCTCGCCGTCGGTGACCACGTTGGCGACACCGTTGTCGTCGAGCAGCTTCTCTGCTGCGCGCCGGGCGTCGTCGGCCCACTCCTGGTCGATGTCCTTGCGCAGCGCCTGGCGGTGTTTGATGAGCCCCTTCCGCGCGGCCTTCCCGCTGTCTTTGAGCCCCTTGAGTCGAGCTTTGTGATCAGACTTGAGGTTGATCATGTAGGTGTCGCCGAGCAGCTTGAGCGACTGCTCCAGCATGTTGCCGGCCTGCAGGATCTTGGTCTCTTCTTCTGTACCGGTCTTGCCGATGGCCATGTGAGCCGCGGTGGCGGAGGCGTCGATGGCTTTCAGGGCTGCGTCGGAGAAGGTCTTCACGGCTTTCACAGCCTTCCGCCCCTGAGCCTTGATGGCGTTCACCTTCAGGTTGATCTTCTGCTTCGCCCGGCGCGCCGCCACCTGAATATGCCCCTTCATCTTGGCTTCGGCGGTGGTGATCTGTGCGGTGACCTGCTTCTTGGTGCGCTCTGCCATCCGCTCCAGACGAGTGAGATCCCGATCGCATCCAGCCTCGAGCTTCGCCAGAGCATCGGCGGTCTTCTTCTTGATCTGCTCTGCGGCCTTCTGGTGGGCGGTCTCGATTTTCTGGAGCGCGGCATCACGCACCTTGGAGATCTCGGCCTCCCCATCTTGGATGGTCTGGTTGATCTTGGCGAGGGTGTCCTGCTTGTGCTGCGCGAGAGCCGCGAGCATCTGCTTGCGATCGGCCTCGATGGCCTTGAGGCCGTCGTCTGCTTGCTTCTGCACAGCTTTCTTGCCGTGGGCAAGCTGCTGGTCGATGGCCTTGACCGAGGCCTTGTGGGTCTCTTGTAGAGTGGTCTTTTTCTGCTTGGCGCTCACGACGAGCCCCGCGCGGTTCATCTTGGTCTGGAAGGCGATCACCGACGATTGCACCTTGGCCCGACGCTCCAGTGATCTGACCCGTGACCTGGCTCGGTTGCGGGCGGTGGAGGCGCGATCGAAGCCCAGGCTGCGGACCTTGCTCGCCTCGGTGGCGTCGCTGAGGCCGCTGGCCCGGGCGTTGGCGGCGGCGATGGCCTCCTTGGCCTTCTTCTCGCCCATGGCGATGGCCTTCTTGCCCTGTGTCTGTGCCTCGGTGGTGACGGCTTTGGCTTGCTTGATGCCTTCAGCTTCGAGGGCCTTGTCTTGAGCGGTGGTTTCTTTGTCGATGGCGGCGATTTGCTTGGCGAGCTGCTTGTTGAGATCCTCTTTTTCGGTCTTCGCCGATTGCTCGAGGAATCCGTGCTCGATCTTCACGTGCTCATCGAGTCGCGTCTTTCGCTCGGTGATCTCACCTTGGATCTCGCTGTCCCGTCGGGCGATCTCGGCGTCGAGGGCGGCCTCCTGGGCTTTGGCCTCGTCCACCATGCGCTGGCGCTCGCTCTCCATCTTCGCGTCGAGATCCTTGATGGCCTGCGCCCTGGTCTCGTCGAGACGCGTCAGCTCTGCGGCCTCGTGCTCGGTGAGCTCGGTGGCGAGCGCGCCGAGGCGGGCTTTGGTCTCAGCGCTGCACGTCTTGGCTTTGGCGTCTACGCCTGTGACGACCGTCTTGCCGTGACGACGCGCCCCGGCGACACCGGACTTCCCCTCCTCGGTGATGCGCGCCAGCTCTGCTTCGCCCTGAGCGTGGGCCTCGCCGACCTGACTCTCTGTGGCCGCCTCGGCTTGAGCCGTTCGACCCCCAGCCTGCTGGCCGACCCTGGCCCGCTGCGTGTTGGCACCACACCCCACAGCGCACTCGGCCTCTCCCAGGGCTGTGGTGAGGGCCACCTGGCGTCCATGGAGCGCGTCGTCGAGCTGCTCTGCTTGAGCGCCGAAGGTTGTACGTGCACCTTCTGCTGCTTCACCCAGCTGTGCGTCGAGATCGCCACGGGTGCCCTCGAGCTGTGTATGTACGCCCTCGCTCACGTGTGACATGCCTTCGGTGAGCTGACTGTGCAGGTCACCGCCGAGTTGCTGGAAGGCTTCTCCAATGACAGGGATACCCATCAGGGCTTCAGGCGGCGCCACTACAGGCGCAACCCCACCCTCAAGTGGTGCCAGCGGGCTCATGGGTTGGGGTGTGTGGCTGAACTGCGGCACTTGTTCGGTGAGCGTGTGACCCCGATCGGGGGCTTCAGCAGGGGCATCACACCCTTCGCACTGTGGCGCGCTCTCTGGAGAAGGCGCTGTTTTGTCGTCGAGCTGCGCGGGCGCCATGGGCTCGACGGCGAGGTCCACGGCATTGTGGTCGAGGGCCGCAGGGGTTTCGCCCGCAGAGACCTCGGCAGCTGGGGCAACCATCACTGGCGCTGCCGCCTTCGCCGGCTGCGCCGCGACGCGAGGGAGGGGCGGGGTGAGCTGCATGGCTTTGGGCGTCGGGGCTGCCATGGTGACGGGCTGAGGCGCGGCTACAGGCGGAGTGGCTGTCTGCTCTGCGCCCGTCGAGCGCGTGGCTTCTGTGTGTGTATCTGCGGATGCTGTTCGAGCGTGGCCGGGCGACTTGATCTTGGGCGCAGAGGGCAGCGCAACCTTGCGGGGTGGTTGAGTGGGCGTTGCCAGCTGAGAGGCTGCCAGCGCAGGTCGCTTTATCTCAGGCGTATGCAGCATCTCTGTATCAGCCTGTGCGATGGAGCTCTGTACCTCGTCGCGGGCGCTCTGCGCCGCCTGGCCATGGCCTGTGACGCTGGTCTTGATCTCCGCAAAGGCCGAGTCGGCAGCTTCGGTGAGCGGCTTCAGCTGCTCGCTGAGAGCAGCCAGCGCCCCCACGAGTGGGGTGCCCTCTGGCGCGCTGTCATCAGCGGGTCGCTGCACCAGGGCGTCGACGCTGGCCTGGCCATCGAAGACATCGAGGGCGCTCTCTTGAAGGCCTTGCGCTTGCTTGACAATGGGGGAGAGCGTTGTTGCGGCATCGGATGTTGGCAGCAAGGCTGCGCCCTCTGAGATGAGGTCTGGCGTGGTCGCAGCGGCGGGCGCCTCGATGGGGTGGGCGGCCGAGGTCGCTCCCTGCGCGACGAGGTCCAACTGCTCCGAGAGCCCCTGAGCGCCACGGTCAGAGGCCTCGTCGAGGGTGGTGGCCAGATCAGGGGCGATGAAACGCATGACCTGCTCAGAGACGACGTTGTCGGGGATGGAGACCCCAGCGAGGGGCCCCGCCATCTTCTGCCCGACGGCAGGAGACATCACAGCGGGGGCAACAAGTGTCGGCGCAGAGGCAGGCAGGTTGAGCTGTGGATCCACTGCCATGTTCTGCTCTGGCGTGAGCATGTGCTCTGCCCCAGGTGTCAACGCTGGTGCGTGCCCGTGCTGCTCCAGCGGAGAGGGCGCGCCAGTGGTTTCTGGGTGTTGTAGAGCTGCGCTCAGCTCAGGTGGGGCGTCGAGCGTTTGCGTGTCGTCTTTGCTCTGAGGGTCGTTGCTTTGAGCATCCTTGGGACCAACATCGTCTGTGTGCTCACCCGCCTCGGGTGGATGTGGGTTTTGCTCGGCACTTGTATGCTCTGTGTCTGCCAGGCCAGCGTCCGTGTGCTCAGTGTTCGCGTGCTCAGCGTCCGTGTGTGTGGGGCCCTCAGCCTGAGGTGGGTGGTTGGGTGATGCCTCCTCGTCGCCCTCTTCTTCGCTGGTGTGTGCCTCTCCATCGTGGGCGTTCGGGGCATCGGAGATCACCTCTTCTTCCGGAGGCGGTGCATCCTCCTCTATGGCTTCAGCCTCTACAGGCGTCTCCTCCTGAGCCTCAGCTTCATCAGGGTCTGACTGAGTCTCGGCGGTTGCCACATCGCCATCCTCTGGAGGGGCCTCAGGCGGCAACTCGTCTTCATCGAGCGCGAGCTCTTCTTCGAGCCCTCGAGAGGATGATCCGTGGCGTGTTGGTATGGGCTTCGCCGTGGGCGCTCGAGCCGGACCCGTGGGCTGGGCCATGGGCTGCAGTGCGGCGCTCTGCGCCACCGGTGACATCTCCATGTGTTGTGGACCCATGTGCCCCAAAAGCTCCATGGCCTGTAGCTGAGCCCCGACAGCGCCTGCTGCCGCATCGGTCTGAGGGGCGCCGTGGGTGGTGGTGGGCTCGAGGCGGAGAGGGGCTGCGTGGGTCTGATGCATGGATCGATGCCTCATGAAGTGATCAACATCGATATGGGCGACAGAGGCCGACTCGAGACGACAGGAACGGTGTGTTTCCTGTGGCGCCCTTTCCAAGGCGCTGCGGCGGCCCATAGTGTCAGAGCATCAACACATGTCAGAGATTCGCCAGGAGTGCCCCATGTCAAAGCCCAGCCAGACAGAGGACGTCAGCCGCCGAGACTTCATGAAAGCCGTCGCCGCCACCAGCGCCACTGTGAGTGCTGTGGGGTGCAGTACCACTGCGCCAGAGGCGAGTGCCGCTCCAGATCCTCAGCCAGACAAGACTTCATCCAATACCCAGGAGGTTCAGGTGAACGCAGATCAGCTCATTCAGGCCGTGGAGCCATTGACGTTTCCATGGCAGACCTCCGATCCGTTCTTGTTCTGCGCCCATCACGATGACGCCTACCCCAAGGGCAACGAGAAGATGGGTCCTGCGGTGTCGCTCGCCGGCCGGCGCATCGGCATGGACTTCGGCGGCAAGGATGGCTGGTCGATGTACCACGGCGAAGAGGTCCCCGGGTTTCCACAGCATCCACACCGGGGCTTCGAAACCGTCACCCTCGCCCGGAAGGGCTTCATCGATCACAGCGACTCCATGGGGGCTACCGCACGCTTTGGAACAGGCGACGCTCAATGGATGACCGCCGGTCGAGGCATCGTGCACGCCGAGATGTTCCCGCTGCGCTCCCAAGCAGAGGACAACCCCTGCGAGCTGTTCCAGATCTGGCTCAACCTGCCCAAGGCCAACAAAATGGTGGAGCCTCACTTCACGATGCTCTGGCGAGAGGGGATCCCCACCCATGCGTTGACGGACGACGCTGGGCGAGCCATCGAGATCACCACCGTCGCTGGGGCCCTCGATGGTCAGGTGCCTCAGAGCCCGCCCCCGAGCTCCTGGGCCTCACGGCCAGAGGCCAAAGTGGCCATCTGGACGATGAAGCTCGATCCAGGGACAAGGTGGGTGATGCCCGAGGTCGAAGACGACGTTGAGCGCTCGCTGTACGTATTCCTCGGCGACACGGTGAAGATCGCCGGCCGAGAGGTGAAGCGTGGCCATCGGGTGGTGCTGGCGGGGGGCTTGCCGGTACCGATCGAGGCGGGCGCGGCGCCGGTACAGATGCTCTTGTTGCAAGGCAGGCCCATCAAAGAGCCCATCGCTCGTCGGGGACCATTCGTCATGAACACCCCCAATGAGATCAGGCAGGCCTTCGTCGATTATCAACGCACACGTTTCGGGGGGTGGCCCTGGCCGAGGCCTGATCCGGTGCATCAGCGAGAAGAGGGCAGGTTCGCTCTGCACGCTGACGGTCGGGTCGAGCGCAAGGGGTGAGCAGATCAGGAGGTTGGCTTGCGGGCATAAAAAAAGGCCCGCCTAAGCGAGCCTCGTAGAGTCAGGTCGACTTACCAGCGGCCACCGCCGCCACCGCCGCCGTGACCACCGCGGTAGCCACCGCCGCCGCCACCGCCGCCACGACCGCCACGACCGCCGCCGCCGCCACCACCACCACGGCGATCCTCAGCCTCGTCGACACGGATGCGACGACCATCGAGCTCAGCACCGTCCATGGCCTCCTTGGCCGTTGCAGCGATGCCACCCTCGGCGAAGGTGACGAAACCGAAGCCGCGGCTGCGGCCGGTCTCGCGATCGGTGATCACCTTGGCGTCGGCGACCTCACCGAACTGCTCGAAGGCTTCGCGGAGGCTCTCATCAGAAGTGGCCCAGGCCAACCCGCCTACGAAAAGTTTGTTACCCATCTCTTTCACTCTCTCCTGACGCACACTGGCGTCCTATGCCTCTCGCAATTACGAGAAGCGACTCGGGGCTCTCGGTCTTGTGGCGGGATTGCGCACCATGCGAGGGCCTTCACAATTCGAACTCCGACGGGGCTTTGTGTCGGCGCTCGAAGACTGATCACTCAACTCGAAATTGCTGAGATGATCTTTCTGCGCGCCAGTCTACAAGGTTTTCGAGGTCGAGAGTCAACTCTTACTGCACTTTTCAGCCCTTTTCATCGCATTGTCACACAACTGTGTCACCACGGAGGCCCCAATGTGTGCTCCACCAACCGTTTCAAGGCCCTGCGGAGGCCCCTCATTGCCCCTCGAATAGACGGGTGTCCGGCAATGTGAGTCATCTCCGACCAGCTGCGACCTTGAATGACCCGCCAGGTGATCAATTGTTGCTCTACAGGTGCCAGGGTCTCGAGTGCCTCATAATGGGCTGAGACAAAGGCCCGGACGGCCACCGCACCCGACTCGAAAGGCCTCCGGCCGTGGGTGACAGAGCAGGTGATGGCGTCGCGCTCGGCCTCGCTGAGAGGCGAAGGTTCGGGGCAAGCAGAGAGCGCTGTGGTGCACAGCTCAGGGTCGAGCACCACGTGATCACCGGCTTGCATCAGCGCCAACTGCAGCGGAAGGTCCCGGGCGAGGGCGCTGCCCATGCGTTCTACGAGCTTGAAGGCCCGTGAAGAGGCTGGCTTGACCATGACGGCGCTGGGCACACCTGTGCTCTGGCCTGCAGAGACCCCGAGCTGTACGAGGTGGTAGCCCAGGCTGCGCCTGAAGGCGATCAGCTCGGGCGTGGCGCCGAAGAGGGTGCCGAAGAGGTCGGGTCGGGTGCTGTGATGCACGCCCTCAGCGAGTCGGGCCCCGAGACCGCGGCGCCTCAAGGCGGGGTGCACGGCGATGCGCACGCTGCGCACCATTTGCATGTCGCCTGCTTCGAGCCAGCCACCATGGCCGATGAGCATCTCGGGCAGGGCGTGGCCCCTGAGGCTCAGCCGACCTTCGAGCACGGCGCGCGAGCGCTCAGCTCCGAGGTTGCCTTCTCGAGCCACGAGGCTGGCGCCGACGATGCGCTGCCCCATCTGCAGGGCGTGCAGCTCCACATTGGGGGCATCGAGCATGCGCAGGAGATCGCTCGGCGTGGTGCGATAGTGGGCGTGTACGAGGATCCCGAAGAAGTCTTGCAGCTGTGTGGGCTGCTCTAGGAGCACGTCGCGATCGAGGATGATGTGCTCAATGGGGCCTGAGAGCGCGGTGGGTGGCGGCGGTACGGCTTCGAGGAGGAGCGCTCGACGGACGCAGGCTTCGAGCGGATCACCCGATGCCCAGCGAATCGGCGTCTTCAACGTGAGCATGTGCAGTGGGCAGGTCTCTGTCGAAAGCGCACGCAGCCACGCCACGAACTTGAGCACGAAGCCCCGGCCTGTGCCCTCGTAGCCCGTGGTCGTCGTGGCGAAGGCGATGTGGGCTCTCGGGTGGGCGCGTACGATGCGTTGAAGCAGGGGCACGCCGATTTGAGCGGCCTCGTCGATGACGATGACCTCAGGTGGCGTCTCGGTGGCGTGGAGCAGCCCATGGAGCGGTACAAAGCTGTGCTGGGGGCCCGCGAAGCGGATCACCTCTGCTGCGGCCCGGGCGTTGAGGGCGGTGATGGCACACCGTCGGTGGGTCCGCGCGAGGGCGAGGCCGAGGGCGCTGGATTTGCCCCGGCCACGATCGGCGGTGAGCACTGTGAGGCTCGGCTCGTTGCCAGCAAAGATATGAGCGAGGCGTTCAGAGAGCGCTCGCTGTTCCGAGGTGCCCACAATCGGGGCCATAGGTGGCTTCACCAGCGCATCACTGCAGGGCGAGTCGACGACTGACTCGAAGAAGCGTTGATATCGATTGCCGACTGCATCTGCGGGCCAGGGCTGAACAGTGAGTTGCTCTCGCAGAGCAGGTCCTGTGGAGAGTGGGCCCTCGGGGCGCCTCAAGAGCAGGGCACCGCCGCCGCGGATCAGGCCATGGGCCTGGCCCAGGGCATCGGGGAGCACCCCGTGGTGGGCGTCGAAGACCACCGCGTCGAAGGTACCACCCAGATGATGACGCAGCGACTGGAAGTCCACCGCCGGTGCTGGATCTACAGGGCTGATCCACAGCACGCGGGCAGGGTCGAGGTCGGCCACCAGCCTGTGGGCGTGGTGAAGGGTCTCTTCGGGCGCGCCACGACAGACCACGAGTCGGCGATGGGCGAGGGGATCCATGGGTTGATTCTCCATCAGCGCGCACCACAGGCAAGGGGCCTTGCGATCTCTCTACAGCCCGTGTGAACGTCGCCGCACATCACACACCGAAGGAGAGGCCGGGCCATGGCCGAGATCGTCGTTCATCACCTCGAGAAGTCCAGATCTCACCGCATCTTGTGGCTGCTCGCCGAGCTGGGCCTCGAGTACACGCTCAAGACCTACGAGCGCCACCCGGAGACCATGCGGGCTGATCCGGCGCTCAGAGAGGTGCACGCGCTGGGCAAGGCGCCCATCGTCGTCATCGACGGTGTAGTGATGGCGGAGTCCGGGGCGGTCATCGAGGCCCTCGTCGATGGTCCTGGTGGGGGCAAGCTCAAGCCCACGGATGCCCAGTCGCTGGCTCACTACCGCTACTGGATGCACTACGCCGAAGGCTCGCTGATGCCGCCGCTGCTGGTGCGGCTCATCTTCGACCGCATCAAGAAGGCCCCACTGCCCTTCTTCATCAAGCCCATCGCCAAGACCCTCGTGACCAAGGTGGACGAGGCCTACACCGATCCCGAGCTGGCACTGCACACCGAGTTCATGGAAGCCCACCTCACGGAGCACGCGTGGTTTGCCGGCGCTGCTTTCAGCGCCGCCGATGTGCAGATGTCCTACCCGGTTCAGGCGCTCTTGCATCGCGGAGGCACCAAGACCCCAAAGCTGAAGGGCTGGCTGGAGCGAGTACAGGCCCGCGCTGGCTACCAGGAGGCCGAGGCCAAAGGCGGCCCCAACGTCATGCCCAGCTGATCACCAACGCGAGATTCTACCCCTCATCTCATCGCGGTGCCCTTTACCCGAACAGAGGTTGATACATGTCGATCACGAAGCTTGAGCAGCTCGCCCAGGGCATGCCGACGTACGAGAACAACAAGTGGAAGAAGGTCGTCGAGATCTTCGACCGGATGCCTGCGAGCAAGCAGGCTGGTGCGGTCATTGCCTTCGAGAAGGCATCCGAGCATTGGCCCAGCCGGGTCGATGGCTGGTCCGGCATCAACGGCAGCCCTGACTACGAGATGCGCCGTGCCCCATTGCACTGGGTCAAAGAGGTCTACACCGGGAACCATCAGCCCAAGCATCGGTTGATCCGCATTCTGGAGAGCCCGCGGCGACCTCTACGGGATCAGAAGCTCCCCCAAGTGATCAGCCCCGACGCCGAGTTGCGCAATGTGGCACAGGTGGGCTTCGATCAGGTGAAGCCCCCAGGCACGTTCCTGAAGCTCTTCAAGGGTGATGGTCCGTGGCAGCACTGGAAGGTGTTCCGACTGTGGTACTGCGAGCTCAAGCCCACACAGCTCAAGCTCGTCGCCAAGATCGACTGGGCCGCCCTCGAGAGCCTCGTGCTCACCCAGAACTGGATCCGCGCCGATGGCGCCAAAGCTCTGGCCAAGGCCCCTGGGCTCGAAGGCCTCAAGGCGCTGCATCTCGGCCTCAACGGGATCGGCCTCGAAGGCGCACAGCACCTCGCTGGGGCGTCGTGGCTGAGGTCTCTCGAGCGGATCAACCTCGAATACAACGAGCTGAGCGACGAGGCCTTCACCTGCCTCGCGGCCGATGGGGCGCTGTCGCAGATGCGTGAGTTGCACATGCCCAACAACCCCCTCGGGCGGGCACCCGAGAGCTGGCTTGGTGAGCTGCCCAACCTCGAGCTGCTCGACATCGAGCAGACAGGGTTCAACGAGGCCGGTTTGAGCACGCTCATTTCGAAGCTGCCGGAGACCATCAAGTCAGTGAAGGTCGACAACACGCCCTTCACCGACGCCCATGCTCAAGCGCTTGTCGACACGGGCATCGAGCTGACAGGTCTCGACATTGTCGGCACGCAGCTCACTGAGGCGGGGGTGACGACCCTGCTGCAGGCGCCATCCATGCAGAAGCTGGAGCGGATCCGGTTCGGCAATGGTTTTGGCAAGGCTCATCTGAAGCAGATCGCCGACGGCGCTCTGCCGAAGCTGAAGTGGTTCTGGTGGTTGGGCACCGAGACGGAAGATGGCCTCATGGAGGTGACGAAGGCTGATCCGCGTCTGGCGAAGCTGTATCCGTACTGAGAGATCTGCCTGTCATAGCACCTGCTGTGAGCGCAGCGTCTCTTCTTGCAACTTTCCAGATCGTGGTGCCTCCTACCTCTGCCCCCTTGAAGACCAGGGCGGGCACAGCGCGACATTTACGGGAGTCACCATGTCCGAGCAGATCGATGTCTTCGTCATTCCTGATGGGCCCATCAAAGTCAGCAACGCTGAGACTGTGAATTTTTGCGGCAACGCCGTGCCAGTCGACGGTGACATCTATCTGTGTCGTTGTGGCGAGAGTCAGAACGCCCCGTTCTGTGACGGATCACACAGCAAGGTGGGCTTCAAGGGCACCAGCGAGCCACCGGCCCAGAAAGAGATCCGGGTGTGGGAAGGCCAGACCCTGCGCACCTTCTTCAACGCCAACACCTGCATGCACGTGTTCTACTGCAAGCCCCTCAAAGAGCTGCGAGAGCGCGAGCTGGCCGGCGACGCCATCGCGGCGACGGAGATCATGAAGGTGGTGGGGGAGTGCCCCTCCGGCGCCCTGAGCTACGAGGTGAAGACCCCCGACGCCATAGAGCCCGAAGCCAAGGTGCCGAGCGTGAGCATCGACATCATGGAGGGTGGCGAGATCAGGCTCCTCGAGGCCTTCACCATCAACGCCGAGTTGCACGAGCGTCAGCCCGAGAACCGCGGCACTCTCTGCCGCTGCGGCCGCTCGGCGAACAAGCCCTGGTGCGATGGCCGACACAAGGCCCGCAAAGACTTCAAGTAAGCTCCGACAACCCACACTGTCAGCTTCATCGCAAATGAAACCCTGGCTCGCTATGGTTCACCGCGAACCATTGAGGAGCGCGAGATGGAGTACCGACGACTGGGCCACAGCGGCCTGAAGGTGTCGACCCTGTGCCTGGGGACCATGACCTTTGGCGAGGCCGACGAGACGTCGTTCATGCATAAGGTGGGCAGCACCGCCGCCACCAGCCACGAAATCATGAGCCGGGCCCTCGACGCTGGGGTGAACTTCTTCGACACCGCCGACGTGTACGGCCAGGCGGGGCTCTCGGAGCGGGTCATCGGCGACTGGTTCGAGGCCACAGGCCGTCGGGACGAGGTGGTCCTGGCCACCAAGTGCCGGTTCCGCATGGCCCCGGGCCCTCTGGGCACTGGGGCGAGCCGTCGTCGCATCATCAAGGCGTGTGAAGACAGCCTGCGCCGCCTGAAGACGGACTACATCGACCTGTATCAGATACACATGCAGGACGTGGACACGCCCGAGGAGGAGACGCTCCGGGCCCTGGACGATCTTGTGCGCCAGGGCAAGGTGCTCTACACCGGGGCGAGTAACTACGCCGCCTATCGTCTCGTGGACAGCCTCTGGACGAGCCGCGATCAGCGCATGAACCGCTACGTGGCCCTGCAGATGCAATACAGCCTGTTGGAGCGAGGCCTCGAGAGAGAGCATGTGCCTCTGAGCGAGCAGTGGGGCCTGGGCATCATCCCCTGGTCTCCGCTGGCGAGCGGGTTCCTCACAGGGAAATACCGCAAGGGGCAAGAGCCTCCTGCGGGCGCCCGCCTGGAGCACTGGAAGGATCGCTACGCCCGCATGGATTCGGAGCGGAACTGGAAGATCCTCGCCGCGGTGGACGCTGTGGCCGCAGAGACAGAGTCGACGCCGGCCCAGGTGTCGCTGGCGTGGCTCCTGCACAAGCCTGCGGTGACCTCGGTGATCTTCGGCGCTCGCTCAGTGGCTCAGCTGGAAGACAACCTGCCTGCGGGTGATCTGAAGCTGACGGAGGCGCAGATGAAGGCCCTCGACGACGCGAGCGCCGTGGAGCCTGGGTATCCCTACAACTTCATGGGCAACATTCAGGGCCGCTGGTGAGCTGACCGGGAGGTGGGGCATGGGCGAGCGCCCGGATTTGATGGGGGGCAAGGACAGCCGCAGAGAGGATGGACGCGCTGTGCGCGTTCATGGCGTGGTGGCTCGGGCCGTGGAAGCCCGAGTATGGCGTACCGTCTGAAGAGTTGGACAAGTATCAACTACCGATGCCATTGAGGCGGTTGTATGGGTATGCGCTTCGGTGGTCGCCGCCTCAGAGCATTCACCCCGCTGCTGAATCGGTACTGGGCATGCAGAATGAATTTGTTCTCTGGCAACCCAGCTCAAGCGGTGAACTGATATTTGCCCTCGAGAACCAGTGTGTTTGGTCATGTGGCACTCTTCCCTATGGAGAAGACCCACCGGTATGGGTGAGTGACTGCAGTGGCTACGAGTCAGGATGCGTAGATTCTGAAGAAAGAAGGGCGTCAAAACGTGTTATTTTGTCTGAGAGCCTTTCGTCTTTTCTCGTAAGTTATTGCTTGTATGAGATGCAGCTTTTGCCTCATACCGCACTCTCTCAAGAGTCAACGCCTGCAAGGCGTGAGCGCTTGGGAACTCTCATGAAGTCTGGAGAAGCTGAAATCGTTTGGCCTGGATTCGCTGGTCTCTGGAACCCTCTGTCCTCAAACCGTCATTCCGCCTATGAGTCTTTGGGGGGTGACTACTATGTATGTAGAGACGGCCGGCTTGAACTTGATTGGAGTATGCTTCATCGCACTCTGAATTCTATGGCCTTTGAGGAGGGCTCTGATGTTGGTTGACTGTTGTCTGGATAGTCGTCTCACGGTTCATCAGCGGATTGTGACGTATGCCAAACGGCTACAATGAGTACAACATCATCCTCTAGCCGATAGAACAACCTCAGCGGCCTTACAATGACTTCGCGATATTGGGCGTGCGGAAACTCTGAGAGTGGGCGTCCCGAGTGTGGAGACTCTGATAGCCGTAGGGTGGCCTGTTTGACCTCGTCCTTGATCCGGCGAGCTGCGTTGGGATTGCGCTGACGTATGTACTTGAGCTGTGCAATGAGCGCTTTGCGAGCTGGGTCAGCGAAGACAACTTTCTTCACTCGGGTGCGTCCTCATCAAACAACGTATCCAAGTCGTCGAATACCTCTTTGGCCGTTGAAACCTCACCCCTACGAATTGCCCGCTCACCCTCGGCGAGGGCCAGAAGTAGATCGCGCTCGTTGGCCAGGCGCTCGTATGCATCGACATCGAGCAAAACAGCCGCTGCGCGGCCGCGTTGGGTGATGACGACAGGTTCGTCAGAGTGTTTGAGCTTCTCAAGCACTGCAGCAGAGTCTTGCCTGAGATCAGTGACTGGGATGATGGCAGGGATTCTCGACATCCTGAGTGCCCTTAAGAGTACGTTCAAGCGTACTGACAAGTGTACGGTAAACTTCTGAGGGAAAGCCAGTCATCCAACTCAAGAGCCTCATAGGACCGATCGGGAAAGGCCCTCAATCCTCCTCATGAGGCAGCAGCCTCTTCCCGCAGTGAGGGCAGAACCCGAACACTTCGCTCTCGTTGCCCATGCGCTGACGGCGCATCTCTTCCAGAAAGCCCGAGGCCAGAATGCCCGTGGGCAGGGCCACCAGCAGCACCCCCGACAAGCAGACCACCGCCCCGATGAGCTGCCCGACCCCCGTCACCGGCGACACATCTCCGTAGCCCACGCTCGTCAGCGTCACCACCGCCCACCACATCGTCGAGGGGATGCTGCGGAACGCCTCCGGCTGGGCCTCGTGCTCCGCGAAGTACATCGCGCTCGCCGACAAGATCAGCACCATCGAGCTCACGAAGGTGGAGATCGCCAGCTCCTCGCGCTTGCTCACCACCACGTTGGCCAGGGTGCGGACCGCCCGGGCGTAGCGGCCCATCTTCAAGATGCGGAGCAGACGCATCAGGCGGATCGCCCGGGCGATGCGGAGGTCCATCTGCATGAACTGCAAGAAGAACGGGGCGATGGCCACCAGGTCGATGATGGCCATCACGCTGAACATATAGCGCAGCCGGGGCATGCGGCGATCGTCAGTGACGTCCACCACCCACACCCGCAGCAGATACTCTACGGCGAATACCCAGGTGGAGATCGTCTCCGCCACGAGAAAGCTCGGGCCGTACTGGTGGGCAATCTCCGGCTCTGTCTCCAACATCACCAGCACGATGTTGATGGCGATGAGGGTGATGATGAGGGTGTCGACGAAGCGGCTGTCACCCGTCTGGGGGTTGAGCCGATGGTCGATGGTGTCTTTGAGGGCCCGCACGTCGGCTTTGCTGCGCAGCGGCTGGCTGACGGAGAGCACCGTCGCCAGGCCCGCGGTGACGACATAGAGCCAGAATCCCCAGAGCGGCTCGCCACCGAGGCTCAGCGTGGGCACGAAGCCCAGCCCACACATCGCCGTGGCGCCACCAGCGAGGGCCATCAGCCCCCCGAGGCGGGCGCGACTGAGCAACCACAGGGCCAGTGAGAGTACGCCGGTGCCGAGGGCGATCTGCCCAGCGAGAAATCGCACGCCTGGGGCCCCGGCGATGCCCTCGTGCATCCCGAAGCTGCCGTCTCCAGGGGCCCAGGGCACGAAGGTGGCCACCACCATGGCGACGCTGGCAGCGAAGCCGGCGGTCCAACGTTTGAACGGGTGGGAAGGTGCCATGGGGGCAGTGTGGGTGATCTGCTCTTGGCGTCAATTTCGTGAGGGGGGTGGGTGGTTTGGTGTTGTGGAGGGCGCTCCGCGGGTAAGAGAGTTTTTCGGGCACGGGCACGGGCACGGGCACGGGCACGAGTTGATACATACCTGGACCGGTGGCCCTGTATGACTCTGCTCGTAGGTTTGGGATGGTGGAGGCTCTGCTTGGCCCCACCTACTTCTCAATGGAGGCTTTTGACCTCCATACACCCCAAGACCTGAATTCTCAGGCTGTTCTGAAGCGCACCATCTCAGCCTCAATGACAACCTGCGCCCTGAATCCAGGAAGGGCCACCGGTCCAGGTATGTATCAACTCGTGCCCGTGCCCGTGCCCGTGCCCGTGCCCGACAAACTCTCTTACCCGCGGAGCGCCCCCTCAGCCCCCCTTCACCGCCTTACGAAACGTAATCACCCGAAACACCGCCCCCATGGCCGGGAACAACGTCAGATTGTGCTTCCGGGCCATCAACCCCACAGCAAAGGCAAAGGGGAAGCTGATGATGAGGGGGGCCATCATCATCAGCATCGACAGCGTGCGGTTGCCGATGACCAGATCCCGAAAGGGCGTCACCAGCCCCGCCACCACGATGGCGCAGACGAAGAAGCTGATGAGCGCATAGCGCAAGCTGCGCAGCATGATCGGGGGCTCAGTGGGGCCACCTGATTGCGGATACATCGTCAGTCTCACATGTTCCGGCGGTACTGACCGCCCACCTCGAAGAGGGCCTCGGAGATTTGCCCCAGAGAGCACCACTTCACCGTCTCCATCAGCTCGGCGAAGACATTGCCACCTGACCAGGCCACGCGCTTCAGGCGCTCGAGGGCCTTGGCAGAGCGATCAGCATCGCGTTGTTGGAACGTTTGCACCCCGTCGATCTGCGCCTGCTTCTCTGCTTCAGTGGATCGGATCAGATCCACCTCCACGACGCCCTCCGAGGGATTGGGATCCAGGAAGGTGTTCACCCCGATGATGGGCATCTCACCGCTGTGCTTACGGCTCTCGTAGAGCAGGCTCTCCTCTTGGATCTTGCCCCGCTGGTACATCACCTCCATGGCGCCGAGCACCCCACCGCGATCCGTGATGCGGTCGAACTCTTTGAGCACCGCCTCTTCTACGAGATCGGTGAGCTGCTCGATGAAGTAGCTGCCCTGGAAGGGGTTCTCGTTCTTCATCATGCCCAGCTCGCGGTTGATGATGAGCTGGATCGCCAGGGCCCGCCGGACCGAGGCCTCCGTGGGCGTGGTGATGGCCTCATCGTAGGCGTTGGTGTGCAAGCTGTTGCAGTTGTCTGCCAGGGCGTAGAGGGCCTGCAGCGTGGTGCGGATGTCGTTGAAGTCGATCTCCTGAGCGTGGAGCGAGCGGCCCGACGTCTGGATGTGATACTTCAGCTGCTGGCTGCGGGGGCCGGCGCCATAGAGCTTCTTCATGGCCACCGCCCAGATGCGGCGGGCCACTCGACCGATGACCGCGTACTCCGGGTCGACGCCGTTGCTGAAGAAGAAGCTGAGGTTGCGGGCGAAGTCGTCCACCTGCATGCCTCGGGCCCGATAGTACTCCACGAAGGTGAAGCCGTTGGCCAGGGTGAAGGCCAGCTGGCTGATGGGGTTCGCCCCTGCCTCGGCGATGTGATAGCCGCTGATCGACACCGAGTAGAAGTTGCGCACCCCGTGGTCGATGAACCACGCTTGAATGTCGCCCATCATCTTCAGGGCGAAGTCGGTGCTGAAGATGCAGGTGTTCTGAGCCTGATCCTCTTTCAAAATGTCGGCCTGCACCGTGCCCCGCACCTGGGTGAGGGTGGCGGCGCGCACCTCGGCGTACTCTTCCGCGCTCAGCAGCTGATCACCGCTCACGCCGAGCAGGCCCAGCCCTTCGCCGTTGTGCCCCTCGGGCAGGTCAGTGCGGTAAGCCGGATCGTGAGGTGTGAGGGCTTTGATCTTCTCTTGAGCCTCAGCCCAGCGACCCGTCTCTTTGAGCCGGCGCTCCACCGCCTGATCGATGGCGGTGTTGAAGAACATCGCCAGGATGATCGGCGCTGGGCCGTTGATGGTCATCGACACGCTGGTGGTGGGGGCGGTGAGATCGAAGCCCGAGTACAGACGCTTGGCGTCGTCCAGGGTGGCCACGCTCACCCCGGAGTTGCCCACCTTGCCGTAAATGTCGGGGCGCAGAGCAGGATCACGACCGTAGAGCGTCACCGAGTCGAAGGCCGTCGACAGCCGGGCTGCGGCGCTGCCTCGGGACAGATAGTGGAACCGGCGATTGGTCCGCTCCGGGGTGCCCTCGCCGGCGAACATGCGCGTGGGATCTTCGCCGGTGCGCTTGTAGGGGAACACCCCCGCGGTGTACGGCCAGGCCCCAGGTACGTTCTCTGTGAGCACCCAGCGCATCAGATCGCCCCAGTCCTCGGTCTGGGGCAGGGCCACCTTGGCGATGTCGTTCCCGCTGAGGCTCTCGGTGTAGTTCTCCACCTCGAAGGTACGCCCGCGCACGCTGTAGTGGTTCTGCGGAGCGCGGTAGCGGGCCTTGAGGTCGGGGATCTCCGCCAGCATCTTGCGGCAGTCAGCGTCGAGCTGGCCCAGGCGCTCGTTGTAGCGCTTGCGCAGCATCAGCACCTCGGGGCTTGCCCCAGTCTCAAGCAGATCGTCAGCGTAGAGCTGGCCCACCTCGGGCACCACGTCGCCGAGATCGGCGAGGGTGCGCCGCAGACCGTCGGCGGTGGCCGCCCGCTGGGCCTGTGTCGAGGTCCAGGCGTGATGACCACGGACCGCGCCGGCGATCTCGGACAGGTAGCGCACGCGCGCCGGGGGCACCACCACGGGCATGTCCGGGGCCCGCTCCCCTGCGGGGGGAACCGACCATTGGGCGCTGCGGGTGTTCAGGATGCTCATCAGATGACCGAAGAGGGCGTCGACGCCGGCGTCGCCGAAGCGGCTGGCGATGCAGCCGAAGACCGGCATCTGCGACGGTAGGGTGCTGAAGTCGCCGCGGTTGCGCTGAACCTGCTTGGCCACGTACTTCACCGCGTCCGTGGCCCCGCGCTTGTCGGCTTTGTTCACCGCCACCACGTCGGCGTAATCGAGCATGTCGATCTTCTCGAGCTGGGTGGGGGCGCCGAACTCCGGGGTCATCACATAGAGCGACACATCGCTGAGATCAGTGACCTCGCTGCCGCTCTGGCCGATGCCCGCGGTCTCGAGGATCACCAAGTCGAAGCGGGCGGCCTTCAGGGCCAGCAGGGCACTGGCCACGGTGACCGGCACCGCGGCGTTGGCCTGCCGGGTGGCCATCGAGCGCATGAAGACCCGAGCGCCCGTCGCCGTGTTCATGCGGATGCGATCACCGAGCAGAGCGCCACCCGTACGACGCCGAGACGGATCGACAGAGAGCACCGCCACAGAGCGATCGGGAAAGGCGCCCTTGATGCGGCGCACCAGCTCGTCGGTGAGGGACGACTTGCCGGCGCCGCCGACCCCGGTGATGCCCAGAACGAGGGGGCGCGTGTCGCCAAGGTGTGCGTTCACCGCTTCTCGGAAGCGGCTCAGCGTCGTGGTGTCCTCGGCGGCGTGCAGATCTTCGAGGGCGGTGAGGGTGCGGGCCACCGTGGCCGGATCACCCTCGACGAGGCCGCTGGGCAGCGGGACCACACTCAGCGGGGTGGTGGCGGTGGCCCGGGCCTGATCGATCATGTCCTGGATCATGCCCTCGAGGCCCAAGCGGCGGCCGTCTTCCACGGAATAGATGCGGGTGACCCCGCGGCGGTGCAGCTCGGCGATCTCCTTGTCGGTGATGGTGCCACCGCCACCGCCGAAGACCTTGATGTCGGGCCGCCCCCGGGCGGCGAGCTGGTCGACGAGGTAGGTGAAGTACTCCATGTGGCCGCCCTGGTAGGACGACACCGCGACGCCGTCGGCGTCCTCTTCGATGGCGGCCTCCACGAGATCCTGCACCGCCCGATCGTGACCCAGGTGGATCACCTCGGCACCCTTGGCCTGCAGAATGCGCCGCATGATGTTGATCGAGGCGTCATGGCCGTCGAAGAGGCTGGCGGCGGTGACGAAGCGGACCGAGCGGCTCGGCCCCTCGAGTGCAGGCTGGGTGGTCGAGCCAGGGTCGATTGTGGGGCTCGGATCGGGGGGGCTCATGGGGTGCTCCTGGAGCATGTAAACGCGATGTAAAGACAGAGCATTGTAGGGAGGCGATCGATTCTGGGAAAGTAGGCGCATGATCCCGATGATTCTGATCGCGCTGCTCCAACCGGGAGACCCCATCGAACCTTGCCCCGAGATCGCGGACCAGGTGCCCTCGGTGCACGTGCGGGCGGCGATTCGACGCGCTCTGCCCGTGGAGAAGAGCTGTCGTGATCTCTCCGAGGTCACTGCCCTGAGGTTCGTCGAGCCTGTGCGCAACCTCGCAGGCATCGAGAAGCTCGAGTCGCTCACCTCTCTCAGCCTCTACGATGTGCCAGGTGGCGATTTGAGCCCACTCTCGGCGTTGCCGAAGTTGAGCGCGCTCTCCATCGGCCCGCCGCCCTGGGCCACGAGCATCGACGAGCGCACGCACATTGAAGATCTGACCCCCTTGAGCGCATTGAAGTCGCTGGAGTCATTGACGCTGGTCAGTGCGAAGCCCCGCACGCTGAAGCCTCTCGCAGCCCTGAAGCTGCTCACGCATCTGGTGATCGACAACAGTGATGTGCAGAACCTCGAGGGGCTGCAGGGCTGCACTGCTTTGAAGGTGTTGTCGCTCGATGGCGCGGGGATCAGGGAGATCAAACCCCTCGCGGGGCTCTCGCAGCTCACTCAGCTCAACCTCGCCGGCAACCGCTTGAAAGATCTGAGCCCCCTCGCAGGTAAGAAGGCGCTCACCGAGCTCGATGTGTCGTTCAACCCCCGACTGGTCGATCTCGAGCCCCTCGCCGAGACGCCAGCGCTCGAGCGCTTGAGAGCACGGATGACCGCGGTGGCATCGGTGGAGCCCCTGCTCAAGCTGACCCGGTTGCTCGAGGTCGATGTGTGCCTCACACCTGCGGCAAGCGGAGTGGGGGTGGTGCAGTCGCTCGAGGCCGACGGGGTGATGGTGCGGGCCAAGGGGCCGATCTGTCACAAGTGAGCTGCTCAGCGAGATGCTGGGTCTTGGAAAATCAGTCCAGATCGACAGGACCGATGTCGAGTCGCATGAGTGCGTTGGAGAGGAAGTTGTCGCACAGGTTTCGCTCCATGCTGCGGCGACACCTGTTCCCCGCGTCGAGGACCTGCTGCTCGGCGCTGGCGTGATCGCGGGGATCTGGGCGACCGCTGAAGCACTCCTCGCTGATCCGTTGCCGCCAGCCCAGGCACTCGGCGCCGTTGTCGATTCTGCTCTGAGCGAGCTCACACCATGCCCTCACGAGCTCGCGCTCCGTAGGGGGCAGGACAAGGCTCGGGTTGTTCCGCAGCCGGCTGGTGATGCTGTTGACCTGGTTGTCGCCGATGCCATTGCAGCTGTGGGGTTGCTGGTCGCACTTCTGCGTTTTGATGTTCGCGAGCTGGCAGTGATCCTCCGGGCTGCAGCTGCCACTGTCCCGGCGTCCATCACTGTAGGCGTTGAGATCATCGGGGCGGCACATGCCTCCCATGTCGCTGAGCCGCTCCGCTGCGGCGGCGAGAGCAGCAGCTCTGTAGAAGTTGTCCACCACATTGCCGATGCGGCTCTCCAGTGTGCGTCCACCTGCGTAACCGAGCCGGCGGGCGCGATCGATGGACTGAGCACCTGTGTAGATGCCCACCCGCACCGCCTGGGCATTTCGAGTGGTGGTGATCACGGTGCCGACGAGACGGGCCGCGCGGTAGCCGCGATAGAGGGCGATGGCCAGGCTGGCCCCTTCAATGACCAGTGGCACGGCAAACCAGGCAAGCTTCTCTTCACCCTCGATGCAGCACTGGATGCTGTTGTCTCCAGCGCAGTACCCCGGGGTAGGGGTGCCTGCGCAGCTCTGAACACGGGAACAGACGCCGGCCTCACCGTTGGCGACACAGGCCTGACCAAGCTGCGGCAGCTGCCCAGGGGCAGGCTGTGACGCGTTGTCTTCGAGACAGCACTGGATGTCGTCGTCGCCAGGACAGAACCCCGCCTCTCGTCGGCCACCCATGCAGTCGTTGGGGGTGCCACACACGCCCCGCTGACCATACGCGGTGCATGCCTCACCGGCGCCATAAGGCCGCTGGCCGTCATGGTTGTTGGTGTTGTTCTGAGGCTGTGCTTGTGGAATGCAGCACTGCACCGTGTGATCGCCCGGGCAATGGCCAGGGATGGGCTCCAGCCCGGCGCCGTCCCGGCAGCGGTCGACGTTCTGACAGGTGCCGGCGACGCCCTGAGCGGTGCAGCGCGTGCCGAGAGGATCATTGTCCTGAGGGGCCTGCTGTTGAGGAGGCTGTTGTGGATCTTGCTGCGGGGGGTCCTGCCGTGGGGGATCCTGCTGCGGTGGATCTTGCTGCGGTGGATCTTGCTGCGGCGGATCTTGCTGAGGCGGATCTGGCTGCGGCGGCCCCTGACGCGGGGCCTCACCTCGTTGGCGAGGACCACAGTCGGCGCAGTCGGTGCCCATGGGGCAGACATCGAAGTTGCTGCCCTCGCCGCCGTCGTCACACACCTCGTCATTGGCGGTGAAGCAGCTGTTGTTGCACACCATGTCATCCCCCACAGGTGGCATTTGCTCTGGGGGCATCTCTTCAGGCGGCATCTGCTCTGGAGGCATTTGCTCTGGGGGCATCTCTTCGGGCGGCATTTGCTCGGGCGGGTTCGAGGCCTCGATACAGCAACTCACGCCATCACCCTGACAGATGTTGCCCACAGGGGTGCCTGCGCAGGACTGCCCCGTAGCGCATGTGCCCCACTGGCTCTCGGCAAAACATGGCTGCCCGAGGCGCGGCCCACCTTGAGGGCCAGACTCCAGATCGAGCTGCTCGTCCTGTGCGGCGGGATCGTTCTCGGTCTGTCCTTGAGGGTTGAGCAGGCCCTGCTCCTCGAGCTGCGCCTCGATGAGGATCGAGGTGTCGCTGACGATCTGCAGGTTGCCGTATACGCGGCGGATCGCCGCCTCCGGGCTCTCACCAGGCAGCAAGTCGATGAGCTGCACTTCGAGGTTCACCGGTGCCTCGACCAGGCGATCCTTGCTGACCTCGATCTCCCGGGTGAGAGGCACGCCATCGCTCACGTCGAGGGGTGCCTCTTCGGTGCCCTGAGCGCAGCCTGTGAGCTGCGCTGCTGCGAGGAGCAACAGGCTGTGCAGGGTAAAGTTAAAGTGCTTCATGTGGGTCGACCCCTTGTCTCGAACACGGCTCTGAGGGCCATGTGGCCCGTGTCTATTGGGCACTGAACGTATGCTTTTAGCAACCAGTGTGCCGGGTCGCGGCCCTTGTGCTTGAGGGCCTTCGAGAAGAGAACTGAGACCAGGGTGTCCCAGAATTGCAGGGGTCGACATGACCCAGGTGATGTCCACAGGCCCCAACACCTCCGTGCGGGTCCAAAAGGCGAAGTGATGATCGAACGCATCGAAATCCCCGTGGCCGATGCCGTGCTCTCCGCGAGGGTGGCGGGGCCCGAGCAGGGGCTGCCCATGGTCTTGCTGCACGGGATTCCGGCGAACAGCGGGCTGTGGTGTGGCGTGATGCCCATCCTCGCCCAGGCCGGATGGCGCGTGTGGGCCCCCGATCTGCCTGGATATGGCCAGAGCCGAATCTCTGCGGATGCTGATCACAGCCTCGGGGGTGCTGCTGCCCTCGTGAGCACGTGGCTGGGGCAGATGGTCGATGTAGGTGGTCGGCCGCCCTGGTTGGTGGGCCACGATCTCGGTGGCGGTGTGGCGCAGATCGTCGCAGCCCGTACACCCCATCTGATCAGCGGCCTCACCCTCGGTGACACCGTCGCCGAAGACAGCTGGCCGGTCCTGCCCGTGAAGCTGTTTCGGTGGGTGGCGTGGGCAGGGCTCTATCCGGCGCTGTGTGCTCTGGGCCTGATGCCCAACTTCTATGCCCGTCGGGCGTTGGCGAAGGGGATGAGCAGACCCGTGAAGCCCGAAGAGGCCTCAGAGGTGTTCTGGGGTCCCAAGGTGAGCGCACCTGTGGGTCGCAGAGCCTTTGCCCGTCACTTGAAGGCCCTCGACCCTCGACAGACCGTGGAAGCAGCACCGGCGCTGAAGTCTCTTAAGGTGCCCACGGGGCTGCTCTGGGCCGATGGTGATCACTACCAGCCGTGGCTCACCGTGGGGCGTCGGCTCGAGTCGTTGCTCCCACAGACGTGCGAGTCGATCATCATCCCCGGCGGCCACTTTCTGCCCCTCGACAACCCCCGTGGATACGCCGAGGCGCTGCTCACGCTGACACATCAAGCCCGCGTTTGATGCTGTAGGGCAGGGCAGGCGGAGCAGCCATCCATCGCTCGATGTTGTCTCTCTCTCGGTGGATCGCTACCATCCCGCGGTCTCGCCCCCGAGCATGGGGCGTTCACGTACCTGACCGGAGAGGTCCATGTCTTCCGACCTGATGCAGAAAATCGTCTCGCTGTGCAAGCGCCGCGGCTTCGTCTTTCAGTCCTCCGAGATCTACGGTGGCCTGAAGAGCGCATATGACTACGGGCCGCTCGGTGTTGAGCTCAAGCGCAACCTCATGAACGAGTGGTGGCGCGACATGGTCCACGGCCGGGAGAACGTCGTGGGCCTCGACGCCTCGATCATCATGCACCCCAAGGTCTGGCACGCCTCCGGCCACCTCGCCGGGTTCTCCGATCCCATGGTGGACTGCAAGGTGTGCAAGGAGCGCTTCCGGTCCGACAAGGCCCCCGCCGTGGCCGCCGGTGAAGCCGCGGTGATGACCTTCCCCGACAAGGGCAAGGCCAAGGTGGCCGAGACCCTCGTCAAAGAGCAGCTCGGCGTCGAGGTCACCCGCCGCGGCAAGGAGTTGCACGGCGCTGTGGCTGGTGAGCAGGGCTATGTGTGCCCCAACTGCGGCTCGCCTTTCCTCAGCGACGAGCGTCAGTTCAACCTGATGTTCAAGTCCAGCATCGGGGCCACTGATCCCCTCGGTGATCTCACCGCGGCGATCCAGCGGGGGGAATTCGAGGGCAAGAGCGGCGACGAGCTGCGCACCGCCGTCGAGGCCATCGCCAACCAGAGCGCCGTGTACCTGCGCCCCGAGACCGCCCAGGCCATGTTCGTGCAGTTCTCGAACATCCAGCAGTCCATGGCGATGAAGATCCCCTTCGGCATCGCCCAGATGGGCAAGTCGTTCCGCAACGAGATCACCGTCGAGCACTTCATCTTCCGCAGCTGCGAGTTCGAGCAGATGGAGATGGAGTTCTTCTGCGAGCCCGGCACCGACGAGGAGTGGGGGGACTACTGGAAAGAGGAGCGCATGCGGTGGTGGAAGCAGTACGCCAACCACCCCGAGAAGTTCGTGTTCCGGGCCCACGAGGACGACGAGCTCGCCCACTACGCCAAGGGTTGCTACGACATCGAGTACGAGTACCCCTGGGGCTGGGGTGAGCTCGAGGGTGTGGCCAACCGCACCGACTACGATCTCAACAAGCACGCCAAGCACAGCGGCCAGAAGCTCGAGTACTTCGATCCTGTCGAGAAGAAGAAGTACACCCCCTACGTCATCGAGCCTGCTGCCGGCGCCACCCGTGGTGTGCTGGTGTACCTCATCGACGCCTACACCGAGGAAGAGGTCCAGGGCTCGAAGGGTCCCGAGACCCGCGTGGTGCTCAAGCTGCACCCCCGGCTCGCCCCGGTGAAGGTGGCGGTGCTGCCCCTCGTGAAGAAAGACGGCATGCCCGAGAAGGCCCGTCAGGTGATGCAGGCCTTCTTCGAGAAGGGCATCAACGCCAAGTACGACGAGCAGCACGCCATCGGCCGCCGCTACCGTCGTCACGACGAGATCGGCACGCCCTTCTGTCTGACCATCGATGGCCAGACCATGCAGGATGACACCATCACCATCCGCGATCGAGACACCATGGAGCAGCGCCGCATCAGCATCGAAGGCGCTGTGGCCGAGGTCGAAAAGCTGCTCAACGCCCCGCTCTGATCCCGCCCCACGCCTGCCTCTCTCGAATCCTCGCACCACGCCCGAGGGCTCAACCCGCCTCTCGCGGACGCCGATGCTTCAAATCAGGGTCTTCGAGATCCCTTGCCCCACCGAAACGTTCAGTGGGTGTTTGCATCGGACTAAGAGAAGTCCGTCTCGTGTTTATAGACGGTGTCATCGCGAGGAGGTTGAGATGTTCAAAGCCAGCTGGACCATCGGTCACCTCAAAGGCATCCCTCTCCGACTGCATGCCTCGCTGCTCCTCATCGTGCCGCTCATGGCCGTGGCTTTCGCCACGCAGGGGGTGAGCTACGCCGCCCACATCCTCGGTCTTGAGGTGGCCGATCTCGTGCTGCCACGCCCGGTGTGGGGGCTGCTGTTGCCACTGGTGGTGTTCTTCTCCGTGCTCCTGCATGAGTTGGGTCATGCCCTCGCAGCTTTGGCCCTCGGCGGCAAGGTGCGCCACATCACCCTGATGCTCCTTGGCGGGATCACACAGCTCGAACACGACAATGCCACGCCGATGCAGCAGGCCAAGGTGGCCTTCGCCGGCCCTTTGGTGAGCATCCTGCTGGGGGCCTTGGGATTACTCGGGCTTCGGGTCACCTTCGGGTTGCCCGCATTGCAGATGGCTGCTCTCCTGGTCTTCGTCGCCAACGGCGCGCTGGCCCTCTTCAACTTGCTGCCGGCGTTCCCCATGGACGGTGGGCGCATCTTGAAGGCCCTCTTGGAGACGCGCCTGGGCCCGGTGGAGGCTACCCGCGCCGCCGCAACCGTCGGCAGGGCCCTCGCCGTCATCGGTGCTGTCTTCGCCGTGTTCCCGCCTTTCGATCCCAGCTTGCTGCTCATCGCCGGCTTCGTCTTCCTCGGCGCCACGGCCGAAGAGGCCGCCGCCGTACGTCAGAGCCGCCTCACGGGCTTGAGGGCCGATCAGGCGTTGCTCACCCGAGTGGCCACCGTCGAGCCTCATCGGGCCGCCACCGCCGTGGCCCGTCACATGTTGCTGCAAGGGGCCACGGTGGCCCTGGTCCGTGATCTCGAGGGCATTCGTGGAGTGTTGCTGCCTCAGGACCTGCAATCCGGTACCGGAGGCAACCGCAAGGTGGGTGACATGTTGCCCTCGAAGCCCCTCATCGTGGATTCAGACGCTGATCTGGCTCAGGTGGAGCTTCAGATGGTCCGTGGGGGTCACAGTGGAGCGGTGGTGATCAACGAGATGAACAACATCATCGGTGTGGTCACGCGTGGTGAGTTGACGCGCGCATCGATGCTCAAACACGTCGCCGATTCCAGCCTGCCCCCTGCAGGTCCGCTCGGAGAGAGCATCATCGACGGTCAATGAGCCTCACGCTCGGGCACCCTGCTCCGGCTGCGTGATGACGATGCGGCGGCTGTCCTCGTACTGTGCATCGCCGAGGGTGACCCGAAAGCTGAGCTGAGCGTTTCGCCCAATCATCTCCGAAGACTGATCCACAGGCAGATAGAGGCCCATGAGCATCTGCACCTCCGGGTGCTCATGACTTCGGGTCTTGCGTATGAAACGATGTCGGGCCAGCGTCTCCCCTGTGTATGCGTCGGTCAGGGAAAGCCACACCTCGATGGGCCGTGACGTGCCATGGTGAGTCACCATCAACCCCAAGGGCAGGCATCCTTGCCGCCAGAAGCCATACACGAGGGGCACTCGGGCGTCGGGCGCCAAATGCTCCAAAGCGTGCCCGGCTCGATCGACGACCAGGCTGGCCGAGAGCGGTGAATATTCGGGCGCTACGAGACCGAGGGCCTTCAAGTGGTTGTTCTGAAGGCCCAGGCGGGCTCGCACAGAGATCTGAAGGGTGTGAAGTGCGCTGATGTGCATGAACTGACTCCTGAGTATCGAAAGGGGTAGGGCACGATAAGAGGTCATCTTGAGTGTGGTCGGCGATGGAGCAGAGAGTGGGCTCAGGTGGCCCTCACCGCACATGCAGGCGCCTTTGGCCTGACCTCTATCGAGCGTCTGGTGTCAGTTCGTTTTCTTTCCTGGGGCCTCGTGCACAGGAGGGCGACCAGGGTGGAGGTGCTGTTCGCGGACATCGAGTCATTGTTGAACATCTTCATGAGTATCTCCCATCAATGAGATGCACACACACCATCATGCTTGTGCATTTGAGTCATCGGGTTGCTGGCCGGTGAGAATCTGAGGGAGTATTGTAGTGTGGTTGACTGTGTGTGCAAGTCGGTGAGGCCAGGTTGACGTGCTGAACTGTTTTTGCTTTGTTCGGGCTAGGGGGATTGTTTAATCAGTTCAGTGTGTTATGTGCTGCGCGGTGCCGAGGCTGTTTTGCGCCGGAATACAATGAAATGAAAGATACTCTTGAGTCATCGAAGCCCGCCATGACCGCAAACACACAACAGTGTCGTGCCACGTGTTGAGCGTGTCATGGACTCATCGTCCTTTGCACCCACACTCGATCCGAATGTAGAGGACGATCAGGTTGAACAGGGGGATGAAGACACAGGAAGGGAAGAGACTGGTCGTGAGGAGGGAGGCGTGTTCGAAGTGAGGCGAGGGGGAGGTGGGGGGTGGCGCATGGGCCATGGAGAGGTTGCCGAAGACACAGCCTGATCAGTGCTCGTTCACGCACCAGACCCAGCGTTCCACGGACGACACGGCATCGCCATCGGAGATCTCCGCTGTAATGCGCAGCTTGCGGTCAGCGACGAGATCGGGACCCTCGACGAGCACATAGAGCCCGCCGACGATGAAGTTCCCATTCTCGTCGATGTCGTCGACCTGGCGGAGGAAGCGATTTTGAGCCACCACCTCGTCCGTGGAGATGTCGGTGACCGTGAACCACATCTCCAGCACCTCACCGTGCTCGGCGCCGGCTGCCTGGATGGCCATGGGGAGATGGAACCCACCCTGGTAGCCGTAGATGACGGGGATCTCTTCCCCATTGGCGATGGGGTTGTAGACCCCGAGGGGGTCCTGCCCCATTTGCACACCGTGGAGAGGCTCGGGCACATCCGTCGCCTCGACGCACCCAAAGAGGGCACCTGACAGTACACACAACACGATCATGATGAGACGGCTCATGTAAATACTCCCGAGATGAGGTGAACGGATCGAGGCGAGGGGGGCGAGCAGGAGATCAGGGGTAGAAGCCATCCACGGCGCAGAAGTTGGCTTCGAGCACGCGGCGCTCGTTCACGTCGACGTCGTAGGCCGTGAAGGTCCAGGCTTCCTGAGTGTCGGCCTGAGTGATGTGCAGGCGGGCCTGAGCGCCGTCGTTGGTGAGCCAGAGGCCCACGGCTGCCATGGCGAAGGGATCGACGCCGGCGGCACGGGCGCGGATCTCGTTGTCGGTGCGCATGACCTGGTCATCGGTCCAGTCGGGCTGGCGAGGGGCCACGGAGAGGTCACGGTCGATCTGGCAGGCCACGGGGACAAGGTTGCCGTCGGCGTCGCAGTCCTTGCAGTGCACGATGACCGCGGCGTTCACGCCCTCGGCACCGAGCACGTGGCCCCAGGCGCCCTTGGGGATGATGCCGCCGTTGGAGTCGATGGTGACCTTGTCCTCGGTGAGATCGGCGATGTGCGCGTCACCGAACTTGTACCACCCCTCTACATAGGTCGCCCCGTACAGCTCGATGGCGTCGCCGATCTCGGAATCGGCAGAGAGGGAGCCCAGCAGGGCGCCGCGATCGCCCACGAGGGTGATCTCTGCGGGGGGATCGAAGGTGATCTCCCGAGGCTGGATGGTCCAGAGGGCCCCGGCGCCGCCGTTGGGGATCCGCATGGGGGTCTTGAAGTAGTCGACGGGGGTCATGGTGAGCTCGTTCTGGTAGTCGACGTCCTCGGGCACGTTCATCGCGCCGGGGGCCACCCGCAGCGTCACCGTCAGCTCACCGCGGAGCCCGTCGTCGGGGTAGGTCCAGGTGAAGTCACCGCCGTTGGCCATCACCTCGGGGGTCAGGGTGTATCCCTTCGCCTGGAGAGGTACATAGGCCGGCCGGGCCATGATCTCTTCCTTGACCCCGATCTCCAGGGGCTCGATGAACTGGTTGATGGTCATGGGCATCTCGTGGATGTAGTCACCCTCCACCGTGCCCAGAGGTGGCAGGTCCACCTTGGGGGTCACAAAGAGGATGACCGCCTCTTTGTTCAAGAGAAGGTTCACGGGCACGTCGCGGAGTGTGTAGCTCCCGTCGGCCCCCACGAAGGTGCGGTACTCAGTCTGCTGAGAGCCGTTCATCACAATCGCCTCTGCACCGGCTACCGGGAGGTCCATCATGTCGAAGACCCGCCCCTTGATGGTGGCGGAGGAGAGCGCCTCCTGGCTGCTCTGCACTTCTGACTGGTCGGTCTCCTCGGCGCAACCACTCAGGGCACCAATGGAAAGCGCGCCAGCACCAAGAACGGACACAAGGGTACGGTTGAGACGCATCTGCATATAACACTCCTCTAGTTTGTCTTGATACACAGATGAAACACTCACCTGTGTATACACTGCACATGGATGACTGGTCGGTTCGAGTACGTTTGTGAAGGTAGTGTGCCGAGGTGTAGGTATCAAAAAAATAAATTAAGCGTTGACACCCGAGAAATATGCGCAACCAAACGACTGTTTTTGCTTTTGGTAATGGTTATAGGTGCTTAGAGCGTGGTGGGCGTGTTTTGTTTGATTCGCCGCTCAAATTATGAGGTGGCGATTTTAGAGGTTGAATAAAAAAAAGAGGTGTGCGGGGGTGGCCCGCCATGCTGAAAAGTCCATGGAACAGGCCTGAGGGCGTCACTGAAACGAGGTCCTGAAGGGACAGGGCGTGCTGTCAGGAATCGATGTTGTCAGGAATCGATGTTGTCAGGGACTGCTTCTGTCAGGCACTGCTTCTGCCCGAGACATGTGGCAGGCTCAGCCGCGAACGCTGTGCTCCAGCTCTTCTGGTGAGGGGAACACGGTCCACCATGTCATGATGCCCAGCGAGAGCACCATGCCCACCATGCCGATGACCCTGATCCATTGAGCGATGTCGTCTGCTTCGAACAGGAGCCCCCACTGGCTCATGAGGGTGGCCCAGTCGTGGATCTCTCCACCGACGAGTGGCAATCGCTGAGGCAGGGCGTCTGCCATATACCGGGCGACGTTGATGCTGCTCTGAAACCACCACCAGATCATGGCGACGACCGAAAACCAGGCGGATCGCCTGAAGAAGTAGATCGCGAAGAGGATGGGGAAGAGCAGCTGCCCGAGAGTGCCGCCGAGCAAGTGCATGGTCTGCCCGGCCCACCGAAAGAACATATGCCCGCCTTCGTGGAGGGCGAGGTTGACGTAGTCGAGGAACACCCAGTCGGCACCCAGGATGAGCTCGACGGTGAGCCAGCCCAGCAGAGCGATGACAGGGGCTCGAGAGAGCCACCACGCCCGCATGGCCATGCGCTGCATGTACCGTCTCTCGCGGGCGGAGCGCTTCATGGTGTCATGTGCAGGGTTTGAGGGCCCGGGTGAGCTCTTCGAGGCTGAAGGGCTTGGCGAGAAACTGCTCGGCCCCACGGGCGCACAGCTGTTCGATGCGGGAGGCGTCGTATTCGCCAGATGTGAGGATGATGCGGGCGCCGGGGTTGCGCTCGATGATGCCCGCTACGATCTCTTCTGGTGTCAGACCTGGCATGTTGATGTCGAGGATCACCAATGGGGACCGAGTGGCTCCGTCATATATGTTGAGCGCTTCGATACCATCTCGGGCCTCGGTCACTGTGTGGCCAAGGTGAGTGAGCAACCGATTCAAGGTGCCGCGGAGCAGCTCCTCGTCATCTATGACCAGAATGTCCTGGGGGGACATGTCCATGAGCGACATGCACGTACTCTCCGACGCTGACGATTCAGTTCATATCACGGTTCTCTCCAGGCTCTAAGAATCCGGCCAAAAGCCCGAGGGGTTGCCTCGCTCTGCGGTCAGATGGTCCGTGAGTATCGGGCCTGAGGCCTTCCAGTCTGCAGATGAGGATCGAAGATCATGGCCAGATTGCGGACGAACAGCCGACCTCGCGGTGTCAGGCTCAACTCGGTGCCTTCACAATCGACCAGATCGTCGGCGACAAGGGGCTCGAGGGCTTCGAGCTCGTGGGCATATCGGGCGTGCACCGTGGCCACATCGCGGCCCTCTGGGGAGAAGTCGGCGAGATCGACCCAGAAATTGCACATGATCTGGGTGATGAGCTGTCGTCGCAGCTGGTCCTCAGCGGTGAGCTTGATGCCCCGAGCGACGGGCAGCTCACCGCGATCGACGTGCTCGCCGTACACCCCGAGCCGGCTCACGTTCTGTGCATAGGCGCCGCCGACGTCGCTGATGGCCGTGGCCCCCACGGCGATGGTGTCGTGGGCCCGTTTGACGGTGTAGCCCTGAAAGTCGCGCCACAGCCGCCGGGCCCGTTGGGCCACAGCGAGCTCGTCGTCGGGCCGGGCGAAGTGATCCATGCCGATGGGCACCATGCCGTGTTCGACGAAATGGCCATAGGCTGCGGTGAACAGCTCGACACGGGTTGCGGGGGTCGGCAGCTGGCTGGCATCGATTTTACGCTGATTGGCCCGTTGCTCCGGCAGGTAGGCGAAGCCATAGATGGCGAGCCGGTCGGGGGCCATATCGGCGACGACGTCGAGGGTGTGCTGCCAGGTTTTCAGGGTCTGGGCTGGCAGCCCGTAGACGAGGTCGAAGTTGATGCTCTCGAAACCCAGCGCTCGGGCGGCGCTCACGAGACAAGCGGTGTGGCTGATGCTCTGGACCCGGCCGATGGCCTGCTGCACAGCGGGGTCGAAGTCCTGCACACCCATGGACAACCGGTTGAAGCCCAGCCCTCGAAGTCGCTGCAAGCGCTCGATGTCGGTGATGCCCGGGTGGAGCTCCACGGCGATCTCGGCGCCCTTTTGCAGGGTGAAGCTGCTCTGGATCCCATACCAGAGTCGTTTGAGCTGATCGTCGTCGAGCCAGGTGGGGGTGCCCCCGCCCCAATGAATCCGGGAGAGGGTGTTGCGATCACCGAGCCGCTCCGCGAGCAGGTCGAGCTCTACGAGCACCCGATCGACGTAGGCGTCCATTCGAGCCCGATCCCGGCTCACCACCACGTTGCAGCCACAATACGTGCAGAGCGATTTGCAGAACGGTACGTGAATGTAGAGCGAGAGTGGTGCTTTGGCCCCCGCCTGTGCAGCCGTCGACAGGGCCGCTTCGAGATCCGGAGCCCCGAAGTCAGATGTCCAGAGTGGCACCGGAGGGTAGCTGGTGTACCGAGGTCCGCGGACGTTCATCTTCTGAATCAGGTCCGCTTCGAGGCGGGGCAGGGCCTCTGGGGGGGCAAGTCGGTGGTTCATGACCGGTGCTCACGGTGAGGCCGCCAGGTACGGCCGAAGACAGAAGAAGCCACGACGGTGAGACTGCTGATGGGCATCAGCACCGCCGCGGCGAGGGGGGTGATCTCACCGGCGAGGGCCAGCGAGGCGAACAGCACGTTGTAGAGCAACGAGAAGACGAGGTTTCGGCGGATGATGGCGAAGGTACGGTGGGCACCCTCGAAGACGTCGGCCACGGTGTCGAGGCCCGGCCGGGTGAGGTAGACGTCGGCCACCTGCAGCGCGGCTTCGGCGCCGCCGGCGACGGCGATGCCCACCTCGGCCTGACGTAGGGCTGGCGCGTCGTTGATCCCATCGCCGATCATGGCCACGTGGGGGCTCTCGGTGACAGCGGCGGCCTTGTCTTCCGGGCTGGCCGCCCCTGTGGCCTGGTCGATCTCGAGCCGACGGGCGATCTCGGCCACCACGTGCGGGTGATCGCCACTCTGGACCGAGAGGCCGAGCCCCAGAGCCCTGAGCCGGCTCAGGGCTGCAGGTGTGTCCTGCCGAATCTGATCGGACATGACCAGGACGCCCACGGGCTCACCCTCACAGACGACGAGCACGACGCTGTGGCCGGCACGGAGCGCCTGATCTGCGGCGGTGTGTAGATCAGGGGGTAGGGTCTTGTCGCCCTCGGCCCATCCCAGCCGACCCACGATGATGTGGCGATCTTCTATGCGACCGGCGATCCCCTTGCTGGGCTGCTCTTGCACGTCAGTGACCTGGAGCGTTGAGGAGAGGCCTGCGTGCTGGCCAGCCCACTGCGCCACCGCCCGGGCCACGGGATGGCTGGAGCGTCGCTCGAGGGCTTCGATGCTGGCGCACAGGTGGGCGGGCTCGACATGAGGGCTCCAGTGTGCACCTGAGACGGTGAGCTGCCCTTCGGTGAGGGTGCCGGTCTTGTCGAGCACGACCTGCTGCACACGGACCAGCCGCTCCAACGCGGTGGTGGAGCGAATCAGAATGCCCGAGCGGGCGGCGCGGCCCCGAGCCACGGCGAGGGCCACGGGGGTGGCGAGGCCCAGAGCACACGGGCACGAGACCACCAGCAGCGACACCACCACGTCGAAGATCCGCTCGGCGTCGATGAAGCTCCACGCCACGCCCCCGGCGACGGCGAGACCGATGACCACGGAGACGAAGATGCCGGCGATGCGATCTGAGAGCCGCACCACTGGAGCGCGATGTGGATCAGCCTGGTCGACGAGAGCGGCGAGGCGCCCCAGTCGGGTCGAGGCCCCTGAGGCCTGCACTTCGATGAGCACCTCGTCGTCGATGTTCACCGTGCCGGCATACACAGGGGCGCCAGGCCCTACGGGCACTGGTCGGCTCTCACCGGTGAGCAGGCTGGCGTCGACGTGGGTCTCACCGATGTGGATTTTGCCATCCACCGGGCAGGTCTCCCCAGCGCGGACCCGGACCACGTCGCCTGCCACCAGCGTGTTCACCGAGGCGGGGCGAAACTCGAGGGCCCCGTCGAACTCGATGCGTCGCCAAGCGGTCCCTGGCGTGAGGGCGGTCATGAGCTCGGTGCCGGTCATGGCAGCTTGCTGTCCGCGGCTTTGCACATAGCGGCCGAGCAATAACAGAAACACCAATACGGTGACCGAGTCGAAGTAGACATGCCCCTGGTGAGTGATGGTGGCATAGGCGCTGGCGAAGAAGCCGCCGAGCAGCCCCAGCGACACGGGGAGGTCCATGTGGGGCCGACCCATCCGCAGACCTGAGAGCGCGCCCCTGTAAAAGGGCCAGGCGCCATAGGTCACTGCGGGGATGGCGAGGCCGAAGCTGAGCCATTCGAAGAACCGGGCCATGGTGGGATCGAGGGTGCCCTCGCCGGCATAGAGCGCTGCGGCGAGGAGCATGGTGTTGCCTGCGAGGGCGAAGGCCACGGCCAGCCGGATCAGAGTGCCACGTCGGGCCGCTTTGCGGGCGGCATCAGCGGCCTCTCCGAGCGGATGGGTGGCGTAGCCGAGTCGATGCAGGAAGCCACCGATCTGCCCCAATGAGACCTGCTCGGGCCACCAGCTCAAACGCAGTCGCTGATCGGCGAGGGACAGACTGGCTGTGTCGACCCCAGGCATCACCTGGGGCAACCGCTCCATGACCCACACGCAGGCTGCGCAGTGCACGCCGTCGGCATACAGGTCGATGGTGCGCTGACCTTCGGTGTGGGCTCGGGTGTGGGCGTCGATGAAGGTGGGATCGTCATAGTGAGCGTATGCGTCGGCGCCGGCGAGGGACTCTTCGTCGACGGCGACGCCACGGGGGGCGCCCCCTGTACGATCTCGCAGTCCGTAGAACCCACCGAGGCCGTTGTCGGACATGATCTGATACACGGCGCGGCAGCCATTGCAGCAGAACTGCGGGCCCTCTCGATCACCGACGATGAGGCCTTCGGGGACCGGGAGCCCGCAGTGGGTGCAGTGCACTGCTTCGAGGGCTGCCTGGGATGGCACGTGGGTCTCGCTCAATGCCAAGGGGGGTGCCTCTTTGGGGTGGCTTTCTTTGAGGGGGAAGCAGGTTCTGTGCCGCTGGTGGTTGGGAGAGAGAGTTTCGGGCACGGGCACGGGCACGGGCACGGGCACGAGTTTTACGGATGTGGACAGTGCAGCCTGAGGCTGCATGTCTTGGAGCGAGTGGAGGGCGGCGTAGCCGGCCGGAGGGAGCGGAAAGACACCCGGAGGGCTGGCCACTGTTCGACTCTGGACCCATGGCCTGCCCTGGATTCTGATTGTGGGTGTGGTGTTTGGGTAACGCTTGTGGGGGAGGGGGTTACGGAATGGTGAGGGGGAGCGCGATCAGTGACAGTGGTGCTCGCCGGGGGTGGGGAGCTCGGGTTGTGCGGCCTTGTTGTGAGGGGTGGTGTGCTCGCCGTGGGTGGTGGCTGCTGGGGCGTGGTGATGGTGTTGGGCCATGGCGGGGCGAGGCATTTTGCCTGCGAGGGCCAGCACGCCGAAGCCGATCATGACGGCCGCTGTGAGGCGGGGGGCGTAAGGGCGTAGGGCGCTGCCCATCAACCTGGTGGCGACGCCGAGGGAGCCCAGCGCGGGCACCGTGCCCACCCAGAAGGCCGCCATCCAGACTGCCCCCATCCAGGCCGAGCCCGTGGCCGCAGCGACGGCGACGAATCCCCAGAGCCAGCCACAGGGCAGTACTGTGGACAACAGACCTACGGCGAAGGCCGGACCAGGGCCCTTGCTGCGGTAGAGCGTGGAGACCCGGTGGCGCATACGGGCGAGCAGCCCCGGGCGCTTGCGGTCTTCTATGTGTACGAGTGGGGTGTCGTGCTGAGCCGCGCGCTGGGCTGCGGGGAACAGACCCAAGGCTTTGATGCCCATGAAAATGAGCAGTCCGCCCATGGCCACCGCCGCCACTTGCTGCACCCCGAGCAGGGTCTCCCCGGCGAGATCGAGATGGGAGCCTGCAAAGCCTGCCAGGGCGCCAAGGGTGGCGTAGGAGATCAGGCGCCCGAGGTGGTAGGCGCTCTGGGCGCGCCAGCCGCCGGTGCCCGGGGCGGAGTAGAGGGCGACGAAGCCGCCGCACATGCCCACGCAGTGCAGGCTGCCGAGCAGGCTGGCGCTGAGAACGGCGATGATGCTCATGGGGTGCTCCTCGTGTGATCTTCTGCGGGCGCCCTTCAGGGGTGAGCCGCGCTGTCGATGTGCACTCTGCGAGCATCGAGCCAGGGTGTCTGGCCTTCGGCGGTGAAAGTCGTTGCGAGGCGCCAGTAGCCGGTCTTGGAGATGGGCACTTTGGCGATGTAGAGCCCGTGGCCCATGTCGTCGAAGCCCACTTTGGCGTCGTGGGTGGCGCTGTCGGCCCGCCGCGCGACGAGGGTGCCGGAGAGACCTGCGAGGGCGCGCCCGTCGGCGTCTTTCAGGCGGAAGGCCACCTCGCAGATCCCCTCAGAAGAGCCCGCGGGGCACACGCTCACCTCGGGCTGCCACCCGAGCGCCTGTGAAGCCCGCTTTGCTTCGAGGGTCTGCTCGAAGTCGACGCCCGCCTGATAGTAGTCCGACCGGGTCAGGGTGGGGGCGTTCTGCCGGGAGAGGTAGACCACGTAGAGGTTCACCACCACCACGATGGTCAGGCCGAGGCCGATGCCCCACGGCCAGGGGTTGAACTTGCCCTTGGAGGCACGCTTCTTCGGTGCGTCGCTCATGATCGCGCTCCCGCTCATGCGCCTTTCTCCTTGCGCGTTGCTGCCTTCGAGGCCCGAGCGGCGTCGGGCTTCGAGAGGAAGGGGTAGGTCATCACCTGCTTGAAACCCTGATCGTCGGTGATCTCGATGGAGAACACCCCCTCACCGTCTGGCTCCTTGGGATCAGGCTGAATCAAGAAGACAGGCACGTTGATGAGGGCCTCGGGCTTGAGCACCAGCGCTTTGCCGGGGACGATGACCTCGCCTCCCTCGGTGAGAGCCCGCACTTTGAGGTGACGGGTCTCCCGGGTCTTGTTGGCGATGTTCAGGTTGGTCATGTTCTGGACCCTGCCGTCGGGCAGGGTCAGGTAGGGGGCCCCCACCTGCCGGGTCATGATCATCTCGATGGGCTGCCGGGTGACCAGCGTGACGCTCATGGCGACGATGACCGCCGTGAGGGCCACGGTGTACGCCAGCGTCCGGGGTCGGGCGAAGCGCCGGGGTTTGCCGGCGAGCTGGGCCTCCGATGTGTATCGAATCAGGCCCCGGGGCCGCCCGATCTTGTCCATCATCTCGTCGCAGGCGTCGATGCAGACAGCGCAGTTCACGCACTCCATCTGTACGCCTTTGCGGATGTCGATCCCCGTGGGGCAGACCTGTACGCATTTTCTGCAGTCGATGCAGTCCCCAAGGGGGGTGCCGTCTGCTTTCTTCTTGGGCTTGCCTCTGGGCTCGCCTCGGCCCGCGTCGTAGTTGATGGTGAGGGAGTCTTGATCCATCAGCACCGATTGCAGCCGGCCATAAGGGCAGACCACGATGCAGGTCTGCTCTCGGAACCAGGCGAAGTCGAAGAAGAACAGTCCGGTGAAGAAGATGAAGATGCTGGTGCCTACAGGGTGGCTCCAGGGGTCGAGCTGGGCCTCGACGATGCCGTCGCGGCCGAGGAAGTAGGCCACCAGGGTGGTGGACAGAGCCCCAGAGACCACCAGGAACGCCGCCCATTTCAGGCTCTTTTTGAAGATCTTCGATGGGCCCCACGGGGCCTTGTCGAGCTTCTTCCGGGCGCTGGGCTTGCCTTCGACCAGCTGCTCGATGGGGCGTATCACGAGCTCCATGAACACCGTCTGCGGGCAGGACCATCCGCACCAGATGCGCCCGAAGAGGGCGGTGAACAGGAACACCCCGAAGACGATGAGCCCGCAGAGAAACAGCAGGTAGGTGGCGTCGGTGGCGAAGAGGCTCAGCCCCCAGAAGTAGAACCGCCGGTTGGGCAGATCGAACATCATGGCTGGGTGTCCGTTGATGTCGACCCAGGGGGCGATGAGCAAGAAGACGATGAGGGCCCAGCCCACCACACGACGGGCCTTCACGTAGCGGCCGGCCACCAACAGGGGGTAGAGCCAGACACGGCTGCCCGACTGGCCGATGGTGGTGACAGTATCGTTGCCTTGCAGTGGCATGGGGGCCTCGCCTGATCAGTTCGCCGCCTGACGCGGCATCTTTTCGCCCTGTGGGGCCTTGGGATTGGCGGGGGTGGTCCCGCGCAGGCTCATGATGTAGGCCGAGACAGCCACCATCTCTTTGACCTTGAGCTGCTTCTTCCAGGCGATCATGCCCTTCTCGGGCACCCCGTCGGCCACCACGCGCACCACACCGGCGATGTCACCCTTGCCGTGCAGCCAGAAGTCGTCGGTGAGGTTGGGCCCCACGATGCCGCCGCCGTCGGGACCGTGGCATGCGGCGCAGTTGGTGGCGAAGATGCCCTTGCCCTCACCGATGAACTTCGGGTTGCCCAGAGCGGCGGTGAGCAGCTCGATGTTCGAAGCCGGATCTTCGTCGGGATACATCACCGCCGCGGCGGCCATTTCCATCTCGTACTCAGTCCTCGAGTCTGGCCCCGGGCCCAGGATGAAGTAGCCCACGTAGGCGATGGCGAAGGCGATGGTGATGTAGAACATGTACAGCCACCACCGGGGCAGCGGGTTGTCGTATTCCCGGATGCCGTCGTAATCGTGGTCGAGCAGCTCGTCTGTGACGGCGTATTTGTCAGACATGATCTGTCTCCTTCTGTGTGCCCTTCACGGTGCCGTCGTGAAACACCATCTGGCTCCGACGGGCGTAGACTTCCCGGCCGCCTTTTCGATAGACCCAGAAGAGGGCGGCGACGAACATCGACAGAAACATCACCGCCGAGATGAGCGGAAAGATGAGCTGATCTGTCTCGTTGATGAGTTCCTTCATCATGGCTTCACGCTGGCGTGCTCGTCGGGCATCGCTCCATTCTGGTCGCCGTCTTTCTGCTCAGCCGTGTCCTTGCCACCTTCACCCGCCTTGGGGGCGAGCTTGATGTCGGTGCCCAGGCGCTGCAGGTAGGCGATGAGGGCCACGATCTGACGTGTGCGCAGCGTCTCGTAGCGCATCGGCTGCTCGTCGGTGCCGGTTACGCCGGCGTCGGCGAGCTCACGGGCGATGACGTCGGCCTGGCTCTGAGCGAGCTGGGCGGCGTTGTCGATCTGGGCCTCGGTGTACGGGGCGCCGAGGATCTCGTGGGCGTTCACCTTGGCGCTCACGAGGCTGAGATCGAGCTCGTCCTCGAAGAGCCAGGGGTAGGGGGGCATGATCGAGCCCTCCGACGTACTCGTCGGATCCATCATGTGTTTGTAGTGCCACAGGTGCGGGTACTTGCCCCCGAGGCGGTGCAGATCGGGCCCGATGCGTCGCGAGCCGAACTGGAAGGGGCGGTCGTAGACGAACTCGCCAGCCTTGCTGTACTCGCCATAGCGCTCAGTCTCGCTCCGGAAGGGGCGCACCATCTGCGAGTGGCAGACATAACAGCCCTCGGCGAGGTAGATGTCTCGGCCCTCGAGCTCGAGGGGGGTGTAGGGCTTCACCGAGGCGATGGTGGGCACGTTCGAGTCGATGGCCAGGGTGGGCACGATCTCGAAGGCGCCGCCGATGGCCACGGCCACCACGGTGAGCACGGTGAACTTGAAGGGCTTGCCTTCGATGATGGTGTGCCAGTGGGCGCCAGGGTGGGCCACCGCGGGCTTGAGGGCCGGGGCGCTCGCCTCTTCATCCTCGCCGGCAGTGCCCTGCCGGATGGTCATGAACAGGTTGTAGAGCATGATGATGGCGCCGCCGAGGTACAGCGTGCCGCCGATGGCCCGGACCCAGTAGGTGGGCATCAGGGTGGTCACCATCTGCATCCAGCTGCTGTAGACGAGCTTGCCCTCCTCATCGAAGGCGCGCCACATGAGGCCCTCGGAGACACCGGCCACCCACATCGACAACACATAGAGGCCGATGCCCACCAGCCCGATCCAGAAGTGGGTGGTGGCGAGGGTCATGCTGTAGAGCCTGGTCTTCCAGAGCCTGGGGATCAGCCAGTAGAGCATGCCGAAGGTCAGGAACCCGTTCCAGCCGAGGGCCCCGGAGTGCACGTGACCGATGGTCCAGTTGGTGTAGTGGCTCAGGGCGTTCACCGACTTGATGGACATCATGGGCCCCTCGAAGGTGGACATCCCATAGAAGGTGATGGCCACGACGAAGAACTTGATGATCGGATCGGTCCGCAGCTTGTCCCAGGCGCCGCGCAGGGTGAGCAGGCCGTTGATCATGCCGCCCCAGCTGGGGGCGATGAGCATCAGCGAGAACACCATGCCCAGGGTCTGGGCCCAGTCGGGCAGCGAGGTGTAGAGCAGGTGGTGGGGGCCCGCCCAGATGTAGATGAAGATCAGCGACCAGAAGTGGATGATCGACAGCCGGTAGCTGTAGACGGGGCGCTCGGCGGCCTTGGGCATGAAGTAGTACATCAGCCCGAGGTAGGGGGTGGTGAGGAAGAAGGCCACGGCGTTGTGGCCGTACCACCACTGCACGAGGCCGTCCTGAACGCCGGCGAAGATGCTGTAGCTCTTCAGGGCCGAGACGGGGAGCACGAGGTTGTTGACGATGTGCAGCAGGGCCACGGTGACGATCGACGCGATGTAGAACCAGATCGCCACGTACATGTGGCGCTCGCGGCGCCTGGCGATGGTGCCGAAGAAGTTGATGGCGAAGATCACCCACACCACGGCGATGGCGATATCGATGGGCCACTCGAGCTCGGCGTACTCTTTGGACTGGCTGATGCCCAGCGGGAAGCTGATGGCGGCGGCGACGATGATGAGCTGCCAGCCCCAGAAGTGAATCTTCGACAGGGTGTCGCTGAACATGCGGGCCTTGAGCAGCCGCTGAGACGAGTAATAAACGCCCGCGAACATGCCGTTGCCCACGAAGGCGAAGATGACCGCGTTGGTGTGCAGCGGCCTGATCCGGCTGAAGGTGGTGTAGGGCATGCCGAGGTTCAGCTCGGGCATGACGAACTGATATGCGGCGATGAGGCCGACAAGCATGCCGACCACCCCCCATATCGCGGTGGCGACGGCGAACTTTCGTACGATCGCGTCGTCGTATCTGAAGGTCTCGACGTTTTGGCTCATGCCATCTCCTCCCTGCTGCGATCGAAGCCTCGATGCGCTGGGGTGGTGGGTGCACCCGCGGCGTTTTGGGGTGCGGCGTTTTGTGCGTGTGATGTGTGGGCGTCGTCGAAGAGGACGCGGACGGCGGGGGTGTCCATGTCGTCGAACTGGCCGTCGCGGGCGGCCCACCAGAAGGTGAGCACGGCGGCGATCATGATGCCGAGCGCCAAAGGGATGAGCAGGTAGATGACGCCCATGGGGCCTCCGAATGCGTGGACGAGCCCAAACGGGCCTCGGAGGCACCTCTTCTCAAAGGCCGTGCCAGCTTTCGAAACCCTCGGGAATACGAAAGTCTCTGCCCCAGGCACTGGTCGAGAGCGTGTTTGGTGTGTCGGTGGGGTAACGCGTAGCCGGCGAGGGTTACCGAATGGTGGGTCGACGCTCGAGCAGATGATTGCTTTGAGTACGATGCTGTAGATGATCTCGACCGCCACTGCCGGCTATAAACACCTCCACGAACCCACATGCGGAGATCGCGTGCGCGTACATCTTCATCTGCTCATCTTGCTCGTGAGCCTGCCCGCGCTCGCTTCGGGGCAGGTGGGCTTCGTCGACGCCACACAAGAAGCCGGGGTGGACTACCTGCAGTACGAGCTGCCCGAGGAGCCCCGCCTCAGAGAGGCCTGGTACGAGTCAGGGGGCGCCGTCGCCGGTGACTGTGACAACGACGGAGATGTCGATCTCTTCGCCACCCGGCTGTTCAACACCGATGTGCTCTTCGTCAACAACGGCGACGGCACCTTCGTCGAGGGCGCAGCCGAGGCCGGCATCGTGATCGATCAGCCTACGAACGGTGCCGCATGGGGTGACATCGACAACGACGGCGATCTCGATCTGTACGTCAGCGTCATGACCCACAACCGGTACTACCTCTTCATCAACGATGGCCGGTGCCACTTCACCGAAGAGGCCAACGCCCGAGGCGCCGAGCGGACCTCGGCCTTCGATCACCAGGGCTTCAGCATCACTTTCGGCGACGTCGATCGCGATGGCTGGCTCGACGCCTTCACCACCGCCTGGAGCCCCAGGGGCGTGGTCCCCGGCACGATCCCGGAGAACGGCGCCGCCCTCATGATGAACCTCGGCGCTCTCAACCCCGGTCACTTCAGGGACGAGACCAACCCCCGTGGTTTGGAGATCGACCCCACCCTGGGCTTTATCCCCGGGCTGTTCTCCTTCACCGCCCGCATCGCCGATCTCGACAACGACGGCTGGCCCGATCTGGCCCTCGCAGGTGACTTCGGCACCAGCCGGCTGTTCTTCAACGAGGGCCAGGGCATCTTCGTCGACACCACCGAGGCCTCTCAGGTGGGCACCGACGAGAACGGCATGGGCGCCGCCCTGGGCGATTACGACAACGACGGCGATCTCGACTGGTTTGTGACCTCGATCTCCGACGAGAACGAGACCTGCGATGGCGAGGGCAACCGCTGCTTCTGGGGCTACTCGGGCAACCGGCTCTACCGGAACGACGGCGATCGGGTCTTCACCGACGTCACCGACGAAGCCGGTGTTCGCGAGGGCTTTTGGGGGTGGGGCACCACCTTCTTCGATTACGACAATGACGGCGATCTCGATTTGGTGATGACCAACGGCTTCGACGTGCCCAATTACGACGAAGACGACATCTACAACGAAGATCCGATGCGGTTCTGGCAGAACAACGGCGACGGCACCTTCACCGAGGTCTCCGACGCCGTGGGCATCGAGGCCACCGACTCGGGCAAGGGCCTGCTCACCTTCGACTACGACAACGACGGTGATCTCGACCTGTTCGTGGTGCACAACACCGGCCACCCGGTGCTCTATCGCAACGAGGGCGGCAACCAGAACCCCTGGCTCCGGGTGAGGGTCCGGGGCCTCGATTCGAACCGGGACGGCATCGGCGCCCGTGTGTGGGTGGGCCGCGATCGAGAGGGCCCGCTGCAGCTGCGCGAGCGCCAGGGCGGGTCGAACTTCCTGAGCCAGGACGAGCCCATCGAGCACTTCGGCCTCGGTGATCTGCCCATGCCCGGCGCCGGGCTCTTCGTGCGGGTGGTGTTCCCTGCCACGGGCCGGGTGGTGGAACTCGACGACGTGGCGCCGAACCAGACGATCGAGGTGGTGGAGCCGCCCCCCGTGAGCCCGCCACCGTGCGAGCTCACCGAGGGCCTGCCGTGCCTGCGCCGCCAGCTCTCGGGGCTGCCCAACGTGCCCCGGACGTACGACCTGCCCAGCGAGATTACGCGACTGGGGATCATCGAATGAGGGGAATGAGCGGTATGAGGGGCTTGTACGTGGCGATGTCTCTGGCGGCGTCCATGACATTGCTGGGCTGTGAAGAAGATCAATCCGACGCGGAGTCGGGGGGGTACGTGCCCCCAGTGGCTGATATGGCGCCGATCCCCGACATGGGCCCGATCCCCGACGCAGATCTCCGCGACGCCGAGCCGCCTCCTGGTGAGATCCGACCCATCGACGGCGAGTTCGACCCGTTGATCCTTGGTGTGTGGGGCTCAGGCTCTGGTCAGGTCTGGTTCGCCGGGGGCGCCTTGGGCCCCGAGGGTGGCCTGGTGGCCCGCTTCGATGGCGAGCAGATCGCCCGAGAGGCGACCCCGCCGGGCCCCGCGCTCTGGTGGATCTGGGGCACCGACGACGATCACGTCTGGGCCTGTGGCGAAGAGGGTCGGATCCTGCGCCGCAGGGATGGCCGCTGGGTCGAAGAAGAGACGGGCCTCACCGAAGAGACCCGCCTGTGGGGCCTCTGGGGCTCGGGCCCCGACGATCTCTGGGCCGTGGGCGGCTCGCCCCGAGCCGACGGGGATCGCAACATTGTGCTCCGCTCCGAAGGCGACGGCGTGTGGCGTCGCGTGGACGACGTCATCTTGCAGACTGATCCTGCGGTGAGCTTCTACAAGGTCTGGGGCTCGGCCCCCGACGCGGTGCACATTGTCGGTGAAGGCGGGGTGGCCTTCTTCTGGAACGGTCGCATGTTCCAGCGTGTCGATCCTGCAGGTGAGCCCGAGATCTTGTTCACGGTGCACGGCCTGCCCGGTGGCCAGACGCTGGCAGTGGGTGGTCTCAACCGTCCAAGAGCTGTCAGCTGGGACGGCTTCGCATGGCAAACCGCTGATCCGCCCCCCCTCGACGTGGCGCTGAACGGGGTCTTCGTCGAGCCCACGGGCCGCGCCCTGGCCAGCGGTGAGAACGGTACGCTGCTGGCCCGGAGCCTCGAAGGGGAGTGGTCGGCTCTGGTGGCGCCGAACACAGCACTCTTCGGCCCGACGACACTGCACGCGGTTTGGTCCGGTGAAGACATCTGGACGGTGGGCGGCCGCTTCGATCGCGGCCGCGGTGGCACCATCGCCACGGATCGCATGCCGGCACCCACCATCGATCTGGAGCAGACCTTCGACGCGGGCGTGTTCTCGGATGGTGGTGTGATCGCCGACGCCGAGGTGTTTGACGCTGATGTGCCCGACGTGGAGATGATCGACGAAGGCGTACCCGACGTTGAGATTCCAGACATTGATGTACCCGATGCGATGTTGATGGCCGATGTCAGCGTCGATGATATGTCGGTGCCCGATGTTGAAGTGCCAGATGTAGAGATTCCAGACGCCGAGGTGCCCGACGTGGAGATCCCCGATGTGGAGATCCCCGACGTGGAGATTCCGGACGCCGAGGTGCCGGACATGGAATTGCCCGACGCAGATCTGCGACCGGGCCCCGGTGAGCCCTGCGATGCGCAAGGCTGCCGAGACGACCTGGAGTGCTTGGGGGTTTTCGACGAGGACCGTCTGTACCAGGGGCTGTTCTGTATCCGAGAGTGCTTCGAGGCCAATGAGTGCGCCGCGGAGTTCGGCGAAGGCACGTGCTGCACGGTGCCTGGACCTCAGCTGTTCCAGCCGTATTGTGTGCCGGAGCGGTTCTTCAACGATACTGGCTGTCCATAGATAGCAACATCGATCTCTTGGCGTACGAGACACTCAATGTATGCTGATGAGCTACACTTCATGGGGCATGACCTCGGCGCCTTGAGTCACATCTTTCTCACTCAGCGTGAGAGGCGCCAATCAGGCGTGAAGAACCCTGCTGCGCGGCCGCCATCAGTGCCAAACACCAGATAGTCCGGCAGACTACGTCGTGACCCAAAGGGGTTCGCCCGGGGGAGCAGCCATTCATGGCCCGGCGTAGCCCAGAAGATGGCCGAGAGCCCCTCACTTTCAGGGAAAACCGCCACCAGCGCCGCCTCGCTTTGTGATTCTCCACCCACAGTGATCGTATCACCGCCCCAGGTGATGCCGTCAGGCGTGGCGTCGAGGTCTTCGGCTGGCACTCCGAGGTAGATGCGGTTGTAGCCATCCAAGTCAGCACTGTTGATCAGATCAAAGGGCACCGCGCAGGCTTGTCCGTTGCCGATGAAGGACCAGTATGTGGTCAGGTGCGCAGCGATCTCGGCGTAGGCCGGCGTCGAGGTGTCGTAGACAAAACAGAAAGGCCGATAGAACGCCTCGTCCAGCGGGCCGTGCTGCCCAGGGCGCTTCCCCTCGGTGGGGCCGATGACCATGGGGCCTGCTTCCACCTCGAACATCTGCTCGTCCACGAGCAGGGTGGTGATACCTGCATCGATGAGCGCTCCACCGTCGATGGTCATGCGCCGCACGTTGTCGGTGGTGAGGGCCCAGCCGGCGTCGCCCATGGGAGCCGCAGAGATGTAGAGATCCCGCTCGAAGTCTTCTGCGGCGTCCAAGCGGACCGGACCGTACGCGCGGCAATACCACGCCCCGGGGCAGCGGTAGTCGAAGGTCAGCTCCGGCCGGGGCAGGGTTCGGGCCGCCATCAACTCGAAGGCTGGGGGCCAGTCCACACAGTCGGCGCCGCCGGCGCGATCACCATCCCACCAGTGACCAGCGCCTTCCTCCTCGTGCATCTCAACCGAAGCCGCGACGCCTTCCACTGCGGCTCGCATGTCTCGCCCTTCGCGGATGGGCACGTTGTTGTCCGCGGTGCCGTGGATGATTTAGACCGCTCGCTGAGCGAGGTTCTCGATGTAATTCAGGGTGTCGCTCGGCGCCCGGGCCCGACCGAAGACGCCCATAGGGCGCTGCAGCCCCTGGTAGGAGTAGAAGCTGCTCCACCCGGCGCTCGGGGCAATGACCGCGAACCGGCTCGTGTCCATGACCCCGAGGTGCCACGTCCCGTGACCGCCCATGGAGTGACCGGTGAGCCACGTGCGGGCAGGGTCTGTCTGCAGTGTCGCTGTGGCGTGGTCGAGGGCTTCGAGCCCGTCGAGGCGACCCCAGACCTCCCAGTCGAAGCCGAATGGGCGTCGGTTGGTGGGGGCGATGATCCACGCGTTGTCCTTGGCGCTGTAAGCGCGGGCCTGGCCGATGCCTTCAACACCGGCGCCGTGCAGGCTGAGCACGAGGCCATATGGTGACTCAGGCGTGACCTGCGGATCGAAACCCACGGGCGGCACCGCGCCATAATACTGCACTGAGTGATCGACCTCCGAGCGGCGACTGCGTCGATGGGTGGTGTCGGCGGCCACCGTGCTCAGGCTCACTGTGGTGGTGTAGATGGTGCCGAGGTTGTCTGCGGTGATAGCGAGGGACACCTCCACGGTCTCCTCGGCAGCATCAAAGGCTGCCTTTGGGGTGAGCTCGAAGGCGAGCTGCGTCGCCGCACCAGGGGCGAGGCCCGGCAGTCGAGTCCCGGTGCCCTCGAAGCGGTCGTCTTCGATGACCTGTGCTCGAACATCGAGCAGGGCTTCGTCGCCGTGGTTGAGCAAGGGCAGGCCGATGTATTGCGTGAGCTGCTGGGTAGACCCTTCGCCCACGGGCAGGTCGGGTACGGTGAGATCGGCAGGGTTCACTGAGACAGGATCAGTCGTAGATGCGAGCTGCACCCTCGGCGCGCCCCGTCGGCCGGCGAACTGAATCACCAAGACGTTGTCGCCTGCATTGCTGTGCAGCGCCGCCCGCAGTTTGCCGGAGCCGTAGACATCACCGGGCAGCTGGCGGCCGTTGAACCACACGGTGAAGGCGCGATCTGCAAGCAGAGTCATCGATGTTGACTCTGCGGTGAACACCCAGCCCACGGCATAGCCCACGTCGGCGTCGACGTTGATGAGGGCGCCATCGTCTTGAGGGAACAGCGGCGCCCAGTCCACGCCCAAATCGTCGCGGCCCAGGCGCTCGGGGGCGATGAAGGTGCCCTGCTCCAGGGCGTTGCCCACGGGATCTTGCCCAGAGAGGCTGGTATAGAGCCACTGACTCACCTGCACCGGCTCGGTTTCGGCGAAGGGTTGCTCCACCTTGGGGGCGGCGTCGGGGAGATCGGCATCGGGGAGATCTGCGTCGGATGGTGCCTCAGCATCAGGCGGCATGGCATCTGCTGCCGGCTCTCCGCCTGCGCCGCCTGTGGCCATGTCTGCTGTGGGCTGGGTACCCGCGTCGCCGGTGGGGGCTTCGCTGTTGCCGCCGTCGTCACAGGCGAGGAGCGTGAGGGTGAGCAGGAGCGAGGTGAGGTGGCGCATTGTGCCTCCCGAGTCGTGGGGGGTCAGTGTCTCACAAGTTGGGCGTACTCGCTTCGCTCGCGAGAGAGTTTTCGGGCACGGGCACGGGCACGGGCACGGGCACGAGTTGATACATACCTGGACCCGCGGCCTGTCTTGGACTCAGGGCGATGGTTGTCATTGAGGCTGATTCGATATGTTTCGGAATGGCCTGAAAGTTCGGGTTCGGAGCCATGTGGCAGCCAACAAAGCTACACTGAGAATCGCATGGGGCCGATTAGATCCTCTACCATCTATAGACCCGTGAGCGGAGTCATGCAGGACCACGGGTCCAGGTATGTATCAACTCGTGCCCGTGCCCGTGCCCGTGCCCGAAAACTGATCTGCGAGCGCAGCGAGACCGAAGCGAGAACTACCGCAGCCTCATCACCATAAGCCGAATCTCAGTCATGTCCTCAATGGCGAACTTGATCCCCTCACGACCAAGCCCTGAATCCTTCACTCCACCATAAGGCATGTGAGCCACCCGCCACGAGGGCACATCGCCGATACAGACCGGACCTGGATGGGCACTCAAACCCGTTGAGTCGGAGCACTCTTTCTACAACTATGCTGCTCACACGAGTTCTATGAGCCCCGTGGGGCAGGACGAGCACATGTGGGCTCCACGAGAGGTCGAAGCCCAAAGAAAGGTGAATCGAGTGGCTCACGCCCAAGAATTGGAGCAGATCGCACGTGAACGTTTACTCGACGCATATGGCCCAGTCGAGTTGCCAGAAGGGGTCGACGTCTCACAGAAGGAGTGGAGTGCGGCTCTCGTGTCGGTTTTGACGTCGAACGAGCCTGTTCAGATCGTGTACTGGAGCCGCGTGACGGCTCTGGTGGAGATGGTCGGCGCGCGTCACGCGCACACCGTGCTGCTTTGCTATCATGAGTCCAACATCTTCCCACGCTGGGAGATCGTGGAGGCCATTGCACGCTTTGGAGAAGCCGCGCTGGATGGCCTCGAGGGGGCACTCGAGTCGTTGCCAGAAGAGTGGGGTGACAGAGAGACACTGGGCATGTCAGGTGGAAACACCTCGGAGCACTTCGAGGTGTATCAGCTCCTGTGTTTTTCCGTGATGGAACTGTACCGACGCATGTCACGTGCGCCTTCGGACAGCGTCCGAGCCATCCTCGAAGGGTTCATTGCGAACTATACGTTCAACGGTTTTCAGACCCACGAGAGGCGCCTTGAGGTTCTGGAGCGGGTGCGCGACATGGCCATGTGTCTGTCGTTGGAGACGGTGACTCATCTGACGATGCCAGGAGAAGGCCCAGTGAACTGGGACACGGTGGGCTTTGTACCCGACGAGGCGCGGGCGGGGCGCGTTGTCGAGGAGTTGATCGACAAAGATCGCTGGCAGTACACGAGTTGGGACGAGCTGGTCAGCACAGCCGAGGGGGGTTCGACCAACCGAATCGCGGAGACGTTCGCGCTGTTGGGCGGCGCGGCGGTGCCGGCCCTGGCCGAGAAGGTGGGCAAGGGCAGTGCGAAGACGCGCATGGGGTTGGTGTGTGCCCTCGGCTTCACCGATGACGACGCGGCCATACCCGAGCTCGCCCGTGCTCTGGGGGATGGCTCGGCCAGGGTTCGGGAGATGGCGCGTACGATGCTGCTCCGCTTCGACCACGACGCGGTCCGGGTTGCAGTCCAGCCGTTGACGAGCTCGCGTAAATCGGCGGTTGCGGAGGTTGCACGGGTGTTGCTGGCACAGCTTGACTGATCTCGGATGGTGTACCGCCGCCGTGGGTGTACTCGCTTCGGTCTCGCTGCGCTCGCGAGAGAGTTTTCGGGCACGGGCACGGGCACGGGCACGGGCACGAGTTGATACATACCTGGACCCGCGGCCTGTCTTGGACTCAGGGCGATGG
>JBKAGE010000079.1:0-280860 GCA_046290225.1 Bradymonadia bacterium | reverse complement strand
AGGTCCACAGCGTTGCCGAAGTCCACGTTGTCGCCGATGTCTACGTTGTTGCCGATGATGGCGTCGTTGCCCACGTCGGAGCCAGCGCCCACGCCCACACCGTCGCCGATGTTGCCGCGGTCGCCCAAGTCAGCCGTGGGGTCGATGCACACGTCACCGAAGCCGTCACCATTGGCGTCAACCTGGTCGGGGTTGGCGTGGCGGGGGCAGTTGTCGACGTCGCCGCAAATGCCATCACCATCGACGTCGTTGTCAGCGTCGAAGATGCAGGCGTCACAGGCGTCACCGAGGCCGTCACCGTCAGTGTCAGCCTGGTCCAGGTTGGCGTCGTTGGGGCAGTTGTCCTCGACGTCGGGCACAAGGTCGCCGTCAGCGTCGGAGTCACACGTGATGGCGAAGGTGCCGCCCGTCACGTCCTGGTCTTCACCACCACCAGCATCGCGGGCGGTGAAGGTCACGAGGTAATCACCATCCTCGAAATCGCCGGGGTTGAAGTTGATGGAGCCGCCCACGGAGGAGCCGTCGTCGGGGGTGTCCACATCAACACGACCCAGCTCATCATTCCCGATCCGGGCGATGACGGTGACGACATCACCCTCGGGGTCGCTGACGTTGAAGGTGGCGGTGGTGGCGGCACAAATGCGCAAACCAGCCTCAGGCGTGAGGGCCTCGACGCTCGGAGGCGGCTCGGCCTGGACCTGAATCTGAGCTTGTGACTCAGCAGTGGCGCCACTCTCGTCCGTGATACGGACCTTGACGACCTGGGAGAGGCCAGGGGCCCAGTTGGGGTTGGTGTAGCCCTCGACGATGGCGCCGTTGGCATCGTCGAAGACACCATCACCGTTGAAGTCCCACTCGTAGCTCACGATCCTGTCACAGGGTGCGTTGGCGTCGAAAGAGGCGCTGGCGTCGATGTCCACGGGCACAGCAGCACCGTTTACGATTGCAGTCTGGTAGGGACCACCTGCATCAGCAGTGGGGGCGACGTTCTGAATCGACAGGTCGACGGTGACAAGGTCAATGTCCGTACGGCCCTGATCATCAGTGACACGGAGCGCCACAGTGTGTGCCCCAGGCGCGGTGAACGTGAAGCTGGGGGACTCAGCGTTGAAGTCCACCTGGAAGTTGCCGTCGTAGTCGATGTCCCACTGGTAGCTCACGATGCTACGACGGGGGTCCTGGTGGTAGGTGCCAGCAGGGCTGAACGTCACCGGTGACTGACAGCCAACGACGCCCTGGTCCACGTTCGCAGAGGCCACAGGGTCAGTCCCGTAGATCGTCAGGGTCGTGCTGATGGTGTCCACCGCGCCCTGACCGTCTTCAACGGTCAGCGTCACAGTGTTCTTGGGCTCACCCGTCGAGGGGTTCGCCACCAACACGTTGGCGGTGTTGGTCAGCGTGTTGTAGTCGATGCTGCCATTGGCGTTGACGGTGGAGAGATCGTAGAAGCCGTCGTTGTCGAAGTCCCAGTTGTAACGCACGATGGCGTCACCACAGTCGGTGTTGGGGTCGACGGAGGACGCGCCGCTGACGGAGAGGGTCTGCCCGACGTTGATGACGAAGGGCCCGTTGGTACCCGCCACAGGAGGCTGGTTGCCACCCGTGACGCTGATCTCGAAGGTCTCAGTGGCCTGAGTGCCGAAGTCGTCGGTCACAGTCAGGCTGGCAGTGTAGTCACCGAAGGCCGGGAACTGGAAAGTGTCGGACACCTGGTCGGAATCCTCGTTGCCATCGCCGTCGAAGTCCCAGCTGTAGCTGATGATGTTGCGGTTGGGGTTCTCGTGGTAGCTCTCGGAAGCGCTGAAGTCCACGGGGGCACCACAAGCAGCCTGACCACCGTCGGCGCTGATGATTGCCACGGGAGCAACACCGAGCACGGTGAGGGTCGTGGTGTCAGTGGCGCTCAAGCCAATGCTGTCGCGAGCACGCAGAGTCACAACGTAGTCACCAGGGCTGTCGATGCCGTAGTTGGCCAGATCCTGTGCGGTCAGCGCGACGGTCATGTCGAGGTTGTCGAAGGCATCGTTACGGGTGAAGCTGTAGTCGTAGGTGCCATCGCCGTCGATGTCCCACTCCATGGTCTTCACGTAGTCGTTGAACTCTGCAACGTCGGGGTCGGTGGTGTTGCTGCCGTCGAAGGTGACGCCATCGCCGAGGTTGATGGTGTAGCCATCCTCGGGCAGGTCGTCATCGGGGTCAGCATCGGTGCTGGGAGGCGTCGGGGGGGGCTTGTAAGCCGCCTGGAAAGTCGTCGTGGCCTGAGTCCCGGTGTTGTCGGTGACAGTCAGGCGAATCGTACGGGTCGTCTCACCATCGGGCATTTCGGGGAAGAAGACGGGAATGTTGGCGCTGGAGCCGTTGGCGTCCACGCTGCCATCGTCGTCAACGTCCCAGGCCCACTGCACGATGCCCTTGTTGGGGTCCTCGTGGTAGGAGCGCGTGCCGTCCAGCAGCACGATCGCCACACCTGCGATGTTGGGGTCGAACTGCTCGATCAGAATGGCGCCCACCTGGGGATCCTGCAGCCCCACAGCCACCGGCGCGGAGCCGTACAGCACCAGAACGGCGGTGTCTTCGTTGCTCACACCGAGGCTGTCGGTCACCCGCACCCGAATCTCGTGGCGGGGCTGGCCGCTGGTGGGGCTCGCGACGCCCAGGCCAAGGCCCTGAAGCGCTGCACCCGTCACCTCGGGGCTGGCACCTACGGCGTCACCGAAGACACCGTTGCCATCCAAGTCCCAGCTGTAGGACACGATGCTGTCACCACACGCCCCGTCCGGATCGCTCGAGCCTGCAGCAGAGAGGGTCACGCTGCTGTTCAAGAGCACCTGGTAGGGGCCGTTCGCGTTCGCCGTCGGCGGGCTGTTGCCCTGGTCCACGGGAATCACGATGGTCTCGTCGTCCGTGGTGCCTTCGCTGTCCGTCACCCGCAGAGTCACGGTGATGTCGCCAAAGGCGTTGGGGGTAATCTGGGTGGACACGTCGGTGGAGTCACCGAAGGTCCCGTCGTTGTTCAGATCCCAGCTGTAGCCCACAATCTGGCCATCAGGCGCGAGGTGCGTCGTACACCCGGCGTCGAGGGTGATGGCCTGACCGCAAGAGCCACGGTTCGGGTTGACGTTGAAGCACGCCAGCGGACGGTTGTTGAAGATCGTCAGGGTCGTCGAAGAGTCAGTCGAAGCACCTGCGCTGTCCGTCACCCGAAGCGTAATCGGAAGCGCCTGGCTCCGGGCAAGACCGCTCAAGGCGCCAGCACCGACTGTGGGCGTGAGGCCAATCGCGTCGTCGAACGCACCATCGCCGTCCAGATCCCATGCTGCAGAGATGCTGTCTCCACAGTTTGTGTTCGGATCCGAGCCAGAGCCGTTCAGCGTCAGATCGTCACCGTCGTTGATGACGTATGCCCCGTTCGCGTTCGCTGAAGGTGCCAGGTTCTCGCCTGCCTCCACCGTCACCGTGAAGTTGGCGATGTCAGTGCCTGCCTCGGGCTGAGCCTCGTCGACCACGCGCAAGGTCAGCGTGTAGGTCCCTCGGGTGGTGTAGGTGTGGGTGAACGACTGGTTGCGATCAGCAGTCTCGAAGTCGGGGGCAGCGCCCGTGTCCCACCAGACACCATCGCTGTTGTCGACATCCCACTGGTAGGCGGCGATCTGGTTCTCGGGATCGGGGTGGAAAGAGTCAGCGTGGCTCACGGTGACCTCGCCGGCCCCGGCGCCGGTGCAACCTTCGACCACGGTGGCCGGGTTGGCCTGACCCACAGCCTCGGGCTTCGGGTTGAACAGAGAAGGCGTCAGAATCAGCACGCCGTAGGCAGTGTTCAGGTCAGTGGCCGTGTAGTTCTGGGAAATGTAACCATCATTACTCACCCACTGGCCCGCGCTGTACTGCGACTTCACCAGATAAACGCTGAACTCGCGGTACCAATCACGGGCGCCGTACGCCGGAAGCTCTGGGATGAGAGAGCGGGCGCCCTTCTGAGTACTGTAGATCGCGTACATACGACCGGCAGTGACGGTGTTCGTGTTGTAGTTCCCGTCATTCCAGTGCGAGTTGTAGTACGTGGTCAGGTAGTTGTAGTAGCGGGTGTAGATGTTGTGGGCATCACAGCGCGTCAACGACGTGTAGCCCAGGTATGGCTGGTTCGTCGTCACCACACCATTCGAGCCATCACAGTTGAACTGGGTGGTGTCGTTCCAATTCAGCAGGCCAGAGCCCACCACGCCGCCGCCGGTCAGGTTGAGGCGGCCATAACCGCCACTCCATCCGTCGGCCCACGTCGCGCTGTTGCGGTACTTCACCCCACCAGAGATCGAGTCCTGGCCAAAACGGAGCTGGTTGGCGATGCGGCCGATGAGCATGTTGTTGAGGTAGACGCCTTCGTCCTCGAACTTACGCTTTGCAGCCTCGAGGCCAATCATCATCCACTGGGTGGTCGAGCCGTCGGCGTTGCTGGCCGAAGTGCCAGGGTTGGCGGTGTAGAGCCACGCCCCAGCGCCGTTGACGTCCTGTCCGCCGTCCATCTGAGCGAAGACCGCCCAGTCCACGATCTGCTGCATGATGTAGGGCCAGGTGCGGCCGCTCACGTAAGTGGCGTTGCCGGTCTGGGTGTTGGTGCCCACCAGCACCTTGGTCGCTGCGGCAAAACCACCCAGGAGGTGTGGCATGGAGTAGGTGCCGTACCTGGTGGTGGTCCACGCGAACCCGATGCCGTCATTGGTGCCAGCGATGGCAGGGTTGCCGTCGTCTGCCTCGTCAGCGGCGGGGATGTTGACGAAATTAAAGGTGTTCAGCCCCCAGTTGACCATGCGGATGGCGTCTTCTGCGAAGGGGGTGTTGTTCCAGAGGGCGTTGTTCTGAGCCACCCAGTCTGGGGTTGAGGGGCCCGCGTAGGTGCCGGGCTCATAGGCTGGGAAGTGCCCGTTGAGCGCCAGGGCCCAGAGGTATGCACCCGTGAGCGCATAATCCACCGTTGCGTAACTTCCTGCCCTCAGACCATCGCGCTTGTCCATGTAGCCCGAGATCGCAGAGCCTGAGCCCGCCCGGCCGGCGAAGTAGTTCACGTGCAGCCACCAGAGGCCCCGGGTGATGGCCCGGTTCCGCATCACGTTGAGCTGCTCTTCAGTGGCAGAGTTGGCCTGAGAGAGTCGGGGCACATTGGCGTAGACGAGGACGGGGAAGCTGCCGAATGCAGTGTTGCCCCCACCATCGACCACCCGCACGTTGGCCACGAACAGGTTGTCGCTGGCCTGAACCGGATATGTGTAGTCAGCGGCCAGGTTGTAGGGGTCGTTCGTGTTGAACGTCGTGTCCCACGTGCCGTTGCCGTCGTAGTCCCACGACACCGTGTAAGGTGCCGCGCCATCGCGGGCGATGGCCATGAATCGCGTCGGCTCGTTGTTGATCGCCCCATGGGGGATCGTCGTGTCCTGCGGGCTCTGTGGCACCGTCACCACAGACAGCGCTGAGGCCGTGGTGGCCCCCAACCCTGTCGCCAACAACGCCACAAAACAAGCCCACTGAATGCGTGAGCGGCGTGAATTCTTCGTCATGAATCTCTCCCTCAAGAGCTTCCTCAAACGAACCTAAGTCTTAAAATACGACTATTTGCTGAATTTTCTCCGTTATCAGACTACTCCAACACTTGATGTATGGAAATGAGTTTTCGGCCAACACATGTATGTCATCGACTTTCATGGGAGTCTTCGGCGCACAAAATGGACATCGGGTGTGGCGCGAGCGCGCTGACCTTGCCCGGAACTCGGGACCATTGGTAGAAGTCACCCGGTGACCTACCTTCGGAGACATCGATGTTGAACTCCTCTTTCCTGGGCCGTCGACGTGGCCTCAATCTAACGTGTGCGCTGCTCGCCATCGGGCTGTGGGCGTGTGATGACGGCGATGACGGGGGCAGCAGCTCTGGCGGCGCCGGGGGCGAAGCCGGAGCAGGTGCCATGGGCGGCGCTGGCGGCGAGGCCGGTATGGGCGGCGCTGGTGGTGAGGCCGGCATGGGCGGCGCTGGCGGTGAGGCCGGCATGGGCGGCGAAGCCGGCATGGGCGGTGCTGGTGGCGAAGCCGGTATGGGCGGCGCCGGCGGTGAGGCCGGTATGGGCGGTATGGGTGAAGCACCTGTGTGCCCACCCTCCAACTATGGCCAGCTCGACTTTGCCAGCATCGCCACCCCCACCGAGCAGATCACCCACAGCCCTCGCGTGGCCTGGACGGGTGCCGAGTGGGGCGTCATCTGGACGCAGGAGGTCGCCGACAGCGAGCTCGATCAGCTCTACTTCGGCCGGTTCGACAACACGGGCACTCCTGCAGGTGAGACCCGGGCCCTCGGCCAGATTCAGACCGCGGCGTACGACATTGTGCACACGGGCAGCGGGTACGCTGCGGTGTGGATGAACCGCCGCACGCCCACTGACTCATTCGAAGGCATCCGCGTGCAGTTGCTCAACGGCAGTGGCGAGCCCGTAGGCTCTGCCTCCGAGGTGGCCAGCAGCTTCAACGCCGAGCAGATCGCCCTGGGCTGGGCTCCAGGCGTCGGTGGTGTGCTCTTGTTCACCCGCGGCCGCCTCGGCGCTGATGGTCTCTTTGCTCTGCCCATCACCCCCGACGGCAGCCTCGGTGAAGAGGTGATCTTGTCCGAGGGCGCCGCGCGCAGCCCTGCGGTGGTGTACGGGAACGGCAACTGGGGCGCGGTCTGGTTCACCCCGGCCTCCCCTGCAGAAGAGCTGCCCAGCAGCTTGATCTTCCAGCTGCTCGACGAAGAGGACGCCACGCCTCTGACCCGAGGCGACGGCACCCTGCGTCGCGTCCAGGTGGCCGACAACATCGCCGGCCAGAACCACATCGCCTACGGCGCCGACATCTTCGGCATCGGCTGGAGCATGGTCACCCCCGAGGGCAACCTCAGCCCCCGGCTCACCCTCCTCGACTCCGAGGGTGACATCCTGGCCTCTCCCCAGCTCACCGGGCCCATGGGCTACGCCGTGGTCACCGACGTCACGTGGATGGATCCCCAGTTCTTCGGGGTGGCCTGGCAGGATAGCCCCCCCGAGGGCAGCATCCGCCTCGGCTTCTCCCGCTTCAACACCAACGGGGTGTCACCTGACTTCTACGTGATGGATTACGGTCGCGAAGGCATCGGTGAGGGACTCTCCATCGCCGGCAACCTGTCTCGCCTCGGGGCCTTCTTCACCTTCGACGAGGATCCCCAGCCTGCGGGCCTCTCGGACTCCGCCCGAGTGAACTTCTCCACCCTCGGGGTGTGCATGCCTTGATCAGGCACGGGCTCAAGTGGCCTTGAGCTCGATCACCATCCCATCATCCGCGAGGTGAGCGCCAAGGGCCTCCACCCTCGCCCTCGCCTGCCTCATCTCTCCGTTCAAGTGCGTCAAGACCCATTGCTTCACGTTGATGAGCGCTCGATGCATCTCGAGCTCTTCGAGACAAATGTGTCGATCGGTCTGCGGGCTCACGGATGAGCATTCACAGATGAAGAGATCAGCACCACGGGCGAGATCGACGAGGGGCTGATGCCAGCCAGTGTCACCACTGAAGACCAGGGTGTGTCCAGCGGTCTCGATTTTGAGCGATGTGGACACAGCGTTCTGCTCATGGTGAGCGCGGATCGCCGTGATCTTTCGGGGGCCCATCTGCAGGGTGCCCGGCACGCTGAGATCCTGCCACTGCAAGGGGTAGCGCAGGCCACGACGGGTGATCTCCGGATAACTGCCGATGCGCAGGTCGCCCAACCGCTTCTGGCCCCCTGGAGGTCCCACGAGGCTGAACGGCCGGGTGCGCCACGCGCGGTACTGCAAATCGACGAGCAGCACCGGCACTCCACCCACATGGTCACCATGCATATGGGTCATGACGACAGCATCGAGACGATCGGGATCGACCCCGAGACGTTTGCACTGCACCAGCGCCGTGGGACCGAAGTCGACGGCAAAACAACCATGTGGATCTTCGACGAGATAACAACTGTGCGCTCGGCCGGCGCTGTTGAACGCATCGGCAGAGCCGAGGAAGGTGACGCGGAGGCTGTTCATGTACGCAGTATGCGCTGACGCCGACGCAGGGGCGAGAATCTGACTCAGGCAGCTCGACGGCGAGGGAGGGTGGCGGACTTTTCAAGGGTGTGGGCCGGCCTGACCGTGCGCGTGGACGGCTGCAGTGTCCGTGTCTTGAGTCGGGGTTGCTCGAGCGTACGCTCCACAGACAATTGACCCTGGTCCCAATCTTCAGTGCGCATCCACATATGTGTTCCCTCTGTGCCAGCTCTCGCTGTTTCGACGCGGCGTGCTTCGCGCCTGTAGACAACCCTTCGGCAAACCTTTGGGGTGGGTTTGAGAAAAAAGACCCACCGGGTCGTTGATGACCCACCCCCTCCTCTCGTGGCACCCTCAACCCGAGGGTTCTACGGGGGCGCCCGGGTCTGATATGTAAGTGGGAGGAGGCAACATGACGACGAGATGGAGGACGGCGCTGCTGTGCAGCGTATGTGTCACCGTGTGGGCTTTTGGTGCCCGTGCACAGAACGAGCTCACCCCGTTCCAGCAAGACGTCAACGCCACGATCGAGCGTGGCCTGGCGTGGTTCCGTACTCAGGCCGATCCAAACACGGGCAGCCTCTCCAGCGGTCAAGTCACCGCTCTGGCGGTGCTGGCGTTCCTCGAGCGCACACCTGGGGGCTGGCGGGGCTTGAGCGATGCGGATCGCGATCTGATGACGCAGGCGCTTTCTTACAGCTTGTCCATCGAAGCAGGCGCCTCCCCAGGGGCCATGCTCCTGGGTCCACAGGCGACGTCGCAGTGCTACAACACCTCGACGCTGATCATGGCCATCACCCGATGGCGCCTCACCGGAGGCCCTGACTTCGAGGTGGCGGGGGTCCCCCTCACCACGGCGCTGCGCAACGGGGTGCTGGCCTTGGTGGCCCGCCAGAGCAGCCAGGGCGCCAGCCTCGGTGGCTGGGGCTACGGTGTCGCCGACAGCGCCGCGCTCCCTGGCGGTGACAGCCGCGCTGACGGCTCGTGCACCCACATGGTGGTCTCGGCCCTTTCTGCAGCTCAGGTCATCGAGCCTGATGCCGCTGAGGCACTCCCCCGTGTGGTGAGCTTCCTCGATGCCAACAGCAACGCCAACGGCTCGCATCACTACGTCATCGGAGAAGACTGGGATCAGCGTTCAGCCACGCTCACCACGGCTGCGCTGTGGTCCTACCGCCTCGCCGGCGTCAGCGTCACCGATGCCCGACTGCAAAACTCTCTCGAGTGGCTGCAGGGCACGTACACCTATGCAGATCACAGCCAGCATCCGGCCCGGCGCGAAGACGCCAGTGATTGGATGCTCCGATATCACAACCTCTATCTCTGGCTGTCGTACAAGGCCTACCGGGCCACGACGCTGCTGCCTGAAGGTGCTGAAGGGGTACTGAGCGCCGACGATGTGGGTGGTGCCCGCGATCCAGTGGCTGACGGTTACCCTGAAGCCCCGCGTGGCTACTATTACGACTTTACCTGGTGGCTGATGAGCACCCAGCGCCCCGATGGCTCGTGGTTCAACGGGGGCAACCTCCCCGCGCAGGTCGAGGTGGACACCGTGATGGCCTTGCTGCTGATGGAGCGCTCCCTCGGTGGCGCATGCATCGACACCGACGGTGATGGCCCCTGTGACCCCCTCGACAACTGCCCTGAGGTGCCCAACCCGGGGCAGGCCGACGCTGACGGTGACGGTGCTGGCGATCTCTGTGACAACTGCCCGAACCAGGAAAACTTCGACCGGGGTGAGTGCTGTGTACCTGATCCCGGGGGCGAAGACTGTGACGGCGTCGACGACGATTGTGATGGCCTCGTCGACGAGGAGACTGCAGGGGTCCGCTGTGACGCAGGTGGTTTCGGCCTGTGTGCCGCAGGCAGGACCTCGTGCGAGAACGGCGTCCTGGAGTGTGTCGCCGACAACGCCCCGCGCTCGGAGACCTGTGATGGCTTCGACGTCGACTGCGACGGCGTTGTCGACGAATCCACACGTAACGCCTGTGAAGCCTGTGGCCCTCTCGAAGTAGACGCCTGTAACGGCGATGACGACGACTGTGACGGCGCCGTAGACGAAGCGGCTGACTGTCCAGGTGGCGATCTGTGTGTCGCCGGCGGCTGCTGGCCCCCCTGTGACGGAGATGGCAGCTGCCCCGCCCCCGCCATCTGCCTAGACGGCGCTTGCGTACCGCCCTGTGTGGCTCAGGGTTGTCCGGAGGGTGAGCGGTGCGTGCTCGAGACCGGGCTGTGCGCACCTGAGGAAGATCCTGATGATTGCCGCGAGGCGCCCTGCCCCACAGGTCAGGTCTGTTTCGGTGATGCATGTGTACCCGACGAGTGCGCTGATGTGATGTGCCCGGCGGATCAAATGTGTCGCAATGGGGCGTGCGTACCCGCATGCGGCCCTGTTTCGTGCCGTTTCGCCCAGCGTTGCCTCGACGGCGACTGTGTTCCAGACCCATGTTTCGAGGTGGCCTGTGGTGCAGGTGAGGCCTGTGTCGCCGGTGTCTGTGGCGACGATCCCTGCGCTGGTGTCACGTGCGAGGAGAACTTCATCTGCGACGACGGGGATTGTGTACCGAACCCCTGCGCTCAGGTGGTTTGCCCGCTGGGACAATATTGTGATCCGACTCAGTCGCCGCCACAGTGTGTCTACCCCGAGCAGCATCCTGGCCCTCTACCTGGAGACGAACTGCCAGATCAGGGCGTACCTGATGCGGGTCCGGGCGATGCGGGCATGGGCGACGCTGATGAAGGTGTCGCCGCGGATGCCTCTGCCTCGGATGCTGGCTCGGAGATCGACGCCTCGCCTGAGACCGACGCCACCCCCGAGACTGATGCGGGGGCGCCGGTCAATGATACTGGTTTCCTCGGCGATGGCAGCACCATCACGGGCAGCGGCGCTGGCTGTGCGTGTGATCATACCCAGAGCCGGCCGAGCCCCCTGCTGTGGCTCTTGTGCTTGTACCCCCTTCGCCGTCGGAGATCCCACCGCCGGTGACTCTGAGGAGTTGCATGTCCCCCTCGAGGCTGTTCTGTCTCTGTACTCTGCTCGCAGGTTGTATGGAGCGCCCTCCGCCCCCTCCACCTGATCCACCTGCGCCGCCGGCCATCCCCGAGTTCGATGGCGCCGAGCGCCCGTCTGAGGATCTACGCCCTCAGGCGTGGGCCCTGACGCTCCAGCTCGCCGAGCAGGGCCCTCTCGAGGGTCGCGCTGAGTTCTCGCTTCATCTCAAGCAACCCACACAGCTGATCCCGATGCACGGGGGCACACTGCAGGTGACGCGGTTGCAGGCTGAGGGTGAATGGGGGCAGCGGACAGGGCGCTTTCAGAGCATGCCTCATGACGGGCTCGCGCTCTGGTTCGACACGCCCCTCCCCCCTGGTCCGGTGAAGCTGACGGTGGAGTACACGGCGGACTTTGGTCTCGGGGCCCCCGGACTCTGGCGTACATCCGCCCTCGGCGGGATCTGGTCAGGCCTGGCGTCGAGCCTCGGCCGCCATTACACACCAGGGTTCGACGTGCACGGCTTCGAGGCACCTCTGACCTTGAAGGTGAAGCACCCCGAGGGCTGGCGGGTCATCGGTGCAGGTGCACCACACAGCAGCCCTGAGCCTGGGATCACGCTGCTGCAGCAACCCGCGGCGATCCCCAGCGACATCCGCTGGGTCGCTGGCCCCTTTGAATCTGTGACCTGTGGTGGGGGGGTCGTGCTCTTTGCTCCAGGCTCGGTCAAGGCCGAAACTGCAGCGCTGGCGCGTCAGCTCACCACCTGGAGCAAAAAGGTGCAGTCTCTGCCTCTCGAGGCGACAGAAGCCCCTTTACAGGTGGTCCTCGTACCTGGCTGGGGCCTGCCCACAAGCACCGCCCAGGGATTGGTGATCGCCGCCCTCGACGATGAGCGCCTCACCAACCCGCTTCACGCTGGAGATCAGCTCAGCGACGCATATTGTCACCAACGAGGCATCAGCCCTGAAGCTGACACCCTCGATGGCACCCTCATCCACGATCACGCCGACACAGTGCTCGACGTATTGCACCCGGCACACGAGCCTCACCTGCTGCGTCGTCAGCGGGCAAGCATGGCCATGGGCCTCGGTCCTCTCGACCCCCACCCTCCAGTGCGCTGGTGGTCCATCCTCGACACGGTTCGCCATCTCGTGGGCAAGCAACGCTTCGAGACGCTCGGCAGCCAATGGCTCGCCCACCGTGGGGGCGACGTGGCGCAATGGTTTGCCGCCATCGACACGTCGACCCGTCAACCGCTCTCCGGGCTGCTCGGCGGCCTCGTCAGCGCCGCTGAGCCACCCCGTGTCAACTATGCAGTGCGATGTGGCGCCCGAGCCTCTGCCCCTGCCCAGGTCCAGCTCTCTCCCGCCTCTGGGGCTGAGATCCCCAATGGATTGCCCCTCTGTATGCACGTTGGCCTCGATGGTGCATCGACGGAGCATTGCCTGCGCTGGTCGGCGGAGACGCACACCATAGAGCTTCCTCGATGCCCCACGTGGCTGGCCCCTGACACGCTGCACAACCATCACTGGCAAATGGCGCCGGCCCTCACCCTCGATGTGATCAATCGCCACTGGGATCAGCTGAGCGTGTCCCAACGTATCTCCATGCCCGGCGCCCTCATCGGCCAGCTGCGTCATGGGCACCTCGACGGCCACCAGTTCCTCGAGGCCCTCGCGGCACTCTCGGCCAAGCACCACCCGCTGGTCCTCGAAGGGGTCGCTGATGGTGTGCATCTGCTTGCCCGCCTCACGCCTGATCCCGCCATGGCCACTCAGCTGGCACACTGGGCCCGACGTCATGTGGCCCCCTCTGTGGTGGCCCGGCGACAACAGGGCCGACCTCACCTCGCGCTGAGCACGGCGCTGGTGGACCTCAAGGCGCTGACACCAGCAGAGCTTTGCCCTGAAGGCTGGTCCGGCATCTCGCCTCAGCTCGCCGAGGTGACGACGGGGGCTGGTGGGCTCTCCGAAGCAGACGTCCGCAGCATCGCGCTGTGCACCCTCGGCGCCACTGCAGACCAGCATCGAGCCCTCGTCGCGGCCTTCGAAGCCGCTGCAGATGCCCACAGCCGTTCGGGTCTGCTCATGGCCCTGGGTCATGTAGCCTCGCCGGAACTCATCGAAGCGACACTGCGTTTCTCTCAGTCTGGCGATCTGCTCGACGAAGAGCGGGAGGCCCTTTGGGCTCAACTGGCGCGCCGGCCACAGACGGCGAGCCAGCTGCGCGGACACCTCGAAGGCGCGCCCTCTGCCTCGTCGGGCCCTGCTCCGATCCTGACCCTCGCAGCGGGCCTGTGCGCCCCCGACGACGCCGCCCGCATCGAAGCGTGGTGCGCTGCGCTCCCCGGCGACGCTCACAGCCGAGCCTGCCATCGACTCTCTGGCGCAGCGCGGGCGTGTGCGGCCCTCGCCGTCGAACGACGGGGCCTTGCAGATGCCCTCAAGGGCGGCTGAAGCCCCTGCCGACACTGAAAATCGACCGGTGCAATGTGTGACACTTGATGTAGACGGCTTAAATCGTCCACGCTACGCGGCATCGAATTGTCGGATGTGGACGTACACGCTACTTTACTGTGCCCCGCATCCTGGGCCCCGGACACCCCGCTCTATGCCAATGAGGAGCCGACTTATGGGCTGCACCCGCTCCACACGTACATTTCTGACGAGCACTTGCCTCACCGCGCTCGTGGTGGCCTTGAGCTGTGGCCTCACTGCTTGTGAAGACAACAGCCTCGAGGGTGGTGCCACACCTGAGATCGAGCTTCGGCCCGACAGCTTCAACTACACTTCGGTGGCCATGGGGCAGAACAACACCCAGGTGGTCGAGGTGATCAACGTGGGCAACGCTCAGCTCGCCATCACCTCGGTGAGCAACCTGCCCAGCGACGAGTACGAGCTCACGTGGCGCTACGACACCGACGAGGCCAACGCGCGCTTCGCCCTCGTCGATCGCGGCAACGCCCAGCGCCAGGACGGCCCCATCGTCATCGAGCCTGAGCAGACGGTGTTCCTGTACCTGAACTACGCCCCCCTCGACGAGGGCACTGATCCAGGCACTTTGGTGATCAACACCAACGATCCGGCCAACCGCGAGGTGGCCTTGCCCATCGTGCACGCCGCCTCGGGCCCCGAGCTGCGCATCAGCCCCCGGGTCCTCGACTTCGAGCGTGTCGCCGCCAACGCCACCAAGACCATGACGGCCACGGTGAACAACGTGGGCACCGAGGTGTTGTTCTTCAACGCCATGAACCTCGCCGGCAGCGCCGACTACTCGGTGCAGATCCGCGGCGAGGACCCCATCAACAACGCCATGCTGCTCGCGGATCCCGACGGCGACGGCCAGGAAGGCCTGGCCCCGCAGTCCTCTTTCGAGATTCAGGTGACCTACGCGCCCCCTGCCGAGGGCTCCGACTCCGGTGAGCTGGCCATCCAGACCAATGATCCCATCAGCCCCATCAGCACCCTGGAGCTGACGGCCAACGGCGCCACCCCCTGCATCGAGGTGGTGCCCGCCGACGGCCTCGCCTTCGGCGCTGGCCTCGTCGACGCCGACAACGAGAAGTCCCTGGTCATCGCCAGCTGCGGCGGTGAGCCCCTCGACGTCTCCAGCATCCGGCTCTCCGACGACACCGACGCCGCCTTCACCTTGAGCGAGGCCGACGTCGCCGACATCACCAGCGCCCCCCTCCCCGCCCGCACGCCTGACCAGGATCCCCCGAGCCGCCTGCTCACCGTCACCTTCAGCCCTGATGCTGAAGAGGTGTACGACGGCACGATCATCATCGAGAGCAACGACGGCTTCCAGCCCACCCTCGAGGTGCCCCTCTCCGGTCGTGGCCTGCAGAACGTCTGCCCTGTGCCCCAGGTGCAGCAGGACGAGTTCGCGGTGCTGCCCCTCGACATCATCACCCTCAACGGCGGCCCCTCCATCGACGAGGACTCCGCCGGTGGCCGCCCCGTGCGCTACGAGTGGACGGTGATCGAGCGCCCCATGGACTCCACCTCCCAGCCCGTGGAGCGGTTCAGCAACGTGGCCCGTCCTGCCGATGGTGGCCCCGCTGACGATCCCGCCACCCCCGAGGCGCTGTTCTTCGTCGACCTCGCCGGCGACTACGTCATCGAGCTGCGCGTCACCGACGAGCAGGGCCTGTCGGCGCCTTCCGACATCTGCCCCGAGCCCGTGGCCACCATCAACATCACCGCCACCCCCGACGGCGGCATCCTCGCCCAGATGAGCTGGACCACCCCCGCCGATGACAACGAGACCGACAACGTCGGCACCGACATCGACATCCACATGCTCTACCCCCAGAACCTGGGCTGGAACATCCAGCCCGGCGACTGCTACTTCGCCAACACCAACCCCGACTGGGGTCAGCTGGGTGATCCTGCCGACGACTGCACCCTGGACATCGACGACACCAACGGCGCCGGCCCCGAGAACATCAGCGTCGACCGCCCCGAGGACACCAGCCTGCTCGGCGGCCTCTACGAGGTGGGTGTGTTGTACTACCGCTCGGAGATCTTCGGTGGCGCACAGCTGGGTGCCAGCCTCGTGACCATGCGCATCTTCCTCGGCGGGGTCCTCGAGTGGGAAGGCTCCCGAGAGATGCAAGTCACCGGGAACTTCTGGCACGTGGTGGGCATCGAGTGGATCCCTGCTCAGAACGTGCGCCGCGTCGTGGCCCGCGATCGCTTCTACAACTCGGTCCCCTGATCACCCACCGCCATCCTCCCCGCCTACACCGAGATCACCATTGAGGCCCTGAGCCCTCGAGGCCATGGTCTCGGCCGCATTCATGGCCGCTGGCCCCGAGCGCCCTGGCTCGACCCCTTCGACGGCGCCCTCATCGAGATCCCCCTCACCGACGTAGGCGATGTCGTCGATATCGCGGTTTACCCCACAGGTGGTGGATGCCTCGGCCACGTGCACCGCTGGCGCCATCGGGCTGTGACGCATCGTGATCCTCAATGTGAGCGTGCCCAGACCTGCCCTGGCTGCGTCACCCGGCACCTCCATGCGGACCGGGCATTCGGCTTCAAAGCCCAACAGGCCCTGAGGCGACTCGAGAGCCGATGCCCGGACACCCAGTGGCCCTCTCTCAACACACATCGGCCCATCGACGCTGCGGGCTATCGCAGCAGAGCCGTGGCGCGGGCCTTGCGCACACCCAAGGGCAAAGTGGTCCTGGGGATGGTGCCCCACCCTGGCGGGGCGTTGATTCCGCTGAGCGAGTGCCCTGCCCACACAACAGACTGTCGCGCGCTGATCGCCCGAGCAGGGCGAGCCATCGAGGCTCTGGGGCTCACCGCCTACGATCCCCGACTGGACACCGGGCTCGTCAAGGCTGTGCACGCCGAGCACACAGGCCTCGGGCCCGGACGCCTCATCTTCGCGTTGAGCCGGCCACCCTCCGCGGATGAGCCGGTCCATCGCCTGTTCGAGGGCGAGACGGATCTCCCGGGCATATGGCTCGATGTGCTCCCTCGCCGAGGTGGAGGACTGCTCCGCGCCCCCGAGCACTTGAGAGGGCCCGAGACGCTCTACTTCGAGGGCCCCGGCGGCCAGACCCTCGAAGCAGCCCCCCTCGCCTGGACGCCTCAGAGCCCGGGCAGCACTCGAGCGCTGCTCGACATCGTACGCACGGGGCTCGACCTTGCCCCCACTGATCGCGTGTTGGAGATCGGGTGCGGGGTGGGCACGCACAGTGTGGCCCTGGCGACTCAGGCCCGACACTGGGTGGGGGTGGATCACACCCGCGCGGCCATCCTGAGTGCTCAGCGCAATGGCGCGGCGTGCGGCCTTGACCCTTCGAGGCTGGTGTTCCGAGTGGGCGACGGTGCCCGGACGATCCGTCGACTGCTCAGCAAGGGCGAGCGATTCGACAAGGTGGTGATTCACGGGATGAGATCACCCTTTGGTGCTGAGCTGATGGGCCCGCTTCAGGCCCTCGGCGCAGGCCGCCTGGTCTACGTCGCCCCTCAGGCGAGCGCCCTTGGCGCCGACCTTGCCACCTTGGGCCCGTCGTGGCGACCGGAGGCCCTGCACGCCCTCGATCAAATGCCCGCCACGGCCCACCTCATGCTCATCGCATTCGTGTCACATCTGAACACGTAATCTCATCGACCCCCCTCTGCAGATCTCCTGCCAACACGTCGATGAAAAACGTTGAGGGAAGTGTCGCACCCCGCGGAGTGGGCTTGTGGAAGTGTTCGTCGCCAGACAACCGATTTTCGACCGTAAACGCAGCGTCGTCGCGTACGAGCTGCTGTTCAGATCGGGTCCTGAGAATTTCTTCGATTTGAGTCAGGATCCCGACATCGCCTGCTCGCGGATCATCAGCGACCAGCTGCACGTGTTCGAGGATGGTGTCACCAACGGTCGACGGGCCTTCATCAACACCACGCGCCGCATTCTGGTCGATGGCATGATCGAGATGCTTCCCCCAGCGAACACCGTGGTGGAGATCCTCGAAGACGTCGAGCCGGATCCTGAGCTGCTCAGGGCCATCAAGGGGCTCAAGCAGGCGGGCTACAAGATCGCCCTGGACGACTTCGTCTACCGACCGTCGCTCAAGCCCTTCATCGAGCTCGCGGACATCATCAAGATCGACTTCCTCACCACCCAGGGGCGAGATCGAGTGCGCATCGCACGGCAGCTTCAACGGCAGAAGATCACTCTGCTCGCAGAGAAGGTGGAGACCGTCGATGACTTTCGAGAGGCCTACCAGGCAGGCTACTCGATGTTCCAAGGGTACTTCTTCTGCCGCCCGGAGATGATTTCCCGGCAGTCGATCCCCGCCTTCAAGGGGAACTACCTCAAGCTGCTCAGCGTGCTCAACAAGCCCGACATCAACTTCAATCAGGTGGCGGAGATCATCCGCCTCGAGCCCTCGCTCTCGGTGAAGCTGCTCAAATACCTGAACTCTGCAGCCTTCGGCTTGCGACAGCGCGTCTCTTCGATCCGCCAGGGTCTGGTCTTGCTGGGGCATCAGCCCCTGAAGAAATGGGCCTCGCTGGTGGCCCTCACCGGCATCGGCGAGGACAAGCCACCAGAGCTGGTCCTCACCGCCCTGCAGCGGGCCCGGATGTGCGAGCTCATCGCCGAGAGCAGCAGCCTCAAGCCCAGAACCTTCGACTTGTTCCTCGTGGGGCTGTTCTCCGTGATGGACGCCATGGTGAATCGACCCATGGACGAGCTCATCGGCAGCCTGGGCCTCGCCCAGGACGTGCACGACGCGCTGGTCTTCCGCAACAACCCCATGGGTCATGCCCTGGCGCTCTGCCAGCACTATGCCGAGGGCGAATGGGACAAGGCCTGTGCTGTGAGCAACCGCCTCGGCCTCCAGGAGAAACGCCTGCCGGAGATGTATCAGGAGTCTCTCGGCTGGGCGGAGCAAATCAACGCGGTCTAGGCCCAGACTGGACCTGAGAGGCCCGCTCGAGACGCTTTTTTCTCCGGCCTCTGACCCATTCGTGAAATATTGGCGCCGTGAGCGCCGACACCTCCCACTACATCCAGTTTCAGGCAGCATGGGTCGAACTGGCCACAGACGGCCCGCTCCGCCGCCGCTTTCGCACTCACCCGAGAGAGGCCCTGGCGCCGTGGATGCCTGGGGCTGCGCCCCTCGTCGAGCTGCCCTTCGTCGATCTCGAACGATATGCTCAGTCTCTCGTGGCCAAGCGGGCCCTCGAGCTGTCTCGGGCGATCCCGCTCACCCTCAAACTCGCCCCTGATCTCGTAGAGGTCTATCGCCGCTGGCTCGACGAACACCCTGCTCCACCCGGAGATCTGATTCAGAGCCCGGGCATCGCCGAGGGGATACGGGCGCTGGCGCATCTCAAAGATCACCTGCGCGCCATCATCGCCGTAGATGGTCCCGTGGCCCCCTATGCCCCCGACGTCCTGGTCTACGAGCTCTATGTCGCAGCGAGCATCGAGGACGGCGCGACCCGCACGTTTACCTGTGATCATCGCGCAGATCTGCTCGTCACTGCGTTGAGATCGGGCGAGCTCCCCGTGGATCCTCAGCCTGTACGCACGGCCTTCCGCTGCCTCGGCGGTCGTGTGCAGTGGCAATCGCTCGGAGGCCGGCATGAAGCGTGAGGGCGCGGGGGTCTGGCTCGGTGCTGGTGTCGGCTTCCGCAGGCGATATCGGCGCCCGCTGCTTCATCGGGGGCCGGGGCCAGGCTGTGAAGTGCTGGAGATCATCCCCGAGCACTTTCATGGTGATCCTGATGCGCTCGACGCCCTCGCTGAGCAGTTCCCCCTGGTGTTTCACGGCGTGGGGCTGAGTATGGGCACCCCCCTCGAAGGCCCTGGTGGCGCCGCGCTGGCCGAGCGGGTCGACGCCATGGCCCGCCTCGCTCGCCGCAGTGCCCCCCGTCTGGTGAGCGACCATCTTGCCACCACAGTGAGCGCCCCAGGGCGTGATCTCGGACACCTCGGACCGGTCCCCCTCACCGAGACGGGCCTGAGCGTGGTCTCCGACCGGGTGAAGCATCTTCAAGATCGCGTTCAGGCCCCCGTGGCTCTGGAGATCACTGCCCAACCCTTCGTCCTCCCAGGCTCCACCCTCTCCGAGGGCGAGTTCGCCCACCGATTGGTGGAGCAGACTGGCTGTGGACTGCTGATGGATCTCACCAACGTGCTCTACAACAGCCGCAACTTCGGCTACGACGCCGAGGCCCATCTGCACAGCTTCCCACTGCACGCGGTGTGGCAGGTGCACCTCGCAGGGGGCTTTCAGAGCGCCGACGGCTGGTGGGTGGACAGCCACACTGTCGAAGTCGCCGACGAGAGCTACGATTTGCTGAAGGTCCTGGCCCGTCGTGCACCCCTCATGACCATCATCATCGAGCGAGATGATCATTATCCGACGGTGGACGTACTCATCGACGAAGCCGCCAGAGCCGAGGGCCTGTGGCTTCAGCTTCATGCAGACGAAGACGCCGAGGCCCGCCCATGACCCCAGCACAGATCGCCGAAGCGCTCCGTGCAGATCCCCTGCTCGATCGCGGGGGCCTGCTCAAGGCCGGGGGCCGTCGCATGATCCGCGAGGCCCTCTCGACGTTGAGATCACGTGGCCTGCGGGCCTATGTGCTGGTCGTCGCCCGAGGGGCGCCCTTGAGCGCATCATCTGCAGTCTGGCCAGCCCTCGGCCTCGACGCCGAGTCTCACCTGCTGCTGGTGTTCAATGGTGAGGCTTGGCGGGCCGTAGGCTGGGGGCTCGAACCTGAGCGCATCACCGACGTGCTCCTCGAGGCGCGCTCGATCACAGGGCACTACGCCCTCAAAATCACCGGAGCCCTCGACGCCCTCGCCAAGGCTCGGGACAAAGCAGGAGAGACACCCATGAGTCTGGTCATCGGCCTGTCTGGAGGTGCTGTGGCCCTCGTCGGGCTGCTGGCGATCGTGCATCGCCGGCGGCGACTGGGCCATGAGCGTGATGCCACGGCCCTCATCGACGAGGCTGAAGGCCAGTTCGCAGACTTGATCATCGATGTCGAGCGACTGCCGGAATCGGCCACTGAGCTGATGTCACAGGCCGACCCACTCCGCCGCGAGCTCGACGCGGCGATCAGAGCCGTCAGATCCAACCCTGAAGATCCAGTGGCCGTGGGCCGTCTGCGCACCGCCGGCAACCAAATCGCTGCGCTCCATTCCACCGTTCGCCAACGCCAACAGAGCCTGAAATGAAAGGTCAGAACTGATGCTGCACGCTGCCCTCACCGTCGATCTGCCCAGTGAAGAGACCCTCCGCCGAAAGGGCCCCATTGAGTGGGTACGCTCGCTCTTCGGCGCCGAGCTCGACCTGCGCAGTGGCAAGGAGGCCCTCACCATCGGTGCCCTCGCCCTGCTCGAAGGGTTGGCGAACGCCTTTGCCGCTGTGGGTTGCAACAACGCGATCTCGCTGCTCGCTGACAAGAAAGTCATCTACCTCGACACCGATGACGTCGACAACGATCTGCCCCTCATTCTGGAGGCCGCCGAGCACACTCAGCTCGCAGATCGGGCCTTCAAAGAAATGCACCTCGCCCTGGATCACTCGGTGAACGGCCTGCACGTCATCATCGACGTGTGCATTCAGAACGAGGTGCTCCTCGGTGAAGCGGAGATGGAGATCAAGTGCTCAGCCCGCGTGGAGAGCCTGCGCATTCAGGCCGGCGAGTCGGCCAAGGCCTACGCTGATCGGGTCAAGGCCTTCGCCAAGGAAGATGGCGCCCTCTCGGGTTACCGACTGATTCTCGAGGAGTTCACGAGCACCCTCGGAGAGGCAATCCGCAAGAAAGTGCCAGGTGCAGTGGTGAAGTCTCAGGAGGCGGGCATCAAGGTGATCCGCCCCGACGCCACCGAGATCGGCCGCTTCAGGAAGCTCGATTTCAGCGACGACGCCCCGAAGCCCGCATACCGCCCGGTGCCCAGCAGGGCGCGCTCCGGGGCCTACGCGGACCCTTTCTTCTACTACTACAGCGACCCCTACTACATGTACATGAACTACGTGCTCGTCGACGCCATGGTGCACAGCCATGTGGCGGCCTTGCACACCCCGGACGTGATGGTGGTCGACCCTGCAGGCGAGGCCCTCTTTACCGCTGATCAAGCCACGGCCCATGCTGATGATGGCTGGGTGGGCAACGACGCCGTGAGCTTCGACGGCGATGATCTCGCCGTAGACGCCGCCATCAGCGAGCCCGCTGCTGCAGATCCCGTCATTGAGGAAGTGTCTTCTGGCGGCTGGTCGGATACGGTAGACGCAGGAGGGAGCGATTTCGATGCTGGCGACAGCGGGTCTTCTTGTGGCTCGTCCTGTGGCTCCTCCTGTGGCTCGTCCTGCGGCTCGTCCTGCGGCTCTTCGTGTGGTGGAGGCTGTGGCGGCTGCGGCTGAGCCTCGGCCTTCGCGCAGTCGAGGGTGATCGCCGGCGAGCCCCGAGTCGAGCGCCCCACTGTCCAGGGGCCCAAGTGAGTTCACGGTGTACCCTGAGCGACTGCACAATCTGATGCGCCTCATGCTGGACCAGCAGGCCTCCTCGCTGCTGCTCCAAACCCTCCAGCCCCCTGCCCTGTTCATCGGCAACCGGTTCCGACCGCTCTCCGAGCCCGCCCTGGAATCAGACGATCTGCAAGCGGTCCTGGAGTGCCTGCTCGGCGACGATCGTCAATGGCAACTGCTCAAGAAGACCGGTGAGCTCAAGGTCAGCTACCGCGTGCCCCACATGGGTCGCTTCACGGTGCAGATTCAACGTAGCCGAGAGGGCTGGTCGGTGGTGGTCCGACCTTCGAAGGAGAGCCGGAACGCCACGCCGCCCCCCAAGGTGGCCACCCCGAAGCCTGTATCGGACCGCCGGGGGATCTCGCTGCATCAACTGCTCGAGCAATCCGTAGAGCAAGGGGCCTCCGACGTGGTGATCGCCGCTGGTGAGTCCACGACGTTGCGCATCATGGGCAAGATGATCCCCGTACCCGAGGTGATCTTCGAAGAGCAGGATTTGATGCAGCTGCTCAAAGACGCCTTCACTCCAGAGCGCAGGGCCACCTTCGACGAGACCGGCAGCGTCGATCTCGCCCTCGAGTTCAACTCGCGCATCACGCGCAAGGCCTGCCGCTTCCGCGTGAACGTCTTCAAGCAGCTCCGGGGCATCTCCGCGGTCTTTCGCTGGATCTGGGACGTGGTGCCCGACTTCAGGCGGCTCAACATCCCCCGGGACGTGCCGGTGCTCACCGAGCTCCCCCACGGCTTGATCCTGGTCTGTGGCCCCACGGGCTCCGGCAAGTCCACCACGCTGGCGGCTCTGGTAGAGCACATCAACCAGCGCTACCCCAAGCACATCATCACCCTCGAAGATCCGATCGAGTATCGCTTCAAGGGCAAGCGCAGCCTGATCCAGCAACGCGAGCTGGGCATTCACGTGAAGTCATACGCCCACGGCCTGCGCTCAGCGCTGCGCGAAGCCCCCGACATCATCCTCCTCGGCGAAATGCGTGATCTGAGCACCATGTCAGCGGCGCTCACCGCGGCAGAGACCGGCCACCTCGTGCTCTCCACCCTGCACTCCGGCAGCGCCTACCAGGCCGTGGAGCGCATGGTGAATGCCTTCCCGGAGTCACAGCAGGGGCAGGCCCGCACCCAGATCGCCGAGGTCCTCCGAGCGGTGATCACTCAACGTCTGGTGCCCTCTGCCGACGGCCGGCGCCGGCTGCCGGTGGTGGAGATGATGCGGGTGAACTACGCCATCTCGAACCTGATCCGCGAGGGCAAGACCCACCTCATGGTCAGCCAGCTACAGACAGGCCGTCAGGAAGGCATGCTGCCCTTCGACGTCTCGCTGGCGGAGATGGTGGCCACGGGCATGGTGGATCTCGACGAGGCCATGCGGGTGGCCCAAGACCCGAAGAGCCTCGAGCAGTTGCTTCAGATGACCCCGGCCCCGGGCGGGTGAGGCGCCCACCGATGTGACAGGCCCAGAACCTGGAACCTCTAAGGGCTTCGGCGATTTATGGGGGCTCTCATTGCCGCTGGGTATCGAGTCATGTACCCTGCCAGCCCCCGATCTGGCCACAGAAGCGACCTGCATGAACAGCCCCAACCCCGATTTCGAGAATGTCACCGTCCTCGAGCGTGACGGCCGCACTTTCTATCTCGTGGGCACCGCCCACATCAGCCAGCGCAGCGTCGACGAGGTCAAACACGTCATCGACACGCTGCAGCCCGACACGGTGTGCGTCGAGCTGTGTCAGACCCGCTATGACACCCTCAACGATCCCGATCGCTGGCGGAAGCTCGACATCTTCCAGATCATCAAGCAGGGCAAGGTGCTGTTCTTGCTATCGAACCTCGCCCTCTCTGCCTACCAGAAGCAGATGGGCGAGAAGCTGGGGGTGAACCCCGGCGCCGAGATGACCGCGGCCATCGAGAAAGCCAGGGAGCACGATGCCGAGTTGGTCCTCGCCGATCGGAACATCCAGGCAACGCTCAAGCGCACCTGGCACAACATGTCGCTCCTTGATCGCTTCAAGGTGCTCGGCGAGCTCATGGGGTCATTCTTCGGTGAGGGCGAAGAGCTCACCGAAGAGACCCTCGAGAAGATGAAAGACAAAGACACCCTCGGGGAGATGATGGCGGAGTTCGCCCGACGCATCCCTGGGGTGAAGCGGCCCCTCATCGACGAGCGCGATCACTTTCTGATGTCGGCCACGGAAGACGCCCCTGGTAAGACGGTGGTCTCCGTGGTGGGGGCGGCCCACGTCCCAGGCATGGTGGCTCACTTCGGCAAGGGGGCCGATCGAGAGGCCCTCTCGGTGATCCCGCCTACTCGCTTGTGGGTGAAGGCCCTCAAGTGGGTCATCCCGGCGCTGATTTTGATCGCCTTCTACTTCGGCTACCAGAAGCACGAGGGCGAGGGCCTGAGCCAGATGCTCTACGCCTGGATCCTGCCCAACTCCATCATGTGTGCGCTGCTCACAGCAGTGGGTATGGGCAAGCCTTTGTCCATCCTCACGGCCTTCATCGCTTCTCCCATCACCTCGCTCAACCCGGCGCTGGGCGCAGGTATGGTGGTGGGCTTGGTTGAGGCCTGGTTACGAAAACCCACGGTGGAAGACTGCGAGCGGATTCCCCAAGATGTGCAGACGATGAAGGGCTTCTACCGCAACCCGTTCTTACGGGTGCTGGTGGTGGCCACGTTGGCCACGATCGGCTCGGCGCTGGGTGCCTGGGTGGGCGCCTTCTGGGTGGGCAGCCTGCTCTGACAGGTGCCCTGCTCCGACAGGCGCCCTACTCAGGCCGTCACCACCTCGAAACCCACCTCTGATCTCACCACACCGTTGATCCGCACCTCGATGCGATGCGCCCCTGGATAGTCAGATCGGGTGGTGACAGCCTTGAAGCTGTGAGTGCGGTCGTAGAGCACGCGCTGGCCGGCCTCAAGCTGCCGCTCGGCGATGTGACAAATGCGCGTGCCGATCTTGCCCTTGGCGAGGGGTCGATGCAGCACATAGTCGAGGCGCACCTGAACAGGTGCATCTGAGGGGTTGTGAGCCTCGAAGGACCATGTGAGCGCAGAGCCAAGGCTCGCAGTGTCGTCGGCGCTGAGACCTTCGATCTGCGCGGGGCTCTCTCGGTGATATCCCATGAGATCCAGAGCCCCCGGATCGGCCTTCTTGAGCAGCCCCCGCAAAGCGTGACGCACCATCTGACGCCGTCGCGCCAGGGCCTCCCCTTCGAGGGGCTCCTCCAACCATCGACGGGCCACCTGCACCACCAGACCGGGCTGGTGGCGGGCGATGTCGTTCAGATGGTTGGCCACCGACCGCCGCACGTACAGCTCAGGATCGTCGCGGAGCATCTCGAGGATCTCGAGCCCAGGTGCCGGATCCTCGATGAGGGCTTTGATCTTACGGCCCCATGGCAAGTAGGGCCTCGGTCCCTCGCTGGCGAGCCGTCGCCGATGGGGATCTGCATCGGTGGCCCAGACCTTCAGCTGAGCCCATGTGATCTCAGGGTGTTGGGCGATGAAGGCCCGGATGTCAAACTCAGCGCTGAACCGGCTGGTCATCTCCCCCAAGGCCTGGAGAGCAGCCTGAGGGTTTTCCTGGCCAGAGTCCGCCACCCACCGGGTGACCGGCAGCGCGAGAAAGCCTCGGATGCCCTGCCCTTCGCGCGTAGCGGCCTCAGGCGCATCGACCGGTGCAGCCTCACCGAGGGCACGGACCAGGACATCGCTGGCCGTGGCGAAGTCGTCGGGCAAGTGTTGCCCCAACGCCTGAGCGATCTGGGCCACTCGGGCCATCAGCTCGAGGGCGTCGAGGCCATCGCTGGCGGTCTGAATGAACGCAGCGGCGGGAAACTCTGCCCAAGCGCTCTGTACGGCCGTGGCGATGTCGGAGATGGCGGCCTGGTTGAGGCGCTCTTTGAACGGGGTGCCCATCAGGGATTGCTCCAGCCCGGGGGGGCGTCTTCGTCCCGCACCCTCGGCGGCTCTGACTCGGCCTCTGCGCGCCTGGCTTTGGCCTTCTTCGCAGAAGCTCGACCGGCCTCGGGGCGAGCGTGGGTGGTCTTCACGCTCCGTTTACCCCGGCCCTTTGACACCTGATTGTCAGGTTTGGGCATGGCCCTGGCTGATTGTTTTTTATCTGAGCTGGCCTTGAAGGTCTGCCCCTTGGGGGCCTCTTTGAGCCAGTGCATGACCCGGCCAAAATCTCCGAAGCGGGTCAGCTTGCCGTCAGCACCGAGGAAGGCCATGCCCAGCCGGCGGCCGTCTTTGAGCCTGCTGGCCATGACTACGCTGTACTTCGCCGCTTTGTTGAAGCCGGTCTTGCCCCCGAGGATCACCCACTTACCGCCCCAGAGCGGGCGCACAGTGTGCCGATACTCAAGGCGGCGTTTGGTGCCCACGGGCTCGATGGAGAACGTGGGCGCCTTGAGGATATCGGCGAGCTCGGGACGCTTCATGGCCTCGGCGAGCAGGACGACCACCTCACGGGCCGTGGCCTTGTTCCGATAGCTCAACCCCGTGGGCTCTCTGAACTTCATGTGCTTCAAGCTCAGGGCCTTCGCCTTGGCGGTCATGGCCTTGCCAAAGGCTTTGGGGCTGAGGCCCACGGCCCGCCCCATGGCGATGACTGCCACATTGTCCGAGGCCCCGAGGGCCGCCTCGAGTAGATCGCGGTGGTTGATGCGCCATCCGGGCTTGAGTCGACCCCACGGGCCACCCTTCGCCGCCGCCCAATCCTCTTTCTTCAGGCGGGTGTCAGCCTCGAGGTCGAGGCCCTTGTCCAAGACCACCAGAGCGGCCATCACCTTGGAGATCGAGGCGATGGCTCTCACCTCGTCGGCCTTCCGGGCATAGAGGGTCTTTCCCGTGTCGAGATCGATCACCACCGCAGCGCGGCTCTGAATGTTCGGCTTGCCGTCTTCGGTAAGAGGCGGGAACGGGCCGGCGAGTACAGCGCTCAAAACCATCAGGGTGATCATGGGCGTTCCTCTCTCTGAAGGTGGTCAGGCTCAAGCCTCAACGCGGCCAGGGCCTCGATTTGCTCCTCGGTGCCCAACCGATCAGCGAGCGCTCTCAGCATGTGAAGCAAGTGGTCGATCTCCCGCGTGTGGTGGGCGGCGAGCTCCACCTCTACGCGCTCGAGCAGCCGATCCCAATGCAGCTCGGTGGTCACCCCGAGGCCCACGGCGAGGCGACCGAGGGTGGCGCTCAACGCCCGACCACGGCGCCCTGCCCTGGCGAAGTGGCCCTCCACCGTATCGAAGATCGTACGGGCCTGCTCCACGTGCCCCTGGGCCAGGCGCACCCAGGCCAGAGACAGCTCCGCCACAGGGCGGCCCTCGCTCTGGGTGGCTCGATACTGTTCTACGGCGCCGGCGATGAGAGATTCAGCAGCCGACAGATCACCCAGGGCCTGACACACCCGGCCCTGCTCCAGGTCAGCGGCGGCGACACCCCAGGGGGCGTTGCATCGCTCGAAGATCGCCCGTGCTTGCTTGCAATGCGCCGCAGCCTCGCTCAACGCGCCGTGCATACGATCGAGCTGTGCCAGTTCGAGATGACACAACGCCTCACCATGAGGCCATCGACCGCCACGGTGCAGATCCATCGCGGCGAGCAGGGGTCGCCGGGCCTCTTCGGCCCCTGCGCGTTGCATGAGGATCGCCCCGAGGTTCCGTCGCGTAGATGCCTCGAGACCCCTCAATCCCAAGTCGTGAGCCAGCTCTGCAGCCTCGTCGAGTAGATCGGCCGCTTGTGCCCAGAGGCCTTCGTTCTCCAGCGCCCAGGCGCGATCAACGAGGGCCCGGGCTCGCACCTCACCCCAGCCGAAGCGCCGGGCCGCTTTCTCCAGAGCCTCGATCATCCACCGGCTGCGGCGCCCTTGCCCTCGGCCCCGGGCGATACGGCTCGCGAGGATCACGCCCTGCCCCCGCCGCGGATCGTCAGCCTTCAGGCCAGACTGACGCGCAGCAGCGCGCCAGCGCCGGGCAAAGATCTCAGCCCGTTCGAAGTCTCGAGCGATGGCGCGATCCCAGGCGGCGGTATACAGGGGCTTGAGAGCCTGGTGAGCTTCACCTGCGGCGAGCAGATGCTCTCCACGGCGCCCCTGGTCGAGGGGGACTCTCCTGCCCTCGAGCATCTGGGCGCAGGCCAGATGATGCGCCACCAGACGCCCCGACTCCCGAGCGTGCCGTATCAACGCCTCTTGCAGCATCGGGTGCACGAAGCGCCACGCCTCGGTGCCTTCTGCTTGAGGCAGCATCAACCCCTCGTCGGCGAGGCGGTTGAGCAGTAAATCCATGCGCTCACGGGCGGGACCACGATCGAAGCCGCAGGCGGCAGCCCACTCGCGGAGATCGACCGTCTGGCCCAGGATGGCGCCGCGCTCCATGACCCACCACCCGTCGAAGGTGAGCACCCGAAGGGCGTACCGGAGACGGTCCTGCCAGAGCAGGTGCAGCTCGTCGGGCAGGGACTCGGGCGCTTCGCCTGTGCGTCGAAAACCCTCAGGGCCGCTCTCCAGGAGCGCACGGTGCACCCAGTCGCCCACGAGCTGCACCGCGAAGAGCGGGTTGCCCCGTGTGCGACGGATCACCTCTTGAGCAAGGGGCGGCGAGAGCCCCAGGATCTCGGTCACCAGTGCCCCCATCGAGGGGGCCTCCAAAGGGTCGATGCGGCGGCGCTGCACCTCGGGGCGCTGGCGCCAGCGTCGGAGCAGGATCTCCGCTCGACCCGAGGGCGGACGATCGGTGTTGATGGTGATCACCATCAAGATCGGCAAGGGCCTGCCCCGAGCGGCCTGGTCGAAAAGATGCAACCCGAAGGACAACGCCTCGGGGCCCCACTGTGCATCGTCCACCCACACGATGAGCGGTCGTTGTCGGGCAAGGCGCCCGAGGTGATCGGCGAGGCGCTCGAACCGGCTCACCCCCCGTGTGCCGGGCAAATCTCCGGCGATGACCCCCGTGAGGGCCTCCGCTGATCCGCCGATGGACCACTTGCTCAAGGTTTCATCGAGGCGTGCCTTCAGCGCCTCCCGGCTCAGGCCGAGGCACTGGTGGGCCCGGGCCACCATCGGACCCAGGCCGTCAAAGGGCCCCAGGCTCTGGCTGTGGGTGGCCTTGAGCACTGTGGCGGCGCCCAAGGCAGAGGCCTTCAGGGTCAGCCAGCGCGCCAGCGTGCTCTTGCCCACTCCACCTGCGCCCTCCAGCACCACACCTCGGGGGCCGCGGAAGGCGTCGACGAGCCTCAGGCTGGACCACAGCTCGTCACACAGGGGACCGCGGCCCACAAGAGGGGTGGATCTCTGATCAAACAGGGCGAGGCCCATGCCAGGGGGGCGCGGCGCCCAACGGCCGTCCTCTACTCCCGGGGTGCGCCAGTCTGTAGGGATCGGTGGGGCATCTGAGGGTTGCGGGCTGGCGCCCACGGCGGTGACGGCGTCGAACCAGACCTCCTGCGCACCTGAGGGGTACCATGCCGTCGACGGCTCGCTGGCAGGCTCCTCCAGCGGTGCAGGCCCCTGCTCCATGCCCAGGGGGGCCACCCAGGGCACAGGGCCCTCGAAAGGGCGCTCGTCGAGGCCGACGAAGGCCCAGGCTGCATCAGCCGCACATCGAAACCGTCCCTCTGGCGATTTACACAGCAAGCGATCAACCCAGGCGGAGAATCCCGGCGGTGCCTCGTCGAGCAGGAGCGGCGGAGGAGTCAGGGTGCGGTGAGCCTCCTGACTGGCCTTCGCCGTGGGCCGGGCGAAGGGTGAGTGGCCAGAGACCAGAGCGTGGATCAGGCAGCCGAGTGCGTAGAGATCAGTCCATGGACCGAAGTCGCGCCATCGGCCTTCGATCTGCTCGGGTGACATATAGGCCGGCGTGCCTCCTCGAGCCAGGCCACCCGATAAACGGCCGTCTCGATCGAGAGCGTGGGCCAGTCCGAAGTCGGTGAGCTTGAGATCGAAGGCCCCCTTACAGGGGAACCACAGCACGTTCGACGGCTTGAGATCGCGATGGATCACCCCACGGGCGTGGGCGTGGGCCAGGGCATCGAGCAGCGCGAGCACGATGTGCCTCAGCGGTGCCCACTGCACTTGCCCTCGCCATCGGGTGAGGGGCTCGCCGTGTACCCGCTCCATCACCAGGAAGGGGCTGCCCTCAGGGCACAGCGCCTGCCAACCGTCGTCGACGTACTTCAGAGGTGCCGCGAGACGTCCCACGTCGAAGGTGGAGACGATGCGGGGATGGTCCAGCGCCGCTGAGGCACGAACCTCTTCACGGAAGGCACGTTGATAGCGAGGATCGAAAGCACCCTTGTCGGTGAGCACCTTGAGGGCCACCGCCCGACCACTGCGAGGGTGCTGCCCTGAAAACACCACCCCCATGGCCCCCCGTCCGAGGGGCTGAAGATCGACAAAGGGCGGTGCGGGCTCGCTCAGGCTCAACGGGCCCGGTAGGTGATCCGACCGCGAGTGAGATCGTAGGGGGACACCTCGACGGTGACCTTGTCACCGGGCAGGATGCGGATGAAGAACTTGCGCATCTTCCCAGAGACGTGGGCCAGGATCTTGTGACCGTTCTCGAGCTCGACCCGGAACATCGCGTTGGGGAGAGGCTCGATGACCGTCCCCTCGACCGTAATGGCTTCTTCTTTGGCCATAATACCTCCAATGCAGCGCCATCGCTGCGGGGGGGAGTGTATCTGTGACGCCGCTGAACGCAACAGTTTCCCGAGATCACCCCAGAGGTAAGGTGAGGTGAGTGCGAATATCGGGGACGCCATAGCGGCCGGAGTAGCCCACCACGACGTACCCACGGCGGGCGTAAAAGCTACGATTGTCAGGGTATATGGATCGAGCGGTGCACTCCACCCGAGCGGCCCCCACCCTACGGGCCATATGCTCTATAGCCTCAACCATCGCGCTGCCGATCCCCTGCCCTTGCCGTGATGGCTCGACCGCCAGGCGACTGAACGACACCGCCTGCCCTCGCAGTGCCCAGGTCACGGCGCCGAGCACCTGGGCATCTTCTCCTCGAGCAACAAGAGTCTGCGTCTCGGCGAGATCTGCCAGGGTCAGCTTCAAAGCGCTCGACGGATACGGTGTCTCGCGGGTTGTTGCGAAGGCAGCGTGCATCACCGCCAGCACAGAGGCGTGATCGGCGATCTCTCCCTGGCTCACGTGCACCGACGCCACGTACATCATCCCTCGACCTCACCCATGAGCGCAGCGACGAGCACCTGAGGTGGCGCGTTGGTGATCACCCGGGCCGAGGGTGGTTGAGCCAGCCACTGCTCATGTCGGGCCACCAGCTCCGGGTCGAGGGTGCCCTCGCCGACCCACGTGACCCCGTCGAGGGCCTCAAGACGCAGCACGATGTGCTCCACCAGCCAGCCCATCTGTTCGATGGCCAGCCCATTGGGGGTGCACGACCAGACCCCTTCGCTCAGGGCCACACTGACCGTTTCTGGGGTGGTCGCGATGACCCACCCCCCACCTGAGATATCGTTCCCAAGGGAGAAGCAGAAAAAACGACCAGCTTTTATTTCTTCCAATTCGACCATTTAGCCATCTTTCGCATTTTTTTTCGCTCACCCCCCTAAAAAGTCCTCCGGATAAGACCGATTAACTCAGAGCGCGGGTCGAAAGGCCCACTTCAAGTCACCGATGAGGAGAAAGCACCATGGCTCAGCACGGCAAGGCCATCATCACCGAAGATGCTGCGGATCACATGCTCGACACCATCGCCTTCGAGGCCATGCGCGAGGCCCCCGAAGCTCAGTGTGACCGTCTGGCCACCACCAACGACCACAGCCGTGGCCTCGATCTGTTCATGTCGGCCATGGCCAGCAGCAAGGGTTCTGTGCTTCCTGGGGAATTGACGGACGACCTGCACCCGTTGCTCCAGAAAATTCTGAGTTGAGAATTCTGAGCTGATCTCTTTCGTCGGGACCAGCCAGAGTCTGCCCTGCTCGATACAAATCGAGATATCTGTACAGATCGGGCGGATTCGAACTGGGGTGTTTCGCTAGCATCCCCACCACTCGAGCGTGCCCACGGCACCTCGGGTCATCGAGGAGGTCCCCATGTCGATTACATCGGAGCTTCAGATTTGCCCCTCGCCGGCCCCTGGCAGCAAAGCGCTGCCGGTACGTTATGGCCCTGAGGGCTGGTCGATGACCCCTGTTGAAGAGGCCATCGATCCCGGCGCTCTGCCCCCCTTCCCTGACGACATCCTGGGTCCGGCCATCGTACGCCGGGTGCAGGCCCTTCGCCCCGAGGCCCAGACGCCCAGTTGTTGAGCGCCCAGTTGTTGAGCGCCCAGTTGTCGAGCGCCCAGCTGTTGAGCGAATCGTCTGCTCTCCTTTCATTGTGTTGTCGGACTTGACCCACAGGCCATTCCCTGGCCCTGATCGCAGGTCGCGTTTTCCACACTGGCTCCCCATACTGAGTAGATGGTGAAGATCCGGAACTTTCTCCTGGTCCCGCTCGTGTACCTGTCCCTGATCACCACGGCGCTCTGCGCGCCTGATCTCGAGGGATGGGTCTTCATCGACGAAGGGCGACCTGCTTCAGGCGATGACGATGCACAGTGGTCCACCGTGAACGGGGCCTGGGCCCCTCAGAGCCCTTCGGAGATCTGGTGGACGCCGCTCTCTGCTGATCACAGCATCTCGATGGCCCTCACCGCGGAGTTCGACACACCGACGGAGATCAGAGGCACTCTGCTCTTCGCCGCGGCCCCCAAGCGAGGCAAGGTGCGCACCGGCCTGGGCATTCGCCTGGCCGGCCGACGGGCCGCCCTGGTTCAAGTGAAGGGCAAGCGCACCAGGGTGCTCGCCCGTTTCCGGTTCAGATCGTTTTTCAACCGTGAGCGGGTTCAAATCACCCTGCGGATTCTGGGCGACACTCTGGTGGCAACGGCCTTTGATCCCGACCGTCAGACACCACTTGGGGCGGGGCTCTATCGCGGCTCGGAGATCAAGACCAGGGCCTTGAAGGGCATCGCCCTCTTGCCGCGTCGACGATGGGTGGGGGGCGTTCGGCGACTCTCCGGGCGGCCTCTGTGTACCCTGCCTGCCCCGACGATGCCTGCAGTCTACGAGCCCCCCATCGTCATGGCATTGCCCGCAGAAGACGTCGATGGTGCACCCTATGGTCAGGTCATGGCCACCAGCCGTCGCGGAAAGGTCAGCTTTCTCACAGATGTCGACGGGCTCGAGCGCCATCACTGCGCCGATCACCGTCTCGGCGATCTCGTACCTTCTCCGCCCTGGCGCTTGAGAGATCCGCGCTATCACGCCGTCGACGAGGCTGTACGCGGCCAGCTTGCCGCAGACCCTTTCTTCGACGCGGGCTACTCGGATCCGCAGATGGTTCAGGCCACTCTCGAGGCCCTCGCGGCGCGGTTCCCACGCCACAGCCGACTCGAACGTCTGGGCACCAGCCACGGCGGCCGGCCCATCTATGGTCTGCTCATCGCCGACGACATCCACTCTGCAGACATCTCTCGACGACCCTCGGTCTTGATCAACGGTGCCCACCACGGCAACGAGCTGCTCTCCGTGGACTTTACCCTCGATGCCGCCCGCCAGCTGCTCAAGGCCGCTGCCGAAGGCACATCAGGTCCACCGCGACGGTGGCTCTCCACCCTGGCGATCTGGTGTGTGCCTCTGGTGAACCCGGACGGCAACGCCGCGTACTTGCGCGAGACCTCGAAGGCGGGCCGTAAAAACCGACGTGATGTGGACGAAGATGGTCACCTGAGCCCCCTCGAGGGGGTGGATCTCAACCGGAACTACCCCTTCATGTGGGGCGCTCACGGAGAGCGTGGTAGCCGATCTGACCCGTACTCGAGATATTTCCGCGGTGAGGGGCCCGCCACCGAGCCCGAGGTCAAGGCCATCATGAAGCTCGCTGATGCTGAGCGTTTCGCCGCCTCGCTGTCGTTCCACACTGGCACCATCGCCGTGCTCACCCCCTACACCATCGAGAAAGTGGAGAATCCGAAGCCCGACGTGGCGATGCCTCTCGCCGAGGCCATGGCCGCCGCGGTGGGCGAACACCCGCAAGGCCGGCCGGTGCCTGTGCTCAAGAACCTCTACCCTGTGGACGGGGTCGACCAGGACTGGCTGATGCACACCTACGGTACTGTGGCCATGCTCGTGGAAGGGGCCATCTGGACGCCGGTGCACCCCGAGCGGCGGCAACGCATCATCGAGAAAGTGCGCACGACGTGGCCCGTGCTTCTCGATCGTGTCGTCGACGGACCCACGATCTCTGGCGAGGTGGTGGACGCACGGGGGCGCCCCGTGGGGGCTCAGGTGCACATCACAGAGATCGCCCTGAACAACGGAGAGCGCTGGCGCGCCCGCTGTCGAGACGGTCACTTCACCCGCCTGCTCCCCAGTGAGGGCACCTATACTCTCGAGGTTTCCGTGCGTGGCCGCAGGCCCCACCGGCAGACGGTTCAAGTCAAAGGACACACCACAGTGAAGATCTCGCTGCCCTATCCGGTCTCTCACCGCTGCCCGACGACGCTCAAGCCCTGAGAGGGGTTGGCAACGCCGGCGGATCATGGCAGTTCAGCACCCACCGTTCTCCCTTCGGGGGGTGCGCTCACTGTCCACTCCACCCCACGCTCCGGAGGGCCCATGCGCCGACCGATGCTGCTCACCGCGCTCCTCGGCTTGCTGTTGCCGATCGCGTTCTTCGCTCAGTCCGCCTCTGCTCAGGCGTCACCCAACGGCCACGGCCCCCTCGACGAGGCCCACAAGCGCCTTTTCTGGGACACTGCTGAGGACAAGGCCCCCGAGCTGCTGCTGGCCAGCCGCAAAGAGCTTCAGGGGCGCCACTATCTCACTGGAGACGAGCGCAACCTGCACAAGTTCCACGACACCATCAAAGGCATCGGCGGCGCCTACATGGGGGTGGGCACCGATCAAGCCTACCTGTTCGCCGACTGGATGAAGGCGGAGCTGGTGTGGCTCACCGATTACGATCCGTGGGTGCGGCACCTGCACTGGGCCTACGTGGGCTTCTTCAAAGAGGCCGACAGCCGCGAGGCGTTCCTGGGGCTCTGGGAGAAGCAGCACCTCAAGAAGGCCACCTCGCTGCTCAAGATCATCTACGCCGAGCACCCTGATCGCGATCACATCATCCGGGTGTTCAAGATCGCCCGGCCCAAGGTGGTGCGGCGGTTCAAGCGCCTCAAGGCCACCCTGCCCAAAGCGGGGATCCCCAGCTTCGTCACCGATGACGCTTCATATGCCTTCATCCGCAAGCTGGTCATGGCGGATCGCGTACGCCCCATGCTGTGCAACCTCATCGGCGAGCAGGCCATGAAGGGCCTCGGCGACGCCTCTCGGGCCCTCGGGGTGCCCATCCGGGTGCTGTACGTGTCGAACGCCGAGGAATACTGGCCTTTCAAAAAGGTTTATCGAGAGAACATCAAAGCCCTCAACTTCGCCGAAGACGGGTGGCTCCTGCGCACTGTGGCCAGCATGAAGAGCAACGGCGACTACCGGTACAACGCCCACCTGGGCCGCAACTTCCAGGAGTGGCTCGACCAGCCCTGGGTGAAGCGCGTGCGCGACGTGGTGCCCTGGACCCGCCTCAAGGAGGATGAGATCCCCCTCACCATCACCCGCACCACCCCGCCGCCGCCGGCAGAGCGCAAGAAGCGGAGGCGTCGTTGAGAGCCTTGATCCCATCACTGCTCCTCGCTGCGTTGACGCTCTCTGTGGGAGATGCAGGGGCTGAGAGCGTAGGTGACGCCGGTGGAGAGGTGTGCACCTACCGTACGTCTTCGTGGCACGTGAAGAAGAAGAAGGTGGTGGGCCGCAAGAAGGTGCGCAAGACCCGGGCAGAGCTCACCGACGAAGAGAAGGATCCGGACGATCCCCGCTGTACCGTGTGCAGTGAGGATCAGACCACCCTCGAACTCGAGGGATTGCCCAAAGTGACAGTGTGCAAGCACCACGCTGAGGCCGTGAGCAAAGCGCTGCTCCAAGCCAAAGAGAGCGGCTTCAAAATCAAGACCCTCATCGGCTACCGGGTGGGCCGTACTCGGGGGAAGGTGGTCGATGATCTGCGCACGCAGTTCAGCAACCACTCCTACGGTACAGCCATCGACGTGAACGCCGGCCACAACGGCCTGTACGCACGCTGCGCTTTGAAGAAGGCCCCCAAGACCGCCGCCGACATCAAGCGCTGCTCGCTCCGGGTCGGTGGGGCCTGGGATCCAGAGAAGCGCCCCAAGACCACCGTCGTCGAAGGGGGGCCAGTGCACTCCGCCTTTGGTGAGTTCTGGAAGTGGGGCGGCACCATCGAAGGGCGCATCAAAGACTTCATGCACTTCTCGATCACCGGGCGCTGACATCAGCGCCATCTGCCCCGCTGGGAGGTCTCTCCTCACATGAACCGTGTCGCGGCCAGCCTGTTGTGCGGACTCTTTGCGGTGATCTCCGCCGCCGAGGCCCGTACGTACACCATCGAGCGTGGAGACACCCTGGGGCGCATCGCAGCGCGCTTCGACTGCACAGTGGAGCGTATCCAGGCTCACAACGGGCTCTCGGGCACCTCCATCCGCGCCGGAGCCACGCTCAAGATCCCCCGAGGCTGCACTCAGCCCCGAAGCTCCAGCACGTCGAGGCGGCGCAGCAGCAAGCGCAGCACCCGACGCAAGGGCAAGAAGGCAGATCTCGAGAGCCTGATGCGGGCCGAGGGCTTCCGGCCTCCGGCGAAGTTCAAGGCGCTGGTGGTGCAGTACACCCTCAACAAGAGCCGCACCCGGGTGGTGAAGACCGAGACCTTCCAGTGGAAGAGCACGGGGGACGACACGCACTGGAACCCCGCCTCCACCATCAAGCTCTTCTCCGGGGTGGCCGCCCTGGACTATCTGAGATCCAGGGGGTTCGGCGTGAACACCTCGGCAACCTTCTATGACAAGAAGGGCGGCCCCAAGAGCTATCGCGTGGCCGACCTGATCGCCGACGCCCTGGGGCCCAGCAACAACATCGCCCACAATCGCCTGTCACAGCTCGCAGGTTATGACTGGATGAACGGCAGGGTGCTCGCCCGCAAAGGCGCGCCGACGGCGGCGATCCACAAGCCCTACGAGAAGTCGCGCTGGTTGCCGCTGACGGGCGCCGACCACTTCCGCACATCGCCGAAGATCAAATTGAGACAGGGCTCGAAGAAGCGCACGATCCCATCCCGCTCGTCGAAGAAGACCTATGCGTGCAAGTACAGCTCGGCCTGCGCCAGCCTGGAAGATCTCGCCGAGGTCATGCGCCGGCTCATGCTCCATGAACAGATCCCGTCGAGTCAGCGCTACAACTTGGGCATTCGCGAGCTGCGAGCCATCAGAAACGCGCTGAAGTCCAACCGAAAGCGGGGCATGGAGATCGTGAAGGGCATCGAGTCGCGCTTCAAGAAGGGACAAGTGGCCTTCTATCACAAGCCCGGTTTCTCGGAGAACTGGATGAGCGACGTGATCTACGTCTACCGCTACAACTCACGACGTCGGTGGGTGGTGGCCATGGCGGGGTACCCTGGCCGAGACGCCCTCAACCGCGCCGCTCGGGCCATCGGCGCCATCCTCGCTCAGGACGGGTTGGACTGAACGCCAGCCCCAGGCAGAGCTACTCGACCCGGCTGCCCTCGTCAGAGCGGCCGGTCTCATCGGGGCTCTGAGGGTACCAGCGGGCTTCGATCTCGTACTTCAAGGTGGCCACCAGCTCACCGCCGTGCATCTCGGCGTGGGCCGACTCTGGGAGCACCGCCACCTTGATCAGGCCACCCTTCTCGGTGGTCACCTGGGCCTTGAGGCCGTCGAAGCGCCCGAACTTCTCCATCTCAGGGGTCAAGATCAACCAGCTGGCCTCGTCGTCGGCCTGCTCGGGGATGATCTCCACCTCGAGCACACCAGGGCCTTCCACCTCGACATAGTACGGGGCGAACTCTTTGATGAGGCCGAAGCTCGACGCCTCGGCGGTGGTCCTCACCCGGGTGTTGATCTCCACAGCGCCGTCGGTGGCCGTGGTCTCGGTCTCCTCCGAGGTCACCACGCTCTTGGGGTCGACGTCGCCGATGTTGAACCGGATCGACACTGCCTGCTCGGTGAGGCTGGACCATGGAGCAAGATCTCGGGCAGGGCACCAGGCAGCCCGCTGATGACACGTGGCGTCGGTCTTAGGATCACGACCAGGCCAGGCCTGGTCCAGGGTTTCAGCAGACTCCACAGCCTCTCGAGGTGTGTCCGGAGTCTGCTCAGCCTCACCACAGGCGACGGCGCTCAGGGCCAGGGCAGAAAAGGTCAAACTGCGCAGCCAGAGGGTCGTATTCATCTGTGACACCGAGCACCACCTTTCCACGAGAGGCGAGGAAACTACGTCAACTCTGCGGTTTTGGAAAGTCCCCTCGGTGGTGTGGGTATGAATGGCGTCGATACGGGTTGACTCTACTTGAGTTCGATTCAACACTGGGACAGGGCAAACTCAAAAACCCACATATTGTTTCGAGCCCAGTCAACAAGACCTGGATGGGAGTTCGAGTCATGCAGGACGACACCGATCCCGCGGTGACCCTGGTTGAGGAGCGCGATCACGCGCATCAGATGCTCAAGGCTCAACTCGAACGCCTCAACGCAGAGAATCGACGACTCAAGGCCCGCCTCGAAGCCCTCGACTCTGTGGGTGAGGGCTCAATCTCCGATCTCTACAGCCTCGATCCGATTCTGGCCCTGGCTCACCTCGATCAAGGCATCGTCATTCACCGTGCCTCTGATCTGGCCATCGTGTACGCCAATCCGGCAGCGTTGCGCCTGCTCGGCCTGACCCTCGATCAGATTCAGGGTCGTACGACCCTGGATCCAAACTGGCGTGTCATCGGAGAAGATGGCGCCGAAATGCCCGGCGAGATGCACCCCTCGAGCCGCGCGCGTACGACGCAGAGCCTAGTGGAAGGTGTGGTCATGGGGGTCTGGCGCCCGCTCAACCACACCCGGGTGTGGTTGAAGGTGAACGCTCAATATGTGGATGATCACCGCGCCCCGGAGCCGGTGGTGCTGGTGAACTTCACCGACATCACCAACGAGCGCCGCGTCACCCACCGCCACTCCACCTTCTTGGAGCAGAGTCAGGTGGCCACAGTCTGGCTGGCCCACGATCCGCCCATAGATCCTGCCCTACCCCATGCAGATCAGCTGATGCAGATGCTCAACGGGCGGGTCATCGAGGTGAATTCGAAGGCCCTCGACGCCTTTGGCCAAAAAGACCCTCAGGTGGTGATGAACCACGCGCTCACCGACTTCCTGAAGGGCTCTTTGCCTTCGGTGCAGCGATGGTGCTCGGCCTTTTTGCGCAGCAAAGACCATCTCGACGAGGTGGTCACCTTGGAAGGCGCAGGGCCGCCCAAGCACTTCCGCCTGCTGGCGACGCGAGAGATGGAAGGTGGGCTGCACGCCCGCACAGCGTGCACCTTCATCGACGTCGGCGCGGAGCACAGTCTCACCGAGACCCGGCAGATGCTCACCGAAGTTCGGGAGATGGGTCGCCTGGGCACCATCACGTGGCAACACGCGGCCCCCACCGCCGAGGTGCAGTGGTCGCCTCAGATCTTCAAGATGCTGGGGTACGATGCACAGACGACGCCCACACACCAGCATCTGCTCCGGCGCATCTACCCAGAAGATCGCGCCCTCGTCGAGCTGATCCTGCGGCCACAGTCCGTGCAGATGGAATGCGAGTGTCGCGGCACGCACCCCGCGGGCTACGAGATCTTTCTGCGTTTGCGTCGTATCCCCGACAGCTCGAACAGGCTCATGCGCCTGCAGTGTCAGGACATCACCGCCCGCCGCAGGGTGGAGATCAACCTCGAACGCAGCGAAGCCCTGATGCGCGAGGCGGAGAGTCTCGCCCGGGTCGGGGGCTGGGAGATGGTGGTCGAGACCGGCGCCGTGAGCTGGACCCCTGGTGTGTACGCCATCTACGGGCTCTCTCACGCCGAGCCCCTCGATGCTGATGCGGTGATGACCTTCTACGCCCCTGAGGGCCAGAGCCGCCTTCAGGAAGCTCTGAGTCGGTGCGCGCAACACGGCTCCTCTTTCGATCTGCAACTGCCCTTTCAAAGCCAGAGCACATCGCCGCGGTGGCTGCGCGTCATCGGCACACCGGTCATCGAAGCAGGCCGAGTGGTGCGCATCCGTGGGGTGGTGCAGGACATCACACAACAGCACCTCGCCGAAGAAGGTCGCCGACGCCTCGATAGCAGAATTCAGGCCTTGTCCAAAGTCGAGAGCCTCGAGCTCATGGCTGCGGGGGTGGCCCATGACTTCAAGAATCATCTCACCACCCTGAGCCTCTCTGCTCAGGCGGCTCTGCTCGATCTGCCCAGAGATTCTCTGGCCTACGAGACCATCTCGCTGCTGCTCCGCCAGACCCAGGAAGCGGAGCGCCTGCCCCGGGAGCTGATGGCGTACGCCCGTCGATCCAACCTCACCTTGGAGCAGCTCGATCTCAACTGCCTGATCAGCGAGGTCTCAGCTCTGCTCGAAGCCTCGGTGCGAGGACGGGCGGAGCTGAGCTTGGACGCAGCGCCAGAGCCTCTCTCCGTGCTTGGCGCAGCCATCCAACTCAAGCAGGTCGTCTTCAACCTGGTGATCAACGCCATCGAGGCCATGCATCACGACCGAGGGCGAGTGAGCCTGCAGCTGCGTGCAGAAGAGATGTCCGCAGCACAGCTCGCCACGGTTCGGCAGGACTGCTCACTGATCCCAGGTCGATATGCGGTGCTGAAGGTGAGCGACAATGGCGGCGGGATACCTCCGGAGGTCATGGCTCGAATGTTCGATCCATTCTTCACCACCAAGGGCTCGGGGAACGGTCTGGGCCTCGCCTCGGTGATGGCCACCGTGCGCAGTCACGAAGGATTTGTGTCGGTGGAGAGCATCATCGGCACAGGGACGGAGATCACAGTGGGCTTGCCGCTCCTCGACAGAGTGTTGCGACCGAGATAGCTGCCAGAAGTTTGCTCGTCAGCTCTATTCCGGATCGGCGGGGGGCGTCCGGAACTCGATGATCCACTCCAACTCGCCGGTCTCACGGTGGACCGAGAGCGAGCCCATCCACTTCTCGTTCTGCCAGAAGGTGCGCCGGCGATCAGTCTCCTCGAAGATCTCTTTGTGCTTGCCCCAACCTGCTTCGGTGGCCTTCTGCATCATCTCCTGCCAGACCGGCTCTCCACCGACGGCGTTGGCGTCGAGCAGCACGGAGACGCTGTTGAGGAACGGCTCGTCACCTTGGGCCCGTCGGTTGAACTGGTAGGCCACCCGCGAGACCCCCTCCATGGGCTTGGACTCTTCGTAGTTGATCGACCAGTCCTTCTCCGGATCTCCACCCAGGTGACGGGCTTTGGGCCTCGACTTCGCGAAGTCACCGTGTTGCATGGCGATGCTGGTGCCCGAGAGGGTGGGCAGCCCGAGGGACTCAAGGCCCGCCCACGGACGACGAGGCGTCACCGGCTCCCCGCTGCTCTTGATGTCGGCGAAGGCGTCGAGCCCCTTGGGGCGATCGGGGTTGATCGTGGGGAAGGCCGAAGGCGGCATCTCAGGCTCGCCCGGATCTTTGGCGAGAGGCTCGGGGCCATCATCGATCTTGGGCGCTGGGGCTTTGGTGGCGGGTTTGTCCTGCTGGGCCACCTTCGCGGGCTTGTCCTTCTCCTTGAGATTGTCGGGTTGCCGCAAAGCGAAATACAGGGCACCGCCGACGGCGGCGACCAGCAGAAAAGCGAGGGCTGCTTTCACGTTCAGTTCTCCGTGTAGTGCATCTCGGTCAACGCAACTGCTCATCGATGAGCCCGTCGCAGTCATTGTCCCGGCCATCGAGCTGCTCGGGGGCAGCGGCGGAGACACAGGCTTCGAGGGGCTCACAGCCGCCAAAGAAGCCTGACCTGCCATATAACTCAGGGTCCTGCAGTCGGTAATCCTGGTACACCGCCCACAATGTATGTCCAGTAAAGATCAGGCTGGGATCTTCAGAGGGATCCGAGTTCGGTGAAATCTGAAGCGGCTCGCCGATCAGCGCCCCATCGGCGCCGAGCAGCTGGAACCACGATTCTCGGAAGATGCCCCCACTGTCCTCGTCCCAGATCAGGGCGAAGTGTGATCCGAGCCAGCTGATCTGAGGGTTCAGCGCGCTCCTCGGGCCATCTGCCACGGCGACAGGCTCACCGATGGCCTGGCCTTCCGGAGAGACCAGCTGGAAGAAGACGTCTTCAGTGGCGTTGCGTCGATCGACCCACGTGAGCCCGAAGTGTGTGCCTGTCCACACCAGGTCGGGTGCCAACACCACGCCGCTGTCGGTGATCTGCTGAGGCTCATCCGCAGCCACACCTGCGCTGTCGTAGCGCCCGAACCACAGGTCCTGCAGACCACCCTGGCCCATTCGCCACACCACCCCCATACCCTCGGCGGCGCTCATGGAGGCCACAGTGGGGCTCACTGCGCTCAGCGGGCTGGCGGTGAGCGGCAGCTGATCGACGATCAGCTGGCCGCCGGTGTCGATTTGCGAGAGATAGATCTCGTTGCCTTCGCCGGCCCTGAAGTCGCGCCAGACCACATTGAAGTGTCGCCCGTCGAAGCTCAGGTCCGGTGTCTGCTGGCGGCCGTCTCCATCGGTGATGGCGATGGGCTCTCCGAGGGCATCGCCATCGGCACTCACCAAGGCGAAGTAGATGTCGTCATTGCCTGCCCGGTTGTCGTACCAGGTGATCCCGAAAGTGGATCCGCTGAACACGACGCGCAACCCGGCGGATCGGGCACCATGCTCGGTGATGGACAATGGTGGGCTCAGTGGCTCCCCCTCGAGGGTGAACACCTGGAATTTCACTTCGGCGTTGCCGCTGATCTCGTCGATCCAGCCCACACCCACCGATGTGCCGGTCCAGGCCGCTTCGGGGCTGTCGGGCTCTGACTCGAAAGAGACGAGGACCGATTCAGCCTCTGCGAGCAATGGCGGATCGTCCACGACGCCGTTGCAATCTTCGTCGGCGCCATCACAGGCGATCTCCACAGGGCTCGGCACGCCGGGCACACACTGCTGTACGAGGCCGTCGACACAACGAGAAGGCTCGGCATCTGCCCGACACAGCCCGACACCACACACGATCTGTGGCGTAAAGACCTCTGGCACACAGCCCAGCTGCCCGCCGCACCCGGCGAGGTTGCCGGAGATGCGCTCGATGGTGCCCTCTTCGGTCAGGCTGATCACGGTGCTGTCGGTGTTGGAGCTGAGCAGAGCGACACCGACGCTCGACGCTGCAGGCGCCAGGGTTGCAGCCGGTGGCCCAAAGGGCGCTCCAGGCTCTCTCCGGGTCAGCCTGGGCACGCCATCTACGCCTCGCCACGTCAGCACGTAGCGGCTGCCGTTGAACGCGATCTTCGGCCCTCGGCCGCTGCCCACTGGCAACGGATCACCCAAAGGGCGGCCTTGATGATTGACCCTCAGCAGATACAAAGACGGTGCGGCGCCGCCTTCGTCGACACCATAGAGCACACCATAGGCTGAGCCATCCCAGACCAGGGTTGCTTCTTCTACGAGGGGCTCGGTGAGTTGCAACTCCTCGGTGTAGGGGTCGCCTGCCTCGTCGAGAGCTCTGAAATACAGCCGCCTGGCCCCATCTCGATCATCGAGCCAGATCACGGCATAGCCCTCCGGGCGAGCCGCCACGACAGGTCGCGCAGAGCGACTGACGTGAGCGCTCACCCGCACGGTGTGGTCGATGCCTGCGCCATCGCTGAGGGCAAAATAGATCTCGTCGTTCCCGTGACGTGCGTCGAGCCAGGTCACCGCCCAATGACCATGGCCGCGAATGAGATGAGGTGCCGCGCCACGGGCGATCCCCTCGCTGAGGCGGATCCCCTCAGGCAAAGGCGCCGGGATCTCGGCGAGGTCATCGAGCACCTGGAGGGTGACCTGCTCCACGAAGTTCCCATCTCGGGTCACGTACGCCACCGCGGCCTGCGGTGTGCCCTCGACGAGCGCCACGGCGGTGCTGGCGGCCTCCTCGATGGGGCCTATGACTCGAGACCACCCTCCCCCCTCGATGCGTCCCGGGCTGGATGAGGGTGCAGCTCCTCCGCGCAGTTCGAGCGTGCCGTCGGCGATGTAGGCAGTGATCCGATGCCCCTCGGCCCAGCGCGCGTCCACAACAGTGACGCTCTCCGGGGCGGGCTCCACAACCACCTCGACGCTGGCGAGGGCTTCATCTACGAGGCCGTCACAATCATTGTCCTGGCTGTCACAGATCTCGTCGACCGGGACATCGACCCGAGCTTCACAACGCTCGACTCCACCCTCGCACACAGTTGTCCCCTGCCCGCACAGGCCCAGGCCCTCGACGAAACACAGCCTCGGCGAGATCGACTCGTCGCTGTTGCCATCACAGTCGTCGTCCAGGCCATTGCATGCCTCGTCCACAGGCACACAGGCAGCGTCGGGCACCTCCAGGTCCGGGACCTCGACATCAGGGATTTCCGCATCGGGGATTTCGACATCTGGCACCTCGACGTCGGGGACTTCGACATCGGGGACTTCGAGATCGGGCACCTCGGCATCCGGAGGTACGATGATCATCATGTCAGGCGGCGTGCTGTCTGGAATCTCTGCGTCTGGGATCTCTACGTCTGGGATCTCTACGTCTGGGATCTCTACGTCTCGAATCTCAACGTCAGCGACATCAGAGTCTGATGTTTCAGCATCGAGGCGCTCTACATCTGGAATGTCTCCATCCAGAAGCTCCATATCGCGGAGGACAGCATCAGGTGTGTCTGCATCTGATGGCAGGACATCAGGCACATCAGCGTCCAGAGGCCCAGCATCAGCCATACGGGCGTCCTGAGTGCCATCGTCAGGGACGTCGACCGACATGTCCTCAGCAAACGCAGCGTCCGTCATGGACGTGTCAGGGCGCGCGTCGGCGCTGGGCACATCGGGATTTTGATCGCCATCGTCGCAGGCCGCCATGGACCCGAGCACGGATGCCAGGCAGACAGTCCTGATCACCCTCCGCATATGTCCCTCTCCTCTGACGCACGTCGAGGTGGTTTTATCATCATTCTCGAGGGGAACGGCAGGGCAATCGCGGAGTTCGGAGGCAGGCTCGTTCTGAGGGGCTCGGTGATGTGGAGGGTGCCCGGGCAGACTCAGCGAGCAGTGATGATGGAGAAGAAGGGGGTGTCCGTCTGAGGATCACTCTGAATCAGGGCCATGTAGGGCACCCCGTCGACCAGCTCCAGGTCGACGGACATCTCCGGGCGGCCTTCGGGATTGTCGCCGATGTCGAAGCCCAGCAGACGCACCTTGAGATGCTCCGGCGTCCCCACAGCGGATGTGGGCAGCGAGAGCTCGGTGAAGCGAGAGTCGTCATTGTATCCGAGCGCCTTCACCAGAGGCCGGCGCACCCCCTCAGCATCTTCGACGTAGACATCGTAGGTGTAGCCGGCGTGATCGAGGTTCACCACCTTGAGCGCAGACTCGCCCTCAGCGAGATCAGGGGCCGGCTCGTCCACCTTCCAGAACTGCAGATCGCTCAGCTGCTGGCCCACCACAGCCACCACATAGGGCTGAGCCCGGAGATCGATGCGCTCGTCGATGAGATTGGTCGCTGCGCCAGGGGCGCGAATGCTCAAATCGACGGGGCCCACGGGCAACGAGACAGGCTCGGTCATGGCCCCTGGTCTCAACCGGGCCACCACTTCATCGTTGACTCTGAAGACCACCTCGCCCAAGACCCCCGAGGTGTGCATCATGACCACCTTCGCCTGAGGATCAGCGGGGGTTTGCTCTTCACCACAGCCGGTGAGACCCACGCCGAGCAGGCTGGTGAGCAGGCATGACAACAAAGTGAATCGGGGAGAGAAACGGTTGCCCATGACAATCATCCTTTATATGGCTCTTCCACAGTCCATCGATCAGAAGCCATCGGATATTCCGTCAAAGGCGCAGAGAAAAACCAACAGGCCGTATAACAGCTGAAATCATAACGTTTTATGAAACTATGCAATGAAAGCACGTCGGACGATTCGTGGTCACGGCCCCCGCGCGCACCCCGCCCCCAAAAACCCTACATGTACGACAACTTGCACCCCGATGGGAACCCCCTTTTTGATTTCCCGCTATCTTCTGACCCATGAACAACGGCACACGACAAGGGCTCATGCACTTCACACACACCCATCTGAAAGCCTTCGGTTTCACCACCCTTCTGCTCACTCTCGTAGCCTGCGGCAGCGACGAAAGCAGCGAGACGACACCCGACGCGGGCACCTCTGAAGAGGTCACCTGGGGTGCGGGCTTCGAGCCCGGTGACGAAGGCACGTTCATGAGCGTGTGGGGCACGAGTGAGACCGACGTGTGGACGGTGGGTGGTCAGCCCGAGGCGGGGGTGATCTACCACCGTGATGCCGATGGCTGGACCAAAGCCTCCGATGTGCCCGACGGCCCCCTGCTCAACTGGGTGCATGGTGCCGGAGACACCCTCTGGGTGGTGGGCAATAACGGTCGGGCACTGCGCAAGACCGGCGATGGCAACTTCGAGGCCACCGACACGGGCGTCACTGATCCGTTGTGGGGGGTCTGGGCTGCGGCCCCTGATGATGTGTGGGCCGTCGGTGGGGATGCTCTGCGCCCTGCAGACGAAGAGCCCCAGCCCGTACTTCTGCACTTCGACGGCACCGCCTGGAGCCAGGTGCCCCTGCCCGCCCTCGATCGCACGGCCCCCAAGGCCCTGTTCAAGGTCTGGGGCACGGGGCCCGACAACGTAATTGCTGTAGGCGGCCGTGGGGTGCTCCTGCGCTACAACGGCACCGAGTGGGCTCAGGAGACCACAGGCACCGGTGAAGATTTGATCAGCCTCTGGGGTTCCGGGCCGGACGACATCGCTGTTGTCGGTGGCCGCGCCGGTGGTGTGCTGTCCCGCTGGGACGGCACCGCCTGGCAGACCTCTGATCTGGCGGGCCTGCCAGGGCTCAACGGCATCTGGATGTCTGCTGCGGGGCAGGTGCAGGTGGTCGGTAACCGGGGCAGCGCCGCCCGGATTGCAGAAGGGTTTGATTTCGATCGGGATCAGAGCGGTACATTGCTGGTGCTCCACGCCGTGTGGGGGTCCCCCGAGGGCACCCTCTTCGCCGTGGGCGGCAGCCTGGACATGGCCCCGCCGTACGAAGGTGTCGTGCTGGAGGGCCGTTGATGAAAGGTTTGAGCATGACGCGACGCTTTGCGGTTTCTGGTGTATGGATGATGACCCTCTCGGCAGCCCTCGTGGGCTGTGACGACGAGACACAGAGCACGGACCCCACGAAACCCGAGGCGACCATCGCCGAAGGCATCTTCGCTCGCCCCGGCGAGATCATGCCCGCCGCCACCGCCGAGCAAAAAGAGGTCTTCGACAGAGGCCTCGAGGTGGCGCGAAGACGTTTCACACCTGAAGAGGGCCTCGGCCCTCAATTCAACGTCTCGTTCTGTGGAGCATGCCACGAGAAGCCTGACTTTGGCGGCACCGCAGGCCGATACCGCAACTTCTACATCACCGCGGAGAAAACCGCCGACGGTGCCTATCTACCGGTGCCCGAAGAGCGCGGCGGTGTGGTGAGCAGCTACGGCACCGTCGACGGCGTGACCCGCCCCCGGGTGCCAGAGGTCGTGAACGTCTCTGCTCAACGCAACCCGATCCCCTTCTTCGGGATCGGCCTCATCGCCGAGCTGCCCGATGAGGTCATTCTGGCCAACGCTGATCCGGATGATGCCGATGGCGACGGTGTCAGTGGTCGTCCGAACTACTCCGACGGCTTTCTGGGCCGCTTCGGCACCAAGTCGCAGACGGCGAACATCGAGGGCTTCATCCGCGGCCCCTTGAACAACCACGCCGGCATCACCTCGAACCCCCTCACCGAGGACGAGCGCGCCCGCCTGCCGGTGCCCTCCAACGCTGACGGGAACTTCGGCACCATGGAGCAGGGCCTCGCCTTTGGTGTGGTGACCCAAGCCCAGGCTGCAGCCCCCGGTACGCCGCTCTTCGACGATGACGACGTGCCTGATCCCGAGCTGTCGAACGACGATCTCTTCGCCCTCGTCAGCTGGGCCATGCTCCTGGCAGCACCAGTGCCCGACGCGCCCACGGCGCAAACCGAGCGTGGGCTGACCTACTTCACCGAGATCGGCTGCGCCAGCTGCCACGTGCCCACCCTCGAGGGTCCTCGGGGTCTGGTGCCCCTCTACTCCGACCTGCTGCTCCACGACATGGGCGAGGAGAACGGCGACGGCATCGAGATGGGCCTGGCCACTGCCAGCGAGTTCCGCACCCAGCCCCTCTGGGGCCTCGCGGCGAATGCCCCCTACATGTCCGACGGCCGCGCCGACACCATCGAAGAGGCCATCATGGCCCACGGCGGTGAGGGTGAGCGGGCCCGTAAGGCCTACATGGAGCTCGAGGCGGATCAGAAGACCGATCTCGAAGAGTTTCTGCTGAGCCTCGGCGGCCGCAGCGAGGTGGACGGCGGCATGCTGCATCCCGAGACCCCCGTTCCCGAGGTCGGAGCCACCGGTGGCCCCACCCGCCCTCTCACCTCGGTGGAGGAGGAGAAGTGGATCCGCGGCCGGGCTGTGTACGATCGCGAGTTCTTCCGCAAGGACGGCCTGGGCCCCTACTTCAACGGCGACAGCTGCCGCGCCTGCCACTTCGATCCCATCATCGGTGGGGCGGGCCCCATCGGAGTGAACGTGATGCGCACGGGCACTTTCGACGACGAGGGTGAGTTCATCTCACCTGAGTACGGCACGCTGCTGGCGAAACTGTCCGACCCGCACCTGCGGCGGCGAGAGCACGGAACGGGGCACAATGTGTTCGAGCCCCGTCAGACCCCCACCACTCTGGGCCTGGGCCTCATCGAGAGCATCTCCGAAGAGGCCATCGTGGCCAACGCAGATCCCGAAGATCTCGACGGCGACGGCATCAGGGGTGTCGCTCACTATCTGGCCGATGGCCGGCTGGGGCGCTTCGGCTGGAAGGCCGGTGTCCCGAGCATCAAGGAGTTCATCCGCGACGCCATGAGCAACGAGCTGGGCCTCACCGTACCCGAGGAAGAGGGCTTCACCTTCGGCTTCCTCGAAGACGCTGATGGCGAGGCTGATCCCGAGGCTGAGCCCGAGATGCTCGACGATCTGGCCTTCTTCATGGAGCACCTTGGGGCCCCGGCGCCGAAGTCGACGCCCAGCGAGAAGGGTCTGTCGATCTTCGAGCAGGTGGGCTGTGCCGACTGCCACACCCCTGCCCTGCCCGGCGCCGACGGGCCGGTGAACCTGTTCTCCGACCTGCTGCTCCACGATGTGGTGTCGATGAACCACACAGGCATCGTCGAGGCGGGCATCGAGCCCCGCCTCTACCGCACGCCGCCCCTGTGGGGCATCAGCGACACTGCGCCCTACATGCACGACGGCAGCGCCTCCAACCTCGACGCCGCCATCATGGCCCACTTCGCCGAGGGCGAAGCTGCTCGGGTGGCCTACGAGGCCCTCACCGCCGAAGATCGCGGCACGCTGATCGAGTTCCTCGAGCAGCTCTGATCAACGCCTTTACTGCGTGAACGGTGCTCGCCTGATGCGGTACTTGCGCATCTTGCTCTGCAGCGTGCTGGGGTTGAGCCCCAACATCGCAGCGGCGCCGTCCGGGCCATAGATCGACCCTCCTGTGGCCTTCAGCGCCGCCGTGATGCACGACTTCACCGCTTCTTCAAATGTCTGTACTGGAGTCTCCGGACTCGGCGGCGGACCGAGATCGGGCAGCCCAAGCTCCCCGTTGTGGCCCACGGCGAGGGCGCGCGTCAGGGCCCCTTCGAGCTCGGCCAGGTTCCCCGGCCAGGGATGACGCCGCAGGTGGTCGAGCACGGCCTGAGGTACCCTCGGCAGCGCCCGCTGGCGCTTGCTCGCCCACCGCAACAGCCACGCCTCGACGATGTCGGGGACATCGACGGCGCGCTCGGCGAGGGATGGCAGGTGCACATGCACCGTGGCCAGCGCCCACGCCAGCTCCGGCCTCAAGGCGTCGAAGGTGCTGGTGGTGGCGATGATCGCTGGGAGCGGCGCCTCTCTGTCAGCGAGTTGTTGAGCGAGGGAGAGCTGCGCCCCCGGGCTCAACGCCTCGACCCCCTCAAGCACCACGGTGCCCCCGTGGGGTTGGCTCAAGGGACCCTCGGCACCACACAACGCGTTGATCTCACCTGAGGCAGGCAGGCCAGCACACGAAAACCGAACAATTGGCCGACTCGCGCGCCTGCTGATCTGATGCACGTATTGCGCTGCGGCCCAGTGCCCGCAACCCACTTCTCCGGTGATCAGACCAGGTTGATGGAGTTGAGCCATCTGCCGAGCTCGCCCACGTACACCCTCGATCAACGGACTGTGACCTCGGAGCCCCCATGGCTGGGTTTCGACCTCGATGCGCTGTTGTTGCACCCGCACCCGCTGATGGGCCAAGCGACACCGGGTGGCCACTCGGTGCTCTCGTCGGGCCACCACCATCGCGGCGGTGATCATCTGCACCACGACGTCGATACACTGTGGATTCATCAGCGGGCTGCCCTGAGCCTCGGGCCCGAGGTGCAACACCACATAGCCATCATGCAGGCCCACGATGTGGACAGAGGCGGCGAGGATGATGTGGGCAGTGCCCACGGGCTGCCACGGGTGGAGCTCCGGGCCGATGTGATCGTGGTTGACCCCCCGAGTGATCGGGCGACCCTCTTCCTGAGCGGCCGCCCACAGTGACGCGTCCTGGTGGCGCTCGGTGTCCCAACGCCCCCAGCGATCGACGCGGTGGCCCGCAGCCACAGGGGCGCCAAAGTGCTCAAGGCGGCCGATTTCGACGCCGTGCACCATAGGCTGCAGAGCCCTCAGAATCCGTCGAGCGAGCATGGGCCACCGGCCAGCGCCCGCGAGGCCTTGACTGAGGGCCGTGAGCAACATGAAGTCTTGGGAAGGGTCGACTTTTTCAGAGAAGCGCCAGGGATCCATCCATGCCTCACTCGGTCGAGTTCATCACACTGCGAGCACCATGATATTTAACGAGCTACACCTTGATGAGACGATACTGCATTGATATAGCGTGTTCCTCAATCAATTTGAGTAATTAAAATGACAGCAATGAGCACCTCCTCCCTTCGAGATCCGGTCACTGTGCTCACAGCACTCAAGGGAAAGCCCCCCAAGCGCAACCGCAAGGGTCAGTTGAATGTGCGGGGCATCAGCTTCAGAAAAGCTGATCTCTCAGAGGTGGATTTGAGCGGGGCGAACCTCGGCGCTGCGCGGTTCGACAACGCCGATCTCTCTGGTGCCTCCTTGGCGAAAGCGGATCTCAGCGGTGCCCGTCTGTACGGTGCCTGTCTGCGAGGTGCCGACCTCTCCGGCGCCGATCTCAGCAACGCAGAGCTCAGCGATGCCGATCTCACAGACGCACACATGGACGGCGCGCGGTTGCACGGGACCAACCTCTCCAATGCGCGCCTCAAGGGTGCGCGGATGCGATCTGCGGATCTCTACGTACCTCGATTCGAGGGGGCGAGCCTCTCCGGCGCGGAGGTGACCTCCTTCGACGGCACGCCGCTGTGGCCCATGGCAGGCCTCGACGCCTCTGGGTGCTTCCGCCTTGATCTGCTCGTTGCGGCGATCCGTGATGGGTACACCCACCTCAAGGGCGCCCCTCTGCCGAGGGTCGATCTTCGGGGCGTAGATCTCACCGGCGATGGCTCAAGCACGCTCTCCTTCGTCGACCTCACCGAGTCACACCTCGACGGCGCGAACCTGAGCGGCCTCACCTTTGAGAACTCATCGCTCCGCCGGGCCGATTTGTCGAAGGCGCGGCTCGTGGGATGCACCTTCTTTCAAACGACGTGCTACGGGACGAACTTCGCTGGGGCTGATCTCACCGATGCGGTCATGCGCAGCGCGGGGATGATGGGGGCCAACTTCACCGACGCCATCTTCACCAGAGCGAACTTTCAAGGGAGCACGCTCTTCGGCAGCTGTTTGACCCACAGCCACTTTTCGCAGGCCAACCTCTTCGACACCCATCTGGCGCAGGTGCTCCTCAAGTTGGCTGAGCGTCCAGGCGACGACCGAGTGCGCCTGCCCGCCGAGGGCTGCAGCGCTCGGTGGATGCCCACAGCAGAGTTGCCGGACAACATCTACGGCAACGAGGCGCGCTGGCACTTCGACGACGATTGGGTGCTGGTGATCGACGATGACACTCGGGGTACTCAGGACATTGAGTTGGCTCAGCAGATGGGCGACGCCCTGCACCACCTCATTCACGGTTGATTGATCCCCCGAAGCTGATGCGGCGATGTGCAGTGGCCTTGACCACGCACATTCACAGCATGCACTCGGACATAGACACACTCCACTGCAGTCACGACTTTACGCACCCATTCAAAACACTAGAGCGAACAGCATGAGCACACCCTCGCTTCGAGATCCGATCTCCACGCTCAACGACCTACTGGGCAAACCACCCCAGCAAGATCGCAAGGGCCGCTTGAAGCTGGGCCGGGCGCGCCTCGAGGGCGCTGATCTGTCAGAGGTCGATTTGAACGGCGCCAGCCTGAAGAGCGCTCAACTCGACGGTGCCGATCTCACGGGGGCTTCATTGGTGAAGGCCAAACTCGGCCGGGCCCGGCTGAGGGGTGCCTGTCTCAAAGGGGCAGACCTTTCGGGCGCCGACCTCGCCCACACTGATCTCACGGGGGCTGATCTCACGGGTGCCCGCATCGATCGGGCAGAGTTCGTGCACACCCAGCTGGGGGACGCGTGCCTCGTAGATGCTCACATACAATCAGCGAGGCTGTTCTCCACCCACTTCCAGGGGGCGAGGCTGTCCGGGGCCACGGTGGTGGACTTCCAGGGCGCGCCAGAGTGGCCCATGGCCGGCCTCGACGCGTCCAGCCGCTTTGACCGCGCGCAGCTGCTCGAGGCGATTCGCGATGGGTTCAACTACCTCACTGGCGCCCCATTGTCGGGGGCAGATCTCCGGGGTGTGGATCTCACGGTCTGCAAGAGGCCCTACGTCGCTGGCTTCTACATCGCCAACCTCGTCGACGCCCGCCTCGACGAGGCCAACCTGAGCGGCCTGACCTTCGAGAGAGCCGATCTACGTGGGGCCAGCCTGACTGGCGCACGCCTCGTGGGCTGCACCTTCACCCAAACGGAGGCGTCGAAGGCCAGCTTCGCCCGCGCTGATCTGTCGAAGGCGGCCCTGCATCGCGCGCAGTTGATGCACGCGGACTTCACCGGAGCGACGGCCACACAGGCTAACTTTCAGGGGGCCAGCCTCAATGGGGCTTGCCTGCTTCATGGACACTTCGCTCAGGCCACTTGCCTCGGAACCAGCCTTGACGGCGCGATCCTGAGCACCTCAGACCGCCCAGGGCCTGATCTCGAGCCCATGCCCAGAAAGACCTGTCAGCCTCGATGGGTGGCGGCGGCCGATCTGGCGTTCAACCCATGGGCGCTGGAGGATGACTGGGTGCTCCAGATCGATGACACCGGGGCGAAGTCGTTCAGCGTCCTCAACGTCATCGAAGGCCGACAAATGGGCGATGCGCTGCACCACCTCATTCACGGTTGACAGATCTGCCGAGGCTGCGTCACCCTTCAACGCATGAACACACTGCTCACCCACGCTGATGTCATCGAGGCCGCCTCCAAGGGCAGCTGGTGGTGGTGGATCTCCTCGGAGGGGGTCCGGGTCAGCGGCTGACGCAGCAACGACACCGATTCAACCCGCCTCCGAGCTTCGGAAGCGGGTTTTTTTGTGTCTTGAGCCCGCTTCCTCTACAGCCGAAGGCCACAGGCAGTTCACAGACTCTGGTCACAGCGACACGAGGAGAGACGCGCTCATGCAACCACCGTTCGACATCGCCGCCGATCTCGATACGCCGGTCTCGGCGTATTTGAAACTGGCCCCCTTCAAGCCCCGGTTTCTGCTCGAGAGCGTCGAGGGGGGCGAGCGGGTGGGCCGCTACTCCTTCATCGGCTTCGGCGATGTGCAGTCCCTGCGCCTCGCCCCTGGCGCCATGCCCGAGGGCGTGCCGGGCGAGTCCACCCAGGCGGTGGTGCTCAACTTCCTGCGCGACGCCTTGTCGAAGGCGCCACGGCTCACCCCTGAGGGCGTCTCGCCTGCGGCGCTCCCCTTCCACGGGGGTCTGGTGGGGGTCACCGCCTTCGATCTGGTGCGCCGCTTCGAGCGGATCCCGGATCCTCGGGCCCTCGGGGATCAGCCCATGCCCGATCTGGCCCTCATGGCGCCGAAGTCGATGCTGGTCTTCGATCACCTCAGCCGCCGTGTGGCGCTGCTGCACGACGGCTCTGAGGCCGAGCGCCGGTCGCTGCGGAGCGAGATCATCCGCGCTCTCAGAGGGGCCACCCCTGCCCGTGGCGCCATCGGCGGTGTGGGCGAGCTGATCCCCAGCTTGAGCCGCGAAGCCTTCATCGAAGGTGTGGAGCGCATCAAGGGCCACATCCACGCAGGCGATCTCTACCAGCTCGTCCTCTCGGCGCGCTTCGAGGGGCCGTGCGATCTGGAGCCCTTCCAGGTCTACCGTGCGCTGCGCCTGCTCAACCCTTCGCCCTACCTCTACTTCTGTGACTTCGGCGATCTGCAGGTGGTGGGCTCCTCGCCTGAGGCTCTGGTCAAGCTCGACGGTCGCAAAGCCACGCTGAGGCCCATCGCCGGTACCCGGCCCCGAGGGGCGGACGACGCCTCGGATCTGGCCATGGAAGAAGAGCTCAAGGCCTGCCCCAAAGAGGCGGCAGAGCACGTGATGCTCGTCGACCTCGCCCGCAACGATCTGGGCCGGGTGGCGGAGGCCGGCACGGTGAAGGTGAACCCCAGCCGCATCATCGAGCGCTACAGCCACGTGATGCATCTGGTGAGTGGTGTAGAGGGCATCCTGAAGCCCGGCATGGACGAGTTCGATCTCTTCGCCGCCTCGTTCCCTGCGGGCACCGTGAGCGGCGCCCCCAAGATCAGGGCCATGGAGATCCTCGACGAGCTGGAGCCGGTCCGCCGCGGGCTGTACGCCGGCACTGTGGGCTACTTCGGCCACGGCGGCTCGATGGATCAGGCCATCGCCATCCGCACTTTGCAGTTCAGCGGAGGCCGGGTGGCCCTTCAGGCGGGGGCGGGCATCGTCGCCGACAGCGTGGCTGATCGTGAATTCGACGAGGTCCTGGCGAAGAGCCGCGGACTCCGGGCGGCCCTGGAGCTCGCCGCCCAGAAGCCTGAGGAGGGAGGCCTGTGAGCCGGGTACTGCTGATCGACAACTACGACTCGTTCACCTACAACCTCGTTCAGGCCTTCCTGGGCCTCGGCGCCGAGGTGGACGTGCACCGCAATGACGCCCTCACCGTGGCCGAGGCCATGGCCCTCGACTTCACCCACCTCGTGATCAGCCCCGGCCCCGGCCGGCCCGATGACGCCGGCATCAGCATGGCCCTCATCGAGGCCGCCATGGAGCGCTGTCCGATCCTGGGGGTGTGCCTGGGTCATCAGTCCATCACCCAGGTCATGGGGGGCACCGTCGGATCCGCCCGCACCCTGATGCACGGCAAGGCCTCCTCGGTGTACCACGATGGCCAGACGCTGTTTCAGGATCTGCCGAGCCCCATGGCGTGTGGTCGCTACCACTCCCTGGCGGCCATGGAAGCCGACCTGCCCGCCGATTTGAAGATCAGCGCCTACACCACTGACGGCGAGATCATGGGCCTGCGGCACACCTCGCTCCCTGTGGAGGGTGTGCAGTTCCACCCCGAGAGTGTGCTCACCCCTGACGGTGATCGCCTGCTGGGCAACTTCCTCGCACAGGGGTCGGCGTCGTGAGCGGCTTGAAGAGTGTTCTGGACGCGCTGCTCGGTGGCGCTGATCTCACGGAAGAGCAAGCCTACGCGGTGATGCGTGCCCTTGCTGATGCCGATGCCCCCGTAGAGGCGGTGCAAGTGGGCGCGCTCCTGGGCGGCCTGAGGCTCAAAGGCGAGACTCCCGACGAGGTGAAGGGCTTCGTCAGCGCGCTGCGCGATCTCGCCATCCGCCCCGAGCTGCCCGAGGACCTCGCTGACACCCCCATGGTGGATCTCTGCGGCACCGGTGGCGATGGCTCAGGCAGCCTCAACTTGTCCACCGGTGGCGCGCTGCTCGCCGCAGCCGCTGGCGCCCACGTGGTGAAGCACGGCAACCGGGCCATCTCCAGTCGCTCGGGGAGCGCCGACGTGCTCAAGACCCTGGGCCTGCCTCCAGAGGCCCCCGAGGCGCAGCACATGGCCGGCTTGCAGGCAGGGCGTTTCGCCTTCCTCTTCGCCCCCCGTTATCACCCGGCGCTGAAGGCCGTGGCCACTCAGCGACGCAGCCTCGGGGTGCGCACGGTCTTCAACCTGATGGGCCCTCTGGTGAACCCTGCCCGGCCGCAGTTCCAGGTCGTGGGGGCCTTCAGCCTCGAGGCGGCTCGTCTCATGGCCCAGGCGCTGTTTCGACTGCCCATGCCCCACCGCGCCTTTGTGGTGCACGGCGCCGAGGGTTGGGATGAAGCCACCCCTGTGGGCCCCTTCACGCTGTTGAAGGTGGGGCAGAGCGGCGTAGAAGAGACTGTGGTGGATCCCCAGGAGGTCTATGGGATCCCGCGATGCACAGCCGCAGATCTCGCCGGTGGCGACGCTGCCTACAATGCCGCAGCCATCGAGGCGGTTTTCGACGGCGAGCAGAGCCCTCATCGGCACGCCCTCGTCCTCGGCGCGGCGCTGGTCCTCGAGGTCTGCGGCCTAGCGGAGAGCCCGCAGCAGGCCCGCACCCTCGCAGAGGCTGCCCTGGACGAGGGCAAAGCCAGGGCCAACCTCGACACGCTCCGCGGGTGCCATCGATGAGCGCTGCCCACGAAGACTTCCTGTGCCAGATGGCCCGGCTGAGCACCGAGCGCGCTGAAGGGGCGCGCCAACGTCGGGCAGCTCTCGAGGCCGAAGCCCTCGAGGCGCCTGCTGTGGTGCCTTTGTCGCTGGACGATCGCTTCGATCTCATCGCCGAGATCAAGCGGGCGAGCCCCTCGGTGGGCAACCTCGCCGATGTCGAGGCAGATGCTCAAGCGCTCCAGCAGATGCTGCACAGCCAGGCGACGGCCTATGTCGATGGCGGGGCCGCCGCCCTCTCCGTACTCACTGAGCCCAGTCGGTTCCTCGGACACCTCGATCACCTTCGAATGGTCGTCGCCGCCGTGGGGGGTCGCAGGCCGGTGATGCGCAAGGACTTCCTGGTGCATCCGGTGCAGCTGCTCGAGACCCGGGCCGCTGGGGCCTCAGGGGCGTTGCTGATCACGCGCATGCTCACCGACGAGGCCCTGAGTGAGATGCTCACAGTGGCCCGAGATCTGGGCCTGTTCGTGCTGCTCGAGGCCTTTGACGCTGAAGATCTTCGGCGCATGGTGGGCCTCGGTGTGTCTCCCGCCGCTGACCACCCTGGGGTGCTCCTGGGCCTCAACTGCCGTGATCTCAAATCACTGCAGGTGGATTTCGAACGTCTGTTCCACGACCTGCCCTGGCCTGAAGGGCTACGGGTGGCCGAGAGCGGCCTCTCCTCCCCAGGGCACGCCGCCCGATGCGCCCGACAGGGCTACCGGCTGGCCCTCGTCGGCTCGGCCCTCATGACGAGTGGTACCCCCCGCGACGCAGCGCGAGCGCTCATCGACACTGGCCGCCGGGAGGTGCCCGGTGGGTGAGCGCTATGCGCAGTCGCTCTATGTGAAGATTTGCGGCCTCTCCGACGAGGCCGCGGTGACAGCAGCCGTCGAAGCAGGCGCCGACGCCATCGGCCTGGTCATGGTCTCTTCGCCCCGGCAGGTGAGCCCGCTCCAGGCTGCAGCGCTGGCGGCCCATGGCCGTGGCCTGGCCCGTCGCCTCGGGCGCCCGCTCGACGTGGTGGCGGTGTTTCGCTGGGCCGACAACGACACCATCGCCGAGGCGGTGGAGGGCTGGTGGCCCGACGCAGTGCAGGTTTATCCGCCCAACGTCGAGTCGGCGGCACATCTACGCCATCGAGACCCACCGGGCCGGGTTCGACGCTGGCTGCCTGCTTTCCGCGACGGCGCGACGCTGCCCACCTCGGAGCAATTGCCAGGGCCGAGGGTCATCGACGGCCCCACAGAAGGCAGTGGCGAGACGGGTGACTGGGCCGCAGTGGAGTCTGCAGCGGCGTCAGCGCCGGTGATTCTCGCTGGCGGGCTCTCTCCGAAGAACGTCGCCTCTGCCATCGAGCGCGTGCGCCCCTACGGCGTCGATGTCAGCTCCGGTGTCGAATCGAGCCGAGGGCAGAAGTCCCCCCAGATGATCAAGGCCTTCATCGCTGCGGCCCGAGCCGCCGCTCGGGGCCACAGCTTCGATCCAGTTTCCCCTGACCAGACCGTACACACGTGAACTGAGGCACGCTCATGGCACACACCGATTTGCTCGACGCCCTCGTGGCAGAACAGCTCCCCGACGACCGAGGGCGCTATGGCCCCTTCGGCGGGCGCTTCGTCCCCGAGATCCTCATGGGGGCCATCACCCGGCTCGAAGAGAACGCCCGGGCGGCCCTCGACGATGCCACCTTCATGTCGAGCCTCGAGGAAGCCCTCGGGGACTGGGTCGGGCGCCCGACCCCCTTCTGCCCCGCACCGGGGTTGAGCGCGGCCTGGGGGGCGGAGATCTGGCTGAAGCGGGAAGATCTGGCCCACACCGGGGCCCACAAGATCAACAACGCCTTGGGGCAGGCCATGCTGGCCAAACGCATGGGGGCCACCCGTGTGGTGGCGGAGACCGGCGCCGGGCAGCACGGCGTGGCCTCGGCAGCGGCCTGCGCGCGTGTGGGCATCGACTGCACGGTCTACATGGGCGCCATCGACGTCGATCGTCAGGCCCCCAACGTCGATCGCATGCGACGCCTCGGCGCCACGGTGGTGCCGGTGCAGAGCGGTGATCGCACGTTGCGGGCGGCCATCGACGAGGCACTCCGGGCCTGGGTCGCTGATCCAGAGGGCACCTTCTACCTGCTCGGCAGCGCCGTGGGGCCTCATCCCTACCCCTGGCTCGTGTGCCGACTGCACTCGGTCATCGGCCGTGAAGCTCGCAGCCAGTGCCTGGCCCGGCGCGGGCGCCTGCCTGACGCCGCCATCGCCTGCGTCGGCGGAGGTTCGAACGCCATCGGGCTTTTTCACCCCTTCGTCGGCGATACCGAGGTGGCCCTCATCGGCATCGAAGCCGGTGGCAACGGGCTGGACTCCGGCCACCACGCCGCCACACTCACCGCCGCCCGCGAGGGCCTTGGGGCCCGCCTCGGGGTGCTCCATGGCGCCCGCTCGATGTTGCTCCAGGATGGTGAGGGTCAGGTCCACGAGACTCACTCCATCTCCGCGGGCCTCGACTACCCTGGTGTGGGCCCTGAGCACGCCCTGCTCGCCCACATTGGTAGAGCCCGCTACGAGGCCGTGGAAGATACCGAGGCGCTCGCCGCCTTCGATGACTGCTGCGCCCTCGAAGGCATCATCCCCGCGCTGGAGACCTCACACGCCCTCGCCGGGGCCAAACGATACGCCGCTGAGCACCCGGGCGCGCTCATCGTCGTCGGCCTCTCGGGTCGAGGCGACAAAGATCTGCCCGCCCTGCAGCGGAGCCATCCAGTCCGAGATCCCGCCGAAGGAGGTGCATGATGACCGCCGGCGCCCAGCACATCGAAGCAGCGATCCGCCGTCGCCATGAATCGGGGCAGCCTGCCCTCGCCGCCTTCTTCACCGCGGGCTACCCCGCGGGTGACGATCTCGCCGAGACCTTTCAGACCACCCTCGCCCGCATCGGCGAAGTGGCCGACGTCGTGGAGATCGGGGTGCCGTTCAGCGATCCCATGGCCGACGGCATGACCCTGCAGCGGGCTGCCCACAGCGCCCTGGAGGCCGGGGTGACCCTGCGCTGGATCCTGGCTCAACTGAAAGCCCGGCCCAGCCGGGACACCCCTGTGGTGCTCATGAGCTACCTGAATCCGCTCTTCTCGTTGGGCTTCGAAGCCCTCGCTGCCGAGGCCGCCGAGGCTGGGGTGGACGGTTTCATCGTCCCTGATCTCCCTCTGGAAGAGTCCGACGAGATGCTGGCGGCCCTCAAACCCCACGGGCTGGCCTTGATTCAACTCGTGAGCCCGCTCACCCCTGCGGATCGCGCCGCCCGCATCGCCGAATCGAGCGGCGGCTTCTTGTACGCCGTCACCGCCCCGGGCACCACCGGCGGGCAGCTGCAAGCCGGTGGTGATCTGCTGGGCTACCTCGACACTTTGCGGGCGAAGTCCCCGGTGCCGATCATGGCGGGCTTCGGCATCCGCACCTCTGCTCAGGTGGATCAGCTGGCTCCACATGCCCACGGCGTCATCGTGGGCACGGCTCTTGTGGAGACCCTCGAGTCCGGGGCTGATCCTCGCCCTATGCTCGAGTCACTGAGGCCGGGCCTGCACGGCGTTGCGGTGTCGAAGTAGGTGATCCGGCTCTCCTGGCGGTGAATCGCTCGCCGGGGGAGTAAAGTCTCACCCACCCCTAAAGCGCGCCCATCACTCGGACGCTTCACACGACTGCGGTGGAAGGTCTGGTGGTGAAGTCTCCCGAGGAGGGCACGACAGGTGCGCACCCACGAAGAACGTCTCGCTCGCCGCAGCGCCCGGGCCTGGGCCCTCAGCGTCACCCTCTCCTACGGTGTCGTCTGCACCCTCTGGCTCGGCCTCTCCAACCTTGGCGCCGACGCCCTCAAGCATCATCCCGCGGGCTCGCTGGTCGTGCAGTACGGAGAATGGGGCCTGGCCCTGCTCTCGACGCTCTTCGTCTATGTACTGTCGTTCAGGCTGTTGGTGACCCGCACCCGAGGGGAGCTGGCCCACACCGAGAGCGAGCGGGCCCTGGCGACGCTCATCGGCCACCTGCCGGGCCTTGCCTATCGTTGTGCCTATGACTTCACCCGCACGATGACCTTCGTGAGCGGGGGCAGCGAGTCGCTCACGGGCTACGGGCCAGAAGCCCTCAAGGACAACCGCGAAGTCAGCTACGCCGCCCTGGTTCACCCCGAAGATCAGCCCATCGTCGCCCGAGGCATTCACGAGGCCGTGGCCTCGGGGCAGCCCTTCCGAGCCACTTACCGTATCCGCACCGCCGGCGGCGAAGAGAAGTGGGTGATGGAGCAGGGCTGCGCCATCAACGATCTCAATGGAGAGCCTGCCTTCCTCGAAGGCATCATCATCGACATCACCACCGAGAAGCGCTACGAGCGGGAGCTCGAAGCCCATCAGGCCACCCTCGAGGCCCGGGTGCAGGCCCGAACCGCCGATCTCACCGAGGCCAACGCCAAACTCACCTCTGAGATCGAAGAGCGTCGTCGACTGGAGCAGCAGCTGAGGGAGATGTCCACCCGCGACGCCCTCACGGGCTTGTACAACCGCCGGGAGATGGACCGGTTCCTTAAAGAGGAGCTCGATCGCTGCCAGCGCTACGAGCGCCACCTCGCTGTGGTCATGCTCGACATCGATCACTTCAAGCAAATCAACGACACCCACGGTCACCAAGTGGGCGACGACGTCATCCGCTGGCTCTCGGGCCACGTGAAGCGCAACATCCGCAGCACCGACCGGGCGATCCGCTATGGGGGCGAAGAGGTGGCGCTGATTCTGCCGGAGACACCCCTGGAGAATGCCTTCCTCATGGCCGACCGCCTACGGAGCACCCTGAGCGACGCCGGGGTAGATGTGGTGCTGCCCGACGGCCGCACGCTGCACCTCGACGTCACCCTGAGTGCAGGGGTCGCCGCCTTCCCCAACGCCGCCCACACCGGCGAGCTGCTCATCGCTGCGGCCGATCAGGCCCTCTACGAAGCCAAGCGCTCCGGTCGTAACCGCACGGTGCGGTATCAATCCACGGGTAAACTCATCAAATCCCCCACCCCGGTGCAGCGTCCGAAGCACTGAGCACCCCGCCCTTCGACCTCACGTGTACTTTTGTGGTGATCGCCCCAAATCGGGTGCTGATAGCGGTTGCTCGCCCAGTGACTTTGCCCCATTATGCGCGCGATGATGTCAATCTTTGTCACTACATACGCATGAACGCGTAAATCTTTTTACACGGCTGTAGAAGGCGTGTGAACGGAGGGTTTCATGAGCATCTTCGACCAGATGGCCAAGCGGGATCACGAGCAGCTGATCTTCTGCCACGACGAGGTCACCGGCCTCAAAGCCATCGTGGGCATCCACGACACCACACTCGGCCCCGCCCTCGGCGGCACCCGCATGTGGCACTACACCTCTGAAGAAGAGGCAGTGAGAGACGTGCTCCGTCTCTCCCGGGGGATGACCTACAAGTCTGCGGCGGCGGGGCTCAACCTCGGCGGTGGCAAGGCGGTCATCATCGGCGACAGCAAGACGATGAAGAACGAGTTCCTGTGGCGCAGCTACGGTCGCTTCATCCAGGGCATCGGCGGCCGCTACATCACCGCGGAAGATGTGGGCACCTCGGTCCAGGACATGGAGTGGGTGCGCATGGAGACCGACTACGTCGTGGGCATCAGCCGGGCCCTGGGCGGCTCCGGTGATCCGAGCCCGGTGACGGCCCTGGGCACCTACGAGGGCATCAAGGCCTCGCTGAAGTGGACCACGGGCAACGAGTCCCTCGCGGGACGGAAGGTGGCGATTCAGGGCGCCGGGCATGTGGGCTACTACCTGACCAAGTACCTGGTCGAGGAGGGCGCCCACGTCTTCATCTGCGACATCTTCGCCGAGGCCCTCGCCCGAGTGACCAAAGACTTCAACGGCGTAGAGGTGGTGGCCCCCGACGCCATTTACGACGTGGATGCCGACGTCTTCGCCCCCTGCGCCCTCGGCGCTGTGGTGAACGACGAGACCATCCCCCGCCTCAAGTGCAGCGTGGTGGCCGGCAGCGCCAACAACATCCTCGGCGACGAGGTCAAACACGCCAAGGCCCTCGCCGAGCGCGACATCCTCTACGCCCCGGACTATGTGGTGAACGCCGGTGGTCTCATCAATGTGGCCAACGAGCTCGAGGGCTACAACCAGGAGCGGGCCCTCAAGCACGCCCGGAGCATCTACGACATCACCACGCAGATCTTCCGCATCGCCCGCGAAGAAGAGGTCACCACGGTGCAGGCGGCGAACACCCTCGCCGAGCGCCGGATCGCCGCTGTGGCGAAGATGAACGATCGCTATGTGCGCCACCAGCCCAAGCGCTACGATCGCGGTCAGTAAGAGGCAAGCGCCCTTACTCTTGCCCCACGGGCGGGTATCTGGATAAATGCCCGCATGTCCAACACCCCTGCCCCCCCTGAGGCCCCGCCGCCAGAGAGCGGCCCGGCGTCTCTGAGCCTCGAGCCCACCCCCACTCCCATCGGCCAGCACACCCTCGACGAGCAGCCCCCGAGCGACAGTCGACGTTTTGGTGCCTTTGGCGGCGTGTTCACGCCGAGCATCCTCACGATCCTCGGCGTGATCATGTACCTGCGCTTCGGCGAGGTGGTGGGCAACATCGGCCTCGTGGGCGCCCTTGCCGTGGTGGTGCTCTCCCACCTGATCTCCCTCGCCACGGGGCTCTCGGTGGCGGCCATCGCCACCAACCGCACCGTGGGTCCCGGTGGGGCCTACTACATGATCAGCAGGTCTCTCGGGGCGCCAGTGGGCGCCTCGATCGGCATCCCGCTGTTCCTCGCCCAGGCCCTGAGCATCACTTTCTATGTGGTGGGCTTCTGCGAGTCCGTGGGCTACCTGTGGGATCCCCTCAACCCGAACAGCGCCGCCTTTGATCCCACGTTGTTCAAGATCATCGGCAGCGCCGTGCTCATGGTGCTCACGCTGATCACCCTCAAGAGCACGGATCTCGCTCTGAAGACCCAGTATGTGGTCATGGCAGCCATCGTGCTGTCGCTGCTCTCGTTCCTGTTGGGGCGGGCAGAAGACGCCCCTGAAGACATCACCTGGTTCGTCTCCGGCGAGGAGTCCTTCTCCGAGATGTTCGCCCTCTTCTTCCCTGCGGTGACGGGGATCATGGCGGGGGTGAGCATGTCGGGCGATCTCAAAGATCCCCGGCGGGCCCTGCCTCGAGGCACCATCGCCGCCATCCTCGTGGGCTGGCTGGTGTATCTGATCTTCCCCATCTGGCTGGCGATGAACGCTGATCCCGAGACCCTGCGCACTTCGCAGAACGTGGTCTGGGACATCTCCGCAGTGCCGGCACTGATCTTCGCTGGGGTCTGGGGGGCCACGCTGTCGAGCGCCGTGGGCAGCATTCTTGCGGCGCCTCGCACGATTCAGGCTCTCGCGGTGGACGGCCTGAGCCCCGGCTTCCTCGCCAAGGGCTCCGGGCCCGCCAATGAGCCTCGAGCGGGCCTCGCGGTGACCTACCTCATCGCTCAGGCGGGCATCCTCCTCGGTGATCTCAACGCCATCGCCCCAGTGCTCACCATGTTCTTCCTGGCCACCTACGGGGTGACCAACCTCGCCTCGGCCCTGGAGAAGTGGGCGGCGAGCCCGAGCTTCCGGCCCACCTTCCGGGTGCCCAGCCTGGTGAGCCTCTTTGGCGCCATCGCCTGTTTCTATGTGATGAGCATCATCAACATGGCGGCGATGCTGGTGGCCACACTCGTCTGTGGCACCATCTATGTGGTGACTCAACGCCGCATGCTCACCAGCACCTTCGGCGACGCCCGCCACGGCATCTGGTCCGCCATGGTGCGCTCTGCCCTCATCCGTCTCAAGCGCGCCCCCTACCACGCCATGAACTGGCGGCCCAACCTGGTCATCATGGGTGGGCACCCCAACAAGCGCCGCCACCTGCTGGAGCTGGGCTCCGCGCTGGTTCAGGATCGCGGCCTGGTCTCGTACTTCATGTTGCTTCGGGGTGACGTCAAAGCCCGGGCCGGTGAGCGCCGCGAGGCCCTGGCGCAGATGGACAAGAACCTCGAGCCCCGGTTCCCCCACGTCTTCTTCAAAGTCGACGTCGTCGACGACGTGTATCGCGGCGCGGTGCAGGTGGCTCAGAGCTACGGCATCGGCAGCTTCGAAGCCAACACCGTGCTGCTGGGGTGGCCCAAGAAGATCGAGCGCGCCGAGGCCTACACCCGCATGCTCACTGATCTCACTCAGCTCGATCGCTCGCTGCTGCTGGTGAACCACGACGCCAAACGCGGGTATGGCGATCGGGCGGAGATCCACATCTGGTGGGGTGGCCTGGCGGGCAATGGCGGCTTGATGCTGCTCATGGCCCAGCTGATCAAGAGTCACCACGCCTGGCGCAAGGCCCGGGTGATCACCCTCACTGTGGTGGACGACGACGAGGGCAAGACGCAAGCCGCCGAGCGCCTCGCTCAAGTCTTTGAGAGCGCTCGCGTCGAAGCAGAGACTCGCATCATACGACGCGATGGTCGGGCCATCTCGGAGATCATGGCCGCCGAGGGGGCCAACGCTGATTTGTCCCTTGTCGGGCTGCGCATGCCCGGTGAAGGTGAGGCCCCAGAGGACTTCATCCGCCAGTACACCGACATGATGGCGGCCCTCAACACCACCCTGCTGGTGCACTCTGCCCGTACCTTCGACGGCGCCCCGGTTCTACTCGACGAGACCTGAGCGCTCTCCCCGTAATTTCACGTGGATTTGCCGTCACGCGAGGGTCGAGGCACACTGTGGTGACTCGACACACCCTGCTCGACGTGCGTCTGCACCACGGGCAGGAGGAGGGGTATGGCGATCAAGACCCATTATGATCCGGTGACTCGGGTGCGGACCATCACCATCGAGAAGGATTTCACCTTCTTGATCTTGTCCCAGTTCCAGGCAGCCTTCCGCAGCGGTCAGCCCGACGACAAGTTCGTCATCGACTTTACTCAGTCGAGCTTCATCGACAGCTCGGGCCTCGGCATGTTGCTCATGCACCGCGAGTTCGCTGGCGGCACGGACGCCGACATCACCCTCGCCCATCCCAATGAGGAGATCTTGCGGGTGCTGCGCATCGCCAACTTCGATCAGCTCTTCAACATCGTGCCATGAGCAATCCACAGCCGCGGATCCTGGTGGCCGACGACGACGCCGTGGGCCGAGCTCAGCTCAAGGGGATGCTCAAGGCCGAGGGCTTCGAGCCGATCCTCGCTCAGGACGGCCTCGAGGCGGTGGACCTGTTTCACCGCAAGCACCCCGATCTCGTGCTCATGGACGCCCGAATGCCCCGCATGACGGGCTGGGAGGCCGCGCGCCTCATCAAGGCCCAGGCCGGCGAGCGCTTCGTCCCCATCATCTTCATCACCGGGGTCGAAGACGAAGCGCTGCTGGTGCACTGCATCGAGGCTGGCGGTGACGACTTCCTCACCAAACCGTGGAGTCGCCCGATCCTCACGGCGAAGATCACGGCGCTGTTGCGGGTGGGTCGTCTGTATCGGGAGATGAAAGATCAGCGCGACATTTCCCACCTGCACCAGCAGACGATTCGCCAGGAGGTGGAGATGGCCGAGCGCATCTCCGCCCGGTCCATCGACGAGGACACGGTGAACGTGCCTTGGATCAGGCACCACTCGGTGCCGGCGGCCATATTCAGCGGTGATCGTGTACTCGCCGGGCGTGCACCGAGCGGTCGGCTGGTGGCCATGGTGGGTGACGCTTCGGGTCACAGCATCGCCGCGGCCCACTGCGCCATGCCCGCCACCGAGCTGTTCTTGCGCATGGTGCCCCAAGGCTTCGACATCGACGACATCGCCCGGGCGATCCACAACCGCCTCAAGGAGATCCTGCCTCCAGGCATCTTCTTCGCTGCGGTGCTCCTCTCTCTCGATCCTGCCACGGGGCGCCTGAGGGTGCTCAATGCCGGCATGCCCGATGTGCTGATTTTGAGGGAGAGCGGCCAGCTCGACCACGTGGCCTCTGATCATCTACCTCTGGGGATCTTGCCCCTGACGGAGTTCACCGCTCGGGTGAGCACTCGCATCGTGGAGCCCGGGGATCGACTCTACGCCTATTCGGACGGGGTCATCGAGACGCGAAACCCCGATGGCGGTGGCTTCGGGCAGGACCGTCTGGAGGCCGAGCTGAGCGGTGCGGAGTTGCCTTCACCGGGGATGGGCCTCTCAGGCCAGACCGGCGTCGTCGAGCGGCTGATCAGCAACTTGCATTCGTTCCGCGGTCGGGCACAGCCCACAGATGACACCTCGATCATCGAGATCACGGTTCCGGAGCGGTCGGGTCGCCCGGCCCCTGTGGGCTCGACGGGGTTCCGCCTCTCCATCGAGCTCAAGGCCGACGCCCTCAAAGAGCAGGATCCGATCTCCGGTCTCGTGGACCAGATCGTGAACCATCTGGGGGAGCATCGTCATCGGGAGCGCATCCGCCTGATCTTGTCAGAGCTCTACAACAACGCTCTGGAGCACGGTCTGCTCCGCCTCGACGGTCAACTCAAACGCTCTACCGAGGGCTACTCGAAGTACTACGCCGAGCGCGCCACCCGCTTGATGGAGCTGCACCAGGGCTGGATCAACATCGAGGTGTTGTTGTTCAAGGGTCGTGAGGCAGGGCAAGTGGTCGCTCGAGTGGAAGACAGCGGCCCCGGCTTCGACCCGCACAAGGCGGCGAAGGTCCCTCCGTCATACGGCGGGCGGGGCATCTTCCTGGTTCGACAGTTCTGCGATCGGGTGCGCTACCTGGGTCGTGGCAACCGGGTAGAGATCATCTACACCTGTGATGATCAGGACCCCACCACCCACAGCCTGGCCCCCCTCTCCACCTGACCCGACTCAGATGTCGAAGTCGGCCCAGACCGGCGCATGATCCGAGGGCTGCTTGCCCTTGCGCTCGTTGCGATCGATGCCCGCGTCGGTACACGCCGCGGTGAGCGTCGAGGTCGATAACACATAGTCGATGCGCAGGCCCCTGTTCTTCGGGAACGAGAGCCCCCGATAGTCCCACCAGCTGTGCTTGCCGGAGGCCACCTCGTGCAGGCGGAACGTGTCCGTGAAGCCCCAGTCCAGGATACGCTGCATGTCGGCCCTGATCTCGGGCACACACAGCACGGAATTGGCCCACGCGTCGATGTTGTGCACGTCTCGATCTTCGATGGCTACGTTGAAGTCACCACAGAGGGCCACCTTCTGTGACGGATCGGAGTGGCCATCGAGCCACGTACGCAGCCGGCTGAACCACTGGCGCTTGTAGTCCCACTTGTCCGAGCCCACCACCCCACCGTTCGGTACGTAGACCGAGATGACCTGAACACCGTTGATGATGGCGCTGATCAGTCTGGCCTGCTCGTCGGCGACGCCATCACCCATGTTGCGCACCACACTCATGGGCTTCACCGGCGACAAGATGGCCACCCCGTTGTAGGTTTTCTGCCCGAGGGTCACTGCGTGGTAGCCCTCGGCCTCGATCTCGGAGAAGGGGAACCCAGAGTCGACGGTCTTGAGCTCCTGCAGACACAGGGCGTCGGGCCGGTGACGCCGCAGCACTTCTACGAGGCGCTCGGTGCGTACCCGGACTGAATTGACGTTCCAGCTCATGATCTTCATAAATCTCGCTCCAAAGTCAGCACGGAGAGAATTGCGTGACTGTACCTGCTCCGCTGCCCATTGATGAGGTACTGCCTGATCTCGTCGCCGCTGTGAAGCGCGCTGGTGTGGCAGTCCTCGTGGCCCCCCCTGGTGCAGGCAAGAGCACACGGGTGCCGGGGGCCCTGCTCGACGCGGGCCTCGCCGGCGAGGGCAAGGTGCTCATGCTCCAACCACGACGCGTGGCGGCCCGGGCCACGGCGCGACGCATCGCCGAGAGCCGTCGATCACCTCTCGGCGGTGAGGTGGGCTACGCCGTGCGGTTCGACCGCAAGGTCGGCCCCAAGACCCGCATCGAGATCGTCACTGAGGGGCTGCTGACCCGGCGTATTCAGAGTGATCCGTTCCTCGAAGATGTCGGGGTGGTGATCCTGGACGAGTTCCACGAGCGCAGCCTCACTGCAGATCTCGGCCTCGCTCTGCTCGGAGAGATCTGCAGCGCAGTCCGTGACGATCTGAAGGTGGTGGTCATGTCGGCCACCCTCGATCCCGGGCCAGTCTCCGACTTCCTCACAGAAGCCGTGGGGCAGCCCTGCCCGGTCATTGAGAGCAAGGGGCGCACCTTCCCGGTGGAGATCAGCCATGTGGCCCGGTCCTCCGAGGCTCCACTCGTGGACAGGGCCACTCAGATGATCCGCAGTGAGCTCGATGCCCTGGAGCAACAGAGCGACCGGTCTGTGGGTCACATCCTGACCTTTCTGCCCGGTGTCGGGGAGATCGAGGGGGTCCGTCGACGCCTGCTCGACAGCAGCCTGCCCTCAGGGGTAGAGGTGATGCCCCTTCACGGCCGTCTTCCGGCGGCGGCTCAAGATGCCGCCCTGGCCTCGGGGCCACGCCGTAAAATCATCCTCGCCACCAACATCGCCGAGACCTCGATCACGGTGGACGGTGTGGTGCTCGTGATCGACAGCGGGGTGGCCCGCGTGCCCCGGTTCGACCCTGCAGCAGGGCTCTCCCGGCTCGAGCTCCAGCCGATCAGCCAGGCCTCTGCTGATCAGCGAGCGGGCCGCGCCGGCCGTACCCGCGCTGGTCGCTGCGTGCGTCTGTGGACCGACATCGATCATCGACGCCGCGCACCTTCGGATCTCGCCGAGTTCGAACGGGCCGATCTCGCCTCCACTGTGCTGGAGATCCTCAGCTGGGGCTCCACCCCTGAGGCGTTTCGGTGGTTCCAGGCCCCAGACCCCCGGGCGATTGCTCAAGGAGAAGCTCTGCTCCACCGGCTCGGCGCCCTCGACGCTCAGGGCCTCACGGCGCTGGGGCGTACCCTCTCTGCCCTGCCGGTTCACCCACGCCTCGGTCGCGCCATCATCGCCGGCCATGCCGTGGGCCGTCTCGACGAGGTGGCCACAGTGGCGGCCCTGGCCAGTGAGCGGGACATCTTCATAGAGCCCCCGCCCGGTACAGTGGCCCACAGTGATCTCGATCTACGCCTCGAGGCCCTCGCCGACATCGCGCCACCGGGCCAGGGCTTCAGCCGACGGGCCTGTGGCCGATGGGGGGTCTCCGCGAGCGCTGCAGACCGGGTGGTCCGCACCCGAGATCAGCTCATGGCCATCGCCCAACGCCAGCTTGGCCGCCCAGGCGCCTTCGTCTCGGGTCAACGACCCCTGGTGCGCGCGCTCATGGCAGGGTTTCCCGATCGGGTGGCCCTGCGCCGGGGGCCTCAAAGCGATCGTTTTAAACTCGCCGGGGGGAGCGGGGCCCGCCTCTCGAGCCGAAGCGCGGTGAAGGCCGACGATTTGATCCTCGCCGTCGGTCTCGAAGGCGGTCGCACGGCAGAGCATCAGATCACCAGCGCCTGGGCGGTGGAGCGTGCGTGGTTAGAGACCGAGCGCACGCTGATCACCCAGTTCGACCCGGAGCGCGAGGCGGTGGTTCAACACATGGCGCTGCGCCATCTGGCGCTCACCCTCGACGAAGTCCCTGCAGGGTCCGAGGCCGATGCTGCGGCGGTGTCTCAAGTGCTCGCTGAGGCCGCTGCAGCCGACCCTGTACGGGCCTTCCGCCCAGACGACAAAGCCCTCAACTGGCTGGCCCGACTCCGCTGCGCCGCAACCTGGGCACCGAGCCTCGGCTTGCCCAGCCTCGATGCGCTCCACAGCCCCATGGACGGCCCCCCTGATCCGTTCATCGTGACGCAGTGTCTCGGCAGACGCAGCTTCGCCGATTTGCAGCGCATCGACTTGATTCAGGCGATTCGAGATCACATCGGATATGGCGCAGCTCAGGCAGTGGAGCGCCTCGCTCCTGATCGCATGGTCCTCCCAGGGGGTGCCACAGCTCGTATCGAGTACAGCACCCCAGAGGCGCCCCCCATCTTCAGCGCCCGCATTCAACACCTCTTCGGCATGAAGGAGACCCCACGTGTCGGCGGTGGTCGGGTGGCGGTGAAGCTGCACTTGCTGGCCCCCAACATGCGGCCGGTGCAGATCACGAGCGATCTCGCCGGATTTTGGGCCAACACCTATGCGGATGTACGGAAGGATTTACGCGGGCGTTATCCCAAGCATCCCTGGCCAGAGGATCCGGCCAATGCCCCGCCCGTGGGGCCTCGCTTCAGGCGAAAGCGCAGCTGAGTGCTCTCAGCAACCCGCTCGTGCTCACCTCAACCGAGGGCGGAGATCTGCTCTCCGGTGAGGCCGAACCGACGCTGACGGTGGCTGAAGTCGTCGAGGGCGCTCTGAAAGACCTGCTCATCGAAGTCGGGCCACAGCACATCGAGGAAGCACAACTCGGCGTAGCACGCCTCGAAGGGCAGGAAGCCCGAGAGCCGGCGCTCGCCAGAGGTCCGGATCAGCAAATCGACGTCGGGCATGGCCCGGGTGGACAACGCCTCGGCGAGCTGCGCCTCACCCACATCGGCAGGCAGAAGCTCCCCTTTGTGGGCGAGGGCGGTGAGGCGCTGTGCGGCCCGGACCAGATCGCGGCGACCGTCGTAGCTCACCGCCAGGGTGAGCACCATGTCCTTGCCACAGGCGGTGTCGGCCATGGTCTGCTCCAGCAGGGCCCGGATGGGGGCCGAGAGGAACTCCAGCTCGCCGATGGCTTCGAGACGAATGCCGTTGTCGAGCATCTCCTTGCGCTCCTCGACCAGGAAGCGCGCGAGCAGATCCATCAGCGCGGAGACCTCTTCCGTAGGGCGCGCCCAGTTCAAGGTGCTGAAGGCGAAGAGGGTGAGATGCTTCACGCCCACTCGGCGGGCATAACGCACCGACCGGCGCACAGCCTCGGCGCCCTCGGTGTGACCCTCGCTCCGGGGCAGGCCCCGTTGGCCAGCCCAGCGGCCGTTGCCGTCCATGATGATGGCTACGTGTTCAGGCAGAGCGGTCATGAGCGGGCCTCCGTCAATTGGGCCTGAGGGGGTCTCTGTAGACACGGCCTCAGGGCATTCAAACACCACCGTAACGATGATGGAGTCTGCCAGGGGGATATGAATCCCAGATGAAAAACTCGTGAAATTGATGCGCTTGCTTGAAAAAGAGGTCGTTTTTTCTCGAAAAAACGCCGGCCCGGGTCACGCTTGTCTCTGGTTTTGAGGGTTCACAGCGCCAGTGTCAGTTCGAAACGGGCACCCTTCTCCGAAGGCGCCAGCCGCGCTTCACCCAGATGATGAGCCGCCACCGTCTGCACGATGGCCAGGCCCAGCCCACTGCCCCCCTGCTCAGCCCGCTCGGTGACGAAACGCTCGAAGAGGCGCCCTCTCAGCGCCGGTGTCACCCCAGGGCCCTCGTCGGCGACAGTCATGCAGGCCACGCCCCCCTCCGAGGTGAGGGACACAGTGATCACACCGCCTTCGGGGCTGTATCGAATGGCGTTGGACAGCAGATTGTCGAGGGCTCTACTGATCCATCTGGGGCTGCCATGCACTTTGACGGAGCGCGTCTGCAGCGTCACCGAGACGCCACGAGACTCGAGACGGCCCGCCGCCCCTTCTACAGCAGTGCGGATCAGCGCTTCGAGATCGACGAGCTCCACTTCGTCACTGATGCCTCGTGCCTCCAAGCGCGCCAGGGCGAGGAGATCCTGCACCAGTACGTCGAGCCGATGGTTGGCCTCCTGGATCCGCTTGAGGAACCGTGGCCGCGCTTCGGGATCCTCGGCGGCCCCTTCGTCCAGAACCTCCGAGGCCGCTCGAATGGCAGCAACAGGGTTCTTCAGCTCGTGGGACAGGTCGGCGACGAACTGCTCCATGGCGTGGCGCTGCTCCAGGGCGCGGCGCATCGAGTCCAGCGCGGCGATCAGCTGTCGGGGCTCCCTGCCCGAGGCCATGGGGAACGGGGCGGTGCGATCGCCCTGAGCGACGGACTCTGCCGCCCGGGTGATTTGCTCCAGAGGGCGGGCGAGATGCCGGCCCACGATGAAGGCCGCTGCCGCAGAAGCCACGCCGAGCACGATGCTGAGGAAGGCCAGCGGAGGCCCGAAGTTGGCCAGCAAGGCCTCGATGGCCGAGCTCATGGAGGGGTGCAGGGCCATGATGGTCTGGGCTTTGCTGTGCAAGCGTTCGAAAATGAGCAACCCGTAGGCACCCATGACCACGAGGTTACCCACCACCAGGGCGATGAAGATCTGCAGCCTGATCGAGAAGCCGTGCCGCAGCGAGCGCGCCACTCGTGTAGCCACGAACGTGACCCCGATGAGGAGCACCGCCCCGGCGATCACCATGAGGGGACCGAGGTCTTCGGGACCTGCCAGCTCTGCCACGTTCACGAAAAAGCCTCAGCGCTGCTCGGGCTCGGCGAGCCGATACCCGACGCCCCGCACGGTCTCGATGGTGTTGCCCTCCATCCCTGCCTGCACCAGCTTCTTCCGCAGGGCCTTGATGTAGACGTCCACGGTACGCTCGGTCACCGTGACATCCGATCCCCACGCCCTCCGCAGAAGTTGATCGCGCTCGAAGACGCGACCTGGTGAGGCGATGAAGGTGGCCAGCAGGTCAAACTCGGTCTTGCTGAGGGTGAGGCGCTGCCCGTTGGCGGTGATGAGCCGCTTGGCCTCGTCGACGGTGAACCCTTCGGGGGTGCGCGTCTCGGGCCCTTGCGCCGCGGTGCGACGCAGCACCGCTCGAATGCGCGCCACCACCTCTCGAGGGCTGAAGGGCTTGTCGATGTAGTCGTCGGCGCCCAGCTCCAGGCCCACGACGTGCTCTACGGGATCATCGTGGCTGGACAAGATGATGACCGGCAGGTTCGATCTCTGGCGCAAGGCGCGCAACCAATCGAGCCCGTTGCCATCTGGCAACATGAGATCGAGCACCATCAAATCGAAGTCTCCGGCGCTGAGGCTGCGCCGACCAGCCTCGAGCGAGGCTGCGGCTTCGGTCTCGAACCCCGCCCGGCCGAGGGCATAGGCGAGGCTCTCGGTGATGGCGGGCTCGTCGTCGATGAGGAGGATACGCGGCATGGCAGGAGTGAAGCCCGGTTGGCCCGATGGAGGCAAGTGGCTTGCGACGGCAGTGATGGTTTTGGGGCTCTGGGGCTGCTCGGGGGGCGAGCCCGCAGCAAGCGACAAGGGCCCACCAAAATGTACCCGCACGGGACAGCAGTGCACCTTCGCCCCGGGCAAGCTCGGCGTGTGCATGAAAACAGCCCCTGGGGCGAAAACCTGGCGGTGTGAGCCCCAGCACTGAGAGATGCACCATGTGCATCAGACCGTGCGCCAGACTTTGAGGCGGCGCAAATGGGCAGACATGTCAGCACCTCAGCGTGTAGAATCGGTGGCTTATGGGCTGTGTCTTCGATGCGTCAACACATCTTCGGATCAGCCCATCTCTGCTCACGTGCGCCTACGCGCACATTGTGTTGAATCGACCGGTGGTCCCGAACGTATTCTGTCGCGCCCGCACACGAAGGTCTTTGCAGTAGGGTTCCGAGAGCTGTCACACATGTCTGCCCCATCCGTGCCCACACACACCCTCAGCCGCGTCGTCGTGCTCGACACCGAGACCGGGGGCCTCGATCCCTGGTCGAACAGCCTGCTCTCCATCGGGCTGGTCTCGGGAGACGGCGCCCACCGCACCGAGATCTTCGTCGCCGAGCCCGAGATCGTCATCACCCCGGAGTCAGAGAAGATCCACCGCCTCAGCGCGCGCTGGATCGGCGAGCACGGCATCTCCCCTGCTCAGGCATGTGAAGCAGTGGAGGCCTTCCTGGCACAGTGCACCGTCGACGGCCGGGCCCCCATCATCGCCGGACACAACGTGGCGTTCGATCTGGCCTTCCTCAGACGGGCCTATCACATCGCCGGCCGCCCTCTGCCCAACGCCCTCGGGCATCGCACGCTGGACACTCACACGCTCTTGTGGTCTTTGGTGGCCCGTAATCGGCTGCCACCAGAGACCTGCGCCTCTGATGGCGCCTTCGCCCATTTCGGCATCGCCCCCCCGGAAGAGGCTCGGCACACCGCCCTCGGCGATGCCCTGGCCACCCGGGATCTGCTCGCCCGTCTGCTGGAGATGATCGCATGAACACCTTGAAGGCTGCCCTCACCCTGGCGCCCCTGGCGCTGAGCCTCTCTGCTTGCGGTGGCGCCCCCGCAGGGCCCGACATGGGCAAGCTCAAGACCAAGTACTCCGAGCGTCGCTATGTCGTGGGCCACGGCCTCGGCCCATCTCAGGCCGAAGCTCAGGCCGATGCCAAGGCCCGTGTCGCCAAGCAGGTCAGCGCCTCGCTCCAGGCCGACTTGAAGGTGAGTACCCAAGAAAGCTCCGGCCAGGCCAGCACCACCGTCGACCGGTTCATTCGAGAGACCTCCGACTTCGAACGTGCCGAGCTCATCAAGCTGGTCGATGACGCGAACTACTGTGGTGATTCCGGCGAAGAGCGTTGTCGGGCCATGGCCGTGATGTCCCGTGGCGAGTACCTCGATGCCCTCGCCGAGGCCTACAGTCAGCAGCGACCCGCCTTCACCGAAGCAGCCACCGGGGCCGAGCGCTCGGGCAGCGACATCACCAAATTCACCCGGAACTTCAGGGTGGCCATGGATGCATACACCCCCCTGGCCACCCTCGCCCGCCGGGCCAAGGTCGTCGCCGGCGGCGGCATCGAGGGCATGGAGGCCGACAACCGCCGGGCACGCTCCCTCATCGCCGCTCGGGCGAGCAAGATGAGCGCCCTCAAGATCACCGTGGTGCCCGGGGCGCTGCAGAACCCCAAGGTCGAGACCGCCGTTCAGCGGTCTCTGGTGAGCGCGATCAGCACCCTGGGCATGAGCGGCGCCAGTGGCGAAAGCTGCAACGACGGGCTGGCCATGACCCTCGAGGGTCAGGTGGACTGCGCTCAGGGCTCTCTGGGCAGCCGATGTAGCCTGCCCCTCACCGCCCGCCTCACCGACTGCAATACCGGCGCCGAGCTCGCCCCTCTGGACTTCCGGCCCCTCAAGCTGAAGGGGGCCCACCCCAAGCGGATGGACATGGCCCTCACCGCCCTGATCAAGAAGGCTGGGGAAGCCCCCATGGCCGACACCCTGCGCGCTCAGCTCCGCGCAGTGCTGCCCCTGGAGGAGTGAGATGAAGCGATTGTTGCACATGGCCCTCGCGGGGCTTCTGCTTGCCCCTGTCACGGGCTCGGCGGCCCCCAAGGCGAAAGCACAGGCCCCAGCTCAGGCCACCATCGCGGTGGGCCAGATCGCACCATGGTTTGCGGGCTGGACCCTGGATCAGAAGCTGATCAATCGCACGAAGCTGCTCAAAGACGCTGACGCCTCCGGCCATCTGGTGATCTTCTTTGCGACGTGGTGCAAGCCCTGCAAGAAGAAGCTGAAGTATCTCTCTACAGCCCGTGAGGCGCTGTCCACTGCCGGCGTGCGCCTCGTGCTGGTGGACTATGCCGAGGCCCCTGAGAAGGTGAGCCCGTTCCTCGACGACTTCAAGGGCCTGGCCCCCGACATGGTGATCCTGGACCAGTTCGGCAAGATGTCGAGCAGCTTCGGGGTCACCGAGAGCAACAACGGCAAGGAGAAGGCGCGCTTGCCTCTGGCGGTCCTGCTTGATGGCAAGGGTCAAGTGAAGGCCATCTACGATGAGGGCGAAGAGGGCAAGGAGATGCTCGACAAGGCCCTGGCATTGCTGAAAAAGTAAGCGCCATTGAAGCCAGCCATCCACGGCCTCTCCGGCCTTGTCCCACGGGCAACTTCCCGCCTCATCTCAGTCTGTCTCATCTCGCTCCTCTGGGCCTGTAGCACCCCCAAAGAGCCATCGACAGATGCGGCCCCGACCCCTTCGCAGCCTGCAGCTGAGGCTCAAGCGACTCGGCGTGGACCCAGTCTCGATGAGCGCACGGCCCGTTTTCGCACGCGCCCTCACATCGAAATGCCCGACGGGCTGCCCTCTCGCTGGTCGAAAGCCATCAAGGCCCTCGATGGCCGCATCTTCTCTCTCGAATTCGAGTTGCTCAGCGCCCATCGCGGATCTGCTCAGCTCCGCGAGCTCACCCTGCAGGGCAGACGCTTCGGCACCGACGCAGAGCACGAGCATGCTCTGCGCGATCTCCTCACCACAGCAGGACTCACCCCTCCAGAGGGCAAGCTTCTCGAGCACGAGGGGCCTCTGAAGGGCTCAGATGGTGGCGAGTGGCGTCTCGAAGTGTTCCCACTCATCGCTCCTCCTGGTGAAGCGCGAGAGATCAGGTTGCGGCTGTCCTGGGATGCAGCAGCCACAACACCTGCAGATGCCAGATGCAAACGCCCCCCACAGCTGACCCCCACCCCCTCCCTCTCACGGGCCGCGCGTATCTGGGCCCCATCACAACGCACCCGACGACTCCTGTCACTGCACACGACCCACACAGTGAAGACAGTGGAGACCACCCTCGGGGTCTGGCTTCGCAATGCCGAGGTCCTCGACTACAACGTCAAAACCCTCAACGAGCGGTTGGGGCGTCTGGGCTATGCTCAGGTGCAGCAGGGCCAGGGCACGACACAGCTCTGGCGCCACCCCAATGGTGCCAGCGTGTCCCTCCAAGACACGCCTCGCGGGCCTCGAGTCGGGTGTGAATATCCAGGCATGGTGATGTCGCTCAAGTTCATAAAAGCCTTGAACTGACACTGCCTGTGCATACTTAGGCAACAGTACGACTTGCACACCCACTTCATTACATGACACCCTCACAGGATTGACGAGGCTGACCGGCACTCAACCCCTCATCTGGTTGTGCCGAGTTTTGTGTGCAGGGAATCACAGAGAATCACGCCTCACGAGGCGGAATATTCTCATTTTGAAGAGGTCGCTCACCCCCATGACCTGGGATCGCAGCACCATCGACGGCGCAGCCGCCGAAGATGTACGCAGAGCGTGCGCCAACGCTCTGGGGCACTTCGTCGGCGACTGGCGGCTCGACGCCCTCATCGGCCTCGGTCGACACACCGCCGTCTATGCCGCGAGTCACCAGGATACCCTCGACTCCGCTGCCATCACCCTGCTTCGCCCTGATCTCGAAGAGAAAGACGCCGCCACTCAGCAGCTCGTACACGAAGCTGAGCAGGCCGCACTGCTCACCCACCCCGGCACGCTCAATGTATTGGACACTGGTGTCGGCGAGTTGGGAGCTTTCATGGTCACCGAGCTTCTCCTCGGACATCCGGTGAGCGCTCTTCCACGTTTGAGAGGTGGCCCGCTCGGTGCAGAAGAGCTCACCCGCCTGGGCATTCGCACCCTGGAAGTTCTGTCTCATGCCCACCGAAGAGGCATCGTACACGGCCACCTGAGACCCGAGTCGCTGTTCCTCACTGAAGAAGAGCAGCTCAAGGTGCTCGACTTCGGGCAGCCCTCAGTGCCCTCCCAGCCCACCCTCGCCGGGCATCCGAGCTTTACCGCGCCAGAGCAGAGAGCCGAGCAGATTCTCGGAGAAGCCCGCACTGATGTCTGGCAACTGGGGGTCACCCTCTTCTGGCTCGCCACCGTCACCCCCCAGGCCGAGGGTGAGGGCTATACACGCACCCGACCTCAACTGCCCGTGTCTCTGATGTCGTTGCTCAACAAGGCCCAGGCTCAGTCTCCCGCTGATCGATTCCAGGGTGCAGAGTCCATGCGACACGCATTGATGGACGTACGTCTGCAGCTGAACCTTTCGGATCTGGCACCTCAGGTGATTTCAGAGCCCTCTGAGGCCCTGCCTGATGAGCCAACTGTCATCAACGGGCCAATCCAATTCTCATCTGAGGACACGTCTCCGCCTGCAGATGCTCAACCAGAGCGCTCATCATCCTCGATAGAGTCGGAAGACGAGGCCTATGTATCAGAGACGCCTTCGGACACGGCAGCACCAGACACAACTGCACCAGATACTTCAACACTGAGCACTGCGGTCTCGAACTCGGCCATACCTTCGAGACATGATCCACCGCCTCTCGTGGAAGAGCTTCCTCTCGTCACACCTTCCGATGAAGCACTGGCGTCTGATCACGCTGCTTTGCTGGCCACCGAGTCACTCAACGAGCCGTTGAACCTCGCAGTGGTGGAGACACCACCTCCCGAGACTGAGGACGAGGCACTCGGTACGATCCCCAAACGGATCACCTCGGACGAGGAGATCATCGAAGCGCTCTTTACCCTGCCCCCTCAGGCCGAAGCCACCGATGTATCGGATGCTTCACGGGCCGAGATGCCCTTTGAACCCGCAGTCGAGGCGCCGGAGTCTCCAGCGCCTCTGCTTCGACAGCTCACCCCCGCCGAGCTGTCCATGGCCAACCTGGGGTTGAAGCCCAGTCCTTTCTCCGAGCGCCCAGAGCTCACTCTGTATCCCGAAGAGCAGACATCCAGCACCATTCAGGACCTCGCCACCTTCTTCGAGCACCTTGAAGAGGCCCTCACGATGTGGCTGGTCAAGGGCGCCGAAGATGATGAAACAGGTCAGCATCTGTACACCCTGAGCGAGCACCTTGCCACGGCGCTCAATGCTCACCCCGAGGGGATGCTCTGGACCATAGAGCCCTTTGGGTTCATCGCAGGCGAGCACGTCTTGTGGCGCCCTGAAGGCACGTTGGTGGAGATCCCCAGAGCGCTCCACAATGCAGGTGGCCGCCGTATGGCTGTGCTCCACGGTGTCGATCGAGGGCAGATCGAGGCACTCGTCGAGGCCCTGGCCCACCCTCTGGGCGAACGGCGTGGAGATCCGTTGTGCGTGCTGTGGGCTGCTGATCCTGAGCACATCGTGCTCGAAGCTGATCCCTTCAGCTCCGATGCAGGCATCCCTCAGCAAGAACTCATGCTCCAGGCTTGCCTCGATGTCCTGACCACCCAGTGTATCCCTCATCGGCCGGGGCTGAGCGACGCGTGGCACCCATCTGCGGAGCAGACCGGCACCACAGAGCGCCATGGTGTTCAGCTGGTGCAAGCACTTCACATCGACCCACCTCGAGTCGAGGCCTTCATGCAGCAGCTGGCGGCCCTTGAACCACCCACCGCTCAACTCGACGCATTGATCTCTGGTGCTTTTGTGGAGATGAGAGCGCTCGGTGACGAGAGCACACTTCTCAAGAGCCTGCGGCGCTCTGTCTCCATCCTGATCCTCCAGGATCCCGAAGACATCACTGCGCTGCTCTCCCGACTGCTCCTTCACTTCGAAGAAGAGCCTGAGCGTCAGCGCGAGCTGATCAATGGTGTGCTCTCTGCAGACTCAGTGACACTGTGGGCGCGCTGGTTGCTCGACCGTCATGCGGAGCATGGCCTCCCCGAACACACCGAAACCCTGCTCCTGGCCTTGGGGCCAGAGCACCTGACCCCTCTGGTCCCCCACCTACATCAGCTCTCAGAAACCTCGCTTCAACGGGCTGTCTTTCAGTGGCTCGAGCAGGTTTCTCCTGGTCAGGAGAGCCTCCTCGGTCAGCTGCTGCCCGCGGCAGATGCAGCTTTGGGGCTGGCGCTGGTCGAAACCCTCGGCCGCCGAGAAACAGAGGCAGGCCGTCAGGCGATGATGAGCGCCTCGAGCAATCGACATTCAGTGGTCCGACTGGAGGCGTTGGGCTTCTTGAACGCTGGGGAGAGCGGCCCCCGAGTGGAGATCAGACCCCTGCTCGAGGATCCCGATCCGCAAATCAGGCTCGCAGCCCTGAAGATCATGGCCCGACACCGTATCCGCCATGCAGGGCCCAGCCTCGTCATGCGCATCAGAACTCCAGAGTTCGACGAGCTGCCTGTAGAAGAGCGCCGTCAGTGCCTCGAAACGCTGCACGCTCTCGATCCAGGCCGGACTGAGTCACTGGCCCTCGACCTTTTGCGCAGCAGACGATTCTTGTCCTCAGATGCTCACGAGCAGAGCCGGGAGCTCGCCGCCGAGTTGCTGGGGCAAATCAGCCGTGATGCGGAGACAGTCAAATACCTACGTGAAGAAGGCCAAGCGAGGTGGAAGAACAGTCACCGGGTCAGGCAAGCGGCCCAAATCGCCATTCAGCGCATCGAGCGACGCCTCATCGGCAGGCAGGATGGTGCGCTATGACGCTGCTGCACAGCCCCATCCTCCCCTCGCCTTCCGAGCAAGCGCAGCTCATCGATGCCCGTGGTGGGGAGACGCTCCTCAGCATTTGCCAGCTGATCCGCGCCGTCGCCAATCACGAAGGTGATCGTGAGCAGACGATCGAACACATCAGGGCGACCCTGAAGACACTCACTGATCTCGCACGACAACTTCAGGCCCCCGTTTCCTTCGCGTGGTCGGCCGATGGCGCCTGCCGATTGTGTGGTCGCCTGCTCCTTGCCGACGAGAGCACATGGCGGGTGGCGAGGCGCATGGGGGGTTTTCTGAGGCAAGCGGGGGTGAGCACCCTCAACTTTGCCAAAGAAGTTCGAGAGCAGGCCCTCGTCGCCTTTGCTCAAGCTTTCATCTACGCCAGCGAAGGCAAAGATGACGGCTCTTTACTCCGCAACCTCAACCAGCCTCACCTCGAAGTACAACTCGTGGGAGACGCTGAAGCTCTCCAAGGCATTGGCCAGGGCACCACACTTCACCGACTCTTCGCCCGCACGGTGGTGGAGATCGAGGCCTGTCACGACGCTCTGGTTTCGGGGATCCCCGGCCGCTCACCGACACTCTCGCGGCTCACCCATCAAATCGCCGGCTTGATCAGGCGCCCACTCACCGAGCGGCCCCACCTGGCGTTGTGGTCGTTGATGCCCCTCGATGGCCGCCTCGCCTGGCGGGCTGCGCAGACGGGCATCTTGATGGCCTTGATGACCGAGCGGTTGTCCAAGAGTCGGGATCTCATCGCCTGCATGGCCCACATGGGCATGCTCAGCACCAGCGCCGATCTGCTGCACGCCACCCGGGGCCGTATCGAAGCGCCGAACCCCGCGCTGCATGCCGGTGTGATGCTCAGCGCAGGTGGGTTGACCGCCAAGGGCCTTGTCTGGTCTCAGAATGCTCTGGAAGCCGCCCGTGCAGGTACGGCGTCGAGCCACGAGAACACGCAGTCTCTGCCTGGGCGCATGTTGTACTTGTGTCGACAATACATCGACGGGCTCTATGCCCCCGCCCCTGCGGATCGTACGCCGGCGTCCATCCTGCGGAACTTGTCCCGCACGCCCGATGTCGCCCCTGATCTGCTCAAACTGTTGATCTCGTCGGTGGGCATCATCCCCATCGGCAGCCCGGTGCTCTTGCAGAGTGGTGCCTGGGCTGTGGTCACAGCCCGCTCGCATCAGCCTGATGCACTCCAACGACCTCAAATCAGAATCATCACCGATACCAAGGGTCACCCGCTCCCCAAAGGCATCGACCTCGATCTGGGCACTCAGGCAGTGGGCACTGCGCAAGAGGTACACATCGTACGGCCATTGAGCCCTGACGAGGCCACCTTCAACCCCCTCGCAGCCATCACCGAAGCGTAGACAACGGCATAGCTCCTGTTGGCACAGGTCTCAATCGATAGAGCTGTGGGTGCGCCCGAATACGCTCAGATACACCTGAGCTTGTTCATGCCGTTGAGGGCGGCCACTTTGTAGCACTCAGCCAGGGTGGGATAGTTGAAGACGGTGTTCACGAAGTAGTCCACCGTGGCCTTGAAGGCGATGGCCGCCTGGCCGATGTGCACCAGCTCGGTGGCACCTGTACCGATGCAATGCACGCCGAGGATCTCTCGCGTCTCCTGGTGGATCAGCATCTTCAACATGCCGATGTCATCGCCGAGCAGCTGGCCTCGGGCGATCTCTCGATACTGGGCGATGCCTGCCTCGTAGGGGATGCCCTTCTCTGTGAGCTTGGACTCGGTCCACCCCACCATGGAGATCTCCGGCACAGCATAGATGCCGAAAGGCAGCAGCTCAGGCACCGACTGTGTCGGCTCGCCGAACATGTGGCACGCCGCGAGGCGGCCCTGCTCCATGGAGGTGGACGCCAGAGCAGGGAACCCGATGACGTCGCCACAGGCGTAGATGTGAGGCACCTCGGTCTGGAAGACGTCGTTCACCTTCAGCCGACCACGATGATCAGCTTCGAGGTTGCAGTTCTCGAGGCCGAGCTTGCCCGTGGCGCCCTGGCGACCCACACAATAGAGCAGGCAATCGGCGCGGAGCATCTTCCCACTCTCGAGGGTGGCCTGCACCATCTTGCCATTGTAGCTGCGAGCACCCGGGGGTGGATCGATGACCGAAACGTTCACCACCCGCTCGCCGAGACGCAACGTCATACCGCCGACGCGCAGGTGGTACTGCAACGCCTCAACGATCTCCCGATCCACGAAGCCCAGCAAACGATCGCGGCCTTCCACGAGGGTGGTCCGCACCCCGAGGGCGCTGATCATCGAAGCGTACTCGGTGCCGATCACCCCACCGCCCACGACGATCATCGACTGCGGCATGTAAGGCAGCGACACGAGCTGGTCAGAGGTGATGACGTTCTCGCCGTCGAAGACGAGATCGGGCGGCCGCGCGGGCTGAGTGCCCACGGAGACCAGGATGTTCTCGGCCTGAATGGTCTCGTTGGAGTGCTCCCGCTTGATCAGCACATTGTGCTGGTCCACGAAGCTGGCCTCACCCTCGAAGAGCTCCACGCCATTGCCGCCGAAGTGCGTCCGCACGAGGTCGACCTCGTGCTGGATCACCTGCTGACACGCCCCGAGCAACCCCTGAAAGGTGTCGTTGCGCCGGGTTTTGAGATCGCCACCGGGCTTGAACAGCCCCCGGCTGCGTTGCAGCTCGGCCATGATGGCCTCTCTCAACGCCTTCGAAGGGATGGTGCCTGTGTTGATGGCCACCCCACCGAGGATGCGCTTCTCCACCACACACACCGACCGGCCGAGCTTGGCGGCCTGGATCGCCGCCCGCTGCCCTGCTGGGCCGCTGCCGATCACACAGAGATCATAAACACGCATTCAGCACTCTCTCTAGTAGCCCACAATCAACGGCCCGAAGGCCACGAGCACCAAACTGGTCCCCACGACGATGATGGGCACCAGCACACGTTCATGACGTCGGAAAAACGACGCGCCAGCCAAAGCTTCAATCTCTTCAGCCTCTGCGTCTGGTCCCTCGATCTCTCTCACCACCTGTCTGGCCAGGAGATGATTCAATGCCACTGGCGGGGTCAGATAGCCCAGCTCGAAGGCCAGCAACACCACCATCCAGAAGTGCACCGGCTCGATGCCGTTGCGATAGGCCACGGTGGCGATCGAAGCAGAGACCAGGATCACGGCGCCATACGGATCCATCACCATGCCGATGAGGACCAGGAGGCCCACCATCAACGCCATGGTGATCATGGGCCCGCCGAGATCGGTGGGGAACGCTTCCATGATCTCGGCCCGCTCGATGATGCCCCCGAGGCACACCGAGAGCCCCATCAACAGCAGCAACGCACCGATGTGAGCGGTGGTCTCTGTGGTGGCGCCGAGCAGGCCTCGGGTGAACCCGCCTTCGTGGCTCGGGGCTTCAGCGAGCGGGCGACGCTTTCCGGCGAAGCGGTCGTAGGCGAGCAAACACAGCAACACCACAGGCAGCACATAAGGCAGGGAGGTCTCGTTGAGCTTGGTGTTGAGCCCCACAGCATAGATGGCCAGAACCGCCACACCGAAGAGGGCGTACGGCACGAGGGGCAGCAGGCGGCGCATGCTCTCTGGCGCCGCCTGGGCAGGGGGCGCGATGGAGATGGGGTTGCGGCGGCTGATGAGTGTCACCACGAGGAACATCAATGCCGTGAGGCCAAAGACCCTGAAGCCCCACATATAGAGCTGATCTGTCGTCACCTGACTGTTGAGCGACGCCACGATGACCACCAGCAGACACGGCCGCAACACCACCCCGAGGCTGCCAGACATCGCCGTGGCGGCGAGGGCCACCGACCGGCTGGCCCCAGACTTGCGCAGCTCGTCGAAGATCAAGGCACCTGCAGCGATGACGAAGATACCCGAGGCCCCGCTGTAGGCCGTGGGCAGCGCTGAGCCCACCACGACCACGAAGGCCAGGATCTCGGGGGGCAGCCGCCAGGGACGCAGGATCGAGAAGACCAGTGATGCCAGTCGCGTCTGCTTGAGCAACATGCCGATCCAGACATAGAAGCCCACATAGAGATACAGCTGAGCACTGGCCATCAGCTTGGTGAGATAGTTCGCCAGACCCGAGGGATAATCTTCGATGGCGAAGAACCAGACACCAGAGATGATGGCCATGGTGGCATAGAGGGGCACTGAGAGCAGGCCCTTGAGCAGGTTTCCGCCCGGCTTCAGATACTCAGCTGGTCTGATCAGATGCCACGTGTTGAGCGCGGCGAGCATGCCGAAGCCCGCGATGAGGATGATATAGGCGCCTCGAGCAGGACCATCACCTTCAAGGACCATACGGGCGTAACACGACCAGAGCAGGAGCACATTGGCCAGGAGCTGGCCCCCCTCGCTCACTCGATCGTCGAGGCGGGTGGCAGGTGCCCTCAGAGCGATGTGACCACGGACCGCTGTCGCCGTGGCACCACACACCACCAACAACAGCAACAAGCTCAGGGGCAATTGCTCAGTGCCCCACTTCACCACACCCTCGAAGAACCCCTCGACGCCTTTGTACGTCTTGAGGCCGTCGGTGATCTTGGCGAGCTGTGCCTGATAGGCTGCATGCTGAGCTTCGCACTTCGCCTTCGCCGCCTTCACCGCCTCCGGTGAGATCGCCTCGTCTTCTTCGTCATCGAAGAGATCGTCCTCGTCGTCCTCTTCCAGGAGGTCGTCGAGGAGATCGTCGTCACCTTCTTCAGCCTTGGGGGTCACCGGCGCTGTGGGGATCACGAAGCTCGCCGGGTCGCAGGCAGGTGCCTGAGGATCGAGGGGGATCAGCGCATAGCCGGGCCAGATCGACTCCCCGACATCCTGCAGACGGGCTTGAACGTCAGAGGCGGTCTTGTAGACCAGCACCCCGAGGAGCAGGGCGAGGATGGGCAGGCTGGACAGACAGAGACGCAGCAAGTTGGACGAACCGTGAGAGTGGCTCGACGGCTCGCGGTCCGGGGCGCCGGTCATGGTGGGCAACTCCTGTTCGAGAGGTCGTCACCTTACGGCCACTCGTTGTCACAGGAAAGAGGCTTACGCCACTCCCTGCAGGGGGGGCAGGCCCGCACCGAGGTGCGAACGACACGCTGACCCAGGTTGGGGAGGGTATGTCAGCCATGACCCACCCACGTACATTAATCATCGTGTCGCTCATTCATGAGTCAAAAACATACGAAGGGAGGTCAGGCACATACTGGAGGCGCAATGTTGTCGACGATTCGGGCAAACCTTCTCTGCATCCTTGGCATGACTGCTCTTGCAACAACTGCACAGGCTGAACATCACGAGGACAACCCCCTAGAGGGCTTCAAGTTTCACGTATTCAGCGACAGTTTCTATATGTTCGACTGGAATCAGCCCAATGACCCTCAGGCAGCCTCACAGGTTGGGCATCGCGCATTTGACTATGCGAATGGTTTCGGTACTGCATTCGGTGGCTTTGATACTTCCTATACGACCAAAGACGAGAGAGCGACTGTTCACCTCGACCTGCGCTTTGGCGAAGGCGCTGCTCGACTGATTGGTCAGAACGGGAATGATACATGGGCCGTTCTCAACCAGGCTTATGTCACCCTCGTTCCATATGAGAGCAAGAAGCTGTCCCTGGACTTTGGTCAGTTCAACACCATCTATGGTGCAGAGGTTGCCAATAGTTGGGAGAACCTGAACTACACCCGTGGTGCTCTCTATTACTTGATGCAGCCCTTCTATCACACCGGCATCAGGGCCAACTACGCTGCATCTGACAGTTTCGGCCTGACCTTCATGGTGGTCAACGGCACGAATAACCCCATCGATAACAACCAGACCCCCCATGTGGGTGTGCAGGCATCGTTTGCGCTGAGTGATGCGATTTCTGCGGTGGTGGGTTACTACGGCGGCGCTGGCAGCAGCGGCTTCGGCAACACCGATGAGCCCTCGAGCGAGGATGACTTCGAGCACTTCGTCGATGTGGTGATCAACGCCGCCTTCGGCAAGGTGAGCGTCGTGGGCAACTTCGATCTCTACATCAGCGGCGACGAGAGTGGCCGAAACCAGGAGACCGGCGAGTTGCAGTCCAGCACCTACTGGGGCGCCAGCCTCGCCGTGGGCTACCAGGCCACCGACAAGGTGGGCATCGCCGTGCGTGGTGAGCTGCTCAAGGATGACGATCTCTACATCGGCAACACCACCCAGCTGACCACGGGCACCTTCACCCTGGACTACCGGGCCGTCGACCACGTGATCATCCGCCTCGACCAGCGCTTCGAGAGCGCCGACGACGAGATCTTCGTGGGCAAGGATGGCGACATGGAGAAGACCTGGATGTCCACCACCATCGGTGTGGTTGTCACCAGCAACTGACCTGCCCCGTTCTGGCTTACCCCAAGGGCTTGCGGACCCCCCGCAGGCCCTTCTTTTTTTGCCCCCCCCGAGCCCGCCCCGAGACCGCTTGACTTGCCTGTTCTGATGTGGTCTGACCATCTCCATCCGAGGTAGGTGCCTCAGGTTGGAGATGGGCCCACCCCTCACCATCTCCCCACAACCTGCGGCAGGTGTCGCGGGCCTGTGGCTGACCCGCGCCCTCCCTCAATTTCACAGTTCGCCTGCTCACAGGTGATCTGTCGGCCCCGATGTTCGGGCGCTGACGGCTCGGCTGTGGGGAGCCCTTTGAGGAACCTGCGAGGAGACCTGCGTGGAGACCACTCTAGGACTCGTTGACGTCCGCCGGGCCTGGGAAGCTCGGGATCCCGATCTTTCTCAGCTCGTGATCCGCCTCGTGCGCGATCCGGCGCCCACTCCGGAGACCCCGCCCCCAGAGGGCACCCTCACCTGGGACGAGGTCTACCGTGAGCTGAGAAGCTACGCCTTCAAGCGGAAGAAGCTCGCCGAGCGCGACGCCCGCCGCCGGGCGCTCATCGCTCAGCTCGAGGCTGGCCCCGAAGAGGCCATGCCCGATCGGCTGCGGGTGCACGAGATCCTGATGACCCTCTGGCGCGACAACGGGGCCTACGCCCGGCAACGCCTGCTGGAGGTCATCGCCGAGGTGCCCCTCACCTGGGGGCCCTGGCGGGCGCTGAAGGTCATCTTCAAAGAGGCCGAAGAGCGGGGCGATTACGAGATCTACGGCGCCCTCACAGCCCGCTTCGACGTGGCTTACGCCCGCTGGTCGAGCCGCAGCGATGTGCACAAGGCCACCATCGGCTACATGGTGCGCCGCGGCTGGCGCACCCTCCGCCGCATCGCCCAGACCCTGCCGGCGTGCTACGCCGACGCCGCCGTGGACGTGCTCCGCTTCTACCCGGAGAACACCAACTGGCTCAAAACCTGGGTGGCGAACCACATCTTCTATCATGAGGAGGGCAAGTACGGCCGCCGGGGCTTCAAGTACTGGCGCCGTCCGTCCACCCTGCTCAAGTACCGGGCCTTCGCCGAGCTGTGGCGTCGTTCGCCTCGTCCCCTCTTCAGCCTCTTGGAGCGCGCCCACTCCGAGCAGGCCCGCCGCTTCGCCATCGACGCCCTGAAGTCCGACTTCCGGGCCAGCCTGCGCGAGGTGGAGGCCCCCTGGGTGGTGCGCCTCATCGAGGTGGGCAGCCGCATCGTCGACGAGTTCGTCATCTGGCTGCTCGACAATGTACCGCGTTTCGAGCAGAGCGCCTTCCGGACCGAGGGCCTGCACACCGCCGTGCTGAAGCTGCTCGACTCCCCTTCGGACAACGCCCGCAGCTACGCCGCGAAGTATGCCCGCACTCACGCTCGAGATCTCGAGCTGGACGAGCTGATCCGCCTGGCGAACAACGATCACGACGCCGTGCGCAAGATGAGCCGCGACCTGTTGCGTGATCGCGATCCGCGCAAGGACGTGGGCCTCGACGGTTGGGGCCGCCTGCTGGGCAGCCCCTATGGCCACGACCTGGCCACGGCCTCTCTGGCGAAGCACTTCGGCGCCCGTGAGCTGACCCCCGAGTGGTTCGCCGAGCGGCTGAAGTCCGACAACTCGAAGGTGGTGAACTTCGCCACCGAGCAGCTGCGGAAGATCCACCCCGACAAGAAGCTTGGGGCCCAGTACTACCGCGATCTGCTCGACGCGCCGGAGCTCCATCGCTACGCTGTCCGCTTCGCCCTCGACGCTCTGGAGCGGTTCCCCATCACCGCCGACGACATGGAGTTCATCCGCCGGACGCTGGTGAACCCCGCTTGCACGAGCCGGGTGAAGGGCTGGATCGACGAAGGCCGGGTGAAGCCCGCCGACGTGGGTCACGACTTCTTCAAGATCATCGCCTTCCACGGCACCTGGTCGGAGAGCGACTGGGTGAAGGCCCTCAAAGAGAGCGGCCGGGTCTGGGCTCGAGATCTGGAGTTCTCCGACGGCCTGTCGGGCTTCGCCCTCGGACTGCTCGCCGACGTGCGACTGTTCAGCGCCGATCAAGTGGGCTTCGACTGGCTGATGCAGCTCGTGGAGCGCACCGAGCCCCGGTACCACGACTTCGCCGTCACCTACATGACCAAGGCTTTCTTGCCCGCCGACTTCGCCGAGAAGGAGGAAGGTGCTGACGCTCCTGCAGAGGAGGCGAGTGCCGACGGTGAGATCAACATCGATCTCGAGGGACAGAGCTTCGTCTTCACCGGCAAGCTGATGACCATGACCCGCTCTCAGGCGCAGCGGAAGGTCACCGACGCCAACGGCAAGAACGCCTCGGGCGTCAACGGCAAGCTGGACTACCTGGTCATCGGTGACGACGGCTCCCCCCTCTACGGCAACGGCCGTAAGGGCAGCAAGATGCTCAAGGCCGAGAAGCTGCAGGCCGGCGGCGCCCCCATCAAGATCATCTCCGAGACCGCGTTCTTGAAGATGCTCTCCGGTGAGGCGACTCAGGCAGACGAAGGCAGCACCGAGGCGGGCTGTGAGCGCCTCTGGGCCATGCTGCTCGCCGACGGCAAGGCCATCGATGAATCGCCCCTCGCCCGGTTCGCACTGCACTACCTGCGGCTGCACCACCCCGAGATTTGCGCCATCGAGACCGAGCGCTACGTCGATCCGGGGGCGGAGATCCCCGACGACTTCCTGTCCTTCGACCGGGTCAGAGGCCTGCTCGCCGACAGCCGGGAGCGGCTGCGTCAGCTGGGCCTCGAGTACAGCCGCTACGAGTTCGCCCGCTGGTCCCCGCCCATGGAGGCCCTCGTCGAGCTGTCGGAGCTGCCCTACCCCGAGATCCGTCAGTTCGTCTTCGAGGCCCTCACCGCCGAGGAGTCCACGGAGACCCGGCGCTTCCGAGTAGACCCGAAGGTGCTCACCGCCGACGCGGTGTACCAGTTCTGCGAGTCCACCGACGCCTCGGCCCGAGGTCTGGGCATGGCCCTCATCGCCCGGAACCCCCGGCTGGCCATCCCCGAAGAGCTCTTCCGCCTCACCGAGAGCCCCGACCGTCAGGTCCGGGCCTTCGTGGTGCGGCAGCTCTGGCACCTGTACCGCGAGCGGGGCATCACCGAGGGCTGGCTGCCCCCGGCCCCCCCCGCCCCCAAGGTGAAGAAGCGCCGCGGCGCCAAGAAGCAACAGGCCGAAGATGCACCGAAGCCCCAGGGCGCTCCGGCGAAGCCCGAGAACCCCCCGGCGAGCCCCGACGATCTGCAGAGCTTCTTGAGGCGCACCCTCTTCGGGATCCCCCCGGCGAAGCTGCCCCGCCCTGCTGAGGGCAAGCGCAAAAAGCGTACTTTGCCGCCCCTCCCCGCCCGAAAGGCCAAGCTGGCCCTCGTGGACGTGGTGCGGGATCTCGCCCTGGAAGATCAGGGCTTCGCCGAGAAGTCGGCCCCGCTGCTCCAGGAGTTCCTGGGCTCTCGGGGTCAGAGCGAGCGGGCCGCCTGTCTGGTGGCCCTCACCCGGATGCGGCGGGCATGGCCCGACCTCGACTGCTGGAAGGAGGCCTGATCGATGGCCGCCGCAACAAGCGAAAAGACCCTGAAGTACCGCGGTGACGTCACCGCCCTCGTGGGCCTGGAGAGCACCCTCGTGCTCACCACCGTGCACCCTGAGGGGCAGCCCACCGCCCTGTACCGGATCGATCTCGAGAAGCTCGAGCTGGCCTCGACGGCGCTGCCCTGTGGCGCCCGTGGTCTGATCATCGACGAGATCACCGGCGACAACACGCTCTACTTCATCGGCACCGACGACAAGCTCTACTCGAGCCCCGCTGCCGGTGGTGAGGCCACAACCTTCACCGAGGCCCTCGAGCCCGCCCCCACGGCGCTGGCGCTGGCGAGTGAAGGCCGCATGGCCGCCATCGCCGGAGAAGAGCTGCTGATCATCACCATCGCCGACGGCGCTGTGGCTCAGCGCCTGAAGCTGCCCCAGGCCGGTACCGCCCTCGCCGCAGACCCTTCGGGCAACTGGCTCGTGGTGGGCACCGCCAAGGGCACCCTGGTGGTCTTCGACTGTGAAGAGAAGCCCCAGTTCCTCGCGGGCAACAACGCCAAGGCCCACAACGGCGAGGTCACCTCGCTGTGCTTCGAGCCCGAGGAGCTCCGGGTGATGAGCGCCGGCGCCGACGGCCGCCTGCTCGTGACTCACGTACGGGGCACCCTGGAGCCCGAGGAGCGCGGCGGTCGCGGCGGTCACAGCAGCGGCGCAATCATCGCCGAAGGCCCCGCCATCGAGGACGACGCCGACAAGTTCTACACCGGCGGCCGTGACGGCGAGGTGAAGATCTGGACGGTGGGCGGAGGCAACAAGCGCCCGTCCACGCTCAAGGACACGCTCAAGCCCGTCGTGGCCATGGCGCAGGTGACCTACAAGAGCCGTGGTCACGTGGCCATCGCCAGCAACGACAACACCATCCGGCTCTTCATCCAGGACGCCGCGGGCAAGATCGAGCACCGCTCGCTCACCATCCGCGACGCATACGCCTGGGCCCGTCGCAGCTTCAAGGCCAAGGAGGTCTCCACCCGTCAGGAGGCCCTGCAGGCCCTGGCAGGCTACAACGACGCCAAGGCCATCGAGATGATCGCCAGCCGGGCCAGCGACGATGACGATCACGCCCTGCGCGTGCTCGCCGTCGAGCTGCTGGGCAACAGCGACAACCGCCGGGCGGTGCAGCCCCTCGAAGGCCTGCTCCGAGGCGGCAGCGAGAAGGTGCGGCGAGCGGCCCTCACCGGGCTGCGTACCCTCGAAGGCCAAAGCAACCTGCGCCCCCTCGAGCTCGCCCTCGGCGCGCGGAAGGCCGACATCGGCGTTGAGGCTGTGCAGGCCCTCGGCACCCTCGCCGGTGAGGACGAGCAGGCCCTGAGTCGCCTGACCCGGGCCCTTGACGACAACCCTCGCGAGGTGCGCTTCGCAGCCCTGGAGACCCTGGAGGGCTTCTACGGCGACGACCCGGTGGGCACCCTCATCGGGCTCAAGAGCGGCCAGGCCGATCTGCGCTGGCAGGCGCTGCTGCGGCTTCACCAGCGCGAGCTGCTCGCCGAGGCCGTGGTGCGCTCCGCTCTGCGCCGTACCCTGGAAGATCGCGAGGCCTCGGTTCGACTGATGGCCTTCGACGTGCGGCTGCTCAGCCAGCTCACCCTCGCCCAGGCGGTGCGCCACCTCGACAAAGACGTGCACCGGCGCCTCTACCAGATCGAGACCCATGGCGAGGAGATCGATCCCGAGGCCGCGCTGCCGAAGACCAAGAAGGTCAAGACGGCCGATCTCACCGCCGATGACTTCGCACCTCTGCTTGAAGCCATGGCGGGTCAGGCCCTCGACACCTGTGTCCGTGGCGCCGTAGCCCTGGCGCAGCTGCAAGATCCCCGCGCCTTCGGCACGCTGCTGCAGCTCACCCGAGCCGACGACAGCACCGCACGGGTAGAGGCCTGCCGGGCCTTGGAGGCCCTCGGTGATCCTCGGGGCCTGCAGCGCCTGCGCCTGATGCTCCGGGACACAACGGGTCAGGTCCGCGACGCTGCCTTCACCGCCCTGTCGCGGCTGCTCTCCGACACCCCCCTCGAGTCCGCTGAGGCGGGCCTCATGGCGGAGCACGAAGACGTGCGCCGCCGGGGCCTGAGCGTGCTGGTCCGGCAGCTCAAGAAGAAGCTGCCCGCCGACCCGAACGACGCCGCTTACGGCCTGCTGGAGCGGGCCCTGAACGACGCCGGGAGCGCGATCCGCAGCGAGGCCTTCAAGGCCACCATCAACCTGCAGGTCATGGGGGGTGGTGACGCCACTCTGGCCTTCGCCCTGAAGAGCCTGCACCCCAACATCCGTCGCGAGGTGCTCACCGAGGTCATGGGCGAGATCGCTCACCCATGGGCCTGGGACATGTTGCTGGGTCTTTTCGACGATCCCGATCAAGACCTGCGCACCGACGCCTTCGCCTTCGCCGTCAAGAAAGGCAAGTCCAAGGGCCTCGCCCCGCTGAGCCGTGGCCTGGAGAGCCCCTTCGCCGACGTGCGCCTCACTTCGGTGAAGGCCCTGGCGCGGAAGTACTCCAAAGAGACTGCTCCGCTGCTGGTGAAGGCCCTCGACGACGATGACGCTGATGTGCGCTCGGTGGCCATCAACGCCCTCAAGCTCGCCGACAACGACGACGCCCTGGTGAAGGCGATGTCCAGCGAGCACCGCGACGTGCGCAACAAGGCCGCCGCGGCCCGTGCGGTGGTGGGCGACGAGAAGGCCCTCAAGCCTCTGCTGGAGCAGGTCAACTCAGAACGCCCCGAGGTCTCCGATCTCGCGACGCTCTGGCAGGCCGACACCCTGGTGGCCCTCGAGGGCCTCGGGGCCTTGGGCCACGTCGACGCCGTCGAGAGCCTGGTGAAGTTGCTGGCCAACGACGAGGCCAGCATCCGCAAGGGCGCCGCCGAGGCCCTGGCGTGGTCCGACAACGCCGAGGATCCCACAGCCCTCAAGGCCGCCCTGCGACACGGCGACGAGGCCGTACGCATGATCGCCGCCAAGGGGCTCGCCCGACTGGCCGATGCCACAGGAGCTTCCATCCTCTTCGCGCATCGTCAGGCTGAGGACACCCCCTCTCGGGGCGGTCGCCGCCGCGCCACTCGGCGCGCAGCCCCCACCCACGCCGGGGCCCCAGCTCAGGTGGCGCTGTGGGCCGCCCTCACCCTCGACGTTGAGGATGTCTTCCTGTCGTTCCTCGACCACAACGACAGCGACATCCGCCAGCAGGCCCTCAACCTCATGCTGCTCATGGAGTGGCGCGAGAACGACGGCATCCCCGATCGCTGCCTCGCGGCGCTCTCCTCAGCAGACGCCCGGGTGCGCATCGCAGGTGCCAAGGCCCTGGAGCATTTCGGTGATCTCGACGCCTTCGGCCGTCACGTCGTCGACGTGTTCAACGATCGCGGAGACGGCCAGAAGGCCTGGACGATCACCGAGGAGACCATCACCCAGCTCGCCGAGGCGGTGACCTTCGGGGCCCCCCGCCTCAAGGCCCGCGCCGCAGAGGTGCTCAAGGGCCTCGGCGAGAAGAAACAGGGGGCCTTCAACCGCCTGTGGCGGGTGTTCTCCACCCGGTACGCCGTAGATCTCGACGCCCTCGCCAAGGCGGCGAAGAAGCGCAAGGCCGCCAAGACCGCCTACGACAACGCCACCCTGCAGCAGCTGGTCTTCGGCGCCTACACCGGGCTGTGTCGTGCCGGCGAGGCCCCTGCATGGGTGCGCCGTCAAGCCCTGGTCCGCTTGCAGACCATGGTCGCTGAGGGTCACGGCACCGCCGAAGCCGCCATCCCGGTCTTCGTGCAGCGCCTCACAGACAACTCGGCCATCGTGCGCCGGGCTGCCTTCGAGGCCCTCAACGCTGTCGGCTACGATGTCTCGCAGCTCTCCGCCGAGGCGCTGGCCACCGGTCAGGGCGATGTGGGGGTCATGGCCCTTGAGCTGCTCGCCAAGAAGAGCGGTGCCAAGGAAGGCCGGCGAGTGCTGCTCGACGTGCTGCGCACCAAGGAAGACGGCCTGGAGTTCGAGGCGGTGAAGCTCCTCGAAGGCCAGGGAGAGCCCGTGATGCCCTGGGCCGAGGGGCTGCAGGCCCGCTCGAGTCGCCTGCGCAACCAGGCGCCGGGCAAGCTGGCCATGCTCAAGGTCAAGCCCGACGCTGAGGCCAAGGTACAAAAGGCCGCCCTCAAGGCCTTGCTCGACGCCGTGGACTCCCCTTTCCTCGATGTACGCCTCGAGGTGGCGATCCAGCTGGGCAGCATTCAGGAGGCCAAGGGCTTCGACCCGCTGGTGAAGTTGCTGGCCACGGCCTCCAACACCCAGGGCCGTATCTTGAACGCCCTGGCACGCCTCGCCGACGAGCGCACCGCCGACGCCATGCTCAACCGGGTCGACAACGATCCCGCGGGCAACGCCGATATGCGCAACATCTACCAGCATGTAGGTGAGTTCCGGCGCCGCGAAGTGTTCCCGCGCCTCCTGGCTGATCTCGGCCAGAAGCAACGTGCCGGATACGCCTTCAACGCCGCCCTCACTGTCACGGGCTACAACCAGTATCTCAACGTCGACTTCGACGAGATCGATCGCACGGGTCAGGAAGACGACGGGTGGCAGAAAGGGCAACACGCCCGCCAACACGACCTCTTCGGTGCCCTCCTTGAGGCCGCCTGGGGCGCCAACGACACCGGCTGGCTGCAGAAGCTCATGGCCGGCGCCAAGTGGTGCCCCGAGGCTGTCGTCGACGGCACCCTGGCTCAGCTCGCCGCCTTCCCCAAGGACAACGTGCGCCTGTCGGCCCTCGACGCACTCTCGTGGCGCCTGCGCCACCGTGAGGGCAAGGCCGAGGCTCTCGTCGAGGCTCTGAAGCACAAAGATCAGGTCACTCAGTTCGTCGCCGCAGAGGGCCTGGCCCTCGGCGGGCGGGCCGATGGCATCAGCGTGCTCCTCGCCTCCGTCGATCTGCTCGAGAACATCAGCTACCGCCAGCGGGCCGTCGAGGCCCTGGGCAAGCTCGGTGATCCACGAGCCCTCGACTTGCTGCTGCGTCTGGTCAACGACGAGGATAACGCTCTGCAAGAGCAGGCCGCGGAGGCCATCGGCCACCTGGCCGAGGGTGAGCACCGCGAGAAGATCTTCAAGATCCTCAAGGGTCTCGCCGGCGCCGATGATGGCGTGGCCGAGTACGCCCTCAGCGGTCTGCGCTGGTTCGGTGGTGACGCCGCGTGGCAGTTCGTCCGTGGGCGCATCAACGACGATGACTGGTCGATCCGACAGCGGGTCTGCGAGCTGCTCGCTCACCACGACGACGTGGCTACGCGAGAGGCCCTCGCCAAGCAGCTCATCGAAGATGACGACTGGGACGTAGCCCAGGCCGCCGCGACCGCGCTCCGTACGCAGTATGGCGCCGAGTCCCTCGAGCCCGACTACATCTTCATCCAGAGCCCCTTCGACGATCTCGAAGAGGACACGCTCAAGCGGCTGTGCGAGCGGGGTGAAGCCGGCCGTCTGCTCAAGGTGTTGCCCAAGATCAACGAGGACTACACCGAAGAGTACGTGCCACCTCTGGTGAACGCCCTGCTCACCCGTGATCCTGCGCCGGTGGCCGAGGCAGTCGAAGCCCTCGGCGCCAGCCACGATCGCACCGTCGAGGTGGCGGCGCGCATCCTGGGTCGTGTCGGTGAGGGCAAGAAGCACGGCAAGGCTGTCACCGAGGCGGCCACTCAGAGCCTCACGCTCTGGTCGGATCGATACCAGCGGCTCTCTGCCGCTCGGAGCGGTCAGCACCAACACCGTCAGGCCCTCTCTCAGCTCACCGATCGCCTCTCCTGGCTTCTGTGGGCCTGTGGCCGACTCGAGGCAGGGGCCGAGGTGCTGATTCAGGTCTCTGCCATGGTGCCCCGTGAAGCGCGGCCCTTGCGGCAGATGGCCATCACCGCTTTGTCGTCGGGCTTCGCCAAGGCCAAGGGCCTCGACGCCCTCGTCGCCGCAGCGACTGGGCCCGACGCCGAGCTGCGTACGCTCGCCTCGACGGCGGTCTCCGCCCTCGACCCCAAGCGGGCAGCCACGCTGCTCGAAGGGGCCCTCGACGATCGTCCGGCCCTCGACCGCCTGCTCAGCGCAGCAGACGACAAAGCCAGTGGGGCGATTCTGCGAGGTGCAGCGGGGCAGATTCACCGCCAGGGTGTGGTCCTGCCGCACCTGGTGGCCCGTGGTGACATCGACGGCCTCACCGCCGCGCTCAACGACAAGACACTCAAGGCCGACGCCCGGCTCGGGGCCCTGGAGGCCCTGGCCCGCATCGCCGCCGACGAAGCCAAGGCCAAGGCCGCAGAGAAGCCGATCCTCGCCGTGGCGACCAACGAGAAGGAAGACGAAGACATGAGGAAGGCCGCATGGCGGGCCCTGCGCCGTGCCCGGCGCGCCCGTGCCCAGAAGGAGGTGCGCTCATGAGCGGCGAAGAGAAGCGCCCTGAAGGCGAGAAGGCTGACGATCCCAGCGGGGCCAGCAAGAGCCCCTTCAGCCTGAAGTATCCCGGGGCCAGCGAGGTCATCGGGGAAGACGGCGGCACCCGCATCGCCCTCTTCGGCGAGTCCGGTCGCCCCACGGTCTCCGCCACGGCGGAGATCGGCGAGCCCGTCGCCGTGCGCGAGGCCTTGTCGGCCCTCTACGAGGTGGTGAAGAGCGACTTCCGCTACAAGCCCAAGGATCGCTCCGCGTGGCTGGCCTATCAGGCCATGAAGAAGCAGACCGCCACCATGAGCGTCTGGCAGGCCCAGCAGGCCTACTTCAGCTGGCTGAGTCGGAACGACCCCAACGCGTGGTTGATCCTCGACCCCATCGTCTCGGTGCACCCCGACGCCGTCACCTTCGAGGTGTTCAGCAAAGACGAAGGCACCTACGCGCAGCTGTCGCTGGACGCCAAGGCCCTCAAGATCGGCGCCAAGGGCAAGCCCGCGCCCACCTTCGGCACCACCAACGTCGACTTCAGCGATGCCCTCTTCAATGGGGTGCAGCGCATGCGCAGCTACCGCAACACCACCCTCACCCTCGGTGATGCGGCTGGGGGTGCAGGCGACGTCGGCCTCGAGACCGAGGGGCAACCCAAGGTCATCGAGAAGCAGATCAACGTGCCCGATGCGTGGCTCCGTGGCTTCTTGCAGGTGCAGTCGGCGGCCACTCTGCCGGCCTCTACCTTCTCCCTGGCCCCCATCGATCTCTACAACGTGATGCGCACCCTGCGGCTCAAGGCCGACCAGAAGCGCAAGGGGCGGGCGATCCGCGTCGAGCTGGTCCCCGGCGAGCCCCCGCGTCTGGTGCTCGAGCCCTGGGAAGAGATTATCCCGTCGTCCTCGGCGAACTACGAGGGCCGCACGGCCCACGTCATTCGCATCTGGGGGCGTCGTCGGCTCATGCTGTTGCGGAGGCTCATGCCCTTCATCGAGAGCGTGGATGTGCACCTGCTCGGCAGCGGCATGCCCTCGTTCTTCGTGTTCCGGTGCGGCGCCGTCACCTTCACCTTGGGCCTCACCGGGTTCTCCTCGGCGAACTGGGCCCAGAGCCTCAACTTCGACGTGCTGCTCCCCCGCCCTGAGGGTGAGCCCGAGGGCCTCGACAAGGTGCTCGAGCATCTGGGCGAGAAGTGGTCCGACAGCGCCAAGGGCATCGGCAAGGCCACTGGGCTCAAGGGGGCCGACCTCACCGCCGCCTTGCAGGGTGGTTGTCAGGCGGGCCGGCTGATGTACGACATCGCCCGTGACGTCTACCGGCTGCGACCGCTCACCGCTGAGCCGCTCAAGCTCGACACGCTGGCCCACCGGAACACCCGGGAGCGCCAGGCGCGCGATCTGCTCGCCACCGATGGCGCGGTGAAGATCACCCAGGAGAACCGCATCTTCGGCCGCGGCGTGGAGATCACCGGCAAGGTGGTGGTGGCGGCCGATCAGCGCGAGTACCGCTGTGAGCTGCTCATCGACGACGAGGGCCGGGTCACCCGGGCCAGCTGCTCGTCGCCGTTCTTCCGCAAGCACGCCCTCAAGCATGGTCCCAGCGCCCCTCTCATCGCCCTGGCGCTCAAGTACGCCGAGGAGCGGAAGAAGGCCGCCGAGGGTCGAGGCAAGGCCCGAAATACCATCACCGTGGAGACCCGCACCTACACCCGGCGTCACAGCCGGGGCGAGGCGCTCTACCAGCTCTCCCTCAACCGCACCCGTCTCAAGGTGCGCTGGGGTCAGCGTGCAGACGCTCGGCTCCGGGTGCAGAGCCTGGTCTTTGACACAGTGGCCGACGCACGGGCGGCCTACTTCGCCCGTGTTGATGAACTCGAATCCCAGGGTTACCTGGACGCGACGGCAGGTTGATGACGATGGCCACTCAAACTCGAAACAGCGATCCCATCGTGCTCTGGCGTGCCATCGCTCAGGCGGGCAGCATCCAGGCCTACATCGACCAGCAGCTCAAGGAGCGCGGCTTTCTCGTGCAGCGTCGGGAGACCGACAACATGAGCAAGTCTCAGCTGAGTCAGTACAAGAAGCAGCTCAAAGAAGAGGCTGCGGAGCGGCGCCGACTGAAGAAGGAGGCCTGGGCGGCCTACAAGGCCACCCACCTTGTGCACCTCGGTGAGGGCGTCTTCTGGCAGGACGATCACGACTTCGACAAGCACGATCTCCCCGAGCCCGAGGCCCGGGCCCAGGAGAACGAGCTGCCTCAGCTCGACAACCCCAAGGCCCTCGCGGAGGCCCTTGAGGTGAGCATCCCGGAGCTGCGAGGTCTCACCTACCACCGCGAGGCGGCGACTCGGGTGAACTACACCCGCTTCACCATCCCCAAGCGCTCGGGCGGTGAGCGAGCCATCTGGGCACCCATGCCCCGACTCAAGTCTGCCCAGCGCTGGATTCTGCGCGAGATCGTGGAGCACCTGCCGGTGCATGGCGCTGCCCACGGCTTCGTGCCGGGGCGTAGCATAGCCTCCAACGCCGCGGTGCACACCCATTCCTCCATGGTCCTCAAGATGGACCTCAAGGACTTCTTCCCCACGGTGACCTACCGCCGGGTGAAGGGTGTGTTCCGCAAGGCGGGTTACCGCGAGCAGGTGGCCACGTTGCTGGCGTTGCTGTGCACCGAGCCTCCTCGGGAGGTGGTGGAGCACGACGGCAAGACCTATTTTGTCGCCATGGGCCCTCGGTGCTTGCCTCAGGGCGCCCCAACGAGCCCGGCTCTCACCAACGCCTTGTGCATGCGCCTCGACCGTCGCCTGAGCGGCCTGGCCCGTAAGCTGGGCTGGCGCTACACCCGCTACGCCGACGACCTGACCTTCAGCCTGCCCGCTGCATCCGACACCGGGAAGAAGAAGGCCAAGAAGAAGGACGACAAAGCCACTTCGAATGTGGCGGCCCTCATGGGTGGGGTGAAGACCATCTGCGCCGCTGAGGGCTTCGAGGTGCACAAGGAGAAGACCCGCGTGGCCCGCTCTGGCGGTCGCCAGGCGGTGACCGGGCTCATCGTCAACGGTGAGGGCACCCCGCGGGTACCTCGGGCGCTCCGGCGCCAGCTGCGGGCGGCGATCCACAACCTGAGCAACGGCAAGCCCCTCAAGGAAGGCGAGACTCTGGCACAACTGGCGGGGTATGCGGCCTTCGTGCACATGACCAACCCGGAGCTGGGTGGACAGATGCTGGAGGACTTGGGGCGCATTCAACAGGCTCGTGCCGGTCAGTAGTCAGCATGCTCAGTGACCCGTGAGGCAGGTTTCGGCCGCCTCACGGACCTGAGGACTCATCTCACCAAACATCAATATCAAATGCTGATTCGCGTCGAACCATTCAAGGACGAGAGCTATAGCTGAGCCTCTTGTAGGCAGTCAGAGCGAAGCGATGACTGCCTACCAGGGCCCCACCACAACATCCAGAAGACAACTCTTCAATAAGGCTGGTCTTACGCTTTTCATGGAGACATCGTTTGATGGTGATGTAGCACTGATTCACCGGGCTGAAGACCAAGCCTCAAAACAGCTTCCACCACTTCTTGTCTTTGTCTTCCTCACTCTCGCTCGAAGACTCGGAGCTCTGCTCGGCGGGCTTCTCTTCATCGCCAGAAAACTGGCGGATGAGATCATTGAGATCGCCGCTCTCGGCGGGAGGCGCCGAAGGTGCGGTGGGCGCAGCAGGCGCAGCTGCTTGAGTGGCCGCCGGCTGGGCAGCCGCAGGTCGAGGCGCTGGGCTCACGCCATGACGGTGGCGCAGCTCGAGGACCTTCTCGCGCAAGGGCCCGCCACGCTGAGGATCGACCATGTAGACGAAGTCGGCGTATCCCTGGAGGCTGGCAAAGAGTGGCGCCCCCTCAGCACCCCATGACTTCCCTTCAGGGCCGTCCTTGTAGATCTGGAACAGCACCGCTCGGAACTTGCGCAGTGTCTTGCGATCAACAGAAAGCTTCTCGTTCACCACCACCCCGGTGACCTCTTTTCGAGCGCCGTTGCGCAAGATGCGGGTCTTCTCGGGGTGCACCACGAAGCCCTCGGCGGCCACCACCTGTCGCAGACACCGCAGCACGATGCCCACATCACCACCAGCCTCTTTCGGGGCGGAGAAGGTCAGATCGTCGGCGTAGCGGGTGTAGGTGAAGCCATAGCGACGGGCGAGGCCGTGCAAGCGTCGGTCGAGCTTGCGACAGATGAGGTTGGTGATGGCAGGGCTGGTGGGGGCCCCCTGTGGGAGCAAACGTGTACCGGTCTTCACGTACCAAGTACGGCCGTCGAGCTCTACAGTGGTGGTCTGAGGTTCGGTGCAGACGAGGGCGAGCACAGTAGAGATGGCCTCACTGTAGCCCAGGCCCTTGAAGACCCCCCTCACCCGTCGATAGCCAACTGTGGGGAAGAAGTCGCTGAGATCGACGTTCACCACAACGTCAGCACCAACGTGGGGGGTGGCGTTGGTGACGATGGACCGCCCCTCGCGGAAGCCGTGAGCGGCGTCGTGTACGTCGATGGGGGTGAGCAGCGTGTCGAGCACCCAGCGCTGGGCACGCTTGAGTCGGGGCATCGGTGCCGAGATCAGGCGCTCACCACCGGTCTTCTTGGGCACCGTGAACTGCACATAGTGGCTCTGGCTGCTCACCTTACGATCGAAGGCGAGGAACCGGAGCTCGGGCACGGTGATGCCCATGGCCCCAGCGAGCTCCTCCATGCTCTCGAAGATGGGCAGCCCCTGCTTCTGCAACTTGGGGATGTCACAGCTGAACTTGCCCAGCCCGCCAGAGACCTCTTCACCGAGAAACAGAATCTCACTCTGTTTGCGGCGAGACCATGCTCGGGCTTTCTCTTCGCGCTCACGAATGCGTCGAGCTTTGGTCTCGACGCGCCGCTCCTTGGCGGCCTTCATCCGACGCCTGCGCACCTCTCGCAACGCAGCCTGCTGATCACCCAGGCGGCGATGATCGGACTGTAACGCTTTGAGTCTCCGAAGCAGCTCACCACGACGGCGGACTTCATCGACGGGGTCTTCCGGACGACCGCGACGGCGCGGCCAGAAGCCCAGACGGACCATATCTTCGAGCTGGACCTGCTCGGAGGAGGTCTCTCGAATACGGTCGTATATCTCTTGTCGTGTCCGCGGATGCTCGCTCATGATCTGCCTGCCGCAACCTTCCCCCGCAGTGCGGTGGAGGAGGATTCTCGATGAACGTGCAGTTGAGCAATTCGGTGGGCGACTCGATGCATCCCGAATGGGCGCGAGCCACGCGCTTCAACACAACACACAACACAAGGCATCAGCCCGAACGCTGACATCGATCACCTTCGTACTCCTCTCGGGACTGGATCGACTCAACTCCAGGCGCCCCGCACTGGGGGCGACATTGGCTCCACGGGAGCCATACCGGAATGTCGCCCCCAGTGCGACGGGCGCCACAGTAAAGAGCGGGCCAGTGACGCATGACAAAGCAAGTGGCAAGGACGGCGATCCGCCGCCCGGGTTGCAAGGTCTCTGTTCACGACGCCAGCGAGAGCACAGTCTAATCAATTTGATTCATTAGACTGAGCATCAGGTTGATGCCCTGTGTTGTGTGTTGTGTTGTCAAAGAGCGTTGGTTCAGACCGTATTGAATCAAAACCAGCTTGTCAACCGCCAAACGCTGCACGTTTGTCTAGATATCGAAACTCTCGTCAATGCCGCCTGCGGTTGTACTCCAACCGCAAAGCGATCATGTGCTCGCACGGGCCCTTGTAGAGCTTGTTCTGGGTGTACCAGTTGCACGTGCACTCGCCGTGATTCATCCGCTCGTCGGTGTCGATGATGATCGACGGCATGTATTGCTTGCTGCTTCCTCGAGCAGCGGTGTCTTTCACAGTGCCCCTCAGATGCAACCAGCCACGATTGTCGTGACTGGTGTTGTTGAGGCGCACCTTGCCCTGACTCACGAAGGTGTGGGCCGACTCTTCTCGGGGGCTGGAGAACCGCAGCGCGTCGAGCGGGAGCGGCTCCCGGCTGAGCTCTCGGGCCCGATACACACCCTTGTTCAGGTCGTAGATGGCTCGTCCCGCCTGGGTCCAGGCGCCCAGAGCCCCGAGCACCGTGGCACGGTCGAGGTTGAGATCGTGTGCCAGCACATCGGGGGTCTTGAGCCAGTCGGCCTTGAGGGCCTGAAAGACACGCCGCTTGGTGTCGGCGTCGACATCTGCCCGAGGGGCCATGAGATCGAAGTTCCCCGCGGCGGCCCAGTCGTTCGTCGTCCAGCCGGAGAGGCCCAGGGTGAACGACATATCGCCGAGATCGGCCACGTAGAACGAAGGCATGCCGCTGCCGAGCAGATGCACGGTGAACTTACGGGCCACAGGGATCAGCCGCTCGAGCACGTTCAGCCGGCGGCGGCCCCAGACCCGGATCTCCTGGGCCACGGGGCCCTCGTAGATCGAGCGTGGACACACCACCTCGAAGTCCCAGGGCTCGAAGACCACCTTTACCGGCTGTCCGGGGGTGAGCACGTAACGCATCGACCGCGGACCCACGATCTCTTTGTGGCGCCGCAGCACGAAGCAGAAGTTGTGCACGTCCATGGGATGCAGCGTGAAGGTGGTGGCCGGCAACGACATGGCCGAGTTCACCTGCAAGAAACCCCGAACCCACGTGTCGGGCAGGTCGATTTTGACCTCTTTGTGAGCCTCGCTGAAGGTGGTGGCGTCGTGAGTCTGAGTCTCGAAGCCGCTGGGATCGACCTGGAACGTGGTGGTCTTGTAGCTGCGGATCTTTTGGAACTCGTCATACAGCTGCTGCGAGTAGTCGACGTTCGTTGTACCGCACGCCATATCGCCGAGGTTCTGGAACACGTCGTGGTTCACCCCGAGGCGCCCATAACTCGACTCGTCGACGCTGAAGCACTCGAAGAACAGCTCGTCGGGGTGCACGGTGATCACCGGGTCGAAGATGAGCCAGGCGTTGTAGTCGTGCCGGTAGAGCCAATCCCAATAGCGACGCCGAGCGGCGTAGAACTCAGACGTACGCCGGGTCGATCTCTGATCGAGCACCCTCAGCTCGTCACGCAGCTCTTTGATCTCGTCGGCGATGTCGGCCCGCTCTGCGGCGAGATCGAGCACGTCGAGCTGCTCTTGCTGAGCGACCCAGGCTTTGTAGGCGCTCTTGTCCTTGGGCACGAACCGGCCATCTTGCACCACGACATCGTGCAGAGCGCTGATGGCCTCTCGAAACGGGATGCCCCCGCCACGGCTGCTGGCGGTGAGCTCTCCCCGAAAGAAGGTCGGATCGCGCAGCGTGTCGGGTGAGAAGACCATCTCGGTTCGGTCGGCGCGGTTGTTGACGGCGCTGGCCCCTCGATAGTTGAACGTGAACTCCACCGTTAAGCTCCTGCGCTGGCGTTCGCGGGCTGCCCGGAGATGGCACCGCGCGCTTCTGGCGGGCGAGCCACGAGGGGCAACTCGATGTCGGGCCAGCGGCGCTGAATCGAGGTCATGATCTCGATGCACCGGGCGCGATCAGTGATGGCGATTGTGGCGGACTGTCGAGCGAGCAGCCGGGCGATGGGGGCCGCGAGCTCGGCGCTGACGCTGGCCTGGGCCTCGAAGAAACCGAACACACGAGCCTTGGCCACGCCTCCGCGGTTCACCCGAGCGAGCACACCGGCGAAGTAGGGCTCGAGCGCTTCGACGCGGTCAGCGTGACCGGCAGCGTAGTCTTCGAGGTACTGGCTGACGAACAGCTGGATGTCGATGGACGGGTGCTCGGCGAGCTTGAGCATGTACTCCACGCCATCTTCGGTGTTGAAGTACTGAGTGATGAGCCGCCGCCCGAAGAGCTGTACGTCGGGGCGCACGCTGTCGCAGATGCCCACCAGGATCTGCGGTGTGAAGGCCTCTCGGGTGAAGACGTCGCCATCGCTGAAGAACTCGAAGGCGAAGGTGCGAGAGTCGGCCCACTCGCTGTCGAAGACGCGCACTGCGCTCACCATGTCGGCTTTGATGCGCGCCACGCTCTGGCGATAGAAGGCCCACGCAGCCTCTCGTACCGTGAGAATCTCGTGGCGGCTGAGGCGGGCCATCTCGTCGACAGTGAGAGTCTCGGCCTTCACGCCCGCCTCAAGCAGCAGCCCGCCGAGGCTCTGGCCAGCCTTGGTTTTCGACTTGAGCAGCCGCCAGATCGAATCCATCGGCAGCGCCGGCAAGTGCCCTTTGAGGGCCTCACGGAGCGCCTCGACGGCGTAATCTGCCCCGTCGCCCCTGATCTTCTGCCCCACGAGGGCGCGAATCAGAGATTCGGCCATCTTCTGGCCGAGATCGCCGATTTGGGCGAGCCGTTTCAGATGCTCGATGGCACCAGCTCTCAAATCGGCCTCGCTGTGAGTGGCGAGGGCCACAAGGATCATGCTGCGCTCGCCGAGGGCGGCGTCGCTCAGCTGACCCATCAGGCGCAGACCCAGAGCACGCACCTCGGCATGTTTCGACTGCAACAACGCCAGCAACAAGGACTCTGGTGGGCTCGCCGCGAGGGTGTCGTGGTTGAGCAGGATGTCGCCGCCGAGGGCCTGCACCGACTGCAGCGGGTGTCGGAGCAGATCGGCGATGACCTGCTCTCCGAGACCTGTGAGGTGCTGTCGGAACACCCGGAACAACAAATCGGCGACGTCAGAGGCGATCTGCTCTTCGTGGCTCTGCTTGCCCTTGCCGAGGGCCATGAGCGAGGCCACTAGGCGAGCCACGAGGGTGCGGCCCGCCTCTTCGGTGAGGGTGAGCCCCCGAATCAAGCCTCGGGCGAAGACGCGGGTGTCGTCCCATTGGCTGGTGATGAGCTCGGCGAGGAACTTGCCATCACGGGTGAAGTGCTCGGGGTGACGATTGATCCAGTCGAAGGCCAGCTGTCGCGCCGCCTGAACCGAGCTGCGGGCACAGGCGATGACCAGACGCTGATCGGGGGCGCTGCCATCGTCACGGGCCCGGGCGAGCTCGACGCCGAGCTCCACGGTGACCTTGTAGCGCGCGGTGATGAGCATGCACACCGCCTCGATGGGCATGCGCTCGAGGGCCTGGGTGTTGTCGCGCAGGGCGGCGACGGCAAACTGATGGACCCGCCTGCACCGACTCTCGTCGAGCAAATGCAGCAACCCTCCTGGGTTGTCGTTCCACAGCTCCGGGAAAGCCTCAGTGCGCCCCTGTTGAGGGGGCGGAGACACTGTGCGATCGCTGAGGCTGCCACGGCGGGACCTCACCGAAGAGCGGCTGCGACGGCCACTCGGTGCCTGAATCACCTCCCACCAGCGCAGGTTGGCGCGATCTGGGTGATGTGACTCGCTGTGGGTGTAGAGCAGATGGTTGAAGGCCCAGTAGCTGGCGAACTCACCATAGAGGGCCTGACCACGCCCCTTCCACCCAGTCCGCTCGGTGCGCTTGTCGTTGTCGGAGAACGGCAACAAGACACCTACGGCCATGGGCACAAAGGCCTCGTCTCCGAGCTCGCCGAGTCGCCGCAGGGTGCGCCAGACACGACGACGCATGTAGGCCCGGGTGTCGCTGCCGTAGCCGTATTTGGCGTCGGGGCGGCCCAGGGTGGTCATGTCGAGGCGGACATAGCCCCCTGTCTCTTCGTCCCGCACATAGCTGCTGTAGCGGCCCCGCTTGAAAGACGCCCGGGTCGTGGCCATACGCCAGGCGAGCAGGCCGAAGATCTCGGCGTCGAGGCGGAACTCGGCGGCCTTGAAGATGTGCCGCGCCGCCCGCCACATGGGGGCTTTGAGAGGCATCTGACGCAGGAGCGACTTGAGCACCGCTCGGGTGGTGTCATTGTCGATCAGGTAGAGGCGCTCTACAGCCTTCCACGCTTTGTGACCGCTGCTCTCCAAGTGGTTGCCCAAAGACTCGGCGAGGGCATCATCAGCCCCCTCGCCGCCTTGGAGCACCTGTGTGCGCAGCGGATCAGGCAGCTTGCGGGCCACTTCTTCTCGGAACGTCTGCAGTTCGGTCTCGTCGAGCAGGGCCCTCACCGCCTCACCGGCCATGCGCACCACCATCTCGTGACCAGTGACATCTCGATAGAGGCGGTTGAGGGCGCCGAGGGCGCTGCGCTCGTCGATGCGACCCAGAGCCCAGGCGATGCAGTAGTCCCGCTGAGCGTCTTTGGTGCCGATGAGCTCGATGAGGCGCGGCACGGCGTCGACGAGGCGCAGCTCCCCTGCCCGCCAGATGGCGCGCTCGAGAGGCCACGCCACGGGGGTGGCGGTGCGACGCGCCCCTCTCCGATGCCGGGTGAAGGTGGCCCGCAGCCCGGAGAGCCCACCACGGCGCCCACCGGCACCAGCCACCGAGTCGCCCTCATCGAGGCGTGCCAGTACGCGATCGCGTCGTGCATCTCCGCTGGGGGATCTCGAGGCTGTCGCCGCTGGCGCTGAGGTGGGCGCACTCACGCGTCGCCGGGTGCCACCCGAGGCGCTGGTGCCCGCTGAGGTCGTCGAGGGTGTGGGTGTGCGGCCAGAGAGACGGGAGCCCAGGCCACTTCCGGAAGAGGGCGTCGAGGTTGCCGGCGGGGGGGCTGCGCCTGCAGCCCCTTCACGCTGGTAGCCCTTGAGCAGCTGCGCTTCTTCGAGGTGATCGAAAATTTGATCCGCTTCGACGCGACTCACCGGCGTGACGGTCTTGGAGCCTTCTTTGAAGGTGCCCCCACGCCGGCCATAGCGGTAGTTCACCACATAGCGGTTCGGCGGAGCGGCCGAGGTCTCACAGAGTTCGATCTCGTAGATCTTCTCTGAGGCGCCGCGGCGAAAGATGAGCCGGCTCTGTCGGATCAAATTCACGATTCAGGTCCTGTTGAAGCGTACGTTCATGGTTCTCGAGCAGTAAGCTCTAGACCAGCTTCTTGATGTCGCCCGAGGCGCGGTAGAACCCACCACGGCTCGACTCTTTGAGGGCCTCGACCACATAGCGAGCCCCCGCTTCGCGCAGGTGCTTGGGGAACTGCACGTGCCAGCCGGCGTTGAAGCCATCGCCCACGGGGCGCACCCGCAGGCGGCTGCCCTCTTTGTAGCACTCCACCACGACGCCGCTGCTCACGGCGCTCGCGGCCACAGTGTCGACGCTGGTGGTGGGGGCCACGTCGGCGGTGGCAGCAGGGGCGGCGATGATCTTGGCGTCGAAGGTCTGCCCCGACTCTGCACCCTTGATGGCCTCGTCGCTCACGTCGTAGCAGGCGAGGGAGCCGTCGGTGGTCACCACGAAGAGTCGATCGTTGTGGAACTGCATCGAGAAGGCAGAGCCGCAACCTGTGGCCATCTTCCACAGGCGCTTGCCGGTGCTGTCGAAGCAGTAGATCGAAGAGCAGTTGTCACCGGCGAAGACATACTTGCCGTCTTCCGCAGCAGCGCAGGAGAACACCGCAGCGTCGCACTTGAACTCGTGACCTTTGTGGCCCTGCTTGGTGTACTGGTACACGATACGGTTCGCGCAGGCGGCGTAGATGGTGGACTCTTCCTGCCAGCCGAAGAGCACCGCGCTGGGCAGGCGGTGGCTCCAGACCACTGAGCCGTCTTCCCAGTCGTACATGGTGAGGCCCAGGCTGTGGCCGTGGTACACGCCGATCTCGTCGCAGCGCACCATCCAGCCAGAGCGGCCGTCGCTCTTCTTCTGCCAGTGGGACTCGTCTTCATGGTTGATCATCACCACGAAGCCCTTGGCGTCGGAGACCCCGAGCACCCCGTCTCGAATGTCGAGCCAGTAGATGTCCACGTCTTCGGAGATGTCGTAGGCCGCCAGCGGGGCCTTGCCGCTGATGTCGTACACTGTGCCGTCATCGCAGCCGGCGTAACGCCACTCATCGTCGGCCACGAGGCACTTCACCCCGTCAGGCAGCTTGAACTGACGCTGCACCTGGCCCTCGTGGTTCAGCGCGAAGATGCGGCCCGCCTCGTTGCCCACCCAGCACAGCTCGTCGTCGACGAAGACGCCGAAGGCCGAACGCCCGGTGGAGAACTTCCAGACCAGCGGTGCCTTCGACTTGGTGGTGGCAGGCTTGCTGTCGATCTGCCGGCGGGTGATCGCCCGCTTCTTGCGCACCCCCATCACAGCATCTTCGTAGCCCTTGCGGCGCTTCTCTCGGAGCTTCTTGTCAGCGAAGGCCTTGGCCTTGGCGTTGTCGGCGTAGCTGGTGGTCTTCGAGGTGCCCTTGTCGCCGATGCGGCCGTACCGGATCGTGACTTCGGTGTCGTTGATCGTGACCTCGTAGAACTTGTGGGCGACGCCCTCGTCTTGCGACAGCTCGAGATATGAACGCTCTTCAGCCATGGGTCTGTGACTCTCCCATTGGGTGTGTGATGGAGGGCTCTCAACAAACCGTCCACGCACCTCGATGTCAATCATGACCTAACACCGCACATTCGTTCAGTCAAACGAGAGCTTGTGATCTAAGGCTCTGGTGGAGAGGATGATTGCGTTTTTTCTCGCCGCTGGAGCAGCCGATGCACACCTTCACCGTCGCCCACCCCTTCCCCTTGAGCGAGACCCGCTTCTGGGGCGAAGTGTTCCTCGACGAGGCCTACAACACCGCCCTCTACACTGAGGGTCTGGGCTTTGGCTTCGAACAGCTCTCCCTGGAGACCGCCGCTGACGGCACCATCTCTCGGAGCATCCGGGTGATCCCGGCCCTCGACCTGCCCAAGGCCGCCCGCAAGGTCATGGGTGATCGCATCAGCTACATCGAGCAGGGCACCTTCGACCCGGTGGATCAGCGCTGGCGCTTCGCCCTCACCCCCTCGAAGCTCGCGGAGAAGATCAAGGTGAGCGGTGAGTTCTGGTCCACCCCCGATGGAGACGAGGGCCTCAACCGTCACTGCAAGACAGACATCTCCGTGAAGATTTTCGGGGTGGGCGGTGTGGTGGAGAAAGCCGTAGAAAAGGCGTTTCGTGAGAGCTACCAGAAGGCCGCGGCGTTCACCGCCGAGTGGCTGCAACGCAGCTGAACTCAGCTGATCTTTCGAGCCACGTCGCCCACTTTGATGGTACCGCCCTCGATCACCCGAGCATTCACTCCCCGCAGGTGCAGGGCCTTGCCCACCTTGGAATTGACGAACTTCACGGCGTCGAGACCGTATCGCTCAGTGAACTTCTTGCAACCGTTGTGGGGAATCTCGGTGATCTCGATCACCGCCTCACCGAGGCTGAGCCGTGTGCCCGGGGGCAGGTTCTCATCGCTGAGATCCAAATCGAGGTAGAGCTGGTCACCTGCGAGGGCCCAACGGGACGTGTCGCCGGCGATGAGCGCCACCGCGCGGGCGTTCATGATGTTGAGCTGCATGCGGGGGTGGGCGCTGCCATCCTCGGTGCGGCGAGAGCCACGGGCCTTCCAGTTGTCACCCACGAGGCCTTCGGTGACATCGAGCACGGCCTCGGTGATCACCTCCCGCTGGTTCGTCCCTGGTCGGCGCACCAGAAACTTCAGCACCCCTGCGTCTTTGGGTGAAGCCTCGATGTGAGGCAGGCCCGCCTCGAGCTCGGCGGCGGTCTTGTGCTGAAGGTCGAGTTGTTCGCTCACGGGCTCTGACTCCTGAAGGCCTGCATCACCTGCACCTCGTCGTAGGTGGGGGTGAAGCCGGTGGTCTCTCGAAACAGCGCATCGTCGATGACGATCGGGTACTTCACGTGTTGTACGGCGCCAGCGGGCATTCGGGGGAAGCCGAAGCGCCCGAGCACATAGGGGAAGGCGGGCTCGGGGATGGGCACCGAGGTCCGGCCTGTCTCTTTGCACAGGAGCGAGAGCGGCACGGGCGGCGGGCCGGCGACGTTGAACACGCCCCGAGCCCTGGTCTGCAGCGCGGTGACGATGGCCTCTGCGCCATCTGCTTCGTGCATGAACTGGAACAACGGATCGAAGCCCATGACCGTGGGCACTCTCGGGCCGCGCAGATAGTTTGCCAGGGTGCCCCGCTTCGACCCGCCGAGCATGTAGACGATGCGCAGCACTGCCACGGTCGTCTCCGGATACCTCCACAAGATGGAGCCCGCGAAGAGATCGGCAGCGACGAGATCAGCGAGGTTCGGGAAGGTGGTGGCGGCGAGGGGCGGCTCCGCTTCAGTGCGATAGAGCGGCGCGTCCGGGGCAGCACCATAAACGGTGTGGCGTCCGATGAAGATGGCCTGCTTGACCCCGTAGCTGGCGCAATAGTCGAAGAGGGCCCGGGTGCCCATCAGGTTGATGCGATAGCGTTCTTCTGATCGCGCGGTGAGCCAGGTCACCGTGGCCATGTGGATCAACGCGTCGGGCCGCTGCAAGCGGAAGACGTCTTCTGCGGACCGCTTTCGGATGTCGGCTTGGAACACCTGCACCCCCGCTGGGGCCTCGGGCCACGGCCGTCGATCGATGCCCACGACCTCGTGGCCCAGCTGCACCAGACGATGAGTGACCAGCCGTGCGAGCGGGCTGGTGATGCCGGTGATCAGGACCTTCACAGCGCCTCCTCCGGTGTCTTCCCGGGGGCATATTGGCGCAAGACGCCCTCGGCGTCACCTCTCAGAAGCCTCCGTGGTCACACTTCACCTGCGTCACAGCGAGATCCTCCAGGCGCACGGCAGTGAGCGAGCCACCCCAGACGCAGCCAGTGTCCAGGGTGACGTGGCCACCGCTCACCCAGAGGCCGTGGGCGGCCCAATGACCGAAGACCACGCCCAAGGTGTCATCACGCGTAGTGGGATGGGCGTACCATGGGGCATACCCGGCAGGTGTCTGCTCTGGTGGCCCCTTGTGGCTGCCGAGCCTGCCCTCGGGTGTGCACGTCCGGATGTGGGTCATCACCCGAAGATCATGGGCCGGCGTATCGGGGGAGACGTCATCCTCGAGCGTGCTCTCAGTGGTGTCCTCCAGAGCGCCACCGGCGAAGCCCACCGATCTCAACCACACCTCAGCCCGCCGTGCGCGGCGCTCGGCTTCAGCCCAGCTCCATTGAGGCAACAGGCCGGCGTGCACCATGATCCAACGCCCCGCTCGGTGCATCACCGGCCGGTGCAGCACCCACTCGAGCAGCTGGTCTCGATCAGGGGCGTCGAGGATGGGAGCCAGCCCCCCTGGTCCTCGTAGACCCGCCGCGGCGGCGAGCAGATGCAGATCGTGGTTGCCGAGGACCGCCACGACGGCGTCGCCCTGATCTCGAGCCCACCGGAGCGTAGAGAGCGAGTCGGGGCCCCGGTTGACGAGATCACCTGCGAGCCAGAGCTGATCGGCGGCGGGATCGAACCCGATGGCACTGACCAGCCGCATCAAGGCGTCGAAGCAGCCCTGCACGTCGCCGACGGCATAGATGGCCATTGCTCTCCCAGATCTCTTGAGTACTCAACAAAAACTGCGCACTGTGATCGTGATGCACGTAAGTGTCAAGTTCGATGGCGCTGGAACGGGGTGTGCAGTGACACCCCGCTGGTCATGAACGACGGACGAACCGTTCACATACTTACGGGATCACGCCCATGCCCTGATTCACCTCAGGGCTTCGGAGTTGAGTTCGTTCACTTGGTTATGCGGTGTAAAGGAGCGCTGAATGCGACACAGGTTGTACTCGAGTCTGACCTGTATGCTCGTCAGCGTGCTCGCCTCGGCGCTCTGGGGATGTGACTCGGGGCCTGGCTCCACACCGGACTTCGAGGGCGAGCCCGAGACCGACAACCGTCACATTCTGTATGAAGAGCCAGACTCCGGCCTGCCCCCGGATCTCCCTGCAGACGCCCCCGGCGGACAGGCCCCCGTGAGCGGCCTGCGCATTCAGTGGGCGCCCTGCACCCTCTACACCGGGCAGTTCCTGCCCATGGCCGAGTGCGGCAGGTTCCTTGCGCCTCTCTACCGCGCCGATCAAGGCGGCGAGCGCATTGAACTGTTCATCAAACGGGCACGGGCGTCGAACAGCATGGAAGGCTCGGGGCAGCTCTGGCTGCTCGCTGGAGGTCCGGGGCTTTCTGCAGAAGCCCTCGAACCGCTCATGGGCCACATGCACGAGACGTATCCACACCTCGACATCTACACCGTCGACCACCGCGGCACGGGCCAGTCTGATCGACTCAGCTGTCCTGAGGCCGAACACCGGGACAGTGAGGGCGGGGTGATGATCACCCTCTCCGAGTGGTCATCATGTATCAGCGGCCTCAAGAGCCGACGCTGGGACCAGCTCGCGGCCTTCTCTACCAGCGACGCAGCTCACGACCTGGCCCTGGCCATCGAGCGTACCCGCAGGCCTGGCCAGGATGTCTACATCTACGGCAGCTCGTATGGCACTTGGCTCGCATTGCGATATCTTCAGCTCTATCCCCAGGGCAGCGATGGGGTGATCCTCGACTCAGTGTGCCCGCCCGGGGCCTGTGATCTCTCTGCCTACGACGCGTGGTTCGACGAAGCGGGGCATCGCCTGCTCGACCTCTGCGCCGAAGATCAGAAGTGTCGATCCTACATGGGGGCTGATCCCATGGCCCTCGCTCGACGCACCCTGCAGGCCCATGAAGACGGGCGCTGTATGCCTCTCGTGGAGAAAGGCATCGATCGAGGTGTCGTCAGGCGCATGCTGGCTTCTCTGCTGTCGAGCCGTGATGCCTGGCCCTATGTGCCGGCCCTGATCTACCGTCTGGGCCGCTGCACCGCCGGGGATGTCTCGGCCATCACCCATCTCTACGGGCTCTTGTCTCAGAGCGACGCCTCACCGACGTCGACGATCCGTCGTCGATCGCCAGTGCTCTTCTACCATGTGGGGCTCTCCGAGCTCTGGCCAGAGGGGGTCGATGCTGAGACGCTCTCAGAGCGTGTGAGGGACTCGGTGTTCTCCCAGGACGTCACCCTCACCGCGAGCGCCCTCGCCGATCAGTGGCCCCGCTACCCTCAGCCCGATGTCCGGTGGCCCGCATCCGGTGTGCCCATGCTGGCGCTGCAGGGTGGCCTCGATCCACAGGTACCCCCCAAGGCGGTCGACGTCATCGACATGCACCTCGGCCCGAGACAGCACCTCGTGACGCTGCCCTGGTCAGGGCACCAGACGCTGTACGACTCCCCTGTGCATCGCGGCACGCACTGCGCCCAGCAGCTGATGGATCAGTTCCTCGCTGATCCCAAGGCTGAGCTCGACACCGCGTGTGTTTCGGATTTGGTACCTGTCTCTTTCGAGGCCGATCGGCTCTCTCCCGACATGATGTGGGGCACGCCCGACCTCTGGGACTGAGCGCCTCTTCACGCCCAACTTTGAGTTCGAAGTCACAGCATCGAAGTCACAGCATCGAAGTCACTGCATCGACGTCACTGCATCGACGTCACTGGGCAGAATCAGCGACGGAGCATGGCCTGAATCGGACTCACTCGCAGATCGGGGGCGGCGCCGATGCCCACATCTTCGAACAGGGTCTGCAGCACGTGCTCGGGGCGAATGACCTCGCCCCCAGCGTCGGAGAGACCCGTCTGCAAGTTGGTGGCGGTGGGCTCCAAGCCAATGTCGCTCGACCGGCCGATGATCCCGCTCTGGATCGGGCCCCCCATCAAGAAGCAGGCGTTGGTGAGCGAGTGATCCCGGCCGCCGCGATCATTGATCATCGCAGTGCGACTGAACTCACTGAAGCCCACGATGATGGTGTGATCGAGCCAGCGCGTGCCAGTGTTGCCATACTCGGTCTCGTAGAGGTGATCCACGAGGCGGGCGATGGCGTCGAAACCCGCTTGCTGACGGGTGCCCTGATCGGTCTCCCAGTTCTCGAAGTGAGTGTCGAGGCCGCTGGTGATTTGCACGCTCACGCACCGGCTCACGCCACCCATGATGGCCTGAGCGGCGAAGGCGGCCATCCGCGCGGGATCGTTGCCGCCATTGCCGATGATGCCGTACCGATCACGGAGCGCGGCCACGTCGGGGTTCTGCGCACTCTCGAAGTCGAAGAGGGTGTCGAGGCCCTGCCCCACCATCTCTCGGGCCTTCAAGCGGCCCCCTTCTGCGGCACGCCACACCGGGGCCCGTCGAGGTCCAGGGCACTGGGCCATGTTCGCCAGCAGGGCGTCGACCTGCCGATCGACGGCGGGGCTCAGCTCGGCACCGGCGCCGGGGGTGAGCGATCGCAGCAAATCAGCGGTGCTGTTTACCCGCAGCGGGCTGGCGTAGTCGGCGAGGCCTTTGTTGTAGCCCTCGACGCGCATGGAGAGGTTGGGCACAGGTTGATCGCTGCCGAGTCGATCAGCAAGCCAGGTCACCGCAGAGGAGCCACGAGCTTGAAGGCCGCTGGGTGCCTTACCGGTGATGAACCGTCGACGGCCCACCTCGTGGGTGAGCGTCTCCATGCTCATGCCCCGGATCACCGACATCTTGTCGGCGTGGCGCACGAGATCGCCGATGTGCGGGCCGAAGATCATGCCGTTGGGCGCCTCGACGAGGAACCCCTCGCTGCTCTGAAGCAGCTCGTAGCCAGGCTGAATGCGCGTGGTGCGCAGGTTCTCGTTGGTGAAGACCGCCGGATCACGGGGATCGAGGCCGAGCAGGATGTCCCAGCCTCCGCCGAAGTAGCAGAAGATGTAATGACGATCCTGGGCATCGGGGTGTGCCTGGGCGTGGGCGAGGCGGGGCATGATGCCCGCGCCGCCGAAGGCTGCGAGACCGCCGGTGGCAGCGAGGCCCTGGAGGAGGCCCCGACGGGTCAGACCAGGTCGATGGGTGCGACGCATCGTGTGGCTCCTCAGTACGTGTAGAAGTCAGGGTGGGTGATGAGGCCCACGCAGATGGCGTTCCAGGCGACGGTGGGCTCGTCGGTGAGATGCATCACCGACTGGAAGAGCCACTTCCACTCTTCGAGGACTGGATCCCCAGGGGGCACGTGCTGGCCGTGGAACCGCACCAGCAGCGCCCTCAGATTGGCATCCACCTCGGGCTCGGCGTCGCCCTCGAGGCTGATGGCCGGCGTGAGCACACGCTCGCCTCGGGGCCGGTCGGCGTCGAGGGTGGTCACTTCAGCACACACCTGCCGGGCGGCGTCGGCGAGGAACTTCTGAAACAACGCGCTGGGCTCGAGGCTCTCGGCGGTGATCTCCACATAGTCGGCCTTGCCGAGGGTGCCCGAGAGGCTCTCGAAGAGATCGACGTCGACGTTGTTGCGCCGCTCGGTCCAGCCCACACCGCCAGTGACGCGGCGGATCGAGGCAGAGAGCTGGTCGAGGTCCATCCGTCGCATGGTCCGGGTGGCCTCTACAGGCGGTGGCAACAAATCAGCCTGACCTTCGGCCCGGCTCTCGATGTCGAAGCCCTGATGCCGCTCTGCTTCAGGGGGCGCAGGTGGGGTGATGCCTCGGCGGCCAGGCCCTGCCCCACGGGCGCTGGGACCCTCGGCGCCCGGGCTCTGCGCTTCATCACCTGGATCAGGCTGAGCAGGTGCGGGGCTCGCTGGCTCAAGGTGCTCTCCCCCGCTGGGGGCACACCCGGGCAAGCCCAAGATCCCTGCGAACGCCAGTGCGGAGATCGACGTCTTGTAGATGCGCGCCATCAGCGGACCCTCCGGTATACGGAGCTGGTGAGCACCGCTTTGATGAGCTGTCGATAGCTGTAGTCGCTGTAGACGAAGTCCGCGCTGAGCTCGGCGGCCCAGGTGGACTCCTTCACATCGAGGTCGCGCCCCAGCAGCCACTCCGCAGTGCGGGTGGCGGCGCACTGGGGGATCCGGCCATCGGCCACAGCGGTGAGCGCGAGCAGCTCGGGGCCCATCTCCACGTTGCGCATGTGCGGATCACGGCGGAACAGATAGGCCCTCAGAGTGCCCAGGTAGGGCGCCTCGGCATCGGAGAGCGCCTGCGTCACGTAGTACCGACGGCAATCTGCAGAGCACCCTCCGCCCTCCTGGGCACAGGTGAGGCAGTCGTCACGGACCTGCGGGTATCCCTGAGGATCGAGGAAGCCCGCTCCCTGCTCGTTCCACCGACCCCAGTACGCCGCGGAGGGCTCCAGCAAGGCGTGGCAGTACTTGCAGCCCGCCCGCCGTTGAAGATCAGGCTCCAGGGCAGCGGCTTCGTCGGCCACGGGGAGCGGCGCATCTGGCGGAGTGAAGGGCTGGCACAAGAAGGCATCGTAGAAGCGGTTCGCCCGGGCGCGGTTGGTCTGGAACCGCAACAAAAAGGCAGGATCGGTGAGCACGCCAGCATGAGAGGCGGGGAGCTCCACCTCCACCCAGGTGTCAGCCTCGGTGAACTCCAACTCGGGGATCAAGTAGTCGGGGAGCGGCCCTGGATCAAAAGCCAGGCCCCCGGTGATCTTCCGCTGATGTCGATAGAAGAAGGCCAGCGGGCCGTTGATCCAGGTCCGGCGCGTGCGGAACAGGTCGATGTAGGGGGTGCTGGCCTCTGCCACGAGGGCCATACGCCGCTTCATGGCCTCTGCCATACCAGCGACGATGGCGTTGTTGGTCTGACCTCGGTACTGGCACCACTGGAGATCGGGGCCACAACCACAGGCCGTGTCGCGGTAGGCCGCCGAGCTGCCACAGTCGGTGCCTGTGGGAGAGGTCTCTGCAGCCTGTGCGTCGAAGGCGCAGACCTTGATGCGGCTCTCTGGGGCCCAATAGGGGTTCACCCAGACCCAGCCTTCTCGGCGCACGCCGTTCTCGTCGGTCTGAAAGAGCACCTCGCCTTCAGGGCCGAACTCAGCGGGCTCGTCGAGGCAGGCCACCCGAGCGCCGCGGTAGAGACGCTGGCCGATGTTGGCCCGGTAGTAGAGATCGCCGGCCCGCTGCATGTTCACGTTGTTGTTGAACAGCCTGACGTTGGACAGGTTGTTCCAGAGCAGCGCCTGATGCCGCCGCACCACCCGCTCGGTAAACTCGGGGGTGTCCATCCAGGTGTCGATTTGAGCCTCGAACCAGGGCAACACCCCCTCGACCTTCTGGTCTTCACCCTCGGGCATCTCGGCGAGGGCTGCGTCGAGTGCAGCGTACTCTTCCAAGGTGGGCACCACCCCTCGAACGTCGAGGCTGACGCTGCGCAGATACCGGTGGGGCGACATCTCCGGCTCGTCGGGGGCGCAGCGCTCGCCTTCGTTGGCCAGCTGGGCCCCTGCAGGGGCAACCAGACAGCCGATGAAGGCCAGTACGCCCAGCGCGGCGGACACGCGTCGAGAGATCATGGGCATCACTCCATGAAGCCGCTCTCCATCCAGGCCTCGATCAGCGTGATCTCGGCCGGAGGCACCGGCGGGTTGGGTGGCAGTGGCATCCGGCCAGTCCGGATCGCGTCGAGGATGGCGACGGCATCTTGTTGCCAGAGGGCGGGGGTGTGGAGGGGGCGCGCGTTACCGCTGTCCCCATGACATGCCCCTGCACAACGGGCGAAGAAGATGGGCGCCACGTCATCGACCCAGGTCGGGGGGCCGACGTCGAGCACATCGAACTCCAGAGAAGCGTTCAACCGCTGGCCGTCATCATAGTCGACCTGCACACCCAGCACCAAGGCACCCTCTGGTAAAGATCCAGGATCGAGGGTGAGGGCCCAGGGCGGGCCTTCGACGGGGCCATCGAGCACGGGGCGTCCACCCTCGGTGATCTCGAAGGTGACGTCGGTGACCTGATCGGGTCGATCAGGGCGGATGTTCAAGGGTCGAGGTTGTTGGAGGGTGCCCCCATCGGGAAACCCTACGATGATTACGCGGCGCTCCGGCCGCAGCCGCCACAGCCCACGAGGATCGCTGTACACGACGGCACCGTCGGCCTCGAGGGTGCTGCCCTCCGGGCTGATCTGCGGCGCGCCGCTCACAGGGCGGAACACCCCTGCCCGGTGATGCCAGAGCCCGTCCTCGGTAGAGACCCACAGATCGCCCGCGCTGACGGTGCCCCACAGAGCCTCGACAGGCTCAGGGAGTCGCCACCAGGACCATCTGCCGTCGGGGTGTCTCTGCCAGAGGTCTCCCCCTGAGAGCGCCCAGAGCCCGCCGTCTCCGTCAGCGGCGAGGGCCTCGGGATTGATGGCTGGGGGGCCAGCGAGGGCTCTGAGACCCTGCTCTTCCACCCAGAGTCGCAGCAGGCGGGCGCCGTCGTCAGCCACCGCAGCGACCCAGACATCACCCTCGGGCCCTCGCACCATCTGTCGTGCCACGAGCCGGCGACCTTCGAGCCACAACGCCTCCAGAGTGCCCTCGAACCAGCGCCGCGCGACGTCGTCGTGGCGCATCCAGACTGACCCGTCTTCGGTGACGGTCATGGCCTCGGGCGCACCCGGGAGCAGCGCATCCAGGGGAGAGCGTTGAAGCGCACCGCCATCCAAGGCCATGAGCCCGGTGTCGGTGGAGACGAGCACCCCACCAAAGACCGGGAGCACTGCCCACATCCGGTCGACGAGATCTGCCTCACCCCCGAGCCGCTCGGCAGCTGCGGCGCCGTCGATGACTGGGGCAGCCTCCAATGTCGGGCTGAGCACCAGCGGCCCCTCGGCGTCCAGCACCAGCAGTCGCTGCTCAGGGAGCGTGAACACCTGCTCCATGGGCGCGGGCCAGACCGCCTCCACCTCAGGCTCGAAGGCAGGGCCACCTGCCACCTCGGTGGGGCTCTCCGGATACACCGGAAGACCGTCATCCATGCCTTCGTCAGGGGGCTCGGCGTCGGGCGTGTCCGCGTCGAGCTCGACCCCAACATCCGCATCGCCTGCATCCGAGAGAGAGGCGTCGGGGAAGTCACCATCGGGCATCGAGCCATCAAGCGCTGGCTCTGCATCGGTCCCCACGGACATGTCGGCGGGTTCAGATATCGCGTCTCCCCGATCACCGCCTGAACCTCCAACGGCCCCCCCATCTGCCAGGGGAGCGTCGACGTCGGAGCCTTCGAGGCAGCCTGCAAGCATGATGGAGAGTCCGGCCCAGAGGGCCACAGAGCGCCAGCGTGGATGTAGTGTGCTGCCCATGGGCGCACGATAGCGCCGAGGGCCAGTGAGCGTCTATCGAAGAAGCATGCTTGAATCAGAAGGTGGTCTGGTGGGATCACCTCATTGACGTTCGAGGGCCGGAAGGCCCCGCAAGGCAGCAGACCGAGACAGGGCAGACTCAAGAAGGAGTACGCATGATCGTCAGGTGGTGGCAGGCCCGTTTGCCGGCGATGGCGTGTGTCACGCTGAGCGCAGGCATGATGTGGGGATGCGATGACGAGGGCGCTGCGGATCAGACCGCCCCCGAGCCTCGCCCTGATGCTGCGATGAGCGATGGCGCAGCGGGCGCAATTGCAGACTCCACAGTGCCGGACGAAGGGCTCCCTGATGAAGGCCTCCCCGATGAAGGCTTCTTTGACGCCAGCCAGCCCGATGCGGCCCAGCCTGACGCAGCCCAGCCCGATGCGAATCTCGTGGACGCCGGTCTCGACGCAGATCTCATCGATGACGGCATCCCTGACGCAGACTTGCCCGACGTCGAGCCCCCAGATGAAGGATCTCCTGACGAGGGCCTCCCCGACGCAGGGCCACCGCCCTTGGAAGCCTGTGATCCTCCGCTGTCCCTGAGCCCCACCCTGGCCTCGGTCCTGCCCCTCGACCTGGTGAGCTTCAGGGCCGCCGGCGGTACCGGGGACTGGAGCTTCAGTCTCGCCGAAGACAACAGCGGGGCATTGCTCAACGCTGTCACCGGAGCCTATTTGTCCGGAGACCAGCTCGGCACCACCGATCGGGTCACCCTCACCGATCGAGGCTGCATCGGCGAAGCATCGGCCGAGATCTACGTCGTGCGGCTGATGCAGGTGGCCCCGGAGGCCATCGCCGTGACGCCCCGTGATCGGTTCACCTTCCAAGTGAGCGAAGGCTCTGGTGAGTACGGCTTCGAAGTCATCTTCGCAGGGGCAGGCGGTGTCATCGACGACGAAGGTCGGTACAGCGCCCCTGCGGAGGAAGGCCTCGACGTGGTCCGGGTCACCGACGTGGAGACTGGCCAGGAGGTCGACGTCGAGATCGAGGTCCGCGCCGACGTCGTGCTCACGGCCACCCCGCCGGAGGTGGCCATCGCCGTCGGTGAGCGTCACCCGCTCGTCGTCCTCGGTGGCAGCGGCGCCTTCGATGTCGACGGCGGCGAGGGTCTGGTCTCCGCTGATGGGGCGTGGCTCATCGGAGAGCGGCCCGGGCGGGCGCAACTTCGGCTCACCGATCGCTTCACAGGACGCACCGCGGCTCTGGGGGTCACGGTGCTCGGTGCCCAACAGGCCGAGCTGCCTCGTGTGGGTGACGGGTTCCTCGGCGGACCCATCGTGGCCCCTGGAGACCTGAACGGAGACGGCTTCGATGATGTCGTCGTGGGCTGGCCAGAAGCTGACATCGAGGCCTTCAACGGTGGCGCGGTCTTCGTGTTCACCGGTGGCCCCGAGGGCCCGGGCGAGGCCTCACAGATCATCGCTGGCGATGGCCGCACCGACGAGATGGGTTGGGGCCTCGCCGTGGCCGACGTCACGGGCGATGGTGAGCCAGATCTCGTTGTGGGCGCCCACCAGGCCGACGTCAACCGCACCGACAATGGCGCGATCTACATCTATGCAGGCATCGAGGGCGGACTGTTCGACGAGACGCCCACCCGCGTGATCGCGGGTCCTCAGGGCGGCGGGCGTATGGGGCGGGGCCTCGCGGTGTGCGACTTCAACGGCGATGGGCGCCTCGACCTCGCCGCGGGGGCGTTCCAAGCAGAGGACCAGTCCGCTGATCCCCGGGCCAACAACCAGGGTGGTGTCTACGTGTTCCTCGGGGCCGAGGGCGGACTGCCTGAAGACCCTGATCAAGCGATCTGGGGCACTCGACGTGATGGCGACCTCGAGGCCTGGTCTCCGGCGGCGAACCTTCAGCTGGGCCGGTTCCTCGCAGCGGGCGACTTCGACGGCGACGGCCGCTGTGATCTGGCAGCCCACGCCCTGAACTATCGCGCGCCGACGAGCATCGCCAACAGCGACGGCATCGTGGCCCTCTACCGCGGCGTCGCCCCCGGACCGCTGTCTCCAGGCGGCCTCACCAGTCTGCCGGTCCGAGCCTGGGCCCCCACAGGGGTCTTCGATGGTGGCAGTCAGTTTGGCCGCCGACTCGCCTTTGGTGATGTCGACGGTGATGGTCGTGAAGATCTGCTCGCCAGCCACCACCTCGCCAACGGGTTCAGGCCCGACGGCGGCAACCTCAACAACAACGGTGCCCTGCGCGTGTTCCTCGGCACCGATCTCACCGACGAACCCGCCCCGGGGTTCCTGCCTCCGGCGGCGACAGCGGACTGGTCCTACGCAGGTGAGGCCTCCAACCGACAGGTCGGTCTGTACCCCAACGTGGGCGACGCCAACGGCGACGGGCGTCTCGACATCATCTCCGGCGACTTCCTCGCGCCGGGGCCCGACAACCTCACCAACGCCGGGCGTGTCTCGATCTTCTACGGCCCCGAGGGCCAGGGGCTCCCCGCCACAGTGGCCGACGTGACCTATACGGGCGAAGAAGTCAGCGAGCGTTTCGGGCAGACAGTGGCCGTCGCAGGCAACCTCGATGGGGACGGCCTTCCGGATCTCGTCTCTCAAGCAGGGCGCACCGACGCCATTGGATACGACGTCGGGCAGATCTACTTCGTGCCTGGGGCGGATGACGCACCGCGGCGGGCTCTGGGTGTGCCCGGTCGAGCGGCAGGGGCTCAGCTGGGTCGAGGCGCCGCGGTCATCGGCGACGTCGACGCTGACGGCCTGCCCGATCTCGCCGCCGGCGCGCCTCAAGGTGAAGTGTCTGGCCAGAACGGCATCAATCAGGGCGCCGTGTTCCTGTATCGGGGCACCGCCGACGGTAACTTCGAGCGCAGGCCCTTCCGCACGCTGGCGCAGTTCACGGGTCACAGCGGTGGGGATCTGTTCGGGTGGGCCGTGTCCCCTGCAGGAGACTTCACCGGAGACGGCATCGACGACTTCTGGGTGGTGGCGCAGCGGGACGACAAGCCCAACGATCCCAACGACGACTACTACGAGCCCGTGCGTTGCGAGGGCTCGCGGAACGACAGCGGCGCAGCCTACCTCTTCGCAGGTGGCGAGGGCGGCCCCTCCGAGCAGCCGGCCTTCGTGGTCTTCGGCCTGCGCAACCAGGATCGCCTGAGCGTGCTGTCGGGGCCCGTCGACGTCGACGGCGACGGGCGCTCGGATGTCGTGATCGGCTTCCCGGAGGGTGATCACAACGGCAGAGGCAACAGCGGCGGCTTCATGGTGGTCCATGGCCGGGACATCGCCAACGCAGCCGCAGGGCGCCCAGAGGTCCTGTGCGATCCAGAGCACTTCCTCGGGGGCGCCTCGGATCTACAGCTGGGCCGCAGCATCGTAGGCCTCGGAGATCTCTCCGGAGACGGCTGCGAGGAGTTCGCCGTAGGCGCCTACCTCTCCGATCACGCAGGGCGCAACAACGAAGGGGCGGTCTATGTGTTCCGAGGATGGGGCAATGTAGGGTGCCCCGAATCGCCCAGAGCTTTCGGCATGGAGTCAGGGGCGGCGAACGATCAAGTGGGCTGGGCTCTGGCCTCTGCGGACGCCGACGGTGACGGGCTGACTGATCTCGCCGTCACCGGGGTAAACGCCATCGCCGAGACGGGTGGCCGAGGGGGCTCGGTGTGGTTCGTACCCGGCACCCGACTGCGCACGCTCCTCACCAGCGCCACCGCTCAGCCGCTGCCGTCGGAGTCCATCCCGGCCCAGTGGGTGCCCTTGATCCCAGAGGGCGGCCCTGGCAGCCGAATTCGCGGCCTCACCAACGGCGCCCGCATGGGGAGCGGCCTCTTCATGTTCCCCGGCAGCGACGCTCAACCTGGACTGCTCGCCGTCGGCAGCCCCTTCGGCGCCCAGGGCGGCGTGGATGACTCTGGAGGCGTTCGCATCTTCGAGGTGGGCCCTGAAGGGGTTCGCCCCGAGCCGTGGCTGATCTTCGGCGGCGAGCCCAGCAGAGTGGACGGCCGCATCGGAGAATGGCTGCACGGCCTATGGAACCCCGCACTGCGCTCGAGGGTGCTGATCATCGGTGGCTACCTCGGGCAGGGCTACACAGGTGTCCCGAACACCTCCATCGACCAGGGGGCGGTCTACAGCCTGCCCCTCCCCTGATCACGCACCTCGAGATTTTTTCGCCCTCCAGTGACACTTCTCCATACCCGCGGTGTTTCATCGAGCGTCTGCCCCCCAGCACACACGGGGCAGCATCACCGCCTGGGAGTTCGACTTGGCCGTGGACGTAGAGGCGCTGTACCGACGGTACGGCCCCATGGTGTTGCGACGATGTCGTCGGCTGCTCAAAGACGAGGGTCTCGCCCTCGACGCCATGCAGGACACCTTCGTATCCCTGTGCCGGCGTCAGGCGCAGCTGGACGATCGAGGCGCCTCTGCCCTGCTCTACCAGATGGCCACGCGGACCTGCCTCAACCAGCTGCGTACGCTCAAGCGCCGACCCGAGACCCGGGACGACGCGCTGCTGATGCGCATCGCCTGTGCAGGCACCGCGGAAGGCCAGGCTGAGGCGCGCTCGGTGCTGAGACGCTTGTTCGGGCAGGTCCCTGACTCTACCCGCACCATCGCGGTGATGCATCTCGTCGACGGCATGACCCTGGAGGCTGTCGCCGAAGCCCATGGGATGTCGGTCTCCGGGATCCGCAAACGGTTGCGGCGTTTGAAGCACGAGCTTGCTGCCCTTGAGGCAGCCCACGAGGAGGATCATCAGTGAGCGTTCACACCGAGTCTACGCCGGCTGAGCCGGTGTCCGATCTGCACCTCGAACAGCTGCGTCTCGGCGAACTCCCGCCGGCCCGCGCACAGGCGCTGCGTCAGAAGATCGCCGAGCGTCCGGATCTTCAACGGCGCCTCGAGGCCCTGGAAGCCTCTGATACAGAGACGTTGGCGACTCATCCGCCCCATCTCGTCGCCGCTCGGATCAACGCCCGGCTCGCTCAGACCGAGGCCCCGGTACGTCGGGGTCTCAACGGCTCGCTGTGGACCGCCCTAGGCGCCATGACAGCCCTCACCCTGGCCCTCGTGGTCATCTGGCCAGCTCATCGAGGGGCCGATCTCTCGGACTTCTCCACCTGGGGCGAGCGGGCGAAAGGTGATCCCCGACTGTTCTTCCATCGGAACACCCCGGAGGGCACCGCAATGCTCAACGTTGAAGACAGCGTCTCTGAGGGTGATGTGCTTCAGGTGAGCTATCACGCCGCGGGGCGATCACACGGTGTGATCGTCTCCATCGACGGTCGCGGCGTGGCGTCGCTGCACTTTCCCTCCACCCCAGATGGCTCCACAGCCCTCGAGACCCACCAACAGGGTCGCAGTGTGGTCTCACTGCCGCACAGCTACGAGCTCGACGATGCCCCACGCTATGAGCGCTTCTTCTTCGTTACCTCTGCAGATCCCATCGACGTCGAAGAGATCTTGAGTCGCGCTGAGGCTCTCGCCAGACAGGCTGATGCACATCAGGCGACGTTGCCCCTTCCGGAGGGCATGACCCAACACACATCGACTCTGGAGAAGCACCCGTGAAGATTCACGCCATCGTCGGATCTCGGCGGCTCGCGCTCACCCTCGGCGTGCTGTTTCATGTGCTGGTCCCGATTCTGCTCCCTCGCATGTGCATCGCCGAGGCCGCAGGCGAAGACATCCGTGTTCGACGATTTGCCCTCCTCGCTGGGGCGAACGACGGCGGCTCGGACCGGATCCCACTGCGCTACGCCATCTCCGATGCCCGGGCCGTACAGAAGGTGCTCACAGAGCTCGGCGGCGTGGCCCGCGCCGATCACGTGCTCCTGGTGGATCCGAGCCCCACGGCCTTCGCCGAGGCGTTTCGCACCCTCGAGGGGCGGCTCGAAGCCTCGCGCCGTCAATGGCCAGGAAGCCGCCTGGAGCTGGTGGTGTACTACTCGGGCCACGCCGACGATCGGGGCCTGCTCCTCGGCGGAGAGCGCCTTGAGTACGGCACGCTCAAGGCCGCCATCCGGGCCCTGCCCGCCGATGTGCACATCGCCATCGTCGACGCCTGCGCCTCGGGTGCCCTCGCCCGGGCAAAGGGCGGCATCCGGCGACCGCCTCTGCTCGTCGATGCCGCATCCGAGGTCTCGGGCCACGCGTTCCTCACCTCGGCCTCTGCAGACGAGTCTGCCCAGGAGTCCGATCTCGTGCAGGCGTCGTACTTCACCCACTACCTGCTCTCGGGCTTGCGAGGGGCCGCGGACACCACGGGGGATCGACGGGTCACCCTGAACGAGGCCTACCAGTTCGCCTACCACGAGACCCTCGCCCGCACAGAGCAGTCCCGCATCGGCACCCAGCACCCCAACTACGATCTGCAACTCAGCGGTCAGGGCGATGTGGTCCTCACCGATTTGCGAGGGGCCAGCGCAGGGCTACAGCTCGCCCCGGAGCTCGGCGGCCGACTCTTCATTCGCGACGGCAATGGCCGCCTCGTGGCGGAGCTGGCCAAGGTGAGCGGTCGCCCCATGAGCCTGGGCTTCGAGCCCGGGGCGTACAGCGCCGTTTTACACAGCACCCACGAGCGCTCGGAGGCCCGATTCACCTTGAGCGAGGCGAGCCCCCTCATGCTGGGGCCGAAGAGTTTTTCGGCCTTTGAGGGCGAGGTGTCCGTCGCCCGCGGTGGGGCCGGAGCGGGCTTCGGTCAAGGACCCTCCTCCATCGTGGCAGTGAGCGTATTGCCACCACTCGACACCAACTACACCCATCATCCGGAGGGCGAGGCGGACAACTACGCGAGCCTCTCTATCCTGGTGGGCAAGGGCCGGCGCCTTCGAGGCCTGGGCGTCGCCGGCATCGGCGCGCTGCAAGCCGGTGACGTGGAAGGCCTGCAGCTCGCGGGCGTCTTCAGTGTGGTGAGGGCCAACACCTATGGCCTTCGCGCGTCGGGGGTCTTCAGCTATGTGGAGGGCGAGCAGCACGGCCTCGACGTCGCCGGGGTGTTCAATGGCAACGAGGGCGGCTCCGGGGTTCAGGCAGCAGGGGTCTTCAACCTCAGCAGCGGCGCATATGCCGGGTCGCAGCTCGCGGGTGTGACCAACATTGGAGAGCAGGTGACTGGGGCACAGCTCTCTGCAGTGGCCAACGTCGGTGGAGACGTCACCGGCGCCCAAATCAGCCTCGTCAACGTCGCTCGGCACATATCCGGGGTGCAGATCGGACTCGTCAACGTCGCCGACTCCATGGACGGGGTCCCCATCGGGCTCGTGAACATCATCGGCGACGGCATTTTGGAGATGGGGGTCTGGAGCAGTGATCTCGCCGTCACCCATGTGGGGTTGAAGATGGGCAGCCGCAGCTTCTACACCATCCTCGCCACGTCTCTTCGTCCCAGCGGCTGGTTTGGCGTCGGGCTGCCCGAGACAGAAGAAGAGATCGGCTTCTTCGGCGCAGGCTTTGGCGGCCGGATCCAAGCCCCCAACGGCCTCCACTTCGATGTCGACTTCATTCACTACATCGGCGCCGAGGGCGCGAAGTGGCATGACTCGGAGGCCCACCACATGATCACCCGTGCTCGCGTATTGGCCCGACAACCCATCACAGATGAGCTCGTCTTCTTCGGCGGCGGCAACATCAACATCGTCTACTCCGGAGACGAGATGCAGGTTCAGTCCTGGCCTGGCCTCGTCCTCGGTGTCGATTGGGTGTTGTGATCGCGAGCACGGCCTGTGCTCACCCCCACCTGAAGCGCTTCAATCCCACCGCGGCGCAGAACAGCCCAAAGCCTGTGAGCGCCCCTGCAGAGGCCAACGCGGCCGACAGCGGCAGCCCCCGCCAGGTCATGGCGGCGAGGCCCTCGGTGGCCCACCACGTGGGCACGGCGTGGCCCAGGCCCTGCACCCACTCGGGCATCAGGAACGCCGGGATCCACGCCCCACCGAGAAACGACATCGTCAAGATCACGAAGGTGCCCACCGTCTCCACTTGCCGCTCGGTGCGCCCGAGGCCCGCGAGCAGCAACATGAACCCGCCGATGAAGATCGCCTGCCCCACGAGCACAGCGCCCAGCCCCAGCCACGAACCCTCGACGGTGACCCCGAAGACCGGGATCGCCACCCCGTAGACCAGGAGGGACCCCAACAACGCCACCACCGAAGCGCCACACCCAGCGCCCACGAGGATCTGCCAACCTTCGACGGGCGCAGCCCGAAGTCGGCTCAGCGCCCCTCTCTGACCATCGGCGATGAGGCCCCGGGCCATGCTCGCCGCCATGAACATCAAGAACTGGCACAGCATGCCGGCGAAGGTGTGTGCGTACGGGTGATATTCAGTGCCCTGCCCCTCGCTCACCTGCTCAGCAACAATGTTCACCGGCGGGGGCAACGCGCCGCCGATCCCCTCTGGGCCCAGCGAGATGTCGGGCAGGTCCCGAAGCACGCGCTGGATCTCGGTGACGACGGCTCGAATGCGCTCGGCGAGGACTGCAGGCAACATCGCCAACTTGCCCTTGAGGCCTTCGAGCAGCTCGGCGAGGGGCTTCGGGGCCAGCACCGTGGAGACGATGTGGCGGGCCACGGTGCGCCGCAGACTGCCTTCGAGACGGGCCCGCTCTGCGGCGCGTGCAGGATCAAAGCGCAGCGGCAGCACCGGCCGGGGCTGCTCCAGCAGCTGCCGTGGGCTCAGGGCGGCGTCGGTGCCTTGGGGGATCACCAGCAGGGCCGGCACTCGGCCCGCGGTGACCGCCGCCTCACCATCGGCCACGCTCACCCGCTCTACGCGAATGCCGTCATCATCGTCGAGGGCCTGAATCAACGCCTGCACCCTGGGCCCGCCATCTTCGTCGGCGACGAGCAGCTGCACCTGCCCGGAGAGCGCGTCCGGTGAAAACAACATGCCCAGCAGCGCCCCGAGGGTCAGGGGCATGAGCACGGTGAGCACCGCCCCCTTGGGGTCAGCGAAGAACCGCACCAGCTCCACTTGCAGCACGTGGATGATGGCCCTCACGTCTCGTCCCTCAGACCATGGCCGGTGTGCTCGAGGAACAGCGTCTCCAGGGTGCGGGGCCGCGGCCGAATCGCCGAGATCGGCAACCCGGCATCGCGCAGCGCCTGTTCGACTTGCGCCGCGGTGACCGGGCCTTCGAAGTCGAGATCGAACCAGCGATCGCCCGGGCGCCCGAGCAGCGCCTGAAGCGTGTCCTCCACGATGATGCGACCCGCGTCCATGATGGCCACCCGATCACACAGCGCCTGCACCTCTTCCATGTAGTGGGTGGTGTAGATGACAGTCATCCCCGTGGCGTTGAGGCGCTTGATCGTCTCGAACAGGTGATTGCGCGACTGTGGATCCACCCCCGTGGTGGGCTCGTCACAGATCAAGAGCTTCGGCTTGTGCAGCAGCGCAACGGCGAGGTTCAGCCGACGCTGCATGCCGCCGGACAAGTGCCCCACCTTGCTCCCTGCCCGATCGACGAGCTGCGCCAGCTCCAACGCCTCGTTGATGCGCCCCTGCAGCGTCGCCCCGCGGAGGTCATAGAGGCCACCGAAGGCCTTCAGATTCTGCTTCACCGTCAGCTCGGGGTAGAGCGCCAGGCTCTGGGGCACCCAGCCCAGCACCCTGCGGGCCCCCTGAGGATCGGCGGCGACGTCGATGCCCGCCACGGTGATTCGGCCTGCGTCGGGTCGGCGCAGCCCCACCACCGACGAGAGCGTGGTGGTCTTGCCTGCGCCGTTGGGGCCCAACAGCCCGAAGAGCGAGCCCTCAGGCACGTGCAGGTCGAGATCGTCGACAGCGGCGCGGTCGCCGTAGCGTACCGTCAGGTGTTCGATGTGGAGCATCAGTTCGGGATCACAGACTCGGGTGATTCAGGTGGGCTCCAGTGTGCTCACGAGGGCCCAGCACGTGAGGGTGATCACCACCACACCGGCGAGGTTCAAGGCGAAGCCCTCCCGCGCCATTTGTGGGATCGTGATGCGCTCGGTGCCCATCACGATGGCGTTCGGCGCCGTGGCCACGGGCAGCATGAAGGCGCAGCTGGCGCTCAAGGCCGCAGGCACCATGAGAGAGGTGGGCTCCACCCCCGCGGAGACCGCTGCCTGGGCCAGGATGGGCATGAGCAGGTTGGTGGTGGCGGTGTTGCTGGTCACTTCTGTGAGGAAGGTCACCGCGAGGCAGATGAGGGCCACGGTGGCGAGGATCGGCAGTTCAGTGAGGGGCGCCAGCAGCGCGCCCAACTGCCCCGAGAGGCCGCTGGCCTTGAAGGCCCAGGCGATGGCGATGCCCCCGCCGAACAAGAGCAACAGGCCCCAGGGGATCTTCCGAGCCGTCTCCCAATCGAGCATGCGATCACCCTCACCATCGGGCAGCACAAAAAGAGCCACCACAGCCAGGGCCGCCACAGTGGCGTCACCGACGCCCACCTTGGCCCCGAGCAGCCACTCAACACCTCCGACCCAACCGCCATAGGGCCTGCTGCGAAACACCCACAACATCGCGGTGATACCGAAGACCATCAACACTCGCACCTCGGGCTTGCGCCAAGGGCCCATGGCGGGCAGCTCGCCCACACCGGCTGTGCTCTTCAGTCGGCGCACCAGATACAACCAGGCGATGGGGATGAAGATGGCCACCACCGGGATCCCCACCTGCATCCAGCCAGCGAAGTCGATGGTGTTGCCCGTAGTTTCTTCATAGATGCCCATGAGCACCACGTTCGGCGGCGTACCCACAGGCGTGCCCATGCCGCCGATGCTGGCGGCGTAGGCGATGCCCAACAGCAACGGCATGGCCAGCCGCTCACCATCTTTGGCGCTGTCGAGCACGGCGAGGGCTACAGGGAGCAGCATCAGGGTGGTGGCGGTGTTGGAGATCCACATGCTGCACACCGCGGTGGCCAGCATGAAGCCCAGCACGAGCCGCTTGCCGTCAGCCCCCTGGCCGCTTCGACCACCCACAGCCCGAATCATCAACAACGCCAGCCTCCGGTGGGCGCCGCTGCGCTCCACTGCGGTAGAGAGCATGAAGCCCCCCATGAGCAGCAAAATCTGTGTGTGGCCATAGGCCGCAGCCACCTCTTTGTGGCCGAGCACCCCAGTGAGCGGGAAGGCTCCAAGGGGAATCAACGAGGTGGCGGGGATGGGGATAGCCTCGGTGACCCACCAAACAGCGCACAAGGCGGTGACGGCGGCGGTGATCCACGCAGGCTGTGGCAACCCGCCCAAGGCGCCGGCGACGCCGGCCGCAGCGGCGATGAGCGGGCCCAGCAACAACCAGATCTGTTTGCGGTCGGCGCGTCGAGGTGTGGTGTCTGACATGATGGGGCATTAGAGGCGAACCGCAGACCCCCTGCAAGGGAGACACACCTTGAAGATCGCATCCATCGCCATTATCCATCCCCCATGACACGCACTGAACTCATCGCCGGCATCGACATCGGCGGCACCAAACTCGCCTGGTGCCTGGGCACCACCGACGGCGAGCTCGTCGCCCGAGGGCAGCAGCCCACTCGAAAAGATGCCGCTCCGGAGATCCTCATCGACGAGGCCCTCGGCGGCCTGCGGAGCCTGTGGGGTGATCGCCCCGGCGCTCCTGTAGCCCTGGGCTTCGCGTGCCCCGGGCCCATGTCTGGCGCCGAGGGGCGGTTTCTCGATCCACCGAACATGCCCCGCTGGCATGACTTCGCCCTACTCGACCACCTCGCCCGCAGCCCGCAGCAGATCGGCGAGAATGCCGTGCGCAAGATCCCGGCCACAATGATGAACGACGCCAACGCCACCGCCCTCGCAGAGTGGCGGTGGGGTGCGGCCCGTGGTCACAGCACGGTGATCTACCTCACCATGAGCACGGGCATGGGGGCAGGCCTCGTCATCGACGGCCGGCTGTTCCAGGGGCCCGACGAGCTCGCCGGGGAGATCGGGCACCTGCGCCTCACAGATGAAGGCCCTGTCGGTTTCGGCAAACGAGGGAGCGTCGAAGGGTGGCTCAGCGGCCCGGGCATGACCCAGGTGGCTCGGGCAGAGGCCCTCGTCGCTCAACAGCGTGGTGAGGCCTCCGCCTTGCTCAGCGACGGCGTGGTCCGGCCCGATCTCGACCCCCACCAGCTGTGCCTCGCGGCGAGCGCTGGAGACAAGGCCGCATTGCGGGCTACGGGACGCATCGGTCACGCTCTAGGTCGCCTCAGCGCCCTGCTCACCGATCTGCTCAACCCCGAGATCATCGTCGTGGGCACCATCGGCGCTGCGTGGCCAGATCTCTTTCTGCCGCCCGCAAGGCACACCCTCGAAATCGAGTCCATTCCCCGGGCCCGCAAGCGCGTACGCCTCGTGCCCGCGGCCCTCGGCGATCAGCGAGGCCCTCTCAGCGCCCTCGCCGCCGCCTTGCATTCAGGAGAGCGTTGATGGGGTTCACCGATCGTGTTCTGAACCTGCCCAAGCTCGGCATCGGAGTCTCCACCGAGTATGGCGCCGCCGGCGCCGCGGGGGCCCTCGACGTCGAGGCCTTGTGGAGAGCTCACCCTCGGTATGCGGGCTTCCTCGAAATCGGCGTCGAGGCGAGCAAGGGCCTCGATCACGACGCCAGGGCCTGGGCCGAGGCGGGTCGGGCCACGACCTATCACTTCCTCGACATCAACCTCGACGAGCCCGCGGACTTCGACGATCGCTGGCTCGCCCGGGTGGCCGATCTCGCAGCGGTGGTGCGGCCTGCATGGATGTGTGGCGACGCCGGGCTCTGGCACTTTGGTCCCCGTGATCGCAATCACATGCTGCTGTTGCCTCCCATCCTCTCTCGGGACGCCGCCCTCGCCATGGGGGAAGGCGTGTGTACCCTGCGGGCAGGGGCGGGGTACGAGGTGCTGCCCGAGAACCCGCCTGGTGAGGCCTTCATCGGTGATCTGCACCTGCTCGACTTCTTCGGCCAGGTCTGTGAGGCCGGAGACACAGGGATGCTTCTCGACTGCGCCCACCTCGCCATCTATCAACGCGCCATGGGTCACGATCCGCTCACGGCCTTCGACGGGTTCCCCCTCGATCGGGTCGTCGAGCTGCACGTCGCCGGGGGTGTGGAGAAGCAGCACGAGGGCTTCGGATACATCGCCGACGATCACACCCCCGAGGTCCTCGACGACACCTGGCGCATCTTCGAGCACGTCGTCGCCCGAGCGAGCAACTTGAAGGCCGTGGTCTTCGAGTGTGAGCGCAACCCCCTCGAAGATTGCCTGCCGGGCTTTGCCCGCATCGCCGAGGCCCTCGACGCCCTGGGGTGGATGCCATGAGCGACACCCATGTGACTCTGCAACGCGTCGTGGTGCGCATGCTCTACGACCGCCCCTTCGCCGAGGCGGTCTTCGCTGATCCTCAGACTGCGCTCCAAGGGCCTCTGTGCTCCGTGCAGCTGCCTGAAGAAGCTGTGGGCTGGCTCACCGCCATCGATCGTCGCGCCTTCACCACTGATCCGCTCCGCCGAACCCGCTCGCTCACAGCGCTGCTCGACGAGTACCCAGTGGCGGGCGCATGGGTGATCTCCGCCCGAGGCGCCTCAGGTGGGATCCTCGGTGGCGCCGCTCTCGACAGCTTCTTCTCGAGCCCGGCCTTTCATCGATGCATTCAACACCGAGGGGTGCTGGCCCTGGCCTTCGGCACGTGGTTGAGGCTCTGGTCCCCCCTCGAAGGCGCCGAGGGCACGGCGCTGAGGGCCCTGGTCGATCTCGAGCTCGCCTTCGCCCGGCTGAGGCGGGCGCAACCTCGGGCCGTGCAGGACGGCGCGCTTTACCAATGCAGCCCTCTCGTACAGCCGCTCACCCTCGCAGGCGGCGGCCTGCAGCTCTACAGCGCGGTAAAGGCCGCCCTCGACGCCCTCGGCGCCGAGGCCATGACCGCGGTGCTCAAGGGGCAGTTTCCACGACCTGCCACCCCCGCGCTCGATCGGGCCCAGCCCGAATATCTGCTCGTAGAAGGTCGATGGCCCGAGGACAACGGGGCAGGACCAGAAGGCGAAATCAGCCTGTCCCTCGGGGGCGGCTCACAGGCCCTCAACGCTCTGCTCGATGGCCTGAACGAGGCCCCCCAAAACGAGTCAGAGGCCATCTCGACAGCGGCGTCGGCCGGCGCAGACGAAGGCCAAGCGCTGGAGTTGATTCGAGATCTCGTGGAAGAGGGCTTGCTCGTCCGGGTGTGAGGGCCCTTTCGAGGCCCTTCAAATGCCGTCCAGGCCTCAAGGTGCGGGGTGTTTCGGCCGATCTCTGTAGCGTTCAGAGACAACTGGGCCATCGCCGCCGGCCCCACCGCCACATCCGCAGGACGACAGCATGAACTCCGAGTTTTCCGTCGAAGAAGAGCTTTGGTTTGGCACCGCCCCAGACGCCGAGGCCGAGCAGCGCGCCGCCCGAAGCATGGTGGCGATCCTGGTCGAGACCTCTGGGGTGCTCCCCTTCCCCGCCGCCGCCGTGCGGTTGCTCACCATCACCCGTGATCCCAACTACAGCGTCGCCGAGGTGGAGCGACTCATCACGAGTGATCCTGGCCTTTCTTCGAAGCTTTTGCGGTTGGTGAACTCGGGCGCCGTGGGTCTCAAGCACCCCTGCCGCAGCGTCTCTGACGCCATCACGCTCCTGGGCACCAACCTCGTTCGGGGCCTCGCAGCAGGCTCGGCGGTGTTGGAGACGTTCCGCGACATCGGGCAGATGGGGGCGAAGATCAAGCAGGACTCGGTGGTGGTGGGCGGTCTCGCACGGTACATCGCCGGCCGGCGTCGCGATCTCGACGCCGCCGACGTCTACACCTGTGCCCTGCTCCACGACATCGGCAAGCTGATGATGTTGCAGGTAGATAAGACCCACTACCCGGATCTTCTGCGCCAGAGCAAAAAGGAGTGGAACACCACCTATGTGCTGGAGCGCAAAGCCAACGGGTTCGACCACGGCGTGCTCGCAGGCCACCTGCTTCGCAGCTGGAACATTCCTGAGCCGGTGCCCACGGTGGTGGCCTGGCATCACCAGGCGGGGCGGGCCTTCAGTGAAGGCGGCGCGGTGGCCAACCTCGTGGCCCTCATCCGGGTGGCGGACCGGGTGCGCTGGTTGCTCGAGGCGAACCCCACCGGCGAAGGGGTGGACTTCAAGACCCTCGCTCAAGACGAGGGGGCGGCCTACCTGAACCTCACCGCGGAGTACTTCGAAAAAGAGTGGCTCGATCTCGGCCGCATCCGCATGGAGAGCATGGAGATCTAGAGCCCAGGCCCCATGCCGCTCAGAGGCGTCTGAACACCATCACGTGATTGTTGGCGGGCATCGCGTGTGTCTCTGAGAGGCGCCACCCATTCGACTCGGCGAGGGCGCACACGTCGTCGATGTCTCTGACCCCCCAGCGCGGATCTCGACTCTTCAAGGACACATCGAAACGGGCGTTGCTCTCGGCAGTGAACTGGCCAGAGAAACGAAAAGGCCCATAGAGGCACACCACGGCCTCGGCGCTGAGCGCGTTGCCCGCGCCGGTGAAGATCCCTTCGGTGGCAGCCCAGGGGGCGATGTGGATCATGTTGGCGCAGAACAACGCGTCGGCCGTCTCGACGGGCCAGGGTTGCTCGGTGACGTCGAGCAGTTGTGGTTCGAGCACGTTCTCGATGTCCTGGGTCCACGCGCTGATGCTCTCCAGGGCTTGGGGCCCGATGTCAGTAGGCTGCCATCGCCATCGGGGCAGCAAAGGGGCCATGTGGGCGGCGTGCTGGCCAGATCCGCTGGCCACCTCGAGCAGCAACCCTTCTGAGGGGAGCAGCCCGCTCAGCACATCGAAGATGACTTCTTTGTTGCGATCAGCCGCCGGTGAAAAGCGGCGTTCCAGCGTGCCCACGGGCATCCCCTTGCAAATCTGCCATTTCTCGCACCAACATTTGAGAAAGGCGCTGTGATTTCGTTACCTCTACGAATGAACACACATCTCTACACGTGTTGTGTAGAGCGTTGTGCACCGGGAGTCGAGATGTCCGACTGGATCACCATCGCTACGTTTCAGCTGCCCATCGAGGCCCACATGGCCCGTGGTCGGCTCGAAGCGGAGGGGATCACGTGTCGCATCGTCGACGAGCACCTGCTGGGGCTCTACCCTGGCTGCGCTGCAGTCCTCGGCGGGGTCAGGCTCACGGTGGCGACCACCGACGAAGCCCGAGCCCTCGCCACACTGGAGATGGACGCGATCCCCGCAGACGAGCTCGAGGCCATCGCCCTCGAGGCCCCCGGCCCGAGGGGGAGCACTGCAAAGCCCAAGCAGCCCCGATGCCCTGCCTGTGGCACCGAGCAAACCCCTCATGGGGGCGTGTTCGAGCGCATCCGCCGCTGGCTCTCGGGTACACCGGCCCACGACGAAGGCCCTTGGACCTGCAGAGCATGTGGTGCGCAGTGGTCAGATGATCCCCGGCCACGGCCCATCCTCAGAGTGGTCGACTCCGAGTGACCCTTGGCCCGCTCACCTCAGCTCCGCGAGCAGCGTCTCGAGGCCCTGCTTGACCTTCTTCGATCGACCACCCTGTCTCTGAAGGCCCTTTACGAGATCCAGCCCTTCGCGGGTGATCTTCAGCGCCCCTTTCTTGTCGGGCTTCGGATCTGCCCGGAGCAGGCGCGCATGGCGAAGCGCCGCCACAGCGGCCATGAGCCGCGTACGATCGCCCTCAGCGTCGACTCGGCCGCTCGCGAGAGACCAGGCCTCGGCAGCGGCAGCCTTGCTGGGCACCATCTCGTCCATGCGCCCGAGGACCTGGGCGAGGCTGCCGAGCAGCTTGACGAGTAGATCAGGGTGCGAGGCTTTCAGGGGTCGAGCCACCTCCACAGCCTCCGCGTATGCATCCCGACTCTTGGTATCTGCGCTCGCGGCGCCGTGATGCCGGGCGAGCTGGCTCAACGCCACAGCCAGATCAGCCCGAGCCTCACCGTCATCTGGGGCGCCTTCGAGCAGCGCTCTGCGCAGGGTGATCGACTCCCCATAGAGCGCCTCGGCCTCAGCGCCCTCTCGGGCCTTGGCCTGCTGGCTCAGCCTGCCGGCGAGGGCCCGACGGGCCGCCCGATCACCGGCCTTGAGTTCGAGACGCAACCGCAGCACCTGAATCGCCCGCTTCAGACGCGCCCCATGCCGGGCATCTGCACTGTCTTCCAACGCCAGAGAGAGCACGCTGTAGAGGTGGTCGAGGGCCCCGATGGGCTCGTGGGCCCCCTTCAAAGCCTCTTCAGCGTGGGCGATGGCGCGGGCATGGGCTTTGGTCGCCTCGGCTCCAGAAGCCCCGAGGGCCGCGACCCCCTGCCACGCCTCCGAGAGGGCCACTCGGGTCGATTGATCTGGAGGGAGCGTCTCGAGGGTGGCCTCGACAGCCTCGGCGGCCTCGAACAGCGCTTGCCGCGCCTCCACGGGGCGCTCGGACTTCTCGAGGACCTCCCGCAGGCGCTGGGCGGTGCTCAAACGGTCCATGCGGGATCGCTCGTCGGTGATGCTCAGCGTCAGGATCGCCCGCGCTCGATCCCGAGCGGCGGTGGCATGCTCCACAGCCCAGTCCAGCCGCGCCTCTCGCTGGTCGAGATACGCGAGCCGATCATCGACGCTCATGCGAATGCGCAGCAACTTGAGATCTCGCCCCTTGCCTTTGAGGGCCTCGTCGAGGGCCGTGGCTGCCCGGGTGAACGCTTGCCTCGCCTGGGCGAAGTCCTGGTTCACCACCGCGCGATCCGCCTCGGTGAGGGCACGCTCTGCCTGGGACTCGGGGCCCTGGGCGGCGGCGGCCTTCATCGACTTGCGATCTTCGATCTTAAAGTAGAGCACAGCGCTCATGGCGATGACCGCCACGATGGCGGCGAGCAACATGAGGCGTACACGCTGGGCCTTGGCGGACTGAGCTCGCTCGGCCGGCGTGTTCTCGGGCTGGGCAGATGTCAATGGGGCTCCTGAGGGTGACCGACGGCCATCACGGCCAGCGCCAGATGAAGGTCTTCAGAGGGGGTGTCTCGTCCACTGGGAAGTCCACCGCTGGGGGTCTCACGTGCTCCAACACCGCCCCAGGGGCGGCACCGGGAGACGTAGACAGAGCCTGGGCGACGTCGCGGGCGAAGCGGGCCGGCGTGAGCTTGTGGTAATTGGTGCAGGTCCACAGTGCCCCGCCTGGGGCCATGAGCGGCGCCGCAGCCTCCACCAGGGATCCGTAGTCTCGCGCGGCGCTCCACCGTTTGCCCTTCTTGCCCACGCTCGTCGAGGGCGGATCGAGGATGATCACGTCGAACTTCTCACCTCGGCGGGCCAGGCGACGCATCCAGTCGAAGACGTCGCCTTTCGCGGTGCGATGTGCCGCCACGTCGAGGCCATTGGCTTCGATCTGCGGATCTTGTCGCGCCAGCCACCGCGCCGACAAGTCGATGCTCAGTGACGACTCTGCTCCCCCGGCGGCCGCTGCGACGGAGAAGGCCCCAGCGTGGGCGAAGGTGTTGAGCACCCGGCACCCGGCGCTGGTCTCCTTGAGCAGACGCCGTTGAGGTCGATGGTCGAGAAAGATGCCCGTGGACAAGCTCTCCTCTGAGAGAGACACCACATAGCGCACATCGTTCTCATGGATCGTCATCGGCGTCGGCGGCCGCTCACCAGAGATCAACTCGGGCATCGCCTGCCCACCGCGGGATCGATCGCGCAGCGCGGTGATACGAAAAGCCCCCTTCACTTCAGGCATGGGCCCCTCGGGGGTGCCCTCGTGGTGGTGGATCCAGGCGTAGTCGCCATATCGATCCACGTACCACCCGCGGTGGCCATCGGCGGCGCCGTGGATCATGCGCCATGCCGTGGTGCCTTCATCGGTCGCGATCTCGCCCCGGGCATCCTCGGGCGACTTGCCGAGGTAGCGGGCGAAGGGCGCTGGGGGCTCGGCGACGATGGGCGCCGCCCCCGGCAAAGTCATCGACCAACAGTGCAACATCAGACGGGAAGCCAGCGGGCTCAACGGATCGCCATAGCGCTGGTCGCCAAGGATGGGGCACCCCACCTGGGCGAGGTGGGCCCGGATTTGATGTGTGCGCCCGGTGATCGGCGTGACCTCGAGGACCGCCTTGGGCGCACCCCCGCTGCCTCGAAACACCTTCAGGGTGCGGTATCGCGTCTCGGCCTTTCGCCCGGGGGCTTCGGGGACTGGCCCTCTCAGTGTGCCTTCTTTGCGCGGCGGTGTGCCCAGGACTACGGCGAGGTAGCGTTTACCCATGGACCGCGACTCGAAGGCTTTCTGAAGGCGCTTCGCCCCCTCAGGATCGGTGCTCAGCAGCAGTACCCCGCTGGTATCCACGTCGAGGCGATGGTGTACGCCCACATCACCGCCGAGGGCGGTGACCACGTCGGGGCGCGTCGTGGCCCCATCGGGGTGAGTAAGCCACCCCACAGGCTTGTCCACGGCGATGATGCCGTCGCCTCGATGAATCGGCTCGAGGGGGTGTGACCTCGGCGCGTCGATGGATCTCACCCTCGGGGTGATGGCACTCACGATGGGGGTACCTCTGTCGTGTCGGTTTGATGTGAGATGGCCTCGAGGCCCAGGATCCCCGCGGCGAAGCGGCCGCCCCCCGAGCCCACCAGGGCATTGTAGACCTCGATCTCGCGCTGGAGCACCCGAAGGGTGGCCGTCACCCGAGCGCTGGCCGCGGTCACCGCTTCAGCATCCTCGGGCATTTCGAGTTCTGCCTCCTGACGCATCAACGTGCGCCAGGGCTCCCCGGGGAGCCCCATGTCTCGAATCGAGGTCACCAGGGCACTGGGCAACGGGGCGTCGATGAGCGTGCGTCGCCGTACGATCTGATCGAGGCACTGCGCCATGGCGGCCCGGACCGCCTGACGGTGGGTGGAGATCTTCCGCCCGTGGAGCAGCAGCGGCAAAGCGCCGAGCAACACCACGGCAGCGACGAGAGTCAAGTGAAGGGGGTCGAGCATCTGGGGGCGGTTCGAGTGTGGGTCTCAGGCCGATTGCGCCTGAGCGCGCTCGAGATGAGGGCCGAGGCGCCCGGTGAGCGTGAGGCCGAACATCTTGAAGTCGCCCATGAGAGACCACAGCGGGTAGGTGAAGGTGGCGGGCCTGTTCTTCTCGATGATGAAGTGCCCCACCCAGGCCGGGCCATACCCCAGAAACGGCGCCGCGATCAGGAACATGGGGTTCAGCGTCACCGCAGCAGTGACCACGGCGGCGATGGCCCCCGAGGTGCCCATGAAGTGCAGCGCCCGGTTCACCGGATCTCGATGCTCGTTGAGGTAGTAGGGCCAGAACTCTTCGAAACTTTGCAGTCGAGACATCTTCAACCTCCAGGGGCTGCCAGGAATCTCCTCATCTTACAGGGATTCGTCCGTATCTGAAGAGTCTGGCACCTCGGCGAGGGCGATCACCGGCGTATCCGGGCTCAAACGGCCCTCGGTCCCGGGAGGCAAGGCCAGCAGATCATGACGAACCGCGAGGCCAAATGGGGCATTGTCCGGCCCCGCATCGCGACGCTGTAGCTCGAGCCGACGGCGGCCTTCGAGATCACACACCACAAGGGCGGTACGCCCCTTCTGGTCGAAGCGCTCACTCACCACTCGGGCAGGTCGCAGCCCCTCGGGGACTGACAACGAGCTCACGCCAGGGTGCCTGGGCGGTGTGGCCACCCACCACGTGGCCTTGAGCACCTCGCGCCGGGTGCCCACGCGACGATCCACCTCGGCCATGAAATCGGGGCGCTCGAAGTTCCACTCCCCATGACACCAGTCGCGCTCGTCTTCCAGGGCCGGACACGGCCCCTGGTGCGTGCAGGGCATCACCACCCGCCATCCCTTCTCCACAGCCGTGTCCCTCAGGGCCAGGGCACGTCGAGAGAGCTCTCTCACGGCAGGCTCCACGGAGACGAGGCACCCAGTGGGCTTGAGCAGGGCGGCGATCTCCGGCAACGCCCGCTCGTCGTGGGCGGTCTCGATCTCGTTGAACACGTTGCAGGCGAGGGCGAGATCGAAGCCGCTCCGAGCCACCTGACCGGTGAGCGGCTGGGTCAGATCGACAGTGGCCGTGGTGAGCAGCTCCGCGGGCCACCCCATGGCCTTCCAGAGCGCTCGGGCCCGGGAGAGCGGATCTCGCTGAATGTCGGTGAGGTGCACTGTGGGCAGGGGCCACCCTCTGGCCTGAGCCCACAGCGCAGCGGCGAAGGTGCCCGTACCCGGACCGCCGCCCACCTCCAGGATCTTGAGCGCGCCGGCCTTGATGAGCCCCCGGTGGGCCATGCGATCGAGGATGGGCCACAGCTTGGGCAGGTTGGCGCACAGGTAGTAGGTGCCATACGCAGCCCCCTGTGCCTTGTGGGCCATATAGCCCCCGCCCATCCAACGGCGGCGGTCTACAGTGAGTCCTCGGTGGATCGCCTTCACCCCCTCGGCGATGCGGGTGACCTGCTCGGGGCGGCTCAGCTCGCCCCCTTCCAGGGTGCCCAAGGCATCGATCAGCATCTCGGGGATCTTGAGGCGAGGCCCTCGGCGGCGGCGTTGTTTGCGGGTGCGGCTCATGTCAGCCTTCTCGCTCCACCCCTTCATTTGAGGGCGAGCGCCACATGTGGGTGGTGTACCGGCAGGGGACGTATCATAGTCTCTCCATGCAAAACAGAGCTCTGCCCCTCACCTTCTCTCTGGCGCTGTCGTGCCTCTGCTTCGCCGGGCTCCCGGGCTGTGGAGAGGCTGAGAAAGCACCGGAATACAGCGCCTGGTCCGTGGTCAACGACGCCTTCAGCGCCGAGCTGTACGACGCCGCCGCCCGACAGCGTAATTTCAGCCCCGACGCCCTCAACGCCCTCGCCCTGCTCAACCTCGTCGGTCAGGAACGGTACGTCTTCCTCTACATCGCCGATCTGCGCCGCATCGACGACCAGACCCGGAAGGGCAAAGTGGCCTTCAGCGTCGACAGCTGGCCCATGACGTTGGGCTTCACCGTCACGGCCACAGCGCAGGGTCCATGGCAAATCAGCGCCGTCGACACCCCGGAGAGCCAGAAGCGCTTGCTCGACCTCATCAGCGAGGACGGGCTGCCTTCTGCCCCTACAGCACGGCCCTGGAAGGGTGGCCTCGCCGGACGAGACGCCGTGGGTCGGCCCACGGCCTCGGTGCTCCTGCTCGCTGACGGCGAGCGGCTCGAGATCGACGGGGTGCCCGTGGCGCCGAAGGACAAGGCACAGCAGGTGCGGGCACTCAAAGATGCCCTGGCCATGCGGACCCGCCTCGCCAACGAGGCCCACGCGGGCTACACCCCTCAGGTGGCCATCGCCATGCCGCGACAGGCCCAGGCGAGCCTGCTTCCCACCCTCATCGCCCTCGCCACGGAGGCAGGTGCCAACGAGGCCTTGTTGGTGGTCCGAGGCCCTGGGGGCCGACCGGCCCTGTATCCCCTCGCCCGCATCACCAACGTCGAGGGCAACACGCCGCCCCCGGTCATCGAAGCCGTAGAGGCACCTGAGGGCCTCACCCTCACTCTCGGAGAAAAGGTCGTCCAGGTGCCTCGGAAGGGGCCCAACATCGATCGTGACATGCTCCGCAGGGCCCTCGACGCCATGCTCTTCCCCGAGACGCCAGAAGAGGACGAGGGGGCGGAAGGCGATGCACAGGCTGTGGAGACTCCAGAGCCCGCGGGCTTGCGGCTGCGCCCATGGAGCAGCGGACGCCACTGGCACACCGTGGCAGTGCTCGACGCAGTCCGCGCCGCGGCGCCGGGCCTGCCCATCCTGGTGGGGGTGCAGTGATGCGTTGGTGGCTCTTGATCGTTTTGTGCTCGGTGTGGGCCTGTGATGATCCTCGTCGTGCGGTGAACGAAGGCATTGCTGATCCGGAGATTGCCGCTCGGCGCTATCTCACCCATCACGTGTTCAGCGACATCGAGGTGGCGAAGCCGTTCTTCGCCGACACTGTGGATCCGAAGGATTTCCCCATCCCGCTGGTGGTGAGTGCCCCGGAGGCCTACACCTTCAACGACATCTGGCGCCTGCGGATGATCGACAACCGGGCGGTGATCACCGCCCTGCTCACCCTCAATGGCGATCGCCAGTTGTTCGACCTCTGGTTCGAGTATCACAGCGGCACCTGGAAGGTGGTGGGCTGGGGAGACTACCCCCGACCAGCAGATGGGGCCGACTCGGCGCCAGAGCGCGACATGCGGCTGCCCGCGGCCCTGGCCAAGGCCACCTTCCGCGATGTGCACGAGGTGCCTCCAATGCCCATCCGGGTGGTGGCCCGCCCCGAAGGTGATCGCCCTCGACGCCTGCCGGTGAAGGTGGAGCTCCGCCCCCCCCAAATCGAAGGCAAGTGCTCGACCTCTTCCATCAAGCGGCAACTTCGACCCATGGTCCAAGCCCTCGGCGAGTGCTACGCCCGAACGGTGGATCCCGACAAAGGGCGCACCGGCCGCCTGACGATGGCCTACGGGCTCTCGCCGAAGTCCCCCCCCATCGACGCCACCCTCGAGGAGACGACGCTGCTGGCCACGGGTCTGTCGGACTGTGTCACCGAGGCGTTGAGCGCGCTCAAGCCCCTCAAGCGGCAGAAGAGCGCCTGTACGGTGCGGGTCAGGGCGGTGTTTCGACCGCAGTGAGCGGACGGCCGTCCGCTCTCACGGCTCCATCAGGGCCGCCACCGGTCTCAGGCCTTCAATGTGGCTGCAGATGATCTTCACCGACACCATGATCGGCACCGCCAGCAGCATGCCCATGGGCCCCCAGAGCAGCAGCCACACCACCATCGACAAGAAGACCACCAGGGGCGAGAGCTGCACCGAGCGGCCCACGAAACGGGGCTCCAGGTAGGATCCGATCACGGCGTTGATCACGGTGAGACCCACCAGCACGGTGGTGCTGGCGAGGCTCGACATGTCCGGGTCGATGGCCGCGAGCAAAATCGGTGGCACCGAGGCGATGAGGGCCCCCACCGTGGGGATGAAGTTCAATGGGAACGCCAACACCCCCCAGAAGAAGGCGAAGTCCACCCCCATGACAGAGAGAAATGCCCACACCGACAGCGCCGTGACGAGGCTCATGAAGGACTTCGCCAGCACATACGCCCGCACGTGCTTCTCGATGCGGCCCAGCGACGTCATCAACGCCGTGCCTTTGCCGAAGGACTTCTCGATCTTCTCGCTGAACCGCCGCGCCTCGAGCAGGATGAAGGTGCTGAAGAGGAACACCAGAAACAGATTGCCCAGGAACACAGTGAGGCCCGTGACGCTCTGCTGCACCAGGCTCACCGCCTCGGTGACCAGTCGGGGCATCAGATCTTCCATGAGCTGGCGAGTGAACTCTTCCTGAGCTGTGGCGGGGCTCAGACGCTCGATGATGACTGCCAGAGCCTCGTTCCCTTGCACCACCAGTGCTTCCTGATATTTGGGCAGCTGTTGCGAGACGGGCCCCGCAGTGGCGAGGAACAGCCCCAGGAACGCCAGCACCGGGCCCAGCGCAGCCAGCTCACCGACGAGGATGGCCACCATGCTCGGCACTCGGCGGGCGATGAGCCCTTTGACGATGGGCAGCACCAGCACCGAGGTGATGAGGGCCAGGGTCAGGGGCACCAGAATGGGGCGCACGTACATCAACACAGCCCCACCACCTGCCAGGGCCACCGCCCACATGGCGATGTAGCCCACACTCCCTCGCTGTATCTGGATCCGGTTCAACGCTGCCCTTTCTGATCACGGTGAGTTCGTTCGGCGGTGCGCATGTGCTCTCAGAGTGCTCTATACTCGCGAGCCCTGATTCAAACAGGAAGGGCGCTCCATGGGGATCTACAACATTGGCCCCTGTTCTCCACATTTCTCGCGGCATTTGCTTCGGCTTTTGCTTCGGCTTTTGCTTCGGCTTTTGCTTCGGCTTTTGCTTCGGCTTTTGCCGGGCGCGTCGAGAAGGTCGTTCACCTTAGGGCTCTGGGGCGTCCTCTTCGTGGGCTCGATGGGCTGCGAGCCCACCGAGCTCATCGTCGATGCCGCCATCGCCGACGCGATGCCCGACGCAGAGATCCTCGACATGGGCCCTCCAGACGCCATGCCTGATCTCTATCTGCCGCCCATCGAGTCCACCACGTTGAGTGGAACAGTGAGGCTCGGTGCCGGCCTCGGAGCGGGTGTGCAGGTCACCGTGGGCTGCGACGATCTGTACCAGGAGGGAACAACCGACGGCATGGGCAATTATGCCCTCGACGTGCATGCAGGGCCCTGTCCATTCATGCGACTCACCTTCAAACATCCTGGGCATATCCCCCTCACACGTGTCATTCCCCAGCCCTTTCCCAGCGAAACCCTCGAGAACCATGTCACCCTCGAGCCTGCAGTGGCGCTCACCTGCGACGACGCGGTGTGCGAGAGCGGGCCGTTGTATGAACCCCTGCCCGCCGATCAGATTCGAGAGGGCTGGGTGTTTTACGACAACGGCCGTACTGTCACCGAACAGCTCCCGGGTCCCTTCGTCACCAGCACCGGAGATCTGCTGTGGGTGACAGCGTATGCGTATCACGATGTGTATGACGGAGAGGGCGAGCGCATCGAGAGCATGCCGCCCTTCGCTCAATGTATCCAAGTGTCGGAACAAGTATTCGACCGACTGGTCGATTCAGAGCCCGCCACGACCTCGCGGGTGGAGATCAATCGTTTCACCTTTGACGAGCGAGAGGCGGTCTGGCGACAGTCAGGACAAGGGGGCACGCTGCAGAGTCGCCCGGGGCCCAACGATCCGTTCGCTCCGCTGTCCGCTCAAGAGCTTGGCGCCATCCGACGGGGAGAATCCCCTTCAGTGCCTTGGATCTGTGACACGTTCACAGGCAGCGGGCTTGTCGCCTATGGGCGAACCATACGTCCCGGCGGATGCGTCGCCGTGCAGGTGGTGGATCAGTCTGATCGTGCAGTCGACGGGGTGGCGGTCGAGGTCCTCAGCCATGCTGAGGGGTTTCTCACCCGAGCCTGGACAGATCAGCGCGGTCAGGCCTGTCTGACCACGGCTGCATCAGAGCCTGCGGACGTCGACGAAGACAGTGATGGTCTCAGCGGTGAAATACACATGGTGGACGTGATGCTCAGAGGACCTTCTCAGGGCACAGCCCGGGTTGATGGACAGTCACTCCCCTCTGAATCAGGTACCTGTGACACCCCGGAACGGTGTATCCAAGTTCGAGAATCGTTCTTTATTTCCAGGGACTCTCGCCGCTGAACAGCCCGATTAAACAGTGCGAAGAAACCGCTTTTTTCTTGATTCCTCACTTCAGACTGATTTGAATACTGGGCGTCAATCCCACATTCGAGTCAGCGGGCACACTTTCAAACGACAACGTTCTACGACAACGTCGAAATAGACATCACAACAATCCAGACAGCCTTTGAGCGCTCTCCATGAGAGGGAACTCTTTGGGCTGACAGGGTGCGTTGAAAGGGCAAACACACATGTCACATATTCAAATCGAGGTGCCACTTCAGGCCATGGGCCGGCCCGGCGTCGCTCAGGCCCTCTCCGATTTGATGCACAGTCTCGGGCAAGAGGGCCATGAGGGCACAATCGCCAGCGCACCGAGTACGAGCCCTTCCTCCCGCAGCGCGCTGCTCAAGCAGAGCAGCTATCTGCAGGGTGGTGCCCATTCCGAGCGCAAACCTCGGCGCAAGCCCAGACGCTCGGCCACCACTCAGCAGGCCGATTTGTCCCATCTGCCTCACGCCGAGCGCTGGGCCAAATACCTCACTGAAGTACCTGAGCCCACCCGCCGCTTCGTGGAGATCCTCGAAGAGAAGGGCGAGTTGACCGTAGACGAGGCAGTCGAAGCACTGGGACTCAACAGCCCCAAGGCCATGGGCGGCCTCACCGGGGCCATGCGTCGCTGGGCTCCACAGCGTGGGGTGGTCCTGCCCTTCGAAGGCCGCCAGCGCGCCGACGGCACCCGCTGTTGGGTGTGGATCGGCCTGCCCGCGGATTGATCCGCCCCACGTACTCGCCCATACCCACAGCAGCGGGCCTTTAGAGGGCCTGACATAACTGCTCGCCCCTCTGGCATCCCTCCCCCACCTTATGCAGAATGTCGGCTTCGACCGTTCGGAGCCCCTCATGCGCCTGACAGCATTAATCGCTGCCCTCGCCCTGACCATCACATCTGGCTGCTCAGATGAGGGCGGTGATGATGATCGACGACAGATCACCTCCCCCGACTCGGGCATGCAGCAACAGATCGATCCCCCGGATTTCGGTAACACGCCTCGACCGGACATGTTCGTGGGCATGGGTGGTGCAGCCGGTGAGGGGGGCCAGGGCGGCGCCGTCGGAGGCGCTGGCAACATGGGGGGTGGTGCACCTGACGCCGAACCCCCGCCCATGCCTGATGCCGGGCCACCTCCCCCCGACATGGATCCCCAGACGCCCGACGCCGAGGTGCCCCCCGATCTGCCACCGGATCCCAACGTGAATGCGGGCTGGATCGGCGGGCCCTGCAGCAATGACGGCGACTGTGATTACGACGAGGGGTACTGTCTGCAAGACGACGAGGGTTACCCACGGGGCATGTGCAGCCTCGACTGTGAGCGGGTCTGCCCCGATCGCGACGGCATGCCGGTGACGTTCTGTATCGGTGAGGTGGTCGATGGTGGTGCCTGTGTGCAGCGCTGTGACTACAACGCCTTCGACACAGGGTGCCGCCCTGGATATCGCTGCGAGACCCGCGGGCGGTTCAGCGAGCCCGATACCCGCCGCGGCGTGTGTGTCCCTGGCTCGGCAGACATCGACCCGCCCCCGGTGATGGGCTGCATCGCCGAGATCGAGCGCCTCGGCATGAACTACGCCCTCGCTGGCCAGCCTGGTGAGAGCCCGGCAGGTCGTGGCGATCTCGAGTGCACGATCGACACGCCCATCATGCTCCGCAGCCCGGTCAACGGCGTGAGCTACCGTTACGTCACCCACGACACGCCCCAGCCCATGTACGTGTCGTGTGATCTCGCCGCGGCCCTCCACGAGCTGAGCGCGCTGCTGCGCGAGTCCGACATCGTCGAGGTGGGCCACATCGGCACGTATCACTGCCGGGTCATCTCCGGTACTGACACCTTGAGCGAGCATGGCCGGGCCGCTGCCATCGACATCAAGTGGTTCCGCACCGCTGATGGCGAGATCTACGACGTGGAAGATCACTGGGAGCACGACACCCGCAACTTCTCCACCGAGAAGGGCGAGTGGCTCTTCAACCTCGGCCAGCAGATGTTCAACAGAGGCATCTTCAACATCGTGCTGACCCCGAACTTCAACGCCGCACACGACAACCACTTCCACGTGGATCTCACCCCCGGCGGCAGCTTCATCCGGAAGGATGACGGCCATCACCATCACGGCCACTTCGGCCCCAACCCCCACGGCGACTGATCTCCCCTGATGGCCCCCTCTTCTCGACGCCGCGGCCCCTGGTCCGGGTACCCCATCCTGGTGGCGGTGCTCGCCTGCGGCGCTTTGTTCTGGCTCACGGCAAAGCCAGAAGCGCCTGAGCAGCCTGAAGCGGCAACCCAGAGCGCTGATGCGAGCCCACCCGCCGAGACCACCAAGGGCCCGCTCGAGCGGAGCTGGTCGATCTCGGGTGTGCCCGAGACCCTGCCGGGCTCCGGACCCCTGCAGGACTGCCTCGCCAAGGCGGGCTATCGCAAAGCCCGGGTGATGTCCGCATCTGACGCTCGCCTCGTCACTTATCCGAAGCTGCCCCACCCCGTGGCGATCCGACAGCAGGACGCACGCTGGCAGGTGGCCACCCCCGTGGAGGCACGGCGCTCTCTCGCTCTGGCGCTGCACATCGTCGTCACCAGCTGCCTCAGCGGCCCTGGGCGAGAGGTGATCGACCCTCTGCTCGACCGCACATTCAGCGGTGACGCATGGCCTGGGCTTTCCCCGAGTGGCGGTGTGCCTGTGCACATGCTGGTGGCGGTGAGACCCGAGGGCGGTGGTTGGCGCACGGCGGGTCTCTCGGCCCTCGCCCTGCCCGAGCTCGCGCTCTTTCGCGGGCCCGCTGAAGCTGATCGCGTCGCGGACGATCAAACCGTGTTGGAGATGGCCGCAGCACAGCTGGTGGCCCGAGGGCGCCCTGCAGACAACCGCCTGCCCCTCGCGGGTGCCGTGGCCGAGCTCATTCCCTGGATCAGGGTGAAGCAGGCCCCATGGTGGCCCACCGGCTTTGCCCCTGATGGTGTCTTGATGGCCCTCGTCGATCCGGAGAAGTCACCGCCTCAACCGCTGGTGGCCACGCTCCGTACCGCGGCCTCCGATCCGCCACCGAAGCCAGAGCCCCCGAAAGATCGGGTGTCACCCACACCCAAGGCGGAAGATCTCCCTCGACCCTCTGGCAGGCGTCGCCGGACCCGACGACGGACGACGAGAGAGGTGCCCTCTGCGCCACGGGGCCGTCCGGTCTTCATGCCCGATTATGTAGAATGATCGGCCTCTGATCTCAGAGGCACCTGCAACTCAGCCCGCCCCCATCACGGAGCACGGATGGCCCGCATCTTCGACGACATCACCCAGACCATCGGCCGCACGCCCCTGGTTCGGCTCAACCGCATCGCCGAGGGGTGTCACGGCACGATCCTGGCCAAGCTCGAGTTCTTCAACCCGCTGTCGAGCATCAAGGATCGGGTGGGTGTGGCCATGCTCGATGCCGCCGCCGCAGAGGGCCGTCTGTGCGCCGAGACTGTGGTCATCGAGCCCACGAGCGGCAACACCGGCATCGCCCTGGCCTTCGCCGCCGCCGTACGCGGCGTACGCTTGATCCTGACCATGCCCGACTCGATGTCCGAAGAGCGTCGTGCTCTGCTCAAAGGCCTCGGCGCCGAGCTGGAGCTCACCCCCGCCGCGGAGGGCATGCAGGGGGCCGTCGCCCGGGCGAGAGCCCTGGCTGCCTCGCACCCCAAGTCTTTGTTGCTGCAGCAGTTCTCCAACCCCAACAACCCACGTGTCCACCGTGAGACCACCGGCCGCGAGATCTGGGAAGACACCGAGGGTGAGGTCCACGGCCTCGTCTCTGGGGTGGGCACTGGGGGCTCCATCACCGGCATCGGCGGGTTCCTGAAGAGCCAGAGCGCCGACGTCGAGGTCTTTGCCGTGGAGCCTTCTACGAGCGCGGTGCTCTCGGGCAAACGCAGAGGCATGCACCGTATCCAAGGCATCGGCGCAGGCTTCGTGCCCGAGAATTTGCAGCGCGATCTCATCGACGAGGTGGTCACCGTCACCGACAAAGAGGCCTTCGACACCGCCCGGGCACTGGCACGCCTCGAGGGGATCCCCGCGGGCATCTCTTCAGGGGCCACGTGCGCCGCGGCGCTGAAGATCGCCCGTCGATCTGAATGGGCCGGACGCACCCTTGTGGTGATTTTTGCATCTTCTGCAGAGCGGTATCTCTCGACGCCGCTCTACAAAGACTTGCTGGAGTCCTGATGCCCCTCCCCACTCTGCACCCCACCACCCTGCTCGACGGGTACCCCGAGACGTGGCGTGGTCGGGTGATCCGCGTGGCCCTCACTGAGCCGCTCCGGGCGAGCTGGCGGTCTCCAGGCCAGTACTGCATGCTGGCCCTCGACGTCGAGGGTGAGCGGCTCTCGAGCCCCTTCGTGATCGCCAACGAGCCCTCGGAGCACTTCGGCACGGAGGCCCTCAGCTTCTACGTGCAACGCAACGGACCCCTCTCAGAGGCGCTGTGTGCCTTGCCCGCCGGCGCCACGCTCCACGTGAGCGCCCCTCAGGGACCCGGGTTTCCTCAAGAGGCCATGCTTGCCCACGGAGGACCGGTCTTGCTGGCCACCAACGGCAGCGGCCTCGCCGGTGTGCGCGGCTTGCTCTGGGGCCTAGTGGAGGCTGGAGTGCCCGCGGTGCTCTATCAAGGGTGCCGCCAGCCAGGTGACTTCCCCTTCCTCGGAGAGCTCACCGAGCTGCTGCGAGCAGGCCTCGACGTGCGCCTCGTCGTGAGTGGCCATGCCCCGGACTGGCCAGGGCGCCGAGGGTATGTGCAACACAACATCGCCGGTGAGCTCGACACCTTGCCTGCGGGCTGGGCTGACGGGTGGCTGGCACTGTGCGGCATGCCCGACATGCAACGCGAGCTCACTGACTGGGCTTTGGGCATGGGCATGGCCCGTGAGCGCATCTGCACCAATCATTAGCTCAACCGCGCCCCTCTGGATCCCCCTCAGCAACATAGGCTTCGATGGCGGCGATGAGCTGCGTCTCATCCCCCTCGCCGCCAAATCGCAAAGCCGCGCATCGCTCGAGCAAGACCGCCGCCCTGACATGCCCTGCCAGCTGAGCCTGGCGAGCGTAGCGCAGGATCGGCTCTTCTGGTGACCATGGTTGCAGGCCCTCTGCTGTGAGTCGCCGGCACAGCGCTTCGAAGGGCCCATAGGTCTCCACAGAGGCCGACTGAGTGCGTCCACGGGCCCATCGCCTCAGGGCCAGCCATGCAAAAACGCCGACGACGAGCACCCCGAGGCCCGAGAAGATCACGGGGGGAGGCAACGCGCCGAGGCGACTCCACAGTCGGTTCAACCAGCCCTTGAAGGCATCCCATGTGGCCGCTCCACCTGAGATCTCCCGAGATTGGAATGGTGTCGCCCCCGGCGGTGTAGGATCTACCGTGTGCCACTGCCCGTCGTAGTAGACCTCAGCCCATGCGTGGGCGTCGCGCTCCCTGACGATGGCGTATCCAGAGTCGGGGTTGGTCTCCGTCACCCGGTACCCCGTCACCCACCGCGCCGGCACCCCGCGAGCCCTGACCAGCGCCACGAGCGCGCTGGCGAACAGCTCACAGTGGCCCGACTGGGTCTCATTGAGAAAATGCCAGAGCGGATCTGCCCCTTTGGGGGTGGGTTTGAGCTTCAGGGTGTACTTGAAGCCTCTCAGTCGGCCACTGATCAGAGCCACCAGAGTCTCCGGGTCAGGCGTGCCCGGCGCCCAGTCTCTCGACAGGGCTTCGAAGGCCGGCGCGAGGAACTCCGGCAGTCGCGTGTCCTCCGCAGTGGGGGCCAGCAACGGACGGCGACTCTCCGGCACACCGACAGCGATCGTATAGGGCGCGCCTCCACCCCACAGCGGCCCGCCGGGATCACGGATCACGCCCAGTCGGGAAGCAAAGGCTTCTTCAGCGACATCGGAGACTCTTCGGGCGCGCTCTGGAGAAAAATAGAACTCGCCGGCGACATCGGTGCGCTCCACCCTCACCGTGCCCGCGATCACGCCTTCGTCGAAGACCAGCTCGCCATCGGCACCTGCGGTGAGACCCTGACCGCTCGGTGCCGGCACCCACCGACCCTCGTCGTACCTCTGGTACACCTGCCCTTTGAGCAGCTCCGGCCGCACGTCGGGACGCTCGGGCCAGAGGCGCATGACCACCGCGTCGGACTTCAGAATCTCCGAGAGACCGCCCAGGGCAGAGTCACCTCCAGAGAACCCGGTCTCGGTTTTCGCTGTGCGATCATCGAGCATCGACCCCACCCAGCCAGTGACATAGGGCTCTGCCAGAGGCAGCCAGTGCCCCAGAGCGCTCATCACGGCCCCGCCGACGATCATCGTCACGAGACATGGCACCAGAATGGCTCTGCTGTGCAGGCGCCAGCCCTCACCGGCGAGGGTGGGCATGATCCGGTGGGCGGTGACGAGGCCGACGGTGATGCAGGTGATTTGCAGACCTGTCGCCAGGGCGAAGTCGAGCCGCTCGGTGGCCTGCCCCAGACCCATGAGGGCCATCACGCTCAGGGCACACACCGCGGTCAGGCTCCGTGTGCTCGAGGACCACCCCGCGAAGATCATCCCCGCGGCGGTGGCCACGAGGGTGACCATGGGCCCTCGCCCGAGGGCGGCGAAGTCGGTGGTGAGCGCGAAGGGGATCAACAACAGCACCACCAATGGCCCGAGGTTGATCGGCCGCACCACGCGCGCCGCAGTGAGCACGAAGACCGCCACCAGCAAGATGCGTTGGGCAGAGGCCTCGAGGGGATCAAAGCGCATGGCCCATGCCCCGAGGGCGGGGGGGATCATGAGGGCGAACCCCACGAGCGCCTGGGAGATGCGCCTCACCAGAGCACCACAGGGTCGTTCAGGGCATCGAGCGGCACGCGGTACTGGCCCGGCGCGTCGCGCTCGATGGTGTGCAACCGCCGCTCGTCAGAGATTTCGATGTCGATGAGACCACGGGTGGGCTGCATGGCTCGGGTCCAGTCAGAGGACCGCTTCGGACGCACTATCACCACAGCGAGAGCGCCTGACACCATCGGCGGCGCAGTGTTCGGAGGCACCTCCGGGCCCACCACGGCGAGCTGGTCGAGGATCGGCTCGATGGCCCCTCCCGGGGCGATGGGGCCGACGACGTGCTCGCTCTGACCCACCACGGTGAACATGATCTCGGCCCCTGTTTGGAGCATGGCCACCACCACCCCGTGAGCCATGGCCGCGATGCCGTTCATCAGCTCTCGCCTGCCCCGCTCTCCACCCGTGCCGGGATCGACCCAGATGTGCACCCGTGGTCTGCTGGAAACGAGATACTCCCGCACCATGGGCACCCCAACGCGGCCCCATGATCGACTGTGCAAATCACGTAGACGATCGCCGGGCTGATATGGCCTCACGCCCCGCAGCTCTGCGCCACCCACGAGCCCCTTGCTGCGCCAGCTGCCACCATCCTGCTCTCCACCCCACGGTGGAGGCAGCTGCACCTGCGGGCACGGCGGCACCACGGTGAACCGCACCGGCTCACTCGCCTTCTGGGGCCCCGAGAGCAACAGCAGGGGGCGGACGGATCCCAGACGAAAGCGACCGATGATCCGTGGGCCCCTCAGGCTGAACTTCGCCTGGGCCGACACCCGCACGGTCTCACCGGGGCCCAGATGAGGGATCTCCGGCCGGTTGCCCACCCACACGCCATCCCAGTTGAGGAAAGGCCCGTTGATTCTGAGGGCGTACACAGGCTTCGTCCCGGCGTTGTGCACCACCGCCGTCAGCTCGATCACCGCGTCGGCCTCCACCCGAGGGGCGTGGCTCATGGAGAACTGCACATCGGGGATCCGCGCCAGTGGCCTCAGGCAGAAGGCCGCCACCCAAAGCCCCATGAGGGCACAGAAGATCAGGTACAGGTGGGAGAACCGGATGTTCACCCCCGCTGCGGCGCAGACGAGAGTGATCACAAAGACGACCTGCCCTTCTCGGGTGCCGTGGCGGGCCAGCCAGATGAGGGGCCCGATCAAACGTGCCGATGGGCCTTCCGCCCATCGCTCGAGCACCTCGGGCGAGCGCGGGATCAGGATGTAGTTGAGCTCTCTGAGGTTCACGTGGGCACGGGGATGGCCCGGATGCCCTCTTCGAGGACCTGCGCCGCGCTGCGGCCGGCGTACCGGCTCTGCGGCGTCAGGATCAGTCGGTGAGCGAGGACTCTCTGAGCGAGGCTCTGCACGTCGTGGGGTGTCGCAAAGGCCCGTCCTTCGAGCCAGGCCCGGGCCTGAGCGCATCGATAGAGCGCCAGTGCACCACGGGGGCTCACACCGAGGGACAAATCTGTGTGTGACCGGGTCCAGTGCACCACAGAGAGCAAATATCGAGACACAGGCTCGGCGATCTGCACCGCCTGCACCTCACCTTGCCACTTGGAGAGATCATCCCCGCTGGCCACAGCCTCTACAGCGTCGAGCGGATCCGCCACCCGTCGAGCGCTGAGAATTTCGAGCTCCTGGTCGAGGGTGGGATAGCCCAGATGAAGCCGCATCAAGAACCGGTCGAGCTGAGCCTCAGGGAGCGGAAAGGTGCCCTCGGTCTCCACGGGGTTCTGGGTGGCGATGACCAGAAACGGCGAGGGCAGCGCCCGGGTCACGCCGTCCATCGACACCTGATCTTCACTCATGGCCTCGAGCAGAGCCGATTGTGTACGCGGTGAGGCTCTGTTGATCTCGTCGGCGAGCAGGATGTGCGTGAACACTGGCCCGGGCATGAACTCGAAGGTGCCTTCGGCAGGGCGCAGCACCGCAGAGCCGACGATGTCGGTGGGCATGAGATCGGGGGTGAACTGCACCCGCTTCGACCCGAGTTCGAACGCCTTTGCCAGGGCCCGGGCCAGGGTGGTCTTGCCCACCCCGGGCACATCCTCCATGAGCACGTGCCCCCGGGCGAGGATGGCGATGAGCAGATCGGCGATGACCGCCTGTTTGCCTCGGATCACCTGCTCGAGTTGCTCGAGGAGCGGTTTGACGGCGGGGCGGGAGACGACGATCTCGCTGGGATTCACAGATCTCTCAGGCGGTGGCCAATATCAGATGTCGCGCCAGCCGATGGGCCACCGCGCGGGCCAGTGCGTCCACCGCGCAACGCTGCCCAGGTACGTGAATGGTCATACGGCTCTCGCGCTGAGCCGCCTCGAGGTAGGCCCCAGTAATGCCCCGAGGCACCACAGCCTGCCCCCAGAGCACCAGCACGTCACACCCCTCGACGCGGCTACGGACCCGTGGGCCTTCAGGGGCCTCGTCACCGGACACCAGCCGCAGGTCGACGGGGAAGCCCTGGCTCAGCTCTCTCAGGCTCTGATGCACCTCGTCGGCGCCGCCGATGACCAGAATCCGGCGGATGCCGCCCCGCTCGCACTCCTTCACCATGCGCCTGAACCAGCGCCGATCGACAGATCCTCTGCAGATGTCGCAGTCGGCGGCGATGTCGACCCGCAGGGCGAAGAGCTCGCTGCTGGTGGCCACTTGGTTGCACATGGGATCAGCGCACACTCGGGCCACTCGATCTCGAGTGAGCTGAGCAAAGGCGTCGGCGTCGAGGCTGCGGATGGCTCGGATCAACGCCCGGGCCCCCTGGGGGTTGTCGAGGATCCTTTGCAGCAGGCGGGCTTGCTGCTCGATCTCCGTGAGACCCGTTCGGCTCAGGGCACCGCTCAGCGACACGGCGCTGCTGGCGCTGCGCTCGAGCTCGAGGGCCCGGGCCCGCCACGCGCTCTCTCTCAGAGCCGCCGAGGCGAGCTTCTCCTTCGCCAGGGCTTCGGCTTCGGCCTGCTGTTGAGCCACGTGCTCGTTGCGGGCCTTCTCCAGGGCCATCAGCGTGGACTCGGACTGATTCAGGCTCTGTTGCAGCTCACCTGCGGTCTGCTCCAGCGCAGCCCGCTCCCCCTCGACCTCATTGAGTTTGAGCTTGAGCGTGGACACCTCGAGGGCGAGACGCGACCGCTCCTCGTCGAGGGCAGCCTTTTGGGCCTCAGCCTCTTCCAGGGCAGAAAAGCGCCCCTGGATCGTCTCCAGCTCGTGGCGAGCCCGCTGAAACTTCACCCGCCACCCGTCGGCATCTTGCCGGGCCTCGTCACGGGCCTTCTCGGCGGCGGCGACCTTGCGGGCCATCTCCAGATCGACGGTGGAGGGCTTCGGATGAGATCCGGACTGTTGGGCGCCGTTTTGAGGCAGCTCCCAGGGAGGCCGGTTGCTGTTGTGTTTGGGGGGCGGACCCTCGGTCCGCTGGGTGGCGTGGGCCTGCGTCGGCTGCCCGGACGGGCGACCGGCAGAGGGATGACCGGCAGCAGGGCGTTGTGTGCCCTTCGCGGGGCGCTGTCCCTTGGTGGGCCGTTGCCCCTTGGTCGGACGCACCCCACCAGGCATATGGGACTCGAGCAGCTCTGCAAAGGAGACACTCAGGCCATCTGAGGCGCCTCGATCCGGACCTCGCTCTTCCCGAGGACGGCCCGTATGGCGCGGCTCGGGTCGCTGAGTGGGCCGGTGGGTGTTGCGTTGAGGGCGACGACTGCCCCCTCGACCCAGGGCCTTGCGGGCCGCCTGGCACACATCGGCGCGGATGGTGTCGGCTCGGCGGATGTTGGGGTAGCCGTTGGCCTTGAGCCACTCCAGGAGAGGGCCCTCTTCGAGGCCCAGCTCCGCCGCCAGTTTGTACGCCTTGGTCTTCACGTCGTTCCGCGTCGCGTTGTCTCGGGTGCAGGCTGTCTCAGGCACAGGCTGAGGCCCGGGGTCGACATTCGACCGCCATGACCAGCCTCATCCATGCATTCAGGTCATGATACAGAGGACCCCGCGAAATGTAAGCTCCCTCACTGTGGGTCTGGCAGTCCACCTCGCAGAAGGTCTCGCAGCCCCCCTCTCTGACAACCCCTCAGCCCATCCCATCGGGCGTCTCAACGAGGGCGCCAGAGCGCAGTGGAAGAGGGTGTGAGCACGAGCACGCCCCCATCGCCTGTGAGCGTGCTGGCGAGGGCTTCCTCTGCAGGGATGATCTGTGCCACGGAGAGGGTGCGCTCCACGCGATAGACGCCCCCCTCTGCCACCACGAGATCGGCACCGCCAGCGAGCGGGTGAAGTTCAAATGCACGGGGGATCGCCGGCCCCACCGTCCATGGGCCTTCGATGTCGGTGCTCCGAGCCAGTCGACCATCAGCGAGCAGGAGTGAGAAACCATCATCGGTGCGCTTCAAGCTGATGGCGGCTCCAGGAAGAGCAAGCGTCGCCTCGCCCCGCTCCTGCCACGTGATGCCGTCATCTGCGCTTTGATAGATCGAGCCCCCCTCCTTGGCCAGAGCCAACAGGGTGCCGTCGGGCATCCAGAGCGGCATCGCCAGAGGCTGCTCCGCCGTCGCGCTCCAGGTCCACTGTGCCCCACCGTCGATGCTGCGGAGGATCGCACCGGCCTCACAGCCCGCGAGCACCATGTCGCCTTCGGGGGCGACGCTGACCCACTGCACATTGCAGTCACTAGGCGCCGCAGCGCGCTGCCACTGCACCGACCACCCGCCCTGTGACCAGAGATCGGCCGTCCAGAGATTGGACGGCCCGGTGGCGATGAAGGTCCCCGGGCCGGAGTGCGCCAGCCCACGGAACCTGACCCCGGAGGTGCCCGGGAGCCGGCGCCACGTACGGCCGCCGTCGGTAGAAGTGAAGAGGCCCTCGTCGAGGCCTGCCCCCACCGCCACGAGCGGGTGAAGATAGATCGCCCGCCACAGCGGCTGGTCGAGGCCAGGGGGTGGAGGTGCGTCGACGTTGATGCCACCCACCAGCCCACGGCTCTGGGGCGCCCACCACTGACCGCTGCCCACCACCAGCGGGGCCCCTGTGAGACCCCTGAAGGGCTCCAGGGGCAGCCATCGCAGCGCCCGAGGCATCACCGCGATGCCAGGACCACCCCCCTGAGGCACGGCCACCCCGGCCCCCACAGCGTCCAAGGCCACGAACTCCAGGGCCTCGAGCCCTCGGGCGGGCTGGGAGATCCCGCGCCATCGGTACCCCAGGTTTTCGCTGAGCATGACGCCCGGGCGACCCTCGGCGCCGACCCCCACCGCCACCACAGCGTCTTTTCCGAAGGCGTGGGCATCGCGGACCTCATCGAGAACCACGGCATCAGGGATCACCCCCTGCCGGAAGGTGACGCCGCCGTCGTAGCTGACCCGGACGCCATCGGCGCCCAAGACGATCACACGCTTGTCATCCACTGCGGCGATGACCTGTGGCGCATCGAGAGGGATGGGATGCAATACCGGCGCTTCACCCGGGCGTTCGACCCTCAGCTGACCCGCGTGCAAGGCCAGCAATGTGTCACCAGCCACAGCAACGGTGCGCCGACCATCGTGACCACATGCAAAACCGGCTGAGGACCATCGCATCGACTCGATGCCGTCGAGCCCGTCCGGATAGCCCATCATCGCGGGGCGCTCTGCCCCCCTACAGGCCAGCACGCCACCATCATAGGCGTGAGCGCGGAGCACCGGACCCTGCAAATCAGTGGGCAACGGGCTCCACCCGCGGAGATCGGTGGCGGAGAAGAGGCCCCCAGAGCGCTCCACGACCAGGTGCCGGCCGGGGCCCAGCGTGAACACGCCTACGGGCTGCTCTGTGGCCACCACCTGGCGCAACAGGCTCGGCGACAGAGGCGGCGAGGCCATGCGATCTCGCGTCCAGGGCGGCGGCAGCTCAGGGGGGGTCAGTGGGGGTGTGCCTCCGCCGCCGGGCAGCTCGGGCTGGAGGGGTGGAGTCTCGGGACCGCCGGGATCGAGCGTCGGGGGTGCGCCGGCGTCGGCGGGGTCGATGGGCAGCTCGGCATCGGCAGGGTCGGCGGTGGGTGGCACCTCAGCGTCGGGGGTAAGGACATAGTGCGCGGGCTCGGGGCCCTTGGGCAGACACGCCCCGCCGAGACACAACAGCGCCAACGCGCCAGTCGCCCTCAGCCGTCTCCCCGCGCTGCGCCTCTCCACCACCAACGTACATCTCCAAGGGTCGTCGCCTTCGACCCCGTAAGACTACCGTATCTGGTGGTCGAAACCCAGGTCACCAGGCGATCGCCCTCGGCGCTGACCGCTGAATTTCCTCAGGCCCCCTTGACCCCAGGTCTCGTTGTGTTTAGGCCATGGCCGCTCACTGTAAGGAATATGTCGAGGCCGCGAAGGGTTCCGCTCCGGCGAAACCGGTGGGTCTCCATCGGTGAGCCACACACATCACACACCCGAGGGTTGCGCATGATCTCGATTCATGGACTCAAGAAACGCTATGGTGATCTCGTCGCCGTGAAAGGCGTATCCTTCGAGGTGGGCCGAGGCGAAATCGTCGGCCTCCTGGGCCACAACGGCGCCGGGAAGACCACCGTCATGAAGATCCTGACGGGTTACCTCGAGCCCACCCAGGGCACTGTCACCGTCGGCGGCGCCGACGTCCTCAAGGCCCGCCTGCAAGTGCAGAAGCAGATCGGATATCTGCCGGAGAGCGCCCCGCTTTATCCGGAGATGCTGGTGCAGGAGTACCTCATCATGATGGCGGAGCTGCGGCAGATCCCTCAGAAGGATCGCCTGCAGGCCATCAGCGACGCCGTTCGGGCCACGGGGCTCAGCGAGCGCCTCACCCAGAGCATCGGCACCCTGTCGAAAGGGTACAAGCAGCGCGTGGGCCTCGCCGGCGCCATCTTGCACCGCCCCGACGTGCTGGTGCTCGACGAGCCCACCAACGGCCTCGACCCGGTGCAGATTGTGGAGATCCGTCGGCTCATCAAGCAGCTCGCCGAGCACTCCACGGTCATCTTGTCCACCCACATCCTCTCGGAGATCGAGGCCATCTGCGATCGGGTGCTCATCATGATCGACGGCCACCTCGCCGCCGACGCCCGCCTGGAAGAGATGCTCGCCACCGACACGGTCCTTGTGAGCGTCGCCGACGGCACCGACGACGTCGTGGGCGTGCTCCGGGGCGTGAAGGGGGTGCAGAAGGTGAAGGCCCACGACGCCGATCCCCACCAGAGCGGGTTCATGCGGTGGCGGGTCACCTGTGAGGGCGAGACTCGACCCATCCCCGAGATCATCAAGGCTGCCACCGAGCGCAGCTGGGTCCTCGGAGGCATCGCCCCGGAGATCACCAGCCTCGAGAACGTGTTCCGCGATCTGATGAGCGATCACGCCAGCGTCCACCAGGAGGCCACCGCATGAGCAGCATCCGCACAGTGGCCCGCAAAGAGATCCGGGCCTACTTCCAGAGCCCGGTGGCCCTGATCTTCCTGGGCATCTTTCTGCTCGTCACATTACTGTCCTTCTTCGTTTGGGACACCTTCTTCGCCCGGAACATCGCCGACGTTCGGCCTCTGTTCTCCCGACTGCCCCTGCTGATGATCCTGCTCACCGGGGCCATCACCATGCGGGCCTGGAGCGAGGAGCAGAAGATGGGCACCCTCGAGGTGCTCTTCACCCTGCCCCTCAGGACCCGCGATCTCGTGCTGGGCAAGTTCGTCGCCGGCATGGCCCTGGTGGGTCTCGCGCTGTTGCTCACTCTGCCCCTGCCCATCACCGTGTCCATGCTCGGCGATCTCGACTGGGGGCCGGTCTTCGGTGGCTACGTGGCTGCGCTGTTGCTGGCGAGCACCTATATGGCCCTGGGCCTGTGGATCAGCGCCCTCACCGACAACCAGCTCGTGGCCTTGATGACCACCCTCGTGGCCTGCGGCGTGCTGTACCTGATCGGCGCCCCGGCCCTGGTGGACTTGGTGAGCAACCAGACCGGTGACGTGCTGCGGGCCATGGGCACCGGCAGCCGCTTCGCCAGCATCGAGCGCGGTGTGCTCGATCTTCGAGATCTGGCCTACTACCTCAGCCTCACGACGTTCTTCTTGTTGCTCAACGGGGTGTTCCTCGAGCGCAAGCGGCTCGACCAGGGCCCCACTGATCGGGCAAACCCGCGGGTGGCCCTCACCCTCACCACCCTGCTCGCCGGGGTGAACGTGCTCTTGCTGAACATGTGGCTCGCCCCGGTGAATCAGATCCGCGTCGATCTCACCGCCAACGGCGACTACAGCATCAGCGATGTCACCGAGAACATGCTCGCGGGGCTCGACGAGCAGCTGGTCATCAGCGGCTACTTCTCCGCCCGCACGCACCCGAAGCTGGCTCCGCTGGTACCCCGCGTGAAGGACCTTCTGCAGGAGTACGCCATCCACGGCGGCGGCAATGTGGTGGTGGAGTTCGCCGATCCCACGACGGACGAGGCCCTCGAAGCCGAGATCGGTGATCAGTACGGCATCCGCAGCGAGCCGCTCCCGGTCTCCGATCGTCACCAGAAGTCGGTGGTGAACTCGTTCTTCCACATTCTGGTGCGCTACGGTGATGAGTACGAGGTGCTGTCGTTCCCTCAGCTCATCGAGGTCTACGCCGACGATCGCAACGAGGTGCAGATCAGGCTGCGCAACCTCGAATACGACGTCACCCGCTCGATCAAGAAGATCACCCAGGAGTTCCAGAGCCTCGAGGGGGTCTTCGCCCAGATGAAGACTGGGGCGAAGCTCACGGCCTACATCTCCCCCGACAGCTTGCCCGACCAGCTCAAGAAGGTGCCCGAGCAGCTGCAGAAGGTGGTGGACGAGCTCAAAGAGAAGGCCGGGGGCAAGTTCAGCTATGAGTTGAAGGATCCGAGCAAGGATCAAGCCCTCGCCCAGGCCATCAACATGAAGTACGGGTTCCGGCCCATGTCGATGGACTTCCTGAGCGAGCAGACTTTCTACATGTACCTGCTCATCGACGTGGAAGGCCGCCTCGAGCAGATCTTCTTGCAAGGCGACATCAAGGAGGCCGACCTGCGCACCGCCGTGGAGTCGGCCCTCAAGCGCGCCACCCCGGGCTTCATGAAGACTGTGGCGTTGCTCACAGAGCAGCCAGAGCAGCCACAGAACAACCCCATGCTGCCGCCGCAGATGCAGCCACCGCCGAAGCAGGCGGACTACCGGGCCATCGAGCAGCTCTTCTCCCAAGAGTTCCAGGTGAAGCGCATCGAGGCCAAGGAGGGCCAGATCGACAGCGACGTCGATGTGCTCGTGGTGGCCAAGCCCGGGCAGCTCACCCCCAAGCAGCAATACGCCATCGACCAGTTCCTCATGCGGGGCGGCTCGGTGGTCGCCCTGGCGGGATACGATGTGAACTTCGACCCTCAGAAGGGCTTCACCGCTGCAGCGGAGAACCCCCGGCTGCTCAAGCTGCTGGCACACTACGGCGTCGGAGTGGAGCCCGCCTTCGCCATGGATCCGCAGAGCGCTCAGATCCCTCTGCCTGTGCAGAAAGAGGTTCGGGGGTTCCAGATTCGGGCCATCGAGATGGTGAGCTACCCCTTCTTCCCCGACATCCGGCGCGACGGCTTCAACGAAGGCCACGTGGCCCTCGCGGGTCTGGCGAACGTGGCTCTCACCTGGGCTTCGCCCCTCAAGCTCGCGGAGACCCTGCCCGAGGGGCTCCAGCGCGAAGTGCTGCTCGAAACCTCCAGCGGCTCCTGGATGCGCAAGAGCATGGTCATGATGCCCAAGACCACAGATGAGCAGGGCCGCCCTGTCTTCGAGGTGGAGGGTGACATCGGGCGTCGACCCGTAGCCGTGACCCTCGTGGGCCAGATCACCAGCTACTTCAACGACAAGCCTTCTCCCCTCGTCGATCTGTCTGGTGCGCCTCCTGCGGAAGGTCAGCAGATCGATCGCTCAGGGCAGACCATCAAACAGTCGGTGGGCGACGCCCGCCTCGTGGTCGTGGGCAGCTCCACCTTCGCCTCGGACATCATCACCGGCCTCGCTCAAGATGCCAGCGGCGGGGTGTACCGGGGCAACTTCCAGTTCCTGCGCAACATCGTGGACTGGGCCCTCGCCGACACCGATCTGCTGCAGATCCGCAGCGCCGGGGCCTTTGCCCGCACCCTCGACCCCATGGAGGACAGCGAGCGCACCACCTGGGAGGTGAGCAACTACGGCTTCGCCCTCATCGCCCTGGCCCTCGTGGTCTTCCTCGCCGCCGGCACCCGCCGCCGTCGACCCCTCACCCTGGCTCCGGAGAGGAAGTGATGCAGAAGCTCAACAACATCCTCGGCATCCTCATCGCGGCCCAGGCCATTCTCGTGGCCATCACCTGGACCACCAGCGGCGGCGCCAGCGCCCCGCCCGGGGCCCAGGCCATCGTCGACGGCAGCATCGACGACGTCACCGCCCTCACCATCGTGGGGCAGCCCGAAGAGGCCACCGATGGGGCCAGGCCTTCCGACGAGCCCCCCGAGGTGCCCTCGGTCACCCTCACCCGCCAGGGCGAGGGCTGGATCATCAGCTCTGCCGGCGACTACCCCGCCAAGGCCGACAAGGTGAACGACGTGGTGAGCAAGCTCACCGACCTGCAGGTGCGCCGCCCCATCGCCACCCGCAAGGGCAACCACGAGGCCCTCAAGGTGGACGAGGTCGGGTACAGCAAGAAAGTCACCGTCACGGTGAAGGGCGAGCAGAAGACCTTCTATGTGGGCCCAGGGGCTGCAAACACCATTCACGTGCGCCGCGCTGACTCTGACGACGTCTATCGAGCCAACGGCGTCTCGGAGTGGTCCATCGGCGCCACGCCCCGCACCTACCTCGACACCACCTATGTGAGCGTGGACAAAGACCGCCTCGAGTCCATCGCGGTGACCAACGCCAAGGGCAGCTTCAAGCTGCTCAAGGTGAACGGTCAGTGGACCCTCGAAGGCGCCCCTGAAGGCGCCGCCCTCGACGAGACCAAGGTGAACAGCCTGGTGAGCGGGGTGAGCAAGGTGTACCTCAACACGCCGGTGAGCAAAGAAGAGAAGCCGGAGTTCGGCCTGGGCCAAGGCGCTGACGTCACTCTGATTTACACCGAGGGTGACGGAGAGGCGGCCACCCAGAAGACCGCGCACTACCGCGTGGGCGTCGAAAAAGGCAAATCTGCCTACATGTACGTAAAGGCAGATGACCGCGATTATGTGGTCCTGGCATCGAAATACGCCGTAGAAGCCGCCCTCCTCAGGGGCAGCGCCGACCTCGTCGCGCCCCCCAAAGCCCCCGGCGCCCCCTGAGGTCACGCCGAGATCCTCTCTGCGGTTCACTCGACGCGTGGACTGTGGTGGTGTACCGTCGCCAGTGTTCAGCAGATCAATGGCTCAGTCTGACCTGTTCAGAGGCGGTGCACTCCCACGATGTACAACTCCAGCGACAGCCGTGTAGGCGAGGTGCTCCTCGACCGCTACCGGGTGGTGGGCGTGCTCGGCTCTGGAGGCATGGGGGTGGTGTACGAAGCGGAAGATCAACGCCTCGGTCGCCATGTGGCCATCAAAGTGTTGCAGCACAAGGGCTCGTCGTTTCAACAGACCGACATGGGCCGACGGTTCCAGCGCGAGGCCAAGGCCATCGCCGCCCTGGTGCATCCCAACCTCGTCACCCTGCTCGATTACGACATCCTCGATGACGGCACCCCCGCCATGGTCATGGAGCGGGTGGACGGCGTGAGCCTCCAGAAGCTGCTCGAGGTCCGCAAGTTCACCGTCGACGAGATCATCGAGCTGCTGTGTCAGGCCCTCGACGCCCTGGCCACCTGCCACGATCGCGGGGTGGTCCACCGTGATCTCAAGCCCGGCAACCTGCTGGTGCAGATCAGAGACGGCAGGCCCGTGGTGAAGGTCATCGACTTCGGCCTCACCAAGCTGGTCTCCGACGAGGCCGCCACCGCGCTCACGGTGAACGGCCAGGTCTTCGGCAGCCCACGCTTCATGGCTCCCGAGCAGTGGCTCCGTCGACAGGTCGACGGCAGGACCGACCTCTACGCCGTGGGTCTCATCGGTTACTGGCTCGTCACCGGCGACCACTTCATCCAGCGGGGCAACCCCATCGACGTGTGCAAGGCGCATTTGCACCAGCAACGTCCAGCCCTGGAGATCACCGCCGGCGGAGAGCAGGTGCCCCCCTTGCTGGCCCAGTCCATCGCCCGGGCGGCGCACCCTGATCCTGCCCAGCGATTCCCCGACGCCCGCTCCATGCTGGCCTCGGTGCAGGTGCTCCGCCAGCGCATGCCCGCCATCCCCAGAACGACAGGTGGTATGCCTGCGGTGCCCATGCCTGCCGGTGGACCGACCGCTGTGAGCCCTCTGGTGACGGCGGTCTCTCCGGCGGTCGAACCCGATCCCAACACGTCGGACGACCTGCTTGCAGCGCCGCCTCCAGGATCGTTCTCCGAATCGACCGATGATTTCGACCAGTCCGCGGTGACGGATGCGGGGAGCGCGCCGGCCTTCATGGTGACTGGCACCGCCACACCTTCTGTCGTGGGCTCTGGCTCTCCGGTCCCCGAGCTCGCCGACGACACGTACCAGCTGCCGGTGGACTTCGAGCCGCCTCAGTTCGCGCCGACACCAGCCCCTGCAGCGACATCGAGCCCCGGTGCGCTTCAGCCTCCTCAGCGGCCTCAGGCCCGGGCGGTTCAGCGCGGCATCCCCGTGCGCAACACACAGTCGGGCCTGCCCAAGGTGCCCGTCCCGCCGGTGCCTCCAGGCATCGTCGACACTCAGGTCTCCAACGAGCTGCCACCCACGGTTCCCGTGGCCGATGCGGTGGCGACTCAACCCGGCGATCTCGAGCCCGAGCCAGCGCACTCGGCGGCAGCCACCATCGTGGCCTCTGCCGACGATCTCGCGATCCCTCAGTCGATCCTCAACCGCGCCCCCATCGACGAGGCCACTGATCCGGCCCCTTCGCCTGCGGTGGAGGGCCACCCGGTGCCCCTGCCCATCGCCACCACCGAAGGTGGCCCCCTCGACGCCCACGACGAGCCCCCGCCCCCACGGAACACGATTCGCCAACGCCGTCGGCCTGATCGCAAGATGTTGCTGCTCATGGCTGGGGTGGTCATCGGTGTCGTCGCCGCTGCGGTGGGTGTGTGGGTGGCGCTGGTGTGATCGACCCTGCCTTCAAGGGCGCCGGCCGCTTCGCCCCTACGCCCACAGGTCCGCTTCACCTGGGCAACGCCCGCACCGCCCTGCTGGCGTGGCTCTGGGCCCGGGCCTCAGGCCTGCGCAACGTGCTCCGCGTCGAAGATCTCGATCCCCGAGCGATCCCTGCTGGCTGCCTCGAAGGGCAATATGCCGATCTCCAGTGGATGGGCCTGACGTACGATGAGTCCCCCACCCTCGGCGGCCCCGTGGGCCCATATCGGCAGTCGGAGCGGAGCGCCCTCTATCGCGAAGCCCTCACTCGGCTCGATGAGCTGGGGCTGCTCTACCCGTGCTGGTGCTCCCGCAGAGAGGTGAGAGAAGCAGCCCGGGCCCCCCACGCCTCTGACGAGGGGCCGGTCTACCCAGGGACCTGCCGCCACAAGACGCCCGTGGGCGCCTCTCTCGGTGACTTCGACGCCCTGCCTGATCACAACGGCCGCCGGCCCGCCATCCGTCTCGACGTGGGCCTCGCCCTCGACCGCCTGGGCAACCCCGGCCCTGTGGTGGTGCCCGATCTCATCGCCGGTGACGTGGCCTACGACGTCCGCAGCCACATGGGCGACTTCGTGGTGCGCAGAGTAGATGGCATCGCCGCCTATCAGCTCGCCTGCGCCCTCGACGATCACCTCATGGGTTGCACCCAGGTGCTCCGCGGCGACGATCTCCTCCCCTCCACCGCCCGACAGCTCATCATCCTCGACATACTCGGGCTGCCCCGACCTCGATATGCCCACCCGGGCCTCGTCCTCGGACCCGATGGCACCCGCCTCGCCAAACGCGATCGCGCCGTGGGTCTCACCGCCCTCAGGTCAGAAGGCGTCGAGGCCGCCGAGGTGGTCCAGGCCCTCGCTGAGATCTCCGGCCTGCCGGCCACCTCTGATCTCGACGTGCTCACGGGGGCTTTCGAGCTGACCCGCATTCCCCAGCACCCAGTGTCTTTGAAAAAGAGACTTTCTCGAAGCGGATGAGACACTTGAGCGCCTCGAGGGCTCTGTACAGATGGCGTCGACTTGACGGATGAACGGGCACATGGTGCCATCCGCCGTCCCGGTTCGCCTCAAGGGCCAGCGTGTGTTGGCCGTTTCGCCCCATAAGGCGCGACACCCGAACCCAATTCACCCAGGGGGAGCGGAGGCAGAGTCAGACCGTGCACATCGTCCTGCTCAACCAGTTCTACTGGCCTTCTGTGGCCGCTACAGCGCAGCTGTCCGCTGATCTGTGCGAGGCCCTCGTGCAGGCAGGGCACCAGGTGACGGTCATCTGCAGCCAGGGCGACTACGTGGGTGATGCACCCCGGCTATCCGCCCGGGCCCACCACAACGGGGTCGACATCGTACGGCTGCCCGCCACCTCGTTTGGCAAGGGCAACAAGCTCCTGCGGCTGACCGATTATGCCTCGTTCTACGGCCTCGCCGCCGGGGCGCTGCTCACCGTGAAGGCCCCTGACGTCTTCATCTGCCTCTCCACCCCCCCGATGGTGGCGCTGGCAGGCCTCTACGCCGCTCGATTGCGGCGGGCCCCCATGATTTACTGGTGCCAGGACGTCTACCCCGACATGGCGGTGGCCCTGGGCGTGCTTCAAGCGGACAGCGTGGCGGCGAAGGCCCTCGACCAGGCCTCTCGACACCTTCTGGGCCGATCGGCAGCGGTGGTCTCCATCGGTGAGCGTATGGCCGAGGTGCTCAGCGCTCGCGGTGCTTCTGCCCCTGTGATCATCCACAACTGGTCCGACGGCAGCGCCATCGATCCGGCCAAGAGCCCGCCCAGGGCAGAGAACGCCTTCCGCCGACTGCTCGGTGCCAGCCCCGACGACGTGTTGATCATGTACGCGGGCAACATGGGCATGGCCCACAACTTCACCGCCGTCGACCACGCCCTCAACACCCTCGCCGGGCACCCTGAAGGCTCGCGGCTCTGCTTCGGCTTCATCGGTGAAGGCAACCGGAAGCACGAGGTCGAGGCCATGGCCGCCCGAGCCATCGAGGGCGGGGCCCGCATCAAGTTCCTGCCCTACCAGGACCGCGAGAAGCTGCCGGAGATGCTCACCGCCGCGGACGTGCACCTCGTGTGCATGGACGACCAGGTCTCGGGCCTCATGGTGCCCTCGAAGCTCTATGGCGCCATGGCCGCCGGCCGCGCGGTGCTCCTCGCTGGTCCAGGCGAAGGTGAAGCCGCCGACATCGTCCGCGATACAGCCTGCGGGTTCCAGGTGAGAGCCGATGACGGCCCTGCCATGGTCGAAGCCCTGCTCACGTTGTCCTGGGACGACGATCTCCGGACACAGATGGGGCAGAAGGCCCGAGCCGACTTCATGGCCCGCTTCGATCGGTCCTCTGCCTGTGCCCGCTTCGTCGAGCTGGTGGAGCAGCTTCGATGATCTCGATCTCCCTCGCCTTTGTGTGCTCGCTGCTGGTGGCCGCCTTCAGCGTGCCCTTCATCCGGCGAAAGGCCGTGGCGTGGGGGGCCGTCGATCGCCCCGAGCGGGCGCGGCGGGTGCACACCCGGGTGACCCCGAGGCTCGGTGGCCTGGCCATCGCCTTGGGTTTCTTCTTGTCCCTGACGATGCTGCTGCTCCTGGAGACTCAGGTGGCTCGCATCTTCAGCGAAGACATCAACCGCGTGCTGGCCCTGGCCATCGGCGGGCTGATGATGCTGGGTTTGGGCGTCTACGACGACATCCACGGGGCCGACGCCCGCCTCAAGCTCGCGGTGCAGATCCCCGCAGCGCTGTTGCTCTGCGCCCTCGACTTCACCTTCACCGACATCGCCCTGCCGTGGGGCGGCTCCATCCACGTAGGCGCCTTCGGCTACGTGCTCACGGTGATCTGGGTGGTGGGGGTGACCAACGCCATCAACCTCATCGACGGCCTCGACGGCCTCGCCGCCGGCGTGGCCCTGTTCTCGGTGACCACCATGTGCGTCATGGCGGTGTTCAACGGCCACATCGTCATGGGGCTGGTCACCGCGGCCCTCGCTGGGGCCCTCTCGGGGTTCCTGTTCCACAACTTCCACCCCGCCACCATCTTCATGGGCGACGCCGGCAGCCTCTTCATCGGGTTCCTCGTCGCTGCTGTCAGCTTGATGACCAACACCAAGTCGAGCACCACGGTGGCGTTGTTGATCCCGGTCCTCACCCTGGGCCTGCCCCTCATCGACACCACCCTCGCAGCCTTCCGGCGCATGCTCCGTGGCAAGAGCCCCTTCTCCGCCGACATGGATCACATGCACCACCGCCTCTTGAAGATGGGGCTCACCCACCGCAGGGCGGTGCTGGCGCTGTGGAGCTTCTGTCTGCTCGCCTGCCTCTCCGCCATGGGGGTGGTGTTCACCTACGGCCGCCTGAGCGTCTACATCCTCGGGGGCTTCACGGTGGTGGCTCTGCTCTTCGCCCGCCGGCTCGGCTACATCCGCTACGAGACCTGGGCCACGCAATACCACGAGGGTCGAGAAGAGCGTCAGCGACGCCGCGGCGTGCGTGATCGGGTGCAGGCCGTGACCTCGTCGATTCAGGCCGCTGAAGACGTCGACGAGCTGTTCTCGCTGCTCGATCGCATCCACCAGCTGCACAACTACGACGAGGTGCGTCTGGAGCTGTACGGTCCCGAGGGCCCCGAGGTGCACAAGGCCTCGGCGCTGACGCCGGTGCCTGAGGGGATTGATCCCACGGTGAACCGCCGCCTGGAGTGGAGCCGCTCGGCCACTCCCCGGCCAGCGGCACACAGCGAGCAGACTCTGCCTGGGGTGCCTGGGCAAGCACGGGCCACCTCTTCGGAGCAAGGCCTGGAGATCACCTTCGACCTGCGCAGCCCTCAGGGTCGCCTGGGTCGCATCTCCTACCGCTACAACGACGGCCGCACTCAGCTGAAGCCCGAAGAAGAGTCGATCATGGAGCAGATTCACGCTGCTCTGGCTCGACGCCTGGGTAAGAGCTTCCAGGTGAGCACGACTCGACGACGTCTGGGATAGGTCAGGATCGAGGCTGCCACTTCTCAAACAAGTGGCCCCTGGGCAGGTGGATGAAGCCGGAGCGAGGCGCTCCGAGCTGCTGTGTGAGAGCCTCTTACTCTTCTTCGTAGTATTCGGTGCCGAGGTGAGTGATGAGATCTTCGCCCATCATGTGACGCAGGTTGTTCTTGAGCTTCTTGAGCTGAATGAACAGGTCGTGCTCGGGGTAGAGGCCATCTGCGGTGTGGGGGCTCTTCCAGTAGAAGCTCAGCCACTCCTGGATGCCCTTCTTCCCTGCCCGGTGGGCAAGGTCGAGGAACAGTGCCAGATCGAGCACGATGGGGGCCGCGAGGATTGAGTCGCGGCACAGGAAGTCGACCTTGATCTGCATCGGGTAGCCCAGCCACCCGAAGATGTCGATGTTGTCCCAGCCCTCCTTGGCGTCACCCCGGGGCGGGTAATAGTTGATCCGCACCTTGTGGTAGAGCTCTTCGTAGAGGGCGGGGTGCAGCTCGGGCTGCAGGATCGTGTCGAGCACGCCGAGCTTGGTGTGCTCCTTGTTCTTGAAGGCCTCGGGCTCGTCGAGCACCTCGCCGTCGCGGTTGCCGAGGATGTTGGTGCTGAACCAGCCCCTCACCCCGAGCATGCGGGCCTTGAACATGGGGGCCAGCACCGTCTTCATCAGAGTCTGGCCGGTCTTGAAGTCCTTCCCGGCCACGGGCACCTGGCTGCTCTGGGCGAGCTCGTTCAGCGCCGGGATGTCCACGGCGAGGCTCGGCGTGCCGTTGGCGTAGGGCACGTTCTCCTTCAGGGCAGCGTAGGCGTAGAGCATCGCCGGGCTGATGCTCTGGTCATCTGCGTCGAGGCCCGCCTCGAAGGCCGCGAGGCTCTGGTGGGCGGGGCCCTGCTCGATGAAGACCTCGGTGCTGGCGCAGTTCACCATCACCGCCCGGTCGAGCTTGTGGGTGTCTTTGAAGGCCCGGATGTCAGCCCTCAAGGCCTCGGCCATCTCCCGCCGGGTACCGGACTTGATCACGGTGCCGTTGAGCCGCTTCACATAGTTCGGGTCGAAGGCGCCGGGCATGGGCTTGATGGCCCGGAGCTCGGGCTCGAGCTTCTCGAGCAGGCGGTGCTCCAACACCTCGGCAGACTCGCAGGCCTCGTACAGATCACCACCGAAGATGTCCCAGCCACCGAAGACCAGGCCGTCGAGGGGGGTGATGGGGGCGAAGTCCTTGATCATGGGACTGCGGTTGTCGGTCCGGCGGCCGAGGCGGATGTGGCCCATCTGGGTGAGGCTGCCCACAGGCTCGCCGAGGCCTTTACGCACCGCGAGCACACCGGCGACGACGGTGCTCGCCACGGCCCCCATGCCCTGAAGAAGAATGCCCAGCCGCTCAGGGGCTGGAGAAGGTCGTTGTGGGGCTGAAGGGCTCATGTTCGATTCTCCTGTGTTGTTCGCTCTCGTACGTGAATGCCGGCGAGGGTGCCAAGGAACCAGCCCACCAGCAACATCGCCACGCTCCGGCCGAGATAGAACGCCCAAGTCCAACCTGCGACGGCGCTCATACGCCAGGCGAGGAGCAGGTTGGCAGGGCACTCCACCCACCACAGAGCAGCGGGGATGCTTCTGCGTCGCCGCCAGAGCCATGTCAAGCAGCACGACCGCGCCAGCAGGAGGGCGCCGAGGTACTGCCACGTGAACAGGGCCGGGGCGGTGAGGTGAGGATGGGACCATTCGTGCCAGAGGGCAGGCCAGACCACCATCACCGTGCCCTGAAACGCGTCCAGGGCCACGATGCTCGTTATGATGAGCGCCGAGCGCCTGCTCAACGTGATTTTACGCATCGCACGGCCTTGCCGGGCAGGCCATACTGCCGCCCAAGGAATTCATCGCCGGAGAAGGCATGTATACACGCCCCCTCATCGCCCGCGCTTCTTTCCTCACGCTGTGGGGTTTCGGGAGCCTGCTCGCCACCAGCACCGCCCACAGCCAGACGGTCTCCGAGGCCACCTCGACCCCACCGGCAGACACCGATGTCGAGCCCCCGGCAGAAGAAGGGCCCGCACGGGGTGCTTTCTTCTCGCTGATGACCGGCTTCGCCATCGGGGCGGCCACAGATGAAGACGGCGTCTCTCAAGGCAGCTTCACTGGAAGTAGCTTCACCCTGCGCTTCGGTGAAGAGATCGTGGAGTGGGGCCTCGTGGGCTTCGAGATCGGCGGCACCTTCGGCAACGGTGAAGGCTACTCCGCGAGCCTCGGCGGCCTGTTGCTCCATGGCGGTCTGCGCCCCCTGCCCGCCAGCACACCAGAGCTGCTGCTCATCGGCGGCGTCGGCCTCGGCGGCGGCGGGCTCACGGCAGAGGCAGAGGGTGATCCCACTGGGAGCGGTGGCGGCACGATGTACATGTTCGGCGCCCTCTACGAGTTCGACGTGAGCGGGCCAGATCGAGAGGGCCTGACGCTGGCCCCTTCACTGCGGCTCAACTGGACGCCCCCTCAGAGCGGGAGCGACGTCACCTTGAGCTCGGTGAGCCTGGGCATCGAAGCGGTGTGGTACGGGGGTGAGTGAGGTGCCTGACCGGTGCCTCAGTCGTTCTTCTTGAAGAGCGCCTCGAGATCAGCGAGGGCGCGATCCCGGTTGGCGCCCGTGGCGGGCTTGTGGGGGGCGTCACCGCCAGGGCGGAAGCCGCCGCCACGGGGCCGACCCCGGCCGGGGATGTCATCGAGGCGCACCCGCTGCTTGGGCTGGCCAGGGGCCGCTCCTTCCCGGCTTGGCGCCTCCATGCGGGGAGCCGGCACGGGCATCGACAGACGATCGGGCTTGAGCGACAGCGAGATGCGGCCACGGCTGGGATCCACCCCCAACACTCGGGCCTTGATCTGCTGGTTCACCTTCACCACCTCGTTCGGATCCTTGACGTAGTGCTCGGCGAGCTCGCTGATGTGAATGAGGCCCTCGTGGGAGAGGCCGATGTTCACGAAGGCGCCGAAGTTGGCGATGTTGGTGACGATGCCCTCCACCTCCATGCCCGGCCGCAGATCGTGCACGTTCTTCACGAGCGGGTTCAGCGGCTTCGGCGGTACCCGGGGGCCCGCGCTCCGCATCTGAGGCGGCAGCTGATGTGGGGTGTCGAGATCGCTGATGCGTACACCGGCAGCGGCAGCAGTGCGCATGTCTTGCAGGACGCTCCGCAGCACATCGTCTTCGATGCTCTCGGGGTACTCGGGCAGCGCCAAAACCAGGGGATCGACCTGACCCCAGTACTTGAGCGGCCGCACGGCCCGTCGAGCCACCACCACGGCAGCGGCAGCGTCGGCGTCGATCTCCTCTTGCATCTCGGCCACGCCAGCGTCGAGGGCAGCGTGAAGGATCTCGAAGCGCTCCAGGGCGGCGAAACCTCCGCGGAGCTGCGCCCTTACGGCAGCTTCGGCCTCCCCCTCGTCGTCGGGGGCCGTCCAAGCCACGCCTTCTACGGCGTGCTCACCGAAGACCTTCTCCACTGCAGCGATGGCGTCGTCACCGACGGGCACCACGCCCTGATCGAGCAGGCGCCCGTCGCGCTGCACGATGGCCACGGCGAGACGATCGCCGCCGGGGAGCACGTGCACCCCGGCGAGGATGGCGGTCTTCGGACGCGGCGTGCTGAGCAGTTGCAGGTAGGCCGCCCCCCCACGCTCGAGCAGACGCTCGGTGACCTCGCGATCCTTGTCGGTCAGGGCCGCCTCGGAGAGGTCTTTGAGGATCAAGTTCTTGAGCACCGTGCTGGCATCGAGGTTGTTCGCCAGCGGGCCGAGGGCCACGCGGCGGGCCTCCACCTGGGCCTCCATGGCCTCGATGGGCAGATCCACCATCAGCTCCACGGCGAAGTCGGCCTCTGCAGCGCGGATCTTCAACCAGCGCTCGATGTCGATGGCCCCGAGGGTGGTGGTGCCGGTGAGGGCCCCGAACTGCTCGAGCAGCTCCTCGTCGTCGGCGGTGAGCTCCACCCGCAGTCGCGCGTCTCGCCGGGCGATGGCCAGACACGCGGTGTAGACCATCAAGGCCTCTTTGATCGCATCTCGGCGGCGGTGCTCCGCAGCCCGACGGCCCGCAGGGGCCAGGGCGTCGGCCTTCTCCAGGATCGAGACCTCTTGCGCGTCACTCGTGAGGTGCAGCAAGCCCCAGGGGATTTGAGACAACCCCTCGGTCCGCCGGCGGGTGGCGACGCTCTGCAGGTGAGCCTTGTGGGCCACGAGGGCCTGGTTGGCCCGCCAACACGACACGATCGTCTGGGGGCTGAGGACCTTCAGGGTGGTGGTCCGCAGCTTGAGCAGCCCGGGCAAATCGGTGTCGTTGCCGATGGCCTGCTCCAGGGCGTCGATGGTGTCGAGGGAGGTGTCGGTGTCGCGCAGAGTGCGCCGTCGCTGAGCAAAACGTGAGAGCTTCATACGCGGTACATCACAGCAGAGACATCAGAACATGTTGGGTGCATGAGCATCCACCTGGGTTCGGGATCAGGCGTGGGGCGATGGTGTGTACATCTGGTACCCCCTTGCGCTGGTGTGCGCACGCCCACGCTGATCTGTTCAGGTTGATCGGGGTGGAGAAGGGATGAGCGAGACGGTGTTGAGGCGGCCTCTTTGGCAGCACCTGGGCGTCATGTCGCTCTCGTGGCGCACCGGTGGTGCACCAGTAGTCTTGTCAGAGACTGACAGAGCCGCCATCAAGAATCGAGAAAAAAATGCCCTCATAGGGGCAAAGGCCTGCACGGGTGCGCCTTCAGCGAGGTTGAGCCCAGCGCTCACACACCGTAGTACCCGGCGATGGCCTCGACCACGAGATGTTGTTGCTCAGCGGTGAGCTCACCGTAGATCGGCAGGGCCAGCACCGAGGCACATGCCTCTTCGGCGGCAGGAAAATCCCCCGGGCCGTGGCCCAGATCGGCGAAGCACGCCTGCAGGTGAAGCGGCTTGGGGTAGTAGATCATCGAGCCAATGCCCTGGGCAGCGAGGTGGGCCTTGAGGGCGTCACGATCCTTCGCGCGGACGACGAACTGGTTGTAGACGTGCCGGTTGTCATCGAGGACCACCGGCAACGTGATCAACCCGCGCTCCACGAGGCCTGACTCCGTGAACATGGCCACATAGCGGGCAGCGTTGGCCCTGCGTGCCTCGGTCCACGCCTCGAGGTGGGGCAGCTTGACGCTCAAGATCGCCGCCTGCAGGGCGTCGAGGCGGAAGTTCCCGCCGACGATGGCGTGATGATACTTGGGCCGGGCGCCGTGTACTCGCAGCAGAGTGCACCGATCAGCGAGCTCGGCGTCGGTGGTGATCACTGCTCCACCGTCACCGAAGGCCCCGAGATTCTTGGTGGGGAAGAAGCTGATGCACGACAGCGCGCCATGATGACCGGTCATCTTGCCTCGACGGGTGGCGCCGAGGCTCTGAGCGGCGTCTTCCACCACAGGGGGGCTCTCGGGGGCCAGGGCGTCGAGATCGGCAATCTGGCCGAACAGATGCACGGGCAGGATCGCTTTGGTCCTGGTGTTGACGAGGGGGTTGATGGCCTCGCCGGTGAGGTTGAAAGTGCCCGGATCGATGTCGGCGAAGACCGGCCGGGCTCCCAGCCGCGCGATGACACCGGCGGTGGCGAAGAACGTGAACGGGGTGGTGATCACCTCGTCCCCCGGGCCCACGCCGAGGGCCATGAGGGCCACCATCAGGGCGTCGGTCCCCGAGGACACCCCAATGGCGTGACCGACACCGGTGTACGCCGCCAGTGACTCTTCGAATGTCTTCACCCGAGCGCCCATGATGAAGGCCTGGGCGTCCATGGCGTCGACAAAGGCCGCCAGCGCCTCTTCGCGGTAGTCCCCCAGCTGCGCCTTGAGATCGAGGAACGGTACTGACATGTGCTGCTCTCCCTCTTTCACCCACATCGTCCGATTTTGTGGGCCTCTATCACCCCTACACGATCCATTGACCTCTTGCAGGTGGCTTCTATACTTCACACCCCGAGGGGGCACGGCAGCATCGCCACGCCCATCCGTCAGGAACCTGGATGTCTGCACCGTCACACACAGTTTGCCCTCTGTGCGACGTGCCCCGCACGCTGCCTGTGGGGCACCCCTGCCCGGATCATCCGGATCGAGCCCTCCTCGATCCGGCCATCAAGGCGCGACATCAGCGCGAGGCCATGCTCGGCCGGCGCCTCGGTGACAAGTACGCCCTGATCGATCTGTTGGGCAAGGGGGGCTTCGGCGCTGTCTACCGGGCGATTCAACACCCCGTGGGCCGCGAAGTTGCGGTGAAGGTGATCCGCCAAGGCGAAGGCGACAACCCCGAGATGCGGGCCCGCTTCTTCCGGGAGGCCAAGGTGGTGGCGCGACTGAGCCACCCTGCCACGGTGACGCTCCACGACTATGGTGAGGAAGACGGCGCCCTCTACATGGTCTTCGAGCTGGTGAAGGGGCGCTCTCTCGCGAGCCTGCTCAGATCTGACGGTCCCATGGCCCCCAAGCGGGTGGTCGACCTCACGGTGCAGATCCTCGGCGCACTGAGCGAGGCCCACGACCAGGGCTGCGTGCACCGGGATCTCAAGCCCGACAATGTCATGATCACCCTCGATCCCTGGGGAGCCGAGAAGGCCAAGGTGCTCGACTTCGGCATCGCCAAGATGGTGAGCGAGAAAGAGGGCGCTGATCGAGAGACCCTCACGGTGGAGACAGTGAAGGGCTATGTGCTGGGCACCCCCCGCTACATGGCCCCAGAGCAGGCCCGCAGCGCCACCATCGACGGCCGCACCGATCTCTACACCCTCGGGGTGGTGATCTACGAAATGCTCACGGGCAAGGCCCCCTTCCACGGCGATACGCCACTGTCGGTGCTGCTGGCCCACATCAACGAGCCGGTGCCGCCCATGCCCGAGCGCCTGGGGATCCCCGAGCCTCTACAGCATGCGATCCGACAAGCGCTGAGCAAACGCCCTGACGAGCGCTTCGGCAACGCCGAGACCATGGCCCGCTCTCTCGTGGCCGCCCTGCCCGACGCAGAGGGTCTCGGTGGCCTCGCCGGGGCCCGCCGCAGCGCCGACGGCAAGCTGGAGACGCTGCCCCTCCCTGGAGAGGCGATCTCCGACGCCTCTCCTGCACCTGTGGTGACGCCGTCTTTTTCCGGAGAGGCACCTCCAGAAACCCGCCCTGCCGGCAATGCCTGGTTGCTGCCAGGGGTTGTGCTGGCGCTCCTTGCGGGTGGTGGCGCGTGGTGGGCGCTCAGCACAGGTGATGGTGGAGTGGGTGCTGTACCACCTGACTCGGGTCCGCCTACAGGCGCGGTCACGACGCCTGACGCAGTGGTACAGACCAAGCCTGATGCCGCGGCACCTGCCGACGCGACCGCCCCACCTGCGCCTCCTCAGGTGCCTGACGCAGAAGCTCCGGTGGTCCCAGATGCATCCGTGCCTCCACCGAAGACACCCAAGCGCGCACGCAACCCCAAACGCGGGCGCCGGCGCACCAGCACGCCCCGAGTGAACCCGGAAGATGCCCCCATCGAAAAAAAGCGGAATGATCTGCCCGAGGTCGAGCGTACCCCGAAAGCAGAGACCCCAGCAGCGCCCCCCCAACCCGCAGAGGACAAGGGCCTCAAGGTCAAACCACTCATCGACGAGTAGAACACTCGGGAGATCTTCGCCCATGTCACAGCCGCTCTTGCGCCAGCCGCTCCTGTCACTGCGTGTCTTACTGTTCAGCCTGCCCGCTCTGCTCACCCCAGTGATCGCTCTTGGCCAGGAGGGCACTGAGCTGACCAAGGCCCAAAGCTACGTCGAGCTGGCGGAGCAGCTGTATCAAGCCAAAGATTATGGCGGCGCCCTCGAGGAGTTCAGGCGGGCCGAGCCCCTGGCCACCGAGGAGGGGCCCCGGGCCATCATCCGACTCAACATCGCCCAGTGCCTGCTCAAGCTCGGACGCAAGGCCGACGCCGTAGAGGCCTTCGAGGCCTACCTCGAGCTCAAGGACGACACCTCGCGGCAGGCAAAAATCAGAGAGAAGGTGAGCGCCCTCGCCGAAGAGGCCTTTGGTCGTCTGAACATCGAGTGTCAGACCGAGGGGGCCCATGTGCAGGTGCCCAGCGTGCTCGACGATGGCTCAGCCTGTCCGTGGCAGGCCCGCGTACGTCTGGGGCAGTACACCGTCACGGTGACCCGCGATGGGTATGAGCCTCAGTCGAAACCTGTGGAGATCAAGCCCGGTGTCGAGGTGCAACTTTCCTTCACGCTGAGCCCTGCCCCACCACCTGCCCGCACGGCGGCTCCGTCGCCTGCAGACAGCGACAGCCTCATGCCCTGGATCGTCACCGGCGCAGGCGGGGCGCTCCTCGTCGTCGGCGGAGGCCTGACCCTCGCAGCCCTCGATAGCCGGAATCAAATCGATGGTGAGTTGAGCACCACCGAGAACCTGAACACCCGCGACACCTACGAGGGGCAGGTCACAGCCTCGTACATCGCCTACGGCATCGGCGGGGCGGCGGTGATCGGTGGGCTCGCCTGGTGGTACTTCTCTTCAGAAGACGATGAGAAGCCCAACGGCGTCATCGTCGGCCCGGGAAGCGTGGGCTTTCGCTGGTAGGCCTGCAGCGGCTGGGGGTTCACAACATGCGGTCGAGGGTGGCCTCGATGAGCGGCAGTCGATCCTGGCCCCAGAAGATCTCCTGAGTACCATCGACGGCGGTGATCACCACCGTGGGCACTCCACATGCACCCAGGGCGATCGCTGCCTCGGTGTTGGCTTTGAGCTGGGCTTTGATCTCGGGGTTCTGAGTGCCCGAGAGCAGCGCCTCGGCATCCCCCCCTGCCCCGACGATGACACCTCGCAGCGCCTCCGGGTCACCGATGTTCACATCATCCACCCAAGCGGCCCGATACAGGGCGTCGGTGAGCTCTGGCGCCTGCAGCGCCACCCGAAGTGGCGCCACGGTCCGCAAGGGGAAGGCGCTGGGCCAGCGCAAGGTCACCCCCCACCAGTCCGCCCAGCGCAGGATATCCTGGCCGGCGTGGGCCCTCTTCGCCGGCGACATGGCCATCATGGGCACATTGGGCGTACCGATGTCCCTGAACATCGCCCCGAGCAGAATCGGGCGATGCGTCAGCGTGAGGCCCCGTCGCCGGGTGATGCGGCCCACCTGAGTCGAGGCGAGATAGCTGAACGGGCTGGCGAAGTCGTGGAAGATCTCCACCTTCGGACCACCACCCCCGGCGGCCCGAGCGGCGGCCTCCACGAGGGGCATGCGATCTTGACCCCACCACATCTCCCCAGAGCCACCCTCGCCACCGAGCCTGAACGTGGGCACCCCGAAGATGTTGTGGGCTACGGCGGCGTCGACAGCATCGAAGAGCGCCTGCTTGATCTCGGGGCCGTCGATGGCCTCGATGGGCACCCCGTGGCGAGCGCCGATGCCTGCGAGCACGCTCCGATCGGCGATGTCTGCCCCCTCGATCCAATAGGCTCGGAACAGATCGTGGCTCAAGGCCGACCGCACGGTCTCGGGGGCAGCGAGGATCAAGCGCATGGCTTCTACCGTGCGCCGGGGGTGCCCCTCGGGCATCTCCAGGGGCACGCCGTGATGGGCGGCGTAGCGGTGGATGTCGAGCAGGTTGAGCCTCGCCTTCCCCGGGCCCATGGCATCTCCGGGGAATTGAGGGCTCTGATGGGCCTTGAACACACCGCCGAGGAGCACGGGGCACCACGTGAGCGAGACCCCGGCTCGGGCAGCGAGGGCCTCCACACGGGTCGAGGCGATGTAGGCATACGGGCAGACAATGTCGTAGTAGAATTCGAGCGTCATACGCTCAGAGTGCATCGCCCCGTCGCCTCGAACAAGCGTGGAAACCCACCTGCTGATTCATCGGGCCCTTGGCCACGACGCCCCCAGATGATGTACCCTCCCTGCGCTATGAACACGCCACTGCACCCACTCAGCATCGACGCCGGCGGCATCACCATCAGCCCAGCCTGCGTGCTCGCCCCCATGGAGGGGATCACCGATCGGCCGTTTCGGCGTCTGATCCGCGGCCTCGGCGGCTGCGGGCTCACGGTGACCGAGTTCGTCAGCAGCGAAGGGCTCAGCCGCAAGATCGCCCGCATCTGGAAGATGGCGGAGATCGACGCCGACGAGCACCCCGTGAGCATTCAGATCTACGGGCGGCACCCGCACCGCATGGCCGAGGCGGCGAAATACTGCGTCGACCTCGGCGCCGACATGGTCGATCTCAATCTGGGCTGCCCCTCGAAGAGCGTCACCAGCGGCAGCAGCGGCTCTGCCCTCATGAAAGAGCCCGCCCTCGCTCGGCAAATCTTCACGGCGGTGAAGTCGGCCATCGAGATCCCCATGACGGTGAAGATGCGCCTCGGCTGGGATCGAGACCGCCTCAACGCTGCAGAGATCGCCTACATGGCCCAGGAAGAAGGTGCAGCCATGGTGACGGTCCACGGCCGCACCCGCATGGACGGCTATCGGGGTCAGGCGGACTGGGCGTCGATCAAAGACGTGAAGGCGGCGGTGCAGATCCCCCTGCTGGTGAACGGCGACATCCTCACCTGGGAAGACGCCAAGCGCGCCCTGGCCATCAGCGGCGCCGATGGCGTGATGGTGGGCCGCGGGCTCATGCGGGACCCGTGGCTGCTGCGCCGTTGCGCCGAAGCCCTCGCTGGCAACACCCCCTACGTGCCCTCGCTGAGCGAGCGCCGGGCGGTGCAGATTCAGTACTTCGATCTCATCTGCGAAGAGGCCCCCCACCCGAAGGCGGCCCTGGGCAAGCTCAAGAAGGTCACCGGCTTCTTCACCCGGGGCATCCCTCAGGGGTCCGAGCTGCGCAAGCGGGTGTATCACAGCGACGACGTCGAGGCGGCCTATCAGGCGGTCCACGACTGGTTCGACCAGATGGAGGCCCACGAGGACGTCGACGGGTTCACCCAGGTCTACGCCGAGCCCGAGGGCAGCTACAAAGAGACCGACAGCAGACGATTCGACCGCACCGAGCACGTGGTGCGGCTCCCCCAAGGCTGACACTGAGGAGCCCGTCGCCCTGATGTCCCACTCGACGCCCACCCCCAACCCTGCCCTTCAGCAGTGGCTCGAGGGTTTCCTCCGTCGTCACGATGCCATTGCTGGCAGCGTGCATCTCAGGGTGCGCGATGCGCTTGAGATCGTCGCCTGGGTGGGCCTGCCCACCCCCGTCGTAGAGGTCACGGCGCGCATCCCCCACGGCAAGGGCATGGCGGGCATCGCCTGGGCCACGGGCCGACCTGTGGACACGTGCAACCTGAAGACCGACGAGACCGGGCGGGTACGCCCTGGCGCCCGGGCAGTGAGCGCCCACGCCGCGGTGGCGCTCCCCGTAGCGCCGCCAGAGGTCGACGTGGCCTCGACCCCCACGGCCCTCCTCGGGGTGGTGGGCCTGGCATTCTCCGACGAGCGGGCGCTGCCCCATGATCAGCTCGACCGCCTCATGGCGGAGTCCTTCGACACACTGAACGGTGATCTCGCCACGTGAAGCTCAAGCGTTTCTCTCTCAATACGGCGATCGGTCTCTCAGGCCTCTGGCTCTCCAGCTGCAGCCTGCTCATCGACGTGGAAGGTTGCCGAAGCGACGATCAGTGCCCTGCGGGTCAGCGCTGCGTCGCCGAGGCCTGCGTCCCCGGACCACAACTGCCCGACGCCCGGGTGGACGCCGATCTTGCGCCCGACGCAGGCGAGGATGCAGGTGGCCCGGATCTCGACCTCGCTGATGCAGCGGTGGACGCCGCGTTGCCCGACGCGTCGACGGATTGCATCGACGAAGACGGCGACGACTTCGGGCGAAACTGCCCTGCGGGCCCCGACTGCGACGACACGAACGCCGATCGCTTCCCTGGCGCCGAGGAGCAGTGCGATGGCGCCGACGACGACTGCGACGGCCGTATCGATGAGGGCGCGCTCACAGGCTGCTATGCCGGACCTGAGGGCACTGCAGGCGTCGGCCTGTGCGTCGAGGGTCTGAGCGACTGTGGCGGCGGCCTGTGCCTCGAGCAGGTCACTCCGGCGACAGCGTCCACCCCTGACGCGCCACCTTGTGATGGCTTTGATGGCGACTGTGACGGCAACGTCGACGAAGCCGACGAGGGCTGCATGTGTGCTGGCGACGAGAGCCAGGCATGCTATGGCGGCCCTGCTGGGACGGTGGGTGTAGGTCGCTGCCTCGCGGGTACGCAGACCTGCTCAGGGGGCGCCTTCGGTGACTGCGAGGGCGACATCGTGCCCGAGGCAGAGCGCTGCAACGGCTTCGATGACGACTGCGACGCCCTCACTGATGAAGGGGTGACCAACCGCTGTGGCACCTGTGGCCCCGTGCCCCAGGAGCTGTGCAACGGCGAAGACGACGACTGTGATGGTCGCATCGACGAGGGCGTAGAGGGCACCGGGCAGCCCTGCGAGTCCGGCCTCGGACAGTGCGCCCGCTCCGGGGAGACCATCTGTGATCCAGCTCGAGGCCTGGTGGTGTGCAACAGCCTCACCGAAGAGCCCGTCGAGGAGATCTGCAACGGCCTCGACGATGACTGTGATGGCAACACGGACGAGGCGCTGACGGCGCCACAGTGCGAGCGCGTCGACGGCCTGTGCTGGGCAGCGGTCGCCCGATGTGGTGGCGCCGAAGGGTGGCTGGTGTGCACCCTCGAAGACTACCGCCTGACAGCCCCTGCCTTTGTCGACGCCGAGACCGGCGCCGAGTGCACTGGCCTCGACGACGACTGCGACGGCCTCACCGATGAAGCCTGCCCCTGTGAAGCAGGGGCGTCGTGCGGCGTCGAGGGTGGCGCCTGTACCCAAGGCACCATCACCTGCGGACCCGACGGCCCGGTGTGCCAGGGGGCGACGACGCCCACGGCAGAGCTGTGCAACAACATCGATGACGACTGCGACGGCAGCGTCGACGAAGCCATCGAGATCCCCTGCGGCCCCGAGGTCGTCGCCTGCCAGGGCATTCAGCGATGCATCGGCGGAGAGTTGACGGGCTGTATCGGGGTGGTGGAGCCTGCGGAAGAGCAGTGCAACAACGCCGATGACGACTGCGACGGCCGCATCGACGAAGGCGTCAGCCAGGCCTGCGGCGGCACCGTCGGCGCCTGCGTGGCCGGTCAGGCTCTCTGCCGGGAGGGCGTCTTCGGCGCATGTGTCGGTCAGATCCCCCCTGCCCTCGAAGCCTGCGATGGCGTGGACAACGACTGTGATGGCCTCGTCGACGAGCGCCTCGCCCGCCCCTGCGGCCAGGACGAGGGTCGATGCCAGCGCGGTCTGCAGACGTGCACCGACGCCCGATGGGGCGCCTGCGAGGGCGCCACGGGGCCCACAGAAGAGACCTGCGACAACACCGACGAAGACTGTGACGGCCTCGTCGACGAGGCCGTAGCCCGGGCCTGTGAGATCGAAGGGCTGTGTGGCACCGGCGTCGAGCTGTGCGTCGCGGGGGCCTGGGGCGAGTGTGCAGCTGAGGGCCCGGATGGCTCCGCCGAGCTGTGCGACGGCCTCGACAACGACTGCGACGACGCCACCGACGAGGCCCTCACCCGCCCTTGTGGCATCGACGTCGGCCGATGCACGCTCGGAGTGGAGACCTGCGCCGGCGGCGCTTGGGGGGCCTGCGCAGATGCGGTGGGGCCCTCAGAGGAAGACTGCAACAACTTCGACGACGACTGTGACGGCCGGGTAGACGAAGACCTCACTCGGCCCTGCTACGACGGCCCGGGCGGCACAGAAGACGTCGGGCGCTGCATCGGTGGTCTTCAGCGTTGCGATGCCGGCCGTTGGGGCAGCTGTGACGGCGCAGTGCGACCTTCGGACGAGCTGTGCAACGGCGAAGATGACGACTGTGACGGCGAGGCAGATGAAGCTGCCTGTGACATGCCCTGATGGTGGGGCCTCTGCTCAGGAGAGGCTCTGCTCAGGGGCGCTCGGTGTGAATCTCGAGGATCACGAACTCTTTTTCTCCACCAGGGGTGTTCACAGTGATCTCGTCGTCGATCTGCTTGCCGAGCAGAGCCCGGCCCACAGGTGACTTCCAAGAGATGAAGCCTGCCTTGGGATCGCTCTCGTCGGCGCCGGCGATGCACATGGTGTGCGGCGCGCCTTCCTCGTCCTCCGCAACCACCCACGACAGGAACCTTACCTTGTCCGTGGTGGTGGGCGGCGCGACGATCTCGCAGTCATCGAGTCGTTTACCCAGGAACCGCACGCGACGGTCGATCTCTCGCAGCCGCTTCTTGCCGTAGATGTACTCTGCGTTCTCGCTGCGATCGCCTTCAGCGGCAGCAGCGGAGACGGTGTTCACCACCTGAGGGCGCTCTACCCGGACCAGATGATCAAGCTCGTCGCGGAGCTTCTTGGCGCCTTGAGCGCTGATGTAGTTGATTTGAGACATGTGGCACTTGTCTTCTTGAACAAACGGCAGAGGATAGCCAGGCGCGTTCACAGCGCAAGAGGTGAAGAAGAAACATGGTGTGCACGAGGGCCATTGCGGCGCTGATCTCGCTCACGCTCGTCGCGTGTGACGACGCCGAGAACACACAGCAGACAGACGCCGAGCACGCCAATGCGCTCGCCCAGGACGCCGACGCCCACAGTCCCGACGGATCTGCCGTCGATGGTGATGTTGTCAACGACGCCTTCGCTCCACCTGACGAGGGTGCCCCTGCCGACGCGCTGCCGAGAGACGCTCGCATCCCGGACGCCGAGCCTTCTGATGCGCGGGCGCCTGATCTCGGGACACCTGACGCAGCGACCCCAGATGCCGGTCCCCCTGATGCCCGTGTCGATCTACCCCTCGGCGAACCGTGCGGTCCCGACGAGTTGCCCTGTGAAGACGGCACTCGATGTGTGGGCGAGGCAGGCGCAGGCACCTGCCGTGCAACCTGTGATCCCACAGCCGTCTCGCCCTGTGAGGGCACCGCGGCGTGTATCGCCTTCGACGCCGAGCGACCGGAGGCCGGCGGCTGGTGCTGGCCTTCGCCCCAGTGCAGCACCGAGGATCGCAGCATGTGCCCGCTCGGCGATCGCAGCAGCTGCATCACCCTGCCCCCACTCTCGCTGTGCGCCCGGCCGGGCTTCGCTGAAACCGGAGAGACCTGTGTCATCGATCCTGAAGGGGTGCGCCCTGCGGAAGAGCTGTGTCGAGCGGGGCTCTTCTGTCACTACGGCCGATGCAAAGCGCCCTGTGACGCCCTCAGCCAGTGTGGTGAGGGTGAGATCTGCATCGATTATGGCCCTCGACTGCGGGGTACGCGGTACCAGTTCTGCCATCGCCCCTGTGATCCGCTGGAGGCCGCAGGCTGCGGCCCCGCGGCAGAGTGCGTCGTCGTCGATCAGCAGAACGGCGCCATGGTGGGGGCATGTCTGATCTCTGGTGGACGCAGCAGCGCCTCAGGGCAGCAGGGTGATCCGTGCACTCCATCCGACCGTGTGCTGGGCGGCACCTGTGCCCCTGGTCACGTCTGCGCGGCGGTGGGCCCGGACTGGCTGCACCGCTGCACACGCTGGTGTGATCTCACCCTGGCGGAGCCCTGCCGTGGCAACAGCGCCTGCGTCTTCGACGTGTTGTCACAGGGCCGCACGGCCACAGGCCCTCTCGACCACGTGGGGCTATGCATCGGTGAGTGTGACCCCCTGGCGATGGTGAGCGACTGCCCAGGCGGGGCGCTGTGCACGCCGGTGCACGAGGGTCGCGACGACCGTGGCCGCCCCACACTCGCAGGCTGGTGCCGCCCGAGGCCAGAGGGGCCTCTCGCAGGGCCCGGTCAGCCCTGTACCGTCGACGCGCTCACCGGAGGCTCGAACTGTCTGCACCGATACAGCTGTGTCGCCTCGGCAGAAGGTGAAGATCCACGCTGTTTGCCCCTCTGCCGGCTCGGTGACGGCTTCGACGACTGCCCGCCCCCAGAGGCGTGCCAACCTGCAGCAGGTAATCAATTGCAGGGTCTTCGAGGCATTGGGGTGTGCTCAGGGCTGGACTTCTGACCCACCTCGGTGTAGTCATCTGCGCCCAAAGCCGACTCAGGCTTTGATGTTCACCCCCCCGCACCGGAGCGTGACCATGAAGCAGATCGTACACGTGATGATGATTGCCGCCGTAGCCCTGGGTACCAGCGCCTGCTGGGACAAGCTCGACCCCAAGGGCGTCAACGGAGATCGCGAGATCCCCATGAAGGCCCGTGGTGAGGAGTACCTCAACCTCGTAGGAACCAGCCTCGAGGCCCTCGACGCCGAGGGGAAGAAGGACCACGGGGGCGAAGCTGGCGAGAAGACCCCCGAGAAGGGCGCCGAGTAATCACCCCGCCCAAGGCGAGGATGCCCCACCAGAGCCACGGGGGCTGACCCCCAGATCCCGCTCTGCATTCGCATGCAGCGGGTACGGCGACGTCGTCGCCGGGCACTACGCCCTCATCAGGCATGATGCGCCCTGCGTCCGGCCGAGGTGGCTGCATGAACGCATCCGGCGTCACGCCAGCGTCCGGCAGCTCCGCGCCAGGGGCCTCGGCACATCGCCCCGTGTTCAAGTCGCAGAATGGTCGCGCCGCATCCCGGCAGTGCACGTCTGCCGTACATCGCGGCACACACACCCTGCTGGCCCCGATGGGGCTGCACAGGTACCCCTCGCGACAATCATCGAGACGATCACATCGCTTGAGGCAGTAGGGCAACCCGAAGACCCGGACACAGGCCGCCTCGGGGCCACAATCGGAATCACACCCGGTGAGGCCGCAGTAACCGTCGACGAACATCGGGTGCTCTGCGGGGCCCACACACTCGAAGGGCCGCGCGCAATCAGGCGTGCCCATGCAGGGCTCACCAATGGTAGCGCCTCCGCCACAGACTGCGTCTTCGTCATCAGTGGCGCCATTGCAGTCGTTGTCGATGTTGTCGGCGCACTGCTCTTCTGTGGGCAGCTTCTCGCCTTCACACGGCCCCCACACACCTTCGGCGCACACGCGAATGCCTGCTCGGCAGGCGCCGAGCCCTTCAGTCCCAGAAGGGCCTGAGTAGCAGCTCTCCTCTTCGCCCTCTTCACAGGCTGCGCCTTCACACGAGGAGAACGGCCCCCATGTGCAGGCATCATCACAGTCGCGGATGCTCTCCATCTCGGGATTGCCGTCGCATGGCAGGGTGTCGATGTCACCGGGCAGACACTCCCCCTCGTCTTCGCAAGGCCCAGCATCACCCCAGTTGCACGTGTCATCGCACGTCTCGGTGCGCTCACCGCACAGACCACACGTTTGAGTTCGGCTCTCGCCAGGGCTGCAGATGCCCTCCTGCTCACAGGGTCCGAACATGCCCCAGCTGCCCATGGCATCGCAGGACCGGACCCGGACACCGCAGTTCCCGCAGCTTTCCTCTTCTTCGGTGCCCGGAGAGCAATCCTGCTGGACGGGGGCCACGGCGAAACGCACGTCGTAGAAGTTGAAGTTGTCGCCTTCACGGGGGGTGACCCGCACATAGTAGGTGCCGCGGTCGAGAAAAGGCGCGTCGAGGACGGTGGCCTGATCTTCGTTCATGCCCTCGCCCACTCGGGACTCACCGTCGCTGCCGAAGAGACTCACCTCGAGCCGACCCACACTGGCCACGTGCTCGGCCTGAAAGAGCACCCGGGTGGGGCCTACGAGTTCGAATTCGAAGAAGTCCTGATCGATGCCCACCCGGCCTTCAGTGAGACCCAACGGCAGCGGAGTGGCCTGATCGACAGCATCGTCCTGCTCAGCTGCGTCGTCGCCCACGTCGGTCATCACGATCTCAGGGGTGGTGGGACGATCCCAAACACAGAAGAAGCCGCAGGAACCCTTCTGCACCTCCGCGGTGGCGACAAGCTCGATCTCGTCATTGCCATCTCCCGGAAACTGACCGCTGCAGTCGAAGACACGATCAGATTGCTGCTCGGAGATTTCCCGTGGGCTGAATTCGAACTCGGTGGACCAGTAGGCGTCGTCGCCGATGAAGTCGTTCTCGTAGACCCGAACGACAGCGCGATCTCCCTCCCCGATGGCCACCCCTTCTCCGTCTACGACCAGGCGCACCGTGCACTCACTCTGCGTGTCTCCGGTGATGTACTCGGTTCGGGCAGAGAGCACGAGACGCGCGTCGTCCACCGTGGTCTCCACGGTCTCAAGGGTGGGCAGGGCAAAGCTGAGCCCTGGGGTGACGACGCAAGCGAAGATGCAGGCCGCCCATACTCGGGCAAAGGCGACCTTCCGGGGGATGTGCATGCCGATTCCTCTCTGTGTCGTCTCGAAGACGACCCGAGACCGCAGGATCTCCAAGGCTTTTGTTCAGAGCAAGGGAATCCCGCCCGACACATGCTCTGGCACGCATGGATCTCAGTGGGTCTTCGAAGACCCACGGGGCGCGTACGAGAGGGTCCTGGCCGTGTTCGAAAGGGCCAACACCTGGAGTCGTGAGATGGAACAGCCCTCGTCACCGCAGTCTGCAGCCCCTTCCAGCGTCACCGTGCTCGATCTCGCTCGGGCGGTGTACGAAGAGGCCATCGCCATGGCCAAAGACCAGGAAGAGGCTGACCTGCTGGCCACCGCGGCGCTCTTTGGGGCATTGCGGCACGTGACGCCGGTGCCCGAAATGGCGGCCGAGGCCCGGAAGCCTGAGCTCAGAGGCTGCTGAATCGGGCATTCCGAGGCATCATCTGGGGCCGACATCGTGGCTTTTGTGCGACAAAGGCCGGGGGCGACTTTCCCCAGACCAGGTAGACCATTATCTTACCGGGCATGGATGCCCGCACTTCCCAGGACCCGTCCGCTGTCGTCACCGATGCCCCCGGGCGTCTCCCCTCGACATCGTTGCTCTTCATGCTGCTCATGTCGGTGCTCGCCTTTGGCGGCTGCACCACGGCACCCCCAGAGCCCGACGCAGGGCCCAGCCTCTGCGAGGGCGGGTGCCCTGACGGCCAGACGTGCGTCGCCGGCGAGTGCATGGGGGCGGCTACGTGTGATGACGCCAACCCTTGCCCTGCAGGTCAGGAGTGTGTCTCCGGCGTCTGCCGACGGGCCATCGAGTGCCAGCGAGACGAAGACTGCGGCGCTGATCGTCGCTGCGTCGACGGCACCTGCTTCAACAACGAATGCGCCGATGGTGCTCTACAGCCCTGCTTCACCGACTGCGGTGAGGGGGTGCAGCGATGCATGGGCGGGGTCTTCGGACCTTGCAGCGCCATGCCCCGCCTGGAGATCTGCGGGAACACCCTCGATGAAGACTGTGACGGCAGCAGCGATGAAGGCTGCGGCGGTTGCGGTGAGGGCGACACTCGACCCTGCGAGACCGAGTGCGGCACAGGGCAAGAGGTCTGCCGCGGGGCACAGTTCCGTGGCTGCGACGCGCCGAGGCCCCGGCCCAACGAATTCTGCGGCAACACCATCGACGACGACTGTGACGGTGAGATCGACGAAGGCTGCGACGGCTGCAATGACGGGGAGACTCGCCCGTGTCAGACCGAGTGCGGTGAAGGCACCGAGACCTGCATCGAGGCCACGTTCCGCAACTGCTCGGCGCCTCAGCCCTTCGACGAGGTCTGCGACGGCCAGGACAACGACTGCGATGCCAAGGTAGACGAAGAGATCATCCGCGACTGCTCCAACGCTTGCGGCAGCGGCTTCGAGGTCTGTGTCGAGGGGGGTTGGGTCGAATGCACCGCCCCCGAGCAGTGCCCTTGCACCGGCGATACCCTCGACAACCAGGTCTGCGGCCAGTGCGGCACCCACACCCGCATGTGCGTCGAGGCCATGTGGGGCGAGTGGAGCGCCTGCGACGAGTCCGAGGCGGTGTGCGCCCCCGGCACCGACGAGGAGATGCGGTGCGGGCGATGTGGCTCTGCCCGCCGCGTGTGCACCGCGGGCTGTGAGTGGGGCGACTGGCAGGACTGCAAGAATGAAGGCGTCTGCGAGCCCGGCGAGGTGGAGAGCGAAGCCTGCGGCAACGGCTGTGGCACCCGCAGCCGCACCTGCACGGACGCCTGTGGTTGGGGCGAGTGGAGCGCCTGTGGCGGCATGGAAGGTATAGGCGACGGCTGCGGCCCTGGCGATCGTGAAGAGCGCCCTTGCGGCGCATGCGGCACCCAGAGCCGCATCTGCTCCAACGCCTGCACCTGGGGTGATTGGACCGCGTGCATCGACGAGGGCCTCTGCGCCCCCGGCGACGAAGACGCTGAGTCGTGCGGCAATTGCTCTGTCCGCATTCGCACCTGCACCGACGCCTGCACCTGGGGCGACTTCGGCGAGTGCACCGGTGGCGGCCAGTGCGCCCCCGGCGACCAGGAGAACGAGGCCTGTGGCGCCTGTGGCACCCGCAGCCGCGGGTGCAGCGACGAGTGCATCTGGGAAGACTGGGGTGTGTGCCAGGGCGAGGGCATCTGCGCCCCAGGGGACACCGATCGCGCGGACTGTGGCGAGAGCAACGTCGGCATCTGTGAGTTGGGGGTACAGGTCAGGACCTGCGGCGCCAATTGTCAGTGGGGCGACTTCGACGAATGTCGCGGCGCGGTGCTGCCCGAGGACTTCGACGTCTGCGGTGACGGCCTCGACCAGGACTGCGACGGCGAAGACGAGACCAACCCCGACAACTTCGAGCCCAACAACGGCTGTGGTCAGTGTCGCAACCTGACCCCGGGGGCCAACGACTTCGACATCAACGACAGCTTCATGGCCACCATCGACAACGTCGGCGACGCAGACTTCTTCTGCTTTGATGCCGAGGACAACAGCCCGCTCAACCCCTTTGATCTCTACGAAGAGATCGACGTCGAGCTCACCAACGTGCCCAACGGCGCCGACTTCGACATCTTCCTCTATCGAGATCGCGCTGCGTGTGATGCTGGTACACCGCTGGCCTCGAGTACCCGAGGGGGCAACAACGACGAAGCCCTGTCCTGGACCGAAGAGCTCAACAGCGACGACGGTGGCCGCTACATCATCAAGGTGCACCGTCACAGCGGTCACTCCTGCTTCAGCAGCTACACCCTCTCCATCAACGGCTTGAACTGAACAGATTCAGGCCCGCCCGCTCGACGCTCGGAGGGCGACATCTCCGGCCTCGGCAGTCACCACAGCACGAATGCTTGCACACACTGTGGGCTCCCCCTCAAAATGACACTGGCTGGCGACCTCAATCCCCGGCACGGCCTGTGCTATATTACCGGGCCACACGAGGCTGCTGAGGGCTTCGCGGCAATAAACATTAGAGATTCCCGAGATGATCGGGGGCCAGTGGAGACAACAGACCCTGGCCAGTCGATCAGCCGGGTGGCTACTGGAGTTGAGGATGATCACGATGCGCCGACTCGCCATTGGGCTGCTGGCCACCGCCATCGCACACGGCTGTGCCTCTCAAGATCCCGACAGCGGGATCTCTGACGACGCCCCTCGACTCGAAGCGATCTCCAAGGCCAACGTGGTGGTCGGCGAGACGCTCTTCTTCTACGGCCGCAACCTCCCGGCACCAGGAGAGGGCACCGTGCGGCTCACCTTCAAGGGCCGCTTCATCGCCGATGACGGCAGCGAAGAGGCTGTGGACTTCCGCATCACGCCCGTGCTCGACGGCGAGACTGAAGACGGGTTCCGCATGCTGCGGTGGAGCCGGGTGGGCCCCTTCGGCAACCCCTTCCACAGCAATGATCGCCCCGGCGTCTTCGAGGGCACCGTGACCCCTGAGGTGGAGACCGAAGACGGTGAGTTCGACGGCCTCGACCCCGTGGCCATGGACATGCAGCTCAACGTCGAGCCTTCGATCATCATCGAAGAGTTCCAGCCCCTCGGCGCCGAGTGTGGCGCCCCTGCTCAGCGGGCCATGCCCGGGCTGCCCTACAAGATCGCCGTCCGCGCCGTGGGCATCAAGCCTGTGCGGTACGAGTACGCCATCGGCAAAGTGAACGGGAACGATCGCATCACCCAGGTGGAGCACACCTTCTCGAGCCCCATCGACCGCGACACCCTGGGTTACCCCTGCGCCGACGAGACCGAGCTCAGGAACCTCGACGAGCGCCCCGAGGGCTGCGCCGCGCTGCCCATCGTCTTCAACCCCGTGCCCTTCGACGACCAGATGTACGTCACCGGGATCCGGGTGGTGGCCTACGACGCCGACAGCAACAGCGTCGAGACGTTCCTCCCCATGACCGTGCACCGCCCCGTAGAGGTCTTCTACGACGGCAACCACGAGGTGGCGGAGCGCTACGAGCCCGTGCCCGTCACCGGCTGCATCGCCGGCAGCCTGCGCACCAACGTCAGCTACACCGAGTCCAAGACCGAGACCCGTCAGCAAAGCGTCAGCGTCACCATGAGCCGTAACTTCACCACCAGTCAGGGGGTGCAGACGAGCATGGACTGGCAGGAAGGCATCAGCGACGGCGAGAGCAGCAGCCGGACCATCGGCAGCAGCAACACCGAGGCGGAGCAGATCCAGGAAAACCAGGGCGTGACTTACGGCCGCAGCGAGTCCAACGACGTGGGCTACTCCACCAGCGACGGCGAGAGCTGGAGCTGGAACATGGCTGAGGGCGAGAGCACCGAGGAGTACCGGAACCGCACTGCCAAGGGTTATGTCGAGGGCAGCTACGAGATGACCGTCGGCGTCGAAGGCGAGGTGGGCATCCCCCTCGTGGCCAACGGCTCGGGCAGCGCCAGCACCACAGTGGGCGTCACCGGCGGCGCCGAGCTGGGCACCGGCTGGGGCGGCCGCGACGGCACCACCAGCAGCCGCGGCTGGGGTGGCAGCTCCAGCACCCGCGACACCGTGAGCTACGGCAGCAGCAACACCGACAGCGTCTCCCAGAGCGTGAGCGGGTCGTACTCCCTCTCCCGCAGCCGCAGTCGCAACCAGTCCGATACCGAGGCCCGCAGCCGCAGCCGCACCTGGTCCCTCGAGCAAGGTCAGTCCATGGAGCAGGTGGTGAGCGAGGGCATGAGCGAGGCGGAGCAGCGCACCTGGAGCAGCACCTCGAGCAACCGCGTCATCCAGAGCTATGGCGGGTTCATCCCCAACGGCCAGTTCGGCATCTTCTACCGTCAGACCACTCGCTGGGTCCGGCGGGCCGAGGTCCGGGCATTCGACCTCTGCGGCGTAGCGCAGCACATGGGTGAGCTGCAGTTCTCCGACTGGCAATGGGCCCCTGAGCTGGTCACTGCGGATTCCTGTGAAGGTCAGCCCCCGCAGAGCAAGCTGCCCCCCGCCGTCTGCCGCATCGAGCCCTGTGGAGGTTGAAGGTGAACACGCGCCACGAGGAAATCACCATGACAAGTCGTAGGTCTCCCCTCCAGCGTTGGTTGCTGACTTCGCTGCTCACCTTCACTGCCGCATGTGGCACCGAAGCCGAAGAGGCGAGTGCGCCCACGGGGCCCGTCGTCGAGGAGAGTTCGGCCAGTCGGGTCGTTATCGGCCAGACCATCGACTTTGCCGGGTACAATTTTCTGCCCCCGGAGCAAGGCCTCAACAAGGTGCACTTCTTGGGCACCTACACCACCGACGATGGCCGGCAAGAGCCTGTCGACGTCACCTTCACCACCATCTACGACGGCTTTGAAGACGACGAGAACCCCGAGGGCAGGCGCATCCTCCGGCTCAACCGGTTCGGGCCCTTCGCCAACCCCTTCGACAGCCAGGATCGCCCCGGCATCTTCAAGGGCCAGGTCTCGGTCATGACCACCGAGCTCGACGGCGAGCTCATCGAAGAGGGTGAGCCCGGTGACTTCCAGATGGAGGTGGGGCCGTCGATCGTCATCGAGGAACTCCAGCCCCTCGACGCCGAGTGTGGCGCCCCGGCCCTCCGAGGGCTCGCAGGCATGCCCTACCGGCTGCGGGTTCGCCCTGTGGGCATCCAGGCCACCCGCTTCATCTACGAGGTGGCCAACGTCAACGGTGAGTCTGGCGTCGTGCGCTTCGACCACACGTACAGCGCCCCCGTGGGCGCCGACACGCTGGGCTACCCCCTCGACGAGGGTGGCGTACAAGACGAGTACGTGCTCTTCAACCCCGTCCCCGACGCAGATCAGTTCTATGTCTCCGGGGTGCGGGTGCTGGCCTTCGACAAAGATGGCAACAGCGTCGAGACCGCTCTGCCCTTCACCGTGCACCGGCCCATCGAGGTCAACTACAGCGGCAAGCTGCATCTCGCCGAGCGCTACGCGCCTCAGCCCGTCTCCGGCTGCATCCGCGGCGATCTGCGCAGCAACGTCAAATACTCCGAGACCACCTCGGAGACCCGCCAGCAGACGGTGAGCGTGGCCTTCAGCCGTGACTTCGTCTCCCGTGCCGGGGTGAGCAACTCCCAAAGCTGGAAAGAAGGCATCTCCGAGGGCGAGCGCATCAGCCAGAGCGTCGGCGGCGCCGAGCGCGAGAGTGAGACCAGCAGCGAGTCGTACGGAGTGAGCTACAACAACAGCGAGCGCAACGATGTGGGCTACAGCACCGAAGATGGCGAGTCCTGGTCTTCGAGCTACAGCGAGGGTGAGAACAACTCCACTTATCGCGACTACATGGCCGGTGTGTACGGCAGTGCCGGTGTCAAAGGCACCGTCGGCGTCAAGGGAGAGTTCGGCGTGCCGGGCATGGGCCAGGTCACCGGCAACACCTCCACCACGCTCGGCGTGAAGGTCGGCGGGCGATTCAACGGCACCAACGGTGAGCGCGTCGGCACCTCTACCGATCGCGGCTGGGGCATGTCGGGTGACCGCTCCGAGACGAGCCGCTTCGGCAGCACGACCACCGACAGCCGGTCTCAGAACCTCTCGGGCACCTATGCCCTTTCGGCAGACCGCAACCGCTCTTTCAACGACACCATGACCCGAGAGCAGACCCGCACGTGGTCTTTCAGCGAGGGCCTGCGTCAGACCGAGACCGTCGCCGAGGGGAGCTCCGAGCGTGAAGGGCAGACCTGGCTGGAGTCGTCGACAGACGAGGTCAGCCAGAACTACTCGGGCTTTATCCCCAACGATCAGGTGGGCGTGTTCTACCGGCAGACCACCCGTTGGGTGCGCACCGCCACGGTGAAGGGCTACGATCTCTGCGGTCTGGCCACCGATCTCGGCGAGATGCAGTTCAGCGAATGGACCTGGGCCCCTGAGCTCTCCATCGGCAGTGACTGCACCGCCGAGCCGCCCCCGAGCACCCTGCCCCCGGCAGCCTGCTTCATCCCGCCCTGCGACGTGCGCTGAGCGAACACAGCACTCCGCCTCGGGCCCACACCAGGGCCAGCCCCTTCTCCAACTTCACACGCTGTTGATACGACCCAGCCTGAGGGCTGCTCAGCGGCTCTCTGTCTGTGGCGGGGGTGGCGCCGCAGGAGGTGGCGGCTCCCCGAGCTCGCCGAAGAGCAGCGCCCCAGCGGTCTGAATCGCCAGGAAGCTGATGATGGCTACAGTGGATCCGCTGTCGCCATCGTCGATGCCGAGCAGAATCCCTGCAGCGACCCCGCCACCGAGCACGGTGCCCAGGCTGGCGCCCGAGGTGTGCCACACCGCGCTCGCCTCTTTGTCGAAGACCTGACCCGTGCCCCACGTGGCCAGGCTCGATCCGATGAGGGAGCCCGCGGTGAAGCCGATGAGCGGCCCGTTGAACCCCCCGAGAGGATCGACGCTGTTCCCGTCGTCCACAGCCCCGCCGAGGGCGCCTCCGAGCAGGCCCACGAGGCCAGCGCCGAAGACACCGGCGAGGGCCTGCACCGTGAGGGCCACCTTCGGGGTCTTCACATATCGGGGCACAGTGCGGTTGCGCAGGCGCTCCTGATACTCCAGCTCGGCGTCGACGCGCTCCGGATCGGTCTCCACCTCTTTGAAGAGGTTGCGATCGGCGCTGAAGTCCCCGCCGGGATCCACATCAGGTCGCTCAGGGGCCGGTGGCACCTCTTCGATGGGATCAGGCTCTCCCAGGGTGGTGCCCTCTGGGGGCCCATCTCCAGTGAGATCGAGCACTGGCAGCTCTTCGCCCTCTTCAGGTGGCGTCTGAGCCCAGAGCGGTGCCGCGAGCAGGCTGAGCGTACAGGCGGTGATGATGGTGCGCATGGTTGGCATTTGCCCCCGCTCAAGAGACCAAGTCAAGGTATGTTGCCCCCATGAAAGCCCTCAGCCTACTCGTCGCTCTTCTCGCCGTCCCCGCTTGGGGGCAGCCTGCCGTAGATCTACGCCTCGAGGCCCGAGCGGCTCTGAGCTTCGATGCTCAGGGTCGCCTGATAGAGCATCGTCATGGCGAAGGCGTCGCCATCGCCATACACAAAGGCCACATCACCTGGATCGGCCCCACCCACACAGGCCCTGAGGGCAAGTCGCTCATCCGCGAGCCCGAGGCCATCGTGGTGCCTGGCCTCGTGGACGCCCACGGACACCTCACAGGCCTTGGGCAGGCCCTAGAGCGGCTCGATCTGCGCAGCGCCTCTTCTCCCTCAGCGGTGGCAGCACAGGTGAAGCGCGCCGCCGCAGAAGCTGCTGAGGGCCAGTGGATCACCGGGCGTGGTTGGGACCAGAACCTCTGGCCCGGTGGCGCCTTCCCCACCCACGAGATCCTCAGCGCTGCTGTGCCCGACCGGCCCGTGGTCCTCACCCGAGTGGACGGCCACGCCATCTGGGTCAACGCTCGGGTGCTGCAGCACGCGGGCATCAACGGGCAGACACCTGATCCACAAGGGGGTCAGATTCTCCGTGACGCCAGCGGGCAGCCCACAGGGGTGCTCATCGACAGCGCCGTCGATCTCGTGCGCCAGAAGATGCCCGAGCCCTCAGAAGCCGACATCACCCGATGGGTGCTCAGGGCAGTGGCGGCCTGTCGCGCCGTGGGCCTCACGGGCGTGCACGACGCGGGTGCCACCGCCGCCCAGGTGAAGGTGTATCGCCAGCTCGCTCAGCAAGGGCAGCTCGGATTCCGCGTACACGTGTTGCTCGACGACCAGGATCCGCACATCGCCCCCCTCGTCGAGGCGGGACCCCAACGGGGCGACATGGTGCAGGTCATGGGCGTGAAGTTGTTCGCTGACGGTGCCCTCGGCAGCCGAGGGGCCTCTTTGTTGAGCGACTACACCGACGCCCATGGGCACAAGGGCACGCCCATCATCACCGGCGATGTGCTCATCGAGAAGGTGAACCGTTACGCCGCCAAGGGGTTCCAAATTGGCGTACATGGGATCGGCGACGCCGCAGTGCGGGAGATCGTCGATGCCTATGCTGGTCTTCCGAAAGATCAGAGGCACCGCATGCGCGTGGAGCACGCGCAGATCGTACATCCCGACGATCAGCGCCGGATGGGCGAGATGGGCATCATCGCCTCGGTGCAGCCCGTGCACGCCACCAGCGACATGGGCTGGGCAGAGAAGCGCCTCGGCCCCGAGCGGATCCGTCACGCATATGCGTGGCGCAGCCTCGTCAACGCTGGGGCACCGCTGGCCCTGGGCAGCGACTTTCCCGTGGAGTCACCGGATCCGCTTGCCGGGCTCTACGCCGCCGTCACCCGCCAGAAGCCCTCCGGGCCCAAAGGGGGCTGGTACGCCGCCGAGGCCCTCACCCCTGCGGAGGCGCTCCGAGGCTTCACCCTCGACGCCGCCTTCGCGAGCTTCACCGAGGATCGTCGTGGGCGCATCGCTGTGGGGCAGGTGGCCGATCTGACGCTGCTCAGCGCAGATCCACGTGAGCGCGCTCAGCTCGAGACGCTGAAGACGCTGGGCGTGCTCGTTGCCGGCAAGCGCTATTTGGGCGGTGAGAGCAAGTTGCCGAGCAAGCGGTAGGCGCCGGGCACACCCGCAGCGATTTGCGGGGCCAGATCGAGGGCGGTGTAGATGAACGTGCCCCGGCCATAGTTCAAACTGAGCAGCGCACCGCGTTGTTTCTTCTGGCCTTCGTCGGCCACCTCGACCAGGGCGCTGTAGGCCCCATCCCAACGCTCCGGAAGCGCGCTCGCACGGCCTTCGACCCAACCTTCGAAGTCTGCATCACTCAGGCGGTTCGGCGTCACCATCAGCGGGTCGAGGCGTTGGAGCAGCTTCACGGCTCCGTCTGCCTCAAGGGCCTGCACGGTGCTCAAGGTCAACGACTTCGGCGGCAGACTCTCCAACGCTCCAGCCGAGCCAGGGACACCACCGAGGATCACCAGTCGGCCGCCTTGGCGGACATAGGCCTTGAGACGTCGGCTGTGACGATCCAGGGCCTCGTGATCACCAAAGACTCCAGGGCCGAGGACCACCACAGGCAGCTCGAACAAGGGCCCGGAGGCGAGGTCGAGGGCATCGAGGGCTCTGATCTTGAGGCCCATCTGCCGCAACTTCTGCATGAGTGAGTCGCCTGGAGCGGGCAGGTAGCCGATCCATCCCCTCGGCAGCTCCAGCTCACCGGGGACGACATTGGCCTCGGCGATGACGGGCACGTGACGCAGGGGCGTGTGCCTGCCGCCGACGATCTGAGCGCCCCAATGCCACGTGCGATCGCCAGAAGAGATGGCCCACTGGGCCGTGCCCGCCCGGGCGCTGCTGCGGGGCGTCACCGTGAAGGTCACCGCTTTGCGGGCCCCCGCTTTGAGCTTCACCTTCTTCTGGGCAGGCTTCACACGCCAGCCCCGCGGAGCCTTCAGCGTGACCACCCCTTCCCCGCTCTTCACCGCCACCACCTCTACAGTGAGGCGGCCTTCTTCCTTCTCGGGGCGCATCAACAGCTTGTCTTTCGGTTGCAACCACATGGGCGGCACCACCCCAACCGGCCGATCGAGGGGCGCACTCAGCCCCTCGGTCACGGGCCGGACGATGTCGATGACCGCGCCGGCGATCTCCACGGTGAAGGTGGCCTCGATGGGGGCCTGGCCCCAGAGCACATTGGGCATCGCCCCCTCGGGCAAGGTGTAGCGCCCACCGGTCGGGGGACGGCTGAGCCAGGGCACCGTAGACACTGATGCATCGGCGGGGATCTTCAGGGTGAGGCTCTCACGCCAGGCGGCCTGGGGGCTCAAGAGCGCGGGCTTCATGGAGGTCTCGGCGCGGCCTTCGCCTTCGTCGGCGGAGGTGAGCGCCACCGTAACTCCGCGCAGCCGCACCTCTCGTCGACCTCGGAGCACCGCACCGAGGCGAATCGAGACCTTGTCCCCGGGGATCACCGCCTCGGCTCTCGCCGTCGCGCTCAGCGTGAGCCCGGCACAGTCCACCATCAAGCGCTCGAGGGCCTGCACAGCCCACCGGCGCAGGTCCGGCTCACCGAGAGCCCGAGCGGCGGCGAGGGCCCGGGCCAGGGCAGGCAACGCGCTGTGGGGCGCCTGGGGTCGAAATGCCGTCCGGGCTTCGGCGAGGGCCGCAGAGACGCCGGCACCGCCGGCGAGGCCCGCCCAGCCTTGTGACACCCCTTCGAATAGATCGAAGGTGGCCTGCGCCCCAGCCACAGGGCGCAGGATCTCGATGCGTGGGCCATCGGCACCGGCGGGGGCGGGCTTCTGCAGACCGTGGAGCGTATGATATGCGGCGGCGCTCTCCCGGGCGATGTCACCCAGGTTTTCACCGAGCAGGGGGGCATAGCCCGAGACCTCGACGAGCAGATCACCTGGTGACTCTTCTGCGCCAGCGCCCATATCGTGCAACAACCGCACGGGGGACCAGGGGCGCGCGGACTTCAACTGCTCGGCGAATCTGCTGGAGTCACCGGCAGCCTCGAAGGCCTCTTGAACCAGCTGCGCCGCCGCGAGGCGCTGACCGTCACCAGAGACAGGCGCCTCGGTGATGATGACGTGAGGGCGGAACACCCGAATGGCCCGGACGAGATCGCCCAGAGTGCCTTCGTGCCCCCAGGCTTCGAGGGCACCCTCGGCGGTGTGGGCGGCGCCGAAATCTCGGGCGCCGGTCGTGAAGATGCGCACCCCGTCGACGCGGTGGCTCGCCTGAAACTCGTCGGCCCTCAACACACTGAGCAGCGATCCCCGCTCAGGGCCCAACCGGTTGTGCCCTGCCCCACCCCGGGTGATGGCCAGTGTCGCGGTGTGTACCCGCCGGCCCTGAGCCAGCCATGCGAGCAGGCGATGATTCTCCGAGCCTGGGGCCGCGGAGACATAGAGCGCCCTGCCGGTGTTCTCCAGGGCCTCCATGCGCTGGAGCAGGGCCCCAGGGTGCACCGCCGAGGTGAGATCATCGGCGTGGGCGACGCCAGCAGCGAGGACCGCCGCCAACGTCAGAGCGAGCCATCTCATGATTGCAGCTCCGGTCGATCTCGGAAGTGTTCCAGGGCCTCGGGGTTGGCCAGGGCGTCAGTGTTCTTCACCGGATCACCATGGACCACGTTGCGCACTGCCAGCTCGACGATCTTGCCGCTCCGGGTCCGCGGCAGGGCGGGCACCTGCACGATGCGGGCGGGCACGTGCCTGGGGGTGGCGTTGCTGCGGATCGTCTGGCGGATCGTCTGCTGCAGGTCATCGCTGATCTGCACGCCCTCTCGCAGGACCACGAAGAGCACCACCCGTACGTCGTCTCCCCAACGCTGGCCGACGGCGAGGCTCTCCAACACCTCTTCCACCTTCTCCACCTGGCGGTAGATCTCCGCGGTGCCGATGCGCACGCCGCCGGGGTTGAGCACCGCGTCGGAGCGGCCGTGGATCACCAGCCCGCCCTCGGGGGTCTCCTCAGCGTAATCGCCATGGGCCCAAATGCCCTCGAAGCGATCGAAGTAGGCCCGGTGGTAACGGGCGCCGTCGGGATCGTTCCAGAAACCCACTGGGGCTGAGGGGAATGGGGTGCAGCACGTAAGCTCCCCCTTCTCGTCGATCACCCGGCTGCCCTCGTCATCGAGGACCTGCACATCCATGGCGAGGCCGGGGCACTGCAGCTGGCCGCGGTACACCGGGAGGTTGGGGTTGCACAGGGCGAAGCAGGACAAAATGTCGGTGCCACCGCTGATCGATCCCAACAGCACATCGGCTTTGATGTCGCGATAGACGTAATCGAAGCTCTCGTGGGTCAGAGGGCTCCCGGTGGAGAGCACCGCCCGCAGGCCTTCGAGTCGGTGGCTCTCCCGCGGCTTCACCCCGGCTTTCTCCAGGGCGGCGATGTACTTGGCGCTGGTGCCGAAGATGGTCATGCCCTCTTCATCGGCCACATCCCAGAGGACCGTGGGGGCAGGCTGGAAGGGCGAGCCGTCGAAGAGCAGCACCCGAGCGCCGGTGGCCAGCCCGCTCACGAGCCAGTTCCACATCATCCAGCCGCAGGTGGTGTAGTAGAAGATCGTGTCTTCCGGCCGCAAATCGCCGTGCAGCTGCTGCTCCTTGAGGTGCTGAAGGAGCGAGCCCCCGACGCAATGCACGATGCACTTGGGCACCCCAGTGGTCCCCGAGGAGTACATCACGTAGAGCGGGTGGTCGAAGGGTACCCGCTCGAAGCTCAGCGGGGCCTCTTCGGCGATGAGCGACGGATAGTGATGCACCTTGGCTGAGACATCCGTGAGGGCGTCGAGGCTTGGCTCGGCCTCAACATGGGGCACCACCACGAGGTGCTCCACCATGGGCAGCCCGTCGAGGATCTCCACCACCTTGCTCAGGCTGGGGCGCACCTTGCCCCCATAGTGATACGCGTCGGGGCAGAAGAGCACTTTGGGGGTGGTCTGGCCAAAGCGGTCGAGCACCCCGGAGATGCCGAAGTCCGGTGAGCAGCTCGTCCAGACGGCGCCGAGGCTCGCAGTGGCGAGCATGGCCACCACCGTGGCGGGGATGTTGGGCATGAAGCCCGCCACCCGATCACCTGGCTGCACCCCCATCCCCTTGAGGGCCGCGGTGAGCGCGCCCACCTGCTGGCGCAGGGCGTCACGGCTCAAGGCTCGGCGCGTGCCGTCTTCCCCGCGATACACCAGGGCCTCTTGCGGCCCTGTGTGTCGGAGCAGGTTCTCCGCAAAGTTGAGTCGAGTCTCCGGGAACCATCGAGCGCCGGGAAACCGCTCCAGATCGACCACCGCTGGGGTCAGAGGGCCCTCCCCCACCACACCACAGCGCTGCCACACCGCCGTCCAGAACAGGCCGGGGTGGGCCACACTCCACCGATGAAGCGCGGCGTAATCTTCAAAGGGCCCATGACCTTCAGCCTCGAGGGCGGCGGTGAAGGCGGTGAGCTGTGTGGCGGCCACGTGCTCGGCGCTGGGACTCCAGAGGGGCTTGGACATCTGCGTGCTCCGGGTGCTCAGGGGGATTCGGGGCGATCAAACACAGGATCAGGGTGTTTGCCCAGCTTCGGATACAGGGGGTTCATGGGATCGACCAGTCGCAGGCCCGGCGGGCCCTCAAGAGCCTTGTCGAGGGCCTGGATCGTCGCGCCTCGGGCTTCGTCGATGGCCTCTGGCGTCGGGCGGCCCTCGCTGAGCCGGCAGAGCAGCTGCGCGGTGAAGACATCACCGACCCCCCTCAGACCTTTGCTCGACCGGCGATCAGCGCCGTAGTCGATGAAACCCGAGCCGTCGAAGAAGAGATCCATGGGGGTGCCTTCGAGCTGGCCGCCAGTGACCAGCACATTGCGACATCCCTCGTCGAAGAGCCGGCGACACGCGTCGCGCATCTCGTCGGCGGTGCGGGTGGGCCGCCCGGTGAGCTGCTCCGCAGTGGTGAGATCCATCACCAGGATGCTGGCCTTGGGAAACACCAGACGGCGCAGGGCCATGACGCCCATGGGCGAGAGCAGCGCGTTGCCTCGACGATCCGCGAGAGCCGGCGCCACGACCAGAGGCTCCGGGGGCTGCTCACCGAGGGCCTCGTGCACCGCCTTCACCGCGCCCTCGTCACTCAAACGGCCGAGCTTCACCCCGTCACACGGGCCTCCAGCGAGGGTGGCGCCGAGGTGCAGGTTGATGGCCGACGCCGGCAAGTGGGTCTGGGCGATGGGCCCATCGGGTGCGTCGAGGGCGGTCCCGGTGATGATGGTGGCGCAGCGGGCGCCTTCGGCGGCGAAGACTCGCGCGTCGAGGGTGGCGCCCCACAGACCGCTCACCTCGGCGTCGCCGATGGTGATCAACATGCGGGGGCGGTGGGGGCCTTCTCGGGAGGGCTCGGTGGAGAAGTCGAAGGGCAGATGAATCAGGGACACTGTGGGCTCACCGGCGGGAGGCGCCGGCGATCAGCACCTCGTCATTGACAGTTCTTCGGGCGGAACAGGGCCAGGGCGCTGGTGTATCCGTGCAGGAAGGTCCGCCCGTGCACCGGGCCGATCTCACCGTTGCAGAAGAAGCCGCCCGTGGGGACTGGCCCCATGGTGCCCTGGATCACCCTGCTCTCGAGGTCGGGCTGACCATACAGCCCTTCACCCCGGCCGAGACAGGAGAAGATCAACGCACCTGCCGGTGCCCGATCTCCACGGTCTCGCGACGCCTTGAGCAAGGCCCGCAGATCATCTTCCGAGGTCCGGGCGTCGCGCAAGTGGAACTGGATCACCTGGGAGCTGTTGATCCGCGCCCCCACGGCGAGGATGCCCGAGGTGGGGTCCACCCCCATGATGTTTCGGATCAAGAAGTCGCCGTGGCTGTACATCTGCTGCTCGGGATCCATGACCAGCCCAAGGAACAGCGCATTGCGAAACAGCCCCTTGTCTTCCGGAGAGAGCCCTTCGAATAGCTCGGCGAGGACCTCGGTGGCGGGCTGGCCATCGAGCTCGGAGATGATGTTGCCGCTCCCCCGGGTGATGAACATGGGGTGCCCAATGGGTCGACACCCCTGAGCTACGACAGTCTCTACAGCGATGTCGCCGGTGAAGGCCACACCCACGGCGCCCCCCTCCACCACACGATCGCCTGCGAAGAGCAGATGCCCGCCAGGCCGCCGACCACCGCTGGCGAGACCACCGACGAGGGTGCTCTGGGGCCAGGTGGCGTCGATGCCACGGATCAGCCGCTCAGCATCAAAAGTGAACGGATCAGGGGTCACCACGAAGTGAGGCAGAGCGTCGGCAGACACACCGATGAGCTGGCTCCAAGCCTCTGGGCCCGCATCGGCTTCGGGGAGCTGCTCGCTCTCGATGACGAACGTCGTGATCTCGACACCTGGCAACTGCGCCGCGGTGAGGGCGAGGCCACGGGGCCCTTCGAATTCCCGGCCGTCGCCGACAACGCCCCCTGCCGTACATCCCATGACGATCACACCAGGCCACGCTCGATCGAGGGCATCAACGATGCCGCTGATGGCCTCTTCATAGTCCGCCGAGGGGAAGGCGAAGACGATGTCGGGCGCCCCCTCCATACGGCTCTGGACGTCTTCCACGGTCGCTTCGATGGCGGCGCTGAGGTCCGCGGCCTCCGACAGGGCTGACACCCACTCCATATGTCCTCCTTCATCGCCCGTGCCGGAGTACTTCGGACACCAGGCCGCTGCACCTTGAGCCGCTGTGATACCGTGCGCGCCATGAAAGCGAACCCGCCCCGTCCCCTGCCCTATCCATCGACGCTCAACGAAGTCCCGCTCCCGCTGGGCCCGCTGAAGGTCTGGCAACCGGCGAGCAGCGAAGATCTCCTCGACGCCCTCGCCGATGCCCCCCCTGATCCAGACGACAAGATGCCCTACTGGGCTGACTTGTGGCCCTCGGCCATCGGCCTGGCCACCCTCGTGGAGGAAGGTGTGGTGCCGGTCACAGGGCCCACGCTCGAGCTCGGCGCGGGCCTCGCCCTCGTGGGCCTGGCCGCAGCTCGGGCATCCGGTGAGCAAGCGTCGGTCACGGTGAGCGACTGGATCGACGAGGCGCAGCAATACGCCCTGGCGAGCGCAGAAGAGAACGGGCTGCAGATGTCGGGTCGCTTGATCGACTGGCGTCATCCCCCTGATGAGCGCTGGCGTACGATCCTGGCAGCAGATGTGCTGTACGAGCCGCGGAACGGGCCCATGCTCTATGGCGCCATCGACGCCATGCTCGCTGAGGACGGGGTGGCCTGGATCGCAGATCCGGGCCGGGATCACGTGCCGAGGTTTCTCGAGCAGCTCTCCGGCTGGCAGTTGGACACGCTCGTCAAGCCCTTGAGTGGGCCTCTGATTCCTGGGGGAACGGCGCGCATTCGGGTTTGTCGGCTGAGCAGAGCCTGATGAGATGGGTGGGCATGACACCATGAATGTTGGGGCTGGGCCTTTGTAGGCAGCCGTCGCTTCGCTCCGCCTGCGTAGGCGCCCGGCCTTCGGCACATCTTCGATGCGCCTCGTCTGGCGCGTACACGTTCGGGCATCCGCTTGCGCGGACACCCTTCCGGGTAGGCAGGGTCGCTCAAGGCTTCGCCTTGTTTGCTCGCTCCCCTGCGTAAAAAGTCAGTTCTGGTGTGACTTTGCACTGATTCCGGCGCTGCTGGGGCTTTCGCCGAGCATTCACACTCAGAGGCTTGCAGGTTCGCGGTAGGTCGAATCCCGGCGGGGTTCAGCAACAAGATACAGAAGAAACTCTTTACGCAGGGGAGTGAGCAAGAAGGGCGAAGCCCTGAGCGACCCTGCCTACCCGGAAGGGTGTCCGCGCAAGCGGATGCCCGAACGTGTACGCGCCAGACGAGGCGGTCCGCAGGACTGCCGAAGGCCCGGCGCCTACGCAGGCGGAGCGAAGCGATGACTGCCTACCAAGGCCCCACCACAGCCTCCGTCGCAGCTCAGGGCGAGTTGCGGAACAGCAACTCGTTCATCTGCCCCATCACCTGATCTCGAAACGCCCGAATCTGCGCCTCTTCGTCTCCATCCTCCAGAGCAGGCGGACGAATGGGCGGGGCGATGTAGTGCACCAGGGGCACCTTGCGGGGGATCGGCGTGGGCCCCACCCCCCTGGCGACAGCAAAGGGCAGCTTGAAGCGCCGGTACACCTTCTCGGTGAACGGGTTGTCGTACAGCGTGTAGATGTCGTCCGCCTCAGGGCACGCCGCGATCAGGATGGGCACCTGGGCCCGCATCGCCAGACGAGCAAAGCCCATGCGGCTGTCCCAGCGCACGCGATACTTCTGTGACGAGGGCCGCACCGCCTCCCACATGCCCCCAGGGGCGAGGAACACCATCTCCCCGGCCTCGAGCAGGGCCACAGCGTTCTCGGGGTTGGCGGGGTGCAGCCCAGCTTCGAGCGCCCAGTCCTTCAAGAACGGCACCTTGAAGATGCTGTCGTCCCCGAGGCCCACAGGGGGCCGGCCCGTGGCCTTGTAGACAGCCATGCCCAGCAGAAAGCTGTCGTAGGTGGCGAAGCTGTGGTTCGCCAACAACATGAAGCCTCCCTCTCTGGGGATGTGCTCCATGCCCTCTACGCGATGCTGGTGGTAGTGGGCCATAGGCTCGAGAAGCGACATGAAGCGGCGCTGGATCGTGTTGGGCTCGGGCGTGCTCATGGCCTGGGGGTGTAAACGGGGTCCGAACGGAAAGCAAGCAGCCCGCGGGGTCAACGGGCTGATCATCACCGGCTCCATTCGCATGGGCAGGGGTATATTCTCGAAAAAACTTCCCGACCAAAACACCATATTCACAGCCACTTACGACACTGAGTGACTATTCAGAGCATTTTTCTCAGATTTCTCCTTGACCGACACATGACTGAGCCATAGAAACATACACGTCTCTGACATACACAACTCACACATTGAACCCATGACCCCAAGGCGGGTCACAACTCTGGAGCCCTTGCTGTGTTTTTCTACACCACCCACATCATCGACGTCGCGGCCTTGAGCGCAACACGTCGTACCGATGCCTTCGAGGCAACGGCGGGTCTGTGTGTAGAAGGGCCCAGCGATGCCGGAAACGCTCAAGCCTCATGGCTCAGAGCAGGTAAAGGTATCGGTCTCATCGGAGGGGTAACGCCCTAGAATCGTTCAACAACACGGTTCTACGCGGCGCCCGCCCCTCCTGGCTTGGAGAGGCGGGCGTTTTCATTTCCACCCGAAAACGAACGTCGGTCTCTCCTTGCTCGGCCACCCCCGTATTGGGGGAAGGTGCAGCATTGGATCTCTGGTTTCTCATGCCCGTGATCGATCACGCGGACGAGAAGTTATGACTCTTGTCAGGTGAGCGTCTATCTATCGACGCCCTCCTGAGACGCAATACTTACATCTATAACTGGAGAACACACATGAACAGTGACCCCTGTCTTTCGATCCACAAGCCACCCTGAGCAGGCACAGCACCACTGTGCCCTGCTCTGACGAAATACCCGGACTCGATTGTTCTGGGGCTGTAGCTCAATTGGGAGAGCACCCCCCTCGCACGGGGAAGGTTGGCGGTTCGATTCCGCCCAGCTCCACTTGTCCGCCCCTGCGGCGGCGCCAGCCGCCGTGGGGACTCCCTTCGCCATTTCCGATCTCGACTGGGATCAGGTGAGAGGGGGATGCGGGATTGTCTCGGGCATAGACGGACAAGTTATCGGGGCGCCTCGACACAGCGTCGGGCACCCCTTTCGGGCCAAGACTGAACGACTGAAACACCAAATATTTGTGGGGCTGTAGCTTAACTGGGAGAGCACCTGCATGGCTCGCAGAAGGTTGCCGGTTCGACTCCGGCCAGCTCCACCACAACACGTGCAACTCAGCCCCGAGGGGGCGAGGAGAATGCCATGTTTCGATGATCGTACGACAGGTCTGCCTGTCGTTGGACATCCGCCACTTCACCGTGGCCCCTGTATCCGATGCGGCCAAAGGCTGATCGGCGAGATCGCCCTTTCGATCCGTCCCCCGATCAGCCTCACGGTCGCAACGGGAGAAACGCAGGGAGGCCTCACGGCGGCTATCGCCGCCGCAGGGCCGGATGCCGCTGTAGTTCAATGGCCAGAATGGCTCCCTTCCAAGGAGAAGATGGGGGTTCGATTCCCCCCAGCGGCTCTACACAGAGTTTGATGTCCAAATGACGCGTACCTGAGCGCCGTGATGGTTCAATGGCAGAATCCCTCTTTTGTACTGAGGGGGTGGGGGTTCGATTCCCTCTCACGGCTCCAACAATTCGCCGCGGTCGTTCAACGGCTAGGACGCATCGTTGCCAACGATGAGATGGGGGTTCGATTCCCCCTCGCGGCTCTACACATTTTGCTTTTGAGAACAAGATACTGAGCGCTGCGGTAGTTCAACGGCCAGAACGCCTCCATGGTAGGGAGGAGACGCGGGTTCGACTCCCCCTCGCAGCTCAACATCAGTGCCGTCGTGATGGTTTAACGGGGAGAATATCTCTTTCGTAATGAGAAGGCGGGGGTTCGAGTCCCTCTCACGGCTCCAACACTGATTCACAGACTTCGCCCTGCTCGGGGCGCTCGGCACGCTCGGGCGTCTCGGGCAGGGCCAAATGACTCCACAGCCACGGGGCCGGGGTAGGACCGTGTGGGTCGCGGGGTGGGCGCGTTTATCCTCTCAATGCGCCCGCCCCGCTGGCTGTAGAGAGCGCCTGAACTGCTGCCTCGAAACGCCCTCGGCGCTCGGCAAGCAGCTCCACAGACCACGAAGCCGCCGTGCTCGACGCGCCTGACATCACCTTGTAGCGTCTCGCCGCTTTGGCAAAGCCATCCCCACCCACCCCCGTCTCCAACACCATCCGCATCACTCGGGCCACGCCGATCAAACCAGCGTCGTCACCTTGCATCTGGTGCCAACAGCCGCCGAGCAATGCCGGGCCCCACAGTGACCAGGGCGCCCAGGATGCTCCGCCACCACACAACCAGACATCCGTAAGTGGCTCCGCTCGATGGGCCGCAGCAGCACGCTCCAGTGTCCAGAGCACCCCTTCCATCCACGACCACGCCAGCAGCTCCGGTGGTACATCAGGGCCTATCCCCACCCAGCCACCTCGGGCGCCGGGTACACCGAAGCGCCCCCAGAAGTCGGGCACGCACACTGGCCAGTCGACCTCTGGTGGTCCATCGAAGCACGCACCTGGCGTCTCTGGAGACCAACGCAGCACCTCCTGAAGCCAGCGAAACGCCGAGCCTCCTCCTGGCAGCCCGACCTCGACTTGCTGCCAACCGTCGAAGATGGTCGGCGTCACGAAGGCGGGGACATCCTCAGCGTGTGTCTTCTCACCCGGCGGCACCCACCAGCCCAGACTGATCGCCGTGCCCAGGCTCAAAGCGGCCTGCTGCGGGTCGAGGGCAGGCATCACCCCCAACATTTCGCAGTGCTTGTCGCCGCCGGCGAGGATCACCGGCAGGCCTTTGGGGATTCCGGTCAGTGGGCCATCGGCGACCGGGTGCGCCTCGAGAAGGTGCCCTGGTGGATGGATCGTGGGTCGAGGGCGATGGACGGTGTGGGCCTCTGGGGGGCAGGTCTGTGACGTGTCGATGGCGCTGTGGCCGAGAGACTCGGCGATGATGGACATCAAGCTCGACACACGGGCGTTCGCGGGGGCGCCGTGGGCGGTGAGCCTGTCGGCCTCGCCTGAGCCGTCGAGCCACGAGATGAGCTCGGTGCAGGGTCGGCCATCTGCGTCCAACCCCAGGACAGTGCCGCGCTGGGTGGTGATGCCGAGGGCCGCCCAGGTGTTTGCAGGTTTGGCTCTCATCAGGCTTTGCACGACCGCTACGATCTTCTGCGCGTAGACATGCCACGACTGCCACGCTCGACCGGTGTCTTCGGTCTGCACCACAGGGGCCGGGGTGCGGGCGTTCAATACCAGGCCACCCCGAGGGCCCCAGAGCGCCCCTTTGATGCCGGTGGTGCCCAGATCCAGGGTGGCGAAAATCGATCGTGTCGGGTTACTCATGCGCGCCTCTCTCGTAGACCGAACAACTACTCTGCTGGAGCATCCATGGCCACCGCCGTCATTCTGGGCAGCGCCTTCCAGTCCCCCACCCTCGCTGGAGACGCCCTCGAGCCAGTGCCTGTGGCTACGAGGGCGGGTGAAGTGACGCTGTATCGCCTCACAGGGGCAGAGGCCTACGTGCTGTTTCGACATGGTCTGCCTCACGACACTTTGCCTCACCACATTCCGTGGCGTGCTCACGCCCTCGCGCTGAAGGCCGTGGGCTGCGATCGGCTGCTCATCACCAGCTCCGTGGGGGTGCTCACCGCGGAGCTGCCGCTCTTTGAGCCTCTGGTGGTCACCGATTTGCTGATGCCCGACAACAGGCTGCCTGACGGCACCGCCTGCACCGTGTTTCACCCTGCTGGCCCCGGGCAAGGGCACCTCGTGCTCGACGAGGGGCTGTGCAACCGGGCGCTCTCGGACCAGCTGCGCCAGCGCATTGGCGAGGACACGGTGTCATCGGAGGTGGTCTTCACCTATGTGGGCGGGCCACGGACCAAGACCGCCGCGGAGAACCGCTGGTGGGCCGCCCAGGGCGCCCACGTGAACTCCATGACCGTGGGGCCGGAGCTGGTCATGGCCAACGAGCTCGGCATCGCCACGGCGGTGGCCGTGGTGGGGCACAAGTATTCCGGCCCCGCCAGTGACCAGCAGCTCGACACAGGTGGCATCACCGCCTCTCTCGAAGCCTCTCGGGGGGCCATGGCTCAACTGTCTCGGTGGTTCCTCACCGAATCCAAGCCTGTGCAGTGGGCCAATCGCATCTACACCTTTGACCCGGAGCCCCATCAATGATCGCCGTGTTGGGGCTGGCGGTGCTCGTGCTCATCGCAGTGGGGCTGAGCACCGCCCGCCGGGAGATCGTGTGGCGCCGGGTCCTCATCGGATTTGGCTTGCAGGCAGTCCTCGCAGTGGTGCTGCTGAGGCTGCCAGCGGTTCAAGAGGCGCTGTTGTCGCTCAACAGCGTGGTGCACGTGCTCGACGACGTCACCACCCGGGCCACCCAGTTCATGTTCGGCTACCTCGCTGATCCCAGCAAAGGCTTCATCGTGGCCTTCAAAGTGCTGCCTTTGATCATGGTCATCAGCGCCCTGTCGGCGGTGTTGTTCCATTGGGGCGTGCTCCCGGCGATCATCAGGGGGCTCGCCTGGGCCCTGGGCAAGGTGCTCCCTGTGCCTCCAGCGGTGGCCTTCTCTGCGGCGAGCAGCGTCTTCTTCGGCATCATCGAGGCCCCGCTCTTGATCCGGCCCTGGCTTGGCAGCATGAGCAACAGCGGGCTGTTCACCGTGCTGGTGTGCGGCATGTCCACTGTGGCGGGCACGGTGATGGTGATTTACGCCCAGCTCGTCGAGGGCGCCCTGCCCGGCGCTCTGGGCCACATGATCGTGGCCTCGCTGATCAGCGTGCCCGCGGCCCTCACGTTCGCGCACTTGATGATGCCCGACACCTCGACCCCTGACGGCCCTGTGGTGATGCCTCCACGACAGACCCACAACGCCATGGAGGCCCTCATGGAGGGCACCGCCGAAGGCACCAAAGTCGTGGTCGGCGTCGCCACCACCCTCATCGTGCTCTTCGCCTGCGTATATCTGGTCGATCATGGCCTCGGGCTCTTTGGCGAGGTGGGTGGCGCACCGCTCACAGTGCAGCGGGTCGGCGGGTGGTGCTTCAAGCCCGTCATGTGGCTCGTGGGGGTGCCCTGGGAGGAGGCGGGTTATGCCGGTGAGTTGATGGGCACCAAGACCCTGCTCAACGAATATGTGGCCTATGACCTGCTCCAGAAGACCGGGGGCGGGCCCCTCTCGGCGCAGAGCCGGCTCATCACCACCTATGCGCTGTGTGGCTTCGCCAACCTGGGCAGTTTGGGGATCCTCGTGGGGGGGCTCGGCAGCTTGCTGCCTGATCGGCGGGGGCAGCTCACGGGGCTGGGGGCCAGGGCCCTCGTCGCCGGGACCCTGGCCACCCTCTCCACGGGGGCTGTGGTGGGGCTGGTGTTTACTGCACCGGGTTGATGGTCACCGAGGCTTCCGCTGCCTGGCCAACGTTCCCGGCCTCGTCGATGGCGCGGATCATGATGACCATGTCGCCGGCGGGCAGGCCGCTCAGCAACACCGCCTCGGGGGCGCCAGCGGGAGCCGGAGCCAGCTCGGGCTCGAACCAGGCTGCCTCTTGGCCGGGCTGCACGGTGGCCATCTCGTAGCGGGTGGCGGTGCCGATCTGGTCGTCGTCACCGGGGGCCTGCCAGCTCACCAGCGCGGTACCGCCCACACCGGCCTCGAAGAGGCGCACCTCGCCGATGACCGCCAGGAAGGCCGGATCCCGGAACCGACGCTGCACGGTGATGCGCACGTGCTGTACCGGGGTGGCCTCGCCCATCCACACCACACCGCCAGAGCCGGAGGGGCCGTTGTACTGGAACAAGGTGTCCCAAACCTCGCCGTCCACAGACGTCTCGATGCGCATGTCCTCAGGGAACAGGTCGAGGAAGTCGTCGTGGGGCAGGATGTTCACCTCGTCGACGGCGGTGACCTCGGCGAGCTGCACCGTGAGCACCTCCTCGCCCCCCTCACCCTTCGCCGGAGAGGCCCAGGCGGTGTCGGGATCGCCGTCGATGGCGGCGGACTGAGGGAAGTCGGGGAACTGTGAGCCCGAGGCCTCGGCAGAGGCCAGGGCCAGAGGGAGCCCGTCACCGCCGGCGGCGCGGGCCGTCAGGCGAGTGATCTGGCCAGGGGCGACCTCGTCGGGGCCGTCGCCAGTGAGGGTCCGGGCCACCACAGAGGTGAGCGACACGTGGCCCCGCTCATCTTCCACCCGCAGGGCGAAGGCGTAGAGCGTGCCGGGGAGCAAACCATCTACGCGGAAGGTCTCCTGTGCGCCAGAGGCTGCAGGGGCCGGGGCCTCGACGGGGATGGCCTCGTGCCAGGTGGCGTCGGACAGATCGTAGGGGCGGTAGCGCAGGTCGTAGCGGGCGGCGGTGCCCACGTGGCCATCGGCGCCCACGGCGGTCCAGGTGAGCACCGCGGCGTAGGGGCCATCGGCCTCGGCGACGAGATCCTCCACCCGGGCCGGGGGCACACCGTTGGTGGTGGCCTCGGCGACGTTCGACAGCGCGCTGGCGTTGTCGGACTCGTCGTAGGTCCTCAGGGCGAAGAAGTAGGTGGTCTCCTCGTCGAGGCCCTCCACCTGCATCTGCTGGGGGGTGCCGGCGACGCCAGGGGCCGGGGCGCCGTCCACGGGGGTGGCGTCGGCGAAGGTCTCCGGGGTGATGGGGGCGGTGCTCATGCGCACGTCGTAGCGCGCGGCCTGACCGCTGTTGTCGTCGTCGCCAGGGGCCACCCAGGTGAGGGAGATGGTGTCGGGGGCGTCGTCGGCGGGCATCACGGAGATCTCGTTGATGACCGCGTAGCCCAGGTCGTCGTCGCCACCGGCCCGGAGGATGTCGAGGCGAATCTGCTCCGCGGCGACGGGCTCGAAGGAGAGCTCCACCCAGCTGTGGGCGTCAGGGGCGAGATCCCCAGCCTCGGCGATGATCTCACCGTCAGCGCTCAGGGCGATGTCCGCAGGGAACCGATCCACCCACTCCCCGACGTACAGACGCACACGGCCGATGCGAGTGGGGGCACCGAAGCTGGCCTCGAGGAAGCTGCCCTCGCCACCGCCAGGGGGAGACGCCCACGCCGTGTCCTGCTCGCCGTCGAAGGCGTGGGACACCGGCCAGGCCTCGGAGAGCGAGGCGCTGCCGTTCACGGCCACCACCTGTACGGGCTCACCCCCGCCCTGAGGGCTCGCGGCCTGCAGGCTCGCCACGCGGCCGGGGGCCTCACCGTCACCGGTGCGGGTCTCCACCACAGCGCTGGAGGGGCCGATCTGCGCCCGCTCGTCGGCGGCGCGGACCGCCACATAGTAGGTGGTGTTGCTCTGCAGACCCTCGATGACCGCCGACTGCGTGGCGCCGGGGGCCTCGGGGGCGGGGCCGGCGACGCGCTGCTGCTGGTCGAAGTCGGCGCCGTCAAAGGGCTCGGTGCTGTAAGCGATCTCCAGGGCGGCCACGGCGCCGCTCTCGGCGTCGTCGCCATCATCAGCGGGGGCGGTGAACTGCAGGCGCAGGGCCGCGGCGCCCTCGGCGGCGACGATGAGGTCGCTCGGTGCGCCAGGGGCCACGCCGAGGGTCTGAGCTGCGGCGACGTTCGAGGGCGCCGCGCGGTTGCCGCCCTCGTCGACGGTCACCAGGGCGAAGGTCAGGTCGGACTCGCTGGGCAAGCCAGTCACAGTCACCTCGTGGCGCTCGCCACCGGCGACGGGCGTCACCGCGGCCTGGGCCACAGCAGCCTGCTCGAACCCGGGCCAGGCGTCTCCGGCGTAGCGGATCTCCACCGAGGAGGCCGTGCCCTCCATGCCGTCGTCACCGGCGGCGGTCCACGTGAGGATCACCTCACCGGCGTTGTTGCCGGTCTGCGCCTGCAGGTCGGCCACAGGGGCCGGGCCCGCCTGATCGGGGGTGCTCGCCGAGGCGCTCGCGGAGAGCGCGCCGCGGTTGCCCCGCTCGTCGATGGCTCGCAGGGCGAAGTGGTAGGTGGTGTTGCCGGCGAGGCCCTCTACAGCGAGGGACTCCGCGGCGCCGCCCTGAGCGGGGGCGCCGAGGTTGGGGATCGGCTGCATCTGGTCGAAGTTGTCTTCGGTGACGGGCTCGGTGCCCATGCGGCCCTCGTAGGCCACGGCGGTGCCCTCGGCGCCATCGTCGCCGGGGGCGGTCCAGCGCAGGGCGATGCCGCCGTCGCCCACCGACTCTGCGGTGAGGTCGGCGATCTGGCTCGGGGCCACATCGGGGGTCTCGGCGCTGGCCACATCAGAGATGTCGCCCACGAGGCCGGCGTCGTCGGTGGCCCGCAGCGCCACGTAGATGCGTTGCTCACCGGGCAGGCCCGAGAGGGTAAGAGTGTGCTCGCTGCCACCGACGCCCACGGCGAGGTCACCCACATAGAGGTTGGCCTGCTCGAAGCCCGCGGCGTCGAAGGCGCTGGTGGACCAGCGCACCTCGTACTGGGCGGGGGTGCCGTCGTAGCCGTCGTCACCGGGGGCGCCGAAGGAGACGCTCAGGGTACCGGCGGCGTCGCCGGTCCGGGCCACGAGCTGCACCGGGCGGCCAGGGGCCACGCCATCGTCAGTCTGGAAGCCCACCACCGGCGACAGCTGCCCGGGGTTGCCCTGGGGGTCGATGGCGCGGATGGCGGCGTAGTAGGTGGTGTCGTTGCTCAGCGCGGCGACATATTGCTCGGCGCTGCCTGCCTCAGCGGGCGCCGGGGCGTCGGCCACAGGGGTGAGACCCTCGACGCTGTCGAACTGGGCAGTCTCGATGTAGAGCTGGTAGGCCGCGGCCCGACCCTCTTCGCCATCAGCGCCAGGGGCGGTCCAGGTCAGCACCCCTTCGGCCCCACGGACCTCGGCGGCGAGATCGACGATCTGCGCCGGGGGCTCAGCCCGAGTGGCCGCCTCGGCGATGTTCGACAGGCCGCTCATGTTGCCCACGTCGTCGTAGGTCACGAGGGCGAACCACACCGCGCTCTCTCCCGGCAGACCAGTGACGATGGTGGACTCCTGGGCCCCAGCAGCCTGAGGGGCATCGAGACCCTGCACGGACGTCGCGGAGGCGAAGTTGCCGTCGTTGATGGGCGACGCAGACCACCGCAGGTCGTAGCGGGTGGCCTGGCCGAGGTTGCCGTCGTCGCCTGGGGCGGTCCAGGTCACGGCAACGGCGCCAGCAACCCGCTCGTCGGTGGTGGCGGCGAGGTCCTGCACTGTGGCCGGGGGCACCTGCTCCGGGGGCTCCAGGGTCCGCACCTGAGCCACGTTCGACAGGGCGCTGGCCTCGTCGCCGTCGTAGGCCCGCAGGGCGAAGTAGTAGTCCGTACCGGGCTCGAGGCCCGCCACCGGCAGGCGCTCCACCTCACCGGGCACAGCGGGGCCGCCGGCGCCCTCGACGATGGCCGCCTGCTCGAAGTTGTCCACGGTGATGGGCGCAGCGCTCATACGGATGTCGTAGCGATCCGCGGAGCCGCCAGCGTCGCCGTCGGCGCCAGGGGCGGTCCAGGTCAGCACGAGGCGATCCTGCTCCAGCTCCGTGCCTCGCAGATCGAGCACGGTGCCAGGGGCCACCCCAGGGGTCTCGGCCTCGGCGCTGTTGCTCAGGGCGCTGCGGTTGCCGGCGTCGTCGATGCTCACCACGGCGAAGTGGTAGCGGGTCTCGGGGTTCAAGCCGCTCACCACGAGGGCCTCGGGGCCCCCGGGCTGGCTGGGCGCGCCGGCGCCGGCCTCGGTCCCCTGCTCGAAGTTCTCTGCCGTGAGGGGGAAGGCGGCGTAGCGCACCTCGTAGCGCGCAGGACGCCCCGTGGGGCCCTTGTCGCTGGGGACGGTCCAGGTCAGCTGCACCGAGGCGCTGCCGTTGTCGGCGGCGAGGGCCTCGAAGTCACCCACGGCGAGCAGGTGGCGGCCAGCCTCGTCGATCTCGGTCTCGGCGCGCAGGCGCAGCCAGCGGGCCTGCTGAGGTGCGAACCTGCGCTCCAGCGCCTCGGCTGCGCTGGCGCTGGCGCCCTCGCTGCGCACCACCACCTGCCAGCCCTCTTCAGGCACGTCGGCAGAGAGCGGATCCGCGCCGGTGCCGTCGTGGGCCTCGATGGTGAAGGTGCTGGGGAACAGGTCCGGGTAGTCCGCAGCGGCCCGCAGGCGAATCCCCGCCACCTCGGCGAGGCCGCCGTCGGCGCCGCGGACAGCGATGACCACCGACTCCTCCGAGGCGGCATCCCGAACAGGGGTGATCCAGGCGCTCTGGCTGCTGCCGTCGAGCAACAGCTCGGGGCCGGTGGCCTCACCGTATGCGTCTGTGTCACCGGCGATGCTGGCCTCGAGGGCCGAAGTGCCGCTGGGCTGGGCCTGGGCGCGCAGGTCGCCGATGGCCTCCGGGGCGGTGGCGTCGGCGGTGTAGCCCGAGGCCAGGTTGGACAAGGGGCTGCGGTTGCCTGCGTCGTCGAAGGCCACCACGGCGAAGTGGTAGAGCGTGGCGTCGTCGAGGCCCGGCACCGAGACGGTCATGCGCTCACCTGCGGGCTTGGCGGCCCCTACGGGGACCGAGCGGGCCTGGTCGAAGTCGCCGTCGTTGCTGATGGGCGAAGCGCTCACCCGCAGGTCGTAGCGGGCGGCGGTGCCCTCCAAGCCGTCGTCCCCCACGGCGGTGAACTGCACCACCATATCGTTGGCCCCCGCCTGGGCGATGGCCAGATCGTTCACCTGGGAAGGGGCAGCGCCGGGCACCCGCACAGGGGCCACGTTGGACATGCCCGAGCGGTTGCCCGCGTCGTCGATGACCACCAGGGCCAGGGCGATGTCGGTCTCTGCGGGCAGACCCGCGAGGGTGAGCAGCTCCCGGGCGCCGGCCTGCTGAGGCCGGGTGTTCAGAGGAATGGGGATGGCCTGCTCGAAGCCCTCGGGGGACATCTCCTGACCGATGACGTAGCGCAGGTCGTAAGCCGCAGCGGTGCCCTGGCTGGCGTCGTCACCGGAGGCGGTGAAGGCCACCAGGATGCTCCCGGTCTCGGGGCCGGCGCCAGCGGTGAGATCAGCCACCGGCGAAGGCGGCGTGCTCTCTCGGGTGGTGCCCTCGGCGATGTTGGACAGACCCGAGGAGGCCCCCACCTCGTCTCGAGCCATCACGGCGAAGTACAGGGTGCGCCCCGAGGGCAGGCCCGAGACCTGCACGCGCTCCAGGGTGCCAGCGAGGCTGGGCTCCGGTGCCTCGACGCGCATGGCGTCGGGGAAGCTCTCTACGGTGATCGGGGACTCGGCGAAGCGCAGATCGTAGTCGGTCACCGTGCCCACGTCGCCATCGTCGCCGGGGGCGGTCCAGCTGAGAATGGCGCTGTCCTTGCCGGTCTCCACCACCTGCAGGTCGACGATCCCGCCAGGGGGGATCGCCGGGACCGAGACCCGCACGGTCTCGGAGACGCCGCTCCAGTTGCCCGCGTCGTCACGGGTGCGCAGAGCGAACCAGCTGTCGCGACCCTCAGGCAGGCCGCCGACGTCGGTGACCTCGAGGGCCCCGGCGAGCTGGGGTGCGGCGATGGGGCCCACGGGCTCCGCCTGGTCGAAGGCGCCGCCTTCGATGGGGGCGTCGCTGCGGCGCAGGTCGTACTCTTCAGCGAGGCCTTCGAAGCCGTCGTCGCCAGGGGCCACCCAGGTCAGGCGGGCGGCACCGCCGCCGGGCAGGGCCTCGTAGGCCGAGACCTCTGCGAGGGCCACCGCCGTGAGGCCGAAGCGCTCGCGGGGCGCCAGCAGCTGCACCTTGAACTCGCGGGTCATCACCGGGGCGAAGTCCAGGTCGATGGGCTGCCCGGGTACGATCTCCTCCTGGGGGATCACGCGGCGGGTGAGCACCATCTCGCCCCCACCCTGAGGGCTCGGGGCGATGATCTGAATCTCCCCGGGCACGTCGCCGGGGTAGAGCATGTGGGGCAAGAGGCGCACGCGGGTCAGGGGGAAGGCCTCCCCTTCGACCTGGCCGAAGCTCAGGGTCACCCCAGCGTCGGCGTCGGCCTCCACCATCCAGCCCGTACGGGGATCGCGATCGAGCAGGGCCAACCGGTCAGCGTCGCCGTCCACGGCCATGAGCACAGGCTGCGACAACGCCGCCACATAGTGGCCGTTGAGGAAGCTGATGGTCCCCGGGGGGCTCTGATCGAAGCGGGGGGGCGCGTTGAGAGCGCCCTCGTTGGACCAGGGACCCAGCAGGGCCGCCTCGTCCACGGCCCGCACGCGGAAGAACCAGCGCGGACCCTGGGGCAGCGCCTCGAGGGGGTTCTCCACCCGGACCACCTGGCGGGTGCCGGGGGCCACAGGCTGCACCGACACCTGAAGAGGCTCGCTGTCGGCCCAGTGGGCCGAGTCGAGGGGTGAGTTCGACACCTGAATGCGCACGCTGGCCACAGGGCCACTGGCGGGATCGCGACCATCGTCAGCGGGGGCCGTCCAGCTCAGGACCACAGCCTCGCCGTCGGCGGTGACCTCGAGATCGTCGATGCCGCCAGGGGCCACACCGAGGGTGCGGGCCACGGCAATGTTCGACAGCGGACCCCGGTTGCCCGACTCGTCGCGGGCGGCGATGGCCACCCCGATCTCGGTCTCTCCGGGCAGGCCCGAGAGGGTGGCGAAGTGGCGGGTGCCCGCCATGCCCGGCTCCGGCGTGGGGAACTTGGGAGCGGCGTCGAAACCATCGGCGGTGAGGCCCGGAGCGGCCCGCAGGTCAAAAGAAGCAGCGCGGCCGGCGCCGCCATCGTCACCGGGGGCCGTCCAGCTCGCCAGCAGCGCGCTGGAGTCGAGGGCCTGCTCGTGGAAGGCCACGTCGCCCACCACAGCGTAGAAGAGGCCGCCCTCGTGCTCGGCCCGCTCAGTCACCGTGAGGCGCAGCATGCGGGCGGGCACGGGATCGATGATCCAGGGGTGCCACTCGACGAGGGGATCGCGGCCCATCACCCCACCATCGTTCGGCCCCTCGGGGATCTCGCGGATCACCGTGGTCCATTGCTCGCCGTCCACAGAGGCGGCCACCTCGAAGGCCCGGGGGAACAGCTCCGGGAAGCCCGCGGCGGGGCGCAGCTTCACCTGGCCCACATCCTTCACCTGACCCAGATCAAAGACCACCGTGGCTGGCTGCTGAGCCGCAGAAGGCTCTGCGGCCCACGCCGTAGACGCGTCGTCGTCCACGAGGTGGGACACCGTCCAGTCGGGGCCGAAGTCACTGTCGGCCTCGGCACCCTCCACGGCGACGAGATCGCCCTCGAGGGGGGTCACCCGCAGATCAGGCACCTGCGCCGGGGGATCTGCGTCGACGAGGCTGAAGCGCGCCTGCTGTGACTGCGCGCTCTCCCCGACACTGTTCAGGGCACTCACCGCCACCAGGTAATCACCGGCGTCGAGGGGCCCGAGGACCGCCTGAGTGTTGTCCCGGCCCTCGATGGCCACGAGTGGGGGCATGGGCATGCCGTCGGCGTCGTAGAGGTGCACGTAGTAGGTGGTCACCCCTTCGTCGGGGCTGGGCTGCCACTTCACCTCGGCCCGGCTGCCGTCGAGCACAGAGGCCACCACCCCAGTGGGTGCCTCGGGCTTCGGGGCCACGCGGCCCAGGGCTGCGGCGACGTTCATCCGGCCGCCGGTGGCCACGACGCCATTCCAGTTGTCCAAGGGATCCACCGACTCCAGCAGGTGGTTCTTCACGGCGGCGTAGCTCATCTCCGGATCGCGGGCCTTGAGCAGGACCGCAGCGCCGGAGACATGAGGCGCCGCCATGCTGGTCCCCGAGAGGCTGCCGTAGCGGTTGTTGGGGATCGTGCTGCGGATGCGCACACCAGGGGCCGCGAGATCGACCCGGCTGCTGCTGTAGTTGCTGAAGCTCGCCCGACGATCACTGCTGTCGCTGGCGGCGACGCTGATGATGTTGTCGTGGTCGTAGCCCGCCGGATAGAAGTTCGTGTGATCCATGTTCTTGTTGGAGTTGCCCGCAGCAGCGATGAAGAGCTGACCGCGCTCCCGGGCGTAGTCGATGGCCGAGGAGATGCTGCTCGACCGGCCGGTGCCACCCCAGGAGTTGCTCGAGATGACCGCGCCGTTGTCCACGGCGTAGCGGATCGCCCGAGCAGCGGCCCAGGAGCTGCCGCTGCCGTTCCCACACAGGAACTTGATCGACATGATGCTCGCCCGCCAAGCCACACCGGGCACGCCGCGGCTGTTGTCCCCGGTGGCGGCCACGGTGCCAGCGCAGTGGGTGCCGTGGTAGTGGTCGTCGAAGGGATCCGCGTCGTTGTTGCAGAAGTCGTAGCCGTAGTAGTCGTCGACGTACCCGTTCCCGTCGTCGTCCACCCCGTTGTCGGGGATCTCACCGGGGTTGGTCCAGATGTTGTCGGCGAGATCGGGGTGGTTGTAGTCCACCCCGGTGTCGATGACCGCCACCACCACGTCGCGGCTGCCGGTGGTCACGTCCCAGGCCAGCGGCGCGCTGATCTTCTCCATGCCGTACAGCTGGTTGTAGTCGGGATCGTTCGGGGTCTTCACCGCCTCGACGATGTGGTTGGGCTCCGCGAGCACCAGATCGTCCTCGGCGCCGAGGAGCTCGATGCCCTCCTCCACGGTGACCCCGCTGGGCAGGCCGATGCGCCATGTGCCGCCGAGGTGCACCATGGTGGACTCGGACATCACCTCCAGATCTTCCGAGGTGAGGCCGTCGAGCACCTGGCCACCCCAGGGCTCCACGCGGGCCTGGACCTCTTCCCGGGTCATGCCCACGGGGAACCGCGCCAGCAGCTCCCCCTCGATGAAGGGCGCCGCCAGATCCGGTTCGAAGTCCCCGTCCCCTGGCCCGTTGGCGGGGTTCGACCGGGTACACCCGCTCATCACCATGGCGATCAGGGGCAGTGACCACAAAGTCATCGCGAGGTTGGAGAGGTGCCGGCCCTGAGGGCGGCGACGGATAGAACGGGGGGTGTGCTTCATCATACCCCGTTCAATCGAGAGAAATTTTAGAAGGTTTTAGAAGTAGGTAGGTGGAGGGGGGGTCGAGGGGGTGGGGATGGACCCATGACCTGAGCAGGCCATGGGTGGGGGGCTCAGATCAGCCCAACAGGCTCTTCACCCAGGTGCTCAGCTGCACCTGACGGGCGTGGCTGTGGGCGCCGAGGCTCAACCAGCAGGACGCCAGAGGCAGCTCGTAGGCGGTATAGCCCTGATCAGAGAGCGTGCGGGCCAGCTCGGTGAAGATGGCCTCAAGCTGTGGTCGCAGCGTGGGGTTGGCTTTGACCCGTGCGGTGTACGCCACCAGGGCCGCGCCGTTCACCCAGTCCACTGGGCCCAGGGCCAGCGATCTCAAGGCACCGAGGGCAGCCTTGCCACCGTCTTTCTCGTCGCCGAGCCAGGCCAGGGTCATGGCTGCGGCGATTTGCACGCGCTGCACCCACTCCACCACCTCGCGCTCCGGCGGAGGCGCAGGGGGGTAGAGCATGGCACCCAGCAAAATCTCCATGGCCTCCGGCCCCGCCGACTCCACGAGGGGGCCGCTGGCGAGCTTCTTGCCGAGCGTGGACCACGACTCGAGGCGGTAGGGCCGCCGGGCGATCTCACCGATGCTGTGCACCAGCGCCTCGGCAGTGGCCCCGGAGGGGGGCGGGAACGCCGGCCGGGGGGTGACCCCGTCGTACATCCAGATGCGGAAGTCCACGTCGGTCCGGGGCACCCGCGGATCAGGGGTGGGCACCGACTGCACCTTGAGATCGAGGGAGACGTGGGCCTTGAGCTTCATGAGTTGCATGCGCCACGCCACCAGAGCGCTCGGCGACTCGAGGGCGCTCACCCTCAACTCGAGGCTGCTCTTACGGTACCGCGCAGGCTCGAAGCGGATCTGCTCCACCACCTGCTGAAGGGCGTGCACCGTGGCATCAGCGGGCCCGGGCAACCGGTTCACGTAGGGCGTGGGCGGGTCGAGCTCGTCGGCGAGCTGCTGCGCCCTCAGGTTCATCGGATCGCGATCAGCGATGGACAACAACGCCGCCCGCTCGGTGGGGCTGCCCCCATGGCGGAAGCGCGTGTAGTGCACCGAGGGCCGCGCCCAAGGGTGCGCCGGGTGCCGGCTGAGGACCTCTTCGTAGGCCTCGATGGCGCCCTCGAGGCGACCACAATCGAGCAGGGTGTCGGCGATGTCGAGGCGGGCGGTGATGTCCTCGGGCTCGTAGGTCAACGCCTGGCGGTAGAAAGTCACTGCCTCGTCGACCCGGCCCGCATCTCTCAGGGCGCAGGCGAGGCCCACACAGGTGTGCCAGTCTTCACCGAGCTTCACCCCCTGACGGGCGAGGGTCACGGCTTCGCTCAGCCGCCCCAGGCGCCGCGCCGCGGAGGCGCCAGCAGACCAGAGCAGGGGCTGCTCGGGCCAGTGATCCCGGCAACGCCTGCACAGGGCCTCGAAGGCCGCCACCAGCAGGCGACGAGGATCAGCCTCGTCGAGGGGCGCGGGCATCTCCCCGAGGGCCCTCAGGCACGGTCCCACCACCTGATCACCCATGAGATCGGGCTCGAGATCGGTGAGCGCCTCGGGGTACTCGTCCAGCCAGGACTCCGCCCAGGTGAGGAACGGCACCTCGGGCCGGGCCGCGGAGACCTGCGACAGCAGGGCCAGGGCCTCGGTGAGCTCACCTTCGTGCACCAGGGCGCGGGCTTGCACCGCCACCTGGCCCACCTCTACACGTGGGGTGCTGAAGTCGAGCAGCGCCAGCGGGTCGGCGGCCTGAGACAAGATGTCGTCGATGAGGACGATCCAGTCTTCCCGTGTGGGATCAGCGGTGAGCACCGCCGCCATCCGCTGCGCCGCTTCGGCGAGCTTGCCTTCACCGAGGAGATCTCGGGCCGCCTTGGCCTCTGCCTCGTAGTCCTTGTCCAGACCGGCCTCGCCGTGTCCTCTACGCAGATCGTCGCCCATAAACCTCTCCTGTCTCGCCCAGTGAGGAAATCGTCATCGAGACCGGGGCCTCTGAAAGGGGGGGTCGCCAAAAAGCGCCCCCGAGGCATTTTGGTGGCCACCAGGGTGACCAGTTGCCCTCGGACGATGAGGGGCGCCGACCCCAGCACGGGCAGACGACGGGCCATGCTCCGCCACGCTGAAGATCGGACACACTTCTGTGGTTATCACAGGCGATTTGTGGTGACAAAGTCCAGCACCCCCCTTGATTTACCTGTCACCAAGACTTCACGCTGGGTGGCACGTCCTTCGCTAAACTGAGTGGCCATGAAACACACCACGCTGACCTCGAGCATGGGCCGATGGGCCATCTTCACCGGCCTCGCCCTGTGCATCGCCGCCTGCGGAGGTGACGAGAGCACCCCTCTACCCGAGGGCCCCTCGAATCATCAGGAGGGCACGCCCCCCGATGGCATCCCCACTGGGGGGTCTGGTGGTGTGGAGACCCCCACAGGGGGCGCAGGTGGCAACGGCGGCCGACCCCCAGCCCCCATGGCAGGTGCAGGTGGCGCTGGGGGTGAGGGCGGCGCAGCGGGCGCTGGCGGTGTCGCAGGGGGGCCACCTCCTGGCGGATCTGGCGGCGCAGCAGGCGGCCCACCGCCAGGACCCGGCCCGGTCCAGCTGGTCATCACCGAGCCTGCTCGGGGTGTGCGCCTGAGCGGAGATCACGTGGTGGTCTCTGGCTGGGTTCAGGGCGGCGAATCCCCCACCCTCACCGTCGCTGGTGAGGCCGTGGTGCCCGATGCCAATGGCGACTTCTCTGTAGAGGTCCCTCTGAGTCACGGGATCAACACCCTCGTGGCCCAGGCTCGGGACAACGCCACCCAGGCGGAAGATCGTCGGTCGGTCCTCGTAGGGGCCACTGCTGATCCCAACGCCGAGGTCGAAGCCCTCTCGGTCTTCATGTCCGAGCAAGGCCTCCAAGATGTCTCCGAGCTGCTCACGGTCTTCGCCAACGAGCTCGAACTTCGACCTTATTTCGAAGCCAACATGCCCGAGGGGGTGACCCTCACCGCCCTCGAGCACGGCGAGATTCGGCTGGCCCTTCGGCCCCGAGAGGATCACCTCAATGTCCGCCTCGAGGTCGACACACTGCATGTTGGCCTCTCCGGCGTGGTGGATCTCGGCATTGAGATCACCTTCTCGGGAACCGGAGACGCAGATCCCCTTGAGGTGGAGACCCGAGTCGACGTGTTCCCCACCCCCGATGGCAGTCTCGGCCTCGACGTCCTCGGAGCCTCTGTGGTGCTGCGAAACTTCGAGTACGACATCCCCTTCGTGCCCGAATTCGCTGAGGGCTGGTTCGAAGACACTGTACGCAACACGATTCAGACCTCCATCGCTGATGCAGTTCGCATGGCTGTCATCGCCGAGCTCTTCGATCCTGCGGCCCTCACCCGTGCCGTGACCTTTGGTGAGCAGACAGTGGAGATGCGCCTTGGGATCACCGATGTCGACATGAGCCGGGCTGGCGTCTCGGTGCAGATGGACGCCTCCGCAACAGTGGCGGATCCGGTCCTTCAAGCCCGCACCCTGCCCCCCCTGGGCGGCATGCCGAGCCACCAGGGGCAAGCCCCCCTCGATGTGGCCTTCTCCCTCGACTTCATCAACAGGATTTTGCACGGGGCGTGGTCCACTGGCGCCCTCGACCTCAACCTCGAGCTTGGGGGCGAAGGCGCGCTGCCTCCCCTCAATGTGGGCAGCCTCAGAAACGCCCTGGGCTCGGCGGCCGAGGGCATCCCCCCTGAGACCCCGGTGGTGATCCAGACGCGCCCTCTCCTCGCCCCCATGGCCAGCCTGGTGTCAGGTGACCGGCCTTTGCACATCGTGCTGCCCGAGCTGCTGCTCGAGGTCTCTGCTGCCGGTGAAGTGCTCGTGCTGGTGTCGCTGCACATCGACGCTGGGGTGGCCCTCGACGCTGAAGATCTCGACGCCAGTGACGGCCTCAGCTCTGATTTGCAGATCGAGGTCCTCGCCGACGTGGTGAGCACGCCCCGGGGGCCAGTGAACGTGACGCAGACCGAGCTGTTCTCAGCGCAGCTCGCACAAAGCATCGCCTCGATGATCGCAGATCAGGTCTTCACCCAGGGCGATGATGCCCTGCCCATTCCCCTGAGCCTGAGTGGGGGCCCGGCCTCCGCAGACGCAGGGAGCCCCTGGCTGCACCTCATCGCCGATCAGATTCAGTGAAGCATCACGCTCACTGACACAGGCCGTCGCCGTCGCCGTCGGCATCCATGCAGCTCGCCCCCTGACCACAGAAAGTCTGCACCCCGGCGGCGTCACACCGCTCACCGGTTGCAGTCGCGGCACGCACTGTGAAGGTGTAGTCGAAGGACAAGGCGCGACCGAAGGTCTGCACCACATACGTGTGTCGACCTGCAGGCAGAGCCTCTTCGAGGCGGCTACACACCGTACCCTCATCGTCATCATTGCTCGCCAGGGCACCCGCGATGGCGGCGTCTATACCGTCTGCATCGAGCACAGCGGCGTCCACACGATAGAGCTGGGTGTCCTGCTGAGCGCCGCACCCGCCAGCCTCATCGCCCGTGCGGGCCAGAAGCAGCGTCTCCTCATCGATCTCCACGTGCACCACATCCCAGAGATCTGCGGCTTCCCCGTCTGCTTGCAAGCGACCTCGCACGATGGCATCGGGGGCGTACACCCGGGCCTGAGCAGCGGTCTGGTTGGGTTCGACTTCGGCCTCGGATACAGCAGGCGAGAAGATCCCACATACCCCAGTGCCGTCTACCTCGGTCATCAAACACGTCGAGCCAGAGCGGCAAGTGTCCAACAGGCCGCTGCGATCACACTGCTCGCCAGATTCGCGGATCGTCTGGAACGCTACGGACAGGGTGTAGGCCTCCACGGCAGCCCCTTCATACCCCGTCACCCGCAAGCGGTGATCACCCGCTGAGACCTCCACGGTCATCGACGGACACTGCCCGGCGCCGCCGAGTGCCTCGGCCTCGGGCGCGAGATGGGCGCCCTGCTCTGCGAGCAGCGTCATCACAGCTTCTTCGCATCGTCCAGCCTCATCAGAGAGCGCCGCGCTCATCAAGGTAGAAGCCTCGAGGTTGAAGGTGAAGTCATCGGCGCCCTCAGCCTGGAAGCCACCCTCGAAGGCACCCCCAGCACTCACCTCGGCGGCGGACGTCGGGAAGCCACACATGTGTCCTTCGCCTTCGGCGATGCAGGTCAAATCGTCCGCACAGCGCGTAGACACCGCCTCTGGAGTACAGGCAGCGCCGGCCTCGAGCAGGTCCACCACATCGACCACCAGGGTGTAGGGACCACTGCCGGCGCCGAGGAAGCCGCTGGCCACGACGCGGTAGTCACCCGCAGCCAGATCCGCCACACGGGGCGCGCAGAAATCGCCCTGGGCACCTTCGGGGGCGGGCCACTCCACGGCTTGCCAGGCACCCTCGCTCATCTGCTCCAATGAAAGCTCCACCAGCTCGGCACAGCCACCCTCGGCATCTTCCACGTGACCGGTCACCTCACCACGCCCTTCGAGAGTGAAGGGGTAGAGATCACTGCCTTCTTCCTCGAAGCCACCATCGAAGCGACCTCCAGTAGAGACATCGGTGATGTCCTCCCGAGTACACAGCGCACTGCAGCCATCTTCGGATGCGTCATTGCCGTCATCGCACTCCTCAGCAGGGGCCAGCAGCCCGTCGCCACAACGGTGCGCCACGCACGTGCCTCCACCACACCACGCCCTATCGCTGCATCGGGCCGCTCCATCGTCACACGGGCCTCCGACATCGCTGATGTCGATGAGGCGAGCCCTGCTGGCCAGCGCCGTGCCCACGGCATCGCCCGTGGCGGTGATGTGCACTGTGTAGCTGCCTGGCGCCAGATCTCGGGCAGTCCAACGCGCACAGGCGCTCTCCGTCTCGGCGAGCACACTCTCGGCGCCGGTTGCGGTGACGTAGCCTCTGATGGCTCCAGGGCATCGACCAAAGCCATCCACCGTCCAGAGCTCGACGTCGTGGATGGTGCCCACCACCTCGAAGGTGAACCGATCGACGTCGTCGGCTGCCAGTGTGTGCACGATGTACCAGGGCGCGTCTCCAGCGTCGGGGGACGCACCAAAAGCTTCGCCATCAACATCGTTGGGCTCCGACTCCCGGGGCTGATTCAGAGCGCACAGGTTGCTGCATGCATCAGCGTCATTCGCGTTGCCGTCGTCACAGGCCTCACCGGGATCAGGGAACCCGTTGCCGCACCCCTCGGGCAGGCAGCTCCCCAGCCCGTCGATCACCCGACCGCACACCAGCCCTGCGCCACAGCGCCCCTCGGCGCCATCCGAACGACAGGCCCCGCCCTCCTCCAGCCGGGGGATTTGGGTGAGGGTGATGCGGTTCAAACCTGCAGGCAGATCGAGGAAGCCGCTGATCGCGATCAGATAATCTCCAGCGGGCAGGTCTCGCAGCGCATCGTCGACGATGTGGTCCAGACGTGCGCACCCTTCCGGGCCGTCGTCATCATCGCTGGCCACGGGCACAGGCTCGGCGCCAGCGGCATAGAGAACCATCGAAATGTCCCCTTCACAGCCTTCGCCCGCGTGGGCCTCGGTGTGAATCCGCAGATCGACGGGGGCTTCGAGAGAGAATGCGAACCAGTCCACGTCACCGGCCGTGGCCAGCTCAAAGAGACCTCTCGCCTCGCCATCGAAGAAGTTGAGACTCAACGCCGCGTCCTCGGCGTCCGGCTCGTGTCGCTCGGTGTAGGGCAGCTCGAATTCACACAGGGCGCTGCACCCGTCGCCGCCTTGCTGATCACCGTCGTCGCACTCCTCCGCAGGGGCCACGCGGCCATCACCACAGGCGTGGAGCGTACACACAGGCGCCTCGCCTGCCTCAGGGCAATATGCGCCCTCGACACACGGCCGATCGAGATCCTCTGACACACAGGGCAGGCCCACGTCTACGCGGCCGATCTTGGCCACCACGAGGCGGTTGAGACCCGTGATCGTACCGTTGAAGCTCGCCGCCCGAATCAGATAGCCCCCTGGCTCCAGGTTCACCATCTCGGGATCCCGGGCAGGGTCGAGTCGAGCGCACAGCCCGCCCGCACCATCGTCGTCGTCGGAGGCCACCTCTTCCAGTCCTGCCTCACCGGCTCGGTACAGCGTGAGGGTGGTGTCTCCGGCACAATCGCCATCACCAAACCAGGCCGCCGTAGAGATGCGCAGTTCGTCGACTCCGGGCTCTACATTCAGGAAGAACCAGTCTTCGTCCTGCTCGGGGTTGAGGGTGAAGAGCACCTCTGCCCTGCCGCTGAGATCGAAGAGCAGCGCATTGGGCGACTCGGCGCTGTCAGGCTCGGTGGCCCGAACGCCAGGGGTCTCGATGGCGCATGTGTCGTCGCATCCGTCACCGTTGACGAGGTTGCGATCGTCACACTCTTCTGCAGGCCCTCGGCGACCGTCACTGCATCCGTGACTCACACAGACAGGATCATCGAGCAGAGCGTCACAGAAACTGCCGTCCACACAGCGACCCATCCGGCCCACCTCGTCACATGGATCCTGAGGCAACAGCTGGCCCACCTGACGGACCACGAGGCGATGCCACCCAATGACGTCGTCGGGCAACGAGGGACGCACCCGCACCAAGTATGCACCAGGGCCCAAGCGCCGAGCGCCCTCGTCCCGCTGGGGTGTGATCAATGCGCACAGCCCCACGCCATCGTCGTCGTCGCCCACGATGGGGGTCTCTTCACCCTCGGCGAAGATCTCGAGATAGATGTCACCTGAGCAGGCAGCCTCGAAGAGGCCACTGGTCTCGAACGTCATGTCCGTGGCCGCGTCCACCGAGAACCGGAACCAGTCCGCTTCTCCTGGGGCCTGGAATTGAAAGATGACCGACGCAGTGCCGGTCTCGTCGAAATTCAGATCGAAGGGGGCTTCACGACCGTCAGGCTCCACGTGCCGCACATCGGGCACCTCGAGCTGACACGTCGCATCGCAGCCATCTCCCTCGAAGAGGTTGTCGTCATCGCACTCTTCGAAGCCTTCGACGAAGCCATCACCACACACAACGGCCGGTGCGGCCCCCCCAGCGCCGCCAACGCCGCCGGCACCACCCGCTTCGCCACCGGCACCGGCCTCTCCACCAGCGCCGCCCGCTTCACCGCCTGCGCCAGCTTCGCCCCCAGCACCGCCAGCCTCGCCGCCGGCGCCTCCGGCCTCGCCGCCTACGCCGCCTGCGCCGCCAGTTTCGCCACCAGCACCGGCCTCCCCACCTGCGCCGCCCGCTTCACCACCTGCACCGGCTTCGCCCCCAGCGCCGCCCGTTTCGCCACCGACGCCGGCCTCCCCACCTGCGCCTCCAGGCTCTCCACCTGTGCCAGCCTCACCACCGACCCCTCCGAGCGCACCGCCAGCGCCGCCGATGTCCCCGCCAGCGCCGGCCTCCCCACCGGCACCTGCAGCTCCACCACCAGAGCCGGCCTCCCCGCTGATGCCGCCGGCAAGGCTGGCGTCGGGTGTTTCTGATGTCTGATTGCCATCATCTCCGCCCTCGCAGGCGAACATCACCGCGCTGATCATCCACAACGCTGACAGTGAGTGCTTCACGGATCCCCTCCCAGACCGGCCTCTCCACCGGTTTGATCACAGTGCCGCCGAGACCCCAACACATCAGGATCCGGACAGATGTCATCGTCTCGCTCGGACTCAGGGGGGATGGTCTTGAGGATGGAGCGGGCATGGGCAGAAGTAGGCCTTGAAGAGGCTCTACTGCTCTGAATGCCTCTAGCGAGGCTGGGTCACGGACGACCTCGTCATGACCCAGGGCTCAGGTGCCCCACCTTCACGTAGATGAGGCAGCCCGCCTCGGAATATGGTGCGTGTCGGCTCAGATGAGGACTCCGGAGCCATGTCCCCGTGGGGTAGTGGCCATGCTCGTCGGAGAACACCCCCTCGAGCACCAGAATCTCTTCGCCGCCCCAGTGCGTGTGGGGCACGAAGCGACACCCTGGCGCCCACCGCACCAGGGCCACGTGCTCACCCTCGAAACTGTGCAGGGGCAACACCGTGAGGCCGGGCACCTGGCCCGGCACGAAGTCGGCGTCGCGTGTGTTGATGACCACCCGCTCGGTGTCGCGCAGATCGAACTGCCGCAGCTTCACCCAAATCGTACAGCCGTGCTCTGTATAAGGGGCGTGACTCGATCCCGGCGGATTCCGTACGTAGGTCCCCGCGGGGTAGTGGCCGTGCTCGTCGGAGAACACCCCTTCGAGCACAAAGAACTCTTCGCCCAGGCTGTGGGTGTGGCTGTCAAACCTGCTCCCAGGGGCGTACCGGACCACGGTGGTCGCCCGGGCCACCTCTTCACCGACCCGATCGAGCATGCGTCGATCCACACCTGGGGCCGGAGAGGGCACCCAGGGCTCGTCGTCGAGATGCACGACCTCCCGGACATCAAAGTCTGCTCGCAATGCAAAGCCTGTCGCGGTGCTCATGATGGATCCTCCAGTGTGTCTTGATGCAATCAACGTAACTACCTACCAATAGGTAGTCAACCGATGACATGTACTTTTCAGGGGTGAGATCATGGGTGGGCTTGCTGTCGACGGCGTCCCGATCTACACCGAGGCCATGCAGTGGGTCCGTGCAGTTCACATCTTCTCGCTTCTCCTCTGGGCAGGCGGCCTTGTCGCCTTGACCCGTATGCTGGCGCTGAGTCCTGGCGATCAGGTCAAGACACTTGGCCGAAGGCTCTACCTCAGGCTCGCGGCGCCGGGCGCGTTCTTCGTATTCCTCACAGGCATCTGGATGCTGCATCAGCAGCAGGCACTGCTGCGACAGCCCTTCATGCACGCCAAGCTCGGCCTCGTCGGCGGCCTGTTCGTCATTGATCACCTCGCCATGCGAGGCCTCAAAGGCCCGGATCGCCCCAGGCGTTTCCTGGCGCTTCACATCATCACCTTGCTCTTGCTCGCCGGGATTGTGATCCTGATCGTCGTGAAACCCTTCATCAAAGCCCAAGCATGAGCGACGACCACGCCTCCCGACCTCCTTCTCGACGCGCAGTCCTCGGCGCCACCACCGCAGGCCTCGTAGGCGTCGCCGTGGTCCGTGGGGCTGCCTCGCAGCCTCTCGACCGACTCCCTGAGGCCACATCCGATGTGTCCAGGGTGAGAGCGGGTGGCCGGGTACAGCTGCGATGCCCTGGGGCCAAGCGTTACCGGGTGGTGGTGGCAGGTGTAGCCGAGCAGTGCGTGGACGCCACCGGCCCTGAGGGCCACGCCACGCTCCGTGTGCCTCACTTCGAGCGGGACCAGGAGTGGACCCCAATCACCTGCACCCCCGAGACCCTCGATGGGGCCACGGGCGAGCCCGTCGTCGTGCAGGTGCTCACAGCCCCCCTGGTGTTCGGCTGTTGATCGGCGCCTGGCTCAGATACGCCGCCATCACTCTCTTTGCGGTGATGGCGCTGTCCCCCCTCGGGGCCTCTGCCCGCATCAAGATCGATCGCTACGAGCCCACGGCTCTGCCCGGCGCCCGGCTCTGGGTCACCATGCTCCGCGACCAGGACTGGCGGTCGATCCCACCAGAGGAGAGCCTGAAGTTCCGCATCATGCGCGATGGCTTTCAGGTCACCGACGACGTTGAGTTCATGCTCGCCAAAGAGGCCGACGCCCCGCGGGCCATCGCCGTAGTGGCCGACGGGCGCTACCCCGAGCGCTGGAAGTCGATCTCCAAGGCCCTCGGTCGGGTGTTCACCGATCAACCCGGTGACTCGCGGGCTGCTGTGTGTGTCTATGGCAAAGCCATCGAGCGGCTGCCCAAGGAGCGCTGGTCCGACGCCGTCGATCAGCTGCCGAGCAACCTCGCCGGGCTCCTCGACGCCGATTACGGCGGTGAGGCAGCGAGCCGGCAGTTCGCCTGCATCGAGAAGATGCTCGAGCGGTTCCCCCTGGCCCCTGGGGTGGAGCAGTCGCCAGAAGATGGCGTGGTGCCCGAGATCATCAAGGAGCGCGACGGCGAGTTCCCCCTCGACCGGGTGCTCTATGTGGTCACCGACGGGGTGATCGACGAGGGCCTCCCCCGCAGCCGCGTCGACGAGGTGCTTCGGGCCATGGTGTTCATGGCCCGCCGCCGTGGCGTGCGCATCATGACCATCACCCTCCCCGACGAAGGCGAAGGTGAGCCCTGGGCGCTGAGAGTACTCGCCCGGAAGTCAGGAGGCACCCATCGTGCCGCAACCGATGACGAGGGCTCGCTCAAAGAGGCCATCGAGCACGCCGCCGAAGAGCTCGACATGCGCTATGTGCTTGAGGCGGAGATCCTCGTCGAGCAGGCGCCGCCCCCGTTGCCCGGCGACGTCGTTTCCTTCGTCGCCGAAGCCCGCATGTCCGGCGGTCGGCGAGAGCTCTCCCTCGAATACTCTGCCATCGTGGAAAACCGCCTCGGCTGGTTCGCACGATCACTCGACTGGCTCAATGACCTCTGGGAGACGATGCCCTGGTGGGGCCGAGCCATCATCTGGTTCGTCCTCGGGCTCATCGTCTTCATCATCGCCCTGGTGAAGATCATCCGCCGCCGAAGGGCCGCTGCAGCCGCGGCGAACGACCAGGCTCAGGCAGCCCAGGCCTTCGAAGCCTCGAAGAAGCCCTGCTCGGTCTGTGGCCGCACCATGATGCCCGACTGGAAAGAGTGTTTGTTCTGCGCTCAAGATCGCGCCAAAGAGGTGCCCATGCGCTTTCGGCTCGTGGGGCGCTCGGGTCTCTGGGAAGGTCAAGTGTTGCGGTTTGCCGCAGACGTGGTGGACATCGGCGCCGAGGCAGGCTGTCCGGTCCGCATCAACGAGCGCGGGGTGGCGCCACGACATTGCGGCATCCGTGATCGCGGCGACGCGCAGTTCGTGCTCACCGACTACAACACCGACTCGGGCACCTTCGTGAACGGCGAGCGCATCACTCAGACCGCTCTCCAGGAAGGCGACGTCATCCGTGTGGGCGACAATGAACTGGTTTTTGGCATCGAGGCCCAGGCCGCTGCGGCGGTGAAGGCTCAGCAGCCCCTCTGGGATTAGAGGGTGATGAGGCAGAACCTGTTGCACCAGACTCGCTCGCCTGCCGCATCAGTTCTCTCTGTGTAACGCATTAAGGCTTCGGGACGCTCTGTGGGACGATCACTCTATTTCAATCAGGAAGCCATCCCCTGTGCCAAGGAGGTCATCTCCTACCGGGAAGATCCGCGACACAGCTTCCACCACAAGCAGAACACCGACGGCCAGCGACGCTACGGGTACAACAAGTTCAGCCCCGACGTCCGCAAGACCGCGGTGAACAAGGTGGTGCTGCACCACGACGGCACCAACACCAGCGATCTCTGTTACCGGGTCCTCGTCAGCCGCAACCTGTCCACCCACATCCTGATCGACGTGGACGGCACGATCTATCAGCCGCTCAACCTCGCCTATGTGGCGTTTCACGCCGCAGGGGTGAACGACAACAGCATCGGCATCGATCTCAACAACCCCTGTCGTCCGGAGCGCCAGACCCCACGGCACATGGATCGAGAGGTCTTCAGCGGACGCATCAACGGCGGCCGCCTGGTGAGTCTTGGGTACACCGACGCCCAGTACGAGTCGCTCATCGCCGTCTTGCAGGCCCTCGTGAAGTTCTTCCCCAACGTCGAGGGCAAGATCCCCATCGGGCCCGACGGCAAGGTGGTCGATCGCAAGCTGCAGAGCTTTGGCTCGTTCGCCGGCATCGTGGCCCACTATCACGTCTCGGCGAACAAGTGGGATCCAGGCCCCGGCTTCGACTGGGAGCGGGTGGTGACCGGCATTCGCGGGCGCCAGCTCTACTACCCCGTCACCCTGCCCGACACCCAGAACCTCAGCGAGATCCCCAAGATGAGCGCTGATCGGGTGCAGGCCCTGGCCGAGAGCTACTTTCAGCAGATCGAACAAGGGGAGTCGGGGTTCTTCCCCGTCGGGGTGAATCAGGCCTGGCACACCGGGGTGCACATGCCTGCCCGGGCCGCCGAAGAGGGCTACCCGGGTACGCCAGTGGTGGCGCCCGCGGCAGGCACGCTGCTCGTGGCCCGGAACATGGAGCGCGATCGTCTCGGCAGCCCCAACTTCGTGCTCATCAAGCACAAGATCAACTTCGGCCGCCGGGCGGTGGAGTTCTTCACCCTGCTGATGCACCTCAAGCAGCAGCCCCTCACCACCAAGAGCCCCATCCCCTGGATCAGGAAGCTCATCGAGCAGCCGCGAGGGCGCAGCAAGCTGGCGGAGTACCATGATGACGGCCGGGCCAAGAGCGCCCCGGGGCTCTATGCCCTGGAGACAGGTCGGGTGGCTCTCATCGAGGTGCCCATCGAAGCCGGCGAGCTTGTGGGCCACGCCGATGTCTTCTCCGGGGTGGCCGACGGGGAGATGATGCCCCTCGTCGACATGGCCATCATCGGCAACCGGCCTTTTGTGGCGAAAAACGATCCCGCCTTCGAGATCGTCGAGGACGACCCCTACGAAGACATCTTGTGCAACGCCCGTGCGGTCTGGCGGCGCCTCGGTCGCAAGGGTGAAGAGCTCCGCGGGCTCGCCGAGGGGGGCTACCCGCTCTCGCCCACCGAGATCCAGCAGGCGTACGCAGAAGGCGCCCGCGCAAAAGAGCTGCGATACCTGATCATCCAGCACGTGACCGAGTGGTACGACAAGACCGACTTCGCCGGCATGTTCGGCGGCGGCACGGAGTACGAGTGGCAAACCCGCCGCAACGCCCGCATCTGGCGAGAGCAGTACAAGAACTACCTATGGTGGGATACCGGGGTCACGGTGCATACCAAGCTCAACAAAGAAGGCCTCATCTACGCCCACCACCCCATCGCGATGCTCACGGAGATGGCACTGCAAGAGGCTCGAGATGCCTTCAAGCCAGGAGACGACGGCGCCGTACGAGGGTTTGACGATGACCAGCTGCGTCGTGAGCGACAGCTCGAGAGAGAGCGTGAGATGCAGACTCGAGAGGCCTACGGTCAGGGCAGCGACGTCTGCTCGATCAAGCACTTCGACGACGCAGGCGTGAACAACGAGCTGCTCTTCGGGGAAGACGAGAACCCCGAAGGCGAGGCCTGGATGCGCTGGGAGCAGGGAGAGTGGCTCCCTGAAGACGAAGAGTAACGCCGTGCACCAGATCCGAGGCCGCTGCTACACTGCCCGAATCAGACTGCGCCATCGCACAGGCCAACAGCATAGACCGTACATATCGGCGAGGTGACACGCCTCGCCACAGAGAGGGAGTTGAAGGACCATGGAGGGGACTCGAATCCGACGTGCCTCGAGGCTTCGAGCCTTGATGAGCACGCTCCTCGTCGGCCTCGGCCTGATCGCCGGAGCCACCAGCTCTGCGTGGGGGCAGTCGCTGGTGAAGCCCAAGATGCTCGTCATCTTCGACACCTCGGGCTCCATGACCCTGGCGCCGCGCTCCACGATTCCGTGTGACTGGCGGTGTGGGGCGGAGTTTCAGGTGCCGGGCTTCGTCTGCCCGGATCCCACCTGCCCAGGGAGCGGCCAGTGCCTGCCCGACGAGACGTGCTGGCCCCTCACCTTCGGTGACGGCTCGGACGATCTCCCCGGGGTGGACGTCGACGGCAACGGCCTGCCCGACGACAGCCGCATGTTCATCCTCAAAGAGGCCCTGGCCACCACCCTCTTCGGGGTGAGCGAGCTCGAGTTCGGCCTCATGCGCTTCACGCAGCGAGAGGGCCCGGGCATTCGCTCCACCTGCTTCTGCGAGAACTGTGGCGGCTGCAACCCCTTCGACGAGGCGAGTTACAGCACCTTCGCCACCTTCTACGACGAGCTGCCCTATGCCCCCGGCGAGGGCCAGCTCAACTATGACGGCTACGGCGACATCTGCCTCGAAGGTGGCGAGCTGCTGGTCTCCATCGCCGATCAGAACCAGAACGAGATCCTCACCTGGATCGACAACGCCGAAGACTCTCCTTACGCCGAGGGTGGCAACCGCGAGCTGCGGGCCGACGGCAGCACCCCCATTGGGGGCAGCCTGCGCTCGGCGAACGGCTACTTCCTGCAAGACGTCATCCCACAGGACGATCGGCGAGATTGTCGCGACTACTTCGTGCTGCTCATCACCGACGGCGAGGAGACCTGCGCTGGCGATCCGGTGGCCGAGGCTGCCCTGCTCAACTCAGTGCAGTTCGCCGGTCAGCAAACCCCAGTCCGCACCTTCGTGCTGGGCCTCGGGGAAGACACTGAAGGCAGCGATCTGCTCAACAACATCGCTCAGGCAGGCGGGACCGGCTCGGCCTACTTCGCCAGCGATCGCCTCGGCCTTCAGCTCGCCCTCCAGGACATCATCCAGCAGGCCATCCCCCAGGAAGCCTGCAACGGGGAAGACGACGATTGCGACGGCGTCATCGACGAGGGCCTCCTGCGGCAGTGCGACACCGCCTGTGGTCAGGGCACGGAGTCGTGCATCGGCGGCGAGTGGGCCAACTGCGACGCCCCGCCCGAGCTCCCCGAGGTCTGTGACGGCGTCGACAACGACTGCGACGGCACCATCGATCTCGGCCCCGACGGTCAGCCCGTCGAGGCCCCCTGCGCCACGGGCTGTGGCAACGGCACGCAGGTGTGCGTGCAGGGCCAGCTCGGCCCCTGCTCCGCCCAATCCCCCACCCCGGAGCAGTGCAATGGGGAAGACGACGACTGCGACGGCAACACCGACGAGAACGTCACCCGCGCCTGCGCCAGCGCCTGTGGTGCTGGGGTGCAGACCTGCGAGGGTGGAGTCTTCGGCGCCTGTGACGCCCCCCTCCCCCAGATCGAGACCTGCAACGGTGTCGACGACGACTGCGATGGCGCCATCGACGACAACCTGACCCGCACCTGTGAGACCGCCTGTGGTCGTGGTGAAGAGACCTGCAACGCCGGTGAATGGATCGGCTGCGACGCCCCTGATCCCGCAGCAGAGCTGTGCAATGGCGCCGACGATGACTGTGATGGTCGCACCGACGAGAACGTCACCCGAGCCTGCGACAACGGCTGCGGTGCTGGCACTCAGGTGTGCAACGCCGGGGTCTTCGGGCTCTGCAACGGCCCAATCCCCTCTCCTGAGGTCTGCGACAACGTCGACAACGACTGCGATGGCACTGTGGACGAAGCTGTCACTCAGGCGTGCGTGAACCAGTGCGGCGCCGGGGTGCGTCAGTGCGCCGAGGGTGTCTTCGGACCCTGCAGCGCAGGCGAGCCCGTCGCCGAAGAGTGCAACGGCCGGGACGACGACTGCGATGGTGCAGTGGATGAAGCGGTCATCGTGGCCTGCGCCAACGCCTGTGGCCAGGGTATCCAGCGCTGTGTCGGCGGTCAGCTGACCGCCTGCAACGCCCCCGAGCCCACAGATGAGGTCTGCAACAACCAGGACGAAGACTGCGACGGCAACATCGACGAAGAGCTGACCCGCCCCTGCGGCAACCTCTGTGGCCTTGGTGAAGAGAGCTGCGTCGAGGGTGAGTGGGGTGCCTGTGACGCCCCGGACCTGCCCACCGAGCAGTGCAACGGCGAAGACGACGACTGTGATGGTCGCATCGACGAGTTCGCCTTCGCCCAATGCGAGAACGCCTGTGGCGAAGGGGTGCAGGCCTGCCTCGAGGATGGCACGCTGGGCCCCTGCAACGCCCCCGAAGCCGCCGACGAGGTCTGCGACAACGCCGACAACGACTGCGACGGCAACATCGACGAGAACCTCATGCGCTCCTGCGACACCCTCTGCGGCGCTGGCGCCGCCACCTGCGTCGCCGGTGCCTGGGTGGACTGCGACGCCCCTCAGCCTGCCGGCGAGACCTGCAACAACGCCGACGATGACTGCGACGGCCAGATCGACGAGCGCGTGCAGCGCTCGTGCTTCACCGCCTGTGGCCGCGGCCTCGAGACCTGCGTCGATGGTGAGTACGTGAACTGTGACGCCCAGATGCCCCTCGACGAGGCGTGCAACCTCGAAGACGACGACTGCGACGGCCGCGTCGACGAAGATCTCACCGAGGCCTGCAACGGCGAGTGTGGCCCTGGTCTGGTGCAGTGTGTCGATGGTGAAGAGACCCCCTGCTCCTCACCGCAGTCGGCCCCCGAGGTCTGCGACGGCTTCGACAACGACTGCGACGGCACGGTGGACGAAGAGGCCCCCTGCGAAGGGGTCCAGCAATGCGTCGAGGGCCAGTGCGCCGATCCGTGTGTGAACGGTGAGTGCCCCGAGGCCAGCTTCTGCGATCGCCGCAGCTGTGATCCCGAAGACATCGAGTGCCCGGGCTTCTGCATCAGCGAGCCCTGCGCCGGGGTGGAGTGCCCCGAGGGTGGCATCTGCGACCAGGGCCAGTGTGTGGATCCGGAGTGTGTGGGTGCCCCGCCCTGTGAAGAAGGCACGGTCTGCTCCCGAGGCGTCTGCGTGACCCCGGACTGCTTCATCGACGGCTGCCCACAGGGCCGCGCCTGCGTCGCCGGAGAGTGCATCCCCGATCCGTGCGCCGGTCGCATCTGCGAAGACGGTCGATTCTGCCGCGACGGCCTGTGTGTGCCCACCTGTGCCGAGGTGGAGTGCCCCGAGGGTGAGCGCTGCGCCTCCGGCGAGTGCACCCCCGACCCCTGCGTGGGGGTGGAGTGCGAAGAAGGCCTCGCCTGCTTCGAGGGTCAGTGTGTCGTCGACCCCTGCGCCGACATCACCTGCCCCCGAGGCCGCCTGTGCGTCGATGGTGTGTGCACCGCCGACCCCTGCCTCAATGTCAACTGCCCCGCAGGTCAGGCCTGCACTGCCGGTGAGTGCATCACCCCCACCGCAGTGGTGACGCCGGACGCAGGTGTCGAGGTCGACATGGGGGTCAACGTACCTGACATGAACCTTGAGGCCGACGCCGAGTCCCCCGTGGATCGCGGCGTACAACCCCCGGACATGATCGTGGAGATCGACGGCGGCTCCGTCGGCGGTGGTGGTGGCGGCGGCTGCAGCTGCGACGTCGCTGGCCGCAGAGGTGGCTTCGATCTGATGTGGCTGCTGATGCTCGGTGGCCTGGCCCACGTGCGCCGTCGACGCGGCGCTGCTCGAGGCAGCCGCCAGGGAGGGCGGTGAAGTGATGATGCAAAGCGCCCCATCGAACCCCCTGTCGAACTCGATCGCTAGAGTCACCCTGCTGACCCTGCTCACCGCCCTGCTCGGGCTCACGGGCTGTGGTGACAATGCCAAGGGGGTTGGCGGAAACCCCGTAGACGCCGCAGTGGAGGCCGACGCCTTCAACCCGATCTGTGAGGCCACTGGGCTGCCCCGGAGCATCGAGCTGTGCGATGGCATCGACAACGATTGCGATGGCATCGTCGACGACAACTTCAACCTGCAAGTCGATCCCGATCACTGCGGCAGTTGCAACAACGCCTGCGCCGATCTCAACGGGGGCGAGGCCCCTGGCGACGAGGTCCAGTGTCGCGAGGGCCGCTGCCTGATCCGCACGTGCCCTGCGGGGCGCACCGACGCGGACGGCAACATCGCCAACGGCTGCGAGGGCACCTGCGCCCTGGTCCCCGGGGCCGAGATCTGCGACGGCGTCGACAACGACTGTGACGGCCGCGCCGACGAAGGCATCAACATTCAGATCGACGTGCTCAACTGCGGTGCCTGCGGCAACGTGTGCGACCTGGCCAACGCCGCCGAGGCCTGTGTCGAAGGTGAGTGCGTCGTCGAGGCATGCGATCTGGGCTTCTTCGATCGCGACGAGGATCCCACGAACGGCTGCGAAGGGGTGTGCGACAACCCCAACCCGGGGCCGGAGATCTGCGACGAGGTGGACAACGACTGCGACGACACCACCGACGAGGGCTTCGATCTCGACACCGATCTCGAGAACTGCGGTACCTGTGGCAACCGCTGCAGCTTCGCCAACGCCGGCGCTCGCTGTGATGCTGGTGCTTGCGCCATGGCGGCCTGCGATCCCGGCTTCGCCGATCTCGACAATGATGTGAGCAACGGCTGCGAGTCGCTGATTCCGGACTGCCCTGACCCGGGGCCGGAGGTCTGTGATGGCATCGACAACGACTGCAACGGCATCATCGACGACGGCATCGACAAGCTCAACGACCCCCTCAACTGTGGGGGCTGTGGCAACGTAGATGAGGCCTTCATCTGCAACCCGCCCAACGCCGTTGCGGCCTGTGTGCAGGGCGAATGCGCCGTAGAGACCTGTGTGCCCCCCTTCATCGATCTCGATCTCGATCCGGCGAATGGCTGTGAGTTCGAGTGCGAGCCCACAGGAGAAGAAATCTGCGACGGCGAAGACAACGACTGCGACAGCCTGATCGACGAAGACTTCGACTTCCAGGCCAGCACGGATCATTGTGGTCGCTGTGGCAACAGCTGTGACTTCGACAACGCCGTGGCGGCCTGTGTTGGTGGGAACTGCCGCATCAACAGCTGCGACGCGGGCTTCTTCAATCTCGATCTCGCTGAAGAGAACGGCTGTGAGTACAACTGCCCCGCAGAGGTGCCCGGGCAGGAGCTGTGCGACGCCCAGGACAACGACTGCGATGGCCGCACCGACGAAGGCTTCAACCTCTTCTCCGACGCCAACAACTGCGGCCGCTGTGACAATGTCTGCGCCTTCGAGAACGCCCAGGCGCTGTGCAGCAACAGCACCTGCGCCCTGGGCTTGTGTGCTGAGGGCTTTGTCGATGCCAACCTGCAGCCCGGCGACGGCTGTGAGTACGAGTGCACGCCCTCTGCCGAGGGCTTCGAGCGCTGTAATGACGTCGACGATGACTGCGACACCCGCACCGACGAAGACTTCGACCTTCAAACCGACGTGAACAACTGCGGCGAGTGCGGCACCCGCTGCACGTTCCCCAACGGTCGAGTGCAGTGCAACGCCGGCACGTGCGCCGTCGACGGCTGTCAGCCGGGCTTCATCGATCTCGACGGCGAGGCCGGCAACGGCTGCGAGTACGCCTGCACCCCTGCTGATCCCGCGGTGGAGATCTGCAACGGCCTCGACGACGACTGCGATGGCACCACCGACGAGGGCTTCGATCTGAGCACCCTCGACAACTGTGGCGCCTGTGGTGCGGTCTGCCGATTCGATGAAGCGCTGAGCAGCTGCGACGAGGGCATCTGCCGCTTTGAGGGCTGCAACGCCGGCTTCATCGATGCCAACGGCACCCTGGTGGATGGCTGCGAGACGGCCTGTGTGCCCAACAATGACGGCAACGAGCTGTGCAACGAGGTGGACGACGACTGCGACGGCCTCGTCGACGAGGATTTCAACCTGTCCACCGACGTGGACAACTGCGGTCAGTGTGGTCTCGCCTGCGCCCTCGACAACGCTGAGCCCTATTGTGACAACGGTACCTGTGCCCTCCTGGCCTGTGCCGACGGCTTCGTCGACACCGAGCCTGGTGGCGGCTGTGAGTGCCCGCTCCAAAACGGCGGTCGTGAGCTGTGCAATGGCATCGACGACGACTGCAATGGTGTCATCGACGACGCCGAGCGGGTGGCGCCGCCCCCCGACTTCGACTGTCTGCCCTTCGGGGTGTGCGCAGGCGTTGCCCCCGCCTGTACCAATGGTGACTTCGTCTGCGCCTACCCGGCCACCTATCAGGCCGACGAGAGCCGCTGCGACGGCATCGACAATGACTGCGACGGCCTCGTGGACGAGGGCTTCGATGGCCTGGGCGCCCCCTGCTTCGATGGCGTAGGCGCATGCCAGGTCACCGGTGAGCAGCAATGCAACGAGGCCGGCGACGCGGTGATCTGCTCCGCCACGGCGCAGCCCCCCGAGGTGAACGACGAGTCTGCCTGCGACGGCATCGACGAAGACTGCGACGGCATCATCGACGAAGGCACTGACGTGATGGTGTCGATCCCTGCTGGTGATGGCGTGCCGGCCTTTACGATCTACGCCTATGAGGCCAGCCGCACCGACGCCGCAGCGGGTGATCAGGGACAGAGCTTCTTGCGGGCATGCTCCAAGCCCGGGGTGCAGCCCTGGCGCACGGTGGACTACGACACCGCTGCTGCGGCCTGTGCCGCGGCGGGCCTCACGCTGTGCAGCGGCGCGCAGTGGAGCCGCGTCTGCGCCGGTGACGGCGGCGAGGCCTACCCATATGGGAACGCCTATGTCGCCGACGCCTGTAATGGTCAGGACTTCGACACGGATCCCAACACCGACGGGAACCAGGACGACGTACTCGTCGTGGGCTCGATGGCCCAGTGCACACGCGACTTCAACGGCGCCTCGGTCTACGATCTCAGCGGCAACCTCTGGGAGTGGACCTCCGAAGATCCCACCGGTGAAGGCACGGCCCGGAACCTGCGTGGTGGCAGCGCTGGCAACATCGCCGGCGGCCTGTCGTGCGACTTCTCCAACCCCGCCCCGCCGGCCACCTCCCGAGACAACATCGGCTTCAGGTGCTGTCAGTAGAGTTGGCCAGCAGCGCTCCCCCACTCATCGCCTCGATCAGGCGCCCCTGAAAGACCATCTCGTGGGTGTTCGTCACCCCGTACAGCGTCTCGTTGATGAAGGCGTAGCTCGACAACAGCAGCCACGCCAGAGCCTCCTCGTCGACGCTCAGGCACGACAGGGCCCACCCCACCAGCCAGTGGCTCCGGTTCAGGTACAAGATGTGCCGCTCCCCGGTTTCGTCAGGCTCCACCACATAGGCGAAGGGCGCGTCCATGGGACCCGACCAGCCGAAGCCCTGCTCCAGGATCGTGCGAGACCACGACATGTAGATGTGGGTCGGGGAGACCACCTGGATACCGAAGAGGGGCACCTCGTCGGGGCGCAACCTCTCCAACCAGTGGGCCAGCGTTTCCACAGCATCCTGATCGACGCCGAAAGCCTCTACATGCGCGACCTCCGGCGCCTGTCGGCTCGCGCTCGCCAGATGCACCACCCGCCCGGGGTCGACCTGCCGTGCGATCCAGCGCTTCAGCACCGGTGAGAGCTTCGGGTCGAGGGCGTCGAGACGCCCCTCACCGCCCGAGCGCACTGCGGCCATGTGCCTCGTGATGAAATCACGGGCGCTCACGGGCGCGCCGACACGCATCTCGACCAGCGGCAGCGACAGCACCAACTGGGCCACGGCATGATAGACATCAAGCATCACCCATTCGGTGTCAGGCTGAACGATCAGCTGCATGTGTCGCTCGGCAAAGCTCAGCAAGTGCGACAGCGACATGTGCCAGCGCTCGACATCTTCTGCGCGAAAGGCATCGAGACGCGCCAGCAAAGCCCGCAACGTGGATTCGGCACAGGCAGCCAGGGCATGCTCGTCCGGCGAGGCTTGCGGTGCCGTCTGACGCAATACACCGACGACGCCAAATCGCTCGGCGACCCGATGAAGTCGAGTTGTCTGCTGATGATCGGCAGACAAAATCGCGATGGCGGGTGACTCCGGCAGCACCTCGGGTACGCCCAGCGCCCCCTCGAAGCCTGGCAATTCCACATCCATGGTCACCAAGTGGTTCGACGAAGCCTCCTGCGGCGACGCCAGCACGTGCTCAAATGCGCTGCGCACCGGCACGTGCATTGCCAGAGCTACACACACGAAAGGGTTCAGGGCCAGCCCGTCGATGGGGCGCTCCACATCCTCGGACAACATCAACGTCAGCGGTAGACGCTCAGCAAGGCTCGCCGCCTCCAAACCACGGCCTGCGTACATCACCACGGCGCCGGTCCGCTCGATGAGGGCCTTGATGTGCAACAGGCAACACGGCGTGCCGTCACGGGCGACGAACAAGGGCAACCGCTCGACGTTCCACAAGGGCCCCTTTGAGAGGCCTAAGCCTCGCTGAATGGCGAACCACTGCAGATGCCGCAGCGCCTGACGCCGGTTCTCCTCTTCGTGGCTCAAGGCTGACTGGCCCCGGCACAGAGACAAGAGCCCCTGGATGAGGGTGTGCTCCACGCCACCAAGTCGTTGGGTGGAGTCGTCGACGGCCTGAGGGGTCTCCAGCAGAAAATCACCAGGAGGGTATGATCTCAGCCCTATGGCGACATCGCGCAACACAGCCTGCTCCGCCGTGGCCAGCACCTCGCGCTGGTCGAGGCGAACATAGGCCGATGGCCCCAACAGCGCCACGAGCAGCCGCTCCGAGGCCAGAGACAGCGACAGCACGTCCGACACGTCGAGGCCAGTGAGATCGGCAGGCACTTCAGGGACCACCCCGTAGACCAGCCCGCCGTGATCGGACATGGAGCGCATCAGCGCCCGCAGCGAAATCGCCTCGCCGTCGAGGCGCGCGAGCAGCGGCAACGCGAGCACATCGGTCTGCGGCGCACTGAACAGGCTCAGCGTGGGCACAGGTGGCCCGCCAGGCGACTCGGCCTCGAGGCTGACCACCCCTTCTCGGGCGATGTGGCTCAAGATCATCAGCGCCAGCCCGGTTTCTGGTGTCACCGCTCGGTGAGAAAGGGTCCCGATGACCCGCGTGGTGGCACGGTGAATCTCATCGAGGCAGTGGGTTGTGATGTATCTCGCCAGACCATGGGCCAGGTGCTCGAACTGCTCGGGCAACCCTGGCAGGCGACTCGACGCCGCCCTCGGCGCCACCCCGTCGATGTGCACGTCGAGCACGTGGTTGGGGAACGCGCAGGGCACTCTCCCCTGCCAGATCAACCGCTCGTGGAGGACCACCCGCACCAGCGCCTCACCCACAGAAGCCATGGGGTGCTCCGGCGTATACAACGTGCCGTGCGAGATCTGGAGATCGTCCACCTCATCCGACAGCTGCTCCAGTAGAGGCTTCACGGCCTCGGTGAGGACCTCGCCCTCGAGCGGTACCGCATCGGTGAGCCAGGGCCGCGTCGGCGGCGTGAGCTGCTCTTGCGCGTAGAACGCCACGTCGTCCTTCGTCCGCAGATCGGGGCGGATGATCTGGACGGGCTTGCCCGCCAGCGATCTCAGGGCGTCGATGTCTTCATCGTTCGAACACATGACCAGGGCGTCCATGTGACGGCCGATCTGAAACGCCCGCTCTCGGTGCACCTCTCCGAGCCGCCCGCTCTCCGGGGCCACCACCACCCGCGGATGCTCTCGCAGCAGCTGCCGGAGATCTCTCACTGCCAGGGGCTCGCCCATCACCGTGGTGAAGCTGTAGGCAGTGCTCGACACATCTTCGGTGAGCAATTGTTGTGCATAGGGCTTCAGGCGTGCCCACATCTCCTCGAAACGTGCATCTCGGACGATGGCGGCATGATCAGCGGTCTTGTTCAGACGATCGAACCCCACCACCCCGCCGATCCGGTGACCCGGCAGAACGTCGCGCTCCACAGTCTGAGCCCAGACCCCCCAGGTGAGGAGCTTGAAGTGCGCCTCCTGCTCGCCCGGGCCCACCAGCAGACCGATGGTGCCGTACAGATCGCCCTCGTCGAAGCTGATCGTACGGCGATAGCCACCGATGCGCGGTGTGCGAATGCTCCTGTACCCAAAAACCAGCTCGCGGTTCACCACGATGGGCACCGGCAGAGCGAGGCAACGCTCTTCGATGGCTGTGCACTCTCGCTCGCCGTAGTCGGACGGCATCAAGTTGCTCTTGCCCTCGACGAGGCTGCGCTGCAGGCCCATGGCGCTCACATAGGTCCCGCTCAGAGCCTTCTCCGGGCGACCAACCTCCAAAGTATCGGCGCCGTGGATCACCACCCGTGTCGTGCCCTGTGTGGTGCCGTTGCCTGACTCGATCACGATCTGCTCGGGGGCCATCAACATCAACGCGTTGATGCCCAGAGCCAACAGCCGCAGATCAGCGTTCTCCAAGTCCGACTTTGCCGTGAACAAGAAGTCGAACAGCTGACTCAGCTCGGCCTCGTGAAAGCTGCCTCCTACGTACGACAGCGCGAAAAACTGCTTGCTCGACGCCACATTGAGCGACGTAGCCCCATTGGCCAGAGCCGCCTGAATCAGCTCGAGCACGAAGTGATGCGGATCGGCCAGGGTGAACTGGCGCATCTTCCGGATGGCCTGAGCCCGGGCCACGGTGAACGTCTTGCGCTCGACGAATGCACCCGCCTGACGGCTGCGGGCGATGACCTGATCAATGGACGACATGGCTGGGCCTATTGGGGGGTCAAATCGGGCCGGGCTGCGCCAATGAGGGCGAGATCGGCGGAGAGCATGTGATCTTCCGAGAGGAGCAGGCTCTTGGCGAGGCAGTAGGCGGCGAGGGCCGGCGCGGTCTGATACAGGCGCCGCAGCCTCTGAAAGTGGGGGTGCCCGCCGTGAATGGCCACCTGCATGCGGCTTCGCTGCTCAGCGCTGAGCGTCGCCGGTGGCCGCGCCATGAGCGGCGACAGCCGCCGCGCCACCACGAAGAGCGGGGGCTCCTCTTCGACGCTGGTCAACCGGCCCGCGGCCAGGTGCTGGTACGGCGCCTCGATCTCCTTCAACAGCCGATGCGCATGTTCGATGAGCGCGATGCTGACGTCATCGGCCGTGTCGTCCAGATCCACATATCTGTAGACCTCTTCGGGCGCCGCAAGGCTTTCCCACACCTCGAGGATGTACCCTCGCGGCTCCACGAGGCCCATTCGGCTGGCGATGTCGTGCAGGCGACTGGTCACGCTGCTGCGCAGCTCGGCGCTGGCCATCCGGATGAACACAGCGACGGGCTGAGTGGCCGGCGTGATGCCTTCAGGGGCATCGAACACTCGACCATACACCACGGGTATCCCCGCCTGACCGAGGGCCTCAGTGAGGTGATCGGCACTCTCGGCGACGAGCACTCGACCTGTTCGGCGCCTCACCTCGAAGAGGGTCTTCATCGAGATGGGCGTACCATCCACCTGACGGAACAGCAGCCGCTCTGACAGCTGCATGACCAGCTTCAGAGGCTCTCGCAGCAAGATCCCCATCCACCGGTCGTACGTGCTCACCTCTGCGTGGGTCCATTGTGGCTGCTCGACCAGCGCCTCGATGGACGTCACCAGACGAGGCAAGAGCACATCGCACACAGCCTCGTCGAGCAGCTGCATGGCCTGCTCGTACTGCGCGTTCCGGAGCACGGTCTCCCGGCTGAGCGTGTGCTCCAGATAACGGGACTTCATCTTGAAGGCGATGTGGCCATATCGCGGAGCGCGCTCGTCGAGCAGGCTCTCGGCGATGGTGGTGTGGGCCAGGGTCAGCCCGTGATTGTAGAACCCGTACTCTGGCTGATCACTGTAGCCCACCACGATGGTGGTGCCCGCATGTTCCACGGTGCACGTGCAGTCGCCCGTCAACGTGAACGGCTCGCTGATGGGTTCCACCACTGGCGCTTCATCTGAAGGCGGTGAGCGATCCTCGAAGGTGATCTCGCTCTCCGCGTGACGACACCAGTGCTTGAGTGTTCGGCGCACGCCCTCCACCAGGGCCTGGTACCGATGGGCGTCACCGTCGAGGAAGAGGGTGATCTGGGTGCCGTCCACGGGGCTCTCCAAGCGCGTCTTGGAGAACGAGAGGTCTGCATGGAACAGCACCTCCCAATATTCGCCACCTCGGCCGGTGTGCACCAGAACCGCTCTGGGCTCCAGGGCGAACACCGACACGAAGCCGATGCCGAACTTGCCGATTTTGGTGAGATCGCCCTCTTTGGCCGAGGCAAAGAGCTGGGTGAACTGCTGATCGATGATCTGCTCGTCCATGCCCTCGCCAAAGTCGTCGACATGGATGGAGATCACCCCCTCGTGGCCCCCGGTGGACTCATACTCGGTCCACACGTCCACGTGAGGGGTGCCAGCGTCGATGGCGTTCTGGACGAGCTCACGCAGGCAATCCAGGGCGTTGCTGAACTGCGTGACTAGGTTCTCGAGGATGCCGTTCGTCTGCAATTCAGCCCCCTCAGGGATGTCGGCTGGTACGCCGTCGTTACTTCATGATCTCAGCGCTGCGGATGTAGTCGAGGTTGGGAAAGGCCTTGGTGAGGTAGGCGTTGCCCTGGGTCTGAATCAGGCCCTGGTTCGGGCGCTGGCGGTACTCGGCGTTGACGGCGTCCACCACCTTGAGCGACTCGTCGCGCACCTTGCCGAAGGGGGTGAAGCCCATGCGGTCGAGGTTCCCGTTGTTGCCGAAGTTGATGAAGATCTGCGTCGTACGGGTGTTGGGGCCCGCGGTGGCGAAGACCACGGTGCCGCGGGTGTTGGAGATGCCGGGCTTCGCCGGATCGTCCTTCACGCGGGCCTCACGCCACTTCCCCGCCACCTGGGGGTTGCCGTGGATGCCGAACTGCACCACGAAGCCCGGCACCACGCGGAACATGCCGACATCGTCGTAGAAGCCCGACTTCACCATGTTGTAGAAGCGGTCGGCGCCGATGGGCGACCAGGCGCGGGTGACGTCGAGGATCACGTCGCCCTTGGTGGTGGTGAACTTCACGGCGAAGGTCTCGGGGGCCTGCTCGACGAGCTTCTCCGGCGCGAGCAGGGCAGGCTTGGCCTCAGGGACGGCCTTGATGCCCCCTGCTGCGGCTGCGGGAGCAGCGGCGGCCGGATCCGCAGGCTTCTCTGCGGGCTTCTCCGCCATCTTGTCGGCAGGTTTCTCTGCGGGCTTCTCTGCGGGCTTCTCGGCCTCGGCCTTCTTCCCCTTGTCGGTGCTCTTCTCGGCACCCTTCTCGGCACCCTTCTCGGCACCCTTCTCTGGGGTGTTCTTCGGGGCGTCGTCCTTCTTGCCACAGCCGGCAAAGGTGAGGGCGCCAGCGGTGAGCAGGGCCATCAGGGTGGTGCGGTAGGCGGTGTGCGACATCGACGTCTGCTCCTTCGACAGCCTGCGCTGTCCGTGTGTCTGCGCCCTCGGCGCAGGATTCGATTGTGTATCCGTGCGCGGCTCTCTAGAACCGGCCCCAAATGATCAGCTGCCCCTCGGGGTTGAGCCCGAGCCCTTGCTCTGGGGCCTCGTCATCGAGCCAGAGCCACAGCGCGATGCCAGCAAAGGCAGCGCCGGCCCCCCCGAGCACCCAGGTGAGCGTGCGGCTGTCCCGGCCGGCGCTCAGGGCATCGTTCGCTCGACGACGTTGAGTGGCGCGGACCACGGGGTCCATCGAAGCGTTGTACCGTTGCTGGGCCTCTTCGGCATCCTCAAAGAGCCCCACGGTGCGAAAGTAGGCCACGGCGCTCCCGGCGAGGCAGGCTGCCCCCACACCGCCGAAGACCCAGGGTTGCCAGCTCGGCGAAGGCCCTCGCTCGACGGGTACTTCATCTCTAAGGCTTGTCTTGGTCCACTGCGGCTCCACCACGGTGGTGGTCTCCGAGTCCACTTGCACCTCCCCTGTCCAGGGTGGCCTGCCGGTGGTCTCTACCCTGACCTGGTGGGGCCCTGGTGCCGCGACGATCTCCACTGAGCCCGTAGCGGAGACCTCGGCGCCGTCGACGAAGATCCGATCGTTGCCGCGACGCCCCCGAATCTCGAGGCGTCCCGGTGGCAGTAGCCGCGTGTGAAGCGCATCGCCTGCTTCGATGGTCATGGGCACAGTCCAGGCAATGCCCTGGGCGACATCCCGTGCCTCCACCGTCAACTTGCCTGGGGCGAGCCGGCGCCATGTGATCGGGCACGCTCGAGGTGCCGGGCCACCGGGCAATGACACCGAGACGCCCTTCTCGCACTCCACGGTGAGCTGGCCGAAGGCCTTGGCCTCCAAGGCCCTGATCTTCTCCTGAGCACGCCGCCGAGTGCGGGCGTCTTCACCTGAAAAGCTCAGGTATTTTTCGAAGGCGCCGATGGCCTTCCGATGCTCGTCGAGCTCTTCGAGACACCGGGCGATGTTGAACCACAGCCCCGCCTCGTCGCCGATGGCCGCCCCCACCCTCGAGGCCGACAAGAACCGTGCGAGGGCTTCGGCGAAACGTCCGGACTTGAACAGCCGAGCGCCCTCTTTGACGTCTGCACGGGCCGCCTTGACCTGCTCGGACTTCGGCGCGCTCCAGGCCGTGGAGGCCATCGACATCGTGCAGCTCCAGATCAGACAACACAGCCACGTCACAGGCCAACGCCTGACACGCTCAGGTCTGAAGATGAATCGGCCCCGGTGCCTCACGATGCCCTCACAGGGGATTCGAGGTGCGCTCGACCTCTTGGGTGGCCGCAGACCATATCGCGTTGACCGCAAAAACCCCACAACTGCAGACACTCCGGCCTCAGTCAGGCGACATCAGCCCCTCTGTGTGTGACGCTCAGAGACGCTCGATGCGGAAGTTGTCGGTCTTCGGCTCGGGGCCTGGGGTGGGATCGCGTTTGATGCGACGGCGTCGTCGACGTCGGGGCGGGTCGGACCGCCCTGCATCTCGGGCAGGGGCAGCGGCGCCAACGCCGCCATCACTCGCCTCGGCGTCATCGGGCAGCACGGCATCGTAGGTGACGAGCTCTTCGATGCCGCCGTCGTCAGCACCCGGCAACGCCCCGAGCACCACCCGGTGAGGGGTCACACCAGCGTCGAGCGTGCCCCCTGGCATGTTGCCACTTCGACCGGCGGCGCGCCGCCCAGAGGTGCCCGACACCGCGGCGTCGCGGCTCGTCTGGGCGATGTTCAGATGATTCATGGTGAGCAGTGAGCCCACGAGGAGCCCTGCAGCCACCCCACCGAAGATCGCCCACCTCACCCACGGTCTCGGCGCCGCCTGCTCCGCCCCCGATGCCGTCTCTGTCTGCATCTCGGGCAAAGGCAGCGGCGCCGACTCACCCATCAGCTCTCTCGACGTGGTGCTGGCGTCGTCGGCGTCCACCACCATCGCCACCGGCAGGGGCACCGAGGGCGCCTCCTGGTCGATCGTACTCGGCTGACGCACCGGATAGATCTCGTCGAGGGCCTCCACCGGCACGGGCACCTGGGCCATGCCGTCCACTCGAGTGCGTCTCACCGCCCCCGTGACGGGCACCGCCTGTGGCCTCGGGGCCTGTGGGGGCTCAGTCTCGTCGAGATCCTCGTCCGCCAGCTCGGCAGGATCGAGCGAGGGCACCATGGGCGACGAGATCACGCCGCTCGACGTCAGCGCCGGGATCAGCGACAGAGAGGGCATGTCCCGGCTCTGAGGCACAGCCGTCTTCAGTGCCACGGCGAGGGCCCGAGCGTCGGGGTACCGATCTTCGGGTGCCTTCGCCAGCACCTTGGCGAGGATCGGCTTCATCCAATGGGGGATCTCTCGCTGCTGTTGCAGGTCGGGCAGAGGCTGCCGCACGTGGGCCTGCATGATCTCGAAACCCGAGCGCCCGGTGAAGGGCGGACGGCCCGTGAGCATCTCGTAGATCATCACCCCCAGAGCATAGAGATCGCTCTGTGGGCGTGCCCCCCTGCGGGTGGCCACCTCGGGGGCCATGTATCTCGGAGTGCCCAGCACCAGACCGTGCTGGGTCATCTGCCGTTGCTCTTCTCCATAGCCCTCGAGCAGCTTGGCGATGCCGAAGTCGAGGACTCGGACCCGCTCCTCACCGAGGGTGCCCTCGGAGATCATGACGTTGTCGGGTTTGAGATCCCGGTGGACCACGCCGATCTTGTGGGCGGCGGCGAGGGCCCCGAGGATGTTGAGCGAGAGCTGCACCACCCGCTGAGGCTCGAGGGTGACGGCCCGGGCCATCTCAGCCTTGAGCGTGTGGCCCTTCACCCGCTCCATGACCATGTAGAGCAGGCCATCGACGGGCGACTCCCCATAATCGTAGAGCGTGACGATGCACTCATGCTCCAGGCGGGCGATGGTCTTCGCCTCCTGGAAGAAGCGCTCGCTGAGCGAGGTGTCGCCCATGCTCGCCTCACGGCGGATCATCTTCACCGCCACGGGACGATCGAGGGGGGCCTGCAAAGCGAGGTACACGGCGCCGAACCCCCCGGTGCCGAGCACGTCGATCAACGTGTACTTGTCACCGAGCACCCGACCGAGGAGCTGATCTCTGGGATAGCGCGCCAGCACGTCAGCCCGGATCATGGGGCTGTCGTCGTGGGGGCAGCGCTGCCCGGGGGGGAGCCCGATCTCGGTGTGACCGCAGAGGCGACACCTGATCTGAGGCTCGATTTGGGTACCGTGGCCCATCGCCATAAAAAAGCCATTTTGACAGCGAGGCGCAAGTACACGATGACCCACCTCAGTCCGGGCCACGTCTTGAAGGCCCTGGCGCGTCACGGTGGGGAAGAATCTCGGGGCCCACAAGGTTCACTCGTGAGACGGCCCCTCTGTGGTATGTTCCCCATCCTCGAACACGGTGAACACGGCGATATGAGACTGCACATCACCCGACATCCTCGCCAGACCTCGACCCTGACATGCGCAGCATTGAGTATGGCGTTGTTGAGCACGACCCTCCTGAGTGCCGGGTCTGCCCTTGCCCAGGACACCCTGGGCGCCAGTGACTTCTCTGCCAACATCACCCCTCAGAACGGGGCGTTGATGGCGTTGGGGGTCGACAACTGCAGCGACTTCTTCGCCGCAGAAGCCGCCGATCGCATCACGGTGGGCGCCGGGCTCACCGAGAGCGGCCTCATCGACACCACGCTCACGGCCCCCTTCTATGTTTTCGAGGGCGAGGTCGAGCCCGAGCCCCTCGGCATCGGTGTAGATGACGCCGACGCCGACGCCGGCGTAGATGAAGGCGACGATGTGGACAGCGACATCGACTACACCTTCCACGCCATGCTGTGGCGCTCCACGCGGTTCACCACCAACCCGGGGAGCCAGTGCGCCGAGAACTTGCAGACCGGCGGGTGCAGCTTTGGGCCTCTGGCGCAGGAGAGTTGCCGTTGTTTGTCCACGGTGACTCCCAACGAGAACACAGTGAGCTTCCGCGAGAGCTTCCAGATCAATGATCTGGTCTCCAACCCCTGCAGCCCCGGCAACCGCGAGGTGCTGCACATGTTCTTCCGGTACTACCAGGTGGACCCCGACCAGGATCCGCCAGAGACCACGGTCTTCGACAGCACCCCGGCGAGCATCATCATCGATCTCGAGCGGCCCCCGGCCCCGACCCGCTCTCCTCTGGGTCTGGTCCCTGGCGATGGTCAGTTCGTCGTATCGCTGCCCAACCCGCGCACGATCTACCAGGGCCTCGCCAACGAAGAGGATGCCCTCAACGATCTCAATGATTACGAGATCTGCTACCGCGTGCGGCTGCCCGACGAGTCCACCCCGATCCCTCGGACGGTGACCAACGACAGCACCAACGACGGCCTGCGTGACGGTTTCCGGTGTGTGGGGCCCATCCCCCTCACCACCAGCTACACCCTCACGGGGCTCACCAACAACACCGAGTACTGGATCACCTACGCCCCCCGCGATCAGGCAGGCAACCGCGGCCCCAACGCCGCCGCCATCTCCGGTACGCCCGTGGGCGGCGCCGCCTTCTCCGACATCTATCAGTTCCAGGGTGGCGGTGAGACCGGTGGGTGCCAGGCCGCTTGGGGCCGTACCCCCTGGACCTCGCTCGTCGTGTTGCTCAGCGGGTTGCTCGTCGGCCTCGGCGCCTTCTGGCGGCGTCGCGCCTGATCACATCAACACCCCTTCCGGCTGCGGCACCTGCGCCGGGGGCAGCTCGGGCACCTCATCCAACCGCTGCAGCAAGTTGCGCTCGATGGTGCGGGACATATCGCTCAGCGGCAGGCCGTTCCAGTAGAGCGTGAACGGATCCTCCAGCACGCGGCCCGCTTCGCTGATCAGCCCGAAGCCCAAACCCACGAGCATGTTCGCCGGGATCGTCAGCCAGCCCAGCTGGCCCACCACCGCCAGCGGGAACAAGAAGCCATAAGCCTTGATGAGCCAGCCCGCGATGAAGCCGTACCCTCGGGGCAGGGGCGTCTTCTTGATGCGCTCGCAACCTCCCTGCACATCGAGCAGCACACGAATGCTCTCGTCGAGAGAGGCCACCTGCATCGCGTCGAGGTGACCGTCGTGAGACAGCTGCACCACAGTGGCCATCTGCCGATGGAGCAGCGCATGCGTCAGATTGGTCTCCCCTGTCATCGTCCTCCGCTCTTCGGCGGTGAGGTAGGCCACGACGTTCTCGTCGGTGAAGGGATCCTGCTTGCGGAGCAGGCACCTGAGCGTGTGCACATAGGCGATGTGGCGACGCACCACCTGCTCGGGCACCGGGCGGGCTTTGGCCCCGGCGTAGCACATAATCTGAGTCGACAAGTGTCGTGAGACGTTGATCAGGCGCCCCCAGAGCTTTCGCCCTTCCCACCAGCGGTCATAGGCAGAGTTGGTGCGAAAGCTGACGAAGATGCCCAGGGCCGCCCCCACCACCGTCAGAGGCAGGGTGGGCAGGGTGATGTCGGTGGCGTCGACGTCCAGAAACTTCACCAGCACGATGGGGATCAAAGCCCCCAGGGCCAGCATCAGGCACAGCTTCCATTGCCAGGCCAGCAGCTTCAGCACCGACCCGCGTTCTTGAATGATCATGTGGCGAACAACCTCTCGGGATCACGGAACGATTTGAACTCCAGCGCGTTGCCGCTGGGATCGCGAATGAACACAGTGGCCTGCTCACCCACCTCGCCCTGAAAGCGAATGCGTGGGCCCAGGGCAGGCTCGACACCGGCGGCCTCCAGGCGCTCTATGAGGGCGTGCCATTCCGCCCAGGGCAGCACCACGCCGAAGTGCGGGATCGGCACCCCATCTCCATCCACGGGGTTCTCCCCGGCATCCGTGGGCCGCTGCTGCACACGGTGGGCGCTGATTTGGTGGCCATAGAGATCGAAGTCGACCCAGGTATCGGCGCTGCGCCCCTCGACCCCTGGCAGGATCTGTGTGTAGAACTGACGCGTTGCCTGTAGATCGGCCACCGGGAAAGCGAGATGGAAGGGCCTGAACCCTTCGAACGTCGAAGCCATGCGTGTCTCTGATTGTTTTGATGTGTGGCTTGATTGAACTCTACCGTACGGTCGCTGCCAACCCGCTCGATGCATCATCACGTGAGGAGAGAGCTCCGTGTCGACCCCTGGCCAGCCTGCACAGCTCGCCGCCACCTCGAAGATCAACCTCGAGCCTGGCTGGCTCGAGGTCCTCGGGCCGGAGTTCGACCAGCCCTATATGCGTGCCCTGAAGGCCTTCCTCGTAGAGGAGCGCCAGCACCATCAGGTGTTCCCGCCGGGGCGCGACATGTTCAACGCCTTCAACCTCACGGGCTTCGATCAAGTGCGGGTGGTGATCCTCGGCCAGGATCCGTACCACGGCAGGGGTCAAGCCCACGGCCTGTGCTTTTCGGTGCGTCGAGGGGTGCGACCGCCCCCCTCGCTGGTGAACATCTTCAAAGAGCTCAACGACGATCTCGGTGTACCCACCCCCCGCCACGGCGAGCTGACCCATTGGGCAGAGCAAGGGGTGCTGTTGCTCAACACCGTGCTCTCGGTGCGCGCCCACGCCGCGAATTCGCACCGTGAGAAGGGCTGGGAGCAGTTCACCGATCGAGCCATCAAGGCCCTCAACGCTCAGCACGAGGGCCTCGTCTTCGTGCTCTGGGGTGCAGCAGCAGGGCGCAAGGCCGCCATGATCGACCGCCACCGTCATTTGATCCTGAAATCCCCTCACCCCTCGCCCTACTCCGCAGACCGGGGCTTCTTCGGGTGCCGGCACTTCTCTCAGATCAACAACCACCTCGTACGGATGGGAGAGCAACCCGTGGACTGGTCCTTGCCTGACTGAGCTTCACACCCTGAACATCGCAGCCGCCTGGGTCCACGGCAGGTGCGGCGCTCAACGGGGGGGGTACACGTGCCGATGCTCTCCCTTGTGTCTTCCCTGAAGGCCGAGCGATGCAACCGTTGCCCCACACGCCTGCTGTCACCCCGCACCCGCTCGCCGGTGTGCTGCTCCCAGGTACACCCTGGCGAGTCGAGGGCAAAATCGGCTCCGGGAGCATGGGCGAAGTGCTCCTCGCCCGTCATGCTGTGCGGGGGCATCATGTGGCTCTGAAGCTCCTGCACCGCGACGTCGCCGCTGATCCCACGTCTCTGGCACGATTGCGGCGCGAGGCCTTGACCACAGCACAGATCGGTCACCCCCACATCGTCGACGTCTACGACTTCAACGTCACCGACGACGGACAGCACTTTGTCGTGATGAAGTGGCTCAAGGGGGACGATCTGACTCGATGGATTCAGGAAGGGCCACGACCCCTCATCGAGGTTGCCCAGGTGATGCATCAGCTCTGTGACGCACTGCAGGCAGCACACAACGTGGGCGTGGTGCACCGCGATCTGAAACCCGAGAACATCAGAATCACCGAGCGAGACGGCATGCCCTTCGCGGTGATTCTCGACTTTGGCCTCGCCCGCAGGATCCACAGCGGGCAGTCGAAGCTCACCCTGGAGTCTGGCATCACGGGCTTTCAGGGCACTCCAGGCTATGCAGCACCTGAGCAGCTGGAGGGTGACGACGTCGACGCTCGAGCCGATCAGTATGCCCTCGGAGTCATCGGCTACGAGCTGCTCTCCGGCGCCCCGCCTCATGGCCGTGAGCACGTTGTCCGGCTGGTCACCCGGCAACTCGAGGGCAGGGCAGATCCACTCAGCATGCACGTCGATCCGCTTCAGGTCTCACCTGAGGTGCAGGCTGTCATCATGAGGATGTTCGCTCGACAGCCCGCGGATCGATTCGTCGATCTGGCCACCGCTTGGCGAGCCTTTCAGCTGGCAGCGTTTCCACCAGAAGCCACCGCTGAGCCTTCCATCAACGAAGCCATCACCGAGCTTTTCTCTCCGATTCCACTCACCCCGCCCCCTCAGGCAGAAGCAGAGGCGCTGGTGCACACCTCTGCGAGAGCGCAGGCGGCCTCCGCCTCGAGCCTCGTGGCCGCCGCGACCTCATTGCACACTCCAGAGATTGCACCCGAAGCAGCAAGGCGCCCGCCTGCCTGGTCCTGGTGGCTGCTCGCGGGGCTCCTCGCCTGCAGTGTCAGCGTTCTGCTCCTCGAAGCACGCTCTGCTCTTCAGCCGCTAGCCACGACGACACCTGATCGTGCCAGGGAGATCCCCGTATCGGCCTACCGACTGGTCACTGCGGTGCCTCAGCTGGAAGGCGTTGATGTGGAGCCATCTGTCGTGCACGGCCAGTTGAGATCACTGCTGCCGAGTTTCGAATCCTGTGTGGCTTCTCTCGATGACAAGGCTCGACGCAGCGAACTATGGTGGATGGGTTATGCCGACGGCACTCTGCGCTATGCAGGTGGCCCTGGTGATCCCGCGCTCCACCGGTGTGCTGCCGCAGCGGCCCATCATCGCCCCCTGCCCTCTCAACAGGGGGTGAGCGTCGACAGCAAGGTGATCTGGCCGGTGAAGTTGATGCCTCCAGGGCGCCTCACCTCTCACTGAGAGGTCTTCACGCCTCGAAAGCGGACATCGGCGGGCAGGTGCACATGAGGTTCCGATCACCGTAGGCGTTGTCCACCCGAGCGACGGCAGGCCAGAACTTGTGTTGCTTGACCCAGGGCGCAGGGTAGGCCCCTTGGGCGCGGGTGTAGGGCCGGTCCCAGGCCTCTGCTGTCACGGCACGGGCCGTATGGGGGGCATGCTTGAGAGGGTTGCTCACCCGGTCGAGCTCGCCGGCCTCGATGGCCCGGATCTCTTCACGGATGGCGATCATGGCATCACAGAACCGATCGAGCTCTGCTCGGGTCTCGCTCTCAGTGGGCTCGATCATGAGCGTTCCGGGCACCGGCCACGACATGGTGGGGGCATGGAAACCGAAGTCCATCAAGCGCTTGGCGATGTCGTCCACGGTGATGTCGGCACTGGCCTTGAAGCCCCGACAATCCACGACGAACTCGTGGGCGACACGGCCGTTGGCCCCGGTGAACAACACGTCATAGTGCTCGCGCAGCCGGGTGGCCATGTAGTTGGCATTGAGGATCGCCGCCCGGGTGGCGTCGGTGAGCCCATCGGCCCCCATCATGGCGATGTACATGTAGCTGATGGGCAGAATGCCCGGGCTGCCATACGGCGCAGCAGAGACGGGGCCGATGGCCGCGTCGCTGCCGAGGCCCGTCACGGGGTGCCCGGGCAGGAAGGGGGCGAGGTGGGCCGCCACGCCGATGGGCCCCATACCCGGGCCGCCTCCACCGTGGGGGATACAGAACGTCTTGTGCAAGTTCAGGTGGCACACGTCAGCGCCGATGTCGCCAGGACGACACAGGCCCACCTGAGCGTTCATGTTGGCGCCGTCCATGTACACCTGCCCCCCGTTCTCGTGAACGATGTTGCAGATGTCCTTGATGTGATCTTCGAAGACGCCGTGGGTTGACGGATAGGTGATCATCAACGCAGCGAGACGCTCCGCGTGCTGCTCGGCCTTGGCCTTCAGATCATCGAGATCGATGTCGCCCCGATCATCGCACTTCACCGGCACCACCTTCATGCCCGCCATGACCGCGCTTGCGGGGTTGGTGCCGTGGGCCGAGGTGGGGATCAGGCAGATGTTGCGCGCCGTGTCTCCCCGGCTGAGGTGATACGCCCGGATCACCAGCAAGCCAGCGTACTCCCCCTGAGATCCCGCGTTGGGCTGCAGCCCCACCGCAGCAAAGCCCGTGATCTCTGCCAGCCAGCCTTCGAGCTCTTTGAAGAGCTGCTGATAGCCCCGGGTCTGCGACTCGGGCGCAAAGGGGTGAAGCTGCCCGAGGGTGGGCCACGTCACGGGCACCATCTCCGAGGTGGCGTTGAGCTTCATGGTGCACGATCCCAGCGGGATCATGGAGTGGGTGAGCGACAGATCCCGACTTTGCAACTGATGCACATACCGCAGCAGTTCGTGCTCGCTGTGGTGCTGGTTGAACACCGGGTGCGTCAGGAAGTCACTGCTGCGGCGTAGCCCCTCGGTGACCTCTCCGGTGGCCACATCGGCGATTTCCAGGGCGGTGAAGCCTGCGGTGGTTCCCTTGACCTTTGCCAAGGCGCCGAACAGTACGTCGAGCAACTGCAGCTCCACGCACTCGTCGAGGGCTACACCCACAAAGCGATCATCATACTGGCGCAGGTTGATCCCCGCGGCCACGGTGGCGGCGTGCACCGCCTCGGCGCCTCCAGGGCCACAATCCACCTTGAGGGTGTCGAAGACGTGCTCGCTGCTCACGGCGTAGCCGAGGCGCTTGATGCCCTCGATGGCGATCTCGGTGAGGGCCCGCACCCTGCGGGCGATGGTCTTCAGACCTTCAGGGCCGTGATACACAGCGTACATGCCCGCCATGACGGCGAGCAGCACCTGCGCGGTGCAGATGTTCGATGTGGCCCGGTCACGGCGGATGTGCTGCTCACGGGTCTGCAAAGCCAGGCGATAGGCCGGTCGCCCTTCGGCGTCGACGCTCACGCCGACGATCCGGCCCGGCATGTTGCGCTTGTAGGCCTCTCGAGTGGCCATGAAGCCTGCGTGAGGCCCGCCGAAGCCCAATGGAACGCCAAAGCGCTGGCTCGAACCTACGGCCACATCAGCGCCAAGCTCGCCAGGGGGAGTGAGCAGCGTGAGCGCCAGCAAGTCGGTGGCCATGATCACGAGGCCACCGGCCTCGTGCACCCGATCGACGAGGGCCCGATGATCTGCCACGGTGCCTTCGGTGTCCGGATACTGCAGCAGCACACCGAAGACATCCGACTGAGAGAGATCGAGCGCGTCGAGGGCCCCCTTCCGGATCTCGATGCCCAGAGGCTCCGCCCGGGTCTCCACCACTGCCACCGTTTGAGGATGGCAACCGTCGGCGATGAAGAAGGCCGGCTTCTTGCCCCGCGTCACCGCACGGCAGAGGGCCATGGCCTCCGCTGCGGCGGTCCCCTCGTCCAACAACGAGGAGTTCGACAGGGGCAAACCCGTGAGATCCCCCACCATCGTCTGGAAGTTCACCAGGGCCTCAAGGCGGCCCTGAGCGATCTCTGCCTGGTAGGGGGTGTACTGGGTGTACCAGCCCGGGTTCTCCAGAATGTTGCGCTGGATCACCGTGGGTGTGTGGGTGTTGGCGTAGCCCATCCCGATGAGCGATGTAAGCACTTCGTTCTGATCAGCGATGCGCTGCAAGCGATCCAGGGCCCCCCGCTCTCCGAGAGGCGCAGGCAGATCGAGAGGGACGCGGCGCCGGATGGCTTCCGGCACGGCCTCGTCGATGAGAGCAGCGAGATCATTGCACCCGATGACCTCGAGCATGGCCTTCGCTTCGGCTGTATCAGGGCCGATGTGGCGACGGGGAAAGTCATCGGTGGGGGCGAGCAGCGGCGGCAACGTTCCGGCCATGAGGGCTTCCTCGTACACAGGTCGTGAGATCCAGCGGTGGCACCCGCTGGCGGGGGCGGAGGGTATCACACCCGCGCACGAAATGATGCCCGAGGGCCACTCAACGGTGGCAGAGCAAAACCTCTTCGGGCTCGCCAGAGATCGGGCGGGGCGCGCTCGCCGCGGCGCAGAGGGCCGCCTGGGCAGGGCAATCGGCGGCCCCCGTGCAGGGTGTGGTGCAATATCGCGTGTCGCCCTGGGTGAGGCAAAGGCCGCTCTCGCAGTCCCCTCCATCGTCGCATTGAGCCCCCACAGCGCCATCTCCGATTGCAGTACGACAGATCAAATCGCGTCGATCCTCAGCGCGATTTTCCACCACTGTACACACCTGGCCATCGGTGCAGTCCGCCGCGCGAGCGCAGGTGGGCAGGCAGAGGCGCACCAGCAGCATCTCTTCGAACCGCACCTCACCACACAGGGTGACGCCATCGCAGTCCGCGTCGGCCCCACAGGCCCCGGAGCACACATTGGAGATGCCCGAGAGGCAAATGCCCGAGGCGCATTGAGGGTTGCCCTGCAGCGCCCCCTCACAGGCCGTGCCCGCAGCGGCACCTTCCGGGAAGCCCACTCCACAGAACAGCCCCTCTTCTCTGAGATCGCTGCACACCCGCTCGGGCTCGGGGCAGTCGGCTTCGGTGGTACACGGCGTGTCGGGGAACCTCTGGCAAATCTGCACTTCGCCTTGGGCCCCATCACGCTCCACGGACACCGCACGGCAGCCTTCACCGACAAGGCAACCACTGGAGTCGGCACAGAAACGCTGACACGCGCCGTCTTCACACAGGCCGCTGCGGCAATCGCCATCGACTTCACACGGCCCACCGGGGCGACCTGGGCCTGGCGGCAACCCGCACACAGTGTCCAGCTCGGCGTTCAGCGCGCAGCTGAAGCCGCCCAGGCACGCCTCGTCGGCATCACAGGGCGTCGGCGGAGGCGCCATGTCCGGGGGCGCCATATCCAAGAGGGCCATGTCCGGGATCGCGCCATCCACGAGCGCAGCATCCGCCATGGCGCCGTCGACTGTCATGTCAGGGGCCATGGCGTCTGCAACCTCGGCATCGAGCACCTCGGCGTCCATCCCAGACATGTCGTCTGGTCCTTCACCGCCTGCGTCGGGCACCGCCAGCCCATCGGGCACATCCCCAGCGTCACGCTCTCCGGCAGCATCTGGCGGATCTGGCTCAAGGATACCCGCGTCCGTCTCTGATGGTGTGCCGGCGTCTCCCTCACCGGGCAGCCACACATCGGGCACCGGGCCTCCGGGGCCAGAAGAGCCACCCTCTGCACACCCCAACAGCAACCCGGCCATCGCCCATGCACACCAACGCATTCTCGTCTCCCGTCAACCTCTACCGGCCCTCGAGCGTGTCCGCCCGAGCGTACAGCAATTGCCACACAGTCCCACACTGGTTCACAATAGCGCCATCGGCACCCCACCTTTGAGGTCATCCCATGCACACCGTCTTCCGACGCCCCCTGATCTGGGCCACTGTTTCTCTATCCATGGCACTCGGTGGCTGCTTCGAAGCCGAAGAGCAGCCTGACGCCGGTGCCAATGCCGGTGGCTCAGGAGGCACGCCCGTGGGCGGCACCCCCACGGCCGGGGCCGGTGGCACGGGCGGTGATGTCGGCGGTGCCCCTGGTGGTATGGGCGGCGACGTCGGTGGCGCCCCTGGCGGCATGGGTGGTGATGTCGGTGGCGCCCCAGGTGGTATGGGTGGTGCCGGCGGTCTGGGCGGTGAGGGCGGCATGGGCGGTGACGTCGGTGGCGCACCTGGCGGTATGGGTGGTGCCGGCGGTGACTGCACCCCCATGGACGAAATCTGCAACAACGCCGACGACGACTGTGATGGCCTGACCGACGAGGGCATCCCCGATCTGGGCGCCGCCTGCGATCCTGGCGGCGGCTTCTGCCCGGGCGCCGTGGGGGTTTTCGTCTGTGACGAAGCTGGCGGCTTGCGATGTGACGGCGGCGACGCCCCTCGCGTACGCCCAGAGCGCTGTGATGGTGAAGACAACGATTGCGACGGCACCGTCGACGAGGGCACCGAGCGTGTCTGCTACAACGGCCGCCCGGGCACCGAAGGCCAGGGCACGTGTCAGGCAGGGGTGCAGCGCTGTGTGGACGGCGCCATGGAGTTGGGCTGCACCGGCGAGGTCGTGCCCAACCTCGTCGAGCAGTGTGGTGACGGCGAAGACGATGACTGTGACGGCCAGACCGACGAAGGCTGTGACTGCCAGGTGGGCGAGACCCAAGCCTGCGGCAGTGACATCGGCATCTGCCAGCTCGGCGAGCAAACCTGCGTAAACGGCCTCTGGGGCCTGTGTGAGGGCGGCGTGACCCCCGTCGTCGAGACCTGCAATGGCCTTGATGACGACTGTGACGGCACCACCGACGAGGACACGGCCGTGGCATGCTACAACGGCCCCGCCGGAACGGCCGACGTCGGCGTCTGCCGCTCTGGTGAGCAGCGATGCGTCAACGGACAGCTCTCCAACGTGTGCGAGGGTGAGTTGGGCCCCGAGGTCCCTGCAGGCCAGGACATCTGCGGTGGCGGCGATCAGGACTGTGACGGCAACACCGACGAGGATCACGTGCCCGTGGATACCACCTGCGGCTTCGGTGCCTGTGTCGCTCAGGGACAACGTGTGTGCCTCAACGGCTTCGTCGTCGACAACTGCGAGCCTGGTGATCCCGCCAACCAGGATCTCTGTGACGGCATCGACAACGACTGCGACGGGCTCACAGACGAGGATCATGTCGTCGTGGCCACCAACTGCGGTCTCGGCGCCTGCGCCGCTCAGGGCTCCATCGTCTGCCAGGCCGGCCAGGCCATCGACAACTGTACCCCAGGTGTCCCCGCCCCCGCCGAGATCTGCGATGTCGGTGAAGAGCAGGACGACGACTGTGATGGCGAGGTCGATGAGGACTGCCCCTGGCAGACCGCCGACCTCGACGCTCTGTTCTTGAGCACGTGTGCCACATGCCACACCGTCGGAAGCTCTGGAGGCTTCAACATCAATGACGGCGCAGAGTCGGTCGTCGGCGTGGCCTCTTTCGGCGGGCCCTTCCCTTACATCACCGCTGGCAACCCTCAGAGCAGCTACCTCTATCACAAGCTCGTGGGCACCCATCGCGACATCGGCGGCGGCGGCAACCGTATGCCTCCAGGCCGTGCATGGACCGCCTACCAGCTCGAGCGCTTCCGCCTCTGGATCCAGCAAGTGGCTCAATGAGCACCCACCTCTGTGAGCATCTGACCCCGTGAGCCAGCAGCCCACCGTCCGCCCTGCCGAAGATAAACCCGCACGCCGCACCACTCTAAGGCCCGGCCGGGAAGATCCCCCCATCCTAGGCGCGCGGGGTTTTGGACGCCTCGAGCGCATCGGGGTGGAGCGCGATCGATTCAACGATCTCTACATCAAGCTCATCGAAGCGCGCTGGCGGCAGCTGTTCGGCCTCACCATCTGCTACTACCTCGCCGCCAACACCATCTTCGCCGTGCTCTACCTATTGGGGGATGCCCCCATCGGGGGGATGGACGAGGGCAGCTTCGCCGAGCATTTTTTCTTCAGCGTGCAGACGTTGAGCACCATCGGGTACGGCGCCATGAGCCCCCAAACCCCATATGGGCACATCATCGTCACCATCGAATCGCTCTTTGGCGTCCTCAGCGTCGCGTTGATCACAGGCCTCGTTTTCGCCAAAGCATCAAGACCTTCAGCGAACCTGAAGTTCAGCCGTCTCGCGGTCGTGACGCAGTACGACGGGAAACCCACCCTCATGTTTCGAGTGGCCAACATGCGCGGGAAGGAGCTCGTTGAGGCCACCATGAGGCTGACGGTGCTCAAAGGTGAAGTCAGCCCTGAAGGTCACCACATGCGGCGGCTGCACGACCTCAAGCTCGTCCGCAAGCAAACTCCGCTGTTCATCTTGAGCTGGCAGGTGATGCACGTCATCGACGAAGACAGCCCGCTCTACGGCGTCAGCCCGGAGGAGATGGCCGAAGACGGCATGCTGCTGATCGTGACGTTGATGGGGTACGAGGGTGCATATGCTCAGACAGTGCACGCCCGCCACGAATACTACCCGGACCAGCTCATGTGGAACCACAGGCTGGTGGACGTCATCACTCGGCGCCCTGACTACAGCGTCGAGCTCGACCTAAGACGATTTCACGACGTCGAGCCTGAGCGCCCTTCCTGAATCGCACGCTTGATCACCTCGAACAGGTGCTCGAGCTCGAAGGGCTTCTCCACGAGGTGTGGCTGGCTCTCAGTGACGAAGTCGGCATATCGGCTGTTCAGAATCCCACCCGTCATGACCACCAAGCGTCTGGCCAGCTGGGGGGCAGCCTGGCTCAGGCTCTCGTAGAGACTGGGCGCATCGACCCCCACCATGGACATGTCGCACAAGATGGCGTCATAGCCCGTCAACTCTCGTTCGAAGGCGTCGATGTCCTGTGGATTATGACTGCAGGTGGTGACCTGAAATCGATGCATGCTCAAAATGCGATCGAGCAGATGGCAGATGTGTGGCTCGTCATCGATCACGAGCACGCGTGCAGCTCGATCCCCATCGAGTGCAAGGCCTGACTCCAACATGGTTTCCCTCCTCTGGCATCAGACCGAACATCTGCCTTTCAGATGTTTGGTGAGCCTGCCCTCCCTCAAGAGCAATACGGCTCGATTGATGCGTCCGCTTGAGAGGATAGCCCAAACTGGTCCATATGCATCAAGAGAATTCTAGCTCAAAAGATTAAAAAACCTTCATTCCAGAATAAGTTGGGTGCAGCAACTACCAGCGCGGGAAGCTGTCTGGAGATCCAGGATCAGCAGCAGGATCGGTGATGGGTCCTGCAGGTGTACCGTCGAGATGGCCCATCCAGATGGCCCCCTCGTTCATGTACACATAGCGTCGCCCTTCGGGGCCAATCCACGGCTCGATCAGCACCCCGATACGCTCCACTTCACCTGTTGCGAATACCAGGGCGTACCAGTTGCCGCGGTTGATGAAGTAGAGTCGCGTACCATCAGTGGAGGGGCTCGGGTCTTCACCACACAGGGCGTTGCCTGCCCCATCAAAGACAGGGCCCGCGGGGGCAGCCCCTTCGGCGAGGTCGACCTGCCACACCTGAAAGAAGCACCCGTCGATGCGTGCTTCAGCCATGAAGTAGATCCGTCGACCATCAACGGAGAACACCGGATCTTCGTCCTGACCTACGCCTTCGTACAGGGGTCTTGCACCTGTGCCATCGGCGTTGACCACCCACACATCGAAGTTCCACACCGCGTCGGAGTTGGGGTTGGCTTGTGTGGAGGCAAAGGCCACCTGACGGCCGTCGGGAGACCACGCAGGCGTCCACGCGTGGCCAGGCAGATCAGTCAGCTGGCGCAATTGCATGGTGGTGCGGTCGAGCACCCAGAGATCCAAAGGTCGAGGGCCATCGCCCGCATGTGCACGATTAGAGGCAAAGACCACCTGAGTGCCATCGGGGCTGAGATGAGGCATCAAGGCCGCAGCGCCATCCAATTGCAATAACGGTTGAGCACTGCCAGGTGTGTCGGGCATCACCGACCACAGACTGCCCGCACTCGCCACCTGCACCTGACCGATGATCTGCTCGATGGGCAGATCACGTGTGTAGATCACTGGCCGTGGACCCTCTATCGGGGGCGGGACAAAGGCATCCGGGGTCATCACCATGGCGTCAGAGGGCTGCTGCATCCCCGCATCATTCGGTGGCGTCGCGTTGCCCTGATCAGGCCCACCGACATTCATGTCTGCGGGGGGCGGCCTCTGGCCTGCGTCACCGCCGTCAGGGGATGGGGCTCCCCCAAGATCAGGAGAGGACGCCATGCCTTCGTCGACGTCGGGCTCGCCCACCCCAGTGTCGGGCTCCACCGATCGTGCATTCACGATCACACCAGGCTCTCCACAGCCCCACAGCCCCGATGCAGCCCATAAGAGACAAAAAATGAACTGTGATCGCATGCACATGGTTCTTCCTCGCGTTATGGCATCCGACGTGTAAACTGCCTCACTCGTCAGATGCGTGGCCCGACGGTCTCGCATCAGGCTCCCCAAGGGGTTGGCCCCCGCTGCAGCACCACATGGATTGCGTGGTGTTTTGAATACCAGCGCAGGTGATGCACTCTGCATCGGCATCTTGGAACCTGTGCTTTGATGATGGGCTGGATTTCCCGGCCTTTCTGGGAGGAAACATCATGTCCGCACGCAAACTCGCGGCATTTCTCACCACCTGCACCGCCATGCTGGTGGCTTCTCATGTCTCTGCAGCCCCGGATCAAGCCGCGATGCAGATGATCCCCAGTGACACCACTGCGGTGGTCTCCTTCGACATGCAACGCATCCGCAAGGCCCCCCTGTACCAGTCCATGGTGGGCATGGCCAAGCAGGCCCCCGACGGCCAGAAGGCCCTCGCCGAGATCAAGGCCAAGACCGGCGTGGACATCGAGAAGGACATCGACTCGGTGATCCTCGCCATCCCCGCTGACGTGGACAAGAGCGAGGCCGTGGTGGTCATCGTCAAGGGCAAGCTCGACCAGGGCAAGCTCACCGCCGCTGCCGTCAAAGAGGGCAAGGCCAAAGAGGCCAGCCACAACGGCGTCAAGACCGTCGCTGTCGACGGCGGCAGCTTCGCCTTCATGAACGGCTACCTCGTCGCTGGCCCCACCGTCGCCGTGCACAAGGCCATCGACGCCAGCAAGGGCAAGGGCGGCTTGAACAAGGCCCTGTCCCAGGCCATCTCCAAGGTGGACACCGGCAAGGACATGTGGATGGCGGTGAACATCAACGACCAGATGCGCAAGAACATGCCCCCTGATCCCATGACCAAGGCCCTCACCGGCCTCCGGGGCAGCATCGACATGGCCAAGGGTTTCGGCCTCAAGCTCGACATGTCCACCAACGACGCCGCCAAGGCTGCGGAGATCGCCAAGATGATCACCGCCCAGCTCAACGCTCAGAACGGCGCGCCCCCCATGTTCGCCAACATGCTCAAGAAGATCACCGCCAAGGCCAGCGGCAAAGATGTGAACATCAACGTGGCCCTGAGCTCCGCCGACGTCGACATGCTCAAGGGCCTGCTCATGATGGGCATGGCTGCAGGCGGCAAGTAATCACCCTCCCCTTGCCCGCCCGGGCCCTCACTGCGGCAGGATGTTGATCCACTCAAGCACCGCAGTGTAGTTCGCGTCTCCCTCAGACCAGATGACGGTGTGGCCGAAATCACCTCGGCCATAACGCAACAACCTGCTCTCGGGATCCCCGGGGGCGACGTACCTCAAGGTCGTCTCATAATTCTCTCTGACCTCACCCTCGTTCGCCGGGTTGAGGTTCAGCGGGTAGCCAAAGGCGCTGTCCGGGCCATGGCACGGGTTGCAAGCGCTGGTCACCACGGAATCTACAGTGTCGGCATACACCTGAAACGGATCTGCAGGCATGCCCCCGCCTGCACCGCCCACCATGCCGCCAGCGCCGCCGGGCTCACCGCCCATGCCACCGGCGCCACCAGGCTCACCGCCCATACCGCCAGCGCCACCAGGATCACCACCCATGCCACCGGCGCCACCGGGCTCACCGCCCATGCCACCGACACCGCCCGCACCACCGGCACCCCCTACACCACCTTGGGACGCCATCTCTACGAAGGCGACGAAGGCGTCATCGTCTGGTGTACCCGGCTCGAGGAGATCACCACCACCATGGGCCACTCCGCCATTGGAAGCGCCACGGCCCTTGGCCACCAGCGGGCTGCCTGCGGGATCACCAGAAATCACATAGCTCAGCGAGAGATCGAGGTTGGCCTGAGCCTGACTGGGATCGTCGAAGAAATAGAGCGGCGCAGCAAAGCCCGGGCCATCTTGATGGCAGTTGGGACAGCGCGCCTGAATCACCGGCATCAGGGTCTCTTCGTGAAACGCCAGAAGATCAGGGCCACCACCAGCGCCGCCCATGGCACCTGCGCCACCATCGCCGCCCATACCCCCAACGTCACCGCCGGCACCGCCGACGCCCCCTGTGTCACCTCCGGCACCGCCCTGTTGACGGTTGTCGGGGACACATTGGGTGTTGAGACACACAAACCCGTCGCCGCAGGCCTCGTCGTTGAAGCACGCAGGATCGTCTCCCTCACACCCACCGGCGAGAAGCGCGCCGGTGAGAGCACCGGCAAGCAATGTGGTGCAGGCGCCGGCTCGTGAGATACGTTCGAAGAGCGATACATTGAAATTCATGGAATTTCCCCCGTAATCGTCACAAGCAATCTACCCTCATTGACGGCCTTTCCTCCAGTCGAAGCCCTGGGTTTTCCACAACTCGGGTGCAACACTGGCTACATGTGGGCAATCGCTGCGCTCGACAGCGGCATCTCAAATGATCCCAGCACAGGCTCAACAACCACGTCATCACCACCATGGTCCCCTCCGACGTCTGGTGCACGTTCAGAGAATCCTCGATCGATTTGTCATGTGTATGTCATATTTAATTCACCGCCTGAACCAAGGCTGACACGTGAAACGCACTGAACGCCTGTTCGCAATCGCTGAATACCTGCGTGGCCGTAGAACGGGCACCACCGCCGAAGCTCTCGCTGAGCGTTTTGGGGTATCGCTGCGGACCATCTACCGCGATCTCGACAGCCTGCGCTCGGCAGACCTCCCAGTGGTGGGCGAGCGGGGTCGTGGTGGTGGCCTGGCCCTCGATCGCAGCTACTCTCTTCCACCAGTGAACTTCACGGCGAGAGAGGCTGCCCTGCTTGTGGCCTCTGGGGAGTGGTTGCTCAAGGCCAGGGTGATCCCCTTCACCCAGACACTCTCTCGTGGGCTCGACAAGGTCAGGGGTGCTTTGCCCCCCGCTCTACAAGGTGAGCTACGGCGACTTCAGCACGCCCTCGCCTTCACCGGCGTGCCAGCCCTCGCCTCACCTGAGACAGTGAGGGCCGCTCTGGAGGCCGCGTGGTTCGAAGGCCACCCCCTGCGCATTCACTACAACGGCGCCCGCGGTTACACCTGGAGGCGCGTCAAAATCAGGCAGATCGTGATGACCCGCAGCGAGGTCCTGCTCAACTGCGACGATCTCGATCTCGAGGCACCTCGTCAGTTCATGCTCCACAAAATCGTCGAAGCTGAGGTGCTCGACGGGTGATCAGCTCTGCTCGTCGAGCAGGCTGACGAGCGCTCGATGAGTGCTCTCGATCAAGGCGTCTTCCTGGCTCTCCAACGCAGCTCTGAAGTGGGCGATGCGCACACCGAGGCGACGTCGGGGCTCTCCTGTGAGCTCCACGTGCGCCGCCTCAGCCCGGGCGATCAGTGTGGTGTTGGGTAGAGCCTCTCGGGGGTGAAACTTGAGCCTCTGCATGGTCTCTTGTGCCGCCGCCAGGGCCTCGGGGCTCATGCGGTGAGGGCTTTGTTCGATGAGCAGGGGCTCTCCGGCCATGTCACCATCGATGCACGTCTCCACCTCGAGCACACCGTTGAGATCACACGTGAAGCGCACATCGATGGTCAGAGCCCCTGGAGGGCCAGTCGGCAGGTTGCGGATCACACAGACCCCGATCTTCTGGTTGTCGCGACACAAGGAGCGCTCCCCTTGAAAGATCTCGATGTGAATCTCGCGCTGGTCTGCCCTCACTGTGGTGAACCGTTCCATACGGCTGGCGGGGATCACAGTCCCTCGATCGATGATGGGGGCGAAGATGCCGTCTACAGTGTGCCGGCCCATGGCCACCGCGGTCGAGATGCCCAGCGTGAAGGGCGCCACGTCGGTGACGATGAGATCGCGCACGGCCTGATGGCCGGACTTGAGTCCCCCCTGGATCGCAGCGCCGAGCGCCACGGCCGTATCGGGGGGCAGCTGCCGGCCAGGGATCTGACCAAACCGTTTGGCCGCGAGCTGCACAAAGGCAGGTGTCCGGCTGGCCCCACCGATCAAGATGACGTCGTCGACATGCTCCGGCCTCAGCTCGGCCCGCTGCATCGCCTCGTCGATGATGGTGGAGATCCGTCTCAGGCAGGGTGCCCACAATGCCTCTGCTGCTCTGCGCGTCAACGTGAGCTCGATGTCCTCGAAGCGCAGTGTCGTCTCCTGAGCCTCTGACAAGCGGTGACGGCCTCGCTCACATACAGCCCTCAGCCGGCTTTGATGCTCAGCTGCAGACATCAACGCTTCTCCACGAGAGCCCGCCTGTGCACACCAGGCCCGCATCAGCATCTCATCGAAGAACTCTCCACCAAGCTGACTGTCACCTGCGGTGGCGCGCACCTCGACGATCCCGTCGATGATCTCGAGCACCGAGACATCGAATGTGCCACCCCCGAGATCCAGCACCGCCACCTGCCTCGGACCACCACGTCGATGCAGCCCGTACGCCAGGGCCGCAGCGGTGGGCTCGTTGATCAGCCGCTCCACAGTGAGCCCTGCGAGACGTGCAGCATCTCGGGTGGCCTGACGCTGGTCGTGATCGAAATGCGCCGGCACTGTGATGATGGCCTCGTCGATGGTTCGCCCGAGGGCCTGCTCTGCCTCTGTCTTGAGATAGGCCAGCACCCACGCTGAGAGCATGGGCGCCGAGCACCGATGTGCGCCGAGGCTGATCTCTCGCCCCTGACCCATGAGGCCCTTGAACCTGCGGGCGGCGAGATGAGGATGGGTGATGGCCCGCGCTCGAGCGCCATGACCCACAAGCACCTGTCCCTCGTCATCGAGAGCGACGGCGCTGGGTACGAGGCCATCAGGCTGTTGAATTGGAATGACCTCGGGGCCTTCAGGGGTCATGTGGGCGACGACGCTGTAGGTCGTGCCCAGATCGATGCCGATGATCAGCCCACCCATGTGCTCCTCGCTCACATTGACTCTCAGAGGCGCCCAGACTGCATTGAGGTACACCTGCGCCCTGTGTGCGTTCGATGGTACGGCGATGCGGCATCCAGAGCTGAGCGCCTGCCCACAACATGATGCCGATCCCAGTGAGCAGGAGAGCCCGCCGGGTCGAGCCCAACATGGGGCGGCGACACGCAGACTTCAGCGCATCTCCCCAAATACACGCGATGATGGGCGCCCGCGCGCTCACAACCTGCCACGCCCTGGCCCTCGCCTGTGGGCAGGGCTCGTCCTCTGCAAAGGCGATGTCAGCCACCTGCTCCGGAGCTCCGCTCAGCACCCTGGAGGCGATGCCCCGACCAAGCACACGAGACCACTCGTCTTCGAGAGATCTCAGCTCTCTGATGATGGCCCATTGCACCGCGATCTCACCTGTACACACCCGCGCCTCCAGCCCGTTGGCGTCAAGCCAGCGCTGGAGCATATCGGTCATGGCGCGGGCTTCCTCTCGCCGATCATCTCGCCAGCATTGACAGATGAGACGCATGATCGAGGTGGGTACGCTCCAGCTCACCGAGACGCCATAGCGCGGGACCAGGCACCGCTCGACGAGCAGCAGCGCGAGGGCGTAGTGGGCCTCGGCCATGAGGGCCTCTGAGGCGACGATTGCACCATGAAGGGGCGGCAAGCTGCACACCCGCACGGCGATCTCCGGGGGCAGATAGGGCAACACGTCAACCAGCCACGGTTGAGGCGTATTCGGTGCCGGTCGTGTGGGTGTCTTCGGGTGGGTCTTTTGAGCGCTCTTGACCTTGTCGAAGGCTGCTCTGAGGCGAGCAAACCCCACCGGATCAGACTCAGGTCGATGAGCCCGCAGCCGGGTCAGGTAGGCCTCTCGAGCAGCCCGCGCGCTGCTGTTGGGAGAGAGGCCCAACGTGGTGAAAGCTTCTTCGAGTGTCATAGCGCACACACACGATAACCCGATATGGGTGCATGTGTGCAGGGCCGATTGCAGATTTTTTTCGATGATGGGGAAATAGTCTGGCGGGTTCTCTCGTTTGCACAGATAAGCGCACAGGGTGCCGGGACGCGCCTCTCCCCCGTACGTCTCCCCTCTCCCTCCGCACGTTTCTGTGCCCTGTGCGCTTCTTTTATTCCCCCATACAATTCGTTGATGCCGCGAGCCCCATGGGCGTGAGCACCCCCTCCAGATTCCAGAGCCCGCACAGCGCCTGCTCTGCGAATTCCACCGCAGGGTCATTGCCGTCGATCTCACCTGCGAGCAAGCCCTCACCACCTGAGATCTTGATGCCTTCGGCGTTGCCCGACATCTGGAAGGCCCGCAGCGAACCACTGCTCGAGATCGACGCAGCTGCGCCCACGGCGTCTCTGATCTGGAACGCCACCAGATCTTCGAAGGTCCCAGCAAGACTCAATGCAGCCCCTGCCTCTCCTTCTTCCACAGGGACCCCGGCATCCTGAAGGATCACGAACCGGCCTTGGATCGTACCCCCAGCCCCCACTCGGATCCCGTGCCAGGATGACGCCGCCTCTTCTGCTTCGGGGGCGCGACCGCGGATGGCCACCTCGGCCCCATTCCCACCGTTGGCTACGAGCGTGCCTCCACCGAGCACGTCGATGAGGCCACCTGTCGAAGCCTGGAGATTCAATCCCTGAGGCAGCTCGAGGGTGCCCTCGACGGAGATCGGTCCGTCGAGCAACAACGGCGCAGCGCTGGCCAGCGTCAGGGTGGCCCCACGGGCGATCTGAATCGGGCTGCGCACCTGATAGGGCACCCCCGCGGGCTGGTTGCTCAAGCTGCCATCGGCGATGAGGGTGCCTCCGAGACCGATGGCGTCTCCGGCGCGACTCTCGGCCCAATCGCTGCCTGCCCCCTGAGGACGGCCACCGAAGTGGCCCACATAGCTCGCCACGGGCCACTCGCATCGCCGGCTGTAGAGCGCCCTCAAGCGGAGCACCTCACCGCCGGCAGCGATGACGTCCACAGCGTCTCCGCCGAGATCAGTCATCCGAGCACCTTGAAGCAGCAACTGGCCTCCATCTTCCACGCGCACACCATCTCCGGATCCCTGGCGCACGACCAGCGTGTTCAGGCTGACCTGTGGACGGCGAATCAACACCGCGGCGTCGCCGGTGTACTCGAACGTGACCGCACTCAGGGTGGAGACGTCACCGGCATCGGAGGCCGGAAACACCAGCCCCTCCCACGCGCCGGGGGTGGCCTCGGCAGCGGAAAACACGATTCGCCCTTCGGCCCCGTCGGCGATCAGCTCACCTGAAACCGTGAGGGTGCGCCCCTCACCCAGGATCACCGTGCCTGGAGAGAGCGTCACGGTCTGGCCCGCAGGGATCTCGTCTACGGCGAGTCGCCACGGGTTGCCTTCGGGACCGATGGCACCAGCGAGGGCGTCGGCGTCAAGGGTCTGCCCTTCGGCCACAGGCGGTGTCTGCACGAAGCCACCAGCCAGCACGCCGAACAGCTCGCCGATCTCGACCCGCACATCGAGCACGTCGGTGAGATCGCCTGCAGCGTCAGGGCCAGCCATCAGCGTGCCTTGAATCCGCTCCGCGTCGACGAGGGTGAGATCGGTCAACACCCGCTCACCCAAACGGACTGCGTCGGGGAGCACCTCGAAGGGGCCACCGTAGACCGTCACAGTGGTGGCCACGTCCACAGGCGCCCACGCAGGCTCCACATCGTCCAGCTGAAGGCTGCCGGGGTCGATCACCCGAGCCCTGAGGGTGACCACGAAATCCCCTGCGCTGGTGCGCACGGTGGCTATGCCCTCGAACATGCCCCCCGCATCGGAGGAGAACAGCAGCGGGATGTCTTCGGTGAGCCCGGGCTCGACCTGCCGGGGCTGGAAGTTCTCCGTGCCGCTGAAGGGGGCCTCCACCCCGTCGATGCTGTTGATCGACAACACTGCGGTCTCACTGCTGTTGCGCACCTGCAAGGTGGCCGAGGCGCTCTGGCCCGGAGAAAGCACGCCGAAGTCGAGGGTGTCGCTCACCAGCTCGGCGCTGGCCTGCACCCCGACCCCCTTCACTTCGAGCGTCAGCGGTGTGGCGTCCGGGTTGTCGGTGACGAACTGGAGCGTGCGCTCCACGAGCTGATCAGAGTCGGGGCGAAACTCCACCTCGATGGTACGGCTGGCCCCCTCGGGCACGTTGATCGGCGGCTGCCGGCCAATGAAGAAGGGCGCGTCGAGGCCTTCGAAGGCCGTCACGCTCGCCGGGCCGCCCCCAGTGTGGCTGATCACCACCTCGAGACGGGCGCTCATGTTGACGCCCACCTCGCCAAAGTCGAGAGAGGCGGTGTCGAGGCTCAGAGTGCCGGGCGCCACCTCGGCATCCGGCATCACCTCGGCATCGGCCATGCCTCCGGCGCCGCCCGCCATCATGTCGGCGGTGACTCCACTGTCCGTGGTTGTGCTGCCACCACCATCACCGTCATCACATGCCAGGATGAAACTCGCGATCATCAGCGCCGCCCACGCGGATCGCCCGAGCGGGCCACCTCTGGAATGCATCTTCACCATCTCGTACCTCGCCGGTCTCTGTTGGGGGCCTACAGTACGGTTGGGGAGGCCTTCGTGACAAACCCCCTGATGGCGAGGGCAGAACTCTCGTATGATGCCGCGTTTTCAGCGGCCACAGCCCCAGCCTCAGGGCATGCCGGCAGGCCCCACATTGAACATCAGGAGTGCATACATGGTTCAGCGGATCGCGGTCATTCCCGGAGATGGCATCGGCACCGAGGTGGCCACGGAAGGGGTCAAGGTCCTCGAGGCGTGCGCCACACGCTTTGACCTCCCCCTCGACTTCACCTGGTTCGACTACGGCGCCCAGAAGTACCTCGACGAGGGGGTGACGTTGCCACCAGAGGCCGTCGATCACTTCCGCGAGCACTTCCAGGCCATCTATGTGGGTGCGCTCGGTGATCCGCGAGTGCCGGGCAACCAGCACGCGAAGGACATCCTGCTCGGTTTGCGGTTCAAGCTCGACCTCTACGTCAACCTGCGGCCCAACGTGCTGCTCCACCCGGAGCTCAATCCGCTGCGCAAAGCCACCGCAGAGGATCTCGAGCTGGTGATCTTCCGAGAGAACACCGAGGGGCTCTATGTGGGCATGGGCGGCACCTTCAAGCAGGGCACCCCCGACGAGATCGCCACCAACCAGATGGTGTGCACGCGCCGTGGCGTGGAGCGCATCATGCAAGCGGCCTTCGAATACGCTGCGGATCGTGGGCTCCGGCTCTGCATGAGCGACAAGGCCAATGTGCTCACCCATGCCCATGGCCTCTGGCAGCGCGTGTTCAAAGAGTTCCAGGCGAAGTGGCCTCAGGTGGAATGCCGGCATATGTACGCCGATGCTCTGGCCATGGCCCTGGTCCGCGATCCGGGGGCCTTCGACGTCATCGTCACCAGCAACATGTTCGGCGATGTGCTCAGCGATCTGGCTGCGGAGCTCGTCGGCGGTCTCGGCGTGGCGCCAAGTGCCAACATGCACCCTGGGCAGATTGGGCTCTATGAGCCGGTGCACGGCTCTGCACCTGACATCGCAGGGCAAGATAAGGCCAACCCGGTGGCCATGATCCTCACCGGTGGGTTGATGCTCGACGCCCTGGGGCATCGCGAGGCAGCGCTGGCCATTCGTCGGGCAGTGACCGAGGCCATGGCCACCGGTCAGGTCACTGCTGATCTTGGAGGCACCCTGGGCACGGTGGCATGTGGTGACGCCATCAGCGCCCTCATCGCTCAGGGCCTCTGATCAGTCACCGCTGATCCAGGCCCTCAGCACCGCGCCTTCTTCCGGGGTGAAGGGGTCACTGCCGAAATGACGGGTCAGCGCGCGCTGATAGAAGGGTGAGCCTTCCGGATTCTCCGGATCACACAGCTGCACCACAGCATCATAGTTGGCCTGAAGCTCCGGCGAGCCTGGTGCAGGATCGGCGAAGAGCCCGAAGCCCCCGCCCCCACCCGGTGCCCGATGGCAGTCGATGCAGATGTGTATGTTCAAGGGCACCTGCACATTGGCCTGGAAGGTCTCGACCAGAAGCGCAGTGGGTGGTGGGCCCAGGTCTGGGGGTAAATCGAGATCGGGCACGCCTTCGTCTGGCACCTCGACATCTGGCTCGAGGCCTTCGTCCGGACCAGGTCCAACATCGACGAGGCCTCCATCCACCGCCCCGTCCGGATCCAACATGGGCTCTGCATCGGCAGGTTCGAGGTCTGCGTCGGCGAGATCTCCGTCGTGTTGGGGCTCAATGTCCCCATCTGGCTGGAGTCCACCATCGCCACCGGGCAACATCTCGCCCGCGTCTCCGGTGAGATCGACCACTCCCCCAAGGCAGCCTCCGAGGGCTGTGCTCAGGCAGAGAATCAAGCTGTTGGTCGTGACGGCCCTGCGATGGGACCCGGCAGCTCGCCGCATGGCTCACTCTCATCCGTCATGAAATGCGCATGAGAGGATGCAAGGAGGATGCCCATGGGTTCAACCACTGCCCACTCAGCATACGCTCAAAAGCTGAGCAGCTGGTTCAGGCAGGCTGCAGGGGCTTGCCACATGAGAGCATCGCAGCTGTTCACCGAAGCCACCCAGGGCAAGCAGCTCTGGTAGAGGGCATCCATGTCACGGACTCTGCCGATGTTGCCACAATGCCCACCCACGGCGGCGAGGAAGGTGGCTCGGAACGACTGGGCATCGACACCACACAGACGCTGAGCTTGCCGTGAGAACGCCCCAACGACTTCTTCACAGACCTGGGCACTGCTGCTGTTGCTGATACACCCGCCATTGCCGCAACCACCGTGACCACAGCCGCCGTTTCCGCAACCACCGTTGCCACATCCCCCACAGTTGCCACACCCTCCACAGTTGCCACAGCCGCCATTGCCCCACCCACCGTTGGGGTCGCAGCCACCATTGCCACACCCTCCATTGGGATCGCAGCCACCACCCCAGGGGTCCTGGCCCCAGGGATCTCCGCCCCACTGGTCCATGCCCTGACAGTCGGGATCAGGCTGCATGCACCCAGCATCACAGACACCGTCGCCGTACCACCCGTTCTCCGCGCAGATGTCACCCTGGCCCTGAGGCGGGTTCTGACCCCATGGGTCCTGCCCTTGAGGTGGGGGCTGTTGTGGATCTTGAGGCTGCTGCGGGTCCTGGCCCTGAGGCGGGAGCCCACCGGGGTCCTGGCCACCACAGTCCGGATCAGGGTTCGGGCACAAATCGCAGATGCCGTCTCCGTACCACCCGTTCAGTTCACACTCGTCCTGGCCCTGAGGCTGCTGTGGATCCTGAGGTTGCTGTGGGTCCTGGGGCTGTTGTGGGTCTTGGGGGTTCTGACCACCACAGTCCGGATCGGGCATCGGGCACCCGGCGTCGCACATGCCGTCGCCATACCACCCATTGTCTGCGCAAAAGTCCCGACCTTGGGGTTGTTGTGGATCCTGAGGCTGCTGTGGGTCCTGGGGCTGTTGCGGATCAGGCCCGGCGCCGCCCATCGTCTGTCGGATGTAGTCCATGTAGACGTCGGCGCGAATGTGATAGCCGGCGCCATCGCAGGTGTCGGAATCGACGAATGAGGCCACACCGACGATGGTGATCTGGCCGTTGATGTTGGCAAGCGCTGGCCCACCTGAGTCGCCGTAGCACACACTCTGCCCTGGGGCGCTGCTCTTGATGCGCAGGTTGGTCTGCTCCACCACAGGCAACACCACCGAGCGCTTGACGCCAGCACCCGTGTTGGCACGCCCATCGCTGACGCCATAGCCCACGAAGGTGAGGGACTGCCCATTGAGGGCTTCGATGGCCTCGGCCACCGGCAGCGGGCTCACCCCTACGTTGCCCTGAATTTGGGTGAGGGCGATGTCGGCCTCGTAGTCGTTGTTGGGGTTGTAGCTCGGATGCACGTGGGCTCGCGTGACGGGAAACTGGCTGCTGGTGGGATCACCCAGCCGAGGGCCGAGCATGAAGCTGAAGCCCTGCATACCGTCCTGGATGCAGTGGGCGGCGGTGAGCACCCACCCTTCGGCGATGACCGTCCCTGTGCAATGGGCGGTGCCCTGAGGTGTGACGAACATGCCCACAGCGGGGTAGCCGCCCTCTTGCTGCCCTCCGATGATCTTCTGTTCAAAAGGCAACCTCGACTCTTCACTGAGATCGAGAGGGGTTTCGGCGCGCTCACCGGCGCACCCGGAGAAAATCAGCGCGAGGGCCACTCCAAGGGTGCGTGTTGCGGGTGTCTTCAGTGCGCTCCACATGCGGCGCCTCCTCTCCTCGATGAACTCCTCGCTTTGGATATTCACAAACTGCGCCAGCATCGTAGCTTCTTAATTTCAAGGACTTACTTCCTGTGAGGCTCACAAACCGCAGCATACTGGTCACACACCGCACATCAGGCTGTGCTCGCAAGGTCTCACAAAGAAGTTCAAGAGGTAGGGCCTCTTTGTCCGAGATGCATGTATCCGTTCGATCACCTTGATGGAGTGCGTCATGCCTGCCACCCACCAGAAGAAGCTCCAGGGCGAGCAGTCCCGCCGGAGGCTCATCGAAGCCGCTGCAATGTTGATCAGCGAGGGCGGCTACGCCGGCACGAGTGTCGAGGCCATCGCCAAGAAGGCAGGCGTGGTCAAGAGTGCCCTTTACTGGCACTTCGGCAGCAAGCGTGGCCTGTTGGAGATCACTCTGAAGCAGACATGTGAAGGCTGGATGACGGAGATGGACACGGTGGTGGAAGACGTGTCGTCCCCTCTCGAGCGCGTCGACAGCATCCTGGGTCTCATGCGATCCCTCATCGTGGAGCGCCCCGAGACACGCCGGATGTTGTTCTCCCTGCTTCTGGAGCGTGGCTCTGGCGACGAAGCATGTCGGGCAGCGATTTCAGAGACCCTGTTTCATCTGCGCCAGCGCGTGGCGCAGTGCATCACAGGACGCTTGGAGATGCCTTCTCAACGGGCTCAAGATCTGGCCGACACCCTCCTCTGCTGGTGCGACGGCCTGTTCCTCCGCTATCTGGCGGACAAAGACGAGACGATGCTGGATCGAGGCCTGAACCACATGCGCTCGGTGCTGGCGAAGCAAGCCCTCGATATTCTACGAGAGCCCATCCGCGATCAATTCACCCCTGTGCCTGCAGCCCGCCTCGTCACCGCAAGCTGACTCCGCTCTACACTCTCTGTGATTGAGCCTGGTTCGGCCCCCCCAACCCTCGGGCTCATCGGCTGCGGACGCCTCCTGCTCATTTTGAGTGACCCCTGAGTCAGGTTTTTTTGTCTTACGTGTAGGTTCTCCTGGACACGGCCTGGGACTGGTGCATAAATTTGCACCATCTCATTCAAGGGTCATGGTCTGGGCACTGTGGTCAATGCTCGCGCTTCGATGAGGGGAGCGTGCGAAGAGCGCTGACTTCTGGTTCCACCCCGACGCTCATCATGGCCCCGTGGTCCGGGTCGACGGTATCGAATCGGGCTGAGGCGGTGCCGTCGCCCCGACCACGTTATCTCTCCGCCGCTACGGCGGCGCCAGCCGTGCTCCGCCGCTACGGCAACGCCAGCCGCCGTGAGGCCCACGAGCCTCACGACGACTGTCGCCACCTCCGCGGCTCCGTGGAGGCACTTACGCGGTGTTGCTGTGAGCTCGGGGCCGGCGTTTTTGTAGGGGGTTTGTGGGCAGTAGGTTGGCTGGGACTTGGGCTGTCGATTGAAGGATGGTTTGTCTGCTTTGTGCGTGTAGGGTGAGGGATCACGACCATGGCGTGTTGAAGGCATCAGCCCGGTCGCTCTCACTGAACTCACAGTGACCTGAAAACCATAAAAACAGGATGTGTCGGCACTTGTGGTGTTGGAGGTAGCCACTGGCTCTGATCGTCCTACACATCTTTTGGTGTAGTGGTGGATTGGTTAGCGGCGAGCCAGCCCAGCTCGAACATGAGGATTTTTTCGAATCCTCGACC
>JBKAGE010000078.1:0-541048 GCA_046290225.1 Bradymonadia bacterium | reverse complement strand
CCTGGTTTGGCTTGTCCTCCGCTACACCACAAAACCTACCCTCAAAAGGGGGGTTGCGAATTGATAGAGAGTCCGTGCCCGTGCCCGAAAAACTCTCTTCTCAACCCGCCAGATAACCCCCACCCCCCTCGCCTGATAAGAAAATACGCCTCTCCCGATAACAAAAAAACACGCGAATTCGATGGGTTGAGACAGCCCGCACGATAAAAATGCACTTTTTTCTGAAGTCTGCCCCGACGCCGACGATGTGGTGGGTGAGCGAGGCCCTGAGAGGGTCACCGCATAACCCCGAGGGCCCCGAAAAAACGGGCCCGTCATATACGGAGAGTCACCATGGGCTTTTACTTGAACACCGACAGCGCCAGCCTCCGGGCCACCCGCTCCGTCGGTGGTCATCGTCGGAGCCTGAGCCGGAGCTTTCGGCAGCTCTCCAGCGGTGAGCGGAACAGCCACGCCGGCGAAGATCCCACCGGGGTCACCCTCGCCGCTCGGCTCGGTGGGCACCTCAAGGGCCTCACCCGGGCCCTTGACAACGCCCTCGCGGGGCAGGAAATGGCCCGGACAGCCGAGGGCAGCCTCGGTGAGATCAGCGACATCGTGCAGCGGATGCGCGAGCTCGCCGTGCAGGGCGCCAACGACACCGTGAGCGCCATCGACCGCGAGAACATCAACGACGAGTTCCAGAGCCTCAGCGCCGAGATCACCCGCATCGCCGGCGGCGCCCAGTACAACAGCCGCAACCTGCTCGACGGCAGCGTCGCCACCCTGAGCTTTCAGGTGGGGGCCTTCGCCGGTGAGCGTCTGGCTGTTCAGACCCGCGACGCTCGGGCCACCAACCTCGGTCGACAGGCCGTGAGCACCGGCGCCGCAGTGACCCTCGACGCCCTCGCGGATGGTGACTTGACCATCAACGGGGCTGTGGTGCGGGCCACCGCCGACAGCGACGATGACCTGAGCACGGCGTTCCCCGCCGCTTCGGCCATCGCCAAGGCCGCCGCCATCAACGAGGGCACCAGCAACCACGGCGTCACCGCCGTGCCTCTCACCACCGAGTTTGTGGGCAACGCCGCCATTCAGCCGGGGCGTCTCGACTTCGACAACGCTCTGGTCATCAACGGGCAGAACATCGTCGTCGACCTGAACGAGGGCCGCGCTGGAGACACCCTGGTGAAGGCCATCAACGCTCAGCTCGACGGTGAGGTGGTCGCTGGCCTCGATGTGCAGGGTCGGCTGACCCTCACCGCCTCCGACGGCCGGAACATCCAGGTGGAGGCCACCGGGAACGCCGGAAACATCGTCGGGGTGGACGCGCTGAGCACCGTCACCGGGCAGCTCTACCTGCACAGCGACAGCGACTTTGTGCTCGGTGGCGCCAACGAGGCCTTCATCGGTTTCGGAGACAACCAGCAGGTGCAGGTGAGCCTCGACGAGGCCCTGAGCACCCTGGATCTCACCAGCCGCGAGGGGGCCGACAAGGCGATTCTGGTCCTCGAGCGGGTGCTCGAGGAGCTGTCCACCGACCGAGCGCGTCTCGGGGTGGTGGTGAACCGGCTGCAGGCCCTCGTGGACACGATGACCGGGCAGATGGAGCAAATCACCGAGGCCCGGAGCCGGATCAACGACACCGACTTTGCCAAGGCCTCTGCAGACCTGGCCCGCAGCCAGGTGCTGGAGCAGGCAGGGCTGGGCATGCTCGCCCAGGCCAACTCTCGAAGATCAGAAGTGTTGTCCTTACTGCAGCAGTAGCCGCCGCAGCCAGAGACGCACCACAGAGACCCAAGACTCGATGAGCGACGCCACGACGGGGTGATCCCGAACCGGTGGCGTGCGCCCACCATCCCAAGGAGGGGAGAGACATGAGTGAGATGTTCGACGCCTCGGAGCAGGCCCGCTTCGGCGAGTTCGAGGCCGACCTGAAGGCACGGGGCCGCAAGGCCCGCACCGTGGAAGCCTACCGCTCCGACTGGCGGGGGCTGGCCACCTGGTGGGCCGGGCACTACAAGGCCCCCTTCACCGTGAGCGAGATCACCGAGGCCGCCGCTGCCGAGTACAAGGCGGCCCTGGTGGGCGAGGGCATGACCCCCTCCACGGTGAACCGCAAGCTCGTGTTTCTCAAAGCCTACGCTCGCTGGGCCCGGGCCCAGGGCTACCTCACCGGCGGCGCCGAAGCCGCCGTGCGGGAGCTCTCGGCAGTGGCTCAGGACCCCCGCAAGCCCAAGGGGCTCAGCGATCGCGAAGAGGCCATGCTCCTCGAGGTGGTGGAAGAGTGCGGGAGCACCCGGGATCGGGCCATCATCTGGACCCTGCTCGAGACCGGCCTGCGCGTCGGTGAGCTGGTGGAGATCACCCGGGAGCAGCTGGAGCTCGGCAGCCGCCGCGCCTGGTTTCACATCCCCGGCCCCGCCGGCGCTCCGGTCCGCCGGGTGCCCATCGGCCGCACCGCCCGCCGGGCTCTGAAGACCTACCTCATCGAGCCTCGCGGCGACGGCCCCGGCCCGCTGTTCCTCGGTGAGCGCGGCCCCCTCACGGCGAACGGCATTCAGCGCATGTTGCGCGGCTACGGCCGCAAGGCGGGCATCACGGTGACCCCCCACATCCTGCGCCACACCTTCGCCATGCGGGCCCTCGAGGAGGGCAAGGTGGACATCAACACCCTGGCGGAGCTGCTCGGCCACGGATCGCTGGAGACCACCCGGCTCTACCTGGAGCAGGCCGCGGCGAGAGGCCGCGCTGCGGAGACCCCGGCACGGATGGCCGCCCTGCGCGCCGCGGCGAGAGGATAAGGGGGGCGCGCCATGGACCACACCCAACAGCGGGGTGGCCCTGAGCGCGAGCCGATGGCCCCCGGGCCCTTCTCCGGGCTGGTGGGGCAAGTGAGGGACCTGGTGAGAGACCTCGAAGGACTCATCCAGGACCTGATGCATGCCCCACCGACTCGGGGCTGGTCCCGACGCGGCCCACGACGGCCCGGCCAGGGACGCACCGAGACACAGCACGTGAACCAGCGCCGGGGCCCACGACCCTGAGCTCCGGCGCTGCATGAGAGTTTCAGAAGTTCCGAACTGCGCACGCCGGGATGAGGCGTGGCTCAACAGACCTCACCGCATGGATGCGGTGAACACAAGATCACGGAGGACACCACCATGGGTCTGTTCGTCAACACCAATATCTCGTCGCTCAACGCCCAGAGCAACATGGTGGGCTCGACCCGCCGCCTTCAGACCAGCTTCCAGCGCTTGTCGAGCGGTCTGCGCGTGAACAGCGCCGCCGACGACGCCGCAGGGATGGCCATCGGCGAGCGATTCTCGAGCCAGATCAGAGGCTTGAGCCAGGCGATGCGCAACGCAAACGACGCCATCAGCCTTTCCCAGACCGCTGAAGGGGCGCTGAGAGAGTCGACCAACATTCTCCAGCGCATTCGAGAGCTCGCGGTGCAGGCGGCCTCTGACGTGAACACCACGTCGGACCGCACCGCCATGAACTCCGAGGTGACCCAGCTCATCGACGAGCTGGAGCGCATCGGCGAGAGCACCACCTTCAACCAGAAGAAGATCCTCGACGGCAGCTTCCTCGACCAGTTCTTCCACATCGGCATGAACTTCCGAGAGAACCTGCGGGTGCGCATTCGAGACGCCCGGGCCAGCACCCTGGGCCGCGTCGCTGTGCAGACCGGCGCCGTGGTGAGCACCCAGGCCCTGGCCAACGGCGACGTGCTCCTGAACGGGGTGAGCATTCGCGCCACGAACGCCGCGGACGACAGCTTGTCGACTTCGCTGCCCACCGCTTCGGGTGTGGCCAAGGCCTCGGCCATCAACGACAGCACCGACTACCACGGGGTCACCGCCTACGTGAGCCCCACGGTGCGCGAGAGCGTGGCGGCGATTCAGGGCGGGGTGCTCGACACCAACAACAACATCGTCATCAACGGCCGCACGATCTTGGGCTTCGAAGTGACCCCGGACGACGCCGACGACCAACTGGTAAGGGCCATCAACGCCGAGTCGGACATCACCGGCGTCGTGGCCATCAAAGATCAGCAGGGACGAATCGAGCTGCGCGCTCAGGACGGCCGCAACATCGAGGTCATCGCCACGGGCAACGCCGGTGACTTCACGGGCCTCACCGATGGCGTGAACAACGAGTCGGTCACGCTGTCGCAAGTGACGTTGACCTCGGACGACCAGTACCAGATCGACGGTGTCAACGCTGATTACATCGGCTTCAACCCCGCACAATTGGTCGGTGTGAACACCGCGCAGGTGCTCGACAAGATCGACCTGACGAGCCGAGACAACGCCAACCTCGCCTTGCTCGTCGTCGACCGGGCGCTGTCGCAGGTGAGCCAGGATCGCGCTCAGCTCGGCGCGCTGCAGAACCGCCTGCAGAGCACGATCAGCAACCTGACCACCGTGGTGGAGCAGGCCACTCAGGCCCGGAGCCGCATCCTCGACGCTGACTTCGCCGTGGAGTCGGCCTCGCTCTCTCGGAACCAGATTCTGCAGCAGGCCGCCACCTCGATCCTCGCTCAGGCCAACTCCTCTTCCCAGCAGGCCCTCTCACTGATTCAGGGCTAATGATGGGAGGGGAGTATGATCGTCAATCACAACGCCTCGTCCCATCAGGCGATGGGTCAACTGGGGCGCAAGAATCAGGTGCTCAAACGTAGCTTCGAGCGCCTGGCCAGCGGGCTGCGCATCAACAGCGCCAAAGACGACCCCGCGGGCCTGAACATCGTCGTCAGGATGACCACCCAAATCAGGGGGCTCAACCGGGCGGTGCGCAACGCCAGCGATGGGGTGGGCCTGGCACAGACAGCCGAGTCTGCCCTGCAAGAGACCTCGGATCTTTTACAACGTGTGCGAGAGCTGTCGATTCAGGCGGCGAACGACATCAACTCTGATGCCGATCGCGCCTCGATTCAGGACGAGATCACCCAGCTCATCGACGAGATCGGGAGCATCGGGCGCCGGACCACCTTCAACGGCCTGTCGCTGCTCGACGGCACCTTCATCGATCGCTACCTGCAAATCGGCAGCGAGTTCGGTGAGCGATTCTCCGTGGGCATCGGTGACGCTCGGCAGGACTCTCTGGGGCGATGGGCGGTGCAGACGAGCAACGTGGTGGCCACCCAGGCCATCGCCGCTGGGGACGTCATCATCAATGGCGTCACCATCCGCGCCACCCAAACGGTGGACGATGGGGTGAGCACCTCGTTTGCCACCGGATCGGCCATCTCGAAGGCCGCGGCCATCAACGACTTCACCAACTTTACGGGGGTGAGGGCGGTGGTGAACCAGACTACGAGAGAGGGGAACGCCGTCGCCGCTGGTGGTGTGCTCGACGAGACGAACTACATCGTCATCAACGGCGAGGAGATCACCGGGTTCAGCGTGAGCCCCTCTGATGCCGGCGACGAGCTGATCAACGCCATCAACAGCCTGGTGGAGCGCACCGGGGTGGTGGCGTCGCGAGATGCCGACGGTCGGATTCAGCTCGACGCCTCCGACGGGCGCAACATCGAGGTGGTCACCGCAGGCGGCGCCGCGGGCATCACCGGCCTGGGCGCCTCAGATGTGAGCCTGGGCACGCTGACCCTCGACAGCGAGGAGGGCTTCCAGGTCACTGGGAACGCCGAGACCTTCATCGGGCTCACCAACGATCACCGGGTGGGCCGCACGGTCACCCAGGGGCTCGACACCATCAGCGTGCTCACACGCTTCGGCGCGGAGTCCGCCCTCGACGTCGTCGATCGAGTGCTCGAGGAGATCAACGCCAGCCGAGGACGCCTCGGCGCGTTGCAGAACCGGTTGGACGCCAGCATCCGTGCCATGTCGTCCACCAGCGAGAACATCAGCGCCGCCCGGAGCAGGATCCAGGACGCCGACTTCGCCGAGGAGTCGATGCAGCTCTCCCGGAGCCAGATCCTGACCCAGGCCGCAAACAACATTCTGGCCCAGGCGAACTCGACGCCACAGCAAGCCCTGTCGCTGCTGCAGTGACATGCAGGCTGAGGCCGTCGAAGGAGAGGAGAGATCATGGACATCGACAACCCGTTCGCCTCGGAGACTGAGGGGCGGCGCTTTTCACAGTTCGTCGACGAGCTGAGCGCACGGGGGCGCCGTCCGGCCACCATCCGGGCCTACACCTCTGACTGGATCGATCTGAGCTGCTGGTTTCGTCGGGTGGAGAAGGCCTCCTTCGAAGCGGGGCTGCTCAACGCCGCTCACATCAGGGCCTGGCGGGACGGGGCCCTGAAGAAGGGCCGCAGCGGCGCCACGGCGGCGCGGCGGCTCGCATTTGCCCGCACTTACGCACAGTGGCTCGCCGCGGAGGGGTGGCTGGCCAGGGAGGTCTGTGACGACATGAAGACCATCGAGGCGCTGCCCACCACCCACCGGTCACCGAAGCTGCTGAGCCCGCCGGAGGTCCGGGCGCTCTGTCTGCAGGTGGACGCCCACGGGTGTCTGCGGGACCAAGCAGTCATCTACACGCTGCTGGGCACCGGGATGAAGGTGGGGGAGCTGGTGAGCATGACCGTGGGTCAGCTCGACCTGCCAGCGCGACGCATCGTCATCCCCGGGCGGCGCTGTGTGATCCCCATCTCGGATCGCGTGGCGTGGCGGCTGGGCTGGAGCCTGATGGAGCGAGGGTTCCCGGGCCACGTGCTCGACCCGGACCTGCCCTCGCCTCCGGCGAGCCGGCTGATGATCACCTCACCCATGCCTCTGAGCGCGGGGCCGAGAGATGAACATCAGGCGGTGTTCGTGGGGGAGAGAGGACCGCTCACGGCGAACGCGGTGCAGCGGGTGGTGCGCAAGCACGGTCAGTTCGCCCGCGTCGACGCCAGCCCCCAGGTGCTGCGGCACATCTTCGCGGTGCAGTATGCGGTCAAGTTCAAGGATCCTGTCACTTTGGCGGAGCTGTTGGGCCTGGAGAGCCTCGACGCCGCCCGGGTCTATCTGAGGCTCGCCGAGCAATACGAGGGCGAGTCGTGGGAGGAGGCAGCATGATGTGGTGCGCACCATTCTGGGCGCAGGGGCCGCCGAGGGCCTCGAGCGTCGCCGAGCGCTGGGGCGGATCGCCGGGCTGGTCATTGGGGCTCGAAGGGGACCACTGGCACCGCGGGCCGCCGACGCGGGGGCCTCAGCGTCAGCCGCGGGCGTGCTTTGGCCGTCGGGCGGGCCCTGGCAGGCTGGGTCCAGGGCCAAATCGGAGCTGGGTCAGACAACGCCTGAGAGCTGCGGAGCAGATGTCCGGTCAGCTCGAACAGGGGGCCCTCAGAAGTTCGTCAGACGATACCCCAGAATCACCCGGCTCAAGATGAACCATTCCCCCTCGATCTTCTCCGGCTCCGCGGTGGGATCCTCGATCAGCTGCTCCGCTGTGGGATCTTCGAACCGGTAGGCGAGGAAGTCGTAGAGGGCGGTGGTGCCCAGCTCGAGGTAGAGGTGCCCGTGCAGATCTCGGGCGAAGACGAGGCCCAGCACCGCACCCGGCCCGGCGCCGCCCTGATTCAGGCCCTCGCCGCCGAGATCGAACCCCCAGAAAGTGCCACCGAGGCCCCCGTAGAAGCCGTAGCTCTCTTCTTCGACGAAGTGATAGAGCACCCGGGGCTGCACCATGAGATCAAAGGCCTCGACCTCGCCCTCGTCGGGCTCGAAGGTGCGGCCGAAGCCCACCATCATCTCGAGACCGATCTCCCACCCGCTCCGCGTACGCCCGGATAGCCCCAGGCTGAGGCCGGGACGCAGACCGCTTTCCAGGCGACTGATGTCGGGATCGAGGTAGCTCTTCACACGTCCGAAGTAGAGCCCGCCGCCGGCGCCGATCATGAAGCCGAGGGGGAAGGGCTCCTCGGGGGTGATGGGCTCGGAGCCTCCAGAAGGGCTCTCCTGACCATCGAGGATCGGATCGAAGTCGTCGGGATCTTGCGCCCCTGCGGAGAGCGGGAGGAGCAATGCGGAGACAGCGAGTAGGTGGGCAGGCGTCATCATGGGCCGTCACTGTGGCCCAAGGGGGCGGGGATGTTCAATCCCTCACTGTGGGTGGGGTGCCTCTCCGATGCGGGCGGCTTCGCTCAGCGCTTCCGCGGGGCTCTCGGCCTGTAGGGCTTTGCGGGCAGGGCCTCCGGGGCCGTGAGGTTTAATCCACCAGAACCGCGGAGTGAGCTCGTCGATGCGATCGAGCCGCTCAAGGACCGCGCCTCCAGCGGCGGCGCCCCAGAATAAGATGGGGGCCCGCATGATGGCCTGGTCACCGCCGAGCCACCACTGCCATCGCAGCCGATCTGCTGCGGCTCGGGCGCCCTCTTCATCGCCGGCGGCGAGCCGGGCTCGGGCGAGCAAGGCCCACGTACCCAGATGCCCTGGAGCGATGGCCTCGGCCTGATCTGCTGCCTCTGCTGCACCCCGAGGATCATCATTGCGCATACGGGCCTCGGCGAGGGCTCGGAGCACCTCGGCGTTGCGGCCGTGGCGCCGGGCGAGATCTGACAGGACCGCCTGGGCGCGCCGAAGTGAGCCGGCATCGAGGGCGGTGACGGCGGCGTCGAAGCGCAGCCGCTCCTGTGCGGGCAGTGGCTCGGGGGGGAGCGCCGCTTTGGCGAGTGGGGGCGCTGGAGGTGGCAGGTGGGCGATGGGGCGTGCGGCCCACCGCAGGTAGGCGCGGCCAGCTCGGCGGGCGCCAGGGGGCAGCGTGGGCAGGACCCCAGGGGCCATGACCCCCACGGCCTCGACGACGACGTACCCTTCGAGAACACCCGCTCGGGCGGCGGCGAGGACGTGGGCTGCGAGGCCACGTGGCTGAACACCCTCAGAGGCTGCCCGCCTCGCCCCTTGCGCGAAGATGGACAGACACCCCCGCTCCTCGGCGAGGGTCCAGCGATAAGGCTCAGCTTCGGGGGCGCCGAGCAGCCGTCGGAACCCGGGCTCAAGGCGGGCGGCGGCTTTGCAGGCCAGATAGAAGGCCCAGATGGACTGACCACGTGGATATTTGATCTCTGCGCGATCAACACCGAGCTGCACTGTGCCGGGTGGCAACAGCGGCGCTGGAGGCAGGCCCCGGCCTTCCCGAGCGAGGAAGGCGAGATATGCGGCCCAGGCCTCCCCACCGCGGGTGTCCACGAGGACCGAGTCTTCGAGGGCTGTCTGTTGATCCGATCCAGCCCGAGGTCGAGCGAGCCGGCGCTGAAGGGCCCGACGATCGAGGGGGACCCGCACCGGTGAGAAGCCTGACTGAAAAAAAGACTCGAAGCCGTCAACTGCCCGCGGTTGCTCCTGAAGGTCGTACTGCAATGGAGACTGGTCGAGCCACGCCACCAGCAGATCGAGATCCATCTGTGGTGGCGCCAGCGGAGCCGCGGTCTGTGGTGCAGGCTGTGGTGCAGACTGACAACCGAGTCCCAAGAGGCCCACTGTCAGAGACAGGAGAACGCATCGCATCTGTGCAGAATACCGCGAGGGGACCCCCCAGGACCACTCCCGGAATCAGAGCCGAGCCCACGCCGTGGTGCTTGAGGTGCACATGGGCGGAGCCCAACCTTCGTCGATACAGGCCACACTTCGTCTATACTTCCGCGGACTCGAACCCAGGAGGCATTTCTGGACGCCTTTGATCCCAAGACGCTGTACTTCCTCCCCCTCGGGGGCACCGGCGAGATCGGCATGAACCTCAACCTCTATCACTGGGCCGGCCAGTGGTTGATGTTGGACTGTGGCATGATGATCGACGGCGACGCGCCTCCAGAGTCCCGGGTGCTGATCCCCGACATCAGCTTCATCACCGAGCGGGGCATCAAACTCGCCGGGCTGGTGATCACCCACGCCCACGAAGATCACATCGGCGCCGTGGGCGCTCTGGCGAGGCATCTCGAGTGTCCGATTCACGCCACGCCCTTTGCCGCCGAGGTGATTCGGGGGCGGCTCTCGGAGTATGGGCGGGCAGAGCTCATCGAGGAGCACGCACCAGGGGCCCGGTTCAAGGTGGGCCCCTTCGGCATCCAGTATATCCCCATCACCCACTCGACCCCCGAGTCCCAGAGTGTGGTGATCACCACACCCCTCGGCTCGATTCTGCACACTGGTGACTGGAAGCTCGATCCGGAGCCCCTCGTGGGACAGGTCACCCATGAGAAGCGGTTCAGGGCCCTCGGCAAGGCCAACTCGATCATCGCCGCCGTCGCCGACTCCACCAACGCCACCCACGAAGGGCACTCCGGCTCGGAGGCCTCCACCCGCGAGGCCATCCTCGAACTCGCGGCGAACCGCCCAGGCCGCATCATCGCCTCGTGCTTCTCGAGCAACATCGCCCGGCTGCAGACCCTCATAGAGGCAGCGTTGCAGAGTGATCGTCACCCTGTGCTTCTCGGTCGGAGCATCGAGCGCATGGTGAGGGCGGCTCAGACCACAGGTTATCTGCCGAGGGATCTGCCCTTCGTCCGTGGGGAGTACGCCGACTATCTGCCTTCGGAGAAGACTCTGGTCATCTGCACGGGCAGTCAGGGCGAGGCCGCCGCGGCGTTGCCCCGCATCGCTCGGGACGCCCACCCGCTGGTGCACCTCGAAGAAGGCGACACCGCCATCTTCTGCAGCAAGATCATCCCCGGGAACGAGGTGCCCATCGCCGCGCTGCATCAAGCCCTCGAGAAGCGTGGGGTCACCGTCTTCTGCGAGCGCGACGCCCAGATCCACGTCTCCGGGCATCCGTGCCGCGAGGAGCTGGCCCAGATGTACGACTGGGTGAAGCCCCAGTTGGTGGTGCCGGTCCACGGGTACCCCAAGCACCTCGCCGCCCACCGTGAATTCTGCGAAGGGCAGGGGATCCCCGCGGTGGAGATTCGCAACGGCGACGTGCTGAGGCTGGCCCCGGGCGAGGCCGAAGTTGTGGGTCAGGTGCAGGTGGGTCGGGTCGTTCGGCCCGAGCCCCCATCTCAGCGTGTGGTGCAGGGAGGCGGCAGCCGGATCTATCGGCCCAGACGCGGCCGGAAGGATCGCGGGCGGCGTCGTCGCTGAGACGGTTCTTTGGACGGTCGCTGCCCCCAGGATATAGTCCCACTCGATCGTGTGAACCAAGACGTCGCCAGACGCTGATGGGAGTGTGAATGCCCGCTGGAACAGCCTCGACCCCTCTGTCGCCCGAGCAGATCATCGATCGCATCCGGGGTGCCTCGAGCCCCCGGGTCAAGCTGGCGGTGGTGGACATCGACGGCGTGCTCCGCGGCAAATACGTGCGCACGGAGAAGTTCCTCTCCGCCGTGGATAAAGGCTTCGGCTTCTGCAACGTGATCTTCGGCTGGGACGCCGCCGACGTGTGCTACGAGAACAGCACCTACACCGGCTGGCACACCGGCTACCCCGACGCCCACGCCCGCATCGACCTGAGCACGTTCCGAGAGGTGCCCTGGGATGATGACGTGCCGTTCTTCCTCGCCGATTTCGAGCAGAGCGACGGCTCACCGTTGCCCATCTGCCCCCGGCGACTGCTGCGGGGGGTGATCGACCGGGCCGCCGACATGGGCTATCGCGCCTTCTTCGGCCCCGAGTTCGAGTGGTTCAACTTCCGAGAGACGCCCCAGAGCCTCGCTGACGGCAACATCCACCGCCCTCAGCCCATCACCCCGGGCATGTTCGGCTACTCGTTGCTGCGGGCCCAGGAGAACCAGGCCTTCTTCGCCGCCATCATGAACGAGCTGGAGGCCTTCGGCGTACCTGTGGAGGGTCTGCACACCGAGACCGGCCCCGGGGTGTTCGAGGCCGCCATCAGCGCCGCCCCAGCGCTGGAGGTCGCTGATCGTTCGGTGTTGTTCAAGGCCGGCGTCAAAGACATCGCCCGGCGCTTTGGCATCGTGCCCTCGTTCATGGCCAAGTGGAACGCCGAGCTGCCGGGCTGCAGTGGGCACTTGCACCAGAGCCTCTGGGATCTGGAGGGCAAGTCCAACCTGTTCCATCAGGCCGACGCGCCCCACCAGATGAGCCCCTTGTTCGAGCACTACCTCGCCGGGCTCATGCACTGCCTGCCCGAGATCTTGCCGGTGTACGCCCCCACGGTGAACAGCTTCAAGCGCCTCGTCGAGGGTATGTGGGCCCCGACCACAGTGACCTGGGGCATCGAGAACCGCACCACGGCCCTGCGGGTCATCCCCGGGGGTCAGAAGAGCCATCGGGTGGAGCTGCGGGTGCCGGGATCCGACATCAACCCCTACCTGGCCATCGCCGGCGCCCTCGCCAGCGGCCTGTACGGCATCGAGCACAAGCTGACGTTGCAGTCGGCCCCCGTCACGGGGAACGGCTACACCGTGGAAGGGGCACCCAAGCTGCCGGGCAGCCTGCCGGAGGCCACCGAGCGCATGGCCGCGTCGCCCGTGGCCCGCGCCGTGCTCGGCGACGCCTTCGTGGACCACTTCGCCGAGACTCGACGGTGGGAGTGGCGACAATTCGCCCAGGCGGTGACGTCCTGGGAGCTGGAACGATACTTCGAGATCATTTGAGGATCTCTTTTTGAAGCACTCATCTGAGCATCTCTTTGGAGTGAGGAGCCGCTGATGTTGTCGAACGCCCGATACGGGTTTCCCACCGACATTCGCTTTGGCCCCGGGGTGGCGTCTTCGCTCGCCGACGTGGTCCGAGAGCTCGGTCACGAGCGTCCGCTGATCATCACCGACGCCGGGGTCGCTGCCCTGTCGTGGTATCGCCCTCTGGTGCAGGCCCTCGCCGACGCGGGCCTTGAGGTCGCCGAGGCGGTCCACGAGCAGGGGAACCCCACTGCGGCACATGTCGACGTGTGTGTTCAGGCCTTCCAGGGCCACACCGCCGACTGTGTGGTGGCCATTGGCGGTGGCGCCCCTGTAGACGTGGCCAAGGCCGCGGCGGTCATGGCACGCCACGCCGGTCGGCTCTTCGACTACGAAGATGTCCCCGGCGCTCGGCCGATCAATGGCGATCTGCTGCCCCCCATCATCGCCATCCCCACCACGGCGGGGACCGGGAGCGAGGTGGGGCGGAGCGCGGTGATCTCCGAGAACGACTCCCACGTGAAGAAGATCATCTTCCACCCCAAGCTGTTGCCGGTGGTGGTGCTCGCTGATCCCGAGCTGCACCTGGGCCTCCCGCCGAAGGTCACCGCAGCCACCGGGGTGGACGCGCTGACACACCTCGTGGAGGCCTTCCTCGCCAAGGGGGACAACCCCCTGTGCGACGGGCTCGCCCTCGAGGGCGTGTACCTGGTGTCGCAGCACCTCGCCGAGGCCGTGTCCTGTGCACGTGAGGTGATGCTCAGCGGGGTGGAGGCTCTCGACGAGGCCACCCGCGCCCGTCACGTCCTCGCCCGAGGGCGCATGCTGCAGGCGTCGATGATGGGGGCGATCGCCTTCCAGAAGGGCCTGGGGCTGAACCACTCCTGCGCCCACGCCCTGAGCACCGTGCGCGATCTGCACCATGGGCTGGCCAACGCCCTCATGCTGCCCCAGTGCATGGCGTACAACGCTGTGGCGGTGCCTGAGGCTTTCGAGCGCCTCGCCGTGGCCGCTCGCTGTAAAGAGGCCTCCGCTGCAGGCTTCCTCGCTTGGATCGACCAGCTGCTCGAAGATGTGGGCATCTCTGTGGGCCTGGGCAACCACGGCGTGGAAGCCGGGGACATCCCCGCCCTCGTCACCGCCTCGCTCGCCGACGTGTGCCACCCCCTCGGCCCCCGCGCCGTCGACGCCGATGGCTTCACCGCCCTGTTCCAGGGCGCCCTCTGAGGCCCGCCCCGGGCCCCCGACATTCAGGACGACCATGGACATCCTCAACCCCGCCACCGGCGCCGTCATCGAGACGGTGGTCGCCGACACCGAGACCTCCATCCGAGAGAAGCTCGCCGCCGCACATACAGCACAGGTGGCCTGGGCGCAGACCGCTCTGGAGACTCGGGTGTCGATCATCGCCCGGTTCCGCGCGTTGCTCGACGAGCAGGCCGACGCCCTCGCGGCGACCCAGACCGCTGAGACCGGCAAGCCCATCACCCAGGCTCGAAACGAGATCCTGGCCACCGGCCCCCGGATCGACTTCTTCTTGCAGAACATCGCCGAGGCGATGCAGCCCGTGCCGGCGGCCACCGCCGCGGAGACTGGAGGCACCGAGGAGCAGGTCACCTACGAGCCTCTGGGCGTGGTGGTGAACATCTCGGCCTGGAACTACCCCTGGTTCGTGGGCACCAACGTGTACGTGCCGGCCCTGCTCACTGGCAGCGCGGTGCTCTACAAGCCCTCAGAGAACAGCACCCTCACTGGTCTGCACATGGCGCGCTTGATGGCTGAGGCGGGTCTACCAGAGGGGCTCTTCACCCCCATCGTCGGCGGCGGCGAGGTGGGGGCGGCCCTGCTCGATGCCCCTGTAGATGCTGTGTTCTTCACCGGATCTCACGGTACGGGGGTCAAGGTGGCTCGGGCGGCGGCTTCTCAGCTCGCCCACCTGCAGCTCGAGCTCGGCGGCAAGGATCCGCTCTATGTGTGTGACGACGTCGACGTGGCTGCGGTGGCGGCTTCTGCGGCGGATGGCGCCTTCTATAACGCGGGCCAGTCGTGCTGCGCCGTGGAGCGTATCTACGTGCATCAGGCCATCTACGACGCCTTCGTCGAGGCCTTCACTGCAGAGGTGAAGGGCTTTGTCGTCGGCGAGCCCACAGAGGAGGGGACCTACCTCGGGCCCCTCGCTCGGGGTGCGCAGATCCCGGTGCTCACCGGGCAGGTGGAAGATGCTGTGAGCAAGGGGGCCCGACTCTGTGTCGAGGGCGGCGCTGCCGATCGCCCGGGACATTGGTTCAACCCCGTGGTCCTCGCGGACGTTAACCACACCATGGACATCATGGTGGAGGAGAGCTTCGGCCCGGTGATCGGCATTCAAAAGGTCACCGACGACGCTGAAGCCGTCGAATTGATGAACGACACGCGATACGGACTCACCGCCGCAGTCTTCACCCCTGACCGCGAGCGGGCAGAGGGGTTGCTGCGCACCATCAAGGCCGGCTCGGTCTATTGGAACTGTTGTGATCGGGTGAGCCCCCGCATGCCCTGGACGGGCCGTGGGGACTCTGGCGTCGGGTCCACCCTGGGCCTCGAAGGCATCCGCACCTTCCTGGTGCCCCGGTCGTGGCACTTGAGGGCCCCTGCATGAGTGGGGCCCGTGCCCCATGGTCGGTCGTGCTCGAACAGCTGAGCGCCGTGGTGGGCCCCGAGGGTCTGGCGACGGCAGAGGCTGAGCGAACGGCCTACGCCCGTGATCTCTGGCCCCGGAGCCTGCTCGCCGTTCAAGGTGGAGATGTGGCGCCGACCCCCCCCGAGGTCATCCTCTGGCCCCGGACCACCGAGCAGGTGGCAGAGATCGTGAAGATCTGCGGCGCACATCGCGTGCCGCTGGTGCCCTTCGGCGCCGGCAGCGGTGTGTGCGGGGGCGCGATGGCTCTGCGGGGCGGCGTGGTGCTCGATCTCAAGCGCATGCGGGCCATCCGGCGCCTCGAAGAAGGCGTGGTCGAGGTCGAAGCGGGCATGATCGGGCAACATCTCGAGGACGCCCTCAATGAAGCGGGGTGCACCCTTGGGCACTTCCCCTCGAGCATCTGGTGCTCCACCGTGGGTGGCTGGCTCGCCACCCGGTCCGGGGGTCAGTGCAGCAGCCGATACGGCAAGATCGAAGACATGTGTCTGTCGCTCCAGGTGGTCACCGGAGACGGTGTGGTGCGGGAGACCCCCATGGCGGGGGCCCTCGGCGCCGGCACGATGGACTTCAACCGCATCTTCATTGGCAGCGAGGGCACACTCGGTGTGATCACCGCAGCCACCTTGAAGGTGTGCCCGCTGCCCCAACGGCGTCTGTACATCGCCGCGCGCATGCCCACCCTCGACAGCGGGCTCAAGGCCATGGCGGCCATGATGCAGCGGGGCGTGCCCCCTGCCGTGTTGCGGCTCTATGATCCGTTCGACAGCCTCTTCGCTGGCCATGATGGCGGCGGGTCTTCGCGCAAGTCGGGCCCTCTCGGCCAGCTCAGAGAAGCGATCCTCGGCGCCTCTTCCACCCGAGACGCAGTGCTCAAGCGGCTGCTCAAGCGTCCGGGGCCCATCAACGCCCTGGGCAAGCTGGCCCGGAAGTGCACGCTCATTGCTGTTTGCGAAGGGGACACCACCGAGGCGGGCCTGGCCATGGAGACGGTGAAGGGCGCCCTCGAAGCCCACGGTGCCGAGCTGCTGGGCACGAAGCCCGCGGAGGCCTGGTTCGCCCACCGCCACGACACCGGGTTCAAACAATCAGAGCTCTACACCGCAGGGGCCTTCGCCGACACCTTCGAGGTGGCGACCACGTGGTCCAACCTCGTGCCGCTTTATCAGGCCGTACGATCGGCGCTGTCGCCTTTCGGCATGGTCATGGCGCATTTCAGCCATGCCTACCGCGGCGGGTGCTCGATCTACTTCACCTTCGTGGGTCACGCCGGGGATCCTGGGCAGAACATGCGTCGATACGATGCTGCATGGGCTGCGGCTCTTGAAGCCACTGCTGCTGCGGGGGGCGCCATCGCCCACCACCACGGCGTTGGCCTCGCCCGAGGGCCTGCCCTCCAGCGTGTGCATGGAGAGTCGAGGCGGTGGTTCGATGCGCTCAAGGCCACCCTCGATCCACAGGGGGTGCTCAACCCTGGCAAGCTGTTCGACGCCGATGATGTGCGGTGGGGTCGTGGAGGTGTCTCGTGAGGTGGCGATGGGAAGAGAAGACCCGCAGGACGCCCTGGCAGCCGCCCCCTGAAGATGCCCTGGTGGACGAGCTTCAGACGCGCCTCGGCGCCGGCAACGTCTCGGTGCTGCGCAAGCCCGATGACGAGAGCCCGCGGTGTCTCGTGCACGTGAACACCACCGAGGTCGCCGCCCGGGCCGTGGCCTTGCTCGACGGACAGCACACCGTGCCGGTGATCGGCCTACCCAAGGGCAACGTGCCGGGTCAGCGCCCGGGGTGCGTGCTCATCAACCTCGGCCGGATGAACGCGCTGCTCGGGGTCGACGAAGAGAGCCAGGTGGCCCATGTGCAGAGCGGCAGCCGTTGGCGTCGCCTGGCGTATCTGCTTCAGCGCCGAGGGCTCACCGTTGGGCCATTGCCGCGCTGGGTGCTCGATCGCAGCATCGCCGAGACCCTGGCCCACGATGAGCGCTTGCGTCCGTCGCCGCGATACGGGCAGCTGCTCGATCACGTCCTCGGCGGGGCCGCGGTGCTGCCCCGAGGCGCCGTGAGCCGCCTGAGCCCATCACCTCGACGGGCTACGGGGCCTGATCTCTGGGGGGCCATGCGTGGCGCTGATCATCAGAACGGGCTGCTCACCGAAGTGTACCTGCAGGCGTGGCCTCAGAGCGGCAAGCGAGACCTGCACGGCATTTCGGTGAAGAGCTGGGGTGAGGGCCTCAAGCTCATGTGGCAGCTGATCGGCCGTGGTTTTGCCCCCAGCTGGTGGCGGCTGGCCCCTGTAGAGGGCACCTTGGCGCTGTGGGCCGACTTCGCAGATCACCCCATGGATGGCGAGCTGGCCTCGAGCTACATGTACGCGGGCGCCGGCAAGACCTGGGATCGCGATCAAATCGCCGCCTTCGCCGACGAGATCTTCCCCACGATCACCCCTGATCCGGCGGTGAAGGACGACGTGGCTACTCCGCCACCTGCTGTGGTCCTCTGGATCCCACGTCATCAGCTCGAGACCCTTGCGCCCCAAGTGGAGGGTGGCGCCCTCTGGGGGCTCGACACCGGCGGAGGGATCATGTTCTCCGAGGTGGTCCCCGACGACGCGCAGATCGAGGCCTGGTGCGCAGCCGGCGCTCAGATTACGGTGAACGGCGTGCCCCGAGGGTCGAACCCTTGGGGCGACATCGCCGCAGCAGTGTCGGCGCATTTGAATTCGCAGCCCATGGCAGAAGGGGTGCTCGTCGATGGCCTTGAGCGTCCGCTCCGCGCCGGGAGCCCCTTCTGATCCTCATCCCTGTGAGAAACGAGCTCAGATCGTGACAGCCCTGAAGGCCCACGCCGCGGCCATGGAGACTTGCCTCTACTGCCCCAAGCTCTGCAGGCACGCCTGCCCAGTGGCCACGGCCTCTGGTCGGGAGTCGGTGACCCCGTGGGGGCTGATGAGCCGAGGGGCGATGATCCTTAAGGGGCAGCGCCCGCTTGATCAGGCCACGGCGGACATCTGGTCTCAATGCACGGGCTGCGGCCGCTGTACACAGGCTTGCAAGCACGAGATCCCCGTCGCCGAGGTCATGGCCGACGCCCGAGCAGAGACCGCTGCAGGGGGGCTGGTGCCCGAGGCGCTGCGCACATGGGCCGAAGCAGATCGCCCGAGTAGCCCTGCCTTCGACGCGTTGTCCGAAGGGGGAGAGATCGTCCTCCTGCCTGGATGGGCCGATGATGCTCAGTGTCAGGCGGCGATCGGGTTGGTTCAGCATCTGAGCGGCGATCCGCCAGATCGTCCCCAAGGGGGTATGCACGCCACCGGGCATCGGCTGGTACACATCGGGCTCACCGCCCAGGGGCGAGCAATGACCGGCCGGGTCGCAGAGGCTGTGGGCTCGTCATCTGAGGTCATCTGCCTCGAGGTGGAAGATCGCGACGCCTTGGTGGCCGCAGGGTGTGCCCGGGCCGTCACCCTCCTTCAGTGGGTCATCGCCAGAGTCAAACCCGCAGGCCCCATCCTCGGAGGCTTCAAGGGGCCGACGCACCGGCTGGTGGAGTGCTGCAAGCACAGCGCCATTGAGCGCGTCGCGGTTGCCGATCTGCTGGCCCATGTGGGTGTTGTCATCGAGATCGCCGGCGGCCCGGAGCTCTCTATGCCGGCGAAGTGTTGTGGTGCCCGAGGCGGGCTCTCCCACACGAGCCCCTTGGTGGCCAGAGAGATGGCCTGGGACCGTGTCGTCGTGCCCCCAGGCATGAGAGACGCCCCAGAGGTCGTCGTTGCCGCCGACATGACCTGCACGCGGCATCTCGTCGCCTCAGATCCCGGGGATGATCCCCACCATCAGATCGTGCATTGGTCCCAGTTGGTGTATGACGCTCTGAAGCAACGCCAGTAGGGCACTGTCTCCTCAGGCCCTCGAGCGCAGTCCGCGTCATCTTCGAGAGGGTCCATGAGCATCAGCACCTTCGTCTGCATCAACCCCGCCAGCGCCGGCGGCCGTACGGGTCAGCGCTGGCCGGAGATCGCCGCCGCCCTGCGCAGCCAGGTGGGTGAGTTCAGCCACGGATTCACCGAGGCTCGGGGCGAAGCCGCCGGCATGGTGGCCGAGGCCCTCGCCGAGGGTCATCGCCGCATCGTCTCCGTGGGCGGAGACGGCACCCACAACGAGGTGGTCAACGGCTTCTTCGATGATGAAGGGCCTCGGGCCCCCGATGCCGAGCTCGCCCTCGTGCCCACGGGCACCGGGGGAGATCTCCGGCGAACCCTGGGGTTGCCCAAAGATCACCTCGAGGCCATCAGCCTCATCGGCGTCTCGGTGAAGGCCGTGGACGTGGGCCGGGTGGAGTACGTCGATCATCACGGCCAGCCTGGGGCGCGGTGGTTCATCAACGTGGCCTCCTTCGGCCTGAGCGGCAAGGTGGTCGACGTGGTGAACAACAGCGGCAAGCTGCTCGGCGGCAAGCTCAGCTTCATGCTCGGGGTGGCCCGGGCGGGTCTCACTTACAAGAACCAGAGCGTGCGCATCGCCATCGACGGCGAGACCACCTACGAGGGGCCCGTGAACAGCGTCGCCGTGGCCAACGCCCAGTACTTTGGTGGCGGCATGCACATCGCCCCCGATGCCGCCATGGACGACGGCGCCTTCGACGTGGTGAACCTCGGCGATCTGGGCACGATCCGTTCTGCCACCAACATGCCTCGGCTCTACAAGGGCACCCACGTCGAGATGGACGACATCACCGTGCATCGGGGCACGGTGGTGGAGGCCTGGCCCCTCGGCGACGAGCAGGTGCGCCTCGACGTCGACGGTGAGCAGCCTGGGATGCTGCCGGCGAAGATCACGCTCTACCCCAAGGCCCTCAAGTTGGGCTTCGCCCCGTGAAGGGCCCGTTGAAGGGTTTGAGGCGTCGCCTCGCCGCCGTACGCCAGACCTCGCCGATGGACTGGCTGTGGTGCGTGCTCGCCGGGGTGCTCACCTTCGCTTCGTTCCCTACCGCGCTGGCCCCGGAGTACGAGTTCTGGTGGCTCATCTGGTTCAGCCATGTCCCTCTGCTGTGGATGTTGCGGAACAAGAGCCCCAAGCAGGCCTTCTGGTGGGGGCTCGCGTGCGGCACCGTCATCAACGGCGGCGGCTACTACTGGATCGCGAGCCTGTTGATCACCTTCGGCCAGCTGCCCTGGCCCCTGGCGATGCTCGGGTGGCTGCTCCACAGTCTGCAGCTCGGCCTCATGTGGGCCATCTGGGCTCGCCTCGTGAACCGCGTGGGCAACACCACCCCGGTGCCGATTCAGTGGTCCGCCCCTCTGGCCATGGTGGCCGTGGAGATGCTGTGGCCTCGGATCTTCCCCGCTTACATGGGCAACAGCCAGTATCAGTTCCTGCCCGTGATGCAGATCGCCGATCTCGTGGGCATCTATGGGGTCACCTTCCTGATCTACCGGGTCAACGCCGTGCTCTATCTGTGGGTGCGGTGCCGATTCGAAGGCCGAGGCCGCCCCATGAAGGCGACGCTGAGCACCGCCGCCATGCTCGCCGCGGTGCTCGCCTATGGTGGTTTCCGGATCGTGCAGTTCGACGGCGCCGTCGAAGAGGCCCCGAGCCTGAAGGTGGGCATCGCCGAGAACGACGTGGGTATCTTCCAACGGGAGACCAGGAAGCAGCGCGACGATCACGTGGTCATCCTGCAGAGACAGACCGCGGAACTGCAGAAGCAGGGCGCTGATCTCGTGGTGTGGTCGGAGACAGCCTACCGAGCGAATATCGTCGCCAAGCGGCTGAAGGCGCTGCCCACCTCCGATGCCCCTCTCCCGGAGAGCTACGCCGACGATCTCCAGCGGGGCACGCCGTTGCGTGATCGCCGGGCCATCGTCCGGGGCTTCGACGTGCCGGTGCTCATGGGGCTGCAGACCGCTGAGCAGAAGAAAGAGCTGCGGTACCCCGAAGACGACAAGTACGCCTACTACAACACTGCATATCTGGTGAACGGCGACGGCAGGGTGGAGGGATCCTACGACAAGGTCTACCTGCTCATGTTCGGGGAATACATCCCCTTCAGCGAGTACTTCCCCTGGATCTTCAAGTACGTGCCCGCCGCAGGTGATCTCACCGCCGGCACCAGCACCGATGTCATCGAGACAGAGATCTTCGGCGAGAAGAACGGCATCAAGGGCCCGGTGCGCATCGGCACCATCATCTGTTACGAGGGCATCATCCCCGCCTTCACCCGTGAGGTGGCGAAGAACCGCCCCCACTTCCTCGCCAACATCACCAACGACGACTGGTTCGGCATCACCGCCGAGCGCTACCTGCACCTCATCTTGACGATCCCCCGGGCCATCGAGAACCGGGTGCCCTTCATTCGGGCCACCAATACGGGGGTGAGCGCCTTCGTCGATCCCGTGGGTCGCCTGCGGAAGCAGACGGCACCGACTGGAGCCGAGACCTTGATCGACGATGTGCCCCTGCTGCAGTCGGCCACCGTGTATCAAATCATCGGTGACGCCTTTGGCTGGGGCTGCTGCATCTTCATCTTCGGCGCCTGGGGTTGGGGGCGCTGGCGGCGGCGGTGATCAGGCGGTGAGCCTCGACCGACGCCGTCGCCCGCTCTCGTGGCGGGGGATGGGCGTCTGTTGCGTATCACCGATGATCTGGGCGCCACCAGGGCGCTCCACGGCGTTGAGCCAGTGATCGAGCATCTCTTTGATGTGGGCGCGGACTCGATCGAGCCCCAACAGGGAGATCGCCCGACGGACCGAGTAGGGCCCGCTGGTGCGGCGATCGCGCAGCTCGTGGGTGAGCCGCCGTGCGAGGGCCGGCACCGCCACCACCTGTCGGGTGATCTCGTCGGTGCTGCTCTGACCAGTCTTGAGCGCCCGGAGCAAGCGCTCGACCCGGGCGATCTCTTCGAGGTGAATCTCCACCATCTCTCGTGCCTCCGTGCAACCGTGTCTCGCTCTGTCCTTGAGCGTTATGGGGCGAGCGTCACTCTGCACATCGTCGACTTATGGGGAGACATGAGCACAAATTTACGGTGCGACTTCAATTTTTGAGCGCTCATGTCCGGGCAGCGCCCCGCCGAAGGAAGACTCATGTTCCTCACTGACCGACTCATCTCCCGCAGCGGCACGCTCTCGTACGCCATCGAGGGCCTCTGGCGTGGGGCCGACCTGCTGCCGCCAAAGCCCCGCATGGTCCTGGCCCGCCGCGCCCTCGGGCGATGTGGCCGCACCACTTGGATCGAGTACGGCTGTCGTCTCCGTCGCCCGGAGTGTGTCTTCATCGGCGACGACGTCATCTTGGGTCAGGGCTGCCGCCTGATGGCCTACCCACAGGGTCAGATTCACATCGACGATCACGTGATGTTCGGCCCTGAGGTGTTGATCACGTGTGTGGGCCACACCTTCGACCCGGAGCGCCACGGCCCGCCGTTGTTCCATCACACCGGTGATTATGGCGCGGTGCACATCGAGCGCTATGCCTGGATCGGCGCCCACTCGGTGATCCTGCCCGGAGTCACCGTGGGGGAGGGGGCCATCGTCGCCGCCGGCGCTGTGGTGCATCGTGACGTGGCGCCGTACACCATCGTCGGCGGCGTGCCCGCCAGGCACCTCAAAGATCGAGACCTCACCGCCGAGGACTTCGCCCGCATGGGCGCTCGCCCACCGAGCTGAGCCACCCCCCAGGGCGCTCACCACGAGAAACTCGCAGTTCACGCAGTTGACACCGTAATCGACGTGTTTAAGGTCGGCGCCGTAGGTCGTTTGACCCTTTGAAAACCCCCGCGGCGTCTGACTGTCCAGGCTGTCGTGGGTCACGAAAATACGATTTCAACACTTCCACACATTGGAGCCAGTCATGGGCAAGATCATCGGGATCGACTTGGGCACCACCAACTCCGTCGTTGCAGTGATGGAGGGTGGTGAGCCCAAGGTCATCACCAACGAAGAGGGCGCCCGGACCACCCCCTCGGTGGTGGCCTGGGACAAGAGCGGTGAGACCCTCGTGGGCCAGGTGGCCCGTCGTCAGGCCATCACCAACCCCGACAACACCGTCTTCAGCGTCAAGCGCTTCATGGGCTTGCGTTACAACGAGATCGAGGCCGAGCGCGGCCGCATGCCCTACAGGATCCTCGAGGGCAAGGGCGGCGGGGCCATGGTGGAGGCCGGCGGCCGCGAGTGGGCGCCCCCCGAGGTGAGCGCCAAGATCCTGCAGAAGCTCAAGGTGGCCGCTGAGAAGTACCTCGGCGAGACCGTCACCGAGGCCGTCATCACGGTGCCGGCCTACTTCAATGACAGCCAGCGCCAGGCCACCAAGGACGCCGGTCGCATTGCCGGTCTCGAGGTGAAGCGCATCGTCAACGAGCCCACCGCGGCGGCGTTGGCCTATGGCCTCGACAAGCAGGACGACCAGCTCGTAGCAGTGTACGATCTTGGCGGCGGCACCTTCGACGTCTCCATCCTCGAGGTGGGCGAGAACGTCGTGGAGGTGGTGTCCACCAACGGTGACACCCACCTCGGCGGTGACGATTTCGACCAGGCCGTCATCGACTACCTGATCGCGGAGTTCCGCAAGGATCAGGGCATCGACGTCAGCAAGGATCGCATGGTCCTCCAGCGCCTCAAGGAGGCCGGTGAGCGGGCGAAGATCGAGCTGTCGAGTGTCATGGAGACCGACATCAACCTGCCCTTCCTCACCGCCGACGCCAGCGGCCCCAAGCACTTGAACCTGCGCCTGTCGCGCTCCAAGTTCGAGCAGCTGGTGGCAGAGCTGGTGGAGCGCACCCTGGCGCCCTGCAAGCAGGCCCTCAAGGATGCCGGCAAGAGCCCCAGCGACATCGACGAGGTGATCCTGGTCGGTGGCTCCACCCGCACCCCCCTGGTGCAGGAGAAGGTGAAGCAGTTCTTCGGCAAGGAGCCTCACCGCGGGGTGAACCCCGACGAGGTGGTGGCCCTCGGTGCTGCGGTGCAGGCCGGCGTGCTCTCCGGCGAGGTGAAGGACATCCTCCTCCTCGACGTGACCCCGCTCTCCCTGGGCATCGAGACCCTCGGTGGCGTGATGACCCCCCTCATCACCCGGAATACCACCATCCCCACCAAGAAGAGCGAGATCTTCTCCACCGCTGCCGACAACCAGAGCGCGGTGACGGTGCAGGTGCTTCAGGGTGAGCGGAAGATGGCCGGCGACAACCGTCTGCTGGGCAAGTTCAACCTCGAGGGTATCCCCCCGGCACCCCGGGGTGTACCTCAGATCGAGGTGACCTTCGACATCGACGCCAACGGCATCTTGAACGTCACCGCCGTGGACAAGGCCACCAACACCAAGCAGGACATCACCATCACGGCGTCCTCGGGTCTCTCCGACGACGAGATCAACCGCATGGTGAAGGACGCCGAGTCCCACGCCGCCGACGACGAGAAGCGCAAGGAAGAGGTGGAGGTCCGCAACACCGCCGACTCCATGGCTTACCAGACCGAGAAGCTGCTCGCCGAGCACGGCGACAAGATCGATCCTGCGGACAAGGCCAACGTCGAGCAGGCCATCGCCGGGGTGCGCAGCGCTCTGGAGTCAGGTGGGGTCGAGGGCATCAAGGCTGCCTTGGAGAACCTCACCCAGGCCCAGCACAAGCTCTCCGAGGCCATGTACGGCGGCGCTGCGCCTGGCGCTGCGCCCGGTGAAGCCCCGGGCCCCGACATGGATCCGAAGGCGAGCGCCGCCGGCGGTGACGACGACGTCATCGACGCCGAGTTCGAAGAGACCCACTGAGGCCTGCAGCACTGAGGCCTGCAACGCTGAGTCTACAGGCTCAGCTCCGCAGCCACCGCCTCGACGATGTCGGCGAACACGTTCGCCGGATCGTCCGGGCGGGTCCCCGGGCGCATCCCCCATCGATTGGGATCATCCCCTCCGCGCCCTTCAGGGTGGAACCCCCCGACAAATGCCCCTGACCACTCTCGACGCACCACTTCATCGAGCCAGGTGGTGAGCATCTCCCGGCGACTGGCGAGATCGAGGCCATCCCACGAAGGCACCTGCACATTGAGCAACAACGTGGGCCGGCCTGCCTGAGCCGCCACCCGGCTGTGACCCGAGAGCCAGATGCTGCCGAGGGTCTCCCCGGCGTCGTTCGCCGGAAAACCCAGCAGGGCAGGGCGCAGGTGCAGGCCTGCGAGAGACACTGGGCCCAGCCCCACGTGTCGTCTCCACGAGACCGAGAAGGTGCCGTCGAGCAAGTTGGACAACCCTGCGCTCTCCAGACCATCAGCGAGCAGGCCGTAGGGTTGAGGATCGACATCCTGCCCCTCGTCGCCCACGGCGATCAGCTGATCCTCGGTGAGGCCGTCGAGGTGTCGCGTCACATCGCTGACGAAGTCGAGCAGCTCTGCCCCTGCACCGGCGCTGTCGAAGACGCCGCGGGCGGAGAGGCCCTCCATGAGCTCCCAACCCATGATGGTGGGATCGTCTCCGTAGCGTACGCCGGTGACGGAGTTGGTCCGGTCGACGATGGCCTGCACGTATGCCTTGAAGCCTTCGCGGATCTCACCGGCCTCGAAGAACCGGTTGCGATCGCTCACCTCGGGGAACATGTAGCCCGCCCACTTCAGGTACTGGTCCACCGAGCCATAGATACCGTCATAGGTGGAGAGCACCAGCCACAGCTTGAGGCCTCGACGCTCTGCTTCGGCGATGAGGTGGTCGAGGGCGACGAGGCCCTCCTCGGAGAGATCGCCAGGCCTGCGTTGGATCACTGAAGGGGCTTCGGGTCGATCGTCATAGGCCCGGGCGCGGATGACCTGAACCCCGAGGCGCTTCGCGGCGTCGAACGTGGCGGCCACTTCGTCGTCGTCATCGCCGTAGAGGTCGCGCCAGGCACCGTCGAGGAGCCCGGGGGCCGAGAAGCCGAGAAAACGAAAGGGGCGGGCGCCGAGGGTGAGGCGGTTCCCCTGACGAATCACGCGGCCGTTGAGCGTGAAGGTCACCGAGGCCTCGGCGCGGTGAGTGCCCTGCTCGGCGACGATGGTGATGTCGTGAATGCCGAGGGGCAGATCGAGGGCCACCTCGAAGCGGCCGTCTACGGGGGACAGATCACCACTGACGCCATCATCGAGAATGAAGTAGAGGCGTCCTGAGGACACGAGGTTGATCACAGTGCCCGTAACGACCGGTCGGGCATCGATGAAACGGGTGTCCGGAGCCGGGCTGTCGATGAAGAGCTGAGGCATCGGGGGCGGGCCGGGCTCTGCGTCGGCCACGTCGATGACACCACCATCAGTCAACGGCCCACCGTCGACGAGCCCCGCATCGGCCTGAGGCGTCACCGCGCGGCACTGTCCTTCGACACAACGCTCCTCTGGCAGAGTACACAAAGCTTCGCCGCAGGCTTCGACCTCGACGATCTGCACGCACTCGCCGACAAAGCGCTCGAGATCGCACATGAAGCCATTGCGACAATCACTGTCAGAGCTGCACCGCGGCTCGGCGCTGGTGGTGCAGGCAGTGGCCCAAATCTGAATGAGGAGGGCGAAGATCAGGGGGAGTGATGACGACAGGCGGCGCAACATGAGGGCACTATACCCGAGGCCAGCGACGAGATCTTAGAGGACCTCTTACATCGCTCTACCAGCTGATGGTGGAGAGCAGCTGGACCAGGGCGATGATGAAGGTGACCAGCACACCGAGCATGTAGACGGCCCCCCATTGCAGGCGGCCTCGGGTGGCGGCAAGCACCAGGCCGGGATCAAGGGCCTCCTCGCCATCCTCTGCAGTGTCGAGGGCCTGGAAACCTTCCCTGACCTCCCGGGCGTTGCGCCACAACAGCAGCCCCACCACGATGAAGAGCACACAGCCGCTGATCACGAGGGCCAGCACCATCCGCTGCATCCAGGCCGCTCTGAGCATGTCCACCTGAAGTTGGGCTGACTTGCCTGAGTCGGCGAGCAGTGGTGGGTTGGCCTCAGGGCGCTTGAGGCGGCCGAGCAGGTAGCGGGTGAGACGCTGGGCCTCGTCTCCTGGCCCTGGCAGGCCTGCCTCGGTGAGCTTCTCGATGTACGGCACCTCCACCCCGGCGGCTTTCAACCGGGTCATCAGCGCCTTCGCCGCCTCGTGGGCAGGTTTTTGGGTGAGCAGCAGCCATCTTCCACCGCGGGCCCTACCGGGCTGGTACGGATCTCGATAGGCCTGGACCCAGGCCAGTGCCGGGTCGTGAGGAAGAGACTCGGGCAGAGGCACCACCGCCTGCCCTTCACCTGTGTTCAGCTCCACGCCGTGGGTGCTGTGCCAGCGGCCTTCGAGGTACACATCGATGAAGACAGCGCCTCGCTTGTGCAGTGATCTCACTGTGGCGCCGATGCTGCCCCCCGCCTCTCTGATCGGGTTCCCCACGTCGAGGGTGAACTGGGTGGGCGTATCGACGAGGGTGCGTTTCGCCAACGAGCGATCGGGTGGGCCCTCTGCGCCGTCAGGCTGTGGGGATTGCTCGGTGGTGAGGGTGAACTCCAGCTCGGGGTGCGCAGACCAGATCGGCGCCCAGGCGAGGCCGAGGCGATCGGTCTTGAGACTGCTGGGCAACGCCAAGCGGGTCGATTTGGCGCGCTTCAGCTCTGGCTTGAGGGAGACTCGGCGAGGAGCGCCTGAGGCGTCGAGGGCCCGGAAAGCGAGGACTGTGGGCAGATCACCAGGCACCGCATGATCAGCAGGGAAAACATCGAGGTGGATTGGGCCGTGGTCGGTGGGCGGTCGTTTCTTGCGGGCTTTGGGGACCGGCAAGGGCAGGGGGGTGAAAGCCTCGGCCACTTCGATGGGCACCTCTGCCTTCACCGGGCCATGTTGCCCGGTGCCGGTGATCTTCAACGTGAGCATGCCCGCTTTCGGCGGGTTGATCGACGCGGTGACGAAGGGGCCCTGGTAATTGGCGATGGGGAAGGCGACACCCAGCGCTGTGCCGTCGGTGTCGAGCAACTGACCTTCCAAGGGGGGCGCGTGCTGGAACTGGCTGCGCCGGACTACGCGGAGGCCTACTCGGACCGCCGTGGGTTGTCCTGCCCGCCATTGAGCACCACCGAAGACGTGAAGGCCCTCTTTTGCTTCGAGCTGACTGACGACGAGACCCACGATGAGCAGGAGGGCGAACCAGGCGAGGCCCGTGAAGAAGAAGACCCGCCGATATCGCTCGATGAAGCTGCTCATGGGGTCTCAGCGTCTCCTGGGTGGCTCGGGGTGGCCCCCTGCTCAGGGGTCCCAGCGTCTTGGGCCCCTGGATCCTGGACCCCTGTATCCTGGGCCCCTGTATCCTGGGCCCCTGTATCCTGGGCTCTGGTCTCTTGGACCTCAACTGCGCCAGGGGGTTCCTCAAAACGTCGGGTGGTGATGCCTGCGAGTTGAGCGCCGCGCTCTTTCACGAGGGCCTTGAAGGCGCGCTTGTGCTTGCGGCCCACTGGGCGACCGCGGGTCATCTTGAGGCTGGTGGGGTTGATCCAGCGACCATTGCGCTTCACCCCAAAGTGCAGGTGGGGGCCGGTGGATCGGCCTGTGGTGCCCACATAGCCGATGATCTGCTTCTGGCGTACGTATGTGCCACGCTTGACCCCCTTGGCGATGCCGTTGAGGTGGGCGTATGCGCTCTGCAGGCCGTTCTGATGATCGATGCGCACCAGGATGCCGCTGGGGCCCTTGCGCCCGGCCCAGGTGACCTTGCCCGCAGCCATGGCCCAGACGGGGGTACCCCGAGGGGCGGCATAGTCGACACCGTTGTGCTTCTTGGTATAGCCGAGCACAGGGTGACGTCGCTTGCCGAAGCCACTGGAAACCCGAGTGAACTTGAGCGGGGTGGCCAGAAAGCTCTTTCGGGCGCTGCGGCCGTCTTCGAGATAGTACTCCCCCCGAGTGTCGTCTCCTCCGGGGGCGAACCAGAAGACCTTGAAGCTGCCCACCTTGCCTTCGTACTGCGCCGCGAGAATCCGGCCGTAGCGGATGAACTTGTCGGCGACGAAGATCTTCTCGGCCACCACTCGAAACGTGTCGCCCTTGCGGGTCTGCTTGAAGAAGTCGATGTCCCAGGCGAAGACGTCGACCACCAGAGCCACGAGGCCCGGCTCCTCACCGGCGGCCTTCATCGCCGCATAGAGTGAAGACTCGATGTTCGCCCCTCTGCTGATGATCTCGGTGCGGGTCTCCACTTTGAGAGGGCCCCCGACGAGGATCCCGTCGTCACCCCGCTTCACCTCGTAGATCTCGAGGGGGCCATGCTGAAAACGGAACCGCACGAGGGCACCATCGGCCCGTTGCCGTTTGATCTCGTAAGGCGAGCCGGGCCGGGCGCGGCGGAAGTCGTACACCCCTTCGAGGGCCTTCACGATTTGAGCGACGTCGGCGCTGGTGAGGCCGTGGCTTTTCAGCGCCGTGGCCACTGCCTGGCCGCGTTGAATCTTGCCCTTGTTCACGATGATGGGGCTTTGTGGCGTCGCGGCGTCAGCGGGCAGCGATGCGTCCGGTGACACAGCCTCTTCAGAGGGGGGGGTCGTGGAGGTGGGGGCTGCGATGACCGCTGCGTCGATGGCCACTGCCGCTGCGGCATCCGGGGCTGCGGCTGGCTGCTCGCCGCAGGCCGTCGTCAGGGCGAGCACCGGCGCCCACAGCGCGGCGACCAGGAGGCCTCGAGCGCGGGCGTGAGCGGTGGAGCAGATGGCCATGAAATCTCCCCGGTGAGCACAAAGGCGGGCATCATAAAGGCTCTCCCCACCACCGTCGAGGATGGACCCCGAGGCCATTGTCCAGCATCCTGATGGTCGACGCCCCACGCAGGAGAGCCCATGCACCGTCTGCTCATCCCCCTGACCTTGTGTATCTCAGGTGCTGTCGCAGCGAACCCCCCCGCGACCACCACACAGAACCCTGCAGATCTGGCCGCGCCGGCCTTTCCGGGCGCCATCGGGTCCGTCGGCGTGGATCTCAAGGGTACCAAGCTCGGTGACGCAGGGCCCATCAAGGGCCCCGAGGGCCACTGGTCTCTGTCGAAGATGAGAGGCAAGGCGGTCCTGGTGAACTTCTGGGCGAGCTGGTGCGCGCCCTGTGTCAAAGAGTTGCCTGTGCTGGCTGAGCTGTACCGAAGGCATCACCGTGAGGGCTTCGAGGTGGTGGCCATCAGCCTGGACGCGCAGGCCTCAGAGGCGATGTTGGTGAAACAGCGCTTGAAGCTGCCGTTCCTGATCGTGGGTGATCCGAAGGGGACCGAGGCGGCGAAGATGGCTGTGTCCTCGTTGCCGGCGAGCATGCTCTTCGATCAGCAGGGCCGCCTCGTCTGGCGCACTTACGACGAGATCCCCCCCGACGACCCTGAGCTCGAGGCCGCTCTGGCCAAAACGCTTCAGTGGACGCCCGGCGGCTGCCCCTGAACGGAAAATATTCGATAAACTGAGTGGGTTGTTGCCACCATTTTCTCGGAAATGCATCCAGGTCACACAACGCAGACTCGGCTCGCTTGCACCTTGACGCAAGGGATCGGATGGCCGAATCTGCGTTGCGCTCGGGGCGACTCGGGCACGCTTTTTCATCAATCCTGGTTGCGCTCCCCCTGGGGAGGAAAGAGGACCTTGTGAAGACTCACATCGACGACGTGATGGTGGCCGAGGCACATTGTGATGGACCCTGCGGCGTGTACGATCCCGCCAGCGCCCGCATCGCCGCGGAGGCCGTGGTCTCGATGACCAAGAAGCTTGTGGCCCTAGAGGTCCCCGATGCCGGCAACAAGGCCGCCATGGTGGCCTACCACAACACCTTCGCCCGGTTCGTGGCCATCAAGGAAGAGCAGGCTCACCTCGCCAAGGAAGAGCTGCTCGTGCTCTGGACCGATTACTTCAAGCCCAAGCATCTCGCCGACTTCCCCAACCTGCACGAGGTCTTCTGGAAGGCCGCGAAGCTCTGCTCTTCGTGCAAGGTCGAGGTGAGCGTGGAGCACGCCGGTGAGCTCATGGACGCCATCAAGGAGATCCACGAGATCTTCTGGAAGTCCAAGGGCCGCGACGTGGCATGGTACACCGCCTCCTGAAGGCACCTCGCCGTCCGCATCGACGGTGACAGCATGTACCCCACCTTCAGCGACGGCGACGTGTTGCTCGTCGCTGAAGGCGTCTACAGCGACTCGCCCCCTTGCCCCGGCGACGTGGTCCTGGCAAAGCACCCCTTCAAAAGCGGGGTGCGCATCGTCAAGCGCGTCTCCCACCTCACCGACGAGGGCCATGTGTTCGTCGTCGGCGACAACCGCCTCGAGAGCTCTGACAGCAGGGGCTTCGGGGCGCTCCCACGGGCCCTGATCCTCGGTCGGATCCTGGGCCCCCTGGATGGGCCTTCATGAACGATCCCACACTCACAGTGCTTCTCTGGGCCGCCGCCTCGGTGGCCTTCATGCACACCCTCATCGGCGTGGACCACTATCTGCCCTTCATCTTGATCGGCAAGGCTCGAAACTGGAGCCTGCGCAAGACCCTCGGCTTTACCGCATTGTGTGGCGTGGGCCACGTGGTGGGCTCTGTGGCCCTCGGCCTCATCGGGGTGGGCCTCGGCGTCGCCGTGGAGCGGTTGGAGATCATCGAGGGCTTTCGAGGGTCCATCGCCGCCTGGGGCCTCATCGCCTTCGGGCTGATCTATGCCGCCATCTCGGCGTGGCGGGCGGCGAAGGGCAAGCATCACAGTCACGTGCACGCCCACGAGGACGGCACGCTGCATCATCACGATCACAACCACCAGGGCAACCACGCCCACGCCCATGGGGCAGGGGATCGCAAGGGCATGACCCGGTGGGCGCTGTTCATCTTGTTCGTGCTCGGCCCCTGTGAGGCGTTGATCCCGATGTTCATGGCGCCGGCCTATGCCCACGACTGGTCCGGTGTGATCTCGGTGGCGGCGGTCTTCAGCGTGGTGACCATCCTCACCATGGTGGCTGCGGTGGCCGTGGGGGCCGTGGGGTTGTCCTTCGCCCCTCTCAAGTCCATGGAGCGCCACGCCAACACCCTCGCGGGCCTCGCCATCGCGTCGAGTGGCCTCGCCATTCAGATGTTGGGCATCTGAGCTTCCTCTCGGTCCTGCCCGGGGCCGGGCCCGCTGTTCATATGCCGGCTCTTGAAACCATCCTGCGAAATGTTAGTCTCCCCGCCGTCACCCCTATGGGTCGCCCCGCGCACCGTTGACTGAGATCATCGAGAGCGCCCGGTGGCTCAGCTGCAGCTCTACGGGCTGCCGCTCAACCAAGGAGAGCGCAATGTCGTATACCGTCACCCTGTTGCCCGGTGACGGCATCGGCCCCGAGGTGTCCAGCGCCACCGTGAAGGTGGTGGAGGCCACTGGGGTACCGATCCGCTGGGAGTCTCATCTCGCCGGCCTCGACGCCGTCAACGCCGGGCAGGGTACCCTGCCAGAGGAGACACTGGAGTCGATCCGCCGCAACCGCGTCGCCATCAAGGGCCCCATCACCACGCCGGTGGGCAAGGGCTTCCGGAGCGTCAACGTGGGGCTGCGACAGGCGCTCGATCTCTACGTCAGCTTGCGCCCGGTGCGCACGCTCACCGGCCTCGAGCACAAAGTGCGCCACGAGGGCGTGAACGTGGTGGTGTTCCGCGAGAACACCGAGGGGCTCTACGCCGGCCGCGAGCACGAGGTGGTGCCCGGTGTGGTCACGGGCCTCAAGATCATGACCCGCAAGGCCTGTCACCGCATCGCCAAGTACGCCTTCGAGTATGCCCGGTGGCGGGGTCGCCGGAAGGTGACCGTGGTGCACAAGGCTTCGATCATGAAGCTCAGCGACGGCCTGTTCCTCGAAGAGGCCCGCAAAGTGGCGGAGGACTACCCCTTCATCGAGATGGAGGACATGACCATCGACGCCGTGGCCATGGGCCTCGCCCTCGACCCCACCCGCTTCGACGTGTTGCTGATGGAGAACCTCTACGGTGACATCATCAGCGATCTGTGCGCGGGCCTCGTGGGGGGCCTCGGGGTGGTGCCCGGGGCGAACATCGGCGACAAGTGCGCCGTCTTCGAGGCGGTCCACGGCTCGGCCCCCGACATCGCCGGTCAGAACAAGGCCAACCCCATGGCCCTGATCTTCAGCGCCTGTCTGATGCTGCGTCACATCGGCGAGGTGGTGGCCGCCACCCGCATCGAGAAGGGCATCGAGGCGGTCTTGAAGGCCGGCGAGGTGCTCACTGGCGATCTGGGAGGCAAGGCTTCCACCACCGAGATCACCGACGCCATCATCGCCCACATGCCCGCCGCGGAGGAGATCGTCCTGTGAGCGCCAAGAAAGTCTCGTTGATCCCAGGCGATTTCCTGGGCCGTGATCTCGCTGGCCCGGTGACCGAGCTCCTCGCTCAGGCAGGGGCACAGGTGGAATGGGAGTGGCTCGAGGTTCCCTCGAAGATCGATCCCGAAGAGGGCCCGGTGACCCAAGCCTGGATCGACTCGATCCGGGCGAACGGGGTGGCGTTGAAGGCCCCCCTGCGCACGCCGATGTCCGCGGGCTACCGCAGCCCCTCGTACAAGCTGCGCACCGAGCTCGATCTATACGCGGGCGTGCGTCGCTGCCGCACCCTCAAGGGCCTCGACACCCGCTACCCCGATCTCGATCTGGTGGTAATCCGGGAGAACACCGAGGATGTGTACGGTGGTCACGAGCACTCCGTGCATCCCGGGGTGGTGGAGTCGCTTAAGGTGGTGACCCGCACTGCCACCGAGCGCATTATGCGCTTCGGCTTCCGCTATGCCCGTCAGACGGGCCGGCAGAAGGTGGCCATCATCCACAAGGCCAACATCATGAAGAAGGCCGATGGCCTCTTCCTGAACACCGGCCTCGAGGTGGGGCAGGACTACCCCAATGTGGAGACCCGGGGTCTCATCGTGGACAACACCTGCATGCAGCTCGTGCAGAACCCCTACCAGTTCGACGTGCTGATCTGCGGCAACCTCTACGGTGACATCATCAGCGACCTGTGTGCTGGCCTCGTGGGCGGCATCAGCGCTGTGTGGGGGGTGGACATGGGCGAAGACTGCACCATGTTCGAGATGCTCCACGGCCGCCTCAAGCAGCTGGCGGGCACCAACAAGGTCAACCCCATGTCCATGATCATGCCGGGTATCCACCTGGTGCGGCACATCGGTCAGGGCGACGTCGCTGATCGCCTCCAAGCTGCGGTGGAGACCGTGATGGTGGAGAAGAAATATCTCACCGAGGATCTCGGCGGCACCGCCACCACCTCAGAGATGATCGCAGCCATCACCGGCGCCCTCCGCTGAGCCCTCACACCTGATCGAGCAGGGCCTGTAGCTCTCCGGCAGCCTTTGCGTCGCCGAGGGCTTCGGCGCGCTCGAGTCCTGCCTCCAGCGCCTCGCGGGCTTCGTCGGGGCGTCCGTCTCCGATCCGCAGGTCGCCGAGCTGATACCAGCCATAGAGCTGGTCGGGCTGCACCTTCAGCAGCTTCTCGAAGAGCGCTTCTGCCTCATCCCAATGGTCTTCGCCGCCGTTCTTGTATTCCAACGCCAGCGCGTAGAGGGCGAACTCGTCCTCGGGCTGCTCTGCGAGCATCTGCTGCAAAGCGGTGATACGGCGGTCTCGGGCGGGATCTGAGCTCATGACGAAGGCCTCATGTGGTGTCTTTGAGCCATCAGATGCCCCAGAGCCTTGACGGCCGCAAGGGGGCAGCTAGATTGACACGCGACACAGACCTGACTGCCTGCATCTGGTTCTGATGTAAATCCGGTGAAGGCCGTACAAGGAGAATGACCCGTGCAAAACCCCGTGGCCAAGAACGACGAGGCGCTCGAACTGCCGCAGACCATCGCCGATCTGCCAGGAGAGACGGCGGTCTCGTGGTACCGCACCACCCACCTCGGCCGCTTGATGGAAGACAAGGCCAGCGGCTACATCCGCAAGGCCATGGGCTGGAGCTACCACGCCCCCTTCGCGGGCCATGACGGCATCCAGCTCGCTCTGGGGATGGCCTTCAGGCAGAGCCAGGACTTCCTGTTCCCGTACTACCGGGACATGCTCACCTGCCTCGCCGCTGGGGTCACCCCCTACGAGATTGTGCTCAACGGGCTCTCCCGGGCGGATGATCCGGCGAGCGGTGGGCGGCACATGTCCAACCACATCGCCAAGCCGTCGATCCGTATCCAGAACGTGTCGTCGTGCACGGGTAACCACACGCTGCACGCTGTCGGTGTGGCCCGGGCCATCAAGTTCTATGGGGGCGACGAGATCGCCTTCTCGAGCCAGGGCGAGTCGAGCACCAGCGAGGGCTACGTCTACGAGGCGCTCAACGGCGCGAGCCGCGAGAAGCTCCCGGTGGTCTTCGTGGTGCAGAACAACGGCTACGGCATCTCGGTGCCCACTGCGCAGCAGTCCGCCAACACTCGGGTGAGCGACAACTACACTGGCCTGGCGAACCTGGGCATCTTCAACTGCGACGGCACTGACTTCATCGACAGTCACCGGGCCATGCAGGAGGCCATCGCCTACGTGCGCACCGGTGAGGGCCCCGCCCTGGTGCACGCCCAGTGCGTGCGCATCGGCGCCCACAGCAACTCCGATCGTCACGACCTCTACCGCTCCGACGAGGAGATCGCCGAAGCCGCCACCCACGATCCGTTGCCGGGCCTGCGGGCGGCGATCCTCGAGGCGGGCTTCGCCACCGAAGACGAGCTCGTGGCCATCGAGGCGCAGAACAAGAAGACCGTCGACGATGCCGGCGACCGAGGTGAGGCCGCGGCCACCCCTGATCCGGAGACGGTCCTCGACTACCTCTGGCCTGATCCCTGGCAGCCCCGGGAGACCGCCACCCCCGACAGCGGCGACAAGTGGAAGCTGCGGGAGGCCATCAACGAGACCCTGCACGCGGAGTTCACCCACAACCCCAACACCTTCTTGTGGGGCCAGGACGTGGCCAGCAAGGACAAGGGTGGGGTGTTCAACGTCACCAAGGGGATGGAGGCGGCCTTCGGCGCCGAGCGCGTGTTCAACGGCCCCATCGCCGAGGACTACATCGTGGGCACCGCCAACGGCCTGTGCCGCTACCGGGACGACATCCGGGTGGTGGTGGAGGCTGCGCAGTTCGCCGACTATGTGTGGCCGGCCATGGAGCAGCTCGTGGAGATGAGCCACGACTACTGGCGCTCCGTGGGCCAGTTCAGCCCCAACGTCACCTTGCGTTTGTCGAGCGGTGGCTACATCGGCGGCGGGCTGTATCACTCCCAGAACGTCGAGGCCCTCTTCGCCCACCTGCCCGGCATCCGGGTGGTGGTGCCTGCCTTCGCCGACGACGCCGCGGGCTTGCTGCGCACCTGCATCCGCAGCCGGGGCATGAGCTTCTTCCTGGAGCCCAAGTTCCTCTACAACCAGCTCTTCGCCGCCACACCGCGCTGTGACACTGATCACGCGGTGCCTTTCGGCAAGGCGCGTATCCGGCGCCCTGGCTCCGACATCACGGTGGTGGCCTGGGGCACCCCGGTGCACTGGAGCATCCGGGCGGCGAACAAGCTCGCCAAGGAAGGCGTCGAGGCCGAGGTCATCGACCTGCGCTCGATCCGCCCCTGGGACAAAGAGGCCGTGGTGGAGTCGGTGAAGAAGACCGGCAAGCTGCTCATCGTGCATGAGGATCACCGCACCCAGGGCTTCGGCGCCGAGATCGCCGCCGAGGCCGGGGAGTTGGCCTTCGAGTGGCTTGACGCCCCGGTGATGCGTCTCGGGGCCAAAGATGTGCCCGTGGCGTTCTCCCGCATCCTCGAGCGGGCCATCCTGCCTCAGGAAGACGACGTCCTCGCCGCCATGACCCGCCTCGCGGCCTACTGAGCCACTGCCTGGGCTCACGGACCGCACTCTGCGCACTCAGGCGGTGACCGCTTCGAGTGCGCCTCCCTCAGATTTCTCCAGTCACACAATCAGTTTTTTGATGAAGATGAGGTGACACCTTTCCTACATCTGGCCTCCCCTGGTAACGTACGCCGATTGTGAGGTGGGCCCAGCACCCACCTCGGTATGAACTTGGGTATACCGGCTGGAGACCAGATGAACCTTCTCGGTAATCGCATTCTCAACCTCACCTGTCTGACGCTGGCAGGGGTCGCTTTCGGGTGGAGCGGGGCTTCTGCCCAGCCACTGGCCAACGGCGACTCTGCTCAGCTGGCCACAGATCCCTTCTGTGATCCTCAGCTCGGGCAGGTCCGTTTGGGCATCGACGCCTTTGGTGCCATGGGCAGCGCGGTCTCGGCGCCGAACAGCCGGGCATTCTACAACCCTGTGGACGACGAGCCCGACACGGGCGACACCTCCACCATCTTCGAGTCCATGGTGTTCCTGTGCCGCGAAGGGGCAGGGGGCACTCAGGGCCAGTGGCTCGAGAGCGGTCGCCAGGGTGGGGCACAGCTCCAGGCCGTGGTCGACGGCAACGAGGTCCGGGCGCAGTTCAACACGCTGGGCCTCGAGGTGGTGGCCCGTCACCGCCTCGACTGCACCATCCTCGAGCGCTGCTACACGCTGACCAACATCTCCGGTCAGCCCATGCAGGTGGTCTCGCTGACCCCCTACACCGACGGCGACATGTACTTCGGCGTGAACCCCTCGCTGAGCGACGACTTCGGCGCCACCAGCGTTGGGGTGCCCAAGACGGTCTGGCAGTTTGACTCCGGTGACAACCCCGAAGAGCCGGCCACCTTCCTGGGCATGTACGGCCTCGCCCGCAATGATCCCTACCTGACCTCCTGGGAGGTCGGTCAGTACTCCGAGCAGCGCACCCTCATCCAGAGCATGGAGAACGGGGCCTGCAGCCAGCTGCGGAACAACATCAACCGCCGCGGTGACAACTCCGACCTCGACGAGAACCTCCAGACCGACAGCGGCTACGACGTCACCATCGCTCTGCGCTACGACGTAGGGCCCCTGGCGCCGGGTCAGACCAGTGAAGAGGTCTGCTTCGCCACCCAGTGGGGCCGCGGCCTGCCCTGCTCCGACGAGGACTTCGACGAGATCTGCCTGCCTCAGGACAACTGCCCGGGCGTGCCCAACCCCGATCAGGCCGACTTCGACGGCGACGGCATCGGTGATCTCTGCGACAACTGCCCCAAGGTGCTCAACGTCGACCAACTCGACACCGACGGCGACGGCGACGGTGACGCCTGTGACACCGTGGTCTGCGAGCCCGACGGTGGTCCCGAGGTCTGTGACGGCATCGACAACGACTGCGATGGCTTCGTCGACGCCAACGCCGACGGCAGCCCTGTGGTGGTGCCCGGCGACTGCGCCACGGGCCTCTCCGGCCTCTGTGGCCTCGGCAGCTGGGCCTGCCAGTTCGGCCAGACCCGCTGCGTGCCCGTCACCGTGCCTGCGGAAGAGGTCTGCGACCTCGAGGACAACGACTGCGACGGCCTCATCGACGAGAACGTGCTCAACGCCTGTGGCACCTGTGGCGGTCGTCCTCAGGAGACCTGCAACGGCGTCGACGAGGACTGCGACGGCACCGTCGACGAGGGTGACCTCTGCGAGGGTGGCCTGGGCTGCTACGAGGGCACCTGCCTGCCGCCCTGTGGCGAGGGCAACAGCTGCCCCGAGAACACCGACACCTTCTGCGCCGACGGCGTGTGTGTGCCCTGGTGCCTGGTCAACGCCTGTGAGGCGGGCCTGGAGTGCACCGAGCAAGGCTGTGTCGATCCCTGCGACGGCGTGAGCTGTGGTGAGGGCGAGACCTGCGTCGGCGGCGAGTGTGGCCCCGCAGACTGTGGCTTCACCGGCTGCCCCGAGGGCGAGCGCTGCATGCCCAACGGCTGCGAGGCTGATCCCTGCGCCGGCATCGACTGTGGTCTGGGCAGCTTCTGCCGCGAAGGCCAGTGCGTCTTCAGCTGCGCCGCCGTGAGCTGTCCTCAGGCCACCACCTGCATCGACGGCCTCTGCGAAGACACCGGCTGTGGCCCCGTGGGCTGCATCGAAGAGGGTCAGATCTGCGTCGACAACTCCTGCGTCGCCGATCCCTGTGACGGCGTCGAGTGTGGCGCCGCCGAGATGTGCATGCTCGGTGAGTGCGTGGGCGATCCCTGCAACGGCGTCGCCTGTCCTCAGTACCAGCGCTGCGAAGCCGTGCTGGGCACCGCTCAGTGTGTCGCCGACTGGCCCGTGCTGCCCCCCGAGCCCGACATGCCCGACATGGGCATGGCCGGCGGCGCCGGTGGTGAGGGTGGCGTGGGTGGTGGCGAGGCCGACATGGGCGCTGATGAGCCCGACATGGAGGCCCCGGTGAACCTCGACATGGGCATGACCGGCGGCGCTGGTGGTGACGGTGTTGGTGGTGACAACGGGAACAACGAGAACAGCGACAACGACGATGGCGGCTGCTCCAGCTTCGCCTTCGGCCGTGGTCTCTCCGGCCCCGCTCTGCTGTGGCTCCTCGTGCCCGGCATGATCCTCTTCCGTCGCCGCCGCAGCTGAGCCTCTTCAGCATCTCTCCTCTTGCCAATCCGCGCTGAGCGCGGTCAGTTGAGGTCTCATCACTATGAGGCCATCCATGACCGCAGCTGACGCCCCCTACGAATTGATGTATTGGCCTGTCCTTCAGGGGCGGGGAGAGTTCGTCCGCCTCGCCCTCGAGGATGCTGGTGCCGCCTATGTCGATCTCGCCCGAGGTCAGGGGCCTCAGGCGGTGATCGAGTTTATGCAGCGTGACGATGTTCAGGGGGTGTACGCGCCGCCGATCCTGAGGGTGGGTGAGCTGCTCATCTCTCAGACGAGCAACATCCTCATGTATCTGGCGCCGCGGTTGGGCCTCGTGCCTGAGAACGAGGCCGCACGTCTGCGGGCCAACCAACTACAGCTCACGGTGATGGACGTCACCGCCGAAGCGCACAACACTCATCACCCCGTGAGCACCTCGCTTTACTACGAAGATCAGAAAGATGTGGCCATCATCGCCGCAAATGGCTTCGTCCAACATCGCCTGAGGAAGTACCTCGCCCACCTCGAGGCATGCACCGTGGCAGGGGGCTTTACCGTCGGTGGAGCACACACCTACGTGGATCTCTCGGTGTTCCATCTGCTGTGCGGGCTGGGCTATGCGTTCCCCAAAGCCATGTCTCAGCTCGAGGGTGAGTATCCCCACCTGGAGGTGCTCAAGGCTCGGATAGAGTCACGGCCGAGGGTACAGGCGTACTTGCAGAGCGAGCGACGTCTACCGTTCAACGAGGATGGGGTGTTCAGATACTACGAGGCGTTGGACGTGCCTCTGTAAAGCAGGGGGGACGCCCCATAGGGGGCGCTCGGTACATCAGGGGCAGTTGTTCTCGGCACCAGGCGTGAGGGCTGCCTCGGCGAAGTCGGCGGCGTTGTCGTCGGTGTCAGCGCCGTTGGCGCAGCGGGAGTACCCGTTCTCGCCGTTCTCGCCAGGGAGGGACGCGCCCTCACCGGTACCGGCCATCTCACCCTCGTAGGCCACACCGTCGATGAGCTCGCCGCCCTCGTTGCGGAGCAGGCGCACACCGTCAGGGGCGCCGTTCTGCAGGAAGTTCACCCCGGCCTCGATGGTGAGTACACCTTCGGGCACGGCGTTGATGATCGCAGGCACACCGATGACGAGGTAGCCCCCAGCGGGGAGCTCAGCGCCCGCCGTCGACAGGTCGAAGCTGCCGTACACCGAGTTCCCGTTGCCGTTCACGGTCTCCACGGTGAGGCCAGCAAGGGCCACAGGCTGAGCGGTGCCGTTGTAGATCTCCAGGAACTCGCCGTTGTCTGCGCCGGGCTGGTCATAGTCGATCTCGTTGATCACCAGCGTACCCACGGACTCGACCACCTCGACCTCAACGCGGGCCGACAGCTCGCCGAAGGTGGCGACGACGGCGCCCTGACCCGGGGCCATGGCTGCGGTGATCTCGAAGGTGGCGGACTGGGCGCCGGGGTCGATCAGTACGCTCGGCGCAGCAGAGGCGGCGCCTTCGGAGGCCAGGGCCAGGCTGTAGCCCTCTTCGCCAGCAGGCACGTCCACGAAGGCCGTCACCGTAGCCACCTCACCCACGGCGAGGATGATGTTCGGGGGATCGATGTTGAGGGTGGAGGGGCCGGCGTCGGCGGCGAGCACCTGCACGGTGGCCCTGGCTTCGCCACGCTCGGGGATCGAGGCGATGACGTCGGTCTGGCCTACGGAGACGCCCGTGACCACCACGGGGGCAGTGAGCTCGCCGGCGGGCACCGTCACCTCGGCAGGCACGGTGAGTACGCCCATGTCATCGCTGCGGAGGCCGATCACCTGGCCGCCTTCACCGGCGGGGCCCGTGAGCACCACCTGCAGCATCATGCCTTCGGCGTTCAGAGGCGCTGCGGTCTCGTCCACGCGGAGGAAGGTGTCGTTGGGACCGACGCTGGCCACCTCGGGGAGGCCACGGCCGATGTCCTGGGGCCCAGTGGGCTCGAGCTTGCTGTCGCCGTTGGCGAAGCGGAGCACCCCGGCGACGCGCTCGAGGCGCTCACCGACGGTGGGGAAGGGCTCCACGGTGAAGATGAGATCGTTCACGCGCAGGGCCTCGTCGAGCACGAACTCGTTGTTGGGATCCTGATCGCCGGGGCCAGCAGGGGGGTTGACGGCGGTGACAGAGGCACCGAGGACCTCTACCCGTACACCCTCGAGGGCCTCGGCCCGGGGGCCGTTGGTGGCCACATCAGCGGCGGCGACGGTCTCGGCGGCGGGCAGGGCGTTCTCACTGCTCTCCACGGAGATGGCGCGAACGCCGTTGAGCTGGCGCTGGTCGAAGAAGACGCTGTAGGTGGCATCGAGCACGATGGCGTCACCGACGGCGGGGAAAGCCACCTCGTCGGCGGCATTGCCCATGAAGATGTAGATACCGGAGTAGTCAGCGCCGTCGTAGCCAGGGGCATCCTCGGGGATCTGCACGAAGATGGCCTGGGTGCCGGCTACGGCGGTGACCACCCCGCTGATGCGCACGTCAGTGCCCTCGGGGATCTCGCCGCGCTTCACGGTGTAGATGGAGAAGGGGCAGGCGGCGCCGTTGGGGTTGGCGTCTTCGGGGCAGAGATCGCAGAGATCGCCGACACCGTCTTCATCAGCATCGGCCTGATCGGCGTTGGGCACCGCGGGGCAGTTGTCCTGATCGTTGGGGGTGCCGTCGCGATCGCGATCGAGGGGATCGAAGGGGGAGCAGTCGTCGGTGTCGGGATCGAGGGGGCAGACATCACAGGCGTCACCGACACTGTCGTTGTCGATGTCCCCCTGGGTCTCACCGTCGAGGGGCCGCACCGGGTTGAAGACCGTGGGGCAGTTGTCGTCGCCGTTGAGCACGCCGTCGCCGTCGGTGTCGTCAGCCTCGGGGCCGCCGAACTCACCGGGGCGGGAGGGCTCACAGGTGGGCTCACCAGCAGGCACGTCGCAGAAGAAGAGGCCGTAGCTGTTGTTGTTGGCCCCCTGGAGCTCCGCGAAGGAGGCCCCGGTGTCGATGCAGACGGTCTTGTCGGTGCCACACACGTCGTCGACGTTGTCGCAGCCCATGGCGCCGAGGGCCTGAACCAGGGCCCGATCGCCGTACATGGGCTCACCGGCGCGGAGCACGAGGCTCACGTCGCCGACGTTGGCGTCGATGATGACCGAGTAGGGGTCTTCAGCACCGGCGCCGTCGTAGATGGCGATGTCGGCCACGAGGCCTTCGGAGAGGCTGCCGATGGCGTCGTCCACAGCGAGGGCGGCGGCGTTGTTGATGGTGGCCATGCGCCAGAGCTGCCAGGTGGAGAAGTGGCCGCCGTAGTGCACGTCGTTGAGGAAGGCCGCGCAGGCGAGCTCGCGGTTCATGTTGATGCTGCCCGAAGGGGTCCAGTCAGTGCCCAGGCCGATGAGCACGCCCTGGTTGTCGAACTGGGTCACCGGCGCGGTGTGCCCGTAGAGAGAGATGTTGGACCGGGGGGACCACACCACGGCGGTGCCCTCGGTGGCCAGCACGTCACCGTCGAGGGCGTTGAGGCCCACGGCGTGCACGAAGGCGCTGTTGGCCTCGGTGAGGTCGACGCCGCCGTCCATGTCGCTGCTCAAGCACAGGAACTCGTTGCGGGCCTCGGCGTCGATGCCCTCGGCCACGTGGGGCAGGTAGCTGTCGTTCTCGAGCACGTTGGGGCTGTTGATGTCGGGGTAGTTGCAGCCCATGGCCCGCAGCTGACCGCCGGTGTCACCGAGGGGGAAGGTCTCATATTCGACCTCACCCTGGTTCAGCCCTTCGTGCAGGTTGCCGCGGTCGAGGTTGCGAACCAGGCCCCGGGAGCCACCGGAGCCCGCCATGCTGGTGGTGCCGCCCATCAGCTGGCGGAGCTCGCCCCAGGCCTGCTGATCGAAGCTCGCGCCGCCGCTGGCGTTGATCTCGTTGTGGCCGCGCAGGCCACGGCGCCAGTCGTGGCGATGATCGAAGCGCTCGTCCCCCCACATGGCGGGATCGTTCTGGGTGAAGGAGATGTGATCGTGGGCGTTGATGAGGCCCGGGGACACGACACCGTCGGGGCAGGTGATCTCCGTGGCCTGGGCCACTGCGTCGGCGCAGTCACAGCCGACACACACGATGTCGCCATTGCCGTCGACGGCGACTTCACCACCCACATAGATGGTGGAGGGCGCCAGGATGGTGCCCCGAATGCGCATGGCGTCACCGCCGGGGGCCGTCACCGCGCAGGTGCCGCCCTCTACAGCGGGCAGCTCACCACAGATGACCTGCTCGGGGCCATCGGGTACACCGCCACCGCCCATGCCGCCGGCACCAGCCATACCGCCCATACCGCCCATACCGCCGTCGCCGCCCATGCCACCTGCGCCGCCGTCGCCGCCAGCACCGGCCATTCCGCCAGCGCCACCGTCGCCACCGGCGCCGGCCATACCGCCTGCGCCGCCATCACCACCCATACCGGCGACGCCACCAGCGCCGCCCATGCCGGCCATGCCACCAGCACCGGCTACACCGCCAGCACCGCCGTCGCCGCCCATGCCAGCAACGCCACCGGCGCCACCGTCACCTGCAACGCCACCGGCGCCTCCTGCGCCACCATCTCCGGTGTCATCACCATCGTCGCAGCCCAGTGCGAAGCACAGGCCCGCGGCCAACATCCAGTTCACGCTCCGACGCATCGACGTCCTCCATTCTGGCGTGTCTTCGAGCGAGCGGTTTGTACCATGGATGGGCAGTGTTTCGCGTGGCGACACGGCGACAATGATAAAACAGTCGTGGGGCGTTGGCTTGAGGAAGGAGGGCAGGCAGGTTGTGCGGAGAAGCAGTGTATGGAGACACTGCGCACAGAGATGAAAAACTGCGCACGGAAATAAAAAAGGCCGGCATTTCTGCCGGCCTTTTCACCACATTTCAGCGGTGGGTGGAGCTGAGGGGACTTGAACCCCTGACCCCTTGACTGCCAGTCAAGTGCTCTCCCAACTGAGCTACAGCCCCAAAATGATTGGGCCTTACCGCTGAGTGGGTTGCCTCGTTTGGGGTGGTGCCCCGTTGAGGTGACGCGGAACTTATCGCCGACCCCTGAGGGTGTCAACACTTCTTTTCAATTTTCCGAAAAAGGAGACTGTCGGCACGGCCGGTCATCAGTCTTGACGGGGGCTGGGGCCCCCCGCACCATCCTCCGGTCCCCTAGAAGAGGAGCGATATGCGTCCCCTGAGATCACGGCTTCACCCTCTCAAGATCGGCCTCGGCGTGTGTACGATCTCGCTGGCCATGGCCTGCGATGCCCCCGGCCCCGCACCCAAGGGCGGATCTGATCCCGTGATCGGCACCATCGGCGACGCGCCTGTGTCACAGGGTGAGCTGGTTCAGGCCTTCATCGCCGAGCAAGGCCCTGCGTTCTTCAATCGATATGCCGAGAAGCAGCTCGTAGAGCGGGCAGCCTCAGAGGCGGGCATCTCGGTGACAGATGCAGAGTGCAACGCCGCCGCCGATCGAGAAGTGCAGTCGATTCTCAAAGGGCGCTTTGGTGGAGACGAGGCTCGGCTGCGCAGTCACCTCGCAGAGCAGGGCTGGGCCTACGATGTCTGGCTCGAAGGTCGTCGCCGGGACCAGCGGACGCAACTGCTCACCCGCAAGATCATGGCGAAGCAGATCCCCGAGAAAGACATTGAGGCACTCTACACACGTCGGTATGGGGCCGGAGGCACGACCTTGAAGGTGGCCCAGATTCTGGTGACCACCCACATCCAGTCCAGCACCCTGTACACCGAAGCGCAGCACAAAGCCGAGCAGGCCAGCATCAAGCGAGAGGCACGGTTGGCGGCCAAGAAGCTGCGCAAGCGTCTCATCGATGGTGCCGACTTCGCCGCCCTCGCCAAGGCACACTCCGATGACTTCACTGCGCCACGGGGTGGTTGGGCCGGCGATGACTGGAACGGTCGATATGGACAGGCCTTCGAGAACCTCGTGGGCCGCCTCGCCGTGGGCGAGATCTCCCCGGTCCTCGAAGGAGAGCAGGGTTTTCATGTGGTGCAGGTCGAAGGGGTGCGCAAAGGGGCACGCTACACCGGCAGCTACATCTTCATCGCCGAGCAGGCTGGCGAGCGCGATCAAACCCAGGCTCTGGCCCTCGCCGAGGAGATCGTCCGACGGCTCGCCGAGGGGGGCGACTTCGCCACCGAGGCCAAGAGCTACTCCAATGATATGCGTACCCGAGCGCAGGGCGGAGATCTGGGCACCTTCGGCCCCGGGCGTCTCGGCCCGGAAACCGATGCGGTGTTGGAGACTCTCACCGTGGGCTCTGTCTCCGGACCGATTCGAGTGGACGGCGGGTACCAAATTGTCAAACTGGACAGCCGGACCTTCCTACCCTCGGCGGACCGCCGCCTCGTACGGCACATCATGGTCGGCACATCCTATCTGCGCGTGAAGTCCCGCAGGCTCAAAGGCAAGATCGCCGAGCAGGCGAAGCAGAAGGCCATGGGGTACATGAAGCGCCTCGCTGAGGGCGACATCACCTTCGAGGCTCTGGCGAAGACCGCTTCGGAGGATCGCAACACTCGAGGGCAGGGGGGCGCGATCCCCCAGTGGCGCCCCGGGCTCCTCGGCCCGGAGGTGGATGCCAACCTCAAGGAGATGAAAGCCGGCCAGATCAGGCTCGTGCAGAGCCGCAGGGGCTTCCACCTCGTGAAGTTGGTGGACCGCACCACTGTGCCCCTGGCAGAGGTCCGTGGTGAGCTGGAGAAGGAGCTGGCCCATCGTCCAGTGAGCGAGGCGGAGACCCGCCGGTTTCTCGCTGATTTGAGACAGAAGGCTGGTGTGAAGTGGACTGGAGTGCAAGGCGGTGATGCCCAGGCACCCTCGAAGGGATCATTGTCCGAGGCCGGCGAATCAGAGACCCCGTGAGGCTTTGATTCAGGGGGCGGGGGAGAGTCTGACCACGACCCGTTGTTGAGGGTCTTTCTTGTCGAGAGTGACCGAGGTGTTCCACGGAGTGTGGCCCTCTTTGTCGATCTTGAGCTTGAGTGGCTTGCCAAAAGGCAGGTTGCTCTTCTTGAGCGGGGTCAAGCCCAACAGCGTGTCGCCGTCGTAGACATGCGCCCCTTCAGGATCGGAGGTGACCATGAGGGTACCGCTGGTGGCGACGCTCTGGGTGGCGCTCTGGGTGGTCTTCTGACCCACGAAGAAGGCGCCTGCCGCGGCGACGACGATGCCCGCGGCCATGATCAGCCATGGGGTCTTGCTCTGAGGCGGTGCCGGGGCCTGAGGTGGAGGTGGCGGCGCGCTGCCCTGAGAAGACTGGGTGTCCCATGCGTCTTCTTCGGGTTTGTTGGCCTCGGTGGGGATGTCGTACATGCCCGTGAAGACATCTTGAGCAAACTCGCCAGAGGTCGTGATGCCCGGTGTCTCCGAGGTTTTCGAAGGTGGTGGCGGCGGGCCTGCAGCTGCAGGGGCTGAGGGGGGTGCCTTGGGCGTTTCTGGTGGCTTCGTCGGGACTGACGGCGGCTTGCTCTGATCGATGGGCAGGGCCGCTTTCGACGGATCGTCGATGGCCTCTGCGTCCTGGTTCGCCGCTTCCAGAGCCTGCTCGGTCTCGGTGTCCTGGGTGAGCTCCGGCTCTTCGAGGCCGATCTCCGGGGCCGCTTGCGGCGCCGCCTCTGCAGGGCGGGCCTTCTTGCTGCGCCGACGCTTCTTGTCGGTGGCCTCGGCGAGGGCGGCGAGCTCGGCCCGTCGCTGGGTGATGGCCTCGCTGTCGAGATCGTGCAGGAAGGCGCGGATGGCTTCGGGGCTCATGTCGCACCCGAGCTCTTCGGCGAGGCTCTCGAGAGACTCGGCGAGCATGCGGCCCCTGGGCGCCCGGCACGTGGGGTCGAGGTGCAGCTGATCGAGGATGATCTCTTCGAGACGACCGGAGATGTCGGGGCGGACCTCGGAGGGCCGGGGCACCATGTTGGTCTTCGCCCGGGCCATGGCCTGCTCGCCGTTGTGACCCTTGAAGAGGCGCCGGCCGCAGACCATCTCGTAGAGCACCACCCCGAGAGAGAACAGGTCGCTCTGGTGGCTGATGGGCTCGCGGAGGATGGCCTCGGGTGACATGTAGCCGAACTTGCCCCGGCGGCCGCCAGGGGCCTTGTGACCCTGCTGTGTTGCCACGCCGAAGTCGAGGAGCTTCACGTCACCGTCGAAGCTCAGCTCGATGTTCTGGGGGCTCACATCGTTGTGGATCACCGACAACGGGCTGCCATCGAGGGCTGGCGTGTGGTGCGAGAAGTCGAGGGCATGGGCCGTCGCCGCCACCACACCGAGGCTCACGCCCAGAGGGATCGCCTTCTGTCGGCGGGCCGCTCGGGTCATCAGCTCTGCAGCGTTGAGACCGTCCACGTACTCCATGGCCATGAAGTACATGTCGTCGAGCTTGCCCAGATCGTAGACGTTCACGATGTGGGGGTGGTTGAGCAGCGCGCCGATCCGGGCCTCGGTGAGGAACAGCTTCTCGTAGGCCGGGCGGCCCTTGTGCTCCGGAAGCAGCCGCTTGATGACCACGAACTTGGCGAACCCCCCAAAACTCAGCCGACGGGCGAGGAAGATCTCCGCCATACCGCCCACGGCGAGTTTTTTCACGAACACGTATCGGCCGAACTGTGCCTTCATTCCCTCCGCCCTGATTGATGACGGCTCGAGGGCCGGGTTAACGGGATCCCGGCCATTCTGGCCATGCTGGTTCAGGTCATGAGGGAGACCTTCCAGCGGTATGGCCAGAAACACAAGTCTTTTGAGCCTCGGGGCCGCGATCCGTATGCTCCCCGGGCATGTATTGGGAGACTAAGTTGACACAGGCTTTCACCGACGACCAGATCATCGCCGCTTTCCCTGCGGCACCCAAGAGCCTTCGTATCCGGGATCTGGCCCGGAAGCTCGGCCTGCCGACAGAGGCACGGGGCGAGCTCGCAGAGCGGGTGAGGCAGCTCGTGCGCCTCGGCAAGGTGACGCATCACCCCGGCAACCGTTTCACCATCGCAGAGCACGATGGTGAGGTCACGGGCACGCTCACGCTCAACCCTCGAGGCTTCGGCTTTGTCGATCTCGACGGCGCCGGGGACGATGTCTACATCCCCGCCCGCTCAGTGGGGGCCGCGCTGCACCGCGATCGCGTTCGACTGCGCCAGCACTTGGGGCCTCGTGGTCCCGAGGGGGTGATCACCGCGGTGATCGAGCGCGGGCTGCGCACCTTCGTGGCCACTGTGCGCCAACAGCGCCGGGGGGCAATCCTCACCGCTCACGATCCGCGCTTGCCGGAGTTCATCCAGGTCGAAGGGCCCGCGGACTTCGCCGATGGCACCCTCGTCGCCGCCGAGTTCGTGCTCTACCCTGGTGATGTCGGTGGCCCCTCGGGGCGCATCATCCGCCCATTGGAGCAGGACGGTGAGGCGGCTCAGGAGACTGATCTCATCATCTACGACCTCGGGCTGCCCATCGAGTTCCCCGAGGCCGTGGAGGCTCAGGCAAAGGGCTACGAGAAGGCGGTGACCGAAGGGGAGCTCAAGACGCGCCACGATTTGCGGTCGCGGCCGTTGATCACCATCGATCCCGAGAGCGCCAAGGACTTCGACGACGCGGTGCACGTCGTGGCCAACGACGAGGGTGGCTGGACGATCACCGTGGCCATCGCCGACGTGGCCCACTTCGTCACCGAGGGCACCCCCCTCGACGACGAGGCCTGGCAGCGGGGCACCAGCGTCTACCTGCCCGATCGGGTGTTGCCGATGCTGCCCCATCACCTGTCGAGCGATCTCTGCAGCCTCAGGCCCCATGAAGAGCGCCTGGCCATGGTGGCGGAGATGGTGCTCTACCGCGACGGCGAGATCGGTGCCTATCAGCTCTACGAGGCGGTCATCCGCAGCCATGGGCGGTTCACCTACGATCGCGCGGCCCGTATGCTCGGCGTGCGCAGCCCCGACGATCGGCCCCAGGCCGACAACGATCCCGAAATGGAGGCCCTCCGGCCGGTGCTCGAGGGCTTGCGAGATGCCACCCGGGCACGCCGGCGGTGGCGTAAGCGCCGCGGTTACCTGAACCTCGACCTGCCAGAGCCCCGCATCGTGCTCGACGAGCAGGGTGAGGTGGACGACGTGGCCATCTACCAGCGTCACGAAGCCCACATGATGATCGAAGAGGCGATGCTCATGGCCAACGAGGTGGTGGCCGCAGACTTCGTCGAGCGCGGCCAGCCGGCCATGTTCCGGATTCACCCCCGACCCTCGGAAGACGCCCTCACCTGGTTCAAGGGCCAGGCGGAGCTCTTCGGGGTGCCCCTGCGCATCAAGGGCAAGGTGACTCCGGGCCAGCTCACCAAGTACTTGAAGTCTCTCGACGATCACCCTCGACGGCGCATCTTGCACCAGCTGTTGCTGCGCTCGATGTCCAAGGCGGTCTACGAGGCCGATCCGGCGCTGCACTTCGGCCTCGGCACCGAGACCTACTTGCACTTCACCAGCCCGATCCGGCGCTACCCCGATCTTGTGGTGCATCGGCTCATCAAGGATCGCCTGCACGGCCGGGATCCGGTGGATGCGGAGACCCTCGAGGGGTCTTCGGCACATTGCAGCCGTCGGGAGCGCGTGGCCATCGACGCCGAGCGCACCGTGCAGGATCTCTACAAGGCCATGTACGTGAGTCGCCACGTGGGCGAGGTCTTCGAGGGCACCATCATCGGGGTGCAGAACTTCGGGCTCTTCGTCGAGCTGGTGGGCCACTACGTCGAGGGTCTGGTGCCCATCGATCGCATCGGATCTGATCGCTACGAGGTCGATCTGGAACAGGGGATGGTGAAGGGCCGCCGCTCAGGCACTGTGCACCGCCTCGGTGACGCGGTGCAGGTGAGGGTGGCCCAAGTGGACATCCGCCGGCGCCGAGTCGACTTCGATCTCGTCGATTTCGTCTGAGGCTCACCCACCTGAGCCACGCTCTCGGGTCGCTCGGGCTGACCTTCAGCTCTGCCCCGCCGCCAGACGCCTCACCTTGTCCAAGATGAAGTCCACGGGCTCGTCAGAAGCCACGTAGTCGAGATCTGCGGTGTCGAGGCTCAGAAGTGGGCTGCGATCGTAGTGGGCAAAGTGGTGCTGGTACATCGCGCTGAGCTCGGTGAGATACCCAGCGTCGAAGTCTGCCTCGAACTCACGGCCGCGCTTCTTGATGCGGCCGAGCAGCACGTCGATGGGGGCGTGCAGGTAGATGAGCACGTCGGGCTGGATGATGTGCTGCTCCAGGGCGGCGTACACCCGCTCGTAGAGCATCAGCTCGTGGCTCGACAGGGTCAGGCGAGCGAAGATGCGATCCTTGAGCAGATGGTAGTCGGCCACGGTGTTCGGGGTGAACAGCTCCGCCTGGGCCAGGGCCTCCTGCTGCTTGAACCGGCTCATCAAGAAGAACAGCTGGGTCTGGAACGCGTATCGGTCGCGATCGTCGTAGAACTGCGCGAGGAACGGGTTCTCCTCGAAGTTCTCGAGCACCACGCGGCCATCGAGTCGCTCGGAGAGCTTGTGCACCAGCGTGGTCTTGCCCACCCCGATGGGGCCTTCGACGGCGATGTAGAGGGGTCGATCAGGTTGAGCGCTCACGACTCGAGACCCTTCAGCGCGATGGTGACGGCGTTCTGTACCACGGGGTGATCGTCACCGAGGCGTTTGCGCAGCGCGGGGATGGCGGCGGCGTCGCCAAGCCGCTTGAGGCCCTCGGCGGCGGCCACCCTGACCTGCCAGGCCTCGTCGCCCAGGGCCAACTCGAGATCGGCCCTCAGCGTCACGTCTCCGATGGTGCCCATACCCAGGGCCGCGGCCTTGCGGACCTCCCAAGCCGGATCTTTGATCGCCCTGCGAATGTTGCCTCCATCGCCCACCTGGCCCATGAGGTAGGCCGCCCCTTGCCGAACCGAGGTCTCCGGGCGGCTCAAGGTCTCGCCGAGGGCGTGGATCACGAAGTTCACGTTGAGGCGCTTGAGAGCGCGGCCGATCGTCTGTCGCACCCCGGCCCCACGACCACCACAGCCGTCGATGAGTGGCTGAATGACCGAGTCGTGACCGATGCGGCCGAGGGCCTCGGCGGCGCAGCGTTGTACCCCCTCATGGGCATCGTTGAGCACGTGCAGCAGGTAGGGGATCGCCTCGGTGGCGCGCTGGGAGCCCAAGCCCATGCACGCGAGCTGCTTCGTCCGTGGATCGCGATGGCTCAACCCCTGAACCAGGGCCGACTGACCCCGAGGATCTTCCAACTCGTTGATGGCCCTGATGATCAAGATGGCCACCTCGTCATCTTCAGGCCGCTGGTTGTGAGGCCAGGCTTGAACCAGGGCATCAAGCCCCTTGGGGGCCCGCAGATCACCCAAGGCGAAGGCCGCCGCGGCGCGGACGTCGGCGTCCGGATCGCTCGACAGCAGCTTGGCGATGGTGTCGAAGGCGCTGATGTCGCCCATACGGCCCAGCGTGTAGGCAGAGCCGATGCGGACCTCGGGGTCTTCGTCTTCGAGGCCGTCGTGCAGCATCTGCAGCGCTTCGAGATCTGCAGCCCAGACCACCTGGGTGAGGGCCGCCGTGGGGTTGGCGAGGTCTTCCCCCACGAAGGCCTCGACCTTGAGGGTGGAGGCCCGGCTCTGGCCGATGTTGAAGAGGGCCGAGAACGCCTCGGCCCGCACATCTTCGTCATCGTCCCGGAGCATGCTCACCAGGGGAGAGACGGCCCGGGCGTCGCCGAGCAGGCCCAGGGCCTCACAGGCAGCACCGCGCACGTCGGCGCTGGGGGACTTGAGCCCGTGCAGCAGGCCACCGAGGGCTTTGGGATCACCCATGGCCCCCAAGAGCTCGCAGGCCTCGATGGCCTCGTCTTCGGTGCCGTGATGGAGCTGATGAACGAGCTGCTCTCGGGTCATGGGGATCTCACTTCATGCCGAAACGGGCCAGCTTCTTGTGCAGCCCTTCACGGGTGATGCCCAGGGCCTCGGCGGTCCGGGTCTTGTTCTGATCATGCGAGGCGAGGGCTCTGGCGAGCAACAGGCGCTCCACCGCCTCGAGCATCTCCTTGAGGGTGCCTTGAGGCACCTCTGGGTGATCGAGCAGGCCACCTTGCCCTCTCACCTGAGGAGAGAGATCCTCGAGGAGCAAAAGGTCGCCCTCGAGACGCCCGATGAGGGCCCGCTGGATCTCGTTCTGCAGTTGCCGCACGTTGCCGGGCCAGTCATACGCCTGGAGCGCTTGAAGTGCTTCGGTGCTCAGACCACTCACCGGCCGCATGAACTCCTCGGCATATCGAGTGACGAAGTGCCGCGCCAGGGCAGGGATGTCTTCCCTGCGGGCGCGGAGCGCGGGCAGCTGGAGCGGGTAGACGTGCAGTCGGTAGAACAGATCCTCTCGGAAGCTGCCCTCTTTCACCATGGCCTGCAGATCGCGGTGGGTGGCGCTCACCACCCGCACGTCGATCCGCTTGGGCCTGGGGGCACCCACGGGCTGAATCTCGCCCTCTTGCAGCACCCTGAGCAGCTTCGCTTGCAGCAGCGAGGGCATTTCCCCGATCTCGTCGAGGAACATGGTGCCCCCATCGGCGAGCTCGAAGAGGCCCTTCTTGTCGCGATCTGCCCCCGTGAAGGCCCCGCGCATGTGGCCGAACAGTTCGCTCTCGAGCAAGTGCTCAGGGAGCGTGGAGCAGTTCTGGGCGACGAAGAGACCCTCGCGACGATTGCTCGTGTAGTGCAGGGCTCGGGCCACCAGCTCCTTGCCGGTGCCGGTCTCGCCGGTGATGACCACCGGTACCCGGGTGTCCTTCACCCGCTCGATGCCTTGAAGCAGGGCCTGCATCGCGGGGCCGTCGCCGATGATGCCGCTGGCATAGGTGGCCGCCTCTGCCTGCCCCTTGAGATAGCGGTTCTCTCTATCCAGGCGCTGCTCGGCGTGCTGGAGCTGAGCCATCAGGCGGGCGTTGTGGGCGGCGAAGCTGATGTGCCCCGCTGCCACGGTGAGCACCTCGAGATCATCACCGGAGAACAGGCCCGGCTGATCGCGATTGTCCACCTGGAGCACACCCTGCACCTCGGCGCCGGTCCAGAGCGGCACCGCGAGCACGCTCGCCAGGCCGCTGCGAATGACCGAGCGGGCCCCGGCGAGCTCGGTGGCGGCGTCGGTGATGAGCACCCCGGCGCGATCCTCGATGACTTGCTGCACCAGGGTGCGGCTCAAGGGGATCTCCACCGGAGATCCATCACGGCCTCGGGCAGAGACCACCGGGAACCGACCCCCTCGCTCTTTGAGGGCCACGGCCACATGGGTGGCCGCAGGGAGCAGCTCGAAGATCATCGCCGCGGCCACGTCGAGCACAGCGTGCAAATCGGCGCTCTCACCGAGGGCGCGGGTGTGCTGGTACAGCACCCCGAGGCGGCGGGGCTCTGCCATCACCCGATCGGCAAAAGCGTCCACCTCGTCGATGGCCCGGGAGGCCACGATGTCGGTGGCCCGGGGCAAGTGCACCGCGATGATCACCGGCTCGCTGGGATCACCGAGCCACAGCTCGTCGCCGTCCCAGAGCTCTGCTTCAGGGCAGAGGTGGTCGAGGGGGGTTTGCACCCCTTGCCTGACATGGATCGAGCCGTTGCTGCTGCCCCGATCTACATAACGGATCGCCCCTCGATGCAGATCGAGGCGCCCGTGATCACTGCTCAGATGGCTGTCGGGGAGATGAAGCGATGCTTCAGCGCGGCGACCGAGATCGCAGGGCAGCTCAGGGGAGATGGTGACGCCGGCGCGCTCGCCAGAGCGCACCTCGAGGCGCAGGCCGTGGGTGGGGCTCACTTGCCGCGGTGGGCCATCTTGGCCAGGGTGAGGTCCATCACGTTGACCAGACCCCGCAGCTTCTTGTTCTTGGCGGCCTTCTCCGCGTCTTTGTCGCGGATCTTCTGCAGCTCGGGCACCAGCGAGCTGTCGCCGAGACGATCGAGGCCGAAGAGCAGCGCGTTGCGCACCACCATGTCTTCGGTGCCCGCCCGAGCGAGCAGGGCCTTGATCACCGTGTCTTTGGCGTCGGCCTTCTGGGCGAGGCGATGGGCTGCCTGCACCTTCACGTGGGTCTTCTCGTCGTCGAGCTTCTTTACGAGGCAGCCCACCTCGTCCTTGCACTCCTTGACCACGGCGAGCTTCTCTTTGACCTTGGTGTAGCCCTTGAGCCACTCGCGGTAGCCCTGGATGTCGGCGGCGAGGCCCTGCTGGGCGCCCTTGGAGGCGGTCTTGTAGTCCGCAGTGGCCTTCTTGAGGGCGGCGTCGACCTGGTCGTAGACCGTGTTGATGGTCTTGTCGAAGTCGGCGAAGGTCTTGGCGTCGGTGCCGTCGATGAGGTTGCCGAGGGTGATGGCCACGTTGAGGCGGAAGCCCTGGGTACCGAAGGCCTTGAGGTTGTCCTTCGACTTGAAGAACTTCACCAGATCCTTCACGGGCTTCTGGCTGCCGAGGAAGGCGAGCTGCTGCACGGCGGCGAGGCGCTTCTCCAGAGGAGACTCGTCGTCGAGGACCAGCTTGAGCATCGGGTCCACGGCCTTCTCGTCGCCGATGAGGGCCAGGGCGTTGGTGATGGAGATCACCTTCTGCACACCGCTCATCACGAAGGCGTTCATCTTCTTGCCGTCGGCCTGCATGGCCGGGGTGGGCTCCTCCACCTTGGTGAGGGCGGCGAGCAGGGGATCGAGGGCGCGGTCCACCTTCATGTCGCTGAGCAGCTCAGCGGTCTTGAACTCGATGGTGCCACCGACGTTGAAGCCGAACTTCCGGGCCCGCTTCTCAACTTCGCGGTTCTTGCGCTCGAGGGTGGCGATGATGGCGTCGGCAGAGGCCTTGGGGCCCAGCTTGTTCAGCGCCATGCGGCAGTTCATGACCTCATTGCGGCCCAGGGCGTCGTCGAGCCACATGCAGCGCAGCAGGCCGTCGACGGCCTTCTTGGTGCGCTCGGGACCGAGCTTCTCGGCGCCGATGTTGCCCACACCCTCGGCGGCGAGGCCGAGGAAGACGATGGGCTCGATGTCGGGGTCGAGCTCGAGCATGCCCACGAGCTGATCGGCGGCGGGGGTGTCGGCGAACTTCGCCAGCAACTCCATGACCGCCAGCTTGGTCTCTTTTTTGATCTTGGTGTTGGCCAGCACCTTCAGATACTCGCCGAGGTGCTCTTTGGCATCCCACTCGAGGAGCGTGTTGCCGGCGAGCTGGCCGGTCTTGGCGTCGCTCACGTCGGCGAGGGCTGCGAGCAGGGTGGGCACGGCCTTCTTGTCGCCGATCTTGGTGAGGGCGGCGATGATCTCGTACCGGTGCGTGCTCTTCTCGAAGGCCTTCATGAGCGGATCGACCGACTCGGGGGCCTTCATCTCGGCGAGCTTGTTGATGGCGGTTCGCGCCTGATCGCCCTCGAGCTTCTCGATCCAGTAAGAGGGCTTGGTCTGATCAGTCTCACCACAGCCGGAGACAGACACAGCAGACATACAGAGGGCGAAGAGGGGGGCCGCCATGTGGGCCCGAAGGAGGCTTCGCATGGAAAAAGTCCTTCGGTTTGAAGGGGTTACAAAGTTCGGGCAGGCAAGATACACCACTGGATCTGGTGGGTCAAGGCAGGTCCTGCGCCACTGAGCCTTCCAGGATGAGCTTCGCGGCACGGGGGGATCGGCCCAGGCATGGCACGTATGGCTCACGGCGAGTCATCAGGCCAGCGCCGATGTGAGGTGGATGCACACACTGATGCCTGCTGTCTACCCCTCACATAAAATACCAGTACGATTTTTTGGACCCCTGGCGAAGGCATGATAAACCGTCGTTAAGGTTGGTTTCTCAACAACTTACAACAGTCAAAAGGGTGAGTGCGCCATGAGCGAACGTCGTGCTGACGCGCGGATGCAGATCCAGGTGTTTGTCGATCACATTCTCGATGAAGATGCACAATGTCTGTGTGTCAGTGAAGACATGAGCCTCGATGGCATGCGGGTTCGGCGACTTCCCGGACAGGCATGGGGCGAACCACGGTTCGTGTGGCTTCATTTCTGTCTGCCCGGCGACTTTCCCCTCGAGATTCGCGCCCTCGGTGAGCTGTGCCACGACGGCAGCGCCGATGAAGACGTTCGCGGGTTCAGGTTCAAGTACATCAATCCCCGCGACCGCCGGGCCTACGAGGACTACCTCCGCAGCCATAGCCTGAGCCGCATCGCCTCCTGAGACGAGCCCCACGCGTCGAAGTGAACAGGCCTCTGGCCTGCCGAGGCGTTTGAGAACCCCAACGCCCTCCAGTATCTTCCGCCCCATGAAACAGCTTGTTTGGAAAAGGCCGCTCCCGGAGCCCCCGCGGATCCCCGGCGAGCCGGCGATGTGCCTTGTTGGAGAGGGGGCCCGCTTCGTGCTGGGCCACCGACGGCCCCGACGCTTGCCCGAGATCCTGGTCGAGGGCACGTTGGAGACGATCTGTGCCGGCGCGGGGATCGTCCCTGATCCTGATTTGCCGGGTACGGCGGTGGGACAGGGCTGGCGTATCTGGCCGGCGAACGGCGGGCTACGCGCTGGCCTCGAAGATCGCTTGATCCCTGCAGATGCCGTGGGCATCACCCCTGCTGGTGAGGTGCTGGATCCTCTCGATGGTATGAGCGCCCTCTCCAAGGGGCAGCTCGGTGTGGACGATCCACAGGCTCTCGCCTCTGCGCATCCTGAAGCTTTGGTGTCGATGCTGGCCGTGTGCGCCAACCTCAACCTCACCCCCTTCAAGGGGCTCACCGACGCGATGAACGCCATCCCCGAGGTGGCGTTGAGGGTGGAGGCCAACCGACTGCGCCATGATCTCACCGGGGTGCTGGTGGGCCGGAGTGTGGGGCCAGTCCTCGAAGCGATGAGCCGGACTTCTCTCATGGGGTTTGTGCTGCCTGAGGTGGCCTCGCTGAGGAACTTCCACCGCTCAAGCCGGTTCCATCACAAGGATGTGTGGGCTCACACCCGCCAGGTGGTGGAGCAGGCGGTGCCACGGCCTCTGATTCGTTGGGCGGCGTTGCTCCACGACATCGGCAAGGTGCACACCCGGGGCTATGGCCCGGGCAAGAAGGTGAGCTTCCTGCGGCACGACGAGCTCGGCGCCTACATGTTCGACGGCATCGCCCACAGGTTGTCCTTCCCGACGGCCATGGCGGAGCGGATGCGGGTGTTGATCCTGTACCACCTGCGGCCCGGGGCCTTTGACGCGGGCTGGGGTGACTCCGCGGTGCGCCGCTTTTCTGCCGAGGTGGGGCCGGCGATGCACGATCTGTTGTTGCTCTCTCGGGCCGACGTCACCAGCAAGCGCCCCGGGCGGCGCCGCGAGGTGATGTTTCACCTGCACAACTTGCAGCTGCGCATCGCCGACGTGGCCCGCAGAGACGCCGAGCGGGCCCACAGCATCCCCAAGGGGCTGGGCACGGCCATCATCAAGGATCTCGGGGTGTCCCCAGGCCCTCGGATCGGCGAGCTGCGTCGTGTATGCGAGGCCGCGGTCCGTCGCGGTGAGTTGCCTTCTGATGCAGAGATTCCTGCCTACATCGACTACCTGCGGGGGCAGGGGCTGGGCTGAGCCACCTTCACCAGAAACCCCTGGCGAGGTGAATCTACCTATGCGAATCACAAGACGTGCCTAAATAAACCTCTACCTGGGGTGCGTCAGGCGCCGTTGAGATTTCTACTCTGCACGTTTCTACAAGATCGACATGCCGCCGACCGGTTCGCCGAGGCCACGCAGTCAGGAGAAGTGATCATGCGCCACCTGATGTCCAAGAACACCCTCGCCACCGCCTTCGCTGCCGCCCTCCTCGCCTTCGCCGGGGTGGCTTCGGCCCAGGAGAAGGCGCCCGAGCCGGCGAAGATCCCTGCTGACTCCCCTGTCAAGGCCAAGGGCAAGAAGGTGCCGATGCTCAAGGCCAAGCCCGTCAGCTCCAAGGTGAAGGGCAAGAAGATCAAGGTGAAGCCCGGCAAGAAGGGGCACATTGTCAGCAAAAAGTCGAAGAAGCGGGCGAACCGATACCCCCACCGTCGACCGAAGACCTCACCTGAGCAGATGAAGATCCCCGCCATGGGGCAGATCCCCTTCGAGCCTGGGGAGCGTCTGGTCTTCAAGGTGCGCATGCTCAACGCCGAGGCCGCCGACGTCATCCTCGGCGTCGGGGCGCCCTATGAGCTCATGGGCCGCAACGTGGTGCCCCTGGTGGGCTGGATGCGGTCAAGCGAGTTCCTGGCGAAGTTCTACCCCATCGACGACAAGGTGAGCGTGCTGGTGGAGGAGTCGAACTTCCTGCCGCTCAAGACCGACTTCGAGATCAAGGAGAACGGTAAAGATCTGCGTTACCTGTCGGTCTACGACCCCAAGAAGAGCGTGGTGCGCTCCACCCGGGTGAAGAACGGCGACAAGGTGCACCCGCTCCGACGCACGCACAACTACGTCGCCGGGCCTTACGACGCCCTGAGCATGCTCTTCGCCCTGCGCCGGATGGACCTCAAGCCCGGGATGAAGTTCTCGTTCTACGCCTGGGATGGTCGCCGGGAGCGCTTCGTCACCATCAGCGTGGACAAGCAGGAGAAGGTCTGGACGCCGGCGGGTTGGTTCGAGACCCACAAGATCGACATCGAGACCAAGATCACCGGCGGCTTCATCAAGAAGGCCGATCTCGACAAGGCCCCTCAGAAGGGCACCTTGTGGCTGGGCCTCGACCCGCACCGCACCCCCGTGAAGCTCTCAAGCCCCACGAAGCTCGGCGAGGCCAGCGCCGTGCTGGTGAAGCAGTACAAAGAAAAAGTCTGATCCTGCCTCGGGCGTCGTGTGACGCCGCGGCGCTCCACGCCACGTGAGCGCCTTTGCCCTTGCCAATCCCGGCATTTCGCTGGTACCCCCGCCAGATGCAACTCTCCTGAGCCCCGGTCGGTGTGCGCACCGATCTGCTCTTCTTCCATGGAGGCCGTCTCATGATTCGACGCGCGCTGCTCCCCGCTGTCGGGTGGGCTGTCATCGCCCTCTCCGCTGCCCACGCCCAGGATCCCGAAGGGGGTCTGCCCTCGCTGGAGGAGCTCGAGGCCCAGGCCACGACGCTGTACTCCGATCTTGAGGGCACCACTGATCCGCTGGTGCGCCAGGCCATCTTCCGGGGCAAATTGCTCCTCGGCGGCGACGCCCAGAAGGGGGCCATCGAGGGTGGCCTCGAAGACGGCGACGCCGAGATCAAGGGTCGCTCTGTGGTGCTCGCCCTCGAGTCCAAGGACAAGAAGGTCCGGGGCAAGGGCCAGGCGGCCCTCGACAAGCTGCTGGCCTCCGGTGACGAGGCGGAGCGGGAGATGGGCCACGGCCTCGTGGCCAAGCTGCCGGCGAAGCAGCAGCTGGCCCTGATCAAGAAGGCCGCGAAGGAAGGCGTGCCCGACGCCCGGGCTCAGGCGCGCAAGGCGCTGTTGAAGATGGGCGGGAAGACCGCCTGGCAGGTCATCGAGCTCGGCCTCGCGGAGCCCGCCGACGAGCCGGAGCACAAAGAGGCCCTCGAGGCCCTCAAGTCCTTCAGCCACCCTTCAGCCTTCAAGTGGGCCACGAACAACCTGCACGATATGGGCGCCATGGGCGATCTGGCCCGTGACTACCTCGTGCGCCTTGATGACAAAAAGTCGGTGAAGAAGCTCACCAAGCTGTTGAAGAAGACCTTCGACAAGGAGCCCTTCGACAAGCGCCTCAACGCCGCCTCGGTGATGTCCCGTCGCGGCATCGGCAGCGACGTGCACAAGCCCCTGGTGGCCTGCCTCGCCCGCATGAAGAAGGCCGAGCACGCCGCCAAGCGCCGGGTGGCCTGGGCTGGCATGGACAAGGTGTTCCGGATGGACGCCTTGAAGGCCCTCAAGGGGCAGCTGCTCACCAACGAGAAAGAGGCCGACGCCGACGCGGGCTATGCCTGGCTCAAGGCCTGGGCCAAAGCCCGGAGCGAGCCTGAGGTGATCAAGCTGCTGCAGAAGGTGGCCAAGAGCGATCGCGACGAGCTGCGCATGCGGGCCCTGCAGGTGCTCACCGAGCTGAAGCACCGCCCCAGCGTGGTCATCTTCGAAGAGTCGATGCGAGAGGGCCGCACCGAGGTCCGCCTCGCCGCGGCGAAGGGCTGGGCCGCGGTGTCCAAGCCCGGCGACATCAAGCGCATCTCCCAGGTGCTGCGCAAGGAGCCCGACATTCAGGTGAAGGAGGCCCTGGTGCAGGCCCTGGCCAACATCGGCACCGGCGAGATCGTCTCGCCTCTGCAGTTCGTGGTCATGTCGCCGCAGAAGAGCCTCAAGACCGCCGCGGTGAAGGCCCTTGGCGCCACGGGCCGGACCGAGGCGGTGACCGCCATTCGTCTGGTGAAGCGCGATCCTGATCTCGATGTGCGGTTCCTGGCCCTGCAGCAGCTGCTCAAGCTCGACCCCAAGACCACCTTGAAGAGCCTCAACAGCGCCGTGCGCTGGATGCAGCCCAGCCACATTGAGACCCTCGCCAAAGACGAGAAGGTGGACATCGCCGTCTTCGAGGCCATCGCCCTGAAGGGGAGCGACGAGCAGCGGGTCTACGCCGTCGACGGCCTGGTCTCTCGGGGCAACGCCGGGGCCACGCGCCTGCTGGGCCTGGTGAACGGTGCCCACGCCGACACCGCCACCGCCGCCTTCAAGGCCCTCGCAGATATGCGCAAGGGCGAGTCCATGGCCACCTACCGCAAGCAGCTCGAGAGCAAGCACCTGCCCGTGCGGGCCGAGGCCTACGGCGCCCTGGCCAACTACGGCAGCGAGGCCTCCCTGGAGCTCGTGATCCCCGGCATGACCGACAAAGAGCCTCTGATCCGCGCCCGGGCCGCCGAGGCCGCGCTGACCCTGGCCAATCGCATCAATGGCGGCAAAAAGAAGAAGCGGCGCCGTCGTCGCCGCTGAAGTGAGGTGAGAGGGTGATTCACCTGCAGGGGTTGGCCAAGCAGTACGGCCACAAGGTGCTGTTCACCGATCTGGACTGGCACATCAAGCGCGGACAGCGGGTGGGCCTCGTGGGCCCCAACGGTGCTGGCAAGAGCACGTTGATCCGCATTCTCACCGGTGAGGTGAGCGCCGATCACGGCGAGATCTCCAAGGGCCGACAGATCACCGTGGGTCACCTCGCGCAGGAGATCGCCACCGTCAAGGGCATCACCGTTCGGGCTGAGGCGCGCAAAGGGCTGGCCCGGATCCTCGACATGCAGCAGGCCCTCACCGACCTCGAGGCCAGGATGGCCGAGGGCGATCAGAGCCAGGGCACGCTCACGGCCTACAGCGACCTGCAGGGCCGGTTCGAAATGGTGGGTGGCTATCAGGCCGAGTCCCGCGTGGAGGAGATCCTCGCGGGCCTCGGCTTCAAGGTCGCCGATTTCGAGCGGGACTGTGGCGAGCTCTCTGGTGGCTGGCAGATGCGTGTGGCCCTGGCCCGACTGCTTCTGCAACAGCCTGACATTCTGCTGCTCGACGAGCCCACCAACCACCTCGATCTCGAGTCGGTGGAGTGGCTTGAGGGCTTCTTGCGATCGTACAGCGGCAGCCTCGTGCTCATCAGCCACGATCGGGCATTCCTCAACAGCATCTGCTCCCACATCGCGGCCCTCTCTGACGGCAGCCTCACGGTCTATACCGGCGACTTCGACGCCTTCGTGGCCCAGGCAGAGCTGCGGGCGACCCAGGCGGAGCAGGCCAAGCGGAACCTCGCCCGCAAGAGCGCGGAGCTGAACCGCTTCATCGAGCGTTTCCGGGCCAAGGCCACCAAGGCCCGCCAGGTGCAGAGCCGGGTGAAGATGCTCGAGAAGCTCGAGCAGGTGGACACGGTCCGCGAAGCCCAGACGATCCGGATCAAGTTCCCTCAGCCGCCCCGGAGTGGTCGGGTGGTCTTGCGCCTCGATCGGGTGCACAAGGCCTATGGCGACAAGATCATCTATCAGGGCCTCGGCACCGAGCTGATCCGTGGTCAGAAGGTGGCCCTGGTGGGGGCCAATGGATCAGGGAAGAGCACCCTGCTCAAGCTCTTCGCCGGGGTGACCCCCTACCAGAAGGGCATCCGAGAGGTGGGCCACAAGGTGCGGGTGTACTACTTCGCCCAGCACCAGGTCGAAGCCCTCGATCTCAAGAAGACGGTCTACCAGGAGGCCAACACCGAGGCCGGCGACATGCCACCCTCGAAGGTGCGCGCGGCCCTCGGGGCGTTCTTGTTCACCGGTGAAGACGCCGACAAGCCCGTGGCTGTGCTCAGCGGCGGGGAGAAGAACCGGCTCGCCCTGGCGAAGATGCTGCTCAACCCTGCCAACGTGTTGTTGCTCGACGAGCCCACCAACCACCTCGACATGGCCAGCCGACAAGTGCTCGAGGAGGCCATCGCCGACTTCGAGGGCACCGTGGTGCTCATCAGTCACGATCGCCACTTCATCGATGGGGTGGCCAATCAGGTCTGGGAGGTCAACGAGGGGCGCATCTACCCGTACATCGGCTCTTACAGTGACTACATCCGCCGCAAGGCCCGTGAAGATGTGCCCGAGCCTCTGCCTCTGGTGGGGGAGGCGGCGCTGATCTCGAAGCCCACTGCCCCTGTTGCACCTGCAGAAGACGAGGAAGAGGGCGCAGGCCGCCGTAAGAAGAGCCGCGAGCAGAAGCGCGAAGAGGCAGAAGCCCGTCAGCGGCGGGCGAAGGAGACCAAGGCGCTCCGGGCCACGATCAGCACCTCTGAGAAGACCGCTGAGCGACTCGAGGCCGAGCTGGAAGAGCTCCGGGCGGTACAGGCTTCACCGGAGCATTACCAGGATCCGAAGGCTGTGCGAGAGGTGGCAGAGAGTATTCAGAAGCTCGAAGGCGCGTTGGAGACCACCTACGCCGAGTGGGAGGAGGCCTCAGCGGCCCTTGAGGCCTACGACGCTGAGCATGGTCTCTGAAGGCGTGATGGCGTAGATGGCCGAGGGCCGACCTCGGCGGCCGTCCTCGAAGACCGGCACCACCCGCCAGTACACAGTCTGACCCACCTGCAGAGGCAAACCCGCCAGCGGGAGCGTGTCGATGTCGACGACCTCCCGCACGATGCACGCCCCAAAGCCGATGTCGGTGGCGATCTCCACCTCGCTGGCCCCCACATGCCCCTCGGGGATCACCCACTGGAGTGCCTTCTGAGGTGCGTCGTCGGCGGGTCGCACGACCACCCACGGCGCCGGGACCGCCTCAGGGGCTGCGTCATCGAGATCGAGGCGTACCATGGCGCCGTCGGTGAGGGTGAGGGACTGTGCCCCGCCGCGGGCCACGTGCATCGTGCCCTCGTCCACGCGCAGCCATCGCTGCTGACCTTTCACCGAGAGGTCCCAGCGGCCTTCACTGAGCTCCACAGAGCCACCGGGCAGGGCTACGAGGGTGCGGCTGTCGGCGAGGGCACGAGGGTTGCTCAGCCCCCGCAGGCGGCCACGGAGCAGCTTGATGGCGGTGTAGTGCGTGTGCCCCTCGGCGTCGGCATAGATCTTGGTGAGGGTCAGCTCGGTGTGGGGCATCAGGGTGACGACCCCCAGATCAGGCAGCCGAAGCGTCAGCTCACCTTCACCGGTGATGATCGTGGAGCCCTCGGAAAGCGATGTACCCAGGGTGATCTCCGCCGCCTCGGCCTCACCAGAGTGCCATCGAGCCTCCCCGCGGGCGGCCACCACCACCCCATGTCCCCATTCCACAGGGGCACGGGCATCGAGGGCTTTGCGATCAGCTTCGATGAGCCGGATCACCACCCTGCGATTGCGCTGACGGCCGGAGGCGCGTTGATTGCTCTGCGCCGGCCGGGTCTCCCCAAAGCCGTAGGCCACCAGACGTTCTGGTGCCACGCCATGACGAATCAGGGCCTCACGGACCGCGCTCGCTCTCGCCTCGCTCAGGCGCTGGTTGTAGTCGGCGGGGCCCGTGGCATCTGTGTGGCCCTCGATGAGGACCAGCTCGACCTCCGGGCTGGCCTGGAGCAGATCACCTGCGGCCTGCATGACCGACTGTGTGCCTTTGGCGAAGGTGACCGCGTCGTGATTGAAGAGCACCCGATCAGGCAGCTCCACCTCGTCACCGCGGATCTGCACCCGTCGGCTCGCGGCATCGAGTGGGGTCACAGCCTTCGCTTTGGCCCAGCGGTCGACATATCGCTTCGCCCGTCGGGGAGAGGCCGGCCGTGGACGTCGGGCTCGACTCTGTTTCAGCGCCCTTCGAAGCACACGCTCCACTGCGCGGGAACGCACCGGACGATCAGAGACACCCTCATCGGCCACCTGAGCGGCAGGGGCGGCCTGGGTCGAGCCCGATGGTTGCTCAGAGGGGGTGGCCACCGCTCTCTCTGGCTTTGCCTGCTTGGGTGACTCTTTCCGGCCAGCCTTCGGAGCGGCCTTGGGTGGCGGATCTGTCTGTGGTGGCTCTGGGGCGGACTTAGGGGGCGGCCCTTCTCCCAAAGGGATGTGAAACCCGTTTGGCGGGCCTTGCCCGGCGGCGGGCATCGCCCAGCACACTGCAATCATCGTCAGCAGAGCCCTCATCGGTGATCCTCCACGGCCACGGGACCGGTGCCAGCGGCATCTCGGGTCTTCACCGGAGGAGGTTGGAGGAACCGCAGCTCCACGCGGCGGTTGCGATATCGGCCCTCGCGGGTCTCGTTGCTCGCCACGGGGATCGAGGGGCCGTACCCCTTCGCCGTGAGTCGCGCTGCGGGCACCCCACGGGCCACCAGGGCCGCCCGTACTTGCGCGGCCCGCTGGATCGACAACGCGCGCTTCCACGACTGGCTGCCCAGGGCGTCGGTGTGAACCCCCACCTCCACCGGGCCCCAGTCGGGGTGGGCGTTGAGAAAATCTGCGAGGCCGTCGAGCAGATCCGCAGAGGCGGCGTGCAGGGTGGCTCGGGCGAACTCGAAGCGCATGGGGGAGGCGGGGTGCAGCGTGTCGCCCAGCAGCAGAGGCCCTCCAGGCTCGGGCCCACGTCGGGGCCTTTGCACCTGTGCGGGGCAGCCATTCTCAGGCCCCGCCACCTCGGGGCACGCGTCTACCACGTCGAGCACGCCATCATCGTCATCGTCGAGATCAGGCACGCCATCGTTGTCAGCGAAGCCGTCGAAGTCTTCTGGTGCCAGTGGAGCGCCATCATCTACGTCAGCGATGCCGTCGAGATCATTGTCCGGGTCCGGGCAGCCGTCGGTGTCGCGAAACCCGTCAGCGTCCTCGGCGATCTCGGGGCACTCATCCACGGCATCTTCGAGACCATCGCCGTCTCGATCCGCGATCACGGGCGCCTCAGGCTCAGTGGGGGTCTCCACCTCGACTACTGGTGCCGGACAGCCGTCTCGCTCTGGCACGCCCACCACCGTGATGCAGCGATCGAGGCCGTCCGCGAGGGCGTCGCCGTCGAAGTCGTGTCGTCGAGGGGCCGCTTCGATGCCCACCATGCCCCGCCAGGCGGGGGCGCCGTAGCCTGCCTGAACCCCGAGACCGCCACCCACTGTGAGGGAGAGCCCGTGCCACAGCGAGATGCGCACAGCGCCGTTCACGTCCACTGGGGAGGTCTCCACCTCGGCGAAGGGGGCGCCGAGATCCGTACGTCCCACCACCTCTGCGGAGACCGCCAGCCCCGGAAAGGCCCTCCAGCTGGCGCCGAAACCCATGAGCCACTCGTGGTGCAGCGTCAGCTCGTCGATGGTGGTGGGCTCTCTGAAGCGCGCGCCTGTGTTCACCAGGAGATCGAGTCGGTGGCCGAGGGGCACCTCGAAGGCCAGCAGAGCTTCGCCGGTGGCGTTGGGCTCACCGGTGAGGGCGTCAGCGTCACCGAGGGGCAGGGTGCCCGCGAGGGTGAGTGCCAGCCCGAGGTTGATGACCCGCTTGTCGAGCAGCCGGCTCTTCAGGGCGAACCGGGGATCACCAAAGGCGAAGCGGGCGATGGGGCTCGGATCGTCCAGCTGCCGTCCGGACTGCATCAGCACCATGGGGGCCACGAGGCCCAGATCTACCCCTTGGGCGACCCCCACGGCGAAGGCGGCGTCGAGGGTGGTGCGCTCGGTGACGATGTCCGCAGTGTGATCCCCCTCGCGATAGAAGATCAGCGGTTGCGACTCGATGCCGGTCCACAGGGACGCCGACAGGCCGCCATATCCCAGGGGGGCGGTGCCATCGAGGGTGAGCGTTGGCGAGCCTGAGGGCCGAGGTACGAAACTGCGGGTATTGGCGCCCTGAGCTGTCGCCTGGGCCCCCCAGAGCAGGAGGGCCGTGGTGATGATGTGCTTCATCAGCCCCTCCTCCTGAAGAGTCGCTTTCTGAAAGGCATCAGGGCGAGCAGTGACAGCATTGTGAAGATCGGCACCCCGCCGGAGGGGGTCGAAGCGCAGCCGAGAGCCCCGCCTCGAGGTCGGCCCAGATCTCCGTCAGCGCCTCCCCCCGGCCTGCGGGGCGTTACCCCGCCATCGCCGCCACCGCCGAAGCCGCCAAAACCACCGAGGCCTCCAGAGCCACCAGAGCCGCCCACACCCCCAGCACCGATCCCGCCGGAGCCACTGCCACCGGCTGCTCCACCACCAGCACCGCCGATGCCCCCAGCGCCACCTGGACCGCCTGGGCCGCCATCTTCAGGCGGTCCGAAGTCGGGCCCGGCGTCAATGTCGACCGGGGTGCCCACAGTGACAGAGATCTCCGCCTGATCGATGGGCTCTCCCAGGCCTGGCTCACCATCTTCGTTGTTGTCCTCGAAGACCTCGACCCGGCCCACGTAGTGACCGACGGGCGTGCCCGAGGGCACGTCCACGGTGATCGACACTTCTACACGCTCGCCAAGGCCCAGAGCGGAAGGGGCCGAAGCCAGTGTTATGTGCTCAGCAGGGAGGACCGCCCCACCGCGAGAGATCATGGGCTCCAAACGCCAGACCAGGTGGTCGAGGCCCTCGGCCGTGCGGATGGGCGAGATCAAACCGTTCTGGTCGAAGCCGTTGTCCTGATCGACATCCTGGCCGCTGGAGTAATTGTCCACGGTGATCGTCGCGGGTCCCGCGACACCCGAGCCCTCAGGCAGGGCGCCGATGAAGACCTCGTCCTCGACGAGATCCACATCCTCCACGGTGAGCTTGATGCGCCTGACACGGTGCACCTCGGAGTAGTCGCCGTCGTCAGGTGTGGCGTCTTCGAGGCGCCCCACTTGGATGCCTGGGGTCGTCGTCGCGGGCCAGCCATCTGGATCAGGGAACAGGTCATTCTCGAAGAGCACCACGTCGAACTCGGCAGAGCCGGGCTCGCCGGGGTATCGGATGAGGACGCGGAGATCGTCCACGTCGGCGGCGTTGGCGAACCAGAAGCGCACCGAGCTCTCGGACTCCATCCGAGCCGCATCTCGCACATCACCCGGGGTAGGAACATGGGTGAGGGGATCTTCACCCTCAAGACCACGGCGCTCACCGGCATAGGGCCCCTCGGGGATACCCCACTGCGCGTCGAGGTTCTCCAGGGCGTCACCATCTGTGATCACCCCGAGGACCTCTACCCCTCGAAAGGTCAGCCGGCCGCTCATGAGAAGAAAGTCGGGCGCGCCGTCGTGCACGCGCAGGTAGATGCTCTGCACACCTGTGGCCGAGTCGTAGAGCTCCCGGACCACGATCAGATCCGGATCATTGTCCGCTGAACGCCCAGTGAAGCCCTGATCGACGAAGGGCCCGCTCATCTGCCCATGTGCCGGGGCACACCACACCACCGCCTGCAGCAGCAAGCCCAGCCAGAAGGCAGAGGCAACGGAGGATGGGGGTGCGGGGCGCATCGCGCTCCTCTCCCGGTCGGCAAGTCTCAGTTGCAGAGCCACAGCGTGTGGTCCTGCTCATGGACGGGCAACGGAGCGAGGAGGGTGGGTACTGAAGGGGGGGTGTTCGCGGACCCGTGTACCGCTCAGCCGCGGCGGCTGGGTGTGGTGGCCACCGACTGGGGTCGGGCGTTGGGGTAGTGCTTGAAGTAGCCGTCGAGGACATAGCGGGCCACGTGGATCGCCTTCTGCCACCAGGTCTCGCCGTTCCCCACCAGGACCGCGATGGCCACCTGCGGGTTGTCTGCAGGGGCATACCCAACGAACCACGTGTAGCGGGTGGTGCGGTCTTCGGTCCGCTCGTCGAGGGTACCGGTCTTGCCCGCGATCTGCACCCCACGCAGGTGCTTGTAGATCTTCAACTTCTCGGTGAAGGCCTTGCGACCCGTGCCATGGGTCATCGTGCGCTTCATCATTTTGGCCACCGAGCGTGCGTGCTGAGGGCTCAGAGGACGACCCAGCGGATCAGAGGTGGGGGAGTCCAGGGCCTCACCACCAGGCGTACGCACTCGAGCAACCAGACGCGGGGTGGGCATCAAGCCACCCTCGGCGATGGTGGCCGCGAGCAGAGCACCGTGCAGAGGTGTCAGGCGGGCATGCCAGAACCCCGCAGCCATCCGAGCGCGCTCCAGAGGGTTGTCGGGCACCTGAGCCACGCTGGCGTCGGTCTTGGCCTCAAAGGGCAGCACCTTGTTGAACCCGAATCGATGGGCCGTGTCCCGCAGGCCCCGCGGATCTTTGAACTGTGTATGCGCTGCCCGGGCGAAGAAGGCGTTCTCGCTGTTCGCCAGCGCGTCGAACATGTTGCTGCACTCGCCACCCGCCTTGGGTGCCTCGAGATGCACAGCCTTCGGCGTCCGCCGAGCAGAGTTGAAGCACACGCGCTTGTGCGGGCGCATGCCAGAGTCGAGCAGCGCAGAGGCGGTGATCATCTTGAAGATGCTCGCTGCCGGGGCCGCAGCACGAAGCGCCACGTGAGAGGGCCCGTCGGGAGATGCCGGCGGTACAGCGGGGTTGCCCGCAAGCGCGCGATCAGCCATGGCCAGCACGTCGCCGGTCCGAGGATCGAGGAGGACCACAGCGCCAAAGGGTACCCGCCCCCGAGTGAGCCCGCGAGTGGCCAGCTTCTGGAGCACGGGATCCAGGGTCAGCTCTGCGGTCCAACCGTTGCCCAGATCGCCAAACATCGCCCCATCTTCGGTCACGAAGCTGTCGAGATCGAGGTGACCGGGCAGAGTCTCCACCGCAGCCCTCGTGGCCTCGGAGGCCATCATCTCGATGCCGGGCGACGTCTCGGGTGGGTGGGCGAGGGGGCCCGAGCCACTCTGATGGATCTCTGGTGCTGCGGTCATTCCAGAAGCTGCCTCGACCTCTTCATCGGGCGTGCCCCACTTGAACCAGGCGCCGAGACCGTGCAGGGCCAGCACATGGACGAGCAACAAACCAGGTGTGAGAATGCGCAGCTTCATGTCTCTCAGAGTCCCCGCTGAGGCAAAAAGGGGTCATAGAGCATGGCATGAGCCGTACCCGATGAACCGTGTTCTACTGAACGCTTGTTGAGTGGTTTTTGAGGCAAAAACCGAGTGATGTCGGTAATATAGGAGCGTTTGCTTCATGCGCCAAAAAAACCTGTGGAAAACTTTTCGCAAGTCACTGTGATCGTTTCGGTTCCGCTGATCTTCAGGTGTGGGCAGAATGTGGGCGATGGCTGCTTTTGTATGTGATTCCAAAGCCTTCACGTCCAGAACGGAGCGTCTGCTCGAACCCTTGGGATCCAGCTAACCCCCTGAGAATGTGAGCTCTGAGAAAAGAGCAAAGAAACATCTTGCAGTGGTCAGCAGGGCAGTGATAGGTTTCCGCCGCCTCAAGGTCAGAGGGAATCTGACCCCCCAGGCAGCTGCCATCGAAGGCATCGAGGCGGCTTCGTAGCTCAACTGGTTAGAGCGAGCGACTCATAATCGCTAGGTTCGGGGTTCGAGTCCCTGCGAAGCCACTGAAACAAGCCCCCCCGAGCACCCCTCGGGGGGGCTTTTTCGTATCTGGACCTGTTCGTGCCGCCTCGTTGTCACCCAGCGGAGGTGGTCCTGTCACAGTTGGAGGAGCGCTCATGAAGTTTCGGCCTATGCAGTTCAGCATCGCCCTGCTCGCGGCAGCAGGCATCACCGCCGCCATGGGCGGGTGCGCAGAAGACGACAGCGGTGAGGACACCCGGGAGCAGATCTGCGACGACGACACCGACAACGACGGTGACGGCTTCTTCGATTGCTCGGATCCCGACTGTGCCGGGACCGCTGCGTGCGGCGGCGCTGCCGGCGCTGGCGGTGTCGCAGGGGGTGCTGGTGGTGGCGCGGGCGGTGGCGCTGGCGGCGCCGGTGGCGCTGGCCCCAACGGGTTCAACCCCAACGGGTACGAGGCTACCGCGGCCCTGTGCAGCAACGGTGTTGATGATGACGGCGATGGCTTCGCCGACTGCGCCGACTTCAAGTGTCAGTACAACCCCGCAGTGGGCTGCCCCGACGCCGGCGAGAACTCCGACATGCTCTGCAGCGACGGGGTGAGCAACGACGGCAACGACTTCGCCGACTGCGATGACTTCTCCTGTCAGTACAACCCCTTCGTCACCGTCTGTGGCGAGGCGGGCGAGAGCACTTTCGCCGCCTGCACCGACGGTGTGGACAACGACGAGAACGGCTTCGCCGACTGCGACGACTTCAGCTGCCAGCGCAACCCCTACATCGGTGCCTGTGGCCGTGATGGTGCCATCAGCTCCGAGGGCGGCTACTGCCTCGACGGCGTGGACAACGACGGCGACGGCAGCACCGACTGTGACGACAGCGACTGCAGTGGCGCTGCGGCCTGTGGCGGCGGTGGCGGCGGTGCGGGTGGTGGCGGCGGCGGTGCCGGTGGCGGCGCTGGTGGCGGCGGTGGCGGTGGGCCCTTCTCCGCCAGCAACTACGAGGCCACCCCTGAGCTGTGCGTGAACGGTGTGGACGACGATGGCGACGGCTTCGCTGACTGCGAAGACTTCAAGTGCCAGTACAACCCCGCAGTGGGTTGCCCCGGTGATCGCGAGAACTCCGACGAGACCTGCAGCGACATGGTGAGCAACGACGGCAACGACTTTGCCGACTGCGATGACTTCACCTGCCGCTACAACCCCTTTGTCACCGTCTGCGGTGGTCAGGCCGAGGGTACCTTCGAGACCTGCACCGACGGCATCGACAACGATGAGAACGGCTTCGCCGACTGTGATGACTTCGCCTGCCAGCGCAACCCTTACGTGGGCGCTTGTGGCCGCGACGGCGATCTGACCTCCGAGGGTGGCTTCTGCCTCGACGGCGTGGACAACGACGGCGACGGCAACACCGACTGCAACGACAGCGACTGCAACGCTGCTGCGGCGTGTGACGGCAACGCTGGCGGCGCCGGCGGTGGTATGGGCGGCGCCGGTGGCGGCATGGGCGGTGCTGGCGGTGGCATGGGCGGCGCCGGTGGCGGCATGCCCCCGGTGATCGACGCCGAGCACGAGTCCAGCCCCGGCATGTGCAGCAACGGTGTCGATGATGACGGCGACGGCTTCGTCGACTGTGACGACTTCAAGTGCCAGTACAACCCCGCAGTGGGCTGCCCCGGTGATCGCGAGAACTCCGACGAGACCTGCAGCGACATGGTGAGCAACGACGGCAACAACTTCGCCGACTGCGACGACTTCTCCTGCCAGTACAACCCCTTCGTCACTGTCTGTGGCGAGCAGGCTGAGGGTACCTTCGAGACCTGCACCGATGGCATCGACAACGATGAGAACGGCTTCGCCGACTGCGACGACTTCGCATGCCAGCGCAACCCCTACATCGGCGCCTGTGGCCGTGATGGCCGCCTGATGTCCGAGGCGGGTTTCTGCCTCGACGGCATCGACAACGACGGCGATGGTGACGTCGACTGTGCCGACGCTGACTGCGGCGCCGCTGCCGGCTGTCCCTGAGTCACAGCCTTCGCTCACCTTTCCCTGGAATCCTTCAGGGCCTTCTCTCGTTCAGGTTGTTGAAGACCCCCGCCGTTTTTGAGGCGAGGTCACTGCCCGTCTCGCTGTGGCGCAGTTGGCGTCTTTTGGGATGGTTTGTGGTAGAACGTGAGGCGTGATGAAGATGTACAGCCCCCCTTCACCGTTTTTTCTGACCCGCGCGCGTATGCGGGCGTGGGTGAGCGTGTCTTCTGTGTCATGCGCTGGACTGCTCTGCACTGGGTTGATCTGTACTGGGCTCGTGTGGCCCGGCACTGCCGAGGCCGACGTTTACACCAGCGAGCACAAAGGCGTCGTGCGCATCACCTCGTACAAGCCCAAGCGTGGGAAGATCCTCAACCACATCAAGGGCGAAGGTGAGGCGCGGCCGACCGCGAGCAAGCGACCGAAGGTCAAGGGCAAGCGGCGTGCACGCTCCAAGGGCGGCAAGGTGATGGTGCCTGCCAGCTTCGTCCCCATGGTGCAGCAGGCCGCCGAGCACTATCAGCTGCCCGAGGCGCTCATCTGGGCGGTGATGAAGATCGAGAGCGGCTTCAACCCGCGGGCAGTGAGCAACAAGGGGGCCCAGGGCCTCATGCAGCTCATGCCCGGGACCGCCGGTGACATGGGGGTCACCGACGCCTTCGATCCCCAACAGAACATCCTCGGTGGCGCCCGCTATCTGCGCATCCTCGCCAACCAGTTTGACGGCGATCTGGTGCTCACCCTCTCCGGCTACCACGCCGGTGGAGGCGCGGTCGGGCGCAACAGCACCCCCAAGATCCCCTATGAGCAGACCGCCAAGTATGTGCGGGCCGTGCTCAACGCCTACTACCAGTTCAAAGACAACCCCCCCGTCCCTGGGCGCTGATGAAGTCCACCCTCAAGGCCGAGCTCCTCAACCTCCCCAATCTGTTGACCCTGGCCCGCGTGGCGGCGATTCCCGTGGTCATGGCCCTCATCTGGCAAGGCTCTCCCGAAGACTGCGTCTGGGCTGGCTATGTCTACTCTGCTGCGAGCATCACCGACTTCCTCGACGGGTGGCTCGCACGACGCCAGGGGCTGGTCACTGTCATGGGGAAGTTCCTCGACCCCCTCGCCGACAAGCTGATGGTCATGGCCATGCTGGTGATGCTGGTGCCTCTCTATCGGGTGCCGGCTTCTCTGGTGGTCATCATCCTGGCTCGAGAGATCACGATTACGGGCTTACGGGCCATGGCCATCAACGAAGGGCTCGTCATCGCCGCAGGGCAATTGGGGAAGTACAAGACCGCCCTGCAGATGATGGGCATTATGTGTCTGGTGGTGCACTACCCTTACGAGCTGTCCTTCTTCGGTCTGTACGACGCCACCGTCGACTTTCACCGCGTGGGCATCATCGTGATGTGGGGGTCGGTCTTCTTCAGCCTGACCAGCGCCTTTGGGTACTTCCGCGGCTTCTTCCAGGCCCTCGACGCCAAGCGTGGCGAGGGTGACGGCCCGGACGCTCAGGTTTCCGAATAGACGTTCACCCCGCCTGAGGGCCGGTGGAGCAAGAAGATGAGCCAGAATCAGCCTCGCCCTCCCATCAAGACTGACTACCTCGTCCTCGGCAGCGGCATCAGCGGATTGATGTTCGCCCTCGAAGCTGCAGACGAGGGGCAGGTGATCATCGCCACCAAGCGCAGTCGGCAGGAGGCGAACACACGCTACGCCCAAGGTGGCATCAGCAGCGTCCTCGGCGACGATGACTCTTTCGACGCCCATGTCCAGGACACGCTCACCGCGGGTGCAGGGTTGTGCAAGCCCCATATCGTTCAGCTCTGCGTTGAAGAGGGCCCTGCTGCCATCAAGCGTCTCGAGCGCTTTGGCGTGGTCTTCGATCTTGGCGCTGACGGCGACTACGACTTGGGCAAAGAGGGCGGCCACAGCCACCGACGGGTGCTTCACGCCGGTGACATCACCGGCCAGGCGATCCAGAAGGCCATGGTGGCGGCCTGCGAGGCTCACCCGAACATTCGGATCCTTGACGACTTCCACGGTGTCGATCTCATCACCACCCGGAAGCACCTCAGCGAAGGTGGCGTCAACACCTGCCTCGGCGCCTACGTGCTCGACGTGGACAACCGACGTGTGGAGCTGATCCACGCCGATGTCACGGTGCTCGCCACCGGTGGAGCGGGCAAGCTCTACAAGTTCACCAGCAACCCCGACGTGGCCACGGGTGATGGGGTGGCCATGGCGTGGAGGGCAGGGGCCAACATCGCCAACCTGGAGTTCTTCCAGTTCCACCCCACCTGCCTGTTTCACCCCAAGGCCAACAGCTTCCTGATCAGCGAAGCGTTGCGGGGGGAAGGGGGCATTTTGCGGCGTCGCGATGGCACCTCCTTCATGGAGGACTACCACGCACTCGCCAGCCTCGCCCCGCGAGACGTGGTGGCCCGAGCCATCGACAACGAGCTCAAGAAGAGCGGCGAGCAGCACGTCCTGCTCGACATGACCGCAGAAGATGGCGCCTTCCTCGCGGAGCGGTTCCCCAACATTCATGGCCGGTGCCTCGCTCTGGGCATCGATATGCGCACCGAGGCGGTCCCTGTGGTCCCTGCGGCCCACTACATGTGCGGAGGCGTGCAGACCGACGCACACGGGCAGACGAGCATCCAGGGACTCTACGCCATCGGAGAGGTGGCGTGTACGGGTTTGCACGGCGCCAACCGCCTCGCCAGCAACAGCCTGCTCGAAGGGGCGGTTTTTGCCACACGTGCCGCAGATCATGCGCAGCAACACCGCAAGGCCCTCGCCCGGGCTGCGCAGATCCCTTCGTGGGACGTAGGCGACGCCCGAGAGACCGACGAGGGCGTGCTCATTCTGCAGAACTGGAAGGAGATCCGCCGGTTCATGTGGAACTACGTGGGCATCGTGCGCAGCGATCGCCGCCTGGCCCGGGCCCGTCGACGCGTCGAGCTGCTCCAAGAAGAGATCCACGAGTACTACTGGAACTACGTGGTGACGCCGGATCTGCTCGAGCTGCGCAACCTCGCTCTCGTGGCGGAGTTGACCATTCGCTCGGCCATGCTCCGAAAGGAGAGCCGAGGCCTGCATTTCACCACCGACTATCCCGAGCGGCGGGATGATCGGTTCGGCATCGACACGGTGCTGGTGGGGTTGGGCCTGTGAGCTCTGGGGGCTGAGCTCAGCCCTGAGCGGCGGCGCCGTTGAGCTGCTCGTCTTCGGTGGGCTCGGCGTCTTCGTTGCCGCTCTGAGAGAACGACGTGTTGAAGAAGCGATCGAAGCGGCCGAGGAAGGTGTTCCAGCTCTCCTGAGCGGAGTGCTCGGCGGACAGACGCTGAATCCAGCTGCGGGCCTCGTCGAGGGCCGCCTGAGCGTTGTCTCGCTGCTGCTTGAGCAGCTCAGCGTACCCGGCGAGCTTCTGGCGGGCTTCCTTCATGCCATCAATGCTGTTGCGCAGGCTGCGGTTGATCTCGGTGGTCTCGGCCTGCTCGCTCTTGATGGTCTCCAACTCTGCTTCCGCAGAGATGCGCCGCTGAGTCTCGGCTTCGAGCTGAGCCTCGAGGCTCTTCACCCGAGCGAGGGCGATGTCCCGCTCGCTCTCGGCGAGCAGCTTCTTCTCCATGACCGACTGGAGACGCTCGGCCTCGCGGACGGTCTCCTGGGGAATCTGAGCGTCGCCCACGAGTTGATCGACGTCCATGCCCAGGGCCGTGGCCATCCAGCGCAGGTGCTCCCCGCGGGGGGCCTTGCGGCCGTTCAAGATGCGGTTGATCTCGCTGCGATCGATGCCGGTCTTCTCGGCGAGCCAGGTCTGGGAGCGACCACGCTCCTTCAAGATGCCTTTCAGTCGCGTGCCGAGCGTGATGACTTCAGCCATGTCGGGCCTCCTTTGGAGAACGATGATGTGTGCTGTGGATGCCCATGCCGGGCGCCCTGAGCTGTGGTGGATTGTTGTGAATGAATGCACATTCAGGCAACCGGATATCGTGTGGTGAGCTGTGGTGAATGTGGGCTCAGTCACACCGATTGGTGTAGAAGGCTTTTGTTTTCAGGTGTGTACGGCTTCACTGTGTGAGCGCCGACGTCACACGGATGTGTCCATGTGAATCGTGCACAGCTGCACAATTGGGGCTCATCAGAGGCCATAGAGCGCTGTGGTGCACATTCCACGCCCCGGAAATGAGGCCCGTGAGTGCGTGCACTGGGGCATGGTTGCCCATGCTCACCCACCCTCTGAAAGTGGGATGGCAGATGCAGGCTGGGAAAGAGTGTTGTGCTCTGTATAGGGGTGGGATGTCAGATGTGTTGAAGCGGCTTGGGCAGCCGTCTGACTCAACGCACACCGTCTCCGAGACGGCTGGAGAGCATCAGTTGCAGGCGCTCTCTCGGTTGCTGCGGGGGGACATATCGGCGTCGACATCGGCGCACTCGCCGATGGTGACCTGACCGCAAACACGGTTGCTGCAGTTTGCTACGCCAATGCCCACACCCTGGCGGATCGTAGCGTCGTCGCCGATGGTGGTGCTGGGGAAGATGATGACGTCGTCTTCGATGGTGACGTCGTCGCCTACGTCGGCGGTGTCGCGAATCAGCACGTTGTTGCCGATGGTGACGGTGTTGCCGTAGGTCGAGCGGGGCCACAGACGACTGTTGTTGCCCAGGCTGAAGTCGGTGCCGATGGTGATCTGCGCGTCGACGATGGTGTCGTTGCCGATGTTGGCTCGGGCGCCGATGTTGGTCCGGAACAAGACGATGCCGCGGGCACCGATCGTTGCATCGGCGCCAAGGACGACCCCGTCGTAGATGGCAGTGTCTTCGCCGATGTCGCAGCGCGCGTCGAGGCTCACGAAGATGCCGGTGGTGACGCGGTCGCCGAAGGTGCAGCTGTCGGCGAGGCTGCTCTGGTTCCCCACGAAGCAGTCCTCACCCAAGGTCACACCGTTGCCCAGGGCGCCGCGGATCTCGGAGTTGGCGCCGACATTGGCGTCTTCGCCGAGGGTGGCGCCAGAGGAGAGGGTGGTACCGGCAGCGAGGTGAGCGTTGCGACCCACGAAGGCGTAGTCGCCCACGCGGGTACCCTCACCAAAGTTCGCCTCGTCGTCGACCACAGCGTTGGCCTCGATGTGCACGGCGGCGCCGAAGACGAAATCGTTGCCCACGCGGGCGTTCGACTCGATCGTGCAGCCAGCCCCCATCGTGCCGTTGGCGCCGATGATGACGTTATCGCCCACAACACAGCCACCGCCCAGCTGGGTGTTGGCCCCCACCTGAATGATCTGTCCCATCTGCACGCCATCGGGGATGACAGCGCCGGCGCCGATGTTGACCTGGGCCCCGATGGTGACGCCGTCACCCACGGTGGCGCCGTCGCCAATGCGCGTGATGGTGCCGATGCTGGTGCCGGTGCCGATGCCCACGTTGTCACCGATCTGAGCGCCGTTGCTCAGGCTCGAGCCTGCGCTGAGGACCGAGCCGGCGCCGAGGCGAGAGCTGGAGCCCATGGTGCCCATGACCCGAGCGCCGTCGTCCACCCGAGCGAAGGGCCCGATCTCGGCGTTCTCACCGATGACGATGCCCTCGCCGAGAATGGCGGTGGGATCGATGTCGGCAGAGGGGCTCACGCAGGCGTCGCCGAAGCCGTCGCCGTTGTCATCCGTCTGATCGGGGTTTGGGGTTCCGGGGCAGTTGTCCACGTCCTGACAGATGCCGTCGCCGTCGAGGTCAGGCTGACCGATGGGGCAACCACAGGCTGCCTGCAGGTTGACGGTGAACTGCTCCACCACGCTCCAGGGACCATCGCCCACGCCGTCGTTGGCCCGAGCACGCCAGTGGTAGAAGCCATCCGCGAGATCGGCATCAGGCGCCCAGGTGAGGGCATCGATGCCCGTGATCTCCGCCGCCACGTCGAGATCGTCGGCGTTCTGGACGTCGGGGGCGTCGAACAGGATCTGGAAGGTGTAGGTGAGGGCGTCGTTCTCCGGATCCGAGCTGGCCTCGATCTCCAGGGTGGGGCGCTCAGCCACGGTGGGGCAGTTGCGGGGGCGGATGGTCACCGGCGCCGTGGGGAGGCTGCCAGCGAGGGGGTTGCCGCCCTCGCTGCACTCCAAGGCGTTGGAGCGGCCGTCGCCATCATCATCACCAGGGCCTGCGAGGTTGAACTCATCGGCGCAGGTGTCGGGCACGCCGTCACCGTTGTCATCGATGAGGCTCACATCCACCTGCCACGTGTAGAGGCCTACGCCACCATCATCATCGCTCACCGCCAGGGTGAAGGTGGTGTCGCGGTTCCGGCGGTTGGCCAGGGTGGGGGTCCACCGCACGGCGCCGGTGTCGGCGTCCACGGTGGCGCCCTCGGGGGCGCGGTTGAAGGCGAAGCTGAAGGTGTCGGTGCCCAGATCGCTGACCACAGGGTCGAAGGCGTAGGGCTGGCCTTCCTGGCCCACTGCGGGCGCCACGTTGTCCACCGTGGGGGCGACGTTCTGCACAGCGAGAAGCTGAGCCTGCTCCACACGACCACCCTCGGGATCGATCACCGCCACGGTGACGGTGATGTTGCCATTGTCGGCGAAGAGCAGGTTGAAGTCGGGGTTACCCGTCTGACTCACCTCGAAGGTGCCGTCGTTGTCCTGATCCAGCGCATAGGTGAGCGTGGCGACGTCATCGTTGGGATCATCAGCCTCTACGCTGAGGGTGAAGCCGGTGCCCTCGTTGACAGGCGACGGGAAGTTGATGGCGGTGATGGTGGGCGCCAGGGCAGGATCAAGCCACCGGACCGTCGCCGAGGTGGCGATGGCGTTGCCCTCGTCGGGGGTGATGGTGGCGATGATGGTGTACTCGCCGGGTCCGGGCGGCGTCAGACCCACAGGGGCCACGATCTCGTCGTTGACCGGGATGGTGTCCGGCAGACCACTGTCGTCGAAAAGCACGCCGGGGGGATCGCTGGCCAGGGCGATCTGAACGGGGACGTCGGCCTCCAACACGTGGCTCAACACCAGGTCGATGTCGAGGGCGTCGGGCTGAGGAACGATGGTCTCCACAGGATCAAAGGCCGCGGAGATGGCGCCGCCGATCTGGACCTCGATGACTTCGCCGACTGCGAAGCCGTTGGAGGCCTCGACGTCCACGACCACCGCGCTGGACTGGCCCGCACCGCGCTGGACCTCCAGGGTGACGGGATCGCCGTTGGGGGACCAGCTCTCGCCATTGGGCATCAGCATGCCGGCGAGGTTGATGTAGGCCTTGCCCCGAGGAGCGCCGTCACCTGCGATGGCGGAGACGGGGGAGAGGACGCCCGGGGCGGTGGCGGTGATCACCCAGCCTCGGGCGGTGTCGTCATCCAGCCCCAGCCAGATGGCGGTGCTGTGAGACAGGAACTTGTTCTCGTCAGGCAACGTGATGGAGGCGAGGCTGCCATCAGCGGGCCACGTGCCGCTGTCGCCCTGGCTCTCGGTGAGCACCCGGTACTTGTAGGTCTCACCGGGGACAAGGCCCTCCACTCGGGCCCACATCAGCCCGAGGGCGGCGGCCTCCTGACGCACCTCCGCGAGGTAGGTACGCTGGTCATACGGCTCGACGATGGTGGGATCACCCGAGTCGAGAGGCCACGACTCGTGCTCGTAGAGCTTGACCTCGGCTTCCTGGCCAACGTCGCCTGCAAAGATGGCGATGCGGGGCACGCCTTCGTCGGCGCTGAAGGTCACCGAGAACCCGGTGGGGCTCACGTCCACCACTTGCACATCATCCATGGCGATTTGCGCCTGAGCGTGCAGAGGCGCGACGCAGGTCAGTGCCGCCACGCTGAGGGCGATCCGTAGACTCATGGCTGCGATCTTGGTGCTCACTGCTGCTCCCCCCTCGGGCGGATGATCTTGCGTTGCGGGCGGCCCTCGCTGCGGATGGCGTGGGCGCCACCAGAGAGGATGGCCACCCGGGGGGTGCCCATGGCCTTCAGCTTGCGGGCGGCCTTCTCGGCGCGACCGTCACCGTCGTCGATGATCACGTAGAGGATCTCACCGCTGTCGTCGACGCGGCGCGGCAAGGTGTACTGCATCCGCCCCTGAGGGAAGTGCCGGCGCAGGTTGGTCCGATGCTTGCGCAGGTCCACCAGGATGACCGGGCGGTCCGTGGACAAGGCCTTGAGCTGCTTGTAGTCGAGCGTCTTGGCATGGTGGCTCTCCATGCCCGCTGCGTGGGTGGTGATCCCGTTGCGGCCTTCCCAGGTAGGAAAGCCGCCCACGAGGGCTTCTGCTTGGATGCCCTCTTTGTTGTTGAGGGCGGTCACGGCCTGGTCCACCGCATCGACGTGGATGCCGTCGCCGTAGACCACCACCTGGCCCAGCTGGGGCAAGCGCTTCTCTGCGAGCTCGCCCGCGGGGATGTTCAGGGCTCCGGGGATGTGCCCCTGAGAGAACATGTAGGGTGAGCGCACGTCGATGACGATGACCCGGGCGTGCTCTTCTTGGAGAGCGCGCAGCTCGTCAACGGTCATGGCCTCGGCGGCGCACGGCAACATCAGCAACGCGAAAATCAGAAGATTCTTCATGGGTTCCACTCCGCAACCGGGGCTGCCATGTCCAACATCACCACCGCCACCCGGGGGATGGCGAAGTCGTCACCGGCGAGCTGCCCACCGACGACGGCGGAGCTCACCCAGCGGCCCGTGGCCGAGTCGAGCATCCGCACCGCGTTGACGTTCGCCGCCCCCAGCTCCCGGACCAGCTGCCAAGCCGAGTAGTCGTCGGGGAAGCAGGCGAAGCCGAAGGCGTTCACCCCAGCAGAGAGGCTCGGGGCGTTACAGGGATCGTCGATGAGGTCCACCACGCGGCCGTCGGCGAATTCCACCCAGAGGAAGCTGCCCGCCTCGAGGTTGAAGTCGTCGCCCACAGGGGCGCCGTTCTCCCACCGGACCTCCTCCGCTGCCGGCGAGGGCAGCAGGGTGGTGTAGCGGGTCAGGGCGGTCACCCCGGCCTCTGCCTGCCACAGGGCCAGCAGCTCATGGGCAGTGCTGGCTCGGGCGATGAGGCCCGCGGTGAGGGCCACAGCGTTCTTGTTGTTGTACACCGCCTGCAGGTTGGGCAGGGCGCCGTGCATGACATCGCGCTTGCCAGAGCGATGATCCACCCACACCAGCTCGCCGTCGGCGTGGACCGGCTTCTCCTTCTCGGAGGGGGTGTTGGTCAGCTGGATGGTGGCCAGGTTGCCCAGGTTCATCATCCGCAAGTCGGTGTACTCCACCGAGGCGGTGTCGGCCTCGAAGGTCACCCAGCCGTCGTTGATGTGGGGGCGGGTCTCGTTGATGGCCGTGTCGGTGAGGGCGACTTCCACACCACGCTTCAGGTTGAAGCCGTAGAGGTCGAAGTCTCCATCGCGGTTGTCGGCCCACACGATCCACTTGCCGTCGATGACCGGGTGGTACTGACCCCCGGGATCATCAGTGATGCGGCGCACTGCGCGGGTGCGCAGGTTGGCGAAGTAGATCTCGCCGAAGCCGGCATCGCGGAAGTCCTGCCAGACGATCCGATCCCCGTCGATGCGCGGATCTGCCTGGTTCCAGTCGGTGGGATCCACCTGGAAGGTCTCCTGCTGCTGGATGTTGTGGGCGAAGAGCTGGGTCGGGTTGTTCTGATCCGCCACCGACTGGCTCTGGTAGACCACCCACGGCCACGAGACCACCGGGCGGGTCTCGTTCTGACCCGCGGTGCTGGTGATGGCGGTGGCCTCTCCACCCTCGATGGGCTTGATCCAGATGTCGTAGTTGCCGTCGGCCTGGCGATCCTGCCAGACCACATAGCGGCCATCGGTGTGGGGGCGCTCCTGGTTCAGGGCCTTCACGAGCAGCGGGGCCCCAGGGGCGTCGACGTCGAGGGGGCGGTACCAGATGTCCCAGTCGCCGAGGCGCTGGTCCGACCACACAGCCCACCGACCGGAGGCGTATGCCTCTCGCTGGCTGGCAGCGCCGGAGTAGGAGACGGCCTCCCCGTCGGGGAGCAGATCGCCCACCCGCACAGGGACGATCTGGGCGGTCTCGCGGCCCAGGCCGTCGGTCATGGTGATCTTGATGGAGTACCACCCCGAGCTGACCGGCACGCCGTCGTCGTTGCGGGCGTCCCACACGAAACGCTCGGCGTCGCCGAGGGCCTCGTGACGAACCCGGGCATCAGCGGGGAGGCGGGTGCCGTAGAGTCGATCGACTCGCCAGTTGACGAAGGTGGGGGCCTCCTCGTCCTGCCACTGGCCGCCGTTGCGCCCGATGACGTCCAGAGCCTGCTGGCCATCGTCGAGCTGGTTGAGATTGACGACCACGGAGGGCGCGGCCTCGGCGCGGTAGAAGCTGCCGGGGAAGCGCCAGCGGTAGAGCTCCACGTTGCTGACGGTGAAGGTGGCGTCGCCGGTCCGGCTCGGGCTGGCTGGCGTACCGCTGATGGCGGTGAGGGGCGCCAGGGGATTCACCTCCCAGGTCACCGTCTGCTCGGCGGTGTTCCACTCGGTGGAGTGCTGGCTGCGGCCCCGCACGGAGACAATGACTGTGCCCGAGAGGTTCTCGAGCTCGATGACCTGATCCACAGGGCGCTCATCGCTCCAGTCCTCTACACCGACGCGGTACTGATAGAAGTCCACGAGGTGCCCGCCCACGGTGAGGCTGGCCACGGTGTCCCGAGTGGGGGAGGACGGGGTGCCGGCGAGGGTGGGGAAGGCGTAGACGCCGCGGTAGACCTCCGCGGAGGTGGTGAAGGTGGCGCCCTGGGTCTGGCCGTCGAAGCTGACCTCAACCTGCTCGGGTCGTACGGTGACGGAGTTGCCGCCCGTGAAGACCTCACCGGTGCTGGTGGCGACACCCGCGAGGGCGGGATCGTCCACAGTGACGAAGAGGTCGGCGCGCTGTACGTCCTCGATGTTGCCGGAGGCATCCTCAGCCCAGAACTCCACCACGTGGGCCCCACTGGCGGGGACGGTGAAGGGGAAGCCTGGGAGAGTGTCACCGCCGTCGAGGCGGTAGTAGCTGCTCACCGGGCTGGCGTCCTCCACGAGAAACAGCATCTGAGTCTCGGGAGTGATGTAGTTGATCCCGCCCACCTCTTCACGGGGGCCAGAGAACAGCATCTGCGACACGGGGGGCGCGAGATCCACCTCGGGGGCAGAGAACTCCACCAGGTACTCGTACTCGCCGAGGGGGGCGAAGTCGAAGACGTTGAGGTACTCGAGGCGGGCGTTGTCCTCCTCGCGGTACCGCATGTTGGTCCAGCTGTTGTGGCTGTCGAGCACCTTGCCGTCGGAGCGGGTCACTCGGACGATGTCGTAGCGGGCCTGGCCCGGATCGTCGAGGCGGAAGAAGATGTGGTTGGCCACATCGACGTTGACCCGGATGCGGGCGGTGAGGTTGGCGAACTCAAGCAGCTCCACGTCTTGCAGGTGGTTCACCGGCAGGGTGTTGCAGTCGCTCTCGAACAAGGTGTCGGGGATCAGCTCCCGGGTGTTGTCGTCAGTGGTGGCGAGGAAGTCCAGGAGGCTGTCGCGGCCAGGCTGATCGTTGAGCACCTCCGCCACCATGAAGTGGGCGTCGATGGCGGTGATGACCGAGATGTCCCGGCCGCCGCCGAGGTCGAGGTCGTGGGTGTACGAGGCCTCGAACTCGGTGAACTCACCAGAGAGGCTGGTGATCATGTCCCACGAGGCCTTTCGACAGCTGCTCGGCTCGATGTTCCCCAGGTCCACCGTGAGGGTGCTGTTGTCCAGAGGATCATCGTCCACTCGGGCGCCGAGGAGCTGCGGCACGAGCAGCAACCCCCCTTCGTTCTCCACGATGCGGGGCTGCTCGGAGGCGATCTTCAGCTTGCGAGCGGTGCCGTAGCCCACGTTCTTGACCCGGACCCCCAGGGTGAAGGGGATGGGGCTCTCGACGTTGGGGGTGAAGGGGTTGTCGCCCTGCACGTCCCGGGGCTGGAAGTACAAAATCTCCAGCTGAGGCTCCGGCCGCACCGTGATGGTGTCGGGGATGACCGCGAGGGTGTCGGGATCGATGGGCTCTCCGAGGAGGGAGCCACCGAGTAGGGCCCCGACGTTGTAGTTGATGCCGTTGGCGTCGGTGCCGCCGGCGGTGATGGTGGGGATGATGAACCAGCTGATGGTGGCGGTCTCACCGGGGCGAATGACCCCAGTGCCGTCGATGGACCTCACCCCGCGCAGCTCGGGGGCCTGCACGAAGAACAGGTCGGCAGCCTCCACGAGCTCTCCGTTCTCGTCCTCCACCTGGAAGGTGAGGGCCGCGGAGAAGTCGGTGATGCTGGCGTCCGACTCGTTGTTGGTGATCTCCAAGGTGGCCAGGAAGCCGATCCGCTCAAGCGTGAGCTCCTGGAGGATCTCCATCTTGACGACGGAGCAGACCCCGTCGAACTGACGGGCCGCCTGAGCGGGCAGGCTCAGGCAGAGCAATACGAAGATGAGTGTGAGCCGACGCATCACTGCCCCTCCTCCTCGGTCATGTTGGTTTCATCCAGCTTCACCTCGGCATCGCACTTCTGCTGTACCCAGGCATCGTTGGCGAAGTAGGCGTGCTGATCGGCCACGTCGAGGTTGAACACCTCCACGGCCTCATCATAGCGCTCGGTGGAGACGATGGTGGCCTCTCCCTCCACGAGGATGAGCGTGTCGCCCACCTCGAGTTTGCCGGCAGGCACCCATCCTCGTTTCTTCTCTCTGAATGCGTGGCCGTCGGTGGTCTCCAGCCGTCTCAGCTGGCCCTTCTCGTCGCGGTAGCGCACCTCGCGTACGTGGCTGCTCTCTCGGACATAGGTGCGGGTGACCTCGGCGGCCTCGCCGTCCAGGCCCGCGACCTTGTCGCCCACCTGGATGCTCTCGATGGGCTGACGGGAGCCATCGGCCATGAGCACCGGCGTACCCTCGGTGAAGCAGCCAGGAGGACCAAAGCCACCAGGGCTGCTGTTGCCCGGGCCGCTCGGGCCATTGTTGTTGCCCCCATCGGAGCTACCACTGCCGATGCATGGCATGAACTGCATCAGCAGACCCGCCAGGCAGCTGCCGCCGCCGGGGAGGCTCGGAGTGCCAGGGATGCCTGGGCAGACAGACAGATCGGCGAGCAGGAGCAAGGCCGTCGTCAGCGTGGCGGCGGCCCGCTTCTCGGCACCGGAGATGTCCGAGCGGCTGCTGCCGGCGATGATCGAGGCGATGCCCAGAGCCGCCTGACCAGCGCTGCCGGCGTCGCCTACGGTGCACGCCGGCTGGTCCGGCTGCTGATCACCGCGGTAGATGATCCGGAAGGGCACCTCAACGGTCTGCATGGCGCCTAGGCGTGGGATGTACTCGATGAGGGGGATGAGGCTGGCCTCCTCGATCTCGTCCCGGGTCAGGGTGACGTCGTCGATGGCCTTGAGGCCCTCGTTCTTCACCTTGGCGATGATGGTGGTCTGGAACCCGGGCTCGGGGTTGTCGATCTGCACGAAGGGCGGGTCGATCACGAGCACGGGCACAGGCACGTTGGTCACGAAGGTCTGCTCGATCTTGATCTCGTAGCGGTCGGTGAAGGGCACCGGCTCCACTCGGAAGTTGATGGAGACCAGCTCCCGCTCCAACTCCACCGTGGTGACGGTGGTCTGCTCTGCCTCGACCTCCACGACATCGTAGACGCTGGCATGGCCTGGGGCGGTGACCTGGTAGGACCACGTCCCGGTGGACAGCGCGTTGAAGCGCGCCACCCCATTCTCGTCGGTGGTGGCCGAGTCCGCAGCGCGGATGGCGCTGTTCTGGAGTCGGACCTTGGCGCCCTCCACCGGATCCCCGGTGTTGGCCAGGACCCGGAACTCCGCGGCGCCTTCGTCGGCAGAGGTGAGCAGGGCGAAGACGTTCAGGTCGAACACCTGGGCCGAGTTGTCGCCTGTGAGCTGGAACTGGTCGGCGTAGGGGCCTTGCTCCAGATCCTCGCCGGGGGTCAGCACTACGTCGAGGGTGACGCTCTCGCCGACGGCGATGTCGCCGAGGGCCACCTGTCCATCCACAACCTCGCGGTTGGTGGTGATCCAGGGCACCGCGGGTACGGTGAGGACAGCGTTCTCCAGCGGGCGCAGACCTTCGTTGGTGAGGGTGACGGGCACAGTCTCGATCTCGCCGAGCCGCATGCTGACGTCCACGAAGCCCCGGGCCGGCGCCTTCACGTTGATGATGGGGATGGCCTCGGACAACGTGACGTTGGCGTCCACCACCACGGCGGCCCCCTCGGCGGAGGTCAGCCGGTAGAGGACGAGGGCGTGATCCGGGGCGTCGATGTCCGCCTCCAGCTGGAGGGTGATCTCGCCCTCGCCACCAGCGGCCACCTCGAAGTCCGCAGGCAGGTCGATGATGCTGCCCCGGATGCTGTCGATGGGCTGCTCGTCGCCGTTCTCGTCGGTGATGAAGGCCTCGGTGGCCAGCTGCAAGCCGGTGAGGGGGACGTCGCCGGGGTTGAGCACCTTGACGTTGAAGTCCAGCGTGTCCGCCTTGGCCGAGCGCAGGTTCATGCTCGAGGGTCGGGTGTAGACCCGGTAGATGGTGAACCGATCCTGGTCGAGGACATCGACCACGTCGGGGTGAGCCGCCCAGATGACGATCTCACCGGCGAGGCCGTGGGCCGGGTTGTAGTTGTACTGGAAGTTGCCGTCGTCGTCGGTGGTGACATCCTCGGTCCACGAGAAGCCCCGGGTGGTGAAGCCCACCTTGAGGGCCGTGTTGGGCAGCGGGTTGTTCGTCTCCCGATCGATGGCCTGACCGGTGATGACCACCGTGTCGTCTCCAATGTAGATATCCCGGTCCGCCTGGGCTGTGCCGAAGTAGGCGGTGGTGGTGATGCTGGAGTTCATGCTGCCAGTGAGCTGCGCCAGAGCAGGGATGTTGGCGCCATCCCGAGCCCAGGAGAATGCAGGCACTGTGGCCACGAACTGGATCTGAGCGCCCTCCTCGAGGGCCTCGGGCACCACGACGTTGACGTCCACGCAGGTCCGACCGTTGGCGGGGATTCGGGTGAAGATGGTGTTGCCGTCGAAGCGCGCCCCGGCGGGGATGGTCTGCACGGTGCCCCGGCTCAGCTCCTGCCCATCGGCGCTGGTGACCGCCACAGTGAGATCGCCAGGCTGGCTGCCGTTCTCGCGTGCGGTGACGACGTCCATGGGGGCTTGGCCGCGGTTGTTGATGCACACCTCGATGCTGCTGAGCGTACCGGCCACCGGAGTGTCGGCGGCGACAAGGTCCAGCTGCCCCAGGGCGCGATAGACGTTGGCTGCGGCGAAGCGGCGGTACCGCACCGTGGCTGCCTCGCTGTTCACGCGGGCGGTGACCCGGACGATGCGGGTATCCAGGTTCGCCGAGGTGGGGAAGACCCGGATGAACTCGAAGGGCGCGCCGGCAACATCCACACCGAGTTCGTCGGTGGTGAGGAACTCTTCCTCGCCGTTGACGGTGATCTGGGTCTCGATGCTGTCGACGTGCACAACGCCGTCGGAGTTGATGAGCTGGATCTGCAGCTGGTTGAAGTAGTGCGACACCGTGCGATCAGCGAAGACGTCCAAGAAGACGGGCTTCACGCTGACGGTTCGGGGCGGGCTCTCCTGCCCCTCGGCGTTGACGGCGATGACGGCGTACTCCACGACGTTGTTGCCCGGGTAGGTCTCGTCGACGAAGCGGGGCTCCTGCAGGGGCTGCTGGGTGATCCGCACACCGCCACGCTCCACATGGTAGCCGGTGGTGTTCGGATCGCTGCGACCCCAGGTGAGGAGGGGGGGCTCAAAGTGGTCGAGCAGGACCTCGAGCTGGGTGACGGCGCCCACAGCCAGCGAGAAGGTCTCGGGGGCGGTGGTGGCGGTGTTGCCGGCGCCGTCCTGAGCCTCGATGGTGTAGTCGAAGTCACCACCAGCAGGGGGGTGATCGTTGTAGGTGTACGTGTTCAGGCCGCCGTTGAGGCTGCGGATCTGATCGCCGTTGCGCAGGACACGGTACCGGGTGGGCACCTCGTCGCCGGGTGAGGCGTCAAAGGTGACCCGCACACCGGCAGGGGCCAGAACCACGGCGAGGTTGGTCGGCGCCTCGGGGGGCACGCGATCGGACAGGACGTTGAAGCGGTTGGAGGCCCCACTCTCTGCGCCGAGACGATCGGTGGTCAGACCATAGCAGTAGACGCCATCCGTCTCAGGGGTATCGGTGTAGGTCAGGTCGTTGATGCCGCTGGCGATCTCGACCCAGCCGTCACCCGGGCAGTTCCCGGTGCTGCGGTAGACGTTGTAGCTGCTGGCCTGAGGTACGGCGTTCCACCGCAACTCCACGGCACCTGCGGGTCGGCTGGTGGCCGAGGTGAGCGACGGGGGCACGGTGGGGTTCGGGGCATCGTCGTCGTAGATCTCCAGCGAGCCGCCGGGGGAGGTCCGGATATTGCCGAAGGTGTCTTCAGCGGTGACGCTGAAGGTGCCGAGGCCGCTGCCCATGGCCGAGGTGAGGCGGAGGGTACCCCGCCAGACGGCGCCAGAGCCCGCGAGGCCCACGTTCACGGGGTTCCCGATGGGCGGATCGTAGGTCATGTTGGGGATGGTGCCGATGGCCGCAGGCTCGTCGAGCACCAGATCCACCTGCACATCCTTGGTGTCGAGCACCTGAACTGGGGGATCCACGTTGTAGGTGAGCGACTGGACCTCGGGGCCCTGGGTATCCACCACGGGGCCTGCCCCTACAGGGGCGCCGGAGAACACGTTGCCCACCACGTCGGTGGCGGTGACCCGGAGCACTGTCGGACCGGAGGGGGTGGCGCCGGTGATGTTGAACACACCGGTGTAGCGGTTCGCGCCCACCTCGACGAGGCTCACCGCCACTGGGCCGACGCCCTGAGGGGTCACCGTGAGGGTGGGGGCCTGCTGCAGCGACTCGCTGGACTCCACCGTGAGCGCCACGGGGCCGATGCCGAAGCTGGCCTGATCGGGGATGCTGACGGTGATGGCCGGCCGCGTGAGGTCGTACTGTGCCGAGAGGCGGTTGGAGAGGCCGCTGGCATTGCCGGGGGTGTCGAGACCCACGACGGCGTAGTACCAGTTGCCCTCATCGCCGGTCTCGTCCAGCCAGGACAGCTCCTCGATGTTCTGAGCCACCCGAACGGCCTCGGCGGGGCTGCCGAAGTCCACGGCGTGACGGTAGACGTCGTAGCGGACGGCTTCCTCGCCCTGTGCCGGAGGCTCCCAGCCTACGATGACACCACGACCCAGGATGAGATGGGCCTCGGTGAGCACCGGCGTACCGGGCGCCCCGGTGTCCAGCGCCACGGTGACGCCCTCGGAGGCCAGGCTGGTGCCGATCTCGTCTACGGCGCGGGCCACGAAGGTCTGCGTGCCCTCCACCAGATCCACGTCGGCGAGGGTCCAGATGCCGTTCGCTGCGGCGACCGGCCGGCCGACGGTAAAGCCATCACGCTTCACGTCTACGGTGACGTTGGGCTCTGCAGTGCCCTGCATGTTGATCTGGGTCACGTTGAACAGACGGCCATCTTGGGGATCGGTGATGACCGGCTGAGGCGGCGCCTGGTGCTCGACGAACACGGTGCGCTCCACGACCACGACGTTCTCGGCGACGTCGTACACCCACAGACGGACGGTGTAGATGCCCTCGGGCCACTGACGCGGGTCCCAGGCGTAGGTCACCGGGGAGACTTCGTTGCTGGAGACGATCTCGCCGTTGATCTCGATGTCGAGACGGGTGAGGCCGATGCCTGAGGAGGCCTGGCCCACCACCTCGATGGGACGCCCGACGACCTGGCCCTCTTCGAGGCTGAAGTTGTCGATGACCGGCTCGGTGGTGTCGAAGTCGAAGACGAAGGCCACCGGCGCCGAGTTGGTGCCGGTGATGCTGCGGAACTGGGCGTAGATGGTCTTGGCCCCGGAGCCGCTGGAGACGAGGTGCTCCCCCGTGGTGGCGAAGTCGTCGAAGAACACACCATTGAAGGTGTCGTCCTCGCTGAACCGCATCTCCACGGCGTTGCGGGCGGTGAGGTCGAGGTTGATGCGGCGTCGCACCACCAGGGTCTCGCCACCGGCCACGCGGACCGCAGGGGAGAGCACCGGCTCATAGTCGAGGAAGTTGTCGGTGCTCACGGCGCCCTGCACACCGCCGGCGATGGTGCCCGCGTCCAGGGAGCCCCACCAGTTGCCCTCGGCGGTGAGGGTGCCACCGTCGTTGAGCGCGTTGACGGTGTTGTTCTTGATGACGCTGCCGGTGATGTTGAAGTTGCCGCCAGCACCCACCGACATGCCCGTGTCGTTGAAGGTCAGGAGGGTGTCGTCGCTGAGGTCCAGGTTCCCGCCGCTGACGCTGATGCCGGAGCCCTGGTTATGACGAGCGGTGAAGTTCTCCACCGAGGGGCTGGAGCCGTCGATGGTGAGGCCCTCGCCGTACTCCAAGGCGACATGGTTCAAGATGGAGCCGCCGGCACCCGCCGTGAGCTCCACACCGCTCCAGTCACCCCGGGCAGGGGTGTGGTTCTGGCTGGTGAGCAGGATGGGCTCGAAGACGGTGCCTTCGGCGACGAGGGCGCCGTCCTGCACCACGATGCCGGCGTCGGGGCCGAAGCGCACCGTGGTCCCTGGGGCGATGGTGACCACCGCGCCGCCCACCACCACCATGGTCTCGTTCACGTCGATGACGCGCTGGGCGCCGTTGCCCAGGGTGAGATCGCTGGAGACCGCACCGGAGAGGGGGTCGGTCCACTCGCGGGTGTTCACCGCGTTCAGCGCCTCGCCGGCCTCGTTGAAGGCCACGACGGCGATGTAGTAGACGCGATCCCGGGCGAGGCCCACGAGCTCGGTCTGAGTCGCTTCGGCACCGAGGGTGGAGACGGGGGCCAGGGCGCCCACGTCGTTGAAGTTCGCCTCTTGCAGGTACACCCGGAAGCCTGCCAGGCCGCAGTAGGCGCTGGCGTTGTAGCCATTCCAGCGAACCACCACCGTTGTGGGATCAGCGCCGGCGGCGAGACTCACAGGCACTGCCGGAGGCACCACCTGATCGATGCGCACGGCCTGAGAGACCACGTTGGCGCTGAAGTTGGTCACCCGGTCCAGGGCGGCCACGCCCACGTGGTAGGTGGTGTCCAGCTGCAGACCGGTCAGGGTGTACTCCCGACGATCCGAAGCGATCTGGTCGAACAGGCTCACGCCGTCCACCTCGTTGAAGGCGGCGCCTTCACGGTAAATCTGGAAGCCGGCGAGATCCTCGGGGGCGTCGTAGCCCGCCCAGCTGAGGCGGGCAGCGTCACAGCCCTGCACCTGAATCTGAGTGTTCGGGGCAGCGGGCTCGATGGCGTCGAGATCTAGGGTGTAGGCCCCCTCGGCGGAGGTCATGGTGTTCCCGGCCACATCGGTGGCGTCGGTGACGTCCACCGTGAGGATGCCGTGGTGATCCGCGGTGAGGTCGATGTTCCCGGTGGTGTAGGTGTCGTTCGGGTAACGCGTGGTCAGCCACTCGCCGTCCACCACCACGGGGTTGGGGCCATCGTCGTTGTTGAGGACTATGTTGGGCAGCTGGCTCGGATCCATGGCGCTGTTGAAGCGCAGCGTCAGGCGGTAGTCGCTCACCGGGCTCAGCGGGCTGATGTAGCGCGGGCTGATCTCCACGAGGCTCGGGGGCTGTACGTCCTGGACGTTCAGCGCCAGGCCGTTGATCACCGTGTTGCCTGCCACGTCGGCGATGAGGGGGGCCGGTGCGACCTGCTCGTTGCCGACGATGGTGAAGCCCGGGGTCACCGTCACGGTGACCTCGGTGTTGTCGGCGTTCCAACGGGCCTGGTTCACCGTGCCGTAGCGCCGGCCGGCAGGGGACAGGTTGATGTTGGCCTCAGTGGTGCCGTTGGACACCGGTGCGGTGCGCATGGGCTCGCTGAAGACAAAGGTGAAGCTGTCACCGAGGGAGACCGCGCCGTTGCCGTTGGCGTCGTTGAAGCGGATGGCCAGCATCTCCGGTGCGATCTCGTCGCGACCGCTGAGGTTCTGCGTGCCGACGACCGAGTTGCCGGCCACATCGGTGACGAAGCGGGTGGGCACCACCAGCTCGTTGTCCTGGATGGTGTAGCCCTCGGTCATGGTCACCGTGACCGACCGGCGATCAGCGCTCCACTCCACCACGTTGGTGCTGCCGTAGCGGCGGCTGCCCTGGGGGCGCAGGTGGGTGTTGGCATCCACCCCACCCTCGATGATGGTGGTGTCCATGGCCTCGCTGAAGCGGAAGATGTGCTGATCGCCCAGGCTGCCTTGACCGTTGTCGTCCACGTCTACCCAGTCGATGGCCAGGAAGGTGGGGGCCACGGTGTCGATGTCCGACAGGACCTGGGTGCCCACCACGGCGTTGCCGTAGGGGTCGAACATGTCCACCGGAGTGACCTGCTCATCGCCGTTGACGGTGAAGCCCTCGTTGAGGGTGACCACCGCCACGCGCTCATCGGGGCTCCAGGCCACCTGGTTCTCGTTGCCGTAGCTGCCACCGCCCACCATGACCAGTTGGGCGTCGGCCACGGTGTTGGTGGTGTCCATCGCCTCGGAGAACTGGAAGTGATACTCGTCGCCCACAGTGAGGGTACCGCTGCCGTCCACGTCGTTGAACGACACCAGCTCGAAGCGGGGCGGAGACACCTCGGCGAGATCCTCGATCATCCACACCTGGGAGATGGCCCCGCGGATGGAGTTGTTGGGGTTCTCGTTCACCACGTTGAGCTGCATCTCGCCGCTGCTGGTGTAGGCCTGGGCGATGGGGAACTCGTACTGCACCGGTCGGGCCCGAGGCATGATGTAGCTCGGGTGGATCGGCCGGCCCTCACCATCGGCGAGGCTCTGGTTGGTGTTGGTGGCGTCGCCGTTGTAGTAGGTCACGCGGGCCTTGTAGCGCCGGTTCGGATCGAGACCGGTGAAGGACACCTGCACCAGCTCGTTGTCGAAGGCCATGGTGTACGGGGGGCGGGCCTGTGCATCCCAGGCGTCGGACTCCTCACCGATGGTGCCGAAGGTGACGGTGGGGGCCGGCAGGCCACCGGCGGTGCTCGGGGCGCTCGCCGAGAAGTTGCGGTACCCGTACTCGAAGGGCGGATCGACCACGAAGGGCAAGAACGTGACGTTGTCGCTCACCCCGTCGCCAATGCCGTTGGGGTTGTCGTCGGCGTGGTAGGGGCCGCTGCCGTCGTTGTCACCCCACCAGCTCTGGCCAGCGTCGATGACGTTGCCGGTGCGGTTGTTCAGCGCCCGGGAGCCGTTCTGGAAGAAGCGGTTGTTCTGCAGATCGGCCCGGCCGCTGTTGTGGATCTCCACGCCGTCCTCGCCGTTGGACGAGATGTGGCTGAAGGTGATGGCCACGTACGTGTTCGGGTGGTTGATCTCGGCGCCGTCACCGGAGTTGCCCCAGATGCGGCAGCCGATGAGCTCGACATCGGCGATGTAGGCGTAGAGACCATCGTGCTGGGCGTTGGTGAGCTCGCAGTCCGTGGAGAGGACCTGGAACCCGTTCTGAACATACAAGTTGTAGTCGGCGTAGCGGATGATGGTGTGCTCCAGCCGCGAGGGCGGGGCGAAGCCATCGCGGTTGAGGTACACACCATCCCACTCGCCGCTCACCGGCAGCGTGGAGTCGCTGGTGAGATCGTAGCCGTGCTGCTCGTCCTTGTATGAGGTGAAGACCACCTTCTGCGCCAGGGTGCCTCGAGCGGCGATCTCGCCACGTACGGTGAGTCGGGCGTTGGCGCCGAACTTCATCACCACGCCGGGGTCGAACTCGATCCGGGTGCCGCCGGCCATGGTCATGTCGGAGATCAGGTAGTAGGTGTTCATCCGATCGGGGGTGTCGTCGGCGAGCACGCTGAGGCGCAGATCCGAGCTCACCGTCTGACCGGAGATCTCGACCACCGCGCGGGTGTTCGGGGTGAGGACGTTGTTCTCACCAGTGAGGCCGTTCACCGGGATACGGACGCTGGTGTGGTTGCCCGTGATGGTGTTGTTGTTGAACGTCGCAACTGAGTAGCCAGCATAGGCATAGTAGATGCCGTACTTGGCGTTGTCGGTGATCTCGCAGCCCTCGAAGCCGGGGTGGCTGAACTGCGTGAAGACACCGTGGTTGTCATTCTCCGCCACCACGCAGTCTTCAAGGTGGGCGTTGGCGGAGGTCAGGTAGACCCCGTCGAGCCGGTGATTGCGCACCTCCACCCGTCGGAAGGTGGGGGTGGAGTTGTGTACGTAGATGCCGTAGGCGTCGCCGTCGAGGATCCGGGTGTCCGTGATCTCCATGGAGGCTTCGACGCTCAACGAGGCCTGACCCGAGCGGCCACCGAACCGGATCTCGGCGAACTGCATCAGAGAGCGCAGATGATCGGCGGTGTTGTAGAAGTAGATGCCGCGCCAGTAACCAGGGGCGCTCTCCGAGAAGCCATCGCCGTTGGTGTCGCCGCCGATGGAGTCATCATCGAAGGCGGTGAAGACGACGGGCTGCTGCTCGGAGCCCACGGCCCGCATCAGGCCCTGCACGTTGAGGCGTGTGTTGGAGCGCATCTTGATGATCGCGCCGGGGCCGAAGAGCAGCTGTGCACCCTGAGGCACGGTGACTGAGTTGAAGACGTAGACACCGGCGCCGAGGGTGGTGGTGCCCTGAATGTTGCCGCTCAGCTCGATGAACTCGCCGCCGTTGACGGTGAGGTCCGTGGTGATTCCCGCGCTCACGTTCTGGGAGGCGTCCACCGCCTGAATCCGGAAGGTGTAGGTGCTGCCCACGGAGAGACCTGGGATCTGGTGGCTGCGGATGGCCGTGCCCACGGTCGTGTAGGCGTTGTTGTTGAAGGCCGGGGCCAAGGAGCCCCAGGTGGTGCCGTTGTCGGCGGAGACCGAGATCCGATACCCGATCAGATCGCCGTCGCTGTCTGGGCTGCCACTCCACCGCAGGAAGGCAGAGGTGACGCCGTCGAGGTGGCTGGCCTGAGCCGTGAGGTTCGAGGCCTCCTCCGGCGGGGTGTCATCGAAGCTCTGGTTCACCTCAACCGGGCCGTAGGGGCTGCTGGTGGCGGTGTTGCCCGCAGCGTCCACGGCACGGACCCGGTAGTGCCAGAGCTCACCGTTCTGCACGTTGAGATCGTCGTACTGGGCCACGCCGGCGGGCACCTGACCAATGGCCACGTACTCGTCGTCCAGGCGCGTGCTCCGCAGAATGTCGTAGCGCACGACTCCGTTCTGGCCGCTGGCGTCCTCGAAGGAGCGCGACCAGGTGGCCCGCAAGGCGCCAGCCACCTGGTTGACCCGGAGGTTGGTGGGGGCGAGGGGCGGAGTGGTGTCCACGGTGACGGTGACCGGGCTGGCCACCCCGAGGTTGCCTGTCTGATCCAGAGCGCGGGCCCGGAGCGTGTAGACACCCTCAGAGGGGTTCCAGCGGAACTGCCAGTGGCCGTTGCTGAAGTTGTCTGCGCGGTGCCAGGTCAGCGCCCCGTCCTTTTCGATGCCCACCTCGACGCTGACGACAGTGTCGTCGTCGGAGACGACGCCGCCGATGCTGTGGGTGTCGGCGGACAGGATGTCGCTGGCTTCGGGTCGGGCGATGGTCACCGTGGGGGCGGTGGTGTCCACGCTGTTGTCGGCGAAGAGCAGAATGCTCGACAGCAGGGCGCGCTCACCCTGCGTCGCGGTGAAGAGCAGCTGAAGCTGGCCACCAGCGGCACGGGGCAGACCGTACTGGAAGCGGGTGGCCCGCCCAGTGGGCAGAGGCATGGGGCCGTGGATGACCTGGCCGGCGAAGTCGGTGAGGGTCTGAACCGTGGTTCGGGCGTCACCGTTGTAGTAGCCCACCAGCGCTCGGAAGGACTTGTTCTCGTCCATGCCGTTGTAAGAGACGGTGAGCTGCTGGTCCTCAGCATCGTACAGCACATCCTCGTCCACACCGGTGCCCCAGACCGTAGAGGTCAAGCCCTCGTACACAGGGGTGTTGATGCCGTAGGAGAGGGTCTCGTTCGGGCCGGCGTCCAGCCAGCTGTACTCGGTGCCGTCGTTCAGGAAGTTGGTGGTGTCGACGTTGCCGCTGACCCGGTCAGCAGGGCCCACCGGATCACCCCACCAGCACTGCTGGGCGTCCATCGGCTGGTTGCCGTTGTGCCGGATATGATTGCCGCCGTTGGCGAAGAACTCCACGTTCCGGGCGGTGACCACCACCGTGTTGTGGCTCTGAATGCCATCGCCGATGTTGCCGAAGATGCGGCTGTTGCTGATGTCGTGGGTGCCGGAGTCGTGCAGGTAGATGCCGTGACCCCGGTGCCCGAGGACGTCCACGTTGGTCATCGTCGTGCTGGAGCGCCAGGCATCGATGCCCTGGTAGCGGGAGGACATGATGGTGGAGTTGCTCAGGGTCAGCGTGGCGTTGTCCACATCGAGGCAGGCAGTGCTGCTACCGCAGAACCGGAACTCGGCGTGGTCGATGACGTGGCCGTCGCTGTTGTTGAGCCAGACGTTCCGCCACGCGCCGGCGTACGGGGTGGAGGTGCCATCGTTGTTCATGTCGCCGCCGATGGCGTCATCGCGGTAGGACGTGAAGTAGATCGGCTCAGCGGCGGTACCCACTGCGGTGAGCGTGTCCTGCATGGTCAGCCGATGGCCGTCGGGGAACTTCAGCACCACCCCGGGATCAATGACCATGGGGGCGTTCATGGTCACGTTCTCGAAGTAGTAGCTGTTCATGCTGCGATCGCCGACGGTCTGCACCGAGAGGCGCAGCGGCGTGCTGCGGGTACCCCCGCGAATGAAGAGGCCGTCAATCTCGTTGGGCACGAAGGTGTTGCCGTCTTCGGTGTTGGGCACACCAGAGATCGGAATGTGGACGCTGCGCAGGTTGCCGGTGACCGTGTTGCCCGTCATGACAGGCATCGTGGTGTTCTGGTTGAACCAGACACCCCAGTCCCGGTTGTCCCGGAAGATGTTGTTCTCGAGGGTGGCCGTCGACCACGTGGCGTTGAGGCCGTTGGTACCCCGCTCCATGGTGTTGCCGATGAGGACAGGGCTGGCGCTCTGGGCGTAGATGACGTCGTGGCGACAGTCGCCCATGTAGGTGTTGGTGATGACCGGGGCGTTCCGGTCGACGTAAACGCACTGCTGGGCGCTGTGGTCGATGCGGCTGTCCACCACGTTGATGGGGGAGTTCTCGATCAAGAGACCATCGCCATAACGGACGTGCACGTGCTCCAGCCGCGTGAGGAAGCTCAAGCTCTGGCTGCGGACGTACAGTCGGTCCCAGTCGCCGGCCACACCGGTGGTGGTGCCGTTGTTGTTGGTGTCACCGCCCACGGCGTCATCGCGGTATGAGGTGAAGTAGATCGGCTCCTCAGCGGTGCCCACCGCGTAGAGGGCGCCATAAATGTCGAGGCGGCCACCCGTGAACTTCCACACCACACCGGGCTGCACGCGGAGCACCACGCCGGCGCTCAGTGTGGAGTTGCCGCTGTACTGATGGATCACGTGGGAGGGCGTGACCTCCAGCGAGTCGTTGCGCGTGGCGCCGTAGACCTCGATGACCGCGCGGCTGTTGTCGGTCATCACGTTGCCAGAACCGAGACCGGGCATCGCCGAGAAGGGCACTCGGACTGGGGTGACGTTCCGGGTGATGACGTTGTCCTCCAGGACGGAGGTGGCCCCCACGGTGTGGAAGAAGACGCCGTGGCCGCGGTTGTCCCGAAGGGTGTTACCGATGATCTCGGTGGTGCCGGAGTAGACCTCGATGCCGTGGTTGGTCTCGAAGATCTCGTTGTCTTCCATGTCCATCGTGGCCTGGAAGGCGTAGATCCCGGAATGCGTGGTGTTGGAGATGTCGCAGCGGGAGATCTCTGAGGCGCCGCCCTGGTAGAAGTAGATGCCGTAGGAGCTGGTGCTGCTGATGGAGCAGTCGGTGATCGCGACGCTGCTGCGCTCAGAGTAGAGGCCGCCAATGCCCCGACTGCCGGCGTACCGCAGCACGAAGTGGCTCATGCGGTTGCCGTCGGCGGCGTCGGAGAACATCACGTTCTCCCAGTCGTTGGCCGCCGGCGCGCTGCTGTCACCATCACCATTGGTGTCGCCGCCCACAGAGTCGTCTCGCACCGAGGTGAAGACGATCTCGTCACCGGCAACACCGTTGGCGATGAGACGGCTGCCGCTCTGCACACGCAGGCTGCTGCCGGGCTCGAACTTGACGATGACCCCACGGTCGATGGTGAGGGTGGCCCCGGAGCGCACCTGGATGTCACCGGCGACGACGAAGACGCCAGCGGCCCAGCGGGCGTCAGTGGAGATGTGGCTCGAGATCCGAATGAAGGCGTCCTCAGTCGGCGTGGTCGGGCCCGCTTGAATGCCAGGAGAGGTGTTGCCCGCGGCATCCACCATTTGCAGACGGAAGTGGTAGGGGCTCCCGTTGGTGAGGCCGCCCACGAGGTAGTTGGTCAGTCGGTTGCTGAAGGTGAACGCCTGCCCGTCATTGAAGAGCGGCGCGTTGGCGCCCCAGGTGATGCCGCCGTCGGCAGAGACGGAGACCTGCTGCAGGAAGATGTCCAGATCCTCGTCCACGCTGGCGGTCCAGCTCAGGCTCACCGACGCATTGCCGGCGGTGGCCACGAGATCGGTGGCGTCTGCGGGGATGGTGGCATCCACTCCGTCGGTGGTGGCCACCCCGGAGCTCACTGCGTTGGAAGGGGTCTGGTTGCCGGCATCGTCCACAGTGATGACGCGGTACTCGTAGGGCACTCCGGCCACGACGGTGGTGTCCACTAAGCGATCGGCGCCACCCGCTGTCGTGCCTACAGGGTCGAAGTCGACCAGGCCCTCGATGCGACGCTCGATGATGTACTCGGCCACGTCGTCGTCGCCAGCACCATCATCAGGTGACAGGCTCCAGCCCACGGTGATGTGGGTGTCCTGGCCATCCACGGTGACGGTGGCGCCCACCGACTCCACCGGCTCCGGGGGATGACGGTCGATGGTCACCAGAACGCCCGCCGCGGGCACCTCGACGTTGCCAGCGGCGTCCGTGGCGCGGGCGTAGAGGGTGTAGTTGCCGTCCTCAGGGAGGGACCAGCGGTAGTTGAAGCTGCCGTCAGGCGCCCATTGGGTCACGGGACGCCAGCTGGGGCCGCCACCCGAGTCCACTCCGATCTCTACGGCGTGGAGTGCGCTGGTGTCGGCGACGACACCGGTGATGATGAACACGCTGCCGCTGAGGGACTGCCCAGGGGCCGGCGAGGTGATCTGGGAGATGGGGGCATCGCTGTCGGCGCTCCCGGCGCTCTCCATGAGCCACATCTCGGAGAAGGCGGTGCGGTAGCCACTCTCGCGGACGACCTTGAGGGTCAGCGGGCCCGCGACGCTGGGCAGGAAGGCCCGACGCGTCTGGGCGTAGCTGGCGCCCACGGCCGTGGCCCCGTGGACCTGAGTGCCGTCGCCGAGCTGCATGGTCTGGCGGTTGCCGCCCACGGCGCTGGCGCTGTCGGCGTTGAGGTACCGGGCGATGACCTCCAAGGAGGACCCACCGGCGATCTCGTCGAACTCCAACCGGACCTCATCAGCATCGTAGAGCGAGCGCGTAGAGGGGGAGTTGCCCCAGTCCGTCGTCGGGGTGCCCTGAGCCACCACCGGAGCGTTCACCAGATCACCATCGGTGCTGACGGTGGGCCCTGCGTCGATGTAGAGGAAGCGTCGGCCATCTTGAAGATGGTCGGCGAAGTCTACGTTGGCGCTCACGTCGTCGCCGGCGCCCGAGCCCTCACCAGAAGGGCCGTCGGCGGCGCCCCACCACACGTTACGCGCGGTGGAGGCGCGGTTGCTGGTGAAGCCCACGCCCTGGTTGGCGAAGATGGAGGTCCCGCTGACGTTGGTGGACACGTGGTTCACGGACTCGATGCCGTGGGAGGTGTTGGCGATGATCTCACCACCGGTGATGGTGGTCTCGGAGTTGCTCAGGTAGATGCCGCGGCGCAGGTTGCCGTAGACCGAGGTGTTCTCCAGGGTCAGGTTGGAGCTGTGCGCCTGGATGCCGTCGTACCGCGAGTCGCTGATGATACTGTTGCGGACGAGGGCGGTGGCCCCGCTGAAGTACAGCGCGCTGCTGCCATCGTTCGTGTACCGGATGTGGGCATGATCGATGTTGGCCGTGCCCTGAATGTAGATGTGATCCCACTGGCCGGGTTGGCCAACATTGCTGTCACCGTCGCGGTTGATATCCCCGCCGATGTCGTCCTCGTCGGAGGTGAAGTACACCGGCTGCTCGGCGGTGCCAGCAACATTGAGCGTGGCATCGCTGTAGATGTAGAGGCGCCCGCTGGTGCTGCTGAACTTGAAGATGGTGCCCGGGCCGATGTCCAGGGTGTACCCGTTGTTGATGTTGAGGCTGCCATTGATCACGTAGGTGGTCAGGGCCGGACCATTGACCTCCGCCTGCTGCACCGAGAGGTTCAGATCCCGGCTGACCACGTCGCCGTATATCCACAACCCGTTGACCTCGTTCGGGGCGAAGACGTTGTTGTCCTCGGGGTTGGGCAGCGAGCGGGCCGAGATGTACATCGAGTGGCGGTTGCCGGTGATGACGTTGCCCGTGGGCTTGGCCGTATGCACGTTGTGCAGGAACCGCACGCCCCAGGTGCTGTTGTCGGTGACTGTGTTGTCATCGAAGGCGGCGAAAGGCGCGTACGACTGAATGCCGTCGGTGCCGTTGTTCGACACGGTGTTGCCGATCAGGGTGGGGCTGCCACCATGCCCGAAGTACATGCCGAGGCTGGTGTTGTGGTTGAACTCACTGTCGATGATGGTCGGTGAGGCGTTGTTGCTGTTCAACCCATTGCCACTGTGATGGTTGAACTTGCTGTTCCGAACCACGATGTCGCGCTGGGTGTCGATGACCAGGCCGCGACCGTAGCGCGTGTGGACGTGCTCGAGCCGGGTCAGGAAGACCAGGGCGGTGGACTCGATGCGCAGCTCGCGCCAGTCGGCGGGGGCGCCGGAAGACAGCCCGTTATTGTTGGTGTCGCCGCCGAACTCGTCGTCGCGGTACGAAGTCATGATGATGGGCGACTCGGCGGTGCCTACGGCGTACAGGCCACCGTAGATCCGCAGCCTGCCCTGGCTCTTCCAGATCACACCGGGCTGCAGCGTGAGGGCCGCGCCGCTGGCCACCGATGCGTCACCGGAGACGACGTAGTAGACGTGGTCGGTGCCCAGCTCCAAGGAAGTGCTGCGGCTGTTGCCGACGATCTCGAGCACATCGCGATCGTTGGGCCCGATGACGTTGCCGTCTTCGACGCTCGGCACCATGGCGAACGGGAGCCGTACGCCGGTGCGGTTGCCGTCGATGGTGTTCCCACGGATGACCGGACCACTGGTGGTGTTGTTGAAGTAGATGCCATAGCCCACGTTGTCGCGGAGGGTGTTGTTCTCCAGGACCGGGCCAGCGCTGGAGAAGCGCAAGCCGTGGCTGCAGCGCTCCACTCGGGTATCGGTGATCACCGGGGCACTGCCGTTGGTCCCGTTGAGGTAGATGCCCTCGTTGTTGCAGTCGGTGATGACCGTGCGGCGGATCGTGGGGGAGGCCGAGTCGTTATAGATGCCGTGGGAGCTGCTGTCGGTGATGGTGACGTCAGTGAGCTCGTAGTTGGAGCGGTGGGCGTAGATGGAGCTGATGTTCCCCTGACCGGCGTAGCGGATGTTCACGTGCCGGAGGACCGAATCATCGGCGTAGTCGAACTGGATGCGCTCCCAGGCGCCAGGCGTGCCCTGAGAGGGGCCATCCTTGTTGGTGTCGCCACCCACCGAGTCGTCGGCGTAGGCGGTGATGGTGATCGGAGCCTGGGCGGTACCGATGGCCTGGAAGCCACCGCGCACCAGAATCCGGACACTGCTCTTGAGCTTCACCACGACGCCAGGCTCGATGTACAGGGTGGCGCCGTCGTTGATGGTGAGGTCGCTGGAGACATAGAACACACCAGCGCTCCACACCGTGTCGCTGGAGATGGTGCCGCTCACCTGGTTGAACAGGTTGGCATCGGGCGTAAGATCATCCGTCGCTACACCAGCGGAGACGTTGTTGGAGCTGTCTCGGGTGAGTACGCGGAAGCGGTAGGTGGTCCCATTGGCCAGGCCATCGAAGAAATAGGCCTTGGTCAGCTTGTTGACGGTGACTGCACCAGCGTCGTTGTAGTTGGGCGCCACGACCCCCCAGCTGGCCCCGCCGTCCACAGACGCCTGGATGAGCTGGTCTGCCAGATCGTTGGCAGAGTCCACACTGCGGGTCCAGTTAAGCTGGACGAACCCGTCGCCGGCGAAAGCGCTCAGGTTGGTGACGTTCTCTGGGGGAGTGGCGTCTGCGCCACCGTTGAGAATGGCCTGGGCAGGAGCGCTCTCCTCGGAGGTGGTGCGGTTGCCCGTCAGATCCTCGGTGACGATCCGGTAGGTGTAGAACACATTGTTCACCGCCGTGGCGTCGCTCCACTGAGGCTGAACGGTGGTGCCGAGCTCAGTGTAGAAGATCTCATCCGCAGCCTTGCGCTCCACGCGGTAGAGCGCGACGTCGCTGGAGGCAGAGTCGGTCCAACGCACCTCGATGCGACCACCGGCGTCCACCGGCGTGTCGTAGGCGTAGACCTCGGTGGCGGCATCAGGGGCGGTGTTGTCGACGATGACCTGAATGCCGGCCCCAGCCACCTCCCAGTTGCCGCTGCTGCTCAGGGCACGGGCGGTGAGGGTGTAGGTGCCGTCTACGGGGGTGGACCAGCGGAAGATCCAGTTGTTGCCATCGACCGAGGCCACCGGGTGCCAGGTGAAGCCATCGCCGCCGTCCACGCCCACCTCGATCTGGGTGACGCCGCTGGCGGCGTTGGACTGGCCCTTCACCTCGATGGTGGAGCCAGCGAGGCGATCGCCGTTGGCGGGAGAGGTGATGGAGGAGGTGGGCACATCAGCTCCGCCATCGCGCTCGAGCAGGTAGACCTCTGCGAGTACAGCACGCTGGCCGAAGACCTTGTCCACCTGCAGGCGGAGCGGCTCGTTGTCGTAGGCGGTGGCCGGGATGGGCACCTTGATGGCGTGGGGGAGGCTGCTCCCCAGCTCGATGGGGCCATGGAGCAGATCGCCGTTGCCGTCCAGGAGCTGCTGCACATTGCCGCCGACGTTCGCCGTCGAATCGTTGTTGTGATAGACGAGGATGGCCTCCAGGGCCCGGGCGGTGTTCACCGCCCCGAAGTCCACGATCACCTGATCGAGATCATAGAGAAGGTCGTAGTCGCGGGAGGTGCCGAACTCTACCGAGGGCAGACCCTGCACGACGTTGGGCGTCGCCAGGTCGCCACCAGTGGTGTTGTTGGGGCCCGCGTCGAGGTAGCTGTAGCGGTCGCCCACGCCACGGGGGTTGGAAGCATCCACCTGGTTGACGATGGAGTCACCGGAGCCCGGACCATCACCGCTCGGCCCATCGGCGGCACCCCACCACACGTCCTGAGCCGTCAGAACAGCGCTGCCACTGCCCCTCACCCCATGGCCACGGTTGCCGAAGATGGCGCCTGTGATGGTGATGGCGGCGCTGTGATCCGTGTGAATGCCGTCGTCACCGTTGGCGAAGACGCGCATGTTGGTGCCGTTGAACGTGCCGTTGCTCTGGAAGTACATGCCGTCGCCACGGCAACCATAGATGTCGACGTTGTCGAAGGTGAGCGTGTTGCCATTGCCGTAGAAGTAGAGGCCCTGGGCGTAGGAGAAGGCGATCTCCGAGTGCGTCATGTTCAACGTGGTGCTGTTCAGCTGAATGGCACCCTGGTTGTCACCGGCGTGGAGCACCCGGGTGTGCTCGAGGTTGACTTCCTCAGCACTCGAGAACAGGAGCCCGTACCAGTCGCGCCTGGCGGGATGGCGGCCCCCATTGGCACCGAGGTCGCCGCCGTAGCTGTCATCGTAGACCGAGGTGAAGACGATCTCCTCGTCGGCGGTGCCGATGGCGTTCATGGTCCCCTCGATTTGGAGACCACTGTCGTTGCCGAACTTCATCACCACGCCAGGGTCGACGGTGAAGGTGTGGCCGTCGGTGATGCGGAGCCGGCCATTGTGGACGTAGTAAGTCCTCAGGACGGAGTCCCCATCCCGCAGCACTGGCAGTCGGATGTCACTGTTCCGTGTACCTGCGTAGATCCAGAGCGCTGGGATCTGGTTGGGCACGAATGTGTTCCCGTCCTCCAGGTTGGGTAGGGCGCTCGCGGGGATACGGGCGGGGCGGAGGTTGCCAGTGATGGTGTTGCCCGAGAGCACCGTGGAGGTGGCGCTGGAGCGGTAGTTGATGCCCCAGCCACGGTTGTTCACGATCGTGTTGCCCACGAGGTCGGGGGCTGAGTACTGGACGCTCACGCCGTCGTTGTTCTCGCTGATCGTGTTGTCGTGGATGGTTGGGTAGCTGTGCTGCATCCAGATGCCGTCCAAGCCGTTCCGGGCGAAGACGTTGCGCTCGATGAGGGCATTGGCGCTGGTCAGGTAGAGACCGTGGGCGCTGCTGTCGGTGATCGAGCCGTCGCGGAAGGTGATGGGCGCCGACTCCAGGTAGATGCCGGTGAAGTTGCCCTGACCCGCATACCGCACGTGGACGTGCTCAAGCTTGGTGACGTCAGCGGCGACGGTGCTGGAGAAGCGGATGTACTCCCAGTCACCCGGGCGGCCATACGAGGGGCCGTCACCGTTGGTGTCACCGCCAATCTCATCGTCGCGGTAGGAGGTGAAGTAGATCTCACCGCCTTCTACACCGCGCGCGATCATCGCCCCATTGACGGTGAGTCGGGTTCCGCTGCGGAACTTGATCACCGTGCCTGGATCGATGTTCAAGATGACGTCGGCGTTGACCGTTACATCACCTGTGATGAGGTGGGTCACCTCAGCGGACCATGTCGTCTGCGCGGTGATGGTCCCTGAGTGCTCGGCGACCTGCGCCGCAGCGGGGGCCACGAAGAGCCCGACTGTCCAGAGAAGACAAACTACGACCGCATGACGGATACGCATCACGACCGTTACCTCCACATAATCTGTTCCTGCGGGGAGATCTTCGAGCAACTCGACGGAATTGCTCGAAAAATCGACCCTCGGCCAGTTCGACTTCAATCCCTCATCGAAGTCGAACCGCCCAAGGCGTGCGCCCTACTCGGGCCTTGAATGTTCAGCATGTCTGGACACGTCCAGTCACGCCAGCAACCTGCTCCACAGGTACAATCCCTGTGGTGTTGAGCAGGCGCACTCCCCTCAAGTGCTTACACGTGGCATCATGGGGCACATCAAGTGAAAAGGAAACCCTGGATCTGTGAAGCCCCTAAAAAACACACCCCCTTTGATAGAATTCACACGCCGTACATCACAGGACATCTGCCTTCTGACTCTTCGTTGCCGTGAAATTTTCTAATTTTTTATTATGTGGCCTCTTTGTGCTGGGCCCCACACACACGGTAGATGTCAGCCACCGGGTGAAGACCGGGGGCTTCGGGTGGACGGTGAAATATACGCTCAGCGTGTACCCCGAGCGGATCTCGATTCGTCTCGGGATCAAGCTGGTCTCTGCTGGGGTCACAGCCAAAGAGCTGAGGGCGCGCAGAGCTGTATGGGAGAAGGAGGTCGAGGCGCTGTGGACCGGCAAGTTCGAGGCTGCCTTCGGTGATAGAAGGGTGCCCATCGAGGTGGATCTGGATTTCCACGCCACACATCCTCAACACATCGTTCTGGTTCGCCCGGGACGAGGCCACGCTGACAAACTCAACTGGAACATCGAGGATCCAGCGTGGGTCATCGCCCATGAGGTGGGACACATGTTGGGGGCTTATGATGAGTACGCCTTTGGCGCTCAACACCCCACATCGCCAGTTGCTGACGCCAGCAGCGTGATGTCCAACGGAGTGACCCCAAAGGGGGCCAAGCCAGTTACACCGAGAACACACGCCCGGCATCTGAAGGACGTCGCGCTGTGGCTGCACAAGAGCACAGGTGAGGTGGTGGAGATCGTGCCGGTGTCGCCTCAGTAAGAGGCCCGCCATCTCTTGAGGGCCTCTTGCCGACGTACCCTCTCAATATGGGGCACATCTGAAATATGCAGTGTATCGAACGTCTTTAACAGATGTCTGAGACACTGTCTCGCCAGGATACACACCAAACACGTCGGCAACTCTGAAGTCTGTGCAGCTGCACATCATCATCTGCCAGATCTGGCTCATTGTGGGCCGGGCTCAATTTGAGTCGGGAGGGTTGAAAGCGTGAGGTATGGAGCACGCAGGGGAGAGGCTGATTGGATAGGAATGGAAATTCAGAGCACGGAATAAAAAAAGCCCCTGGAAAACCAGGGGCTTTTCTTGGAGCGGGAGACGAGATTTGAACTCGCGACTTCAACCTTGGCAAGGTTGCACTCTACCACTGAGTTACTCCCGCTCAGTGGATTTCCTTTGACCTTGTTTGGCTGCCCGTTTTGGGGCCGGCTCAGCGCCGAAGGTGAGCGGGAATATACGGACGGCTTCCCCGATGGGCAAGAAAAAATGTCGATCAACCTCAAAAAAAATGCAGTGGCCTGATTTCTTTGAGTGAAGTCAGCGGTTTGGGGCCGTGATTTGTGCGAGGGTTCGGCCCAGGGCAGACATCGGATCCCGCTTTCGGCCCTTCACCGTGACCATCAAATGAAGATGAGGGCCTGTGGTTTTTCCCGTCTGGCCGGCGAGACCGATCACCTCACCCGCCTGCACCTTTTGCCCCACCACCACCTTCATCTCCGAGAGGTGGGCGTAGTGGGTGGAGACCTCGAGCCCGTGGTCCACCGAGATCATCAGGCCGTAGCCGCCTTTTCGCTTCGCGTGGGTGATCACCCCTCCGGCGCAGGCCATGATGGGGGTGCCCTCTGCCGCCCTGAAGTCAGTGCCGTCGTGGAACACGCGCTTTTTGTTCTCAAGTAGATGAGGGCTCTTTCGTGGGCCGTACAGGCTGGTGATCTTCATCTTCTCGACTGGCCAGCGGAGGAACACCGTCTTCAGGTCTGACTCCGAAGGGGCGGGGGGCGCGGTCTCATTTTGAGCAGCCGCTTCCTCTTCTGCCTCTGCCTTTTGAGTGGCCGCTGCTGACAGCTCATCCTGAAGCTGTATCGACTGCCGCATCATGGCGATCTCGGCGGCCTCAAGCCCCGAGAGCGCTTCTGCAGAGGCCGTGAGGAGCTCTGCAGGGGCCTGGCCATAGCGCCTCACCTGAGTCTTCATCGCCCCACGCAAGCGCGTGCGGGCGTTCACAATGTCGCCCATGCCTCCATGTTTTTGGGTGACCTCTCTGGCCTCTTCTATGGCTTCTTCTACTGAGGCCCGGGCCGCTTGAGGCCACCCCTGAGGGCGAATCACCTTCACCTCGGCGACCCGTGTTGGCGGGCTGCCGCAGTGGGTCAACAGAGACAGAGCACCCACTGCGAGGGGCAAACGAGCAAGGGCCAGATAAAGAGGTCGCGTGTGCATGAGCGGAGGTTACGAGCCTGGACCCACCCTCGCAAGGTGAGTTGGACTCCCGCCGAAGGGCTTTGTATACAGCACGGTGTGGCAACCACACTGTCCGTGAAGTGGCGAAGAGCGAAGAGGGGAACCATGCGCAGCCTGATGACACCGCTGATGATCTGTCTTGCCCTGCTCACCGCCTGTGGCGGGGGGCCCAAGGGTGAGTTCGCCACCAGCCCCACCGCAGCCCCCGAGTACCGTCTCGGTGTGGCCGACATCCTCGAGGTGAGCGTTCGGGACAACCCCAGCTTCAGCGCTGAGCGCGTGGTGGTGCGGCCCGACGGTTTCATCACTTTGCCCCTCATCGACGACATTCGGGTGGTGGGGCTGACCCCCACCGAGGTCAAAGATCAGGTCGTGCGCAAGCTCGCCGCCTTCATCAAGACCCCCATCGTCACCGTGACCCTCGTCGAGCTGCAGAGCTACGAGTTCTATGTCGTGGGCAACGTGCGGGGCGCCAACCGGTACACCTCCAACCGGCTCGTCACCGTGCTCCAGGGGTTGTCGATGGCCGGCGGCTTCAATGAGTTCGCCAGCCCTCACAAGACCATCATCATCCGTCGGTTCCCCGACGGGCAGAAGCGGCTGCTCTTCGATTACGACGCGGTGATCAACGGCACCCGCCTCAAGGACAACATCTACCTGCAGACCGGCGACACCATCGTCGTGCCCTGAGACTTCTCTGAGATACGCAGCTCGGGAGGCTCGAGATGGTTCGATTCAGAACATGGGCGGCAGGGATCGCCGTGCTCGCCTTCAGCGCCAGCGCCTCAGCTCAGCAGCAGGGCGGTGGTGGCGCTGGCATCGGTGGTGGTGGTCAGGGGGGTGGCGGCGCCGGTGGCGTGTTGGGCGGGCGGACTCAACCGTGGACGTTCTTCGCCTCGGGCTCGGTCTTCAGCACCCTGGAGGCCACCAACACCCGCCAGCTCGATGAGCTTACGGGGGGTGAAGACGGCGAGCAGCAGGACATCACCACTCAGCGCACGGAGAACACCCGTACGCTCGCTGGTTACAGCATCCTCGGCGCCACAGGGATCCGATATCTCACCCCCAAGACCGACACCCTCGCCGCCTACACCGTCGGTGGTCAGGTGGCCGGGGATCTCATCTTACAGCCTGAGGATCTGCTCCAAGCGGTGTTGATCCAGACGCTGATCACCCCCACGCCCCGGTGGCGGATCAACGTTGGCGGCAACTTGTTCTGGGGGGTCTTCCGGGCCGAACAGGATCTCGGCACCGCCGCCCTCGATCCCACCCAGGTCGGTGGCGGGCAGCTCCCCGGAGATGCAGTCGACCCGAACCAGGGGGGCGTGCAGACGCCAGAGGTGACCAACCCCGAGGATCAGCAGGGCATCAACGCTCAAGGGGCCACCGGCGCGCGCCTCATCAGCATTGTAAGATATATCCGACATACGGAGTTCGCCGGGGTGGCGTACACCTACTCCCCGACGACGCGGATTCTTGCCCAGGCGGGCTTCGACAGTCAGCTGTTCATCGACCGCGACTTGATTCGAGAGTTCAACTTGAACTTCTTCGACTCCCAGGCGCTCAACGTGGGCATCAACTGGGAGCACACCCCGGCTGCGCTCACCCGACTCAACCTCACCCTGCAAGGGAACCGGACCTGGTTCCAGCCCGTGAGCACCCGGGAAGGTGTTGATGCTGGGGCCCAGACAGCCACCCAGAGCGTTCTGGGATCAGGGGGCATCGCCTACAACCTGACCCCGCTGTGGTCCGTGGGGGCCGAGCTCGGGATGAACCTGCTCTACCCCGTAGACGATCCAGATCAGCAGCAGATCGGGGTGCTCGCTCGGGGCCTGCTGATCTACACCTGGCAACAGTGGCGATATGAGTTTGCGGGTTTCCGGGCCATTCAGCGCAGTGAGCTGGGTGCGGTGTTCGACAACATCGGCGGCACCGTGAGCATCCTGGGCCAGTTCATCGACCAGTCGAACTTTCGTGCTACAGTTGGCTACATCAGGCAGCAGCCGCTCCTCGTAGTGGCGTTGCCCGGTGAAACCCCGGAGGAAGCCCTGGAACGCGGAGACACAGCCCTGACGAGTGACAACTTTCAGGGGGCTGTGAATTATCTGTATCAATTGAGCAACCGCATGGTTTTGTCGCTTGCTTACAATTACAATCACCGTTTCAGTGGCATCGATCGTCAAGACCAGCAGGTCAGCCATCGATTCTTGCTCGGCCTGACGATCAACTACCCCGGTCTTCGCCCCGGCGCCCCACAGTGAGCAGGTGAAATATGGCCTTCTTCAAGCCCAAGTCCATCGCCGACTATGTTCAGATCGCTCGCCGCGTAATGATGCGGAAGTGGCTCATCTTCGGCATCTTCTTCACCCTCACCACCATCATCGGCGTGGTGGTCTGGCGTAAGCCCCCGAAGTTCACGTCGCAGGCGCTGATCCTGGTCCAGGCGCCCAAGCTCAAAGACATGAACACCGGCGTCGGCAAGAAGATCCAGACGTCGCTGCACAACCTGGTGCCTGTGCTCAAGAGCCGCACCACCCTCGAGCGCATCATCGGTGAGCACGACCTCTACAAGAAGGAGCGGTCGGAGAACAAACCGATGGAGTGGATCGTGAACGAGATGCGCTCCAAGATCGGGGTCAACCAGCGCGGCAAAGACTCGTTCCAGGTCTCCTTCAGTCATAAGAACCCGCTCACGGCCCAGCTCGTCACCGACTTCCTGTCGAAGCTCATCATCGAGCAGAACCAGACCGAGGAGCTCAAAGAGCGCCGGGTCAACATGGAGCGGGCACAGCAGATGGTGAACGAGTACGATCGCTCGCTGCAGATGATCGACGAGAAGATCACCGCCTATAAGAAGGACAATTGGAAGACTCTCCAGCAATCCGAGATCGACAACCCCCTGGGGCCTCTGCTGCAGCAACTCGAGATCACCAGCGGGAGCATCGAGGCTTCCGAGATCAGGCTGTCCACCCTCTACTCCGAGCTGAACGCCATCCTCGCAGATCCGATCCAGGCGAGCGGTCCCACACGGAACCCGAGGCTCGAAGCTGCGAGGATCGAGTTGGCCGAGGCCCGGGCCAACTTGAGGCAGCTCGAGAAGCAGTACACATCAGCTCACCCCGATGTTGTGGCCGCGCGCAGCAAGGTCAAAGTGGTCAAGCAGAAGATCGAGATCCTCGGCGGGTCGACCAGCCCCAACGCAAAGCCGAAGAAGAGGGGCTATGATCCACGGGTCTCCAATCTGAGATCTGAGATCGCGAGCACCAAGGGTGAGCTCAAGCGCGCCAAGAGAAAGCGAAGTGACCTCGAGCGCAAGGTGAAAGAGGCCGAGGCGCTGAATCCCAGAGTGCCCGAGGTCCAGGCCCGTCTCGACGAGATGGAGCGTGAGCGCGCGCGGTTCATCAAGCAGATGACCACCGCCGACAAACAGCTCTCCGAGGCCAAGACCCTCTACCAGATGGAGCTCGCCGAGCGGGGGAACCGCTTCGAGATTCAGGATCCCGCGAACTTGCCCATCTCCCCTGTGGGATTGGGGCGCAAAGTGCTCCTGGCCCTCGGCGGGATCGTGTCGCTGCTCGCGGGCATTCTCGTGGCCTTGATTATGGTGTACTTCGATCAGACCGTATACAACGAGTATGAACTCAAGCGTGTGACCGACTTGCCGGTGCTGGTCAGCATCGCCTCCTACGAGCCGATGCAGATCAAAGACAAGCGCAAGCAGCGCAAGCAGATCAGGACGGAAAACAATCGAAGACCGACCCCGAAGGGCATCACCTGACCTGCGGTCTCGGACCTCAACCCCTCGCCGTATGGCGCCTGTCCAGCCCCACGGAGACCTTCACCGCTTGAGCGGAGCATCGACCAGATTACCGCTCGACGGGCCACTGAAGGCACATCCCGTGTTTGACTCCACAATCACCCGGATGAATTGATGAGTCGTCGTTTCTCCTTGCTCGTGGCACTGGTGGAGACCTTGTTGTTCTTCGCCATGTTCCTCGTGTCCACCTGGATGTGGACGCTCCTCGACGCCAACCTCGAGATCAGCTGGTACCTGGCCCCCATGAAGGGGGTACTGCTCGCCATGATCTTCCAGGCCAGCCTCTTCTACAGCGACTTATACGACTTCCGCTCGGTCATCCCACCGCGGGCGCTCTTGAGCCGGCTCATCGCCGCCCTGGTGCTCGCCGTGTTGATCGGTGGCCTGGCCTACATCATCTTCACCGAGCTCGGCGATCGTCGGGTCTTCGCCGCCGCCCTCGGGCTCTCGGCGATCATCTTCGTGATCTGGCGGACGATCTTGAGCCGCTACATCGGCGCTCAGGCCCGCACCCGGGTCCTCATCATGGGCACTGGCTCTCTCGCTGCGGAGCTGAGCACCATGATCAAAGAGCGCGAGCCCCTCGGCTACCGGCTGGTGGGGCTGCTCCGTGGCCAGAAGGACGACCGACGCCGCCGCGAGGGCGACACCCAGCCTCCGGAGGTCTCCGGAGAGATCGAGGCCGTGGAGCCCGACGTCGTGGGCACCAGCGATCAGCTCAAGGAGATCTGCCGCAGCAGCCAGGCCGACATGGTGGTGGTGGCCATGAACGATCGTCGCGGCAACCTGCCGGTAAGCGATCTGCTCGACCTCAAGTTCCAGGGGGTGGAGATCGTCGAAGGCGTGGCCCTCTATGAGCGGTTCGCCGAGAAAATCTACCTGACCGATCTCAAGCCCTCGTGGATGATCTTCAGCGACGGGTTCCGCCGCAGCGATCTGCGCAAGGTGTCCAAGCGCCTGCTCGACATCTCCGCCAGCCTCTTCGGCCTCATCGTCGCCGGCATCCCCATGGCCATCACCGCGCTGCTGGTGAAGATCACGAGCCCGGGCCCCGCCATCTACGCCCAGGAGCGGGTGGGGGAGTTCGGCAAGGTGTTCACCATCTACAAGTTCCGCTCGATGCGCACCGACAGCGAGAAGACCGGGCCTCAGCTGGCTTCGAAGGTGGACCCCCGCGTCACCCGCTTCGGCAACTTCATCCGCAAGACCCGCCTCGACGAGCTGCCCCAGCTGTGGAACGTGCTCAAGGGGGACATGAGCCTCGTGGGGCCTCGGCCCGAGCGACCCTACTTCGTGGTGAAGCTGCAGCGGGAGATCCCGTTCTTCCGGCAGCGCCTGTTCGTGAAGCCCGGGGTCACTGGCCTCGCTCAGGTGAAGTTCCGGTACGCCGAGACTGCCGACGACAGCTTGCAGAAGCTGCAGTACGACCTGGCCTACATCAAGAACATGGGCATCCTGTACGACATCCAGATCATCCTCGAAACGATCAAGGTCATGGTGTTCCGCCGCGGCGCTCACTGAAGCCGTCTCACCGGGCCCCTTCGGCCGCCGCTCGCCAGGGCGGGCAAAAGTCTTTACATCTCCTCGACAAATCCGTAGTGTGCCGCCCCGCTTCCGCCGGTACCCCGCCGACGGACCTTCGGGTAATTCTGCCCGGAGGAGATACAGAAAGATTTGGGAGTGAACACCATCATGGAATACCGGAGCGTCCCCATCGAAGAGCTCCGCAATCGGACTTCAGTGCCCGAGGACGACGATCGCGTCGAAGTCCCCGCCGGCATGGATTCCTTTGCCGACCTCTTCGAGCAGCAGCAGGCCACCCGTAACGTCAAGGCTGGCCAGATCGTCATCGGCAAGGTTTTGAGCGTCACCAAGGACTACGTGACCGTCGATGTCGGTTACAAGTCCGAGGGTCAGATCCCCCTTGACGAGTTTCGGGACGCCGAGGGCAACCTCGTGGTCGAAGAAGGCGCCGAGGTCGAGGTCTACGTCGACGAGACCGAGAACGAGGATGGCCTCGTCGAGCTGAGCAAGGACAAGGCCGTCAAGCTGCGCATCTGGGATCAGATCAGCGAGGCGTGCGAGCGCGACGAGCTCGTCACCGGCAAGATCATCGCCCGCGTCAAGGGCGGCCTCTCCGTCGACATCGGCGTCAAGGCCTTCCTGCCCGGCAGCCAGGTCGACATCCGTCCGATCCGGAACCTCGACAAGTTCATCAGCCAGGACTTCGAGTTCAAGATCATCAAGTTCAACAAGAAGCGCGGCAACATCGTGTTGTCCCGCCGGGTGCTCCTCGAGAAGGAGCGCGCCGCCCTCAAGTCCAAGACCCTGGATCGTCTCCAGGAGGGCGCCGTGCTCAAGGGCACCGTCAAGAACATCACCGAGTACGGCGCCTTCGTCGACCTCGGTGGCATCGATGGTCTGCTCCACATCACCGACATGAGCTGGGGCCGGGTCAACCACCCCTCCGAGATGGTGCAGGTGGGCGACGAGATCCAGGTCAAGGTGCTCAAGTTCAACCCCGACACCGAGCGCGTCAGCCTCGGCCTCAAGCAGATCTCCGAGGATCCCTGGATCCACGCAGAGGAGAACTACCGGGTCGGCGATCGCGTCAGCGGCAAGGTGGTGAGCCTCACCGACTACGGCGCATTCGTCGAGCTCGAAGAGGGCATCGAGGGTCTGATCCACATCAGCGAGATGAGCTGGACCAAGCGCGTCAAGCACCCCTCTAAGATGGTGGCCATCGGTGACGAGGTCGAAGCGATCGTTCTGGACATCGACTCCAAGAACAAGCGCATCAGCCTCGGCATGAAGCAGATCGAGCCCAACCCCTGGACCCTGCTCGCCGAGCGGTACCCCGTGGGTACCCGCATCCTGGGCAAGATCCGGAACATCACCGACTTCGGTATCTTCATCGGTATCGAAGAGGGCATCGATGGCCTCGTGCACATCAGCGACCTGTCCTGGACCCAGAAGATCAAGCACCCCAGCGAGGTCTACAAGAAGGGTGACGAGGTCGAGGCCGTGGTGCTCAACATCGACGCCGACAACGAGCGCCTCTCCCTGGGCATCAAGCAGCTCTACCCCGATGCCTGGGAAGACGACATCCCGAACAAGTACACCATCGGCCGCGTGATCCGAGGCAAGATCACCAAGCTGCACGACTTCGGCGCCTTCATGGAGCTGGAGGAGGGTGTCGAGGGCCTCATCCACATCAGCGAGATGTCCGCTGAGCGCGTGGAGAACCCCGCTGACGTGGTGTCCGAGGGTCAGGAAGTCACCGCCGAGATCATCTCGGTGGACCGTGAGGAGCGCAAGATTGGGCTGTCCCTCAAGGGCGTCGGCGACGGCGACGAGGCGGACACCCTCAGCTACCTCGAGAAGCAGGGCAAGAGCACTGCCTCCCTGGGTGACGTCTTCGGCGCTCAGCTGAAGGACATGGGCGAGGAGTAATCTTCACCCTTCCAGAGGGTTGAGCGTCGAGTGAACCTCGGCGCCCAACCTTGAAGAGACCCGGTGCTGGCGACGGCACCGGGTTTTTTTATGCCCGGATTTCTTCCTGCGGGCATGACAACCTGCGGTGGTTTCTCACGCTCTGCCCTGGGTCGTGATAGACCATAGGCGTAGTCGCAACTCGTCAGAGGCACCGTGCTCGACACGTTTCTCGAAACCCTCAATCTCTGGGTGAAGCAGTACGGCCAGTGGATCGGCATCGGGTTCGCCGCGCTGTTGCTGCTCGTGCTGCTCTGGATCATCCGCAGACGGCGACGGCCCCGTCGCGCTGCTGCTCCGGCAGGTCCGGGGAGCGGCGCCGCCTTGCATCACGCGCTCTCCGGTGATCTCGCGGGAGCCCGGCGTGTGTTGGAGCAGGCGGTGAAGGCGGGCGGCCCCGGCCGACGAGATGCCCTCGTGGGGCTGATGGCTGTGCTCAACGCTCAGGGCGAAGCGGCCCTCGCCAAGCAGATCATCGACGATCTGCTCCGGCGGACTCGAGGAGCACGGTGGCTCATCCCCTTGAAGGTGCGCCTCGCCCTCGACGCAGGGCAGGTGGCTGAGGCCGCCAGCTGGGCCCGACGTACGCCCGAGCTGCCCACAGGCCTCGCCGTCGCCGCCCTCGTACGGGCCGGGCGGTGGGAGGAGGCCCTCGCACGATATGAAGACCAGGTCCCGAGAAAACGACGGGCGCCCCACGTCTGGGCAGCGCTGCTTTCGGGTTGTGCCCTCGAGTACGCACAGATGGGGCAGGGCAAGGGGGCGAAGCGGGCCCTCAAGCGGGCAGAGTCACTCTCGTCGGAGAGCCTGCTCCCGGCAGTGGCCGGGGCGGTGATTCACAGCAGCGAGCCCGACAAGGACATGGCCTCCGCTCGAGCCGTGCGCCTCGCGCCGTGGCTGTCGAGTTTTGATGAGACCCTTTTCCCCCCCGAGGCATCAGTCGAAGTAGCCTCCACGGAGATGGAGGTCCTCGAAGAAGCCCAGGCAGCCTTCGACGCCGGCGCCGTAGAGCGTGCGCTGGGGTTGTTACGCTCGCACCTCGACGAGCGTCCTCGGGCGTGGCAGGTGCGTCGTCGGTACGACGAGTGGCTCCTCGAGCACGGAGAGCCTTCGGACTGGAAACACGAGCTTCGAGAGGTGCTGGTTCACCTGCCCAACGAGCTGGGTCAGGTGGGTCAACCGATGTGTGGCCGCTGTGGCTACACCACCGACGAGCCGTTCTTCATTTGTCCGCGGTGTGACACCCTCGGCGCCGTACGCCCGGCCGCTGAAGGCCCCCCTTCGGAGATGCCCCGAAGAGACCCTTCAAGCAAAGGGGCCCGGTTGACCGATTTGGTAGGCAGCGGGCCTCCGAGATCGGGGCCCAAAACCTCCCAGTCGCCGAGTTGACACCTGGTTTTTCGCGGTGATACCTTGGCCATCAGACTGAATGGGTGAGCAGAATGCCCAACCGAACGTTCCACCTCCGCTGCTCCTTCTGCGGCAAAGAGGCCATCGAAGTCCGCAAGCTCATCACTGGGCCACAGGTGCACATCTGTGACGAGTGTGTGGCGCTGTGCAACGAGATACTCGCCCAGGACGGCCAGGGCGAGGTCAACGATGCCCCTGATCGGCGCGATCTGCGCCCCAAAGACATCAAGGCCTATCTCGACGAGCACATCGTGGGCCAGCAGATCGCCAAGAAGGCGCTGTCGGTGGCCGTGTACAACCACTACAAGCGCATCGATGCGCCCGATGACAGCGAAGTTGAGCTGTTCAAGGGGAACATCTTGATGGTGGGCCCCACAGGGTGTGGCAAGACCGCCATCGCCCAAGCTCTCGCTCGACTGCTCGACGTGCCCTTCGTCGTCGCCGACGCCACCTGCCTCACCGAGGCCGGTTATGTCGGTGAAGATGTCGAGAGCATCATCAAGTCGCTCTGGATCGCTGCAGATCGCGACGTGGAGCGTGCCTCCCGGGGCATCATCGTCGTCGACGAGATCGACAAGATCGCCCGACGAGGCGACATGCCCTCAAGCACCCGCGATGTCGGTGGCGAGGGCGTGCAGCAGGCCCTGCTCAAGATGATCGAGAGCGACAAGGTCACCATCTACCCCGATGGTGCCCGTACCCGCCCTCAGAAAGAGATCATCCAGATCGACACCACCAACATCCTGTTCATCCTCTGCGGCGCCTTCGACGGCATCGACCGGGTGATCGAGCAGCGTATGTCGTCGTCGTCCATCGGCTTCGGCGCCGAGGTGAAGTCCAAGAACAAAGAGCAGGACTACAACAAGCTGATTCATCACATGTGCCCCGAAGATCTGCACAAGTTCGGGTTGATCCCCGAGTTCATCGGCCGCTTGCCGGTGCAGGTTTCCTTCGAGCTGCTCGATGAAGACGCCCTCTACGAGATCTTGTGGAAACCCAAGAACTCCCTCGTGCGCCAGTACAAGCGGCTCTTCGAGATGGAGAACGTCAGCCTGCGGTTCACCCCCGAGGCCATGCGGGCCATGGTCCGCTCCGCCGTGAAGCGCAAGAGCGGGGCCCGTGGTCTGAGATCCATCATGGAAGAGATCATGCTCGACATCATGTACGAGCTGCCTGATCTCGAAGGCGTCCGTGAGTGCGTGATCCACGAGGGCGTGGTGCTCAACGGCGAGCGCCCCGAGCTCGTCGAGGCCAAGAAGAGCGCCTGACCGGAGCTCTCCTACCAGACAGCCTGCGCCACGGCAGGCTCTCCTCTCACGGGGCCCTTATCTCACCTGGGCCGCTCAGGTCTCCTGAAGCTGCCGGGTGAGAATCTCCACCCATACATTGAAGAGCTTCTCGGTTCGCCCTGCGGCCCATCGATCCACCCAACGCTTGATCACCGGCAGTCGGCATCGAGAGATGCCTTCGAAGACCAGACGAGTGTGGCCTTCCCCCGCGGGGTGAACGCTCACCTGACCCTTGTTGATGGCCCAGGGGGCCAGCCGTGCATCCTGGGGGATGACCACGTACTCGAGGCGGTGGGCCGGGCGGGTGTAGATGGTCTCCAGCGTCCAGGCGCCGTCGAAGCCAGGGAAGGGGGTGCTCGAGGGTACGAGGCGATAGGTGCGCTCCACCATATCGCCGCGATCGATGGGCTCAGAGGCATCGACAGAGAGTTGCCCCACCCGGGCCGTGAGGGGTTCGAGCCAGGCACCGCTGATGATCAGATCTTCGAGATCAGTGGCGGCGTGGGCGAGGGTGTACTCGGCGTCGATGCGGCTCATGAAGCTCCTGGGGGCTTGGGGCCTGCTTTCTCGGTCATCCTCAAGAGCGCTGCGCCCACTGCGGCGTTGAACGACGCTGCGGGGAATCGGCCCTCGCCATCCTCGGCGCCGATGTTCGGCTCGTTGAGGGTGAGGGCGAGCACTTCGTCGATGTGATCAGCGGCCCAGATGTGGAACTGCCCTTCTGACACGGCGTGCACCACCTCGGGCTTGAGCATGAGCTGATCAATATTGCTCTGGGGGATGACCACACCCTGCTCTCCGGTGAGTCCGAAGTGGTCACACACGTCGAAGAAACCCTCGATCTTCTCGTTGATGCCACCCACGGGGCGGATGCCGCCCCGAGGATCCAGCGCTCCGGTGACCGCGACGTCTTGCCTGAGGGGCCTGCGGGTGAGGGCCGACAACAGGGCCAGGGCTTCAGCGAGGGAGGCGCTGTCGCCCTCGACGCCGTCATAGAGCTGCTCGAAGGTCAGCGTGGCGGAGAGGGCCACGTTCTCGTCGGGGGCGTATCGGGCCCGGAGCCAGCTCGAGAGGATGAACACGCCCTTGTCGTGAATCTGCCCCGACATCTCCACCTCGCGCTCCAAGGAGATCACCCCACGGTGTCCTGGGAAGCACCGCGCGGTGATGCGAGAGGGCTGACCAAAGCAGTGATCGGCGAGGTCGAGCACGGTAAGGCCGTTGATGGTGCCCACCCTGGAGCCCGTGACGTCGAGGGCGATGACGCCCCGTTCGATGAGGGCGCTCAGGCGCTCCTGAGGCAGGGCGTGGCGATGGCGCCGAGCTTCGAGGGCGCGCTCGACGTGGGCTACGGAGATCTCTGAGTCCTCATCGATCTGGGCGTAGTGACTCGCCTCACGGAGCAGATCGGTGATGTCGCTGAACCGCGTGGAGATCTCGCCCTGATGCTCTGCGAGGCGGACCCCGTACTCGGCCAGACGGGCCAGAGCAGGATCGCTGAGGGTCACCAGGCCTTCTTCTGAGGTGACGCGCCAGCAGTGATCGGCATACAGCTCCAGGCCGCGATCTGTGCAGGGCATCACGTCGTCGAAGTCCGCCTTGATCTTGAAGATGCGACGGAACTCCTCGCTGGCGGCGTACAGCGCCCGGTACAGATCGCCATCGCCCACGGCGATGACCTTTACGTCGACTTTGATCGACTCGGGCTTCAGGGCGGTGATGCTGCCGTGGCCCAGGAACTGCTCCGGGGGCATGATTTGCAGCTCTCGGGTCTTGAGCACGCGGCTCAGCGCCCGCCAGACCCCTGCCTCGCCCACGGCGTCGTTGGCGTTGAGGATCAAGAAGCCACCGTTGGCCCGCAACAGCGAGCCCCCCTTCACGTGGTTGAAGTCCACCGTGGCCCGGGTGTCGTCCGTGGGACGCTCGATCGTGCCCAGCAGGTTGGTGAAGGTGGGGAAGTTCTCGAAGACGACCGGGGTGCCACTCTGATTGTGGTTGTCGAGGACCACGTTCACCTTGAGCCGGTGCAGCAGCTCGGCGATGGCTTCAGGGTGCGCCTCTTCTTCTTCGACGGCCTTGAAGACGTCGAGATCGTCGGTGATGGCACCACGGACCTCGGCAATCCAGGCGGAGACTTCGGGGAAGGGGAAGTCCTCTTCAAGCTCCTTGAGGGTCTGGGCCAGCGCCTCGGCGACGGCCTTCGACTCCAGGGCGTGTACCTCGTCGTGCAGCTTGCGGGCCCGCTTGCGCAGGATGCCCAACAGAGTGCGTAGAGCATCTTTGAGCTCGGCGTGGCGTGCGTTGAGCTCTTCGAGGTGGGGTACCTTGGCCTTGCCCTGGGCCACGAGCTCGTTGAGCTCCTCGATGTCGATGGGCTTCTTCTTGTGGATCGCGTAGATGTCGAGCTGAGCCACCTCGCCGATCTGAATCTGGGCCAGCTGCAGGCCCGACTCCTCGCACTGCACCTCAAGGTCGGATACGAGGACGTTCTCCTCCGCCTCAAAGGCCTCCACGAGGCGCTGTCGACGGCCGAATACGCCCTCGGAGTCGAGGATCTTGGGCAGCAGATCAGGCAGGCCCTCGACAAAGGCCTCGACCTGACGCTTGAAGCGAGCACCGTCGCCGGCCTTCATCCGAATGAGACGGGGGCGATCAGCATCCTCGAAGCGGTGAACGTACACGTAATCGTGCAGTGGGCGACGACGATCGGGGCCCTCGCCGAGGAGTGCCCGCACTGTGGACATCTTCCCCGTGCCGCTGGGGCCGCAGACGAAGACGTTGAACCCGGGGCTCTCCATCTCCATGCCCAGGAGGATCGCCTCCACGGCACGGGGCTGGCCGATGATGTGAGGGCGGTTGGCCCTCACCTTGCGGTAGCGCTGAAAAACGGCGGGATCACACCGCCACCGCAGTTGTTCGAGCGGGAGCACCTGAGGGCCGGGAGACTTGGATTGGGCCACGACATTGCCTCCTGCTGGGTGTGGGACCGGGAAGCGGTCTTAGCCCAAAGGAGGCGCCGTGGAAAATGGTTTTCAAGCTCCCGAGCCCACAGAGGCTCAGTTCTGGGCGATGGCCTCGGCCCCGAGGACTCCGCCATCGGCGATGTGCCGGGGGGCCTGGTCCTGGATGAGAGGCCGGGAGTGGGTCATGGTGAAGGGCACGTTGCGCCCGTCTACCAGCAACACCACACCCTTGACCGTGTCGCCCTCACGGGTGGTGGTCACGGTCATCACCTGAGAGGGCGAGATGGTCGGAGGGACCAACATGGGATCGACCTCAAAGTTGAAATCCACCTGGCCACCGGCCTCCAGCATATCCTCGACGGTCTCAGTGTCCGCCGCCAGCGCCTGGCCGCCGAGGCAGACCAGAGCAAAGGTGGAAATGAGGGAGATCGCGGCCTTCTTGACTGCACGACGCATGGGAATGCTCCGTTCGATGGCTGGGCTATCCCTATGGGACCCCTGGCTTTGCGTCCCACCGTTGCCGGCGGTTTGCCATTTCGTAGAGCCGAGGCCGACATGACCTCGACGATGCGCCAAGTAGAGGATGCAGAAGATGTGCCATACGTAAAAGCCCATTGCCCCGTCGATGGGGTGGGTTGAGGATGACCCTGGTCATTGACCGTATCGGAGCAGAACCCGCTGAAAAGATTAGACTCGCGCCAGATAAAGGGCCATGACCCAGCTGGGTCTGGGCCGACCCTGGGTCCCCAGAGGGCGTGTCGCGGGCAGTGACACCGCCGATCTGCCGATGATCAAAGAGTGTTTGGTGATGGCGATGCCCGCTCTAAGGAGCGAGCCCGAACCCGATGGAGATGGCGGTGGGCCGGCTGCAGTACAGAGGGGTAGGGGTGGTGGTCCCCGAGGGGCAGGCCATCGACACGCTCTTGAGTCGAGCGGTGGACGATCAGCTCGCCAAACGGCTGATGAGCGCCTTCACCGGTGGCGGCCGTGAGGCCATGCGCAAACTCTTTGCGTCGATCTACCTCGCAGGTCTCAAAGAAGGGGTGGACCGCACCCTCGAGCTCGACTTTGGCCCCAGCGCAGGGCCCGATGCGGCCCTCATCGAGGAGAACTCCGAAGCAGAGCCCGCAGCCCTCGCAGATCTGCGTCGCGCCACCAATCGGGGTGTGCGATCACCCATTCAGGCTGTGGTGGATCGATATCGGAACTCGGAGCTGCGGCTGCCGAGCATCCCCCAGACGACGATCACGCTGAATCAGCTGCTCTCCGATCCTGAGCACGATGTCGACCGCATCATCGATCTGGTGCGTACGGATCCGATGCTGTCGACCCGGATCATGGCCATCGCCAGCAGCTCGTTCTACACGCGGGGCGGGCGACCGCCGAAGCATCTGCACGAGGCTGTGGTCCGCATCGGTTATCGAGAGCTGAGCAAGTATCTGCTGGCGATCTGCAATCAGCGCCTGTTCAGCTTCGGCGCACCCGACATTCAGGGCGAGCTGCTCGATCTGTGGCACCACGGCCTGGCGACGGCGCTCATCGCCGAACACATCGCCGGCGAGCTCGACGAGGCCCACGGCCCGACCTATTTTCTCCATGGCATGTTGCACGACATCGGCAGAGCGTTGCTGGTGCAGATGTTCGACGACATGGCCCGAGAGCACCCCATGGGCGGGCAGTTTTCACTGGAAGAGATCGACAAGACGATCTCGGGCTTGCACGGACAGTTTGGTTCGACGCTCCTGTCGAAGTGGGGCTTCGACGAGTCGTTCAGCGAGGTGTCGATGTTTCATCATCAGCCTCAGAAGTCGTTCAACCACGTACGGCTGGTGTCGGCCATCTCACTCGCAGACGCCCTGGCGGGTTACATGGGCTTCGGGGCCACCCCCGACGAGCACGACGAGCTGTGCATGGAGACCCACCCGGCCCTGGAGATGCTCGAGATCGAGCTGCACGTCCTCGAAGCGCAGGAGCCGGTCTGGCGCAAGGAGCTGGAGGCGATGCTCACGCAGATGTGAGCGTCGAATCAGCCCCCAGGGCAGAACCCGATGGTGGTGAAGCCGGGGATCTCCCCAAGGCAGCTCTGAGCCTCCGGGCACGGCACCGCATCGTCCGGGGTACACAGCGGCAGACACCGCGCTGCGCCGTCCTGTTGGATACAGACGAGTCCGTGACCGCACCGCTCCGCGCCTCCGCATGGATCGTCCTCGTCGAGAGTGCCGTCGGCGACGCATTGGGGGTAGGGCAGGATGGGGGTTGGGGCGCAGGTGGCCGAGGGGCCGCAGCCTTCCAGAGGATCACAAGGCGGGATGCACAGCCGCCAAGGCGAATCGCCCACACGGTAGGCGCAGCTGGCGCCGTCTTCACAGTCGCCCTCAGGGCTGCAGATGGCCTTGCAGCCCAGCAAACCCTCGATCTCTACGCAGGCCTCCCCCGCGGCACAGCTGCCAGGACTGCACGGCGCCTCGGGCTGGGCTTCCTGAGCAAGGCACAGCGTCTGGCCGTCGCCGACGATTCGGCAGATTGCGTCCTCGCTGCAGCCAGTGTTTGCGTATGGATCGCACTGAGAGGGGACCACCTCCCGAGCACCCTCACCACATCCCATGAGCCCGAGGCAAATGAAGCCCCACAGGACCATCTTCACCATAGGCCCAACTCCGCGAGTGCGGTGGTGGGGTGGGCGAGGGGGGTGTGGCCGTTCAGACATGCCAGAGGTGCCACCGGCAGCAGAGCGTTGGTGGCCAGTACCCCATCGCTGTTGCTGAGCATCTCCGTGGTGACGGCGGCTTCGACCACCGTCCACCCGCGGGCGCGGGCGCGCTCGATGAGTTGATGACGTGAAGTGCCGGGGAGAATCCGGCCGTCCAGAGGCGGCGTACGCAGGGTGCGGCCCTCCACGACGAAGATGTTCCATGTGGCCCCCTCCAAGACCTCTGCGGTGTGGGCGTCGACGAGCAGTGGCTCCACAGGTTCGGCGACACCAGCCTCTCGGGCTTGAGCGTCGGCGAGCCGAGCGGCCCAAAGGTAGGGCAGGTAGCTGGTTGTTTTCCACGCCGCTGTGATCGGGGGTCGCCAGGGCACGATCCACGGGTTGATTCCGGTGCGCCTGCGCTGGATCGATGGGGCCATGGCCCTGGCATCAACGATCACCTCGCCAGCACCTTCCGCTGGCCCTGCGTGCAGGGCCAGACGCACGCGGGCCTCCCCATGCATCAACTGTCGTGTTTCGAGGTGTTCGGTCACCCATCTCAGGAGAGGCAGCGTGTCCAGATCAGGGCGCCAGAGTCCTCCGGACAGCGCCCGATGACTTCGAAGAAGCCGTTCACGATGCGAAGACCAGTGTCGAATGGTGCCGTCGACCGCCCTCATCGTCTCGAAAATGCCCTCGCCGAGGGCCACCCCAGGACCTACAAGAAAGGTAGATGTAGGGGGTTGGTTTACCTTCTTCATCTTTAATTATTTCTTGTGTCTGTTCCCTGGAGAACCGGTTGTGATCCGCCAGGGCGACTTGTACCATGCCCGGACTTCACCACCGTGTCTTCCCCCAGGGTTTCAGGTGCCTTGGTGGGGGTGGTGGGCGCTCGCACGACCCCTGAGTCGACTCAACCGTTCGTTCAGGCACACCCCAGACGGGGTGAGACCGGAGCCTCCCCGGGATGCAGGACATCATCGAGACCTTCCAGAAGCAGCTGGCAGACGACCCCCAGAACATCGACGCCTTCAACACCCTCGAGGCCTCTCTGATCCAAGAGGGCGCCTACGAGACGTTGGTCGAGGCCTATGCGCTCCAAGCAGAGCACCTCGACGAAGACGAGGCTCTGGGGCTCTGGCAAAGGTGTGCAGAGACCCTCGAACATCAGGGGGGTCTGGTGGACGATCCGGTACAGGGGGCCTCGCTGGCTTTCCTGGTCGGTCAGGTGCTGGAGCTGAAGCTCGGTGAGCTCGAGCAGGCCATGCTGAGGTATCAGCGGGCCTTCAAGCTCGATCCCAATCAGGTGGGGGCACTCGCTGCCGCCCGGGCCATCTACCAGATGCAAGAGAACTGGGAGATGGTGCTCAGGCTCTACTCCATCCAGGTGGAGGCCACTGGAGACAGCGACGCCCAGGCAAGCCTCTACTTCGAGATGGCCGAGATCTGTCTGAGCCTCGGTGCCACCGATGACGCAGTGCTCTGCGTCCGGCAGGCCTTCAAGCTCGCCCCGGAGCATCCCCGAGCCGGTGAGTTCGCCGAGCTGATCGATCACGCCCGCTCCGAGGGGCAGGCGAAGGTGCAGGCGCTGCTGGAGCAGGTCGAGGGCATCCGGGACACCCGCCGCAAGTCGGCGATGATCCTCGAGGCGGTGGAGGTCCTGCTTCGAGAGTACCCGGAAGACGAGCGCATCGAGGGGTTGCTCCGCGGGGTGTTGGAGCGTCAACCCCGCAACGATCAGGCTCGAATCCTGCTCGAGCACTACTTCGAAGAGAATGGTCGGTACGAGGATCTGCTCAAGTTCCTCGAAGAGCAGCTCGCCAAGACCACCCGCAAGGCCGATCGACTCGCTCTGCTGCAGCGCATGGTGACGATCTCCCGAGAGGCGCTCCAAGATCTGCCCCGGGCGGCGCAATGGTCCCGGGCGTTGTTGAAGGTGGATCCGGCGCACCAGGACGCCTTCAACTTCTGCGTCGACTACTACAGCGAGAAAGAGTCGTGGCACGAGCTGGTGGCGGTGTACGAGGCCGCGCTCCGCAGCCGGGGCCGGGGTCACGACGAAGGGGCCATGCTGGTCCAGATCGCCATGATTTTGTGGCGCAAGGTGGGCGATCTCAAGGCCGCTGAGGGGTACTTCAAGCGCATCAAGCTCAACGATCCCCGCAACGGGCTGATGCTCGACTTCTACACACAGTTCTACTCAGAGGCTGGTGATCACAAACGCCTGCTGGCCACCCTCGGTGCGCGCCAGTCGGCGGCGGAGTCGCTGGCGAAGAAGCTCGAGATCGGTCGTCAGATGGCCGACGTGGCCGAGAACGCCCTCAACAGCCCCGACAAGGCCATCGATGTCTGGAAGGGCATCCGCAAGCTCGATCCCGACAATGGGGAAGCCCGCGACGCCCTGCGCCGTCTGTTCGAGCGCACTCGCAAGTGGAACGCCCTGCTCGAGTCGCTCAAGGAAGACTACAACCTGCTCCCCGAAGACGATGTCGAGGGGCGGGTGGGCATCTTGAGCCAGATGATCACCATCTACCGCGATCGCCTCCACCTCGAGGTGATGGTGGTGAACACCTACAACCAGATCCTGCTGCTCCAGCCGGGGAACACCGAGGCCCTCGACGCCCTCGAGTCTACCTTCGAGAAGAAGCGCCGCTGGAACGACCTCATCGGTGTGTTGAGCCGTCGGGCCGATCTCGCTGCCGAGGTGGGGGAGACCGACGCTCAGGTGGCGCTGCTCCGACGCATCGCTCAGCTCTGGCTCGATCAGTTCTCCAACCCGCAGCAGGCCATCGTGTATCTCGAAGCCCTGCTGGCGGTGAAGCCCCGAGACGAGGAGGCGATCTCGAGCCTCATCGAGCTCTACACCCGCCGCAAGATGTGGCCCAAGGTGTACGAGGCCTATGGCCTCCAGCTCGAGCTTCTCGAAGGCGACGCCCGGGTGGCTCGCCTGCAGCAGATGGCCACCCTGGCCACGGAGCGCCTCAAGCGCGAGGGCGAGGCCATCGATCTCTGGCGGCAGGTCCTCGCAGCCCAGCCTGATCACGGCGAGGCGTGGGAGGCCCTCGAGATCCTGTATCGCAAGACCCTTCAGTGGGGCCCCCTGGCTGATCTGCTCACGGAGCGCATCGGCCTCACCGAGAGCGACGAAGATCGCCTCCTCTGGCTGAAGAAGCTGGCGCCGATCTGCGCCGACCAGCTCGGTGACGAAGCTCGCGCCACCGAGGCGTGGCGGGCGGTGCTCCGCCTCAACGTGCAAGACCGTCAGGCAGAGGCCTTCCTCCGTGGTGTGTATCTACAGGCCCAGGACTGGCGTTCGCTCGAGGGGCTCTTCGCCGAGCGTGGCGAGCTGACGGGCTTTGTGCGGTTGCTCGATGAGCAGGTGCGCGCTGCCGACGAGCAGCCTCTCAAGGTCGATCTGCTCAAGCGCATGGCCCGGGTACAGAAGGTGGAGCTCGGTGACGAGGGCGCGGCCCTGGGCACCTGGGCCCGTGTCTTCGAGGTCCAGGCCGATGATCTCGAGGCCGCCATCACGCTGAGCCCGCACTACGAGCAGACCGCCCAATGGGACGAGCTGGTGGACACCCTCGAGGTGCAGCTCGATCACGAGCACGGTGATCCTCAAACGCTGATGCAGACCCTCGCAGAGATCCACGAGCACAAGCGCGAAGATCTCCCGGCGGCCTACATGTGGCGGGCCAATGCGCTCCAGCGCCAGCCCGAAGATGCCGCGTGTCTGTCGGAGGCGATCCGCATCGCCGAGGCCGGTGAGCAGTGGGGCCCGCTCACCGACTTGCTCGGCGTGCTGGTCCGCTCGGTGCAGACCCCAGAGGTCGAGGTGGAGATGCACCGCGCCCTGGCCCACATGAACGCAGGCCCGCTCAACGAGCCGGCCCAGGCTGTGGCGCACTACGAGCGTGTACGAGAGCTTTCCGGCGACAGCCCCGAGGTCCTCGGGGCTCTGGCTGGCCTGTACCAGGGCCTCGGCGCATCCGAAGAGCTGCTGGGCATCTACACCGCGCAGCTCGACGCTGCTGAGGGCGATGCCACCGCGCAGGTGGAGATTCTCACCGCCATCGGCGGCCTGCACGAGAACGTGCGAGAAGATGCCGCTGCAGCTCAGGCGGCCTACACGGGCATCCTGGCCCTGGAGCCCTCTCACCTCGACGCGATTCAAGGCCTGCAGCGCCTTTCGGCTGTGGCAGGTGAGCAAGAAGCCCTGGTGGGTTACCTCGAGCAGGAGCTGGCCCTCACCGAGGCTGCCCCACGTCGGGCTGAGCTGCTCATGCGGCTCGGTGGGCTCTGCGAGGAGACCGGGCACGGTGATCACGCCATTGGTCGATATGGCGAGGTCCTGGCCATCGAAGGCACCCACGCTGGGGCCATCGAGGCCCTCGCTGCTCACCTCAACGGCCCCCTCTCCGCCGATGCGGCCGAGGTACTCGAGCCTCATCTACGGGCTGCCGGAGATGCCTTCGGGCTGCATCGGGTATTGAGCCTGCTCGTCGACGCTGAGGGTGAGGGCTCCTTCGAGGAGAAGCGACGGGCGCGCCTCGCTGAGCTGGCGGCGCTGCGCCGCGATGCCCTGGCGGATCACGACGGGGCCTTCGAGGCCTACGCGCGTCTGCTCAACTTTGATCCGTCTGACGAAGAGGTTCGGGGAGAGCTGGAGGCCATCGCTGCCGCTCATCGCCTCTGGGCTCAGCTGGTGGAGGTGTACCAGACCTTCGCCGTGGCCGGCGATCAGGTGACGCTCAGCGGCGAGCAGGCCCCGGCCTACAGCCGTCGAGTGGCCCTACTGCAGGAAGAGCGCCTCTCCGATGTTCAGGGGGCCCGGCTCACCCTCGAGACCCTCGCCGGGGCTGAGGGAGACACCCTCGAGGTCCTTGAGATCCTCGACCGCCTGAACACTCGACTCGAAGACTGGCGTGGCCTCGTCGGGGTGTGCGAGCGCAAGGTGGCCTGCCTCGAAGGCGAGGCTCAGATCCCTGTTCTCTTCCGGGTGGCTGATCTCTGGGAAGAGGTCCTCGAAGATCCCGAGGCCGCCGTGGTGGCCCTGCGGCGGATCCTCGACATCGATCCCCGTCAGGGCCGGGCGCTCAACGCCTTGGAGCGCATCTTCCGCAACACCGGCCGTCACGCCGATCTCGCGGGGCTGCTCCGCCGGCGTTTGGAGATCACCGACGCCGCCGAAGAGACGCAGGCCCGGGTGGAGCTGCTGTACCAGCTCGCTCAGGTCCTCGAGCATCAGCTCGGTGATCTCGAAGGTGCACTGGTCTGCTACGGCGAGGTCTTCACCCTCGACACTGAGCACCGGCCTTCGCTGGAGGCCGTGGAGCACATGCTGGCGCACCTGCAGGGTGACACCGAGCACGCTGATGGGCCTCAGCTGCGAGCCCACGTCTGTGATTTGCTCTCGCCCATCTATACACAGCGAGAAGCCTGGGCGTTGTGCATTCACCTCGCCGAGGTGCGCCTGAGCGACGCCGAGACGCCTGCCGATCGCGTGGCCCTGCGCAGCCGCATCGCCGAGCTGAAGGAGCACCGGCTCCACGATCAGCCCGGCGCGCTCGTGGTTTACTCCGAGGCCTTCGAGGACGACTACGGCAACCCCCAGGTGCTCGCCGAGCTTCAGCGGCTCGCCGCCATGACTGAGGGCTGGCCTGCTCTGGTGCAGGTGCTCCGCGGTCCCCTCGACGTAGAGGGCTGTGACATCGAGGCCGAGGTGCAGCGCAGCATGCTGGCCCTCATCTCCGTGCTCTACGATCGCCGCCTCGACGAGGCCAATGAGGCCATCGCCGCCCTCGTGCGGCTGCTCGATCTCTTCCCTGAAGACACCGAAGCCCTGGCTCGACTCGACGCGCTGTACTTCAAGGTCGGCGACGCCGACGCCCTCGCCGAGATCCTGGAGCGCCGGGTGGTGCTCGAGGCTGAAGAGGATCCCCGGGTGGCTCTGCTCGTGCGCCTCGCTCAGGTGTACGAGAGTGAGCTCGAGGCCCCACGACAGGCCATCAAGGCATGGAGCCAGATCCGCGCGCTCCGCCCTGAGGGGCTGGATGCCCACGTGGCGCTGGAGCGGCTCTTCACCGCAGTAGAAGATCACCGGGCCCTCGTGGAGGTTCTGCTCGACCATGGTGCTCGGGCAGAGGCCGTCGAAGATCGCAAGGCGCTCTTGTTCAAGGCGGCGGCCCTTTTGGAGCAGCCCCTTGAGGAGCGTGACGACGCCGTCTCGGTGTATCGCGACATCCTCGAACTCGATGCCGAAGACACCCGAGCCCTCGGCGAGCTGGATCGCCTGTTCTCGGAGCTGGAGCGTCATGAGGCGCTCCTGGAGATTCTGACGCGGGAGCTTGGCCTCGCCGAAGGCGACGATGGCCGCAACGCCTTCGAGCTGCGCATGGGTCGTCTGCTTTGGGGTCCTTTGGGGCAGCCCGAAGAAGCACTGGCGTGCTTCAACCACATCGTGGCCCGTACGCCGGACCACGGCGGTGCCCGCGATGGCCTCGAGTCCCTGCTCGAAGCCCCCGAGGTGCGATTGGCGGCCTGCAGGAGCCTGGAGCCCATCTACACCGCTGCAGGGCATCACCTCGCTCTCCGCGACACGCTGCGTCTCACCCTCGCCGATCGGCCTGAAGAAGAGCAGATCCCCACGCTCTTGCAGATCGCCATCCTCGAAGAAGAGGCCCTTGAGCAGCCGGTCTCGGCCTTCGAGACGCTGAGCGAGGCCTATACGTCGAGCGGTGGTCGTGCCGACATCCGCGAGGGCCTGGAGCGGCTCGCCGGGACCACGGACAGCTATGGTGAGCTCGCTGACCTGCTCAGCGAGATCTCCATGACCGACGAGACCGAGGCGGTGACGGTGCACCTCAAGATCGCCGAGATCGCCCATACGCATCTCGACGACGTGAACAGGGCCATCGAAGAGTACCGTCAGGTGCTCGCCCTCGTTGAAGGTGAGCCTCGGGCCCTCGACGCCCTCGAGGTCCTCTACGACCAGGTGGGTGACGACGTGGCCCTGGTGCAGATCCTCGCCGAGAAGGCGGAGCGCACCGCAGAGGCCGAGAGCCGTCGGAGCTTGCGTGCTCGCCGGGCAGGCATCTGGGAGACTCGCCTCGGCGATCTCCCCGAGGCCATCGATACATGGCGCAGCGTGCTCGCCGACGATCGTCATGACGTGGGGGCCTTCACCGAGCTCGAGCGCCTGCTCTCACTCTCGGAGCGCTGGCCCGAGCTGACGCAGTTGTACGAAGCCCGCCTCGGTGACGTCACTGAAGATCCCGCTCGTGCCGACTTGGAGTTCAAGCTCGGCGAGGCATGGGAGCGTCACCTCGGTGAAGGTGAGAAGGCCCTGGGCATCTACAAGGGCATCCTCGATCGGATGTCGGCCCACGAGGCCGCCCGCGGCGCCCTCGAGGCACTCTTCGGCGAAGAAGACCGCGCTGCACAGGCGGGCATCAGCACATTGAGTGCAGGCTTGATCCTCGAGCCCCACTATCGCCGGGACGAGCAGTTCGCAGCCCTGGTTCTGGTGCTCGAGGCCCGTCAGCGAGATCCTGAGGTGGAGACTGAGGCCCGGGTGACCCTTCTCCGGGAGATCGCCGAGATCCACAGCGGCCGCCTCGGTGACGACGCCGCGGCCTTCGGCGCGTGCATTCGTGCCTTCCCCCTGGCCCCTGCGCTGGAAGCCAACCGTGCAGAGGCCACCCGCCTCGCCCAGGCGGCGCTCACCCTCGATCGGCTCGTCAACGCCTATCACGATGTCATCGGAGAGATCGCCGATCCGGCGTTGAAGGTGGTGCTCTACCTCGAGCTCGGTCACATCGAGGAGCAGATCCGCGGCCTCGACGAAGCCGCCCGTGATTGCTACCGGGCAGTCCTGGAGATCGAGCCTGGTCATCAGAAGGCCATCGAGCTTCTGGTGGCGCTCTACACCCGCACCGAGGCCTTCGAGGATCTCGTGGCCCTCTACCTCAACCGCGCCGAAGCGGAGGAGGCCGTCGAAGATCAGAAGAGCTTGCTCTTCAAGGCTGCGGGCCTGCTCGACGAGACCCTCGGCGATGTGGACCGGGCCCTCGGCGCGCTCCGTCGGGTGAGGGAGATCGAGCCGGGCAACGTGCCCGCTTTCGACGACGTGGAGCGGCTGCTCACCCGTGAGGCCCGCTGGGCTGAGCAGGCAGAGCTGATCAGCGCTCAGATCGATCATGCTGATGAGGCCGCGACCCGGGCCGGGTTGCGCACCCGCCTGGGCGACGTGCTCAACCTGCGTCTCGGCGATCAGGCCGGGGCCATCGAGGCCTGGCATACGGTCATCGTGGAAGATGATCCACAGCATGCTGTGGCCTTGGAGTCCCTCGAGCAGATGCTCGAGACCCTCTCCGATGATCCGCCGATGCCCTTGCAGGACCACGTGGCGCGTCTGCTTGAGCCCATCTATGCCGATCAGGATCGCTGGCAGGATTGGATCATCGTGCTCGAGGTGCAGCTGCGCTTCGTGAGCGAGCCTTGGGGCCGGGTGGAGATCCTCAGCCGCATGGCCAAGGCTCAGGAAGAGCGGCTCGCCGACAAAGTTGCCGCCTTCGATGCCTGGCGTCGTGCATTCGCCGAGGACTACGGCAACCCCGACCTGCAAGCCCCTCTGGACCGGATTGCCGGTGAGATCGAGGCCTGGCAGCCCCTCGTGGAGGCCTACCTGGGTGGCATCGAGTCCTTCGGTGATCTCGAAGCTGCTGCGGAGATCCTCCACAAGGTGGCCGGGGTGTACGAGACGCGCCTCGGTGCTGACGAGCCTGCGGTGGAGTGCTACCGACGTGTGCTGCTCATCGACGACAGCCGGATGAGTGCCCTCGATGCCCTTGAGGGCATCTACACGCGACATCACGACCACGAGGGCCTCGTTGAGATCCTCGGACGCAAGGCCGAGATCGTCAGCGAGACCCCCGCCAAGATCGCCTTGCTGGAGCGTATGGCGCATCTCCACACTGCGGAGTTGGATCGCCCCAGTGAGGCCATCGACACATGGCGCCGGGTCCTCGACGAAGATCCCGAGCACGTGCAGGCCCTCGACGCCCTCGCGGCGCTCTACACCCACATCGAAGACTGGGACCAGCTCACCAACGCGCTCCGAGAGAAGCTCGAAGTGGCGCCTCTCGACGACGAGGGCCGCCGGCAGCTGCAGTACCGGATCGCCGATCTGTGCGAGGTCCGCCTCGAAGATGTCGACGAGGCCATCTTCACCTGGCGCTCCGTGAGAGAGGCGGCCCCTCGGGACGAGCGGGCCATCGAGTCTCTCAAGCGGCTCTACCGCGCGGAGACCCGCTGGGGCGAGCTCATCGATCTGCTCGAAGGCGAGCGGGCTCACTGTGTCGAGAGCGATCCCGAGAGTACGGCCCTCGACGTGCTCGACCTGGCCATCGGCGAGGTGCTCAGAGCGCACCTCGGGCAGATCGCTCAGGCCATCGAGATGTATGGAGAGCTGCTCGATCGGCGCCCCGACGATGCCGAGACCACGCCTCAGGCCGTGGAGGCCCTTGAGGGCCTTCTGGATGACTACGATCATCGGCTGCAGGCCAGCCGCGTGCTCGAGCGGCACTACAGCGCCGTCGAGGCCCATGAAGCCCTCGCCCGTATCCTCGAGCTTCAGCTCGAAGAGACTCAGGAGCGGGCCGAGCGCCTCACGTTGTTCTGCCGTCTCGCCCGCATCCACCGAGATCACCTCGGTGATGCTCAGGGTGCCTTCGACTTCTTCGGCCTCGCGTTCCAGGAAGATCCCACCGAGGCAGAGGTGGTGCAGGCTCTCGACACCCTCGGGGCCGAGCTGCAGGCCTTCGATCGCGTGGCAGAGTTGTACGCCGGCCAGGCGGCCGCTGTGCTCGACGCCACAGTCTCCCAGGCTCTGAGCCGCAAACTGGCGCTCATTTACGAGCAGGAGCTCTCCGAGCCGATTCAGGCCATCGATGCCTGGCGCGCGGTGCTCCGGGCTGATCCGTACGACGCAGAGGCCCTCAAGGCCCTCGACGCCTTGTACCTCGGCCAGCAGGACTGGCCCGCCCTCATCGAGATCCTGCGGTCCCGTATCGAACTCGCCGAAGAGGGCGAGATGGTGGAGCTGCGCTTCCGCCTCGGCTACCTGCTCGAGGCTGTGGAGGGCGATCTCGCCGGCGCTCTGACGCTCTACCGTCAGGTGCTGTGGGATCAGGCAGACCATCGGTACGCCCTTGAGGCCATGGAGCGTCTCGCGGTGAACCTCGAGCATCGCGAGGCCGTCGCCGAGGTCCTCGACCCGATCTATCGCGAAGCCGAGCTGTGGGAGAAGGTGGCCATCCTCACCGAGATGCGGGTGGAGCTCGCCGATGATGCGCGAGATCGCGCCACCCTCTGGGGGCAGATCGCGCAGATCCGCGAGGGCAACCTCACCGACACCGAGGGGGCCTTCCAGGCTCAGCGGCTCGCCTTCGTGGAAGATCCTGAAGACGAGGATGTCCGCGGCGAGTTCCTGCGCCTCGGCGCCGAGCTGAAGGCGTGGTCGTCGATGATCGAAGCCATCGAGCACGCTCAGGACGCCATCAACGACGTCGACCTGCGCCTCGAAGATCAAATTCGGATGGCGCAGTGGTGTCGCGACGAGATCGGCGATCTCGGCGAGGCCGTACGCCACTACCAGGTGGCCCTCGACTACGATGGGGAGAACGACGACGCCCTCACCGCCCTCGAGGCCCTCTACACCGAAGCCGAGAGCTGGTCGGCCCTGGCAGAGGTGCACCGGGTACGGGCTGCGAGCCTCTTCGACCTCGACGAGAAGAAGGCCCGTCTGCTCAAGCTCGGCGCCCTGTGTGCTGAGGCCTTGGAAGATCTCGACGGCGCCGTGAGCGCCTATGAAGAGATCCTCGACATCGACGACGCCGACGCCGACGCCCTCGGCGCCCTGGAGGGCCTCTTCGAGGGCCACGGTCGCCACAGCGATCTCGTGGGCATCCTCGAGCGTCGAGTCGACGTCACGATGGACTCTGAGGAGCTCATCGGCCTGCACCGCAGGATCGGGGTCTTGTGCCGCGACGCCCTCGACGACATCGAGCGCGCCGCAGACGCCTTCGAGCGGGCCCTCGATCACGACGCCGGAGACGCTGAGTCCCTCGCCGCCCTCACCCAGCTCTACACGCAGCTGGCTTCGTGGGATCGCCTGCAAGATGTCTACGTCAAGGAGATGACCGCAGCAGAGGACGAGTCCAAGCGCTTCGACGTGCTCATGGCCATGGGTGACAACGCCGAAGAGCGGCTCCAGCGACGCGACGACGCCATGGAGTACTACCGGCAGGCCCTCGCCCAGCGCTCGGATCACCAGGGTGCCTTCGAGAAGCTCACCGGGCTCTATCGGCAGTCAGACCGCTGGTACGATCTGGTGGACACCCTCAACGAGCACCTGGACGCCATTCGCGACCAGGGCGATCAGGATCGAGTGCTGAAGCTGCACCTTGAGATGGCCGAAGTCTGCGAGCTGCACCTGCACGACATGGGTCGAGCGGTGGAGCACCTCAACGCTGTGCTCGCCGTGGACGATCACCACCCCGGCGCCCTCAACCGACTCGCCTCGCTCCACGAGACCTCCGGGGAGTGGGCCGCCTGCGCCGAGGTCCTGGAGAAGGCCATCGAGCATGCACCAGAGGGTCCTGATCGTGCGGAGTCCTGGCGGCGCCTGGGCTTGCTGCGCCTCGACCAGCTCGACGATGTCGAAGGTGGCAAGGCTGCCTTGCAGAAGGCCGTGGACGAGGCCAGCGACGTCGTGGCCATCGATCGCCTGATTCAGCTGGCCACCGGCGCCCACGAAGACGGCTCGGATGACACCGCAGCGCTCATCGAGCTCAACACGCTCAAGCTCGCAGCCCTCGAAGGCGAAGCGCGGGTACCCGCTCTGCTCACCCTCGGTGCACTGTGCAAGGGCACCGGTGATCATGGCGCTGCCCTCGGTCACCTCGAGGCGGCGTATGGGCTCCAGTCGAACGATTTACAGGTGGCTGATCAGCTCATCGAGGCCTACCTCGACGCCGATCGAGGCGATGATGCCGAGCCCGTGATTCGGGGCATCATCGATGATCTGAAGTCTCGTCGGCGCTTCAAGGCCCTCTTCAAGTACAACTTCCACCTCGGGCGCATCTACGAGGCCCGCGGTGATCAGGAGGCAGCCCTCGAGGCTTACACCGCCTGCTTCGAGTACGACGCCACCTATCTGCCCAACCTCTCTCGCCTGGGCCACATCTACGTCGATCGTGCCGAGTGGCCCCGAGCCCTCAAGATCTTCCAGACGATGTTGCTGCACCAGATGAAGATGAAGACCCCCGCAGAGAAGGTCGACGTCTTCTACAACCTCGGTGTGATCCGTGAGCAAATGGGTGATGCCCGGAAGGCTCGGGACATGTACAACCGGGCCCTCGGGTTCGATCCCGCCCATGAAGAGAGCAAGGCGGCCCTCGCCCGCCTGTGAAGCGCACTGCGGAAACGCAGTGTGTAAAGGTCAATGGCCCCCGAGCGCGGGGGCCCACTTCAGGAGCCCAACGTGAACGATCGGCTGTACCTGGGGGCCTTGGGTCTCGTGCCCAAGAACGCCCTGAGCCGCACAGTAGGCCAGCTGGCCCACAGTCGCCTGCCTGGCCCCCTGGGCCAGGCCTCGGTGAAGGCCTTCGCCAGAGCCTACGACATCAACATCGACGAGGCTGAGCACCCCATCGACCACTACCGGTCCATCGGCGAATTCTTCACGCGTCGTCTGCGCCCCGGCGCCCGGCCGATCCACCAGGCCCCCCAATGCGCGGTGTCGCCCGCAGACGGGGTCTTCGCCAATGGTGGCAAGATGAACCAGGGCAACCTGATTCAGGCGAAGGGGTTCACTTACTCCGCTGCCGAGATGCTCGGCGACGTGGAATTGGGGCGTCGGTTCCGTCAGGGTCACTGGGCCACCGTGTACCTGAGCCCCAGGGACTACCACCGCGTGCATCACCCCGTTGAGGGGCGCATCGTGAAGTCGAACCACATCCCTGGCCGGCTGTGGCCCGTGAACCGGCCCGCGGTGGAGAACATCCCCAACCTGTTCTGCATCAACGAGCGGGTGATCACCTATGTGGAGAGCCCCATCGGTCTCGTGGCCACAGTGATGGTGGGGGCCACCTCAGTGGGTCATATGTCCATGGCCTACGATGACGAGATCCAAAGCAACCGCCCCAGCATCGAGGGCACCGTACGGACGTACACCCCGAGCCCCGAGGTGGTCCGCGGCGCCGAGCTCGGTGTGTTCCACCTCGGCTCCACGGCGGTGGTGCTCTTCGAGAACCCCGATCTGGTGCTCGAGCCGCGCCCCGACGGCAGCCCCATCCGCATGGGCCAGCCCCTCGCACGGGTGAAGTCGTGACGCCGGGCGTGCTCGTCGTCTTCGAAGGCATCGATGGCGGGGGCAAGACCACCCAGGCCGGGCTGCTCCAGAGCGCCTGTGAGGCCGCAGGCCTGACGGTGAGGCTCTCGAAGGAGCCCACCAACGGGCCCCATGGTCGTCGTCTAAGAGAGTCGGCCTCTACAGGTCGCCTGAGCGCCGAGGAAGAGCTCGAGACCTTCATCCTCGACCGGCGAGAGCACGTCGACGGCCTCATCAACCCCGCTCTCGCTGCGGGTGAGGTGGTGATCCTCGATCGATACTACTTCTCGACGGCGGCCTATCAGGGCATCCGTGGCCTCGATGTAGACGACATCCTCGCCCAGAACGAAGCCTTCGCGCCGGCACCTGATCTGCTCGTGCTCATCGACATCGGCGCCAAGGTGGGGTTGGGCAGAGTGAAGGGCAGGGGCGACGTGGCCAACCTGTTCGAGCAAGAGGCTGATCTCACCCGCTGTGGGGCCATCTTTCGGGCCATCGAGCGACCCTACCGGCTGGTCATTGACGGATCACAGAGCATCGAAGAGGTGCAGCGTCAGATTTGGCAGGCCCTCGTCGAGGGGCCCTTCGCCGCCCGAGGCTGGTCCGTGAGCTGAGACGCTCTCGGCTTACATCCCGCCGAGCAGGCGGCTCATCACCAATCCCACCTTCTGCGTCGTGCCGGGCTTCATGGTGAGCTGCAGCAAGCCATCTTTGACTTCCACGCGCTCCACGGGGCTCGCCGCCGCCTGATGAGGCGGGATGGACGCAAAGCCCTGCTCTGCGGCCTCTTCGATGGCCGTGCGGAGCGTGCCCCCCGTGAGCATGCCGTCGAGGAGATCTTCATCGCCGATGACGAGGGTGCGGGGGTCGAGTTGCCCCGCCCCCGCCTGCCATGATCCTGCTGCGGACATGCTGAGGTTCAGGTGACTGTCGTCGTTTCGGTAGGGCATGGTGCCCGCGAGGGTGAGCACGTCACCCTCGATGCTCACCTTCACCTTCAGGCGGTCGAGATCGAAGTTCTCGATGCGGAAGTGCTCGAAGTCGCCTACGGGCAAGTCCTGCACCTGACTGGAGATCTGAGCGCCGTTCTGCTCGATGGCCTGACGCACCTCGGGCCGACGGATCACCGCGGAGAGGATCCAGGTGAGGTGCTCACCGGAGAGCTTGATCACGTGCTCTGACGACGCGGCCTCTTCCATGGCCTTCTGTACGAGGGCCTGCCGTGCATCTGGCGGGGCCTCGACGGCGGCGATGGCCAGGGGCTGGTCCTGTCGCATCGCCTCCTTGAGGGTGCGCAGCTGCCAGTACACGAAGCCCACGGTCAGCAGGGCGAGGATCCCTACGAGGATGAAGAACCACTTGATGATGCGCCAGAGCATGCGCCCGCCTCCCGCCAACCTGGCTCGAAGGGTTGAGAGCGCCCCCGAAGAGGGCGCGTGGCCTCAGGCCTCGTCGACGAAGGTCTGAGTGCGTCGTTTGATGGTGGTCAGGAGCCGGGCCTTGAACTCCGCGAAGGGCATGGTGACCTGCTCGCGGCTGCCGTAGCGGCGCAGGGTGACCGACTGCTCGAGCATCTCCCGCTCGCCCACCACCAGAACGTTCGGGATCTTGCGGGTGACCGCGTTGCGCACCTTCTTGTTCAAGGTGTCGTTGCCCGCGTCGATCTCTGCCCGGACCATCTCTCCGCGGAGCTCGCTCACGAGCTTCTCGCCGTACTCGACGAAGGTCTCCGCCACGGGGACGATCTGCACCTGGACCGGAGATAGCCAGGTGGGGAAGGCGCCCCCGTAGTGCTCGATCAAGAAGGCCACAAAGCGCTCGTGGGTGCCCAGAGGGGCCCGGTGGATGATGTAGGGGGTCTTCTCGGTGCCGTCGGAGTCGGTGTAGGTGAGGCCCAGGCGACCGGCGACGCCGAAGTCGAGCTGGTTGGTGCTCGCCGTCTCCTCACGGCCGGTCACCGTGCGGAACTGGAAGTCCACCTTGGGGCCGTAGAAGGCCGCCTCGCCCTTGCCCTCGACGTAGGGGAGACCCGAGGCGTCCATGGCCTCCTGGACCAGACGCTGAGCCATGGCCCAGCCCTCCGGATCGTCGATGAACTTCTGCTTGCCCTTGGGATCCTCCGGATCCCAGGTGGAGAAGCGCATGTGATAGTCGCTCAGCCCGAGGATGCTGTAGGCCTCGCGGTGCATCTCCATCACCCCGAGGAACTCCTGATGGATCTGATCGGCGGTGCAGTAGATGTGGGCGTCGTTCATGCTCATCCCACGTACCCGGAGCATGCCGGAGAGCGCCCCGGAGTCCTCGAAGCGGTACACGGTGCCGTACTCTGCCAGGCGAACGGGCAGATCGCGGTAGCTGCGCTTGCGAGACGCGTACACGCGGTGGTGGTGCGGGCAGTTCATGGGCCGGAGCATGTATTGCTCCTTCACCACTTGCTCCGTGCCGCCGTCGTCAGTCTCCACCGTCTCCTTGAGCTCCATCATGGGGTACATGGAGTCGGTGTAGTAGGGCAGGTGGCCGGTCTTGTAGTACAGGCTGGCCTTGGTCAGGTGGGGGGTCACCACCCGCTGGTAGCCCGCCTTGAACTCCAGCTCCCGAGCGAGGGCCTCGAGCTGATCGCGGATCACGGTGCCGTTGGGCAGCCACAGGGGCAGGCCCTTCCCGATCTCGTCGTCGATGACGAAGATGTCGAGGCTCTTGCCCAGCTTCTTGTGATCTCGCGCCTGGGCTTCTTTGTACGCTTTCACGTGGGTGTTGAGGGTCTCGCGATCGGCGAAGGCCCAGGCGTAGATGCGGGTCATCATCACGTTCTTCGAGTCGCCCCGCCAGTAGGCACCGGCCACCGAGCGCAGCTTGTACCCAGCCTTGGCGAGCTCTCGGGTCTTCTCCACGTGGGGGCCGTCACACATGTCGAGGAAAGGCCCGTTGCGGTAGAACGTGAGGCCGTCGAGGCCCTTCTTCTCGAGCAGCTCCTGGGCGTACTCCATCTTGTAGGGCTCGTTCATCTCGTTGATGCGGGCCAGAGCCTCTTCAGCAGGCAGCTCCTCGCGCTCGAAGGCCTGGTTCTGCTTGATGATGTGCTTCATCTTCTTCTCGATCTCCGGGAAGTCTTCCTCGGTGATCGGAGACGACAAGATGAAGTCGTAATAGAACCCGTCATCAATCGGTGGCCCGAAGCCCAGGGTAGACCCTGGCCGAATCTGCAGCACCGCCTGGGCCATGATGTGGCTCAGGCTGTGGCGGATGGCGTAGAGGGCGTCGGCGTCGGTCGTAGTTGTAGTCTGGGTCGTCATCATCGACTCCTTTTCGTGTGGTTTCTCGGCCCATGGGTAAGCCGCAGGCTCTGGGGAATCAAGAAGTTCGAAATGGGGTGGCCCATGACGAGGGCGCTGTGGGCTCAGCTGCCAGTCGTACTCTGGATGGTCAGCCATTGCTGAAGTGTGGGGCTGACCTTGGGATCGAGGACCTGAGTGAGGGTGAGCCGGTTGCCCTTGGACAGCAACCCGAGTCGCAACCACCGGCCGACGTCGGCGTCTGCCATGGGGCGATCGCCCACGCGGCTGAGCAGCACGTCGCCCACATGGCGCCCGACGACCTGAGACCAAGCCGCGAGGGGCTGCCGCATGAGGGCAGGAGAGAGCCAGGCTGGCGGTGCCATGGGCAGCTGACCGAAGCTCTCATCGAAGATCTGCCGGTGTCGGGTCACGAGATCGCGATCAGTGTGGGCTTCGAGCTCCAGACGGGCGAGCAGGCACGTCTGGCGCAGCGACCAGGCTTCGTATGCTGCCACCGCATCGAGGTGCCCCTGAATCAGGCCGGGATCCACCGTGGGAAAAGCCTGCCGAAGCCACTGGGGATCTCTCAGCAGGCTGGCCACGAGGTTGGAGAAGCCCTCGACGAGGGCCTCGCTGTGGGGCAGTTGCCGATAGGGCTGGTGTTGCTGGTCGATGGTCCGGGCGTACACCACCCGGGCCATGCCCCGAGCCCACGCCCGGGCGCCGAGGTAGCCATCAGGAAAGCGCCCGATGATGCGCACGTCGTTGGGAGCGGCCACTGCCACGACTCGAGCACCCTCGGGCCCTTGTCCCTGTGCTTCCACCGCCGAGGGCAACGGCCCTCGCATCAACCCCCAAGTGGTGAGTGTATTGCCGAGGGCCTCGTGAACGGCTTGCTGGGTCATCCACGAGCTGGTCTCGCCGAGCCAGGACTCCGTCAGCGACTGAAAGTCCCCCTCGTGGGGTTGGCGCCCCAGCTTGGCCGCGCCGCGGGTCATCAGGGCGCGCCAGGCTGCTTGCGTCTGACCGAGGTTGAGGCTGCACTGCTGCTCGATGCCAGAGAGCGCCCCCTTGAGAGGCAGGCCTGTGGCGAGATCGGGGTAGTCGCGGGTGCCGCGATTTCGGGCGATGGTGTCGAGCCGCCGCGCCCGCTCGATGAGTAACGGTAGAGCCGCTGCGGTGCGCTTGGCGATGGCCCTCAGGGCGTCGGTGCGGCCTTTGGCGTCAGCGCCGGCGCTCAACCATCGCTCGCCCCGATCAGCAGAGACGCTGCCAGGGGGACCAGCGAGGGCGTGATCCAGGCGGGTTTGCAAGGCCCGCACGCTGGGGGCGTCGAGCACACCATAGCGTTGCCTGAGCTGGCGCCACGCCCGGGCGAGCGCGGCGATGGCTGGGGCCTTGTGTTTCTCCAGAGCGGCGAGGCGCAGATCAAGCTCGGCGTCATTGAGGAAGTTCGCCTCTGCCTTCTTCGCTTCGGCGAAGTTCGGCGCCGCGCCCTCGTCAGGTCCACCGAGCTGGCGCCAGCGGAAGGCGGCGATGGGCTGGCGGAAGGCTTCATACCGCGCGTCCAGCGTCCTGAACCACTCCAGGGCCTCTGCTGCAGTCTCTGTCGTGGCCGAGCGGACCGATGGGCCACCTCCACAGCCTGTACTCGTGAGGGTGCTCAAACCCAGAGTGAGTCCGACGCCCAGCGAGAGGGCAGAGAGAGGGGCAAGGGCTGCTAGACGAGAGAGAGGCCGCACGCAAGTCGCTCCACATGGCGAGTGAGGAGGCCTATCCTGCGCCAGCAATCGAGGGCAGGCAAGAGCAGGCAGTTGGCTTCGCCGTACCGTGGGCAGGCTGGGGCTCGCCTGCGACGTGGTGGGCTTGATATGTTGCCGACTGCTGACCCTCGGGGTTGTGCGGTGGAACGAAGGGGCGACGCGATGGGCTGCCCCCGAAGAAGATGTGCCTGGGAGAGATCTGTGAACGCATCATTGGCATCGATTGTGAGAGGCATGGCCTGGGCCAGGGCCGCTCTGTGTGCGCTGGTGATGCTCCTCGGAGGGTGCGCTGACGGTGACGGAGGTGGCGGAACAGCGGGCCCGCGGTGCAGCGACGGTGGGTGTGGGAGCTGTACCACCAGTACGGACTGTCCACGGGGCGCCACCTGCGTCGAGGGCACCTGCACTGTAGCCCCTGCTCTCGATCCGGATCGCGACTGCGGAGTGGGTGAGTGTCAGAGTGACGCGTCGATCGCCTGCAGCCGCAATCGGGACTGCCCACAAGACCAGGCCTGTGATCCACAATTGCGCATCTGTGTGCCTCTGGGCGGTCGGTCATGTGACGGGGCCGACGACTGCCTGCTCGGAGAGGCATGTCTCGATGGGTTGTGCCAGCCAGAGCGGCCGAATCAGGTCCTCGATGCCGCTGTCGAGGACGCTGAGCTGCTCGACGAAGGCGTGCCTGACGCTCGACCCGTACCGGACATGCAGGCACCCGATGCTTCGTCTCCTGACGCCGATGTACCCGACGCAGAGTTGCTAGATGTACAGGTGCCCGACGCGTCGATGATCGACATGTTGGTGCCTGATGCCTCCTCCACTGGCCCCGACGCTGAGATCCCCGACATGGAGATTCCAGATGCCGAGGTGCCCGATCGTGAGGTACCGGATGCCGAGGTGCCCGATGCGGCAATCCCTGATGCCCAGATCCCGGATGTAGAGATCCCTGACATGGAGATCCCGGATGCTGAGCTGCCTGATGTTTTGGTACCGGATGCAGACATCCCGGACATCGCGGTGCCCGATGCGGAGATCCCCGACATGGAGGTTCCAGATGCAGAGGTACCAGATGCAGAAGTACCTGATGTAGAGATCCCCGACATGGAGATCCCCGACATGGAGATCCCGGACTTCGAAATCCCCGACGCCGAGATCCCTGACGAGGGGGTGCCCGACTTCAGCGTACCGGACGCCTTCGTGGAGCAGCCCACGCCTCCCCCAGGCGCTTATGTCTACGATCGCCTGCCGGTGGGTGGCCTCGACGAGCTGCACCAGATCGCGTTCCACCCGCAGGGTGAATACGCCATCACGCTTGAGCGGAACGATCGGCTCTTCGTCGTGGATTGGGCGACGGGCCAGGCCACCCCTGTGGCCCTTGGTGGTGGGCTGCGTCTGAGAGACGTGAACTTCACCCGAGACGGCCGAGGGGCGCTCATCGTCGGGGCCGTCGACGACGCCCCCGCCGGGGTGGTGTTCTGGTTCGATCATCTGCTCTGGCAAGCAGGCCTGCCTGCGGTGAGCGAAGTGGGCCGCCTGCCTGGGATCACCTTCGAAGCAGTGGAGATGCCCCCCTGGGCAGACGACAACTGGGCGCACCCCGTCATCTTGGGCCGAGGTGGGAACTCAGGCGCGCGGACCGCCTTCTTGTGGTCTTTCGATCCCTTCGGCGGCCCAGAAGGCCTCGGTGAGTTCGTGGGGCAGGCCCCCGCGCAGTTCTCAGGCACCGGGTGTGACGACATCGCCTTCGCCCCCGACGAGTTTGGTGGCACCGGCGTCTTCGTGGCCTGTGGGGAGAACGGCGCCGAGACCCTGTTCTATGCCGTCATCGGTGGGGTGGGAGAGTGGCGGGTGAACCCTGGAAACAACAACCTCGGGAACACGTCTCGAGTGGCCCGCTGGCCTGGTGGAGACTACGCCCTGGTGGTCAGCTGGTCGGGCCGCGCGGTCTACCGATTCGAGGGTGGGCAGCTCAATGCGTACGGTGATGCCCCCCGGTTCTCCCGTCAGGGCATCTACGGCGTCGCCTTCCAGCCCAACGGGCGTCGGGCCTTGATTCTCGGCCGCAGTGGCGTGAACCCTCTGCGGGGCACCGTGATCGAGTATCGCCACGACCTGTATCGGTGTGATGCCCTGGTGTGCGAGATGATCGACGTCTCAGTCCCTGGCTGGGAAGATCCGCCGTACAACGCTGACAGCAACACCTACCTCTATGACGCAGCCTTCAGGCCTGGGTGCGATGGTGGCTTCGTCGTCGGCGGGCAGACGAGCTGGCAGGGGAGCACTGGCTATCTGATCAGGTTCACCATCGCTGGGGGTGATGCCTGCCCCTGAGAGGCGTGAGCCTCTTCACACAGTGAGCGCTTCTCCGTATGCTCTCCGACCCGCAGTTTCCCCGGCGAAGGGTTGTGCATGCGTTTGTCAGATTCGTTGATCCTGGCCATCGACACCGAGACCACCGGCCCCAAGGTGGAGTTCGACCGCATCATCGAGCTCGGAGGCGCTTATGTGTTTCGGGGCCAACCTTGGGGGCCCTTGCAGCGGACCCCAGTGAACCCTGGCCAGTACATCTCCGCAGGGGCCATCACCGTGCACGGTATTCGGGCCGAAGATGTAGCCAACGCCCCAAAGTGGCCCGAGGTGGCTGGCCGTCTCAAGGCTCATCTCGACGAGGTAAAGCCGGTGTTGTGCGGTTACAACGCCATCTTCTTCGATGCCGCCATCATCCATGCCGAGAATGATCGCCACGGCATCGAGTGGCGACTGCCTCCGATTCTCGATCCGTTCCTGTGGGCCCGGTGGGATCACCGTGGAGAGCGCACCTTGAAGCTGGGCACTGTGTGCGAACTCTATGGCATCAAGCTGCCGGAAGATCGCGCCCACAGCGCCGACGCCGACTCCTACGCCACGGGGCTGCTGCTCATGGGCATGCTGGCTGCGGGCATTTTGCCTGACGATGTCGACGAGGCCTTTGCCCGACAGGCACAGATTCAGCGTGACCTGGACGCCGAGATGGAGCGTTTCGGTCGTTACCTCTACGAAGATCGCAAGGACGGCACGCTCAGGCTCGGCCTGGGCAAGCACGTGGGTACTCGTCTCGTCGACGCTGAGCACGAGTACCTGCGTTGGATGCTCGGTCGACCTGATCTGCCCGACGAGGCGCGAGAGCATGTGCGCCGCACGTTGGGCAAGGTGGAGCAGATGGGGTTCGGGCTGTGAAGCACGTCGCCCTGGGCGCCACCGTGCTGGTTTGCGGTGCCCTGTGGGCGCAGTGGGCCCTCGGAGACGCTACTGGCCGTAAAGGCCAGTGGGTAGACTGGCGCACCCACCCGGACTACCAACAACAGCAGAAAGCCCTTGAGGCGCCTCCTGGGGGTGGTGACGTCCAGCTCTCGGTCGTGACGGGCGTCGAGCAAGCGGTCGAGGTGTTTCGTGGTGAGCTGCACGCCCTCAGTCGCGCCGCGGACAACACCCTGGGCCCGCTCTTCTGGCCCAGCCGTTCTGTAGGTGATCCGAATCATGGCTATCAGTCCAACCCGGTGTGGCTGACCGAACGGTCGGGCATCTACCTGCGCACCCGGGCTGCGTGGGGCACTCGGGAGACAGTTCAGGCGGTGCGCAAGGCCGCTGACGAGATGATGGCGCTCTACCCTGAGGGCCCTGATCTCGTGGTGACGGAGATCTCCAAATATCGCGGCCGCCGCATCAAGCCCCACCGATCCCACCAGACCGGTCGGGACGTGGACATCTTGTTGTACTTCGAGCCTGCTGGCGAAGGTTTGCGGGGGCCGATGGATCCCGAGAAGACCTGGGCCCTCATCAACGCGCTGATCCGGAATGGCCCCATCGAGGTGGGCATTCTGGACTACCGCCAACAGGGCCGCATTTATCGCTATGCCCGTGACGAACTGCAGATCCCAGAGTCAGAGCTCGAAGGCATCTTCGCGTATCCCAAGGGCCGCCGGCACAAGGACGCACTCTTCGTTCACGCGCCGGGCCACCGGACCCACCTGCACATTCGCTATCTGTCTCCAAGAGCCATGGAGAACGCCGACCGGTACGAGGCGGCAAAGGGGTACCAGCTGTTTCAGTACGTCACCGAGGGTGGAGAGACTCAGCGTTCTCTGGCCCGATCGTTCGGGACGACGGTGAAGCTGATCGCCGAAGCCAACGGCTTCGAGCCTGATCCCAAGGCAGATCTGCCAAAGTGGCGCTTGCTCTGGATTCGGGTGCCCTACGAGGCATCATCGGCACCCTGCCAGGAGTTCGAACGGGAGATGTGGAAAGTCAATGAAGTCTACTCAAAGTAGCTTTTATTGACTCTAAAGCGAGCTTTCGATGCCGAAGAGCCTCTCGGGCGCAGATGAAACGCTCGAAAATGGTTGGCACGCCCTTGGCAGTACCTCCTTGCGTCTACGAAACGCATCAAGATTCAAGGAGGCCTTCATGTCGCTCATCACCCGCTTCACCCTGCTCCTCGCCCTCATCCTCGGCACCGCTGGCATCGCTCAGGCAGGAGAAGACCCCCACGACATCGAAGATGGAGGCGTCGCTGGCCCCGCCGAGGCGGGCGCCATCAAGCTCGTCACGCTGAAGATGGGCACCGGCGTAGAGAAGCGCCGGTTGAAGGGCGAGAACACCGCCTTCCGGCTGCCTGATGAGCCCACGGTGCATGCCTACGCTGTCTTCAACAACCGCACGGGGCCTGCCCAGCAGGTGAGGATGGTCTGGTACAAGGACGGCAAGCGGAAGTGGGCTGTCGATCTGAACGTGGGCAAGAGCAGCCGCTGGCGCACCTGGTCCCGCAGCACGATGAAGCGCGTGAGCCAGATGGGCAACTGGGAGGTGAAGGTCTTCGACGAAGATGGAGTGGAGCTGGGCAGCACCACCTTCGAGGTGACCCACTGGGAGCCCGGCGAGATGTGAGCGGGTGCCCAGCAGGTCGGTGAGCGGGAGCCCGAGGCGATGGAACGCATCGCGTCGATCTGGCATCTGATCCGGCGCACATTCACTTCACGAGAGTTCGTCAGTGTCGTCAGCCAGTCGTAGGGTCTTCATTGCTTTGTGCCTCGTCGCTGCCTTCTCTGGCCTTGCGGAGGCCAAGGAGCACACCAAGAGCAACAAACCACCTCACATCCTCATGGTGCTCACCAGCCACGGTGAGCTCGGCAAGACCGGCAAAGAGACCGGGTTCTTCTTGTCCGAGGTCAGTCATCCGTTTCATGTCTTCTCCAAAGCGGGCTTCGAGATGACCTTTGTCTCGCCCAAGGGCGGCAAGGCGCCCATGGACGGGGTGAACCGAGAAGATGCCATCAACGTGGACTTCCTCGACGATCCCAAGAAGGTGGGCCGCACGCTGAATACCGTAAAGGCCTCGGAGGTGAAGGCTTCGGACTACGACGCCATCTTCTTCGCCGGCGGCCACGGCACGATGTGGGATCTGCCCGACGACCCCATACTCCAGAGGCTCACCGCCGACATCTACGAGAAGGGTGGGGTGGTGGCCGCGGTCTGCCATGGGCCGGTGGCATTGGTGAACGTGAAGCTCTCCGATGGCGAGTACCTCGTGAAGGGCAAGAGGGTCGCCGCCTTCACCAACGCCGAGGAGACCGCGGTGGAGCTCACCGAGGTGGTGCCGTTTCTGCTCGAGAGCAAGATGCGCGAGCGTGGGGCGGAGTTCATCGGGGTGGAGAACTTCAAGGCCAACGTGGCGGTGAGCGATCGACTGATCACGGGCCAGAACCCTGCCTCGGCCATGGGGGTGGCCGAGCAGGTGGTGAAACGCCTCAGCCGCTGACCTCTGGGGCCGGTGGGGCGTCTTTCTTCAGCACGATGTTGGCGGTGCCCAAATCGCTGTCGAAGGTGATCACGACATCGCCTTTGCGCAGCTGGCCCAGCACTTGGACCACCTTGGTCTCCGTATCGACCTCGTGCTCCCCGTAGTCTGTACCATCGCGGGTGACGAACTCTTCCACCAGGCGATTGAGCGTCTCGGTGGGCAGTGAATCCCACGGCACGCGGACGATCATGAAGCACCTCCCGAAGTGGCCGCTCGAAGGTGATCGAGCAGCGTTCGCAGCTCTTCGACCAATGAGCCACCATCGTGCATGTACTGCGTCGCCGTCTGTACGAGCGGCACCAGCGTGCGCTCGACGATGGCCACGTGCTGACCCAGCAGCTCTTCGACGCCTGGCGGCGGCGCGTTCTCGATGCGCAGATCCACCACGGGGCGGGTGGCCTGCTCCACAGCGCTCTGCAGACCTGCCAGGGCTGTTGCCAGGGCGCCCTGATCCGGGCTGGGGCCACTCGTGGGCATCGGGGACGACTTCGCTTCTTCCATTGCGGCGAGCAAAAGGGCCTTCATGCCCTGAAGCTCCGCCACTACGCCCGACTGAGGCTGGCCCACGGTGGACACCGCGTGGCCGATGCGCTCGAGGCTTTGCCCCACATCGGCGAGCAGGCCCGCGATGCGGGTCGCCGGATCTGTCTCGTCGCCGCCCATACGGGTGTTGCGGCTGAAGTCGGACTTGATCGTGGCCCAGCGCTGAGACTGCTCGGGGCTCATGCGGTTTCGTAGCTCCGCGAGCTTGAGCAGATTGGCCTCGGCGCCGGCGGTGAGGGTCTGGCTTTCACCGGCGTAGTGATCGTCGATGAGGGCCTCGAGCTCTGCGGCGTTCATCGCCGCCACCACCTTCTCCGCCACCTTGTTCATGTTGCGGTAGCTGCCTTGCAGCTTGAAGGGCGGCTCAGTGCGGTAGGCGTCTTCCTGAGCAGCGGACTCGATGTACATCAAGTTCACCGCCAGCAAGACATCGCGGACCTGGAACAGCCGCTTGAGCACCTCGGTGATCTCGTTGATCTCCACCGCTGAGTAGGCGTGGCTGAAGTCGGTGTCGGCGATCTCGGCGCCCTGAGCCTTCTTGATGAACCGGTGGATGTCTTCGCGATCTCGGGTGGCCAGAGGCGCCAGGGTGGGGTTGCTGGTGAGGCTGTTCTCCACGTAGCTCAGCGCGAAGACCTCGTCCCGACCTTCGAGGATGTCACCGAGGTTGTAGGTGTCGGCGCGGTTGGCCAGCATGTCGGGGATCTGAAAGCGATCACCCGACTCGGTGTAGGGGTTCCCGGCCATGACCACGCAGAACTTCTTGCCCCGCAGGTCATAGGTCCGGGTGCGCCCCTTCCAGACGCCCTCGATGCGCCGCTGGGCATCGCAGAGGCTGATGAACTTCTGCAGCAGCTCCGGGTGGGTGTGCTGGATGTCGTCGAGATAGAGCATCACGTTGTTGCCCATCTCGAGGGCGAAGTTGATCTTGTCCACCTCTTGTCGGGCGGTGGCGTTGGGGGCCTCCGAAGGGTCGAGGGAGATGACGCCATGGCCCAGGGCGGGGCCGTTCACCTTCACGAAGACGAGGCCCAGGCGGTTGGCCACGTACTCCATGAGGGTGGTCTTGCCGTACCCGGGTGGGGAGACGAGCAGCAGCAGGCCCATCTGGTCGGTGCGCTTGCCCTCGCCGACGCTGCCCATCTGCTTGGCGAGGTTGTCGCCGACCATGTGCAGATAGACCTCGTCGATGAGGCGGTTGCGCACGAAGGCGCTCATCACCTTGGGGGTGTACTCGTCGAGGCGAAGCTGGCTACGGGTGGTCTCGAGCAGCGTGGTTCGGGCCTGGCGGTAGCCGCGATAGCCCGGCACCTGATGCTCCACGAAGTCGGTGAGGCGCCCGAGGAACTCGTCGATCCGCAGCACCATCTTGCCGTCTTCGATTCGGCGGTGCTGCCCGAGCAGGCCTTCGACTGTGGTCTCGGTGAGGGCGGCGGTGGCCTTGCGCGGGAGTCGCTCGTCGGTGAGCAGCGCCGCCACCTCGGTGATCAGGTGCCGCTCTCCCTCATCGCCCTTGGCGCCCACGAAGGCCTCGATCCAGGCCACGAGCACCTCGAATCGATGGATCAGCGACTGCCCGTCGGAGAGCTGATCGAAGGCCCGGAGATCGGCCTCCAAGGCAGCCCGACCGCTGAGGGCGCCGCCCGTGCGCACGGGATCTCGATGATCCTCGAGGGCCTTCCAGAGCGCGTCGCCCACGTGACGGGCTTCCTGGCTCACGGTGAAGCTCAACTTCGGCTTGGCCAGCTCCTCTACCAGATAGCGACCCCCCCGGAGCAGGTCGGCCTCGCTCCAATGATCGCCGAGGCCGTGCTCGTCGACGAAAACCTGCAGGGCCTCAGTCAGATCAGCTGCGAGATCCCCGAGGGCAGGGGCCCGGCCGAAGGCGGCCCGCAGGCGCCCGAGGCTCACCGCCCGGCGATGCCACTGCTGCATCAGCTTCTCGAAGTCGCCGGAGGCGGTGGCGACGCCGTGGCTCCAGAAGAGCTGGCCCAAGGCACGGATATGCGCCCCGAAGCGCAGCAGGCCGGCGCCCTCGTGCAGGTTGAGCAGCTTCTCGAGGATGAGGGTTGCGTCGGCGTCGTGCAGGCCACGCTCGTAGCCCTCGTCGTACCGCGACTCCGCCACGGAGCGGACCCGCGCCAGCAGGCCGGGGTCTGGATGACCCGCGCCCTGGGCCACAGGGCCATGATCCGGACCGCCGTCTGTGCCTCGGAGATCGGCGTGCAGATCGGCGAGGGAGAACGTGCCGCCTGGGGCCTCTGCGGCGAAGAGGATGCTCGCGGCGAGGTATTCCCCGCGATAGACCGCCTTGCTCTCGGAGACGAGGCTCTGGCTCCAGAAGGGGGCGGTGGCCTCGAAGACCTCGTCGTCGACGATGCTGTAGAAGTCGGTGCCGGTGAGGTGAAACGCCATGCGGTCTTCACGGGGCACCAGCGTCAGCTCCATGGGGCGGGTGTTCACGCTGAAGCGATGACGCCCGAGCTTGATGACGTTCTCGCCTTCTTCGAAGAGATCCTGGCGATCGCGTAGACCTCGCAAGGCCTCTTGCTTGGCGGCGATGAGCCGGCTCTCCAGCTCGTCGGCCTTGACGCCGTCACCGAGATCTCGCAGCTGCTCCACGAGGGTGCGCAGCTTCATCACCATGGCGTCGGCGGCGAACCACGCGTTGAGCTCGTCGTCGCCCTTCATGGTGGCGGCCCGTCGGGCCACGCCGGAGAGGATGCGCTCTCCAGCCTTGACGAGGTTGCCTGCCCGGCGCTGGCGCTCTTCGAGCAGGGTCTGCTTGTGGGCGGCGAAGGCCTCGTAGACCTCTTCGCGCTTGCTCGCGAGATCGCCGAGGTATTCGTCGAACTCGCTGAAGCGGGCCTCGAGCTCTTCGAGCTGCACCATCAAGCGTCCGAGCTGGTCGTCACATTTCTCAGGGGTGTCGCACAGCCCCAGGGCCGACTGAGCGCTCTGGCCGAAGAGCTTGAACTGGGCGGCGAACTCCGCCTGCCCCTCGGCGGTGAGCAGGCTCTTCCGCTTGTTCTTGAGGGTGGCCCGGGCGCGGTTCAGATGGCTGAAGACCTCGGAGATCGACTCCAAGATGCCGGTGCGCTCAGTGGCGTCCTCCACCTCGAGGCCGCCGATGACTTCGGTGAGCACGTCGAGGCCTTCGCTGATGCTGTCGGCCTTCTCTACGAGGGGGGCCACCTCTTTGACCTTCTTGACCCCTTCGAGGCTGGCGAGCAGACGATCGATCTCTGCGGTGAGGGGGGCGAGGGCTTCATCTCGCAACAGGAACCGGACGCACGCCCGACCCACCTTGTCGTAGGCCTCGATGGTGGCCTGCTCCAAAGCGTCGATGCGCTCGAGGTCGATGTAACGCACCTCTTTGACGCTGATGAGCTGCCCACGGCGCGTACGCAAGTCGGTGAGGGACTGCATGAAGTCGTCCACCCGACGGAAGTCTTCAGGTCGCAGCCCCGCCACGAGATCGCTGTGGGCCTGCTCGGCCTCGGCGAGGGCCGCCCGCGCCCGATCCTTGAGCAGGACCACCTTCTCGTACTCGTCGACGATGAGATCGGCGGTGCGGCGCATCTGATCGAGGGCTTCAGGGATCGCCCCGATTTCCTCGCTCTGTGCGCCTTCTTTCTGGCTGCTCGAGCCGAGCCAGAAGTGGGCGTCGCCGATGCGGCTGATGGCGGCGATGAGATCTTCGAAGATGGCCCGGTTGGGCTGCGGGTGCTCCGCGAGTCGTTCAATGGAGTACAGCTCGCTGATCCCCCGCACCAAATCGGCGTTCCCGATCTTGGAGAGCTGCGGGTAGCGGCTGTCCGTGGGGGCGCTGGCGGCGAACTCAAGCGACATGAACGGGGTCTGCCACACCTGCATGGGGTGCACACGGGTGGGCTCGTCGCTCAGAGCACGGAACACCACCATGCGGCCGTCGTCGAAGAGGCTGTAGCCGTGGCACTCGATGGGGCTCTGCACTGCTTTGTCGATGAGGTTGTACGGCAGCAGCTGATAGTGGCCGTCGGTGCGCCGGAAGAAGACGTACATGACGTCTTCGCCGTTGGGGCTCTTGATGATGCGCTTGAACTCGAGGCCCTCGGTCTCACCCTCGAAGACCTTGTGCTCCCCGGTATTCAGGTAGTACCCGCCCGGGAACATGATGCCGTGATCTTCCGGCAACTGGACACAGGCCTCGCCGATGCCGTCGATGCGCTGCACGTCGTGGGTGCGGGTGTTGAAGACCAGATAGCGATACGCCAGCTCTCGGTAAGGGAGGATCTTGAGCAGTACCAGGTGGCCCACCCGGGCGTAATGGATCTCGGCATCGTCGAGGGTCTGGTTCCCGTCGTCGACGGGCTCGCTGTAGATGCCCTCGCCGTCCTCGGTGTTGTCCTCGATCTTGATGGTGAGATCACCACCCACCGTCTCCACGAAGACCACATCTTCGATGTTCACGTGAGGGTGATCACCATAGACGTGGTGCTCGCGGCCGGTGAGCTTCCACTCGAAGTCGTGGCTCGGGGGGAACGTGTAGTCCCGATCACCGCGGTTATCGACGTAGCTGAGCTGACCTGAAGACTCGATGCGCCACCGGAAGACCTTGAGATCGTCGACCCGCTCGCTCACCTGGAACACGGCGAGCAGCTGACTCTCCGTCACCCTCAAGGCGGCGAGACGTGTGTCCCGGTAGTACTTGTAGAGGTCGTCGAAGTCTTTGTGGAACTGCGGGTCCTGCAGGTAGGCCCGGTCGGCGTCGTCGCCGGGGAGGGCGGAGAAGTCGAACCCCCCGCCGTCTGCCTCGCTGAACTGGTGCAGGCCCAGCACGTCATCCACGGCGGTGCCCTGCTTGAGTCCCATGAAGACGTTGTAGCCGAACAACAGGCGGCCGCCGACGTTGGCGATGTCCCGAGGCACGCAGTTGTGCTCGGTCCGCACGCGCTCGTTGCCCACCACGGTGAGATCGGTGCTGCCGAAGGTGGCCTTGCGGCGCTCGTCGAGGGCGGCCACCAGGGCCTTGAGCTCACCGGCCTGGTTGAGCAGGCGCCGGTGGATCAGGTCGTAGTTGCCCCCGGCGAGCTGAGCGCCGCCTTCTTCTCCGACATCAGACTGGACTTCGGTGTCGGTGCTCATCAGCCCTCGGCGTCAGGAGTGCCCTTGGTGTGCGTGCCCGCAGGCAGCAGAGAGAGGCCGCCGATGCCCTGGCGCTGCACCTGGGCCAGCAGGGCCCGCAGCTTCACCATGTCATCGGGGCCAGCGCCGTCCATCAGCTTCTTGATCAAGGCCACGAGGGAGAGGTCCTTGATGCCTTCGGGGCCGATGGCGGGGCGGCTCAGGATCTCGGTGAGATCGTTGGGCAAGCTACGGCTGCCGTCCTGGTACTCGCCCAGGGCGGTCTGCGCCGTGGTGCTCGCGTCCATGAAGCCGTCGACGGCGTGGCCGAGGCTCACAGCCTTGAGGAACCGGTCGAAGAACTGACCGTCGCCGCCGACGATGTTGATCTTCGCCTGATCGAAGGCGTTGGCCATGACGCGGGCCTGAGCCTCGCTCACCTGGACCCGAGCCTGGATCTTGGCCATGGCGATCTCGCGCTCCTGCTCCAGCTTGATGCGGAACTCCTCGTGCTCCCGACCGGCACCGTCGAGGGCCTTCATGGCCTCGGCCTTCTCCGCGAGGCCGGCGGCCTCGGCGGCGAGCTTCTCGCGGATGGCGGCGGCCTCTGCGGTGCCCTGCTTCTCGATGGCCGCGGCGTGGGCTTCCTTGACCTTCGCTTCGGCGACGCCCTGTTGCTCGATGGCGTTGGCCTCGGCCTCGCGCTGCTCTCTCACCAGCTTGGCCTTGAGCATGCCTTCCTGCTCGGTGACCTCGACCTCGGCCTGGCGCACCTTCAGGCGGGCCATGCCCTGGGACTCCTGACCCTCGGCCTCGGCGTTCATCTTCTCCTTGGTGACCCGGGCCTCGGCGAGACCCTGCTTCTCGATGGCGGCGGCCTGCGCCTCCTGCACCCGGACCTCGGCGAGGCCGTGGGCGGCCTGCTCGGCCTGCACACCCTCGGCGAGGCGCGTCTTGGCGCGGGCGGCCTTGTCAGCGGCTTCTACCTCGGCGTCGGCGCTGATGAGGCGCTCCCGGGCCTTGAACTTGGCCACGGCCTCGTTGGCCTCGGCGGCCTTGATCTCCTTGACGAGGGCCTCCTGGGCGTCGGCCTCGGCCTTCACCATCTTCACCTGCTTCTCACGCTCGGCTTCCGCCTGCGCCCGCAGATCTTTGATGCGCTCTTCTTCCTCGGCGACGGTCTTGTCCACGGCGATGCGCTGGCGCACCACGTCGGCGATGTCCTTCCGCTCGACCTCGAGATCCTTTTCTTTGGAGATGCGTCGCAGCTCCACCTCGCGCTCGCGGCCGATCTCCTCGAGATCAGAGGCCTTCTTGATGCGCACCTCTTCGACGCCGATCTCGCGCTCCCGCGCCTTCGCCGCTACGGCGACGGAGCGGGCCTTGGCCTCGGCGCTGATGGCCACTTCTTCCTCGGCCTTGTTCCGAGCGATGGCGGTCTTCTTACCTTCTTCCTGCTGCACCCGGAGGGCCTCGTTCTGCTCACGGGCCTGGGTGATGGCCACCTCTTTGTTCTTTTTGGCCTCAGCGTCGGCGCGCTGCTGCTCGAAGCGGAACAGGGCTTCGTCGGAGGCCAGGTTCTGGCGCCCGATCTCCATGCGCTCGGTCTGCTTGAGATCGTTGGTGCGCACGTTCTGCTGGCTGGTGATCTCGGTGATCTTCCGGATGCCCTGGGCGTCGAGGATGTTGTTGGCGTCCATCTGGTCGAGGGGGGTCATCTCGAGGTAGTCGATGGCGGCGTCGTCGAGCACATAGCCGTTGAGATCGCGGCCGATGACCTCGACGATCTGGTCCTTGAACTCTTCGCGCTTGGTGTAGAGCTCCTCGAACTCGAGCCGCTTACCGACGGTCTTCAGGGCTTCGGAGAACTTCGCCACGAACAGCTCTTCCAGGGTGGCGCGATCGCTGGCCCGGACGCAGCCGATGTTCTGGGCCACCTTGAGCACGTCTTCGGTGGTCTTGTTCACCCGTACGAAGAAGTTCACCTTGATGTCGGCCCGGATGTTGTCCCGACAGATGAGCCCTTCCGCGCCACGGCGGGCGATCTCGATGGCTTTCACCGAGATGTCCATGGTCTCTGCGCGGTGCACGATGGGCAGCACCACCCCGCCGGTGAAGGTGACCTCCGGCTCGGCCTTGAGCTTGTTCACGATGAGGGCCTGACCCTGATCGACCTTGCGGTAGAACCGCGTGATCATGACCAGGATCCCGATGACGATGACGATGAAGACGCCGACGGCGATGAGGAGGAACTGCAAGTTCATGACAGGCGCGAACTCCTTGGCAAGTGGTCAGCAGAACAGACGAGGTTGAGTTTCAAGAGCGTGATCTGTCGATCATTTCGACGAGGAAGGCCTCCCGATGATCGTCGAAGTCGACGATGAGGGCCTGATCTCCTCGTTTGAGGCCGTTGTCCCGATCACAACGCACCTGCAGCACGAGGCCGGCGGCGCCGTCATGGAACAGCGCCTGACCGAATCGGTGGTCGACCCGGCCCGTGGAGATTTCACAAAAGTGACCGATGACGGCGTTGCGTCGAGCTGCAGGCTCGGTGTGGAAGAAGCGCCCCAGAGGTTGCACCGCCACCGAGGCGCCGAGCAAGCCCACGACGAAGGCCCCAAGCAGCACGAGGCCACCGAGCAACCAGCCGGGCATGACCCCGCTGATCTCGGCGCCGAAGTTGGCCATCAGGAAGAACGTGGCGCTCCAGGCGATGAGGATGATGAAGCTCAAGGCCACGGTGACGGGCACCACCCGAAGCTTCAAGGCGCCGAGCAACCCGAAAAGACCCGAGAGCAGACCACCGCTGCTTTCACCGGCGCCTTCTGCTGCGCCCTCGGTTGCGCCTTCTGCGACCCCTTCCGCTGCGCCCTCTGCTGCACCATCGAGGGCTGCGTCCACGGCACCATCGACGGCACCATCCACAGCACCATCGAGGGCGCCGTCCAGCGCGCCATCGACGCCGCCGTCGAGATCGACGTCGAAGTCGAGCACGTCGATGTCCAGGGCGCCCAGGATGACCGTGAGCCAGTAGAGCAGGATCAGGGCCATCGCGATGGTGTACATGACCGTAGGCCACGTCAGAAGGACGTCCGAAAGACTCGCCATATAAGCACTACTCCCCGATGCGAGTCTGGCAGCTTAGTGGCTGTATCGGGGGTTTCAACTCAAAGCGGCATCAGAGGTCCAGTGAGACCGGATGGACACACTGAGCTGTGTTCAGTGACCTGGGCAGCACGTTTTTGGGGCTCCATACAGGGGGCCGGTGGCGAAAGTCCTCGAGAACAGTGGTGAAGGTAGGTTGGCCCGGCCCTTGCGTCAGTCTGAGTTGATCGGACTGGTGGAGGATGAACATGCGAGTCGGGCTCTGGGCGCTGACGCTGATGATGACGGGCTGGGGATGTGCACAAATCGACCAGGGCGGCACGCCCGCCATCGATTACACCTCCATCGGTCAATCGTGTGGACCAAACGGTACGTGCAGCTCTGGTCTCGCCTGTCTGGTGGGTGTCTGTGTTCAGCCGTGCATCTCACCTGCAGAGTGCAGCTCGCTCTTGTGTCACCCCGTACCTGGCAGTGAGTTCGGGTGGTGTGATTTCGGCAACCTGAACGCCGAGAGTGGGGGAGACGACACCCCCTTCGTCAAGCCGCCACCTGGGGCCAAGCCACCGCCTGCTGGCGGTGGCTCCGTGCCGCCCCCCATCGCCGAGCCCGAAGAGCAGGAGCAGAGCCCGAACCCCAATGGACCACCTCCACCACAGCAAGGCGCGCCCGAGGAGCAGCAGCCTGGTGATCCGCCGACGCCGGAGCCGGAGCCCGAGGATGATCCCTGGGCCGAGGATCCTGCCCCTGATCCTGAAGAAGATCCCTGGCCTGAGGAAGATGATCCCTGGGCTGAGGACCCACCACAGAACGATCCCGAGCCTGAGCCCTGGCCCGACGCGCCACCCCCAGAGCGAGATCCGCCCCAGCAAAACGATCCGCCGCCCCAGAACGATCCGCCCCCACAGGAGGATCCTTTGAGCCCGGAGCCTGATCCCCCTGCGGCACCTTGTGAGTACCCCCATGGGGCAGGGCAGATCTCACTCAACCAGATCATGCCCGAGCTCGCCTGGGGCTCGGCCTACACCGGCAATGGGCAGTCGATCCCCTTCGATCTGGAGATGTTCCACTGCGATCCGGCGTACGAGCGCTACTCCATCGCTGTCGTGATCATCGGCGCCGAGTGGTGCCCAGCATGCTCGTCGTACATTCAGCAGCTGGCCCCCACTGCCCAGAACATCGACTCTGCTGGTGGCCTGCTCTTGTGGGTGGAGACTCAGACTTCGAGCTACAACCCGGCCTCTTCTGCAGACGCCAACCGGATCTTGTCCCGGTACGCCTCTGGCGCCCCGGGGTTGCGCATCGGTGACGGGGAGACTCGACCCTCGCCCATGACGCTGCACAACGCCCCCATCACCCGTGTGTTCCCCACAGCCTTTGTCGTCCGTCGGTCGGACATGCGCATCATCCACGATATGCGCAACAGCAACGTACCTCTGGACTACGCCCAGATCGCCCGAGAGGAGTCTCAGCGCCTCGGCATTGATCCCAACCCCGGGCCTTCGCCCCAGGATCCTCCCCCTGGAGGCGGTCTCGGGGGCAACTGCGAGGAAGAAGCCTCGGAGCCCAACGACAGCGCGGGACAGGCGGGGGTGCTCGGCGCAGGGCAGATCTCCGGTGGCGTGTGCAACAACGCCCCGGACTTCTATCGCATCAACCATGGGGGTCAGTGGACGGTGAGCGTCGACTTCAGCCACGCTCAGGGTGATCTCGACGTGTATTTGTGGGATCAGAACAGCAACCAGCCGGTCTTTGGCGCCGATGGTCGCCCAGTGGGATCGGATTCACTGACAGATGGTGAGTCATTCAGCCATTCGGGCCCCGGCACCATCGTGGTACTGGGCTATCAAGGCGCCCAGGCACCCTACACACTTTCGCTGTCCACGCGCTGAGATCCGACGCTTCACATTTTACGGGAAGCCCTGAGTGCCTCGGGGCGTAGAGGAGATCAGACCACGCACTTGGAGGCGTCATGCTGATCGAGATTCCCGCATCCCCCACCACCGCTGACTTCTGGGCACCCCTCACCCCTGAGGAGGGGGCCTGCCTGGAGCGTGTGTACCGCTTCCTCATGGCTGTGGTCGCGCCTCCGTTGTCGCTTCATGCGGTCCGCATGGGGTACGACCGGGTGGAGCATCAACAAGGATGGGGTCTCTGGTTGCGGGCCGCTGGCGTGGCCCGGCCCTTCGAGCATCAGCTGCCGGTGTCTCCAGAGACGCGGCGACGCCTGATTCGGCGAGGGTGCGTGCGCCGCTATGAGGCGTACTGGCGCCCACTCGTGTGTGATGCGATTCGAGCGCATTTACCTGCGGAGTCCGCAAGCCTCGTGGAGCAGGTGTTCCAGGGGCCCACCCTGGGTCCACCATCGGTCATGCTGGCCCTCGAGCGACTGATGTGTTTGCTGCACAGTGGGGGACCAGGGGTGGAGGCACTGTCCTTTGCCCTGAGACGCCGGGGCTTCACTCAGAGCCGCATGCGCTGGACTCATCGTGTGCTCAAAGACGATGAAGCCCTCGACGCCGCCTCGTGTGTTGATGAGATCAACACGCAGCTCAACGCATTTGATCTGTTGAAGTGCTGGCACGCTGAGTGGTGTGAGGTCCTCGGCTTGTCTCACGGGTTCGAGCGAGCGGAGCCGCCCCAGAATCACATCGACGTCTCCCTGGGTCCGTAGGCACCCACCAGTGGGTCGACCCAGAATGAGCCATCATCAGCCTAGGTAGATCCACCGACTTTCCCTCCGACGGGCCAGTTGCAGGCTCGAGCAGAGGGAGTCACCACGATGAAAAAGTCCGCTCTCGTAATTGCGGCGTTGACGCTGGGCACAGGCGCTGCCCACGCGCAGGATGCCTTTCGACCAGTCACAGTGCCCTGGGTGGGTACTCAGCCGAGCGTGCCTCACCCCGCTGTCGCCGGGGAATGGCACTACCTTCAGGCTGTGGCCAGGGGCGACTGCGCAGATACGGTTCAATTCCGCTGGGACTATGACGGCGATGGTGTCTTTGACACCAACTTCGCCAATGCCCCCAGCGTCGACAACCTCGGGGTCAAGCATACCTACCCCGACATCGATCGTGATCGACTCTACGTCGCACGGGTAGAGGCGCGCTGTGGGGCGGCCGGTGAGGCGGTCTCTGCGTCGTTCCCCGTGATGGTGTACGACGAGCCCACCCAGACCCAGCGGATTGATCGCTCCATCAGCTTGGGGCTTTGGTATGGGCACTTGCAGCTGGCGCATACCGCCGCCACAGACCAGCGCCGCTGGCCGACCACGACGGACGACTACACCCACAACGCTTCAGCGACAGCCGCTCTCGCTCAGGCAATGATGAACAGGGGGCATCGGGCAGGTGTGGACCCCAGCGTCGACCCCTACGTTGACGACGTGCGCGGCATCATCCACTACTTGGTGGCGGGTTTGAACCATCAGGCGGATGCTGGTCTGCAACAGGGTGAGACAGCCGACGTCAACGGCAATGGCTACTATCTTCGCTTTGGGCAGTCGGGCGGTCATGGCTGGGAAAACTACAGTCAGGGCCCAGCCCTCGAGGCTGTCGCCAGTTATGGTGACATGGACTATGTGATTCCTGCTGAGGTGGGGGCCATCGCTCAGGTGACGGGCCGCCGCCTCGGTGACATCGTACAGGACGCCTCGGAGTACTTCTTCTACTCCATGAGCGAGATCGCGTACGACAACGACTACGCTGGTGGTTGGGACTACAACGCCAACTCCAGCGCCATCGACACTTCACAGGTGGGGTGGACTGCTGTCGGGCTGTTCGCTGCTGAGTACAATGCCAACATTCAGGTACCCGCCTGGGTCAAGCAGCGTTTGATCAAGGGTGCTGAGTATACCTCTGCTTCCCGAGCCAACGCCGCGTGGGCTGGCAGCTGGGGCTATCGAGGCTACAATAGTGGAGGCACCAGCCCTGCACGCTCCGGGGCCATGCTGTCAGGTTTGGCGTGGGCGCTCGATCGCGATCCCGACGCGAACACCATGGTGGGCGATGCCGTCGACTTCATCGACACGTATTTCCAGAGTGGCACTGCCCCGTCGGACGGCTGGGGTGGTCTGGTTGAAGGCAATTACTACGCCATGTTCCAGATCGCCAAGAGCATGCGGGCCTTCGAGCCTGCATTCGAACTCATTGGGCCCAGCAACCGGGACTGGTATGGCGAGTTCGTGCCCTGGTTGCTTGCCAACCAGAACGCGGATGGCATGTGGACCAACGACAACTACTGGATGCGGTCGAACACCTACAAGGCACCCATGGCCCACGGCCTGGGGCTGCTCATCATGATCCCCACGGTCTTTGAGACTCCCCCTGTGGCGGTGGCCCAAGCTGAGCCTGTGCTCGCAGGGCCTGGGGACGAGATCACCTTTACCCACCGTGGGTCGTACACGCCCAGTCCCAATAACCAGCTCGTGTGGTGGCGCTGGAACTTCTTCGACGCCCCTGAGGACGATCTCAACAACAACGGGATCATCGAGGCCAACGAGATCGTCTGGGAGGTCGAGACTCAAGACCCCGACTTCCAGCCTACCTTTGCCTATGATCCCGACATTCAGTTCGGCGAGGAACGTAACTACCCCGTGCTCTTGCAGGTGGAGGACGATGCGGGCCGCACACACACCGATGACGAGTCGGTGCAGATCAAGGTGTCTTACGTGAACCACCCCCCCGTGGTGCGTGCGCACCCGCTGGGGAGCACCAAGAGCTACCCCGCCGAGGCTCAAGGCTTTGTGCACCTCGACGCCAGCGGCAGCTTCGATCCCGACTCCGATGATGCCCCCAACGGCGAGTTCCCCGCGGACTCCATCACCTCGATCCGCTGGGACCTGGACGGCGACGGCATCTTCGAGGCCGACGGCGCCGTGCAGGACTGGGAGATCCCCGCTGACTGGATGCCAGGTGACGATCGCGTTGTGGAGGTTCAGGTCTGTGACGACGGTCGCTGGCTTGGTCAGACCGACGCTGAGTGTGGTGGTGACTGCACGCTGTGCGCCACCGGCAGTGCCCGGATCCGAGTGGCCGAGCAGCCCTTCGCGCCGCCTCTCGGCATGGGGGTCACCGTGGGTGAGGGTGGCACCACGACGGTGCCCCGGCCTGAGGTGGATCCGATCTACGAGCCTTACACTGTGGAGTGGGACTGCGATGCACCTCTCACGGCCCGGACCCTCGAGAACGGCGACATCGAGCTTGTCGCCGATCCAGGTGTAGATGCGCCCCCCGAGGGCACCAACGTCAGTTGCCGTGCCACCTACCGCTCCGGCGACATCGCCGAGCAGGTGGTCTACACCACGGTCCTCGAGAACAGCCCGCCTCAGGTAGACGACGTCTTCAGCCCCGAGATCAACGAGGGTGAGCAGTGGCGCGGTGAGGTCCAGGCGAGCGACGCTGGCGGCGACGCCATCTCCTACGACCTGGACTGCGACAACGACGGTGAGTACGAGCTCATCGACGTCGATCCCAACGCCCTCGTGTGCGACTTCGACAACAATGGCCTGTTCTTTGTGAACCTGCGCCTCACTGACGATGACGGTGGGGTGGAGACCTTTATCTTCCCGATTCTGGTGGAGAACTCCGACCCCGAGATCACCGCGCCGGCGTGCCCCGCTGAGGTCCGTGAGGGCGTGCCCACCACCCTGGTCTTCCAGGCCACCGATGCCGCCGACGCCGTATCTTGTGCCTTCGACGGCCAGGCCCCTGCAGGCGCCAGCATCGACGCCGAGACCTGCGTCGTCACCTGGACGCCCACCTACGACCAAGCTGCGGGTGGCCCCACGGCCTTCCAGATCCTCGCCTCTGACGGTGATGGCGGCGAGGCGCCGGGCACTGTGAGTTGTCAGGCCGTGCACGCTGATGAAGATGATGATGGCGTGCCTGACGCCGACGACAACTGTCCTGCAGTGGCCAACGCTGATCAGGCCGACAACGAAGGTGATGGTCAGGGCGACGCGTGCGACGCCGACGACGACAATGATGGTGCCGAGGATGTTGCGGACAACTGCCCCGCAGTGGCCAATGCCGACCAGGCCAACTCCGACGATGATGGTGATGGTGACGCCTGCGACACCGACGACGACAACGACGGTGTGGCCGATGGCGACGACAACTGTCCCACCACGGCAAACGCTGACCAGGCCAACTCCGACGACGACGGTCAGGGTGATGCCTGTGACGCCGACGACGACAACGACGGTCTCGGCGACGAGGCGGACAACTGCCCCACCACCGCGAGCGCTGATCGCACCGACACTGATGGAGATGGCGAAGGCGACGTCTGCGACGAAGACGACGACAACGATGGCGTGGCTGACGGCGACGACAACTGCCCCACCACGGCGAACGCCCAGCAGGGGAACAGCGACGACGACGGCCAGGGCGATGCCTGTGACGACGACGATGACAACGATGGCACGCCTGACGCCGAAGACAACTGTCCCTTCAGCGCCAGCGGCGACTTCGCTGACAACGACGGCGACGGCCAGGGCGACATCTGCGACACCGACGACGACAACGACGGTGTGGTGGACCTGAGCGACAACTGTCCGATGGATGCCAACGCCAACCAGCGCGACATCGACAGCGACGGCGATGGTGATGCCTGCGACGACGATGATGACGGTGACGGCATCCGCGACGGCGCTGACAACTGCCCTTCGGTCTCCAACGTGCGCCAGGAGGACCTCGACGGTGACGGCCAGGGTGATGCCTGCGCTGACGACGACGACAACGATGGCGTGGCCGACGACGAGGACAACTGCCCCCAGACGGCCAACCCCGATCAGTTCGATCGCGACGAAGACGGTGAAGGCGACGCCTGCGACAAGGACGAGGATGGCGATGGTGTGCCCAACGACGAGGATAACTGTCCTCAGGCCGCCAACGCTGAGCAGGCTGATCTCGACGACGACGACGAGGGTGACGTCTGTGACGCCGACGATGATGGCGACGGCACCCCCGACGCCTTCGACCTCTGCGCCTTCGTCTTCGATCCTGACCAGACCGATATCGATGGTGACGGTCTCGGCGATGCCTGTGATGGTGACGACGATGACGACGGCCTGCGAGACGAAGACGACAACTGTGACTTCGTGGCCAACCCCGACCAGATCGATCGCGACGGTGACGGCCTCGGTGACGCCTGTGAGGACGACGCTGATGGCGACGGGGTGATCGACGACCTCGACAACTGCCCCGAGGCCCCGAACCGGGGTCAGGCCGACGCGGACGGTGACGGCCGCGGCGATGACTGCGACGGTGACGACGACGGCGACGGTGCCGCTGACGCTGCAGACAACTGCCCCGGCGCAGCCAACCCGGACCAGGCCGATGTGGATGGCGATGGCCTCGGTGACGCCTGCGACCGTGACGATGATGGTGATGGCTTCACCGACGCCGAAGACAACTGCGCCCTGGTGTCCAACGCCGATCAGGCAGACGCCGATGGCGACGGTGTCGGCGACGCCTGTGACCGCGACCAGGACGGCGACGGCCGCCATGACGCTGCAGACAACTGCCCCATGGTGTCCAACGCCGGTCAGGCCGACCTCGACGGTGATGGTGAGGGCGACGCCTGTGACGCCGACGATGATGGCGATGGTGTGGCTGAGGGTGTGAACGGCGACAACTGTGCCGGTCTGCCCAACCCGGACCAGGCCGATGCCGACGGCGATGGCCTCGGCGACGCCTGCGACGACGACGCTGACGGTGATGGTGTCGACGACGACGAGGATCTCTGCCCCGAGCACTCAGATCCGAGTCAGACCGACACCGACGGCGATGGCCAGGGCAACGCCTGTGACGCCGACGACGATGGCGACGGCACCGACGACGACGAGGACAACTGCCCCACGGTGACCAACGAGGATCAGGCGGATGCCGATGGCGATGGCCGCGGTGACGCCTGTGACAGCGATCTCGATGGCGACGGTGCTGAGGACGGCGAGGACAACTGCCCCGACGTGGCCAACGCCGCTCAGGGTGATCACGACGGCGACGGCCTGGGCGACGCCTGCGACGACGACGCCGACAACGACGGCCTCGACAACGACGAAGAGGCGGCCATGGGCTCCGACCCCCTCGATCGCGACAGCGACGATGATGGCCTCTCCGATGGTGAGGAGCGCAACGAGACCGGGACCAACCCGCTGTCCCCCGACAGCGATGGCGACGGCATCCTCGACGGCACCGAGATGGGTCGCACCATGGACGACGTCGACGATGACACCGAGGTGGGTGAGGGTGGCTTCGTGCCCGACGCCGATCCTGACACCGTCACCGATCCCAACGATGCTGACAGTGACGGCGACGGCACCATCGATGGTGACGAGGACCTCGACCGCGACGGTCAGATGGACGCTGGGGAGTTCAACCCCGGTCTCGACGACGCTGACTGCGTCTTCGCCGGCGACTGCGACGGTGATGGTGTGGACGATGTGCAGGAGGCCGAGGTGGGCACGGATCCCCGCCAGGCTGACTCCGATGGTGATGGGGTGAACGATGGCGACGAGATCGCTGCCGGGACCGACCCCTGGCTCACCGACACCGATGGCGACGGTCTCACCGACGCTGAAGAGGCCGAGGCGGGTACCAACCCGCTGGTGCCCGACAACCCCGCCGCCGACAACTTCGACGTTGCCGGTGGTGGTGGTGCCTGCGGGTGCGAGACCCGCGGCGGCAGCCCCATGCGTGGCCTGCCCTTCCTGCTGCTGCTGGCCCTCGGCTTCGCCCGCCGGCGTCGCTGAGGCCTCCGGGGGCGCTACTGCGCCCCTGGCCCGCCTTGGGGTGCCAGTCTGCCGAGGGCATCTTCGGTGAGGCTGGTGACGAACCAGTACCCCCGGCCCTCCACCAACCCCGTGGTGAGGGCGTACCCACCCGAAACATCCTGCAAGTCAGCGCTGATGCGCCCCGTCTCGTCGAAGCGCATGACGTGACCTCGACGCCCGGGCTTGGGCCGCATGAAGGCCGGCAACCGCATGAAGGATGCCCTGACGCGGGGCCACTGAGACGTGGCGTCGAGGATCCAGCGCCGAGGTGAGGCGCAGCCAAGCCAGAACTGACCCGCGCTGCCTCTGGAAATGTTGTCTGGGAAACACGGCAGATCGGTGAGCACCACAGTGCTCTGCTCAGCTGGCCCGGCGATGAGATGACGCACCACCTGGTAGCTGCCGGTCTCGTTCACCAGGACCGCGCTCTCGTCATGGTTGATGGCCACACCATTGGCGAACTGTAGACCCGTGAGCCTCACCTCTGCGGTGGAGTCGCCCGGGCGCCACAGCAGGAGGCGCCCGTGACCGCCGTGCTCGAGGATGTCGAGTTTGCTTGCGGCGAGGGTGCCACCGTTGGCCATGGCGCCGAACTTCGTCGAGGCGTCGGAGAAATAGACATGCCCCTCACGGGTAATGTCGAGGTCGTCCGCGTAGAGGATTGGCAGATCACCGGCTTCGGTGGCCCGGGTGGTGATCGTGCCATCAGGGCTGATGCTGAGCAGACCCTTATAGGCATCCGCAACGAAGAGGTGACCCTCGAGGGGCCCGCCGGGGGCGATCTCGATCCCCAAAGGGCGTCCGCCTGTGCTCACCCAGGGGGCAGCATCGGTGCCATCAGGCTTCGCCCGGAGGATGGTGCCGTCCTCGGTGCTGATGTAGACCCGCCCCTCTCGGTCGATGGCGATGTCCTCTGGACCGTGCAGCCCGGCGATGGGCAACCGCTCCAGGCCAGCGAGCCCGTCATTGGCTTCGAAGGGACCGGAGTACCCGGGGTTGGGGGCAGGGGACCAGCTGACCGGATCGACAGAGACAGGCCAGAAGGCGAGGTAGGCGACGAGCGCCAGAAAGACCCCGAAGAAGACGAGCCGTTTCAAGACACCTCCTGAGGGTGTGTATGGTGCGGTGCACAAGTGGTTTATGAGACGAAGCGGGAATCATCTCAGTGTCCGCGGAGTCTGTCCTCAAGACAATCTGACTCTGCAAGTCATCAAAACTGATGGTGTAATCTGCTGTCTGGCGGGTGTGGTGCACGCTGCGTGAACTGGTGTGATGGGGCCTGTGGTTTGTGTTGCGGCGCACCAAGGTTTGAGTACAATCGCTCCACAAAACCCGGTGGAGATCATCCACCCATCCACAGGAGCGAGCGATATGACCAACCCCAACCAGCCGGTGATCCTCAGTGCGGTGCGTACCCCCATCGGGGCCTTTGGCAAGGGCCTCAGCGGGGTGCCGGCCCACGCCCTCGGCGCCCACGTCATCGGCGCCGCGCTGCAGCGTGCCGAGGTGAGCACCGATGCGGTGGATGAGGTGGTCATGGGTCAGGTGCTCACGGCGGGCCAGGGCCAGAACCCTGCGCGCCAGGCTGCTGTGAGCGCTGGGGTGCCCAAAGAGCGCACCGCCTACACCCTCAACCAGGTGTGCGGCTCGGGTCTGCGGGCGGTGGCGTTGGCCTCTCAGTCCGTGCGTCTCGGTGACGCGCAGGTCGTCGTGGCGGGGGGCCAGGAGAACATGAGCATGGCGCAACATGCTGCGCTTCTGCGGACGGGCCTGCGCATGGGGAATGGCACCCTCGCTGACACGATGATCACCGATGGCCTCTGGGATGCCTTCAACGACTATCACATGGGCATCACCGCAGAGAACGTCGCCGAGCAGTTCGAGATCACCCGCGAGCTGCAGGACGAGTTTGCGGTGGCCTCTCAGAACAAGGCCGAGGTCGCCATGGCTGAGGGCCGGTTCGAAGCGGAGATCGCCCCCTACACGGTGAAGGGCCGCAAGGGCGACATCGTGGTGGACACCGACGAGCATCCCCGGGCGGGGACCACCTTGGCCTCCGTGGGCCGGCTGCGCCCGGCCTTCAAGAAGGACGGATCGGTGACGGCGGCCAACGCCAGCGGCATCAACGACGGCGCTGCCGCTGTGGTGGTGGCCAGCGCAGGCTTCGCCGAGGAGAAAGGCCTCAAGCCCATCGCCCGCATTGTCTCCTGGGCCACCGCCGGTGTTGATCCTTCAGTCATGGGCACTGGCCCGATCCCCGCATCCCGGAAGGCCCTCGAGAAGGCTGGCTGGGCCGTGGCTGATCTCGATCTCGTCGAGGCGAACGAGGCCTTCGCGGCCCAGGCGTGTGCGGTGAACAAGGAGATGGGCTGGGATCCGGCCATCGTGAACGTGAACGGCGGGGCCATCGCCCTGGGTCACCCCATCGGCGCCAGCGGCTGCCGGGTGCTGGTGACGCTCCTGCACGAGATGATCCGTCGCGACGCCAAGAAGGGCCTCGCCACGCTGTGCATCGGCGGTGGCATGGGCATCGCGCTCTGTGTGGAGCGGGACTGAGCGGACGACCGCGCTGCGCGCCGTCTGTAGCGGACGGCCCAGCTTCGCTGCGCCTGTAGCGGACGCCTCGCCTTCGGCGAGAGCTGTAGCGGACGCTCATTTGCCTTCGGCAAATTCCCTGTAGCTTTTTTGAAGATCAGTTGAGGGGGCGTGTGTGGATTCATCTACCGCAAACGCTGCTGGCCCCTAGAGCACCATAAACAAATAACTGTTAGGGAACGCGCAGGATGGTGTTTTGAGATGGGCTTCGGTGGGCGCAGGCGATGCCAAAGCATCGTCGAGTACCAGCGAAGCTCATATCGGAGCACCAGACAAGCGTTCGCAGCAGGTATTTGTTTATGGTGCTCTAACACACCACTTTCGGCGTAAGCCCCAACCTGGGTTGAGAAGCCCAAGACTCCCACCCAACTCTCTTAGAAAGCTACAGCTCAGGCTGCCGCAGGCAGACTCGGCGTCCGCTACAGCTTTGCGCCGGCGTAAGCCGGGGCAGGCGTCCGCTACAGGCGGTGCGTAGCACGGCCGTCCGCTACAGACGGCGCGCAGCGCGGTCGTCCGCTAGCTGCGATCGTAGAGTGCCCCTCGGATCGAGGCGGCCACGTGAGGCTGTAACTGCTTGAACTGCTCGAGCAGTCGCTTGAGATCCCGCCGTCGAGACTCGGGGAAGCTGTCGCACACCGGGCAGGGCACCGGCAGCAGACCATGACGATCCCGCCAGTCCACGATCTTGCGCTCCTCCACCAGAATGAGTGGTCGGATGGTGGTCACCGGGTGTGCGCTCGCCGACGTGGCCGGCTTGAGCGGATCGAGTTTTCGCTGAAACAGAAGGTTCAAGAAGAAGGTCTCGATGGCATCGTCGAGGTGGTGACCGAGGGCGAGCGTGTTGAAGCCGTGCTCAGCGCACCAGCGGTTCAAGATGCCCCGACGCATGCGGCCGCACAGCGCGCAGGGGATTTGCCCTGGCGCGAGCTTGCTCTCCACCACGCTCCAGGTGTCCTCGGAGACCACCTGAAGCGGGATCTCCAGAGCCTCGATGGCGGCATTGAACTGATCGCGGGCAAAGCCGGGCTGGTGCTGGTCGAGGTGGACCCCGCACCACTCGAAGTCGAGATCGGAGCGCTGGGAGAGGGCCTTGAAGGCGCAGGCCAGCAGCAGGGAGTCCTTGCCGCCGCTGATGCCCACGGCGATGCGATCCCCAGGGGAGATGAGTTGATGATCGTGAATCGCCCGCTCGACCAGGGTCATGATGGCCTTGCCGGGGGCGCCGAGGAGAGGCGTTGTGGCGTTCATGGCCGGGGAGTATGCGGGATCAGAGCCCGGCGTTGAAGACAAAGGGGAAGCGCACCTGACACAGACCCCCGTCGGGCTGGGGGAAGCGCCAGCGTTTCACCGCACGCTGCATGCACTGCGTGACCTCTCGATCCTGCAGGCTGTCGTCCTCTACGAGCACTTTCATGACCCTGCCGTCCAGGCCGATGCGCCACGAGAAGGTGACCTTGCCCTGGAGCTCGGGGTTGCCTCGCAGACCTTTCTCGTAGCAGAACTTCAGGCCGCGCTGGCGCCGGTTGACCACCTTGATGATGTCGTTCTGTCGGCAGTAGTCGCCCACTTTGACGTGCTTGCGATCGGGCTTCACCGTCTTCGGCATCTTGCGCCGGCCCTTCAGCCCTTTGCCGCGGACCCCGCGCCCGGGACCTGACCGGGTCCCGACCCCCTGGATGGTGCCCATCTTGTGCAGCCCGCCTCCACCAGGGCCAGTGCCCCTGATGCCCAGGCCTTCGTTGCCTCGACCCACAAAGGTGGAATCGTTCACCCCAGCCATGGCAGCGTCGAGATCGTTCTTCAGACGATCAGCCCCGTCGAAGACGCCGCCCATTGGTCCCCGGCTGCTCAAGCCGTCCATCGCTTGAAAGACACCCTTGCGGGGCATGCCCGAGGTCTCAGTGTCCTTCTTGCGTTTGATGGTGGTGGGTCGCTCCGTCGGCTTCTCGGGCTCTCCTGCCTGACCCTCCTCACCCTCAATGGCCTTGGAGGCACCCTCATCATCTTCGATGGATTCGGGCTCCACGATCTCCGGCTCGGGCGGCAGCAACTGCATCTGCACAACGAAGTCACGATCGGCGAAGTCCGCCGTGGCCAGGGCAGGTGTGGGCTCCCAGATGTAGAACGCTGCGATCAGAAACGCCATCTGGCCCACGAGGGCGGTGAGGATGCCGCCGATCAGGCCCGTGTCCCAGGCGAGCCAGGGGGCCACCCTGGGGATCAAGCGTCGATCGGGCAGCGGCTCGCAGCGGAACACCAACGTGAAGGGGCCCAGGTCGAGCGTGCCGCGGTCGCCTTCTTCCAGTGTGATCGTGGCGGAGCCGAGGGGGGCGGCATCTGCGGCCAGCTGAGCCGCAGAGGCACGGCGCCCGGAGCTGCCCGATGGGGGGATGAGGAGAGGGCCCATCTCATCATGAGTAATCAGCGTGTGTGTGCCGATGACTCCAGCGCTCTCGGGCAACGTGAACGTGCAGTTCAGGTCGGCGCCGAGGGTGGCTGCGTCGCCGGGACGGATCCACACATCCTTGAGCATGGTGTTTCGCCAAACGAGGGCCACGTGAACGCCGAGGGGGCTCGGTTGTGGGTTCTCCCTGACTTGGGGGGCAGACATCTCGACCTCTCGCTTCTGGCCGTTTCTATCGGCCATCCATCCAGCCTTCACCCTGGCTCTGGTCAGGGCAGATCGGTGCGTGTCGCTGGTGGGCGGCGCGGGGCGCCTGACCGCCATCGAGATACACCACGCCTGTGCCCTCTATAGGGAATCAACCAGCGGGAATGACATGCGTTTTCGACTATGGGACGGCGAGCGCCCCCTGCTGAACCGTTCGACATTCACCCCCGGCACAGGTTCCCAGGGTGCAGGTTTTTTCACTGAAGAATGTGGCTATCGCCAGTGACCCATGAGGATGAACGGGGCCCAGTGGTAGGGGTGTGCCCATGGAGCGTCAGGGGGCGGGACAAAGACGTCGCGAGCCTTCGCCGGTGGGCCATCTCTGACGATGCCCCGTGTGGTTGCCACCTCGGAGACGCCACCAATCTCTCCGTTGAGCAGGGCCAGCTGCGCTTGCCTGAGGGCCTGGGCCTTGCCCTCGCCGGTGACGAGCCGCTGGTACATGTGGCCCATCAGTCGGGCAGTACTCACATCGGCCACAGGCCAGAGACTGGCGAGGACCGACTGGGCCCCTCGGTCCTGTGCCACGGTGGCGAGGCCATCGATCTCTCGACCGTCGGCGCCGGTGGAGAGCGCGGTCTCGCAGGCCGAGAGGGTGAGCAGTTCGACCTCGTCGAAGCGGAACGCCCCAGATCTCAGCTCGGCGATGGAGAGTCGCTGCCCATCACCGAGCAAGAGATAGGAATCGTCCTCAGTGCCTGGGCGAAAGGCGAAGTGACTGGCCACGTGCACCACCGGATGTCGATCTTCCAGGGCCCCAACGAGAGCATCTCTGGAGAACGCTTCGTCGAGATGGACCACCCCAGGCATCGCACCCTCGTCCTCCGGCCCCTGCTTGACCAGCCGATCGAGCTCTTCCCCCACTGCTGGGAGAGGGGAGAACCCACCCTGAGCCTTGCTCAGCCCCAAGCCTGCGGCGGAGGCCAGGCGCTGGCGATCGCGCTCCAGGGTGTTGCGTGAAGCCTCGGTGTAGTGGGCCACCGCAAAGGTCTGGACGAGGTAGCGTTTCGATTTGGCGTCATACAGCGCCGCAGGGGGCAGGTAACGCAGCGGACCATCGAGAGCGAACAAGATCGTCCGTGCGCCTGCCTGGCGGAGATCTTCGCGAATCGGGGCGACGAGATGCTTGTACATGCGCCCGGCGGCGTCGTGGATCGGCATCGAGGGGGAGGCGAGGGCCTGTCGCATGGTGTGGATGTCGCGGTACAGGTCCGCGCGCTTGATCGGTACAGTCCGCACGAGCTGTACGCCTGGGGTGGTGAGCAGCAGGTGCAATGCGTCATCGGTGATGAGGGCGTGGACCAGCACGGTACCCTCACCGATGCGGCGGAGCGTGCTCTGGAGCGCACTGAGCCGCTTGAGCTGGTGTCTTCCGAGCAGATCGCCGTCGTCTCTGGCCTTCAGCGTCTCTTCGAGCTGAGCGAGTTGGGCGAGATAGGCGCTTCGGGCTGCCCCGAGATCGCTGCGGAGGGTCTGAAGCACTTTTTCCTGCGCCTCGGCCCAGGGGCGACCTTCTCGGAGGGCCTGCCGCTTTCGGGCGAGCAGCGCCTCGTAGGCCCGGCCTGCGCTGGCGAGACGGTGCGTGATCTCCACATAGCCGCCCTTGGGTCCGCCAGACTCCCGACGGACCACCATCGGTTGCTCTCGAGCGTTCCATGTGAGAGAGGGCCCCCGAGGATCCGAGCGCGTGAATGCTCTGAACTCTGCCTGCTTGAGCAAGTCGAGGACCTGCTGCGCTTCCAGGAGCCTGCCTGCCTCGATGAGCAGATCGGCGAGCAGCTCGTAGGTGGGTCGATGAGTCCCGTCGAAGTGATCGAGGGCACCGCCAGTCATACTGGCCACCTCACGGCGGCTGCTCTCCAACGCAGCGACCGCCTTCTTGGCGAAGAAGATGGCTGTGGCCAGGCGATCGTCCACGTGGGCCAGCAGGGCATAGCGCATGTAGACGGCCCAGGGATGAACGGGCAGATCCGCCCCTTCGATGTAGGCGAGGGCATCGTCGAGGTAGGGTCGAGCGGCGTCGAGATCGCCATCGCGGACGTAGAGTTCTCCAAGGAAGGCAGAATAGAGCGCCCGCTGACTCGCCTTGCCGCCCTCACCCTGGCTCTCTTCGAGGGCGGTCTTCAGCAGCTCGATGCCCTCCGAGATTTGCCCCTGCTCGGCCTTCAGGTATCCCAGAGCGTAGCGCAGGTGAGTCAGCTGGCTGCCTGCCTCGCCCTTCGCCGTGAGCAGCGTGTACGCGAGGGTGAGCTGCGTCTCGGCGGCGTCGTAGTCTTCTTGGGTGTAGTGCAGTGCACCGAGGGCAAAGTGCGCTCGGGCTCTGTCCGGATCATCCTCCGACAACTTTGCTGCGTTGATCGCCACGGCGCGATCGAGCAGCGTGCGCGCCCGTTGGATGTCACCAATGTGCAGGTACAGCTCGGAGAGATCGACCAGCGTATCGGCGACCTCGGCATGCTCCGGGCCGTGCACCTGCTCTTCGATGGCGAGAGATTGCTCCAGGAGTTTTCGTCCCTTCGCCAGCTGCCCAGCGTGGAGCAGGGACCAGCCGGCGTAGCCCATGGTCCGAGCTGTGTCGGCGTGCACCTCGCCATACTGGGCGCGCATGATCTCCATGGCCCTGAGGTGGGCCTTTGCTGCGCCGCGGTGATCGCCAATGGCCAGCAGATGCCTGCCCTGGTTGCTCAAGACGATCCCGGTGTTGGGATGATCCGCGCCGAATTGCGCCTCAGTGGCCTTCAGAGCGTGGGCATACCACTTCGAAGCGAGTGATCGGGCACCGTGCTCGGCAAAGGCCTGAGCCACTGCGGAGGGCCCTGCGGAGCGCCGTGGATCAGAAGGGTCGAGGGCCTCGATGACGACGAGGGCCTGTTCGAGACGCTCGCTCGCTTCGAAGTATCGGCCTCGAGCCATGGCAGTGGCGGTGAGCAGATCGAGATCCTGAACCGCGCTCGGGTGATGCCCCTTGTGCGCCTTGCGATGTAGCTCGAAGGCCCGTACGCCCCATTGGTCTGCGAGCTCGAAGCGCTCCGCGGTATAGGCCGACCGGGCTACGGTGGAGTAGGCGTCACCCATGTCCCCCGGCGAATCCGGCGCCACAATGGTCTCCACGATGGGGAGGGACTCGGAGAAGAGCGTGAGGGCGCGATCCACCTGACCCGCCTCGAAGAGGCTCTGCCCTTGCTGGAACTTTGCCAGGGCCTCCATGGCCTCGTCGCTCACGAACTCGTCATCTTCGGCGTGCCCGACTCCGATGCCCAGCACGAAGACGAACAGCCCGAGGGCGAACAGCCCGGCATGTAACCGTGAGAAGAGATGTCTGCTCATCAGCGCCTCCCCATCAGCCTGTAGGCCGTCCAGTGTGGATCACCCTCGGCCTCGAGGGCCAACGCCGCAGCCCTGAGCGCTGCAGCAGGGCCCGCGTCGAGGTGATCGTAGAAGTGCCGGGCGAAGGCCCGGGCAGAGCGATCGGCCACGGGCCGGGCGGTGGCCACCACGGAGCGTGCCCCAGCAGCGAGAAACGCCTCGGGCAAGCCCACGATCTCTTCGTCGAGGATCACATCATCTACGCCGGTCTCACAGCCACTGAGAAACACCAGCTCGCTGGGCACCGGGTGGGTGAGGATGGCGTACACGTCGAGGGTGTCGGTGTCGAAGAGCGCGAGGTGGGCGGCCCACGGGTCGGCCCTGTGCAAGACGCCGTGGCCGGCGAAATGCACCCTACGTGCCTGCGTGAGGTGATCGAGGACTGGGGCTGTTCTGGCGCGCGGGCCCGAGAGCACCTGCGCATCAGGCCAGCGTGTGGCGAGCTGGCGGCCCTCCTCGGCTGCTCCAGAGAGGTCGCCTCTCGGGTCAGCGATGATGACAGGTGGCCCCGATGCCGTGGCGGCTTTCTCGTTGAGCAGGCCGCCATGCGGCAGTACAGCCACTGTGTGGGACTTGAGGAGGGGTGGTCGATCCCCAAGGGCGTCAGTGGCGATGGCAAGGCCTTTGGGGTGCCCTCCAGGTACCACGTACAGGTGTCGAATGTCTTTGAGGGCGTCGGTCCAGGGTGCGAGTGGGTCGTCGGTGATCGCCGCACCGCGGAGGACGGTGTTGTCGAGCCAGAAGCTGTACCAGCCTTCATCGAGGGGGGTGATCAGGAGCAGGGCCGCGTCATCGCCCAGGTGCTGACGTATCGAGTGCGGACTGTGCTGTTGGGGATCCCCGCTGGCGGGCCCGGCGAAGGCAAACGCATCCTCGAAGGCTGCATCCCGGGCGGCTTTGGCCTGGACGTGGGCTGCCTGCCACTGAGCCTGTTCGGATTCAGGGACGACCGCGCCACGCTCCACCAATGTGCGGAGCTCGCGTTGAGCTTGCCGAGCGGCGTCGATGCGGGCACGTCGGTGTTGTGCTTCGGTGGCTGACAGATGGTCGGCCTGGAGTCGACTGAGCAAATCGTCGAGGGGGGCTGCCCGCCGCGCATCTGCAAGGGCAAAGGCTTCGTCCAGGCAGGGGCCTTTGGCACCACATGCATCGTGGAGCAGCAACCTGAGCGTGTCATCGACGAGGTCACGGCGGTCAGCTCTGAAGCGCCCTCGATCTTCGGTAACCGAGGCAAATTGGGCGAGCCGATCCATCTCATCGATGGCTCGCCGGAAGATCTCCAGGGCGTGTTGTCTGTTGCCGAGGGCCAGCGCTGCGCGGCCGCTGCCCCAGGCGCCTCGCCAACAGTCCTCACAGTCTCCGTTGGCCTTGCGTCGGGCCAGCAGCTCAGCAACTGCGAAGATCTCGAGCGCTTGCTGGGCGTCTCCCTTCGCTAGGGCCAGTTCACCCTTGAGGCGAGCGATGAACAGAGCGGCGAAACTCTCTCCCCGAGGATCAGCGGCTTCGGCTGCGGTGAGGTGGGTTTCGGCCTCGGCGAGGTTGTTTGCGAGGATGGCTGTGAGGGCGAGGTTGGCGCGGATGTTGGCGACATCCAGGTCACCATGGGCCTCCTGAGCGTAGGCCAGGGCGCCTGTGAAGAGCGAGGTGAGCCTTGCCTCGTCCAGGGGCCACATGCGCTCCGTTGCGCCGCGGAGCAGTATCCAGCCGAGGTTGACGTTTCGCAGAAGCTGGAGGTGAGTGGGCAGAGCATCAGGATCGACTTCACCCTTGAGCACCTCCAGCGCGATACGATGATGGCCCAAATCAGAGAGCAACAACGCGAGAGAGTTGCCTGCTGACGCTGCCTCGTTCGAGAGCCCCGCCTCTCGATAACCGGCCAGAGCGCCTTCGAGGGCACGTCTGCTGAGCATCCATTGACCCAACTGAGCATGGAGGTAGCTCTGGGCGTGTTGATTGTCCCATCGACTGCGGGGTTGGATGTCAAAGACGTTGAGATCTCTGGCCTGAGCCAAAACCTCGCTCGCTTCTGAGAACATTTGGGCACCCACTGCCATGTGGGCGGCGATGTGCAGATTGCGCATCTGTTCTGAGAGGACACCATGGGTGCCAGCAAGTCTGGCGCCTTCAAGCCAGGCTTCGACACCGGCGCGAGGCCCTTCGAGACTCGTCTTGAGCCGCGCCTTGAACGGCGTTGCCCAGACTGAGTCTTCCGGCGTCATCGAGCCGAGCGCCTTCAGTGCCTCTCGGGCACTTGCCCGGCTCAGGCGGGCAGCTTTTTGACGTGCAGGTGGGGGATCACTGACCCATCGGACCAGCCAGCGCATCTCCCGTCGCCCGGGCCCAATCAAGCGCAGCTCAACGCGTTCGGGGGGCTGTGGGATAGAGCTTGGCAGCTCAAACCGGAGGACTGATGGACCAGCCACCTTGCCGGCTATGTTGCGATCAGGCAGGTGTAGAGTCCAGGCGCCCGCGATACTCGACGCGTTCAGTTGTACGAGCAGACTGCGTCCAGGGGTGAGCCAGTATTGGGCGTTCGTGCCCTCGCGAATCAGCGCTGTGGGGTTGATGATGAGCGCTTCGAGAGGTGCAGGGGCTGGCGCCGGCTCTGGTGCCTTCTGACATGCGCAGAGGGCCAGCACACTGCAGATCCACAGCGCGTGCGAGCGAAGTAGGGCCCTCAGACCGCCACCCCAGCTTCGGCGCAGTAGGCTTTGATGAGTCCGCGGATCTTGTGCTGCCAGTTGTACACGACCTGCACCTTGACCCCCATCATCTGCGCAGCCTTCGCCGGCTCGAGGTGGTCTTCGTAGATGGCCGAGAGCACGAGGCGGCCGCGCTCGGGCAGCTGCTCGCTCAGATAGCTCGAGAGACCATCGAGCAGGTTCTGCCCCATGACGATGGCTTCGGGATCGGGGGCAGAGGTCGGGGCCTCGGCGGCTGCTTCGAGGGGGGCGATCTGGGCTTCGCCTCCACGGCGGATGGCGCCGTGGGCCCGGGCACGACGCCACAGCTCACGACGACAGATCAGGCCGACATAGCCCTCGAGGGATTTGCCCCGGGTGGCGTCATAGGTCTTGAGTAGACGGCCGTCATCGCTGAGCAGGGTCAGCCAGATCTCCTGAACGAGATCATCGGCGTCGTGTACTCCCAGATCACCACCACGGCGACGGGTGTAGGCCAGCGCCCGGGCCTTGATGACTGGGAGAATACGCCGCGCCAGCATGCGCAGAGCGCCGCTGTGGCCTCCAAGGGCTTTCTTGATCAAGACCTCGTCGGCTCGATCACCAAAGCCGCCGGGGAGGGCGGTGAGCAGATGCAGGAGTGAGAGAATCAGGGCTCCACCTCATCTGTCTTCAGGGTGGGGGCATAGCGGAGATCGAAGGACATCCACGTGGTGCCCGAGCTGCGCGCTCTGGCATCCACTTCAGCCTCACCGCGTCGGCCGAGCCCTTCGGGCACATCGCCGAGGACCACATGCAACCGCCAGGGGCCGAAGCGATCTCCGAACAGGCCGCTCGCCGGCGCCGAGATGATGAGGCCGCCACCCTCGACGGGCTCGACGACATGATCTGAGAGGACTTCGAGCTGGCCGCCCTCGAAGGCACCGAAGATGTGCACCTTCGGCGCGCTTTGCGGTGTCGCAGGTCGCAGCTTCACCATCAGCGTGTTGCTCGGCAGATAGACCGGAGATGTGGTCTGAGGCTGATCGGGTCCGCGGTAGACTTGTGCAGCACCGAGCAGCGGTCCCGAGGCATAGTCTGGCCCTGGCAGTCGCTGCTCTTGTTGACCCCACCACACTCCAATGGCCAGTGCCGCTGCTGCGGCCATTGCTGTGGGCCACCGCCAGATGGCCTTCGGCTTCTGGCTCTCCAAGGCCCGGTGCATCACATCATCCACAAGCTCCGGCGACGCGTTCAGCTCCGCCAGGGCCAGGGCCACCGCCCGGGCCTCTGGATCAGCGGCGAGGGCAGCCTCGACACGGGCCGATGTGTGCTCGTCGAGCTGCCCTGCTTGCCAGGCGAGGATGAGGCCTTCATCGAGGGAAGGCGCCTCGTCAGGATCAGGCGGTTCGACGGGCACCCCCCCACCCATGGCCTTGAAGGCCAGGGCGTCGAGGGCCGCGTCATCCATGTGGGGCTCAGTCATCTACCGACTCACGTGTCACGCAATCGCCTCGGGATCTCAACCCAGAGGCATATCGCTGTCAATCCTCGCCCTGGCCGACTCTCGGGGGCAGAGGGGGCGCCTCGCGACGCACCGTCACCGCGAGGCTGCGAATACTCCAATCTCGGGTCTCCATCGAGACCGGGCCCCCTCGGGTGGCGCCCCAGAGCAGCCATCCGGCGAGGGAGGGCCGGCCACGGGTGCCCGGCGTGCTCAGCTCAGGCGGCTGCTCCACCGCAGCAAGATCGAGCGGTGTCGGGGTGAAGACCACTCGGATGAGATCTGTGCTCTGCTCACGGTCCCTGGAGAGCACTGTGCGGATGGGCTTGGACCAGCGGGTGCCCGGATCGATGTGCTCCTGAGCCCCGGGAGCGGGATACACGAGCGTAATCTCACCCTCGTCGGAGAGCGAGAGCACCGACAGGTAGAGCCGGCGGCGGCTTTTGTTCTGCACTTGGAGCGTAAAGCGGGTCCCCGGCGGCACCGCGTTGGCCACGATGGGGGGATCGAGGGTGATCTCGGCGCCGATGTCACCGCCGTCGGGCAGGTTCATCAGGTGAAACCACCGCGCCCATCGGAGCAGCTTCGCCACGGCCTGCTCCACAGAGAGCCCTTGAGCGACCCCACCTGCTGCAGGCAGTTGCAGCGTGAAGCCCTGTTCGGAAGTGGCGAGCATGGCCCGGGCGAGATGGGGCTCGTCGACGACCTTCACCTGCGCCCAGGGCTCGAGGGCCTTCTTCAAAGGATCCCACTGACCCTCGGGGCCATCGAGGCGCACAGGGAGCGGGTGGGGCGTCAGAGGCCTCGACAATTCAACAGCCTGACAGGCCTTGAGGCAGTCACCCCCTGTCAGCCGGCCCGTGCTCCCCATGGGGTTCACTTCAGTGATCAGCAATCGGCCGAGTTGAGCGTCTTCAGGGGGCAACTCCTCTGCCCAGATCGCCTCCAGGGGGTACAGACCGTACAGCGCCCCTCGGGCGACACCGTGAAGCTTGCCGGCGTTGAGGGTCAGCTGCTTCTGAGATCCCGTGACGGCCCGCGCCAGGTAGCGTGGGGGTCCCACCGGAGATGCCGTGGGGGTAGAGAAGGGCTGCTGATCGAGGCCTTCGCCTTCGAGTCGAGGTCGTTGGCCGGGAAAGTGCACAGCGACGTCAGCTTGGGCGCGACTCACTGCTGCGCGCCACGTGATTTGGCCATGGCTTTGTCGAATGGCCCGGGTGAGGAACCAGGTGAGGGCCCCGTGGGCCTGCCCCGATCCGTCGATGATCTCGTGGGCCTTTTGAGCGCTGCCCGCCGCAGAGACGAGGGTGTACCCTCGGGGCATCTCCATGCCTTCGTCTTCTGGTTGCAGGTGAGGGGCTGCAGGGCTCACCCCCTTGGGAAGCTCGAGGCCCCGAACCTTCGGCCCTGAGCGGACCGCGGTCCCCGAGTGACAGCTGTCGAAGATGAGGGTGGGGTGCCCCCCACGGGCGACGATGGCCTTCACCAGCCCCTGAATCTCGTCATCGAGGATGTCGCCGGCCGCCTCGCCCTTTCGCCGTGCGTCGTAGGGCACGAGGGTTTCGTCGAGGCGGTCGGGCTCGTCGCCCGAACGGTCGAAGACCTGGGCGCCGTGTCCGCTGAAATGAAAGACCACCTGAGCACCAGGCACTGTTCGCTCCACGAGATGTCTGCGAAAGGTCGTCAAGATGCCTGCCCGAGTGGCCTGAGCATCTGTCAGAACCTTCACGTCGGCGGCGTCGAATCCATAGTGCTCGATGAGCAGTTGTTTGAAGTTGCGCGCGTCGTGTGTGGCACCCTCAAGCTCGGGGATGAGCGGTGACGGGTAGTGATTGATCCCCACCACCAGGGCGAGCTTGGGAGGCGCTGCAGGCGCCTTGGGTGTTGCCCCACAGCCCCAGAGTGAACCCCAATGTGCGAGAGCTGCCACGAGGACGAAGGACCACCACCGTGGCCCTGAGCGCTTCACTGCGAACACGTCTCCACCTTGACTTCCACGGGCACCTGCACCAGCTCGGGGCCCGAGTCACCTTCCACGGTGAGCATGACCATCGTCTCTGAATCGCTCCACGCCCCCACCGACATCTGCGGCAGGTCTTCGGCGGGCAAGCTGACAGGGCCATCGTAGAGGGCTTCGTGATCGACCTCTACGGACAACCCGGTCTCCTTCTCGGGATCAGAGATCATCAGGTCCGCTTCCGCGATTTTGAGATCTGCAAAATCTTCTGACAGGGGTAGATCTACTCGGATGTCTTCGATTTCGGCAGAGGGATCGTTGATTTTGTCTTCAGCGACACACACACGCACCGCACAGTAAGGGCAGCCCCACTGACCCGGCTTGTCTCCACCGGGCTTCACCGCTTCGGGCCCCGCTTGAATCGAGGGCTGAACGGTGGGCTTCTGGGCGCCGCCACAGGCAGAGAGAGCGAGCAGGGCGAGGGGGAGCAGGGTGTTTCGCATGTTCATCGGGTCTGTGCCTCCGTAGTTTGAGTCTCACAGGGGCCATACACAGACCGCCGGCCGGGTTTTTTGTCACGAAAAATTTCGTGACGCCATCCACGGTTGTTTTGGGCGTAAGCCGGCGCCCGATCAGAAGAGTGATACTGTACGCAGTTGGGTGTGGAGGCGCATGCCCCGTTTGGAGCCATCTTCGAAGGGGGGAGGGGTTGTCGAGAGGTGTGCTGTGGCCTACAACCCGAAGAGAGGTGTGGGTGGGGGCAGAGCCTGTTTCAAGGCAGCGGCAATGCGCTCGGCTCGGGGTAGGCGGTCGGCGCGACCCCCCCAGAGTGAGAGTGGCAGGTGTCGTGGGCCGATCTCCCTCTCGCCGTCGGCCCAGGCGTCGATGATGGCCAGGGCGATGTGCCGGCCCATCGTTCGATCTTTGTACGTGTCTTCTGCCCAGCTACACGCTGCGGCTCGCCACTGGTCCCAGGGCGTGAGGTCGGTCGACATCTCTTGGAGCAGGATCGGGTGCGCGAGCTGTCGCCGGGCGGCGTCGGCGTCGGCCTTGGACATCTTGGGCTCAGAGGTGTTGTTCGGCCGTGTAGCGTCTTCCTCGGCCTCCATCTGTGCTAGGCCTCGGGCGAGGGCCTCGCGATAGATGTCCGCCGCCGCAGAAGGCAGCCCCATGCGGCCCTCGCGTTTGATGCGCACGCGCTCCATGGTCTGCACCACAGTCATGGGCAGATTCAGGTTGAGGCGACCGCCTGTATAGAGTTTGCCACGGCTCACATCTGGCCTCTGGTGTTTCTGGTGTCTCTTGGGGCTCTCTCTCACGCTAGCGAGGGAACCGCCTGTGTTCAAAAGAGTGTGCAACATCAGCCACCCTGTGTCTTTCTCAGGGCCCTGACTTTTACATCGACCTATATGTGACGTCCTCGATGGGTGTGTCGTACGAGGTCTGCTTTTTTTACATGGGGTCTTGAGTTGGCCGGTCGTCAGGGGCGACACGCCTGCGAACAGAGACTTGCCTCTCCAGGTGACCTTGGACCAGAATGTCACACGGCCTTGGAGAGAGGTGGGACCTGCATGTCAATTCTCTGTCGAGCATCCAGCGTCACGGTCTCTTTGCTCGCTCTCCTCGCGCTCACAGCATGTGGCGAGGGGCAGCTCAGCGCAGGGGCCTCCAGGCCCTCTGGGGGCGCTTGGGATTTGCCCACAGGGGAGCAGGTGCCCGATGACCAGAAGGCGCCCAGAGTGGTGGCCGACATGGGCATCATCGGTGGGCCCTCTGGAGGCGCTGGCGGATCATTCGAGCCGCCTCCACCCATGGGTGGCTCCGTCGAGGGCATGCCCGACGCATTCATCTACGCGCCACCCGACGCAGAGCCAGACGCCGCACCACCGCCCGGGCCCACATGTGGAGATGATCTGTGCGATGACGCGGAGTCCTGTGGCACCTGCCCGCAAGACTGTGGCCGCTGTCCGCCGATTTGCGGTGATCAAGTCTGCAGCGCGCCAGAAGAGACATGCGAGAGCTGCTCAGCGGACTGTGGCCCGTGCCCATCTGAGTGCGGGGACGCGGTGTGTGATCCCGACGAGACGTGTGAGACCTGTCCTCTGGACTGCGGCGACTGTGAGTGGCCCGCGGAATGGATCGCTGAAGAGAACGCCATGATCCCCATGATCAACGCCTTCAGGGCGGAGGGGGCCAACTGTGGTGGTCGACAGTTCCCCCCTGCAGGGCCGGTCGCGATGCAGCCCGAGCTGAGGCGCGCTGCACAACTGCACTCTCAGGACATGGGCCGACAGGGCTATTTCGACCACACCTCCCGCGACGGTCGATCGCCCTGGCAGCGCATGGCTGACGCGGGGTACCGTGGCCAGGCCGGCGGCGAGAACATCGCTGCGGGCAACAGCTCTGCCGCGGCGACGTTTCAGCAGTGGGTCGACTCTCCCGGTCACTGCCAGAACATGATGAACGGCAGCTTCACCGAGATCGGCATCGGCTATGCCCGAGAGCCGGGCTCACCGTACACGCACTACTGGACCCAGAAGTTCGGTCGCTGAGCTTCTCTGTCCAGGGATGGCGAGGATCTGCTTCGCCACGAGGTCTTCATGCGATTTCTGCACACGATGGTCCGGGTCTACGACCTCGACGCCGCCCTGCATTTTTTCTGTGAGCTGCTCGGCCTCAAAGAGGTGAAGCGTCGAGAGAGCGAGAAGGGCAGGTTCACCCTGGTGTTCCTCGAGACAGGGGCCGAGGGCGACAATGGGCAAATCGAGCTGACCTACAACTGGGACGAGAAAGAGCCCTACTCGTGGGGTCGGAACTTCGGGCATCTCGCCTTCGTCGTCGACGACATTTATGCCACCTGCACCCGCCTTCGAGATGCTGGTGTGACCATCCTGCGGCCGCCCCGTGATGGTCGGATGGCCTTTGTCCGCTCGCCCGACCAGATCTCCATAGAGCTGCTGCAAGCCGGTGAGGCGCTGCCCCCGGCAGAGCCCTGGGTGTCGATGGAGAGCACTGGCACCTGGTAGCGACTATCGACCAACCCCGAGGGCGTCGAGCCAGGCATCGTCGACAGTCTCCAACGAGTGGAGCGTCTGCGCTGCGAGGCTGAACTCCGGGCGGCCTCGACCTTCCGGCCCGGGGACGGCGATGACGATGGTCTGCGCCGCTCGAGCGCTCACCATGCCATTGATGGAGTCCTCGAAGGCCAGGCAGCGTTGCGGAGGCAGCCTGAGGCTCTCGGCGGCCCGCAGATAGACAGCAGGGTGGGGCTTGCCCAGCGCATCATCTTCTGCAGAGCACAGCACCTCGAAGGCGTCTTGAATGCCCAGCGCGGTCAGAGTGGCCGGGATCACCGACTTCGGCGCTGAGGTGGCCAACGCCATCCGCAGCCCCCGAGCCTTGCAGCGACGCACCGCCTCGACTGCCCCAGGTAGCCCTTCGCCCTCAGAGAGAATCCGCACCACCAGGCGCTCCACGATCTGGTCCGCCACTGCGGGGATGTCGGGATCGGCCCAAGGGTGGCGATCGAGCCAGTACTGCACCACCTCGTCGATGCGCAGGCCCATGGTCTGCAGGCACATCTCTTCGGTGAGAGGCACGCCGAGAGGGCGGAAGACTTCGAGCTCCGCTTGCCGCCAATGAGGCTCGCTGTCCATGAGCAAGCCGTCCATGTCGAAGATGGCCCCGAGGGGGGGCAGGGGGGTGAAGAGGGTCATTTGTTGCACCTTGGCGCTGTCAAGTTGAGTTGAACCATGTTTCGGAGGTATGTACCGCTATTCGCCGCCTCCGACCAACTCTGGCTGGCGATGGCAACGTGCCGGCATGGAACCGGTCTGGAGAAGGAGCACCGAAGTGTCACGAATGGCTCAGCGACTCGCCGTATTGGCCTGTTTGACCCTGGCTGCATGGGGTTGTGAGGAAGATAGCGACGGCGCCGACGGCGGCGTCGGCGGCGCTGGCGGCGGCGCCGCTGGTGCCGGTGGTGGCGCCGCGGGTGCCGGTGGTGCCATCGGCGGCGCTGGTGGCGGCATTGCGGGTGCTGGTGGCGGCGAGGCTGGCGCCGGCGGCGGCATGATCGTCGGCGGCAACGGTGGCGCGGGTGGTGAGGCTGGCGCTGGCGGTGAGCCTGGCGGTGCTGGCGGCGGTGGCGGTGGCGGTGGCGGTGGTGACTCCATCACCAGCTGTGCCGATCTCAACGCCTGCTTGAGCGAGTGTGCCGACGAGGCTTGCCAGCAGGACTGTGTCGACAACAGCTCTGCCGAGGCTGTGCAGCTCTTCGGCAACGTGGCCACCTGCTTCCAGAACAGCGGCTGTGACCAGGCGGATCAGGCGTGCCTCCAGGAGGCCTGTGGCGCCGAGATCCAGGCCTGCCTCGGCGGCGGCAACATGCCCAACCCCGTGGACTGCTCCCAGATCCCCGAGGGCATGAACATCGGCGGCGAGTGCATGGACGCCGAGACCTGCGGTGAGGGCGGTGCGTGTGTGTCCCCCGACGGCATGAGCAACATCTGCCTGCAGGTGTGCATCCCCGGCCAGTGCACTGATCTCTGCGGTGACGCTGAGCAGTGCGTGGGCATCGCTGGCCCCGACGGCCAGCCCCAGACCCTGCCCGACGGCACGCCCCTCGGCGTCTGCGCCGAGGTGCCCACGGGTGATTTGCCCAACTACAGCGTCTGCGGCCAGAACGCCGAGGAGGCTTGCATGGCCGGCGCTGCCTGCCTGACCTTCGCTCAGGGTCAGCCCGGCTTCTGCGCCCCTGAGTGCTCCCAGGAGATGATGGGCATGCCCTGCGCCGACGGCATGGGCGCCTGCGTGTTGGGCCTCCAGGGTGGCAACGACATCTTCTGTGGTGTGCTCTGCGAGAACATCGGCTCGGCTGAGGGTTGCCCCGAAGGTCTGACCTGCCAGGACGCCGGCGGCGGCGGTCTCTGCTTGCCATAAGCACCGCCGTAGCGGCGGAGCTAGATCAACCGGCCCATCTCCCGCATCTCCAGAACAGCCGCTTTATCCAGACGCTCGTGGGTCATCACCCCGTCGCCTTCAGCAGCGAAGAAGGCCGCCCGCAACACCGCGTTCTTGATGTTGCCGCCAGCGATCTTGAACTTCTTCCCCAGCGCTTCGAACTTGATGCCGTCGGACAACTGCATGCCTTCCGGCATCATGCTCTTCCACAGGCGGGCGCGCTCGTCGGCGTCGGGCAGCGTGAAGTGGATGCGGAACCGGATGCGGCGCTTGAAGGCCTCGTCGATGCTCTTCTCGAAGTTCGTTGTGAGCACCGACATGCCGTCGTACGACTCCATGCGCTGCAATAGATAGTTGATCTCCATGTTGGCGAAGCGATCGTTCGACCCCTTCACCTCCGTACGGCTCGAGAACAGAGAGTCGGCCTCGTCGAAGAGCAACATCACCTGGGCCTTCTCTGCCTCGTCGAAGACGCGGGCCAGGTTCTTCTCTGTCTCACCGATCCACTTGCTCACCACCCGTGACAGATCCACGCGATAGATCTCGCGGCCCAGGCTCTGGGCGAGGATCGCCGCCATCATGGTCTTACCGGTACCCGGGGGGCCCGTGAAGAGGCAGCTCAGCCCGCGGCCGTAGGACATCTTGCGGCGGAAGCCCCAGTCATCGAAGACCTTCTCTCGGAACCGCGCTTGAGCCTTCACCTCCATGAGGGCCGACTCCACCTCTTCCGGCAGCACCACGTCATCCCAGGTGAGGGTGGTGGCGAAGGGCTCCGCCACCGCAGCGAGGGCGTGATCCACCTGCTGCCTGATCACCAGGGCGATCTGATCGATGGTGATGCGGGGGGTCTCTCGGGTCTGCTGTTTGGCCTGGGCGACAGCGTCTCGCACTGCAGTGTAGATGGTGCCTGGTGGCGCGGTGAAGCGTCGGGCCAGCTGATCAGGGAGGGTGTCGTCGGCGCGGCAGTCCGCCCGCTGCACAGCGTCGGTCCACAGCGCGCGCTGAGTCGATGTCTCGGGGATGTGATAGTCGAGCTCGATGAGGTGCCTGATCTGATTGTGCAGCCCACGGGGCGCCCGAGTGGCGCTCACGGCGAGGGGGCCCGTGAACCCGCCGAGCCCCTGGCCCACGGCGGTGAGCACCCCAGTGGCTGCCGTGCTCTCACCGGGCATGTCCTCAGTGCGCAACAGCAGCCCACAGCGATGGAGCAGCGCCTCACGGCCGATGTCGGCGAGGTGACCTGCGAGCTTGTCCACCGCCGGCGTTTGGCCCTCTGGGGGTGCCAAGGCGCCGAGATCGACCACCATGAGCCCCCAGCCATAGCGACCCATCCATTGGGCCAGCGACGTGCGGCGCCCCGTGCCTCGGGGGCCGTTGAGCAACATGCGCAACGGGAGGCCCTGGTCCGAGAGTCCACGGGCCACCAGCTGCCCCAAGCGCGCGCTGAGGCCCGGGCTCAGGGCCAGAGGCGTCGACGGGTCAGGTGCATCCTCTGCGCGCTCGTGCCGACAGAACACGCCGAGACCCCTTGGCAGGGCCGGCGGGCGGGCGCAGATGAAGTCCACCACCGACTCCGGGAGTCGTACACCCTGATGCAGCCGTGGTGAGGGAGAGCCCCAGGCTTGGGTGTCGAACAGCTCGATGAGGCGACCCTTCACCAGAGGGGCGTCACCGTGCACTCGGGCAGAGAGCCGGGACGCGCCGGCGAGATCGTCGGCGATCAGCTCCAACAGAAACCCCACGGTGGGTTGCTTCACCGAGAAGTCTGCCCAGGCGAAGCCGTACAGCCGGGACAGATCCACCGAGAGGGTGGGGGCCAGGCTGACGATGAGCAGCTTCACGTCGTCATCGGTGAGTTCGAATCGGCGCCGCAAATCGAAGAGGGGGCCATCAGCGGTGAGCCAGTCGTTCGACATGGTGGCCATCGCGGCATCCACCACCTGAACGCTGGGCAAGCCGGCGATGCCCTGGCGCGCAGCATCTGCAGAGGCGAGGGTCGCCGCCCCGGTGAGCCCACGGACCTCGTCGAGGCTCACGTACAGGTTGTTGAGCGTACCGCTCGCCTGCACCATCCGATGCCCGTAGCGCGCGATGTATCGCTTGAGGCGCCAGAGCACCCAGTCGAGGCCACCCTGTACGCTCAGGGGGAGCGACGTGTTCTCCATCAAGAACTCCGAGTCGGACCTGGGCCCAGAAGCAAGCGCGCGCTGAGCCTGAAACTGAGACAGCCGTACCACCTTCTGGACCCAGGGGCCACTGGTGCTGGCTTCGAGGCGGCCTGCCTGTACCGATCAGGCTCGCAGGCCGGTCATGACCTGGGCGAAGGCCTTGACCGTGCGGCGGGCCAGGGGGTGCACGCCGCCCTGAACGATGGCCCGGCCCCCCACATAGACATCGCGGACGGCCCCATTGGGCATCGAGAAGACGATGTCGGCGAGCAGATCACCAGAGCAGGCTCCGGCGAGGGCCACGTGCTCGAGGTCGAGGGCTACGAAGTCCGCAGGGCTGCCAGGGGAGAGAGCCCCACCACGCTGACCGATGGCCTGCGCGCCGTGGGTGGTGCCCATGGGCCACAGCGACCGCGCCGTCTGGCCCGATGGGTGGAATCGAGCCAGCACATTGCGGCGTTGCCGAAGCAGGCGCTCGTGGTACTCCACTTGCCGCATCTCTGCCCAGGGGTCGATGAGGGTGTGGCTGTCGGAGCCGAGGCAGATCGGCACCTGACGAGACATCAGCTCGAAGGCGGGCACCACGCCATCGCCGAGGTTGCGCTCAGTCGATGGGCATGCGCAGACGGTGGCCTGAGCGCGCTCGAGCAGCTCGAGGGCCCCTGCGTCGAGGTGGATGCCGTGTACGAGGGTGGCCCCTCGATTCAGAAAGCCCACGTCCTCGAGGAGCTGCACCGGGCCCATCCCGTACTCAGCGTCGCACTGCTCCAGTTCGGCAGTCTGCTCGCACGCGTGGATATGGGCAGGCTGAGGGCGCCCGTTGACGTACTCCGCGATCCGCTTCAGGGTCTCTCGACCGACAGCCCGCACGCTGTGTGGGGCGACGCCGACGTGCACACCTTCAGTGCCCGCCCAGCGATCGTGGAGCGCTTCCACCGAGTCGATGTAGTCATCGACGTCAGAGTAGAAGCGACGCTGATCCGGGTTCGGATCACGACCGTGCCCCGCCCGCTCATAGGCCACCTTCAGCAACGTGATGCGGATGCCTGCTGTGCGCGCGGCCTCGATGACCGCGTGGGCGAGCGTGTTGACGTCGTCGTAGGGCGTGCCGTCTGGCTGGTGATGCACATAGTGGAACTCACCCACAGCGGTGATGCCCGAGAGCGCCATTTCTACAAAAGCCATCTGGGCGATGGCCCGCACGTCTTCAGGCTGACAGTTCAGGGCCAGGCGGTACATCTGTGTTCGCCAGGTCCAGAAGTCGTCATGGGTCGAGGACGCGTCAGGCAACCCCTCGGTCAAGCCGCGGATGCCACGCTGGAAGGCGTGGCTGTGGGCGTTGATTTGCCCGGGCACGATGGCGCACGGGCCGAGATCGACCACTGACGTATCGTGGGGGGCATCATCGATGATGCCGACGATACAGCCATCCTCTACGACAAGGTGGGCATCAGTGCGCCACTGCAAATCTGGGGAGAGGATGCGAGCGGCGCGGTAGGCGACGCGGCGACTTGAGGCAGCCAACTCAGTGCGGGCAATTCAGTGGGGCGCGCAGGGAGCGCTGATTACCAGCTGGCCTTCACCACGCCGGGGATCTCGCCGGCGAGGGCGAGCTCGCGCAGGGCGATACGGGACAGGCCGAACTTGCGGTAGTAGGCCCGGGGACGACCGGTGAGGTTGCAGCGGTTCCGCACGCGGGTGGCGCTGGAGTCGCGGGGGAGCTTCTGGAGGGCCATCACGGCCTCGTCCACCTGCTCGGGGGTGCTGCGGGGGTTCTTGATGATCGCCTTGAGCTCGGCGCGGCGCTCCGCGTACTTGGCCACGACGACCTTGCGCTGGTTGTTGCGGGCGATCTTGCTCTTCTTGGCCATGTTTCTAATTCCCGTTGAGAGCGTGTTGAATAAGGGTCTCGCCCGAAGGCGCTGAAATCTTAAATGAGCGGGGTTTTTGACCAGATCCCGAGTGCGAGATCAAGAAAAATCGCCCTGAGCGCTTCCAAGTGCCTGTGCCCAGGCTGGAAAACTCTGAATCTTCATCGGCAGACGCCGCTGCGTACACAAGCGACGTGTCCACCGTCTCGCGCATCAAAATCAGGCCGGGTCTGGCACAGGAGGGTGAATCATGCACGAGATCTTCGGGGCCGTTCATCGAGCCATCATACACCCGATGTGGTGTGCGGGCATATGTTTGGGGTTGGTGGCCTGTGGGGGCGCGCCCACGCCGCCCGCCACTGAGGGGCAATGGGTGGCGGAGATCGGTCTCGACCATCCGCTCACCGACCGGATCTGGGACACCCACGCCCACGCCTTCATCGACCGCGAGACGCTGCTGGCCCGAGCCGAAGGGGCAGACTATGTGCTCATCGGTGAACGTCACGACCACCCCGATCACCACAGGCTGCAGGGGTGGATCGTCGAAGCCCTGCTCGAAGGCGGTCGTCATGCCTCAGTGGCCTTCGAAATGCTCGACGCGGATGACGCCGGCACCCTGGGTGGGCTGCCGCCGAAGCTGACCCCTGAGGCCTTCGCAGAGCAGGTGCACTGGGCGGAGAGCGGCTGGCCCGATTTTGCTTTGTATCGTCCGATCTTCTCTGCTGTGTTCAGCCGCTCCAAGCCTGTGCAACTGCTCGCGGGCAACCCCGCCCGGACCCAGCTGAAGGCAGTGATGATGCAGGGCTACGACACCCTGCCTGAGGGGGTGACCGAGACCCTGGCCCTCGACCGCCCGTTGGAGTCCGAAGCGGCGAAGAGCCTGGAGGCAGAGATCGTCGCCGCCCACTGTGGTCATGCCTCTGGCGGGCTGATCCCTGCCATGGCCAGGGGCCAGCGCCTCAAAGACGCCACCATGGCCGAGGCCCTGATCAACGCCCACGAGGCAGGCGGGGCGATCTTGATCACCGGCAATGGCCACGCCCGGACCGATCGCGGTGTGCCCTGGTACGTGCGGGCCCGTGCCGGAGGCAAGTCGGTCTCCATCGGGCTGATCCAGGTCACAGAGGGGGCGCTTGATCCGGACGAGGCCACATCGATGCCTTTCGACTATGTGTGGTTCACCCCTCGGCTCGACGACATCGACCCCTGCGAGCGGTTCAAAGCGCGCTTGGAGAAGCTCAAAGCGGCCCATGGCGGCAAGCTCCCGCCGGCGAAGCCGCTGCCCAAAAGTCCCTCGACAACTGAGCACTCAGGCAGCCAGCCCCATTCTCAGCCCCAGGCCGCGCCAGATCGTTGATCCTGCCTGCGAGGCGTGCCATTACCCGAAGAGCGCCTCATGCGCCTGTACCCGCCACTGACTTCGGAGTCCCCATGGCAGACTGGAACCAACTGGCCGACGAACTCTCCACCAACGCCGATCTCAAGTCGCTGACGTTCGAGCAGGGTCAGTCGATCATCGATCTGCTGGCTTTCATCGTGCACGCCGACGATCGGGTGGCGTTCCTGGAGAAGACGCAGCTCGAGCACATGCTGCTCGAGATGCCGTGGGCCGAGGGCAAGCATGACGAGGTGGACGCCTACCTCGAAGATGCGGTGAAGCGCGCCGGTGGAGACGACTGGCTCGGTGGCCTGAAGACGGTGTCCCAGCGCGTGGCCCTGGCGGTGACCTCCATCAAGGGGCGCGAGAAGGTGTACGAGATGGCGGCCACCCTCGCCGCTGCGGACTTCGAGTACACCGACGAGGAGCGGAAGGCCCTCGGCATCCTCGGCGACGCCCTGGAGATCGGCGCCGACATCCGCAGCGCCATCGAGCGCGACGCCGGCCTCTGAGCCGCCTCCTTTCTGCATAGACGAGAACACCCTGCCCATACGGGCACCTCTAGGAGCACATCTATGGCCATGCCCGAGCTTCTCCCTGTGGAGGACGCCGCTGGGGCCCTCGTGGGCAACCGCTTCGATGCTGTGGTGGTGGTGCAGACCGGCACCCCACTCACTGCGTTGCCAGTCGTTCAGGCGCTCATCGACAGCGCTGCTGCCGTCGACGCCCGCGTAGGCCAGGCGGTGGTCTTGATTCCCTCGGCGAAGTTGCCTGGTGGCCGGCTGGTCGTGGCGCCGACGGGCAACCTGGACCGGGACTACGATGACGTCCGCCGCTTCGCCGATGCTGCCAGAGCGGGCATTACCCGGGCCCGGGAGGCCGGCGCCCGTCGACCTCTCTTCGTGATCGGTGAGGCGCCAGAGGATGAAGACTTCACGCGGGCTGCGGAGGCTGCCTGCCTGGGCGCCCTCGCGGGGCTGTGGGCGCCCCTCGAGGCCCGAGAGGCCCTCGGCGAGGACAAGTCGGAGCCCGTAGCCAGCATGGGGGTTGCCCTCGCGAGCGGTGGCGATCCTGCTGCTGTTTGCAGCCTGGTGGAGTCTTTCGAAGCAGGCCGTCGCCTCGCCCGGGACATCGGCGGGTCCGAGCCGGAGCGTATGCGGCCGGAGAAGGTGGCTGAGCTGTGTGCTTCGACGTTCTCCGGGGGGCCGGTGAAGGTCACCATCATCCGCGAGGTCGGCCGCCTGAGAGAAGAGTACCCGCTGCTCATGGCCGTGGCCCGGGCGTCGGTGCCCGTGGAGCGCCACCGCCCCTGCGTGATTCGCCTGGAGTACGCACCAGAGGGCCCTGTGAGCACCACGCTGCTCCTCGCCGGCAAGGGCGTGACCTACGACACCGGCGGTGCTGATCTGAAGACCGGTGGCCACATGGCGGGCATGAGCCGGGACAAGGGTGGGGCTGCCGCCGTGGCGGGCTTCATGAAGGTGGTCTCCGAGCTCAAGCCCGCTGGGGTGAAGGTCATCGCCGAGCTGGGCATGGTCCGCAACAGCATCGGCGCTGACGCCTTTGTCGCCGACGAGATCATCCGAGGTCACTCCGGGGTGAGGGTCCGCATCGGGAACACCGACGCCGAGGGGCGGCTGGTGCTGGCAGATCTCCTCAGCCATCTGCGGGCCGAGTCTTCGAGCCACGTGGCACCACACCTCTTCACGGTGGCCACCCTCACCGGCCACGCTGGCCGCGCCATGGGCCCGTACAGCATCGCCATGGACAACGGCCCCGCCCGGGCAGAAGGTGTCGCCACGGCCCTTCAGGCCACAGGCGAGACCTGGGGGGATCCTTTCGAGCTTTCCCGTCTGCGGCGAGAAGACTTCGACTTCGTGGCGCCGAGAACCAGCGCCGACGATGTCATCTCGTGCAACAACGCCCCGAGCACGGGCACCCCTCGGGGGCATCAGTTCCCCATGGCCTTCCTGGCCATCGCCTCTGGGGTGGATCGCCACGGCATCGCGTCCTCGGATCCGATCCCGTACACCCACCTCGATCTCGGCGGCAGCGGCTGTGAAGGGGGCGACTGGCAGCACGGGAGGCCCACTGCGGCGCCAGTGGTGGCCCTCGCCGCGCGCTATTTGATCTGAACCCTCACCAGGAGAGCGCCACCCCGGCGACGGCCATGGTGTGTTGCACCGTGAAGTCCTCCACCGTCACTGAGACCTCACCGCTGGCCAGCAGCGGGGTCACTGAGCCTTCAACCTCGCCATAACCGCGGATGCTGTGGTGCACGGCCACCATCATCGAGATGCCCTCCGTGATGGGCAGTATCAAATCTACGCCGCCTTCAGCGTAGTAGCCCACGTCGATGATGCGATCGGTGGTGAGGACAAACTCGGGCTCCAGCTGCAACATCGAGCCACCACCGACGAGATAGCCTGAGAGCTTCAACGACCCCAAGGGCACGGTGTATCGAGCGAGCAGGCCAGCGTCGGTGGCCATCCAGAAGAACTGATCCTGGGTGTCGCCGGCGCCTGCGATGCCGCCCTTGAGGCCGAAGGAGAGCCCCGGACCGTCGCTGAAGTCGAGGGTGCCCGCGATCACGCCGCCGCCCTCGACGCTCTGAGGATCGCCGCCGCCTGCATCCATGCTGCCGCCGACAGCGGCACCGACTTCAAATCGCATGACCCGTTTGGCGGCGGCGAAACTGGAGAAGGTCAGGGTGAGGACTGCAGAGAGAGCGGCGATGGTCATGGGGCGACAGAACATGATGATCTCCTGAGCGGTTCGCCCGGAGAGCAGAGCAGGGGCCGTGCCACCCTGAGGTGACTGAGGCTGCTGTGTAAGTGCCCGAAAGTACATGGTCGATGGTCGGCTGTCACAGGGGCGAGCGGGCGGTGTCTCAGGGAGACAGCAGAGCCATCAGCGGCGGCGTGAGCAATGCCGTGAGCAACCCAGTGAGCCCCATGGACAGGCCACTCACAGCCCCTTGGAGCGGGCCTTCTTCAAGGGCTCGGGCCGTGCCCACCCCATGGGCGCCGGCGCCGAGAGCCAGCCCCCGGGCGGCGGGGTCGACCACGCGCAATATCGTGAGCCATGTGGGTCCGAGCACGGCCCCGAGGATGCCCGTGAGCACTACGAGCCCTGCAGTGAGCGCCGGGGCCCCACCGAGGGCCTCGCTGACCCCCATGGCGATGGGCGTGGTGGCCGACTTCGGCGCCAGAGATGCGGTGACCAGCGTCGAGGCGTCGAGAGACTTCGCTACGAGGACGGCGGAGACGATGCCCACCACGGCCCCGGCGAGGGCAGAAAGCGCCAGAGCACCGAGCTGCCCACGCAGGCGATCCATCTGCTCGGAGAGCGGCAGCGCCAGCGCCACCACCGCGGGCCCCAACCAAAAGGAGATGAGGCGACCACCCTGCATGTAGCCGTCGAAGCTGATCCCGGCGATGTGGAGCACACCGATGATGAGCGCCACCGCCACCAGCACGGGGTTGAACACCACCCAGCCGGTCCGCCGATGGAGCGCCAGGGCCATCCACCACGTCACTGTGGTGAGCGTGACGCCAAAGACAGGGCCAGCGAGGGCGCTCATGGACGCACCTTGCCGAACCGCTGGTGCAGCAGGCCCACCACGGCCATCACCAAAGCGGTGCTCACGAGCATGCTGGTGAGGATGGCCACGGGCTGGCGGGCGATGTCGGCGAAGTAGAGGCTGATCCCCACGCCAGGGGGCACGAAGAGGAAGGTCATGTGTTCGAGCAAGGGGGCAGCGGCGGGTCTCAACCGCTCGACGCTGATCCACCCTTGGCGCAGGGCGATGGTGAGCAGGGCCATGCCGATGACGGGGCCGGGCACGGGCAGCCCGGTGAGGGTGCTGACGGCCTCTCCGGCAAGTTGGAACAGAAGCAGGAGGGCCAGGGCAGTGATCAACGGCGGATCAGTCCTCGTTGGTCATCACGGTGCGTACGCCCTGCATGACCTCGCGGAAGGCCTGAGCGAGGGGCTGGCCCGCATCCACCATGCCCCGTAGCCTGCTGGCGAGCATCAAGTGGGTGAGGCGCTCGCCGTCGTCTTCGCCGGCCACCTCGATGGGGCAGGGGAGCTCTTCAGCGAGGGCGTCGGCGGCGGCCTCGAGGGCGGCCTGGTCATGGGCCTGGGCGAGTCGCCTGATCTCAGCAGCCTTCATCAGGCCTCCTCGGGGGCGGGGCCGAAGTGGCCCTCGAAGAACTCGACGAACTTGTCTTCTTTTTGAGTGGAGAAGCCCCCGAGCAGCTCGCCGTTCTTGTAGGCGGCGAAGTAGGGCAGGGTGTCGATGGTGACGGTCTTGCGGGCGTTGGGGGCCTCTTCACCGTTGAGCTTGAAGAACCGGACCTGGGTGTACTTCTTCGCCAGGCGCTTGAACTTGGGGGCGAACATGCGACACGGGCCACACCAGCCCGCGTAGAAGTCCACGATGGCCAGCTCGGCGCCAGCAAGCTCGGACTCGAAGTTCTCGTCAGTGAGATCGGTGATGGTGCTCATGAGTGCGCTCTCGCAAGTTGATTCGTGCCCGTCTTGATGTTCTGGGGCCCCGGTGAGTTGCACGGTAGTCTGCATGCTCTGCAGAGAAAACCCCCTGAAGAGGGTACGGGAGGGCAGGACGGTGGCGCGCCCGACGCTGAACGACGCCAGGGCCTCGATGGTCGCGGTCATAAGCCTCTGGTCAGTGAAGTTCTGGGGCCTCTGGCTCATGGCTGCCGTGATCACCACGCCCACCTTATGGGGCAGCGCCCTGGCCTTCGCCGCCGCCGCCGGCGCCATCGTCAGCGTGGGGACCGTCTTGAGCGTCACCGGGGCGTGGCGGCAGCCCCTGGTGCTCTCGGTGGTGTGCGGGCTGATCGCCGTCACGTTGATCAACAGCGTCGACGGCACGGTCATCGACGGCCGGCCCTCGGCGGCGCTGGCGTGGGTCGCGGGCCTGGGGCTGCTGTCGCTCGCCCACAGCCTGGGGGTGGCCATCGGCGGGAAGGTGCTCGATCCTGCCTGGATCTGGCCCCTGGCCCTCGTGGGCGCCGGCGCAGATGTCATGAGCTTGATGTCGCCGGAGGGCCCCACTCATCAGATCGTAGAGGCAGGCCCCAGCCTCACCTGGATCGCCACTCTGATACACATGCCCACCCCTGGGCTCGGTGTCACCCCCATCATCGGGGTGGGGGACATCGCCTTCACTGGGGTGATGCTCCGGGCGGTGGCGGTGAACGGGCTCTCCTGGCGCCGAGGCATCAGCGGTGCCCTCGCTGGGTTCACCATCTGCTTCGTCGTGTTGGTCGTGACCGAGAAGCCGATCCCCGCGTTGCCGTTCATCGGACCCGCAATGGCCCTGGCGTTGTGGCAGAAACCCCGCCCGAGAGAGCTGGCCATGGCCCTGGTGATGTGCGCGTTGATGGTGGGTGTGGGCCTGTGGCGGATGGCGGGGTGAGCGACCCGGCGCTCACTGCAGGGTCTTCACCGCTTCTTCGAGGCCATCGAGGGTGAGGTCGAACATGGGGAACACCTCGCCGATCATCCGAATGGTGGGGTGGGCCCAGTAGCGCCGGGACATGGGGTTGAGCCAGATCGACTTTTCGAAGTGTCGATCGAGGCGCAGCAGCCACTCGAGGCCCGTGTTCTCGTTCTGCTGTCCGTAGTCCAGGGCGCCGTAGCGGGCAGTGAGCTCGTACGGGTGCATGCAGGCGTCGCCCACGTAGACCACGCGGGTGTCTTTGGGCAGCCAGCGCATCAAGTCGAGGGTGCCCATGCCCTCGTTCATCCGGGCATCTTTGTAGACCCCGTCGTACGGACAGTTGTGGAAGTAGAAGGCGTTGAACTCTTTGAAATGTGTCGCCGCGTGGGCTGCCGAGAACAGTCGGCTCACCAGCAGCGAGTACGGGTCCATCGATCCGCCCACATCCATGAGCAACAGCACCTTGAGGCGGTTCTCTCGAGGCGGAATCAGCGCGATCTCGAGATCTCCGGCGTTGCGGGCGGTGACGTCGATGGTGCCGTCGACGTCGATCTCCGTGGCCTGGCCGTCACGGCCGAGGCGCCGTAGACGCCGAAGCGCCATGCTGATCTGGCGTGTGTCGAGCACGAGATCGGTGCGGTAGTTGTAGTAGCGCCTCGAGGCTGCCACCTGGACCGCGGAACGACCGCCGCTGCTCCCGCCGACGCGGATGCCCATGGGGTTCACGCCATTGTTGCCGAAGGGGCTGGTGCCCCCGGTGCCCACCCAGCGGTTGCCACCGTCGTGGCGTTCGGTCTGTTCCTTGAGGCGCTCCTCGAACTGCCGCATCAGCTCATCGAAGTCGAGGCGCTGCATCTGTGCCAGCATCTCGTCGGAGAGATGGGGCACCGGCTTGGGGTTCGACAGCCAGTCGTCGATGGCCTTCGCCAGGGCTACGGGGGCCTCGGCGCCGTCGAAGTAGTGGGCGAAGCACTGGTCGAAGGTGTCGTAATAGCGTTCGTGCTTCACCAGGGTGGCCCGGGCGATGGCATAGAACCGCTTGAGATCTGCCGCCACGAGGCCCTTGTCCATGGCCTCGACGAAGGCGAGCCACTCGTTGGGCCCCACAGGGATGCCCTGCTGCCTGAGCAGATAGAAGAAGCCCAGGAACAGCCCGCCAGGCCCGTCGACGCGGTGCCGGTCGGGGTTGTTGCGGGGGCTCACTTGCGCTTCCAGCGGCCCTCGCGGCGGGCCACCGCTTCGAGGTCCTGCTCTTTCTTGATGAGCGTACCCAGGTAGGGCACCCGGTCGGTGAGGCTCTCCTCATCGATGCCGCCGCGGATCAACGCTCCGATCCAATCGATGAGCTCGCTCGTCGAAGGGCGCTTGCGCAGCTCGGGGAGCTCGCGCAGCCAGTAGAAGCGGGCGATGGCCTCGTCCATGAGGGTCTGGCGGACCTTGGGGTGGTGCACCTGAACGATGCGGGCCATCAGATCCTTCTCGGGGAAGTCGATGAAGTGGAAGATGCACCGGCGCAGGAAGGCGTCGGGGAGCTCCTTCTCGTTGTTGCTGGTGATGATGACCAGCGGGCGGTGCTTCGCCTTGTGCACGTCACCGGTCTCCACCACGGTGAAGTCCATGGCGTCGAGCTCGTGGAGCAGATCGTTGGGGAACTCGAGATCGGCCTTGTCGATCTCGTCGATGAGCACCACCGAGGGCTCTTCGGACAGGAAGCCCTGACCCAGGCCGCCGAAGCGGATGTACTGGCGGATGTCGCTCACATCTTTGTCGCCGAAGCGGGAGTCCTGGAGCCGCTGCACTGCGTCGTAGACGTACAGGCCTTCCTGAGCCTTGCTGGTGCTCTTCACGTGCCAGGTGAAGAGGGGGCGCTTCAGGCCTTGGGCCACGGCCTTGGCCAGCAGGGTCTTGCCCGTACCGGGCTCGCCCTTGATGAGCAGTGGGCGCTCGAGGGCCAGGGCGACGTTCACCGCCTCCTGCAGCTCCATCGATGCGATATATTCCTCGGTTCCGGTGAAGTGGGCGAACACTGCTGCTCCTGAAAGAGATGAAAACGTAGGCATGAAAAGCGCCTGATGATACCTGCAGATGCAGAGGATGCCATCAGGGTTGTATGTGGTGGGGGCTGGCCTCCATCATGAGCCGCCGAGATCCCGACCTACGAGGAGCACCCATGTCGTCGTCGCAGGCCCCCCGCTATACCGTCTATGGCTCTGGCCCTTCCCGCTCGTCGCGGGTGGTGTGGGCCCTGGAAGAGCTGGGCCAGCCCTACACCATCGAGCACGTGGACTTCTACTCTGGTGGCCACCGAAAGCCGGCCTTCCTGGCGGTGAACCCCAATGGGAAGGTGCCTGCGCTCACCGATGGCGATCTCAGCCTCTTCGAGTCCGCGGCCATCCTGACCTACCTCGGCGAGCAACACCCCGAGTCTGGGTTCGTGCCCGAGGCGGGGAGCCCGGAGAAGGGGCTCTACCTGCAGTGGTCCACCTTCGTGGTCACCGAGCTGGAGCAGCCGCTCTGGCTGAAGGCCAAGCACACCTTCGCCCTGCCCGAGGCCCTGCGGGTGCCCGAGGTGATCCCCACAGCAGAGAAAGAGTACCGCCGGGTGGAGAAGGTCCTCGCCCGTGGCCTTGAGGGCCGAGAGTATCTGGTGGGGGATCGCTTCACCTTCGCCGACGTGCTGGCGGGTCACACCCTGGCTTGGGCGATGAAGGCGGGCTTCCCCATCGAGGTCTCCGAGCTGCTGGAGTATGCTCAACGCCTGTGGAGCCGGCCGGCCTTCGCGGACGCCACCATCCGAGAGCAGGCGGCCAAGGCCGAGTACAAGGCGAGCATGGAAGCTGCTCGCTGAGCACCGAGATAGAGGAATCACCATGTCCAACGATCGCCGCCGTGGCCGCGAGCCCCGCGTCACCACCGCCACCAAAGACTACAAGCGCTCCCTCGATGCCTTCTTCGATCGAGGCGTGGTGCCCGAGCATCTCAAAGAGCGCATGGCCGAGGCAGGCCTCGACGGAGAGGCCAGCCCTGATCCCCGGACCAAGGCCCTGCGGGCGGTGCGGGCCGCGGAGTCGGGCCCCAAGCTCATCAAGGCCATCGACGCCCTGCGCAAAGAGCACGGCCTGCCCGATGACATGGAGATTCTGCTGCGGGTGCTCGAGCACCCCAAAGACGAGGTACTCCGAGAGGCCCTCGACCTCATCGAGCCCTATGTGGAGCTGGGGAACCCGCTGCCGAAGAAGCGCCAGTTCATCCAGAAGTTGAAGGGGTTGGAGTTCTCGTCCTTCGACCCGCGGGTCCAGCGGAAGGCCGTGGACATCGCCCGCCAGGCGGGTGGCTGAGGGCCTACTCGGGGTGACGGAAGCGGGCGAGCCCCGTGAGCTCGGTGATGGCCTGCTCGTAATCCGCACCCCGCTTCTCAGAGCGCAGATCGATGAGGGCCTTCGCCGCCGTACCCACGGGGGTGCGCAGGGGCACGTTCAGGGCCTCGACGGCGCGGACCACCGCCTCGGCGACCTCTTCGGGATCACCCTCCGGAGTGTCGTTGCGTCGCAGGTGCTCAGCGAAGGACACCAGCTGTCGCTCATAGGCCGGCAGCCGATCTGTGTCGCCCACCATCTTCAGCGGCGGGCCACCCCGGCGGGTCTCACGGCGCTCTCCGGTGAGGCCATCAGGCGGTGAGCCTTCAGCGTGGGAGTAGCCCGCGGGCTCGAGGATCGCCACATCGACGCCAAAGGCCGCAGCCTCGTAGGCGAGGACCTCGGCGAAGCACTCCTGAGCCCAGGCCCCTGCGGCAAAGATGCCCATGAACGGCACCGCGGCGCGGCCCAGGCCGCTGGTGAGCTGAATGATGCGCCCAGCCCCGGCGCCCCGCATCTGCGGCAGCACCGCACGGAACAACCTCAGCGCCCCCACCACGTTGGTGTTGAGCATGCTCAACAGTTGCTCCGGTGTACAGGCCTCCAAGGGGCCCATCACGCTGTAGGCTGCGGTGTTCACCACCGTGTCGAGAGGGCCCGCCCAACGGGTGGCTTCTTCGACTGCGCCTTCAACAGAGGCGGTGTCGTCCACGTCGAGGGGCAGGCACAGGACTTCCCAGCCCTCGGCGACTGCGGTGCCGGTGAGGGCGGTGGCCTGTGGGCGGTTCGAGCCTTCTGGGGCCCGGAGCCCGGCGATGACCCGGTGCCCGGCGCGGCCGAGGCTGCGGGCGGCGCGGAACCCGAAGCCGCCGCTGCATCCGGTGACCAGGACCGCCTGGCTCTGACGCGGCCCCCGCTCTCGAGAGGTGCTGTCCGCTGAGGGAGAGGGCTGATCGGGAGACGACATGGTGCGGCTGACTCCAAAGTGGCAGAGAGGGCCGCATGATAGGGGGCGTGGCGCCGAGCGCAAAGGTTTGCGACGACACCCCCCGAGGGTGGCAGATCCGCAGCCGTGCCCAGGTGTATCGATCGTGATATGGTCCCGTGCTTTTTTGCCCTGGTACGGAGTCGTGCATGCGCGCTGTGAGCCACATCTCTCTCCCCCCGGCCCTCGCCGCCCTGGCTCTGGTCCTCGTGGAGTGGATCCGCACTCTCATGACCAGCGCCACCGAGCTGGGCGGCTTCGGGGGCAGCCTGACCCTCTGCGCCACCATTCTCGGGATCTTGGGTTTGCCGCTGTGGGGCCTGGGCCTCGTGAGCAGCCTGTCCTGGCGCGGCATCGCCTTCGGGTGGCGCTGGGGTGGGGCAGGGCGCCCGGCCTCGAGCCCGGCACGGAAGGTGGCCTGGGTCATCTTCGCGGTGCTGGCGCTCACGGTGCTCATCATGGTGGTGCAGGTCTTCACCGTGACGTGGGTGAAGTCTTTCAAACGGCACTTCTACCAGGGCCTCGCCTCGGGCCTCACCGCCGCCGTGGTCGTCTGTGTCCTCGCAGCCCTGGCTGGGCCCATTGTCGGGGCGTTGACCCGTTTGGTGCGCTGGCTCAGCCCCAAGCTGCCCCGTGCTGTGGACCCCACCACCCTCAAGGGGGCGGCGATCTGGGTATCCACATGCGTGGTGCTCGGTGCCTTCCTGGCCCCTGTGTTGATCAAGCAGCTGCACACCGTCGACATGCGCCCGGCGAGAATGGCCCTGTTGTGGATCGGCCTGCTCTTCGCCGCCCATGGCCTGGTGCGCTGGCGCCCCGAGGTGGGCAAGCCCGCTTTCGCAGTGGCCGTCACCACCCCATTGATCATGATCGCCTGCATGCTCTGGGCCGCGGGGGCCCTCGGCGATGTGCCGGGTAGAGCGCTCGCTGTAGAGCGAGACACGTTGCTCACGGGGCCGATGACCCGTCGCCTGCGCAAGATGTACGACGGCGACGGTGATGGGGTGTCCCAGGCCTTCGCCGGCGGAGACTGCAATGACGCGGATCCCAAGGTGAGGACCGGGGTGTACGACGTGCCTGGAGACGGCATCGATCAAAACTGCACTGGGGCAGATCTGGTGCTCGCGGAGGATCCGTTGTTGGAGTCGCCGCGGGTGGCGCCCGTGCGGCCTCGGCAGAACTGGAACGTGCTGATCCTCACCATCGACGCGCTCCGGGCCGACATGATCGACACCGAGATGCCCAACCTGAAGGCCCTCGCCGAGGGCGAGGCGGTGCACTACACCGACGCATACAGCGCTGGGGCGTCGACCTACTGGTCCGTCGCCGCCCTCATGACCTCGAACATGCCATCTCGCATCCAGATGGGCGGCGATCAGACGCCCATCAACCAGGAGCGCCTGCTCACCGAGGAGCTTCGAGCCGGAGGCTGGCACACCGCGCTCTTCGCCAACGTCACGGTCTTCTTCGTACGCAACCTGCGGCAGGCGATCGACGTCGCCGACTACAACACCAGCAAGTTCACCACCCACGGCGCCACCCCGGGGTCGACCCACCTCACCGACGGCGTGCTCAAGCACCTCGAGCGCTGGCAGGCCAAGAAGGTGCGCAACCCCGCGGATCGGTTCTATCTGTGGGCTCACTACTACGATCCCCACGATCCCTACTTCGAGGTGCCGAACTTCCCCGCAGAGGACAGTTCGGACGAGGCCCGCTATCGCGCGATCTGTCGCTACGTCGACGACGAGCTGGGGCGCCTGATCAAAGAGCTGAAGGCTCGGGGCCTCTACGACAACACGCTGCTGGTGATCACCGCAGATCACGGCGACGAGTTCCTCGAGCACGGCCACCGATTCCACGGCTCCACGCTCTATGAAGAGATGGTGCATGTGCCGTTGATCATGAAGGTGCCCGGGGTGCCCCAGCGTACCCTCACCACCCCCATTGGCCACATCGAGGTGGCGCCGACGATCCTCGACTTGATGGGGATGAAGATCCCCCAGGACTTCCTCGGCCGTACCCGAGCCGAGGAGATCCTCACGGGGGAGGCTGCACCCGTGGCACCTGTGTGGTTCGAGGTGCTGCCCGATCAGAACTACACTGGGCATCAGGTGGGGTTGCGGTTGGGCGATCTGAAGCTCATCTATCGCATCAACAGCAACACCTTCGAGCTGTACGATTTGAAGGCTGATCCGAGCGAGCGGGTGAATCTCTTCGACTGGTCACAACACGAGAAGATGGCCAAGCAGCTGCTGCGCTATGCCGATCATCAGCTGTACGCCATCGGTCAGGGCTGGTCCCGAGCAACGAAGCCGCCAGGAGCGCCGAAGCGTGGGGCCAAGCGTCGGCGACCGCCCCCCTGGAAGCGCTGAGGTTACCAGGCCTTCTCGATGTGGCTGCCCACGTAGTAGTGGGCCAGAATGTCCCGGTAGGTCTTGCCCTGTTTGGCCATGCCCATGGCTCCATGCTGGCTCATGCCCACACCATGGCCGAAGCCGCCTCCGTTGAAGACGTAGCGACTGGGCTGACGGCCCTGGGCGCCCTCTCGACGCATCACCCACATGCCGCTGCGCAGCCGACCGAGGACGAGTCGGTTGGGGTATTCGCCTTCGACGATGTGGCGGCCCTTGGCGCCGATGTACTCGATGGCGAGCACCCGGCCACTCACGCCGCGGCGTAGAGGTTTGATGTCGATGACCGGCCCCACGTTGGCGAGGGCGTTCACCGCCCGGGTCACCTGCTCGCCGGTGCGGGTGGCCTCCCAGCGAAAGACGCGGGTGCCGGCCTTCGTGGCGGCATCCCAGGCCCCTTTGGGCGGGTTCTTGAGCCACGTGGCCACGTCCTCGGTGGGGAGGGGACTGTGGGTGCCCGGGGCGTCGAGGATCCCCATGAGGGCCGCTTTGGGCTGGCCACCCCAGATGTTGTGGAATGCCTCGGTGTGGCCCCCGGAACTCGAGCAGTACACTGTGTCCACGAGACCGGTCTTGTCGAAGAGCAGTTCGCCCTGGGTGCTCTGAACGGCCTCAGTGGTGCGCTTGTGGTGCTGATCGTGACCCCCGTAGACCTGACAGTGGGTCTCGGAGCACAGCAAGTATGGATCTGCACGATGGCGCGTGCCCACTTTGGCGAGCAGCTGCCCACGGGCGGCGATGGCCTGGGCTTTGAGCGCTTCGAGAGGGGCGGCGGGGTAGAGCTCTGAGGGCACCACCCCCTCGAGCATGCGCTCTGCCCGGAGCAGGTTCACCGCCGAGAGCAGACCACCTCGACCCACGGCGAAATAGACATCGCCCTCGTAGCTGCGATCTTTCGGGCCGCGCTTGGTGGGCACAGCCTTGAGGTCGACGGTGCGCCCCGCCTCCGGGGTGATCCACAGCAGATCTCGAGCCCTGATCTCGACTCCAGAGCGAGCCTCGCGGGCCACGATCCAGCCCGTGGGGCGTTTGCCCGGCGCCGACTCGGACATGACCTCGCCGACGACGGGTCCCTGGGCCATGAGCCGATCGGCGAGGGCCTGTGCCTCCCCCTCGGTGGGCTGCGGGTCGATGACCACATTGAAGGCCCGGGTGTCCAGGGTGCGCCCGGCGAGGCCCAACAGCGCCCCGGATTCGAGGATGCGCACCTCGTGGCCCTTGTCAGCCCAGATCTGACGGCTGCCCAGAGCAGCGCTCATCTGCCCTGCGGGGAACCGCTCCACAACGACCCAGTGCTGGGCTTCTCCAGCCTCCGCCTCTTCGACACGTACGGTCCAGCGGGCTTTGGGCGGTGACTTCACCCGGGAGCCGGAGTCAGCACCAGGCAGCAGGGTGAGGCGGCCAGGACCCGAAAAGGTGATGGGCTCGCGCTGCTCCATCACCCGTACGCTCACGAGGGGCTGCCCTGCGCGATCGAAGATGACCTGGTTGCTGTAGAGCAGGGCGAGCCGATCGCGGCGGAGCATCTCCTGCCCTGCGGCGGTGCGCGGATCGCTGAGAAGCACTGAAGGGAGGATCAAGGTGCTGGGGGCCATGACCAGCGCGCGCTGGAGCAGCCCCCGGCGGGTGAGGCGGTGCCGGGTCTCGTTCATGACCCGGACGCTATCACGCTTTGCGCATCACAGGCATATCGGGGAGGCCACCACCAGAGGTGTCGATGCCGAGGGCGTGCACCAGGCCCGCGTAGATCTCCTTCTCCTCCATCTCCCGGCCCGGGTCAGGTGCACCGCTGGTGGGATCGAACCCGTGGGTGAAGCCGGTGTCGGGGTTCACGCCCCCGAGGACCCGGCCGCCGTTCACGAGGGGAGAGAACACCGCGATGCCGTTGTTGAGATCGTGCCCGCTGCCGAACTCAATGGCCCCGGCGGGGCGACGCTTGGAGCGACCGAAGTCCGGGGCCACGTAGATCATGGAGTGATCCCACATGGACTCGCCGTCGGCGTACTCCTCCGACTTGAGCAGGTCGATGAGGCCGTCGGCGACGTTGTAGACGCGATCCCACATGAGGCCCTGCACCGAGCGGTGGCCCTGGTGGCTGAAGTCGAAGCCGATGGGGGGGTTCTTGATCGAGCCCTCGTCGAGCTCTCTGTCACCACCACCATAAATCCCGTTGAGGCTGGTGCCGGGCTCCACAGCGACGTTGAACGACGGGCCGAAGGTGACGGAGACCGAGAGTCGGTACTTGAGCAGCAGGAACGCCAGGGCCGCCTGGGCCTGCAGCGGATCGTCTGCGTAGTCGGGGAACTTCTCCCGAACCTGATCCCCAAATGGAGAGGAGGTGAGCCCTCGGCTGGAAAGAGGGAAGTCGGGGCTGTCGGGGAACACCATCAGCTTGCTGATGAGATCTTCGGCCTCCAGACCCAGCTGAGCATCGCCTCGCAGGTGGGCCCAGTGCTGCATCCGCTTGCTGTTGCCAAAGACGCGGGCAAATCGCGTGGCCGGGTCAAAGCGCGTGTTCCGCGCCCGACGGGCGAGGTTCACCAGCTTGCGATCAGGCACCCCGTCGATGCCCTTGATGCCGTCAAGGGAGAGCGGCCACAGGCTGGGATCAGCCACGGTCTCGCCCCGAGCCCAGTTGGGCAGGGTGGCGTCCACCCCCGGGGCGGTGAAGCCGGTGCCCGTGAGCAGGTGCACATTGGGCAGCAGGAAGTCCTCGCCATATTCCAGGGCCATGGCCTCTTGCATGGTGCGACCGAACCAGGCGTCGTTGCCGCTCACGGAGCGGTACTCGCCGATGCCGTGGTTCACGCTGGTGCGGGTCCAGGTGGCCACCATCATGTCGCTCTGGTGCTTGCGCACAAAGGCGGTCTGATCAGTCTTCACCGGCACTGGGATCGGCCCCAGGGCAGGCATCTCACCCTTCACCGCTCGGAAGTTGCCGATGTCTTCGACCCAGGCGTCGGGGAAGCAGTTGAGGGTCTCGGCGTTGGCGCTCTCCGAGGCGCGGATCGCCATGGCGGCGTCGATGATGCTCGCCCCACCAGAGGCGCACAGCACGATGAGGAACTTCGGCGTCTTGGCAGGCGCCTGAGCGGAGGCGCGGCCGCTGATGAAGGGCCCCGCGAAGGCCACGCCAGCGGCGGCCCCCATGCCCTTGATGAGCCCGCGGCGAGTGAGGCCCCCTTGGCTCGAGGATCCGGGGCGGTGATGTCGTCTGTTCTTGTTCGACAGCGTCATGGTGGACTCCAGATCTCAGTAAAAGAGTGATTCGAGGCTGCTGGCCACGGTGAAGCAGCCGAGGACCAGCCAGTCTTCGGTGGAGCCACCTTCTGCGGCCAGCTCACCATGCAGATCCACCAGGGCGGTGATCTCCTCCGGCAGGGCGCGCCTGCGGAGCAGCTTCTCCACCATCACCGTGGAGCGATCCTCGAGCCATGAGGCGTCGGGGGTCTCCGGGATCTCGGTGGCAAGCACCCCGTTGGCCAGATCGGCCTTGTCTCGCTTCACCCGCTCGGTGCAGGCGGTGAGGGTGAGCCGATCCGCGGCCATGGGGGCCGTGGCCGGCGCCACGGGGAGCGGGTTGCGGATGCCGATGCGGTAGGGCTCCACGCCACCGAGCACAATGGTGTGCACCTGATCGACGCAGTCGAAGCGCCCAAGCTCCTTGCACAGCGCCTCGCGGGGGATCGAGAGGCTGTCGGCGAGATCGTTGGCGAGGCGCTTGCCGCCCTTGAACCGCGTCTGACCCTTGAGGCTTTCTGCCACGGGGGCGTTGGGATCCACCTGCGCCATGCCACCCGCGCCAGCTTCGCCGCCTGTACCGCCGGCGCCTCCTGCTCCTGCCACTCCGCCAGCACCCGCGCTACCGCCGGCTCCGGCTTCGCCGCCGGTGTCGGCACTCTTGCTGTCTTCACCACAGCCCCAGAAGGTCAGGGCCGCTGCTGCGGTCACCACAAGCGACCACCGATTCGTACGTCGATCACGGTACACCGTAGGCCTCCGTCATGATGAGGGCGTGCAGCATGCGCTCCACACGGTATGCGTGCTCTCCCCGGAAGGCCCGCCAGAGGGCCTCGAACTCCGCTGCCTGAGCGGGCTGAGGGGGGATGCCGTTGAGCAAGGTCCAGTAGTCTTTCACCGTGGTGCGGGCGAAGGCGTCGCTGTTGGCGGCCACCTGGGCCCACTCTTGCAAATTGGCCACGGGCTGGCCGAAGAGCACACCCGCCTCTGGGGTGTCGACCACACGCTCGCCATCGATGGTGGGGAACCGCTCGAGCCGATCGGGGTTGTAGGTGGCCACGGGCAGGTTGAAGGTGCCGTCGCTGTTCACCAAATCGGCGCCGCCGCCGATGTCGACCAGCGCGTCGCCGCCCTCACCGCCGCCGAGGCCCTCGTACGAGGCGAAGGGGTAGGTGAGGGGGTCGAGGGTGGCGTGACACACCGCGCAGTCTGCCCGCTGCACGCCCTTGTCGTCGTAGTCCTTCGGCTCGCCCGGCACGCTGTCCAGGCCCTCCATCCGGGCGATGTCGTAGCCGAGGAACGCCTTGTAGGCCACCGCCGCCGAGGTGCGGGGCACACTGGTGAACATGGTGTTGGACACCAGGAACCACCGCGTGGTCAGCATGCCCGCCCGGTGATCCGGGTGCACCAGCTGCACCCCGTCGAAGCCGCGACGGGCGAAGTCCCGGGTGGGGGCGAAGGTGAAGGTGGAAAACTCGGTGGGATCTTCACGATCCTGGGTGACGAAGTACTGCGCCGTGAGTACCTCCCGGGCGTCGCGATCTCCGCTCTGAGTGTAGGCCCAGAGCTGGTAGTCGTCGTAGTAGTCGCCCAGAGGGATGTCGCCGGCGTCTTCGCCACTCTTCACCGCCTGGGTGGGGCCGATTTTGTCGTTGGCCAGGGCCCAGAGCGCGCCGTCCTTGCCCAGCCAGAACTGGCTCTTGAGGCACTCGTCGAGCTGACTGTGCAGCACGGAGGCCCAGTCACCACCCTCGGCGACGAGCTCGGCGAAGTCCTCTTGAGCCTCGAGGCTCGGGGAGCGGCCACAGAAGTCCAGGGCCACCTTCTTGTAGACATAGGCTGGATCGAAGTCGCAGACGTTCCAGCCGTTGTCCGAGCGAGAGGCCCGGGCGGCGGTGGTCTCGTCACACGCGGCATAGTCCGGCATGCTCGTGGCGTCAGCAGGCCACGAGCCGGCGAGGATCTCCTCGTGGTTGCTCACCCCGTCGCCGTCAGCGTCATCCATCTCGATGGCCCGCAGAGACTCGGGGAGCGCCATGAGGAACTCCGGCTCGCCGAGGGGCCGGGGCAGATCGATGTCGGCCATGGATTTCTCTACGGCGTCGCCATAGAGGTTCCGTGCTGGAGGTGTCGTGTGACAGACCTCGCACTGCACGCCACCCGTCTGGCACTTCGGCGCTTCGGTGTAGAGATCGCAGAATGCCTTTGGGGCAGAAGGGCGACTGTGGCCCACCAGAGGGAGCCCCAGAACAAGAGCCCCGATGGCCAGGCTTCCTCGAACCATCGACGAGCGGACTCTTCGAGGGCGAGGCCTCGGAGCACCGCGGACGGTGTTGCGCATGATGTCTATCTCCCGGCAAGAGCCCCCAGCCCAGGGGCCACTCCAGTGATGCTCACCCCGTGAATGACACGGTCAACGAGGTGGGAAGGTCAAGTTAACCCCCGAACCTGACGACCATCTGACGAAGGGCTGTGCTGGGGCCTGACTCACCTTGTAGCTCACACCCTACACCTTCATGCTGAGACCCAGCCACCGTGTCTTTGAGGTCACTTGTGTCATGAAAGTCACGTCATGAGAGTCACCACACACGCCCGCCTCGTGCTCATCGAAGACGATGAGCGCCTCGCGAGACAGATGCTCCCTGGTCTCGCCGAGGCGGGCTACCCAGCGCAGTGGGCCCCCACCGCTGCCGAGGGCCTCGAAGCCGTCAAGGTGCACGACCCGGATCTGATCCTGCTCGATCTCATGTTGCCCGACGGCTCGGGCTACGACGTGCTCAAGCAGTTGCGGCAGACCACGGTGATCCCGGTCATCGTGCTCACCGCCCGCCTGCTCGGACAAGACAAGGTGAGGGCTCTGGATCTCGGCGCTGACGACTACCTCACCAAGCCCTTCTGGATCGAAGAACTCTGCGCCCGGATCAGAGCGGTGTTGCGCCGAGGGGCGCTGAGTCCCACCACGCCAGAGTGTCTGCGTTTCGGAGCGGTGGAAGTGGACATGGGCGCTCAGGCGGTCCGTGTCAACGGCCGAGAGACCCACCTCACCCCCACGGAGTTCGGCATCCTGGCCTATCTGGTCCGCAGGCCGGGGCGCGTAGTGCTGCGGGAGCACCTCATCGACGCGGTCATCCCCGGAGAAGACTCCGCCTTCGAGGCGCTCCAGGCGCACATGTCCCGGCTGAGGCGAAAGCTCGGGGCTGATGGCCAGGTCATCGCGACCTTGCGAGGGATGGGCTACCGGTTCACGGGGCAGCTCGATGGTCAGGCCTGATCTGAAGCTCAAGATGCCCAGGAGCATGGTGGCCAAGATCGGCCTCGTGGTGCTCTTCGCGGTGCTGATGCAAGGGGTGGCCTTGCTCTATTGGGGCTGGGAGGCCTTCTGGGTGGGCCGTGCGGAGGCGGCCCGCCTCTACTTCGATACTCTCGAGGAGTTGGGGAGTCTGGACGCCTGTGATGCTGATCCGGCGCGTTGGCGGGCGCCAGCAGGCATCAGAGCCTATCCCATCGACCCCAATGGTCATTTGTATGACCAGGGCGGACCATTCACTGAGCCGGTCAGCCTGCCTCAGACGGAGGTGAGAGGTCTCGTGGCCCGTGGCCTGCCCAAGCATGTCCGCGGTGCCATCTATGTCACCAGTCGCTCTGGCGCTTGTCACCGCTTCGCCGTGCTCCCTGCCTACGAAGACCTGTGGAAGTTTCCGAAGTTTACCCGACTCCTGGTGAGTCGGCTGGCCGTGGATGCGATCCTCATCGCCATCCTCTCCCTGGCCATCGGGCTGCCCCTCACCCGCCGCATCAAGAGAATGGCCAGGGCCGCCCGGGACACCGTGAAGGCCGACTTCGCCGGCCTGCTGCCCGAAGGGTCTGACGAGCTGGGAGACCTGGGGCAGGCCTTCAACCAGGCCACGGCCGCCGCGAGAGATCGACTGTCCACGCTCCAGCGTCGAGATCAGGTCCTTACCGAGACGCTCGCAGATCTCGCCCACGATGTCCGTACGCCCCTGGCCACGCTGAAGTTGGGCCTGGGCCACCAGTCAGGCAGCGAGGCACACCGAAACGCACTCCGCGCAGAGGTCGAGCATCTCGACGCCATGTTCCAGAACCTCGCCTCGATGTTGCAGTTCGAAGCCACGGGCCTCGACATTCGCGCCACCACACTCAATGCCGGCGATGTGATCGAACAGGTGGCGCTGCGTTTCGGGGTGATCGCAGGAGACAAAGACATGGTGGTGGAGTCCTCTCTCCCAGAGGGGCCGCTCCCGGTGCGGGCTGATCCGGTCGCCCTCGCCCAGGCCCTGGGCAACCTCGTGCACAACGGCATCAAGTTCGGCGAGCAGGCGGTGACCGTGGCGGGCTTTCGGCGGGGAGACGAGATCTGGCTGCAGGTCTTCGACGATGGCCCTGGCTTCGACGTCGAGGAGCTCCCCAGGCTTGCAGAGCGGCGTTACCGGGGCAGTCGTGGGGCCCTCACGGGAGACCGGGGTCGCCGTGGGCAGGGCCTCGGCCTCGCCATCGCCCTCGAGGTAGCAGAGCGCCACGGGGGCCGGTTGAGCTTGGACCGGGTCGACGATGAGGGGGGGACTGTGGCCAGCGTAATCCTGCCCGCGGCGGACGCACCATGAGGGGAGAACCTTTCCCCCTGAGGGGCTTTGCACTACGGTACCGACGAGCCTCCCATCGAGGGGGGGCGAGCTTTAGAGGTTCAGGAGGATTCTGATGGGTTTCTGGGACAACCTGAAGGCCAAGGCCGGCGGCATGAGCGACGGCCTCAAGACCAAGATCGGCAAGTTCAAGAGCAACGACTTCGCCGAGGGCTCCATGGCCATGTGTGCCCTGATCGCCGCCGCCGACGGCAGCATCGATCCCGAGGAGCGCAGCAAGACCGCGAAGTTCATCAGCACCAGCGACGTGCTCTCGGTCTTCGACGTGATGGAGCTCAAGACCAAGTTCGATCACTGGTGCAACAAGCTCGAGACCGACTTCGACTTCGGCAAGATCGAGGCCCTGCAGGTCATCGGCAAGCTGAAGCGCAAGGCGGACCAGGCCCGTGCCGTGGTGCAGGTGGGCATCATCATCGGTGGCGCCGATGGCGACTTCGACGATGACGAGAAGGCCGTGGTGCGTGACGTGTGCAAGACCCTCGGCATCCCCCCGAACGAGTTCGAACTGTGATTTAAGAGATCCTGAAGCCACAGCGTCTTCGCTGTTCTGTCAGGATCTCCCAGCTGCGCGAACCCCCCGGGCATTCAGCTGCACTTTCCCCACTCACACCCCCCCTGCTACAGTCCCCCGAATTCTGGCGTATCAGCACTGTAATCGCTGCAGCGCAGAGCCTCGAAACGGCCTGCTGTGGTGCGCTGACATCACCTCGGAGAACGGTCCATGAAGAGATGGCTGCCAGTATGGGTGGCGCTCGCACTGCCTGGCCTGATGGTCGGGTGCAAAGACGAGAACGAAGCCGCAGGGACGGTGGAGACCCCCGACATGGGCGAAAATCGTTCGCTCTTCGACATGGGTGGTGGTCCACCGCCCATCGGCAACCCCGACGCTGCCGTGGGCGGCGCTGGTGGCCAGGGTGGCGCCGGCGCTGAAGGCGGAGCTGGCGGCGCTGGCGCTCAAGGAGGCGGCGGTCCTGGTGGCATGGGCGGCGCTGGCGGTGAGATCGCCGGGGACTGTCGTCCAGGTGAGCGCCGTTGCCTCCGCGAGGGCGACAACGTCAGAGAGGTCTGTCTGCCCAACGGCACCTGGACGCTGGAGCCCTGTAGTGCCGAGCGTGTGTGCATCAGCGGGGAGTGTGTGCCAGATCCCGCCGACTGCCAGCCGGGGGAGCGTATCTGCCTCGGGCTCGATCAGCCCGCGGAGTGTGATCCCGGTGTGGGCTGGACCCCCCTCGACACCTGCACCGACGGCACGGTGTGCACCGAAGGCGGCGTGTGCAGCAGCCGAGGCTGTGCCGAGGCAGAGGGCAGCAACAGCTACCTGGGCTGCGACTACCTCGCCCTCGACCTGCCCAACGCAGCGTTCTCTCAAACCGGCGGCACCACGCCGAACTCACCCACGGGGGTGGTCATCACCAACCCGGACACTGTGAACCCCGTGAGGGTGTCGGTCTTCGGCGCCAATGGCAATCTGGCCCCTCTGGTGAGTCAGGCCCAGGTGTCCCCGCCGAACATCCCCGACATTCAGGGGCTGTACCAGCCTGTCACGGTGCGGACCGAGGTCCGCGACGCCGGCGGCCAGGTGGTGCAGATGGGCCTCAACCAGGCTGACAACCTCGAGGTGCCCCCTGGGGGCCTCGCCACGCTGTTGCTCACCCGCAATGGCCTCGTGAACCGGAACTCCGGGGTGCGCAGCCAGGGCTATCGTGTGCAGACCGATCAGCCCGTGGCGGCCTATCAGTTCAACCCGTACTGCTGCAACTTCAGCTTCTCCAACGATGCCAGCCTGTTGTTCCCCACCAGCGCCCTCGGGGTGGACTATGTCTACCTCGGTGTGCCCTCGTGGCAGAGCCCGCTCAACCCGTTGGCCGAGGGTACCCCCGCCGCCATCGTGATCGGCGCCACCCGGGACAACACCGGGGTCACCGTACAGCTGCCCCCTGGTGCCAGCCTGCTGCCCGACAACACCGGCCGCATCAACATCCAGGGCAACCAGGCCTCCATTGTGCTGCAGGAGAACGAGGTGGCCACGCTCCTGAGCGGTCTGCCGGTGCAGATGGGCTTCGGCCCCGCCATCGGCGTCGATCTCAGCGGCGCCCGCATCACCTCCACCGAGCCTGTGGCGGTGTTCTCGAGCCACGAGTGCACCAACTACCCCGAAGCTCAGGGCGCCTGCGATCACCTCGAGGAGCAGCTGTTCCCCACGAGCACCTGGGGCCAAAATTTCGTGCTGGTGCCCCCCGTCATCCGGGCTCCGAACCCCGACACCGCCACAGAGGCGATCTACTGGAAGATCGCCGCCCGGGCAGACAACACGCGCATCTTCCCCAGCGTGCCCCTCGCCGAGCTCGCGCCTCGGAACCCCGGCTTCTCCGAGGTGCCCAACTGCGTCGACATGGTGAACGCCGAAGGGGCCATTGCCCTGGCAGCGAACCAGGTGTGTGAGTTCGGTACCCGGTCTCCCGTGGCCCTCAACGCCAACAACCCGCTGATGATCATGGGCATCATCAGTGGCCAGGAGAGCACGGGGGTGAACCAGGCCTTCGGCGCAGCTGCAGGTGATCCGGCCATCTTCCTGGTGCCCCCGGATCGTCAGTACCGCAACGACTACGCGTTCCTGGTGCCCGACACCTACGAGAACGACTTCCTCACCATCATCGCCAACGCCGATGCTCAGATTCAGCTCGATGGCGCCCCGGTCGATCTCGCGGGTGCCGAGGCGATCCCTGGCAGCGAGCGGGTGTTCCTGCATCTCGCCATCGAAGACGGACCCCACCGGGTCACCGGCAACCAGAACTTCGGGATCCTGGTGGTGGCCTTCGATGACTTCGTGAGCTACGCCTTCACCGGCGGCCTCAACCTCTCCAAGCGCTGATGCGCACCTGGGCCCTCGTCGCCGCGACGCTGAGCTTCTCGGGGTGCGGCATTCTGGGTCCTGACGCCGAGTTCACCTGCAAAGCCTACGACGACAAGCCCTTCGCCTCGACGGAGGCCATCCTGGATTGCCTCAAGGTGTGCCGAGACGGTGAGGCCTGGGCGTGCGAGAACGCCAGGGCGTACACAGAGCGGCAATACGACAAGGCAAAGGTTGAGGCGCTCAGAGAAGCCAGGGCGGCCTCCGTCAGCTGCATGGACGAGGGGCCCTGCGAGGCAGCGTGCGCGCAGGGGAGCCCACAACATTGCCTGGAGCTCGCTGTCGACCGGATCTACGCCTCTGAGCCCACCGAGTCGAAGCGACGTTCGGGGCTCGAGCTGTTGAGGCATGGATGTCAGGTGCTCAGCCAGGCTCGGGGCTGTAGCCTTACGATCTACCTGCCCGAGCGGGTGAAGCCTCACGACCACGGCCGCTTCTCCAACAGGATGTGTCATTGGCCTCTCGAAGAGCTCACGCCAGTGCCTGGCACCCCACTGCTCGACGTTCAAGCTCAGGCCTGTGTGCGCAACTGCTATGCAGAGGCAGCGTGTGATCAGCTGCTCAAGCTGACCTGTGGTGACGATCTCGCCTGGTGTCAGCAACAGTGTGAGCAAGGCGATGCTGCCTACTGTCGTCAGGTCTTCCTCGCCCATCATCTAGGGCTTGGCACCCCGAAGAGCCCACTGGAGGCGGAACGCTGGCGTCAGCGAGCGTGCGCGCTGAAAGACAGTTACAGCTGTCACGCTACAGGCAGGTCACACAGCTCTGGTCGGAAGCGCCCGCCGATGAGTTTGGGGCAGTGACTCTGGGGCTGTGATTCTGGGGCAGTGATTCTGGCGAAGGCTTCAGGGCAGGTTGGCCAGAACCCAAGGGTGTTCGTGGTGGTCCTTGGCCTCGGGCGCCGGGCCATAAGACGGGTCGAGTCGGGCGCCGAGCAGACCGAGCGTGTAGAAATCCCTCTGGCTGACCACGTCGATGCCATTGCGCAGCAGAAGGGCCGCAGCGACACCAGAGCCCTTTTGGTAGACCACCGGCTCTTCGAAGCGACATCCGATGGAGATGACCTGGCTGCCACAGGCGCCGCTGCGATCGATGAGCAGCGCGAAGTCGACCTGATGGGCTTTGGCCACTGCGACCATGGCCTCGGCGCCTGCAATCATCTGGTCAGTGAGATCATTGCCGTGCTCGTCGAGCATGCGGGCTGTGCCATCGAGGACCGCTTCGCCATCGCCACCGTGCAAATCGGGCATGCCCCGGGGTACGCCCATCTCGTAGGCTTCGGGGCAGAAGGGGATGAGAGACACACGCTGATCTGTGAGCCAGGTGGGCTGATGACCTGAGAGCCCATAGTCATCGCCATAGACCCCGCAGGGCAGGCCAAAGAGGCAGCCCGACATCAGGATGCGCCAGGGATCCTCGACGGTGGGGGTGCGCAACGCTGCCACCCGCTCTCTGTTGTGGGGCAGCTTCATCGCTCAGGCCTGGCCTTTGATCTCGCCCGCCTCGAAGACCTCGATGCGCTGCGGCTTGATGGCGTGGGTGACGTAGACGCCGTAGCCCCGATCGCGCTTCCAGCGTTCGATGCTCACGTAGCGCTTCTCGTCGTCGCTCTCGAATTCCCAGGCGTAATAGACCTCGCCTTGAGTCCCGTCGTCGGCGTAGTAGGTCACCTCACCGGAGTACTCATAGTGCCAGGTGGTGCCGTCCCACTCGAACTTGCCCTTCTCCCGATCGTCCATGCGCACGAGGTCGTCTTCCTCGAGGCCGAGATCACGTAGCTTGGGCTGACCATCTTCGTAGCCCGCCACCACGTAGAGATCACCGCCCTCTCGGGACCACTCCACCGTGAGGGTGCGAGCGCCGTGCTCACACTCCAGGGCATAGAAGGGCATGTCGTCGTCGTCCACCATACGATGGCGGGTGACCACGTGGGTCTCCACCGGGCCCAGCTGATCGCCGAAGGGGGGCAGTTTGATCACGCCCCCAGGGCCCACCTGGGTGATGTCGTTGGTGGCTTCGGCGCTGTGCACCGCTGCGTCGCGTGCATCTCGCCGAGCCTGTTGTTCTTTCTGCTTGCGGGTCATCAGGAAGGCCACAACCCCTCCAGCGACACCGGCACCGATCAGGATGTAGATGAGTCCGCTCATGAGTGGACGGATACCGTGGGCAGAGGCAGACCGCAAGTGGCGAGGGCCAGGCAATGGCGAGCGCCTGAGTGCCCTGGGGGTCACCTGACTGCTCGCAGCCTTTCCTTGAGCAGCTCCACCACAGGCCAGTTCCGATCGGCGCAGTGCATGTGCAGGCATTGCCGTAGGGCGTGGACCTCCAGTGGATAGAGGTCATCGAGGGACCAGCCATCTTCAGCGTCGACCCCGGTGGCGACGAACCACGCCCATCGATGTCGGTCGCGCACGAGGCCTCTGGGTAGACCGATCTCTTCGAGCGCCACCCGCATCGAAGACATCATGACTTCGAAGCTGTGAAGCGGCTGTGGTGACGACTGAGCAAACTGCATGATCTCTCCCCTGAGCGCAGTGTGGTCCACCGGCATGATCTGGCGATCACCAGAGCGCACCTCGGACCCGCATCCCAGGCAAGCTCGACATCATGTGTGGTGGGTTGTGGGGGGCTCCCCCCGAGCCTTCTGTTTTCAAGACCGCTCGGGTGAGTCATCTGTCTCAGAAGACTTGGAAAAAAGCTCGGAGAGGCAGGGGAGGACGATGGGCACTCAGGTGGACGGGGTCTCCGTGGGCCGTGGCCCCTGACCGCCGCCACCACCGCGACGACGCCGGCGACGCCGCCGAGGGCGGTCACCGCTGGGGGCCTGCCCCTGAGCAGACTGGCCGCCACCTGCATTGCGGTTGGGCTGGCTCGTAGCCTGCTCACGGGGGGCCTTCGCTGCGCCACCGCCCGAGGGCCGGCGACGACGGCGACGACGTTGGCCCTCACCGGTCGCACCCTGGTCAGAGGCAGACTGGCCCGAGGTCGAGGCGCGCTGCTCGTCTCTCGGGGCCTCGCGCGTTGCCTGGTCGGACCTGCGTTGGCCATTTCGAGTGTTGCCAGAGCTGGTGCCGCGGCTCCGCCCCTGACCGTCTCTGCGCTGACCGTCTCTGCGCTGGCCTTCCCTGCGCTGGCCATCACCACGCTGGCCGCCCCTCTGCTGGCCTTCTCTGTGTTGCCCCGAGCCCTGACCGCCCCGACGGCGGTTTCGCCCTTGACCAGGGCGGGCAGCCTCCACCTTGGGCATGGCCTCGGGCAGGTGCCAGTCGTGATCCACCACCCGCTCGATCTCCACCCCAGTGAGCTTCTCGATGTCCTTGAGGAAATCGGTCTCGGTCTCGTCGCAGAAGGCGATGGCGATGCCCTCGCGCCCCGCGCGGCCCGTGCGGCCGATGCGGTGCACATAGCTCTCGGAGATGTTGGGCAGATCGTAGTTGAAGACGTGGCTCACGTCGTCGACGTCGATGCCCCGGGCGGCGATGTCAGTGGCCACCAGCACCCTGATCTCACCGGACTTGAAGCCTGCGAGCGCCCGGAGCCGGGCGTTCTGTGACTTGTTGCCGTGGATGGCCGCGGCGCCCACCCCCACCTTGGTCAGATCTTTCACCACACGGTTGGCCCCGTGCTTGGTGCGGGTGAAGACGATGGCGCTCCAGATCGACGGATCTTTGAGCAGGTGGGCGAGCAGCCGCTTCTTGTCGGCCCGGGTGACGAACATGACCTTCTGGGTGATGCGCTCCACCGTGGTGGATTGCGGATCGACCTCTACCTTCACGGGATCGTGCATAAAGCCCCGAGCGAGCTTCACGATCTGGTCGGGCATGGTGGCGGAGAAGAGCAGGTTCTGTCGATCGTCGGGCAGCAGCTTCATCACGCGGCGCATGTCGTGGATGAAGCCCATGTCGAGCATGCGGTCGGCCTCGTCGAGGACGAAGAACTCCACATCCTCGAAGTTCAGGTAGCCCTGGCCGTGCAGATCGAGCAGGCGCCCGGGCGTGGCCACGAGCACGTCGATGCCCTTGCGCAGCGCCTGCACCTGCGGGTTCTGGTTCACCCCACCGAAGATCACGAGATGCTTGAGGTCGATGTACCGGCTATAGGCCTCGAAGTTCTCGCCGATCTGAGCGGCGAGCTCCCGGGTAGGAGTGAGGACCAGGGCCCGGATGGTCCGCTTACCAGGCCATGGGTCGTTGGCTAGGCTCTGGATCATGGGCAGCAGGAACGCCGCGGTCTTGCCCGTACCCGTCTGGGCGCAGCCGAGCACGTCGTCGCCTTCGAGCAGCGGCGGGATGGCCTGCGCCTGGATGGGGGTCGGGGTGGAATAGCCTTCGTCGGCGAGTGCGCGCTGAAGGGGCTCGATGAGATCGAGAGAAGCGAAAGAGTTCAAATGAGAGACCGTTCCGCCAGCCATCAGGTGATGGCTGGCTGCTCCATCGAGGAGCGGGATTCAAATATAAAAGGGCGTTCCACTCTGTGGGCCCAGATCAAAATCGCGCGATACTACACGGTTGTTGCCCGCGAGAGTACCCACTGCACCATCTCGCCATATCGATGCACGGCGTCGAACTGCATGGCCTTGCGCTGTCGAAGGCCCGCGAACAGGGGTACGCCCTCACCGAGGATGACCGGCACTACGGTGACGATGGCCTGATCGACGAGGTCGAGCTCGAGGGCTTGTCGCACAAGGGCGCCGCCGTCGAGGTACACATCCTTGCCACCAGCGCGGGTGAGCGCCTGAGCCACGAGGTCGGAGAAATCACCGCTCACGGCCTGTACTGAGTCGGGGGCGTCTTCGAGGGCTCGGTGGGTGGCCACGAGCACAGGGGTGTCGCCATAGGGCCAGGGGCCACCAAACCCGGAGACGACATCGTAGGTCTGCCGGCCCATGAGCATGGCGCCGACATCGCCCATGAACTGCCCGTAGGTGATGGCGTCGCCAGAGTCGGCATCTGCGGTGCCACCATCGGCGCCGGGGAGCCAGGAGAGATCGCTGTCTGTGCCGGCGATGAAGCCGTCGAGGGAGCAAGCGATGTACACGCGCAGTCGGCCGGTGGTCATGGGGTCGTCCTCGGGAGGGTCAGTGGAGGTGCTGTCTACCGCAGTCGAAGCTGGGGCTCACGTTTTATTGACATGGCATCGGGTGGCGCGAGGCTGGTCAATCGGGTAGGTTTGATTCGTGGTGACGTTTCACCACACCCACCCGAGTTCAAGTCAGATGAAGAGTCTGACGAGCTCCCAGCCAATTATCGAGCCCAAAGCGCTCGATCGATGCATGTCACAATCAGAGAGTGTGCAGGTCTCACCGGAGTGGGATCTGGAGTCATGGCCTTTGGTGTTCGAAGGTCGATGTGTACCGATGTTGGAATGCGTGCGCATACGTCGAAGGTCTGGGCGTAGCCACGGAGCATGGCCAGATGAAAGACGATACAGACACCTTGACAGGCATCGACAATTCCGAGAGCCCGCCGCCCTGGGGGCCGCGCTCGCGCAGTTGAAGCGGGCCCTCAAAGACGTCAGAGAGGTCGAACAGCTCTACTGGTGCATGAGCAAGGTAGACCCATGGTTCATGTGCGAGTCCATTTGGCGATCTCTCAGGTCGCTCTCACCTGTCCACAAAGAGAGATTGAGCCGGCTCTCGCTCAGGCTCGCCGAGCAGGCCATCGACCGTGTGGTCCTCCATTGGGCCATCATTTTGATGGGCGTGACCCCAGATCTACGTCACCTCGCCATCTTCGACCTGGCCATTGAGGTCCCTGGAATTTACGCGATCTACAAAGTTCTGGGCCGTTGGCCCCAGAAAATGAGACCTGATAGCCATCTCATGGCTCTGGTAAAGAGGCACGGCAAACACAGCCCCTTGGCTGTCCCTCATATGCGCTGGACAACCAATCCGGAGATTCAACGGTGGATCTTGTTCGAGGGGTTGGGCAGCTACGAGGCGTATGACTCATATCCCAGGTCGTGTGCTGAGGGAGCAGCGGTGCACAACGTGTTGGCACAGCCGTCGATATCAGATGCTGCGTTCGCTGCTTCTGCCCAGATCATTGTCGGGCTCAACATGACAGGCATGAGGGGAGAAGGGCTCATGAGCTACCGACATGGACCCATCGTGTATGAGCGTATCCTCTATCATTTGAGCGTTCGGCCAGAACCCTCTTTCGAGACCCTGCGGATCATGCACAGCCTCAAGGGAACCCTCCACCACATGTCTCGAGAGTCAATCGTGGCCAGACGCAGGTTGTTCCAAGCTGGCTGGTCCCAAGCTGTACGAGAGCGCCTACAGGCCAGCATTTCATGTTTGCTCGAAAGGCCTGGCTGGAAGGCGATGGTCAGGGCGCAGCTTGAGAACCCCACAGGCGACTTTGAGGCTGCATTCTACCTTGGCAAGGGTCTCTATCAGATTGATCCCTGGCCATATATACATCAACACATGCAGGCTTCAGGGGGGTGGTGGGGTCGATATTTCGGGTGTGCCGACACCGAAGAGAGGTTAAGCGCAGCTCTGCGCGTTGCAGAATTGCGTTTGATGCAGGGGGCCGGTGGTATCACTGGTCCTGCCTCTCCACTGAATGTTGTGCTGAGAGCCTTGAGAGATCACCCCGGGATGGGGTGGCAGCTTGTTCGCATGGGGTTGAAGAGCGGAGATGATCGAATCAGAGCCACTGCGCTCATTGTCCTGGAAACTCGGCCACGTGAGACGTGGCCGCCATATGTAGAACGCGTGTATGTATCTATGGGACGGGTTCTCATCTGTAGCACCGTGAGGCACTATTGGACTCTCGTGCGCCTTGGTCTCCCCATCCAATATCCTCCAAGGCGGATCTTCAAGAATGGCAAACGCATCCCATGGCAGCCTCCTCAGGAGGCCACCTGAGCCTCCTCTGGCTCCACCATCTCGTCCACCACCGCCATCAGCACCTTCGGATCCCGTAATATACGGCGGTGCCCCAGACCCTGCGTCGTCATCAGCCGGGCACCGGGCCAACTCGCCACCAGACGCTCACCCTCTGTATGGGGCACATCCTCGTCACCAGCATCGTGAATCACCAGCAGCGGCGCTGTGAACTGACCCGTGAGGTTGCTCCCCCGAGCCTGATCGAAGCGCAGGCCATATCGGCTCTCCAGGCGCAGCTTCGCCAGGGTTGCCACACGCTCGTCGAAGCCCAGCCAGCGCGCTGCCGAGTGTAGGTAGCGCTCGGGGTTCTCCGGCGGAGCGATGTACACCAGCCGCTCAACATCGAGCCCCTGAGCGATGGCCACCGAGGTCGCCGCGGCCCCCATGGAGTGCGCCACGAGCCCGTGAACAGGCCCCACGATGCTCGCCACGTGTCGGATGGCCTGAGCAAACTCCGGCAGGGCGGTGTTTCGGCCGTCGGCGCGGCCATGGGCGGGGGCGTCGAAGGCCACCACCGTGAAGCCTTGTGACACCAGCGGCTCCACCAGGGCGCCGAGCTGACTGCCCCGACCCGCCCAGCCGTGGACCAGCAAGATCACCGGGCCCTTGCCCCAGCGGTGGATCACGAGGTGGCGGCGGTGATCGAAGAGCACTTTGAAAGACGTCGCGTCTTTGAGCCACGCCCGCTCGCGGCTAGGGCGGCGCCGTCGGGTAGGGGAGGTGAACAGGTGGGCCAGCAACCGCGCGCTGGTGTTGGGGGCCACCGTGGAGAGGGGGCCTGCTGCGAGCTGAATCATCCGAACGTTCGTGCTTTTTTGTGCCATGACAAGGGCTCCTGTGTGGGGTGAGGGTGAATCTGCATCAGTGTGTCAGGTCGAAGGGCGAGCGCGGAGAATGAGTGCTTCGAGGGCGCCGAGGGCTTTTTCGCGGGCAGAGGCGTCGTCGAGCAGTCGGCTGTAGTTGTGGAACGAGAGCAGGATGCCCCAGAACTCGAAGGCGAAGCTGCCCACGTCGAGCTGGGCGTCGAAGTGCCCCTCCTCTACGGCGATCTCCGCCGCTCGGGCGATGACCTGCTGAGTCTCCTGCACGCGGCGCTTCACATAGCTGCGCACCACGGTGTCTCGATCGTCGAACTCGATGGAGGCGGTGATGAAGAGGCAGCCACCCTTGAGATCGGTGCTGCTCCACGCCATCCAGCGATCGAAGAGGGCCCGGACGCGGGGCTCTCCTCGGGGCGCTTGGATGGCAGGGCGGAGCACCCGGGCGGTGAAGTGGGCCGCAGCGGCCTCGAGGACCGAGCGCTGCAGATCTTCTTTGGAGTTGAAGTGGGCGTAGAGTCCGCTCTTCGACATGCCCACTTGCTTGGCCAGCTCACCGATGGTGAGGCCCACGAGACCCACCGTGCTGCCCAGATCCATCGCTCGGGCGAGGATGGTGTCACGGGTCTCGGCGCCTTTGCTCATGAGGAAGCCTCTCGAAGAAGATCACGCCTTTAAAAATAGTACGACCGTTCGTGTTGTCAAGCGGAGGCTCAGAAGCCACTGAAGTGCAAAGCGAAAACCAGCCCGAGGCAGACGATGGAGATCACGTCGGCGATGACCACCTTCCGCATCGCCGAGTGCACACCCGGCGTCACGCGCCAGAGCACGAGAAAGGCCACATCGCTGAGCAGCGTGGCGCCCACGGCAGGCATACGCCACAGCGGCTCGACGGCGCCGGCGATGAGCAGCCCCGCGAGGGCGCCGAACATGATGGCACGGTGTCGCATCGACAGGGCCAGCGTAGGATCGGTGACGGGCACGCCATAGAGGCGCTGGAGGCGAGCGGGGCCCAGCACGCCCACCATGGGGAGCAGGTGGATGAGCGCGGACAAGAGCAGTAGCGCGAGGACGAGTGCGGACATGATGTTATTGGGCCATCGCCTGATCGTACTCGGCCTTCGAAACGAGGGTGAGGCGCTCCACCATCTTGGCCCTCGGTGTGCCCTTTGGATCAGAGAAGACCTTCTCGGTGACATAGGTCTTGTCTGCCCAGGTGCCCTGACCAGTGATGGTGCCAGACCCATCTGACATGGAGATCTGATAGGTGGCAGCCCCCATGGCCCAATCTGCCCCGCCGAAGGCGATGGTGCCCTTGAAAGAGCCTGCCTTGTCGGTGGCCTCGAAGGTGTTGGTCTCTCCCTGCCTCTGCAGCGTCGTCGTGCGCGCCTCCACACCATGCCGGGTCTGCTCGGTGATGGTGCCAGAGGCGGGATCGACGGTGCGCATGGCGAGTACGGTCACCGGAGGACCAAACGCGCGTTTGCCGTCGGGCGAGGTCGTGACCAGCTCGCCCTTGAGGTATTGCACCACAGGCTCCGTCGGTATGGACGCGGTTTGACTGCCGCCGCACCCGGTGAGGCTGAGCAGCAACGCGAAGAGGGTGAAGGGGGCCGAGAGGCGAGCTGGCATTGAAGAGGCTCCAGAGCGTTTGAGAGGTCATCTCAGGTGAGAAGTGCGTTGTATCACTGCCCAAACCAATGCGCATGCATGGCTGCCAGGCACTTGGGGTCATCAACGGACATGTTCACGCGTGGTATCACCGATACCAAGAGGATCGCGGAGGCAGATGATGACACGAGTTCAAATCGCTGGTGCTCAAAAGAACAAGCTCCAAGGCCTGACTCTACGGGTGCTCTCGGAGCGGTTCGCGATTTGTCGTTTGCCCTCAGGCGATTCGGTGCCCAGCTGGTTCCGACCGAGCGCGCTCTCTTCGCTGACATATACCCACGAGGAGTTGTCTCTCGTAGTGCCTGAGCAGAGTGTACCTGACGAAGTGAAGGCCGAGAGGAGCTGGCGATGTCTGGGGGTTGTTGGCCCGCTGGACTTCGGCCTCACGGGGGTGCTGGCATCCATCGCGGTACCCCTGGCAGAGGCAGGCATCAGCATCTGTGCGATGTCGACCTACGACACGGACTATATGCTGGTTCGGGCGGAGGCCTTTGATGCAGCATTGAAAGTGTTGAGTGGCCGTTTTGAGTTCAGGTAGTGCCTTTCAAGGGCACCATGAGGCCGCTCTCATCAAGAGTCTGGCACACTGAGCGCAATGACATCACTGAAGCAGATGCCATCACCTGCCCACCTATTGAGGCGTTCAAAGCCGCGTTCGAATCAGAATCGACACACCTCAGGTGGGAAGGGTGTTCGTCCTGCATCGATCGATACATTGATCACAAGCAACGTAATGGTCCGGGCATCAAGGGCACTGATGGAATCAGCTCTCGTCGGGCACTGGTCGTAGTGAAAGCCTCTGATGTTCGAGATCCACATGAATCAGCTCGACCCAAAGTACATCGCCGATGTTCTGAGTTGAGGTCCACCTCTCCCGAGAGGTCCATCCCAGCTCTTGGCAGAAGATGACCCCCTCGACTCCGGGGAAGAGTTCCACGAACAGACCATCATCGGTGATCGACACAACCCGGCCAGGGAGCGTGTGACCTATGGTCAGGACATCGGCATAGGTCAACCACGGGTCTTGGGTAAGCGTCTTGATGCTGAGGCTGACTTCGAGTCCGCTACGCCTAATACTGAGTACCCGCGCTTCTACAGAGTCTCCAGGGCTGAAGCGCTGGTCGAGATCACCGAACTGGTCATCGCGGCTCCAACCAATGTTTTGGTTGTGGATGGTGCCGATGAGAGCAGGCGTTCGAGTGAGTCTCACGTACACATGGTAGATGGTTACATGGAACACGATGCCGTAGACAATATCGCCGGGGTGCATGCTCAACACATAGCAGACTCACCTGATCAACTCACCTCAGCGCGTGAAGCCACCCAGACGCGTGCCGAACTCCGAAGCCAGCCCCATCTGCTTCGTCGCCGCCTGTAGCTCCGCGGGCACGTCACCAAAGAACAAGAACGAACCCGGCGTGGCGATGGCCAGCAGATCGCCGAAGTGCGCCGCGGCGGTCTGGGTCAGGTGAAACGCCAGGGCGTCGGCGTCGACGAACTCGTCGCGGACGTAGAGCACGTTCTCTTCTTCTGAGCGGTACACCTGCACGTCGGTGGCGCCGGGCTCGTTTTGCTGCATGGCTTCAGTGACCCCGGCGTAGATCGTCGACAGCGCATCGAGCTGCCCGGGCTTGGCGGTCCACTTGTAAACGACTGTGATGTGAGTGCTGGCCATGACGTGATCCTCCTGATGGGCCTCGTTTGAGGCGGTGTCGTGAATAAGTAACTGATGGGTTGCTTTTGGCGTTCGTAACTAAGGGGTTACTTTTGGGCAAGCAAAAATTTGGAAAAAGTGAGCAGCGCCCATGGGCAGGCCCAAGCAGTACGACCGCGAAGACCTCTTGAAGCGGGCAGTGGGCGTCTTTCATCGGAAGGGATATGACGCCGCCAAGACCGAAGAGCTCGTGGAGGCTCTCGGCGTAAATCGCAAAAGCATGTACGCCGAGTTCGGCTCGAAGCAGGCCCTCTACGAGGCGGCCCTCGAGTACTACGATCGCAACCAGCTCTCTCGGGTGCTCTCGGGGCTCGAGGCCCCCGATGGTGGCGCCGAGGCCATCCATAACGCCTTCGAAGGGTATGGCCGAGCGAGCGAGGGGCCCATGAGCGGTCTCGGGTGTCTGCTGTGCAACGCCGCTGTGGAGCGGGGACCCCTCGACGAGGGGGTCAAGCGTCACGTGAACGCATACTTCGAGCGGCTCAACGCGGCTTTCAGGCATGCGCTGGGGAACGCACAGCGTGATGGTGAGGTGGGGGAGGGCGCGGATCTCGACGAGCTGGCGGCCTACTTCACCATGGCGCTGATTGGGGTGGCTGCCCTGGTCCGTGCCAAGGCTTCACCCACTCAGGTGAAAGCTGCCTGTCGAGTGGCCACGAGAGCCATCGGGCAGCCTCAGTCATAAGCATCCGTTGCAACCTGGTTCATGGCACTTTTCTGATATGACCGCGATACGACCGTACTGCTTGCCAGTGCTCACTGATTGCCTGCAAAGTGTCACCACAGTGAAATTACAGGTGTGAAGCCGTGAGTACGAACTCTCCTCAGGCCACTCAGAAGGTCCCCTTCGGCCAGAAGCTCGCCTTTGGCGTCGGCATGCTCGCCAACCAGATGTTCCCCGCCGTGCTGGGCATCTTCATGGTGGTGCTCATCGAGAACCTCGGGTTTCCGGGGTGGATGCTCGGGGTGCTCGCCTTCTTGCCTCGAGTCTTGGACGCGCTCTCCGATCCGTTGATGGGGTTCATTTCGGACAACACGAAGTCGAAGTGGGGTCGGCGGAGACAGTACGTCTTCATCGGCGGCATCTTCACTGGGTTGTCCTTCGTGTTCATGTGGCAGCTCAGTCGTGACAACAGCTTGGAATACAACTTCGTGTACTTCCTGGTGTGGTCCATCTTCTTCTACCTGGGCATCACCATCTTCAGCGTGCCGTACGTGGCCATGGGCTACGAGATGAGCAACGACTTCCACGAGCGCACCAGCATCATGGCTGTGGCTCAGTGGATCGGGCAGTGGGCGTGGGTGATCGCGCCGTGGTTCTGGGTGGTTATGTACGACGAGGCGTGGTTCGAATCGCCCGATGCGGCAGTGCGCGAGCTGGCGATCTGGGTGGGCCTCGCATGCACTGTGTGTGCCCTCGTACCGGCCATCTTCCTTAAGAGCGAGTCCACCGAAGACGCTGACTACGCGCCCCTCAAGATCAAGAACATCGGCCAGTCCCTCGGCAGCATCTTCAGCGGGTTTCGCGAGGCCTTCAAGTTGGTGCCGTTCCGTCGCTTGTGCGTGGCCACCTTCTTCGTGTTCAACGCCTTCAACACTGTGGCGGCCTTCTCCTTCTACATCATCCTGCACTACCTGTTCGCCGGTGATGCTGGGGAGATGGGCGTATGGGCCACCTTGTTCGGCTCTGTGGGCGCGCTGATCACCACCTTCGTCGTGATCCCCATCGTGGCGCTGATGTCGAAGAGGCTGGGTAAGCGCCGAGCGTTCTTGTTGTCCCAGGGCATCTCCATCATCGGCTACATCATGTTGTGGTTCCTGTTCATCCCCGGCAAGCCGTACATGTTCATCTTCGCCCTCCCGTTCTTCTCCTTCGGGATCGGAGGTCTGTTCACCCTGATGATGTCCATGACCGCAGATGTCATCGATCTCGACGAGCTGAACTCCGGATTGCGCCGGGAAGGCATCTTTGGGGCCATCTACTGGTGGATGGTGAAGTTCGGCTTCGCTGTGGCGGGCCTGATGAGCGGTTTGATCTTGTCGTTCGTAGGCTACGAGCCCGGCGCCGCCAGCCAGACCGCGGAGGCGATGACTGGGCTGCGAGCCTTCTTCTCCGGGGTGCCCATCTTCGGCACCCTCATCGCCATTTGGGTGATGTGGGGCTACAAGCTCACCGAAGAGAAGGCGAACGAGATCCGCGCTCAGCTGGACACCTCAGAAGAGGGCGCAACGCCGGCCGATGCCGCCCAGGTGGCCACCACGTGACCGAGTCCACAGGCGTGGTCAACTCTGATGCATTGGGTGAAGAGGCGCTGCACTCGATCCTCGTGTCGGTCTTGGAGGCCGCTGCGACGCCCGAGACTGCAGAGTGGTTCACGCGCTACCTGAAAGGCGTGATCACCTACCGGGGGGTGAAGACGCCTCAGCTGAAGACTGCATTGAAGAGCGTCTTCGCTCAGAGCGGTGCAGATCGCCTGCCTGCTGACGAGCAACTGCGTCACATTCGACATTGGCTTGCCCAGCCCATGGCTGAAGACAAGCTCACGGCCATCTTGTGGTTGAAGCAGTGGCTCAAGCGAAAGGATCCTGACGTCACCGCTGAGGACAGGATCGCTGCCATGCTCGGGATGGTCGAAGATGCTCTCGGCGCCGGAGACATTCACGACTGGTCGACCAATGACTGGCTGTGCGTGCGGGTGCTTGAAGAGGTGCCCTTGAAGACGCCCGACTTCATTCCCCGGTTGGTGGGCTGGGCAGAGTCAGAGACCGTCTGGCAGAGGCGCTGCGCCATCCTGGCGTTCAAGAAGGCAGGGAAGTCGGGGCTGCACCACGACGTCATCGCTGATCTCGTGCAACGTCTGCTGCCGTCAGAAGAGCGCTTCGTGCAGACTGGGATTGGCTGGGTGCTCGCTGATGCGTCGAGAAAGCACCCGGAGTTCGCTGCCGCGATCTTCGAGGCTCATTTCGAGCAGTTGAGTCACGAGGTCATCGTGCGGCATGCCAAGTACCTGCCGAATCATGCCGAGCTGAAGCAGCGCAGCGCGCAACGTTGTGGTCGAGAAAAGAGCGGTCGGTGATGGCCTTGTCTTCTGGATCGGGTTCGATGCGTGATGGTGGTTTCGGGGGTCGCTCCGCTGGCAAGAGAGTTTCGGGCACGGGCACGGGCACGGGCACGGGCACGAGTTGATACATATCTGGACCCGTGGCCCATCCTGAATTCAGGGCGAGGGTTGCGATTGAAGCTGAGAAGGTACGCTTGAGAACGGCCTGAAAGTTCAGGTCTTGGGGATATGGAGTTCAGAGCCTCCACTGAGAAGAACGCGGGGCCGAGCAGCGCCTCCACCACCATCAACCTACGAGCGGAGCCATGCAGGGCTACGGGTCCAGATATGTATCAACTCGTGCCCGTGCCCGTGCCCGTGCCCGTGCCCGAAACTCTCTTGCCAGCGGAGCGACCCCCGAAACCACCACAACACCAAGATCCATGCATCATCGTCCGCTTGGCCACCCCCATAAATGTGCTAGTCTCACACAATGCGTGCAACGTTGACCTCCGCCGCAGGTGACGCTCAACGCGTCGTACCCATCGGCGATCTCATCCCTCACGAGTCACCTGAAGTCATCCTCAGGGTTCACCCGCATCGTGAACGTCAGACCATCATTGGCATCGGCAGCTCGCTGACTCAGGCATCCGCCGTGTCCCTGTCCACCTTGTCTCCAGAAACCCGCAGCCGGGTGCTGGCCATGGCATTCGCATCCGACGAAGCGGCTTTCTCGATGGCGCGGACCCACATCGCCAGCTGTGACTTCTCCACCCACAGCTACACCTATGTGCCCGAGCCGGATGCCTCGCTGGAGAGCTTCTCTCTCGATGTCGATCGCGAGAACGGTCACCTCGATCTGTTGCTCGATGCTCACCGAGTGAAGGGCGCCCAGTTCAGGTTGATTGCCTCGCCCTGGACGGCACCGCCGTGGATGAAGGACAACGGGCGCTACTTCGATCCCCAAGCGCGACGTGGGGGCAAGCTGCTGCCCGAGCACTACGACACGTTCGCCCGATACACCGCTCGATATGTCGAGGCCATGGCGCAAGAGGGCGTCAGCATCTGGGGCCTCACCCCGGTGAACGAGCCCCACGGCAACGGCGGCTCCTGGGAATCCATGGAGATGAGCGCCAACGAGCAGGCCGAATACGTGGCCGCGCTCGGCAGGGCGCTCGAGGCCCGGGATCTCGAACTCGATGTGCTCATCTACGATCAGAATCGCGCGGGCGTGAAGGCCTACGCCGATGGTGTGTTGAACCATCAAGATGCGCATGCTCACGCCACGGGCATCGCCGTGCACTGGTACGACTCCACCTTTCGGGTGTACGCAGATCAGCTTGAGGCGGTGCACGCCGCGTGGCCCGATCACCCCATCGTTCAGACCGAGGGGTGCATCGACAACGTCTTCATCAAGGGCGAGGACAAAGGGCCCGGTGCGGCAACCCCATGGTGGCGGGACGACAGCTGGTACTGGCAGAAAGTGGCCACGGACTGGGGCTGGGACTGGGCCCCGAGTCCCGAAGTGGATCACCCTCCGTATGCCGCCGCCTTCAGGTACGCGCGAGACATCGTCGGCGGGCTGGCACATTGGCTCTCAGGTTGGATCGATTGGAACCTCGCTCTGACCCGCCGCGGTGGGCCCAACCACGTGGAGAACTTCTGCCTCGCCCCCATCCTCGTCGATGAGGGCGAAATCTACATCACCCCGTTGTTCCACATCCTCGCGCAGGTGAGTCGACACACCCGCCCGGGGGCTGTGGTGCTCGAGCTCGAGGGGGATCTCCCAGAGGGCCTCTGGGCCGTGGCGTTGCGCAACCCCGACGGCACTCAGATCGTCCATCTGTTCAACGAAACCGATCATCCCATCAACGTCTCGATTGCCTGGAGTGAGCGCGAGCCACAGGTGCGTTGCCCTGCCTCCGCGCTGCTCACCCTCACCCTGGGCACTGACTGAGCGGTATCTGCCACCTTTGGAGTTTCAATGGGCGAGCTGCACATCAAGGGCAAGGACCTGCTGGCAGGTTTCAAGGCCTCCGCAGAGCTGAGCTTCACCGAGTTGTCCACCGACGAGCTGCTGCGGCGGCTGCGCAAGGCCCTCGACATCGGGCTGCATGGCGTGAGCTTCAGCGCCTACGAAGGCCAGCAGACCCCAGAAGCTTTGAGTCAGTTGTCCGAGGCGCAGGTCCAGGGGCGCCTCGAGCGGATCGCGCCTTACACCAAGTGGATCCGGACTTTCTCCTGCCTCGATGGCAACGAGCACGGCGCGCGCCTGGCACATCAGCATGGGCTCAAGACCCTCGTCGGCGCGTGGATCGGAGAAGACGAGGCCCGCAACCGCAAGGAGATCGAGGCAGTCATCGAGGTGGCCCGGGCAGGGCACGCTGATCTCATCGCCGTGGGCAACGAGGTCATTCTCCGGGGCGAGATGGAAGAAGCCCGACTCATCGAGATGATCGAGGAGGTCCGCGCTGCCGTACCTGGGGTACCCGTGGGCTATGTCGATGCCTACTTTGTCTTCGTGGCGCACCCTGCCATCGCCGCAGCCTGCGACTTCATCCCTGTGAATTGCTACCCGTTCTGGGAGGAGGTCCCCCTGGAGCGATCCGTCAATTACGCCCAGGAGATGGTGCGTCGCGTACAAGCTGCAGTGGGGGACAAGCCCGTCGTCATCGCCGAGACCGGGTGGCCCACCGCCGGCGAAGCCAATGGCCCCGCTGAGCCCTCGCTGCGCAACATGGCGTTGTATCTGCTCAACATCCTGGCGTGGACTGATGACGAGGAGCTGCCGTTGTTCTGGTTCTCGGCCTATGACGAGGCCTGGAAAGTGGGCCCCGAAGGGGACTGTGGTGCGTTTTGGGGTTTGTGGGATGCCGATGGAGGGTTGAAACTTGAACGCTGAGTTGCCCGAACGTCTTGTCCATCAGGGCATCTGTTACTCCGGCTATCGTGATGGCCAGAGCCCCGACGCAGGCATCTTCCCGTCGCCAGAGCAGATCGAAGAGGATTTGCACATCCTCGCCCGACGGTGGCGCTACATACGGCTGTACGACACTGGCCCTCACGCAGAGCTCGTCCTCTCTGCCATCCAGCGCCTCGGCCTCGACCTGAAGGTATTGCTCGGCGCCTGGCTCAGCGCGGAGATCAACAACCCGGGGTGCCCATGGGGAGCCTGGTACACCGACGACCAGCTCACTGTGAACGTCGGCAACAACGACGCCGAGGTCGGCCGGCTCGCAGAGTTCGTGCAACGATACCCGAACATCATCACTTCGATCGCTGTGGGCAACGAAGCCACCGTGGACTGGACGGGCCATCTCGTACCTGTAGAGCGGATGATCGAGCTGGTGCGGCGAGCAAAGGCCGACACGGGCTTGCCGGTGACCTTCTGTGAGAACCACGTGCCCTGGATGGGCAAGCTCGATGCCCTGGTGCCGGAGCTCGACTTCATCTCGGTGCACACCTACCCAGTCTGGGAGTACAAGAGCATCGACGAGGCGCTGGAAGTCACCATCAATGACATCACCCGCATCGAGCAGCGTCACCCTGGGGTGGAGATCGCCATCACCGAGGCGGGCTGGGCCACTCGGAGCAATGGCCGGGGCATCGAGCCCCACAACGCCAACGTGGATCATCAACGGCGGTACTACGACGAGCTCACCGCATGGGGTGAGGCCCGCGGCATGCGCATCTATGTCTTCGAGGCCTTCGACGAGCCGTGGAAGGGCTCACCTGATCCGAACGAGCCCGAGAAGCACTGGGGGCTGTTCACTGTGGATCGTCAGCCCAAGCCCGTCATGGAGCAGTTCTTCTCGCGGATGGGCAGCTGAGTACAGGGTAGGGTTCGTAGCTGAGCCGGGCCCGCACGTCTTCGAAAGGGATCGGGACAGTGAGGGGAGATGTGTGGACAGGGTTCTCTGTCAGCGACAACAGCACTTTTCTTTGCAGCAGGCACAGGTCTTCTTGACGCAGCAGTCGGCCTTTTTGCAATCACACTTACACTTTTCGTTGCTCATGATGCCTCCGTATCATGCTCGATCTTGTCCGCGAGCACGCGTAATTGTTGAGCCACATAGGCCCGGTTCAGTGAGTAGTTTCTCTCTCGACCACGCTTCTCCACACTCAGGATGCCCTCCTGAGTAAGGACCTTGAGGTGTCGGGAGACACCCGAGGCATCGACATTGCAGCAGTCACACAAACACATCGCGTTTTGGGGCGATCTGCATTCGCAGAGCCTGCACACCAGCGAGAGTCTGTTGACCTCACCCAATGCCTTCAAGAGATCGGCCAGTTCTCGTAGGGCTTCGTTGTTCACCGAGGTAGATTATGCATGTTTGCGCAATTGTGCAAATGTGGGGGCGCTTTTTCAGCTGACGTTGAGTTTGGAGGTGGCGGCATACAACATGGACGCACAATGAGTTTTTCATGGCGATGAGGTGAAGGATGACGACATTCGAGGGCTTTGAGCTGGCTGACTTCTGGAGCCCAGAAGACTGGACGCGATCTGACTACACTGAAGCGGCGCCCACTGAAGAGACCGTACAGAGATTGGAACGCCTCTTGGGCTACCGTCTGCCTGCTGCATACGTCGCCCTCGCTCGAAGTCAGAATGGGGGCATGCCGAAGCGCAGGCGTCATGCGACTGGGAGCCGGACATCATGGGCGCAGGACCACATCGCCATCGAGGGCATCTTCGCCATCGGGGATACGGAGATGTACTCGCTGGGAGGTTCATCAGGCAGCCACTTCTGGATCGAAGAGTGGAATTACCCCCCATTGGGGATCTACTTCGCGAGCTGCCCATCTGCAGGGCACGACATGCTGGCCCTCGACTATCGTGAGTGTGGTCCTGATGGCGAGCCCCAGGTCGTACACGTGGATCAGGACTTCAACTTCAAGGTCACCTTCGTGGCCGAGTCTTTCGAGGCCTTCATCAGGGGCCTGCAGCCCTCAGAGGTCTTTGACCCTGATGAATGATGGTGTTGTGTTGAAAGGTCTGAGTCGAATGGCGAACGCAAAAGTGCTCGGGTGTGTGTCGGCGTTGTTGGGGGCCGCTGTACTTTTCATTGGGACTGATGGCTCTGCTCCGCCTGAGGCTCAGGCCAGCGAAGACTCATACCAGGTGGTCATGGGCATCCCCATCTGCGGGAAAAAGTTCACCTCGTACCACGTGACCTCAGAGGGCCTCGTATGCTGCGGCGGTCTCTACGACTCATATCATGTGTCGAGTACGGGAGAGGTCTGCGCAGGGGGGCTCTACACGTCCTACCATGTGTCCAGTACCGGCAAGGTCGCCTGTGGTGGTCAATATGACGGGTACCACGTGTCGAGCATGGGAGAGGTCTGCGCAGGGGGCTTGTTCAAGTCGTATCACGTATCAAGTACTGGTCAGGTGGCGTGTGGAGGCCAGTACGACTCGTATCACGTGTCGAGTACCGGCAATGTGTGTGCAGGGGGGTTGTTCAAGTCGTACCACGTGTCCAATACCGGCAAGGTCGCCTGTGGTGGGCTATACGATGCCTACTATGAGTCCCCGACAGGTGAGGTCTGCTGCGGAGGGCTCTACAAGAAACACCACCAGTCCAGCAGTGGGAAGAGCTGTGTAGGTGGCCTCTATGAAAAGCATTAATTCCAAGGCTATGCCAACACACCAACGGTGATCCATTGACCACACACACATCGTCCGCTGGCGCCCGTCGCGCGCTCCAGATGGCCGCTTTGATCATCGCAGGGGAGGCCATCTTCGGTCTGCCTTTTATCATTGCGCGCATCTTCCGGCCCACGTTGCTGGATGTGTTCGGCATCACCAACCTCGAGCTCGGGACCGCCTTCTCGCTCTACGGCATCGTGGCGATGATCGCCTACGTACCGGGCGGACCACTGGCAGATCGCTTCTCGGCCCGCAAGCTGATGACCGCCGCGTTGCTGGCCACCGCTGCCGGGGGGTTGTACTTCGTGCAGGTGCCGAGTCTGGCTGGACTCACAGTGCTGTATGGCATCTGGGGGTGCACCACGATCCTGCTGTTCTGGGCCGCGTTGATTCGGGCCACCCGGGAGTGGGGAGGGGACGGCGGACAGGGTCGGGCCTTCGGCATCTTGGATGGCGGGCGTGGGCTGCTGGCAGCGGTACTGGCTTCTGCCTCGGTGGCTGCCTTCGCCAGCCTGCTGCCAGGGACACACGAGACCGCCAGCGCCGCCGAGAAGGCCAGTGCTCTGACAGCCATCATCTGGATCTTCATCGGGGCTGCCGCGCTGGCGGCGACTCTGGTCTGGGTGTTCGTACCTGATGCTGAGGTCAGCGATCGTGACGAAGGCAGGTTTTCGTGGAGTCACGTCGGGCTCGTGGTACGCAACCCTGCGGTCTGGCTTCAGGGCCTGATCGTGGTGACCGCCTACACGGGCTACAAGGCCATCGACGATCTGGGTTTATATGCTCAGGATGTCTTCGGCTTCGATCAGGTACGTGCTGCCGAGGTGGGCACAGTGGCCTTCTGGGTGCGTCCCATCGCCGCCGTGGGGGCAGGTTGGCTGGGTGATCGCGTCGGGGCTGTCCCAGCCATTCTCACAGCCTTCGCGGTGATGCTCGTCGGGGATTTGTCCGTCGCCCTGGGCTGGTTGCAGCCCGACTTGCCGTGGACCCTGTTCATGACCGTCGCCGTGACCAGCGCTGCGATCTATGGCCTGCGTGGGCTCTACTTCGCCATCTTCGAGCAGGCTGGGATCGCGCCGGCACTGACCGGCACGGCTGCGGGTGTGGTGTCGCTGGTGGGCTTCACCCCCGACATCTTCATGGGGCCGCTGATGGGCTGGTGCACTGACACCTACCCTGGGGCCCTGGGACATCAATACCTCTTCGGGGTGCTCGCCGGGTTCGCCGCCCTGGGGCTGAGCGTCACTGTCGCCTTTGCCACATATGTCAGGCGCCGAGCGCAGGTGTGAGAGGTTGGGTCATGACCATGAGCGGTGTGGTTTAACAGAAGCGTCTACGCCAGCTGACCGAAGCAGCCAGCAACAAGAGCCAGATCATGGAGCCGGGCCGGCCTGATGTGGTGCTGCAACTGCCACCACCACCATCCGCCTCGCCCGTCGAGCCGCCGATGCCCGCCTCGGGCTGCTGCCCATCGGGCTCGCCATCGCCCTGGTCCGCTGCGACGTGCATGTCCAAAACCTCCATGCCTGCGTCGCGCATATCGGCTTCTCCCATATCTGCGGCACCCACACCTGAGTCGCTCACAGCCGCATCGCTCATGGCAGCGTCTTCCATGCCCTCAAGGCCCATGTCCGGATCGCCCATCTCCATGGGGGGTAGGACCGGGAGGAAGTGGCCAGGACGCTCTTCGTACCACTGCCCATCACCCTCTGGGCCATCAACCGGGCCCGGTGCGCCGGCGATCAGCAGATCTTGAGGCAGGTCGATTTCGATGCGCTCGGTCAAGCGATCGCGATCGTGCAGAAAGAGCTCCAGCCGACCCATTTCGTCAACGACGAGCTCTTCTGGTGTGAGCGGCTCCTCCCGGTCATGCACGAAGACCCGTACAGTGTCCGGCGTGAGCGGCAGCTCGACGACGCGCGAGTCTCCAGTCGTTGTATCGAAAATGTGCATCTCCAGACCTGCAATGTGCATGAAGGCCTTGCGGAACCCTGTGTAGAAGCCGTCGCGCCACTGCGGACGCAGCGTGATGAAGTCCAAGGCGGCCGCCCCAGTGTTGTGGCCCACCACAGTCCCCATTGCGGTGTCGGTGTTGAACGCGATCTCACGGTCCGGGCTCAGGCCGATTCGATGATGCTCACCTGTGTCTGCGTCGTGCCCATCGACTTGAAAGAACATCCGCCTGGCGTTGCCGGACAGTGTGTTGGCGCGGGCGATTGCATCCACCAAACGCACTTCGGAGACGATGACCGGACCTTCAGCTTCTCCAGGCTCACCCGGGCCGCTCTCGATCACCAGCCCAGCAAAGCCACGGAGGCCCGAAGTGTTCTCTGCCAGCGTAAAGACCGTGTAGCGGCCGGGGTCGGCATAGGTGTGGGTGGTGTCGATGGACCTCTGGCCAGAGGGTGCCTCGAGTTGGTCAACTCGGCCATCTCCCCAGAAGACGGTCAGCTGGACAGGGGCCGCATCAGGGGTGCCCACCTCGGGATCATCGATCTCGACTGTGAGTTGAACTGCCCGCGGTGCCATCGGCTCTGCGCTCAGATCGATGCGAGGTGCTTCTCCCAACTCGCAGCCGTTGAAGACCCGCCCTGGCTCGGGCTCGTCCGCCAGTGGCACCGCCAGCATGCGGTAGTCGTAGACCCCCGTGTTACACGCGAGGATGTCACGGACGATGGGATCGGCGTGTTCGGAGAACGCGGCATCGGGATCGGCCAGCTGTGCAAGATAGGCGTCTCGGAGCGGGTCAGGCCAGACCGTGGAGTCGATGAAGCTCAATCGCTCGGCCAGGGCAGGCACGCTCTCCAAGATGCGCAACGCGCCCAACTGACACAGGCCATTTCGGTGAGAGGCCGCAGGGACCAGTGCACCCTCTTCGTCCATAATCGCGAAGTACTCTTCGGACCAGTCGAAGGGGAAGGCGTCACCTACTCTGGAGCGCCAGCCCACACAGCCGCGCCCAGTGACGAAGTCCTGCAGGTCCACCACCGTGTCGAACCCCGGCACCGTTGGATCACGGGGGACAACGGTGTCGAACAGATCAAGCGCCTCACACCACTTCTGATACACCTGACTCGCGAAGAACTTCCCGCGATTTTCTGCCGCATTGGGGGCATTGACTGGGTGGTCCTCGCCCGCGTCTACGGCCTCTCGAATGGTCTCGAAGTTTTCCGGGCCGGCGCACACTGCGATGTGCTCGCAGGTCTGAGGGATCGAGATGCAGGCTTCTCCCGGCATCGCGTCAGGATCGGTGATCAGCGTCAACCCGGCTGCGCGGGTGCCTTCGCCATAGCGTGCGTTGCAGTTGATGACGGGAAAGCCGATGAACGAGGTGTGACAGCCTTCGCCGGGCACATAACAGCACTGAAAGCACTCCTGGCTGCCACAATCGAGCTTGAAGGCTTGATTGAGCCCCAGCGATTTGAAGAAGCCCGCATATCGGCCGAAGAGGGGTGCGTCCTGGATCGCGCAGAAGGTCGCCAGCGCCCTGCACTGTTCTTCTGTGGCACCACGTGCACGGCAGTCATTGTAGTTGGTGAGGTACTTGCCTGATTGGGCGATGTATTTGCCGCGGCCGTAGTACTTCTTGAGCTTGAGCGCGAGGTCCAGCCCGTCAGCGTGTGCCTCAGGGGTAGGGGCGAGCGCGAGCAGGAGAAGAAGAACGCCAGTGATTCGCATGATGATTCGCCCAACCGTTCGAAGGTGTAGCTGCAGATATCGCCATATTGCTTCAGAACCAGGTGATCGTCGATGGCCTGCTGCGATACGGAGGCCGGTTGTGCGAAGGGGAGAAGTTGGTAGGGGGCGGTCGCTGTTCCTGGGCTCGGGGAGCGCTCCGCTGCCGAGACCGAGGTGCTTGACTTGGAGCAGGCCCGTTGCTGGAAGGAAGTGGTGTCGCCTCTCACACAGGCACTGGTGACTGCGTCAACTCGACTCGTCCCTCACCCTTGCTCGGGCCGCCGCCAGCAGCCGGTCGTAGTCGGGCTTGAACGGCTCGACGAGCGCCTTCTCCAGTACGGCTTCAATTTGCCAGAGCACCCTCTCTTCGGCTTGGTCCTCGAACCCCTCGTTCTCCCTCTTGGTGAAGCGGGTGATCCACTCGAAGAGGACAAGGGCCTCGTCGCCCGTCAGTTCGATGGTGACCTTGCTCACAGCTCGGACTCCTGCTCCAGCCAGATGTGAAGGGCTCGGATGGCATCTGGCTGCATGTTGGCCTCAGAGAAGCGGAAGTTGAACTTCCTGTGCCAGACCGCATGACCTCCTACCTGCCCGGAATAATAGGAGGAGCACCCTACATGCGAGTTTGTCGTTGGGAAGGCTGTGCGAGTCCAGGGCCGATCGTGGCGGGCATTGACCCGCACAAGCTGCTCGGCGTTGTCGCAAGTGCCCGAAGGCTGGAGGCTTGGTTCAGCCCTTAGACATTAAACCGGAAGTGCATCACATCGCCGTCCTTCACGAGGTACTCCTTGCCTTCCACCCGCAGCTTGCCTGCGGCCTTCAGGCCGGCCTCGCTCCCCGTCTCCTCGAGATCGGAGATCGTGTAGACCTCGGCCCGGATGAAGCCGCGCTCGAAGTCAGTGTGGATCACGCCCGCTGCCTGAGGGGCCATCGTGCCCTGCTTGATCGTCCAGGCGCGGATCTCCTTCTCCCCAGCGGTGAAGTAGGTCTGCAGGCCCAGCAGCTCGTAGGTGGCGCGGGCCAGCACGTGCAGCCCCGGCTCCTCGAGGCCAAGATCCGACAAGAAGGCCACGCGATCCTCGGGCTCCAGCTCCGAGACCTCGGCCTCCACCTGACCGCTCAGGCGGATACAGCCCGCGCCGTTCTCCGCAGCATAGGCCGCCACCTTCTCGGACAGCGCGTTGCCCTCAGCAGCGGCATCTTCGTCGACGTTGCACACGAAGAGCACCGGCTTCGCCGTGAGCAGGCCCACCTCGCGGAGCACCTTGCGCTGGTTCTCGTCCCAATCGCCGTGGCGCAGGGGCTTCTCGGCGTGCAGCAGCTTCTGCGCGGCCTCGAGCACCTCCATGCGGGCCTTGGCGTCCTTATCGCCGCCCCGGGCCTTCTTCGCCGTGCGCTCTACCTGGCGATCCACCGACTCCATGTCCGAGAGGATCAGCTCCGTCTCGATGGTCTCGATGTCCCGCATGGGATCGACGCTGTCATCCACATGGACCACGTCGGCGTCCTCGAAGCAACGCACCACGTGGAGCACCGCGTCGACGTTGCGGATGTTGCCGAGGAACTGGTTACCCAGACCCTCGCCCTTGCTCGCGCCCCGGACCAGGCCGGCGATGTCGACGATCTCCACGTTCGCCGGGATCACCTTTTGGGTGGCGATCACCGTCTGCAGGCGATCGAGGCGGGGATCAGGCACCGGCACCACCCCCACGTTGGGCTCGATGGTGCAGAAGGGATAATTCGCGCTCTCAGCACCGGCGGCGGTGAGCGCGTTGAAGATGGTGGACTTGCCCACGTTGGGCAGGCCGACGATGCCCGCTTGCATGGCGACCTCGCAGAGGCTGAGGGGGTGGTCGGACCACCCATTCGGTCAAAAGACGCTCGCTGTGACGACCCCGGGCGCACCCTCGAAGGTCGAGACAGCCATGAAATGAGGTAGCGGAAGGTATCAGAGGGCTGCTCGTGGAGCCAGAGGACTGGACATCTCTGTGGAATGGGCATCTCTGTGGAAGAGGGCCTACTCGTCGCGCTCGCGGTTGAAGCGCCGCACGCGCTGTACCCGGTTCGAGGTCCAGTTGACTCGAGCCCCTGAGCGGACGCCGGCGCGGTTCAGACCGATGGCGAGGCTGTCAGGGGGCAGCTGGCCATCTCCACCGTTGAGCAGGGCGTCGACCTGCTGTTGAGCGCGGTGCTCCTCGTGGCGACGCTGGCTCGCAGTCGATGGAGGCAGCGACTGTGCGAGGGCTTGAGGGTCCACCCAATCCGGCACCACCACCACGTCATAGTCGTCCATGTCGGGCGCCGGCGTCAGAGTCCGTAGGGGGTTCGACGTCTTGTAACGTTGATCGCTGTGATTGGGCACACCGTTCGGTGCCATCAGAGGCCCACCTGGGGGCTGCCAGCGTGTCATGTGACCGCCATGATGAGGCACCGGGCTCGGCAGGGGCGTCAGCGGGGCTGTGATGGCGCCGTTTTGATGCATGGGCGTCGACTGCTCTGCAGCCAGCCGCGCCGAGAGCGCCTGCACCTGCTCCAGAGCCTGGTTCCACTGGCGCTCCAGCTCTGCCTTCACGAAGCGGTTGCTCGACGAGGCTTGAGCGTAGCGACGAGAGATCTCCTCAGCCCAGCGTCGGGCTTCTACCAGGGCATCCACCAGCCCTGAAGCTTGAGCTGGCGTCGGCGTGGAGGGCATGGAGAAGCCCTGAGCGCTCTGATCAGCCACGAGATCGATGACGCGGTAGGGCCGCTCTTCACCGAGGAGCTTTTGGTTGCGCTCGAAATGATCCCAGTGGATGTAGCCCGGGTGATGATTGCGCACGAGCAGATCCGGGTTGCCGATGAGCCCATGAGGTGAGGCCGAACGAGGCCCGAGACCAAAGGCGCCGGCATACATGGGATCAGTGAGGATCTGATGCACCGTCTGGGCATTGGGTCGGCGCCACTCCATACGGGCCTGACCCTCAGTGTAGACCGGGGCGGGGAGCTGAGCTCGCCGACGCTCCAGCCAGGTCAACACATCGTAGGCATCTCGAGTGTGTTCGAATCGATCCAAGACCGCCTTGATGGTCTGACGCACCTGATGATCAGGATCCAGATCGACCTGGTGGTGTCTGTTCCAGTGCAGACCAGCGGGGAGGATGGGTCGCAAACCCGCAGCAGCGGGCTGGCGAATATGCGACAGGATCTGATTGCTGATGTGTCTGAGATCGCCGTGAGACAGCATGCTCGGGAGGCCGAGACGCTGTCGGTCGTGCATGTGCCTCGGGTTGTAGATGCCCGTCGGGCTGATCACCACCGCGCCGGAGATGGCACAGGCGTTGAGGAGATCGCGCAAGACCGCGTCAGGGGGCCCCATCTCGGCGCTGTGGGTCGAGACCAGGGCCCCGAGGCGCCCCGAGGCGATGTCTGCGAGCAGGCCCATGTGCCGTGAGGCCAGGTGACCTTCACCGGCGATGTCCACATGTTGGAAGCCCAGGCCCTTCACCTCTTGCATCAGGCGCTGAGGGCCGACCTGGGCCAGGCGGGGCATGTCGGACTGGCGGACGAAAATCGTCGCCTTACGGTGCAGGTGTCGGGGGTGAATCGAGGGCCGTGGTGCGAGCTGACGGCCCACAGGGACTGTACCGCGGGGTCCAGGATCAACAGGATCATCCCATGTCCGATCCGTGTGAAGCGGATCAGACAAGCCACTGTGATCAGTCGCAGCATCGTGCGCTGCGAAGGGATCATCCAACAGATGGCCTGGGTATTTTGTCCCCACCGGTCATCCCTCTTCAGGGCCCGGGTGTCATTCAACAACACACCAGGGCACCAGAGACACACTTCAGGTGAGTCGAAACAGAGAATATGTCAGAGGACAGCCCGACACACCCTTCGACTCACCCGAGTGAGCGAGTAGACACCCCACCTTGAGAGCACTGCTCTTCAGGTACATGTGCCTGAGAATATAAGCAGGCTAGCCCATATCAGGATGACGATCAATGGGTTGTGCGTTTTTGTGGGTGTGTGTAGGTGAGACAGCCTCAGGTGTGAGGCTGCACGTAGGCGTAGTCGAGGCCCTGGCCATTGATGCCGCGGGTCGGCGGCGCGATCCAGGGGGCGTACTCACCGGGCTGGATGTAGGCGCGGGTCATCAGGCTCTTCACGTAGAGCTGATCATCTTCCGAGGGCAGCCACTGGTCCTTCTGAGCGGCCCACTGTGCTGGGGTGAGAGGCTTGCCGTCGGGGGTGAAGTCGAAGTCGGCGTAGATGCCCTGGCGGCGGTTGAACCGGCGGTTGGGCAAGCTGATCCGTACGTCACAGCCCACCTTGTCGAGGATCCGGTTCCAGCTCTTGATCACCTTCTCGCAGTCGGCGACATAGGCGTCGCGGAGGACCTCGTTCATGGCCCGGCGCAGGGGAATGTCCTCGTCGACGAGGGCGCCGCCCTTCAGCTTGGTCAACGTGTAGCTCTGGTCGAGGGCGGTGTGCTCCTCGAGGGTGGCCTCCCGATCGCGACCCTTGAGGCCCGCGCCGAAGAACAGGGCAGCATTGCTCGAGTCTTCGCTGCCGAAGAGGTCGAGGGAGATCGTGTACCAGAAGTTCACGTACCGCTGGAGCATGTCCAAGGGGATCACGCCCTGCGTGCGGGGGTCGCCCAGCTTCGAGGCTTCGGCAGAGCGCTGGAGGATCCGCCCCATGCCCGTCTGGCCCACGAACATGTGGTGGGCTTCTTCGGTGAGCATGAACTGGCAGGTGCGGGCGAGGGGGTCGAAGCCACTCTCGGCGAGGGCCCGCAGCTGATATTTGCCGTCACGGTCGGTGAAGGTGGTGAAGCAGAAGAAGCTCAACCAGTCGTCGATGGGGGCGTTGAAGGCGTCGAGGATGCGCGGCGAGTCGGCGTTGCCGCTTCGGCGCTCGAGCAGCGCATCGGCCTCTTCTCGACCATCACGGCCGAAGTAGGTGTGCAGCAGATACACCATGGCCCAGAGGTGCCGGCCCTCTTCGACATTCACCTGGAACAGGTTGCGCAGGTCATAGAGAGAAGGGGCGGTCTGACCGAGCAGACGCTGCTGCTCCACGCTGGCGGGCTCGGTGTCGCCCTGGGTCACGATGATGCGGCGGAGCACGTTGCGGTACTCGCCGGGCACTTTCTGCCAGACCGGGGCGCCGATGTGATCGCCGAAGTGGATGGTGCGCTCGGTGTCGATGGGGTTCACGAAGATGCCCCAGCGGTATTCGGGCATCTTTACGTAGTCGAAGTGGGCCCAACCGTCACGATCGACGCTGATGGCGGTGCGCAGGTACACCTGGTCTTGTTGGAAGCCTTCAGGGCCCATCTCCATCCACCAGTCGATGAAGTTGGGCTGCCAGGCTTCGAGAGCCCGCTGCAGGCGGCGGTCGCTGCCGAGATCTACGTTGTTGGGGATCCGGCTCTGGTAGTCGATGTTGCCCATCTTAGGTCCTTTCCCAGTCGAAGCGTGCAGAGGTGGGCTGTCCGAAAGACTTGAGGGCCCCGTCGGGGCCTACGGCGTTGGGGCGCTGGAAGATCCAGTTCTGCCAGGCGCTCAGGCGCCCGAAGATCTTGGTCTCGAGGGTCTCGGGGCCGGCGAAGCGCAGGTTGGCCTCCATGCCGGTGAGGGCGTCGGGGCTCATGGCCACCCGCTCCTCGATGGCCACGCGGACCTCGTCCTCCCAGTCGATGTCGTCGGGGTTGAAGGTCACCAGGCCGAGGTCGAAGGCGTCCGCGGTGGTGAGAGGCCCCTCGGCGGTCTCGAGGGCGCGGCCCACGGCCTCGGGCTCGCCGAGGAAGCGGGTCTGCAGCCGGCTCAAGCCGTTGCCCATGGGGAAGGCCCCGCCGTTGAGGGCGCTCAGCTGTACCGAGACCTGCTCGTCCGGGTCGTCGAGCATGAAGCTGCGATCGGCGGCGAGGGCCAACTCGAAGAGGGTGCCGTAGAATGCCGAGCCCTCGTCGATGAGGGCGAAGAAGGTGCGGCTGGTGGCGTCGATGCGCTTGAGCACCCGCTTGATGAGGTGGCGGGTCTCGTGGACCAGCCAGTCACCCTTGTGGGCGTCGAGCAGGGCGTCGATGGCGAGCACCTGAGCGCCGTCGCCCTCGGCCCGTAGGATGACGGTGCCCATCTCGCGGTGATTGAAGCGCAAGTGCAGCAGGGCGTCGTCGAGCTGACGGAAGGCGGCGATGGGCCACCACGACATGCCCGCGGCGTAGATGCCCTCAAGATCGGTGGGGCCCGCCTGCTCAGGGGCTTTCACGGTGATGTGGGCCACCCGGGCGTCGTGGTCGAGCTTGAGATCGACGAAGGGGTAGCTGCGGCCATCAGGGCCGGCCTCTACGGTGAGAGGGGTCAGCTCGAGGCCCTTCTCCGGGCGCGGCGGGATCGTCTCGTCACGCTCTGCATCGGCGTGGGCCCGGGCGCGCTCCGCCACCTTGCCCTCGAACTGGCTGAGCTTGTAGGTGGCGTCGATGAGGCCCCACTTCACCGCCCGCTTGCCGCGCACACCCTCGGCGAGAGAGGAGAAGTGATCGGCGAGATCGCGTCGGACCATGCGCTTGTCCACCACCCGGGTGAGGCCGCCGGTGCCCGGGAGCACGCCGAGCAGAGGCACCTCGGGGAGCGACACCGCCGAGCTGCGATCGTCCACGAGCAGGATCTCGTCACAGGCGAGGGCGAGCTCGTAGCCGCCGCCGCTGGCGACGCCGTTGCAGGCGGCGATGTAGCGCTGACCACTGCAGGCGCTGGCGTCCTCGATGTAGAGGCGGGTTTCATTGGTGAACTTGCAGAAGTTCACCTTGAAGCTGTGGCTGCTGGTGCCCAGCATGAAGATGTTGGCCCCAGCGCAGAAGATCCGATCCTTGCCGCTGGTGACCACCACCGCCTTCACTTCGGGGTGCTCCCACCGCAGGCGTCGCACAGCGTCGGCGAGCTCGAGATCGACGCCGATGTCGTAGCTGTTCAGCTTCAACTCGTACCCAGGGAGCAGCCCTCGGTCTTCTGCCACGTCGAGCACCAGCCGGGCCACGTCGCCGTCGATGGTCAGGGACCAGTGGGCGTAGCGATCAGGGTGGGTCTCGAAGGAATCGATTTTGGGTGTCCGCTCCGGGGCGTGGCGGATGTCTGTGATCTCCGATGTGGCGTCCATGAGGCCTCGCGGTGGGTGGCGCAGCGGCTGAACTGCGCCGCTGGGGGTCCGTCAGAATGTTTCGACTTCGACACGCACAATAAAGGGGTCGTTGCCGGCCATCAAGAATGATATTGCGTCTCGTGAGGAAGTTGCGTGACATATAGTTCCTTTTTTTCGTGGAGCCTCTCATGGACGACACAGCCACATACGAGGTGGAGGCCCTCAAGGCGATGGTGGGTCGTCGCCTCAGAGGCCGACGACAAGCCCTCGACCTGACCCTGAAGGGCCTTGCAGAAGCCTCGGGGCTCAGCGAGCGCTACATCGGCCTTGCCGAGCGGGGTCAGGCGAATGTGTCGCTGGCGAAGCTGTACGCCATGTGCCGGGCCCTCGGCCTGACCATCGCCGAGGTCGTGGCTGAAGAACCTCGAGGGGCGGTGCTGGCGCTCATGGGGGTCAGAGGAGCAGGGAAGTCCTCTGTCGGGCGGACGCTCGCTGATCAGATGGGCTACCGGTTTGTAGAGCTCGACGCTCGGATCGAGGCCCTCGCCGAGTTGTCGCTCTCCGAGATCTTCGCTGTACACGGTGAGGCGTACTATCGCCGCCTCGAAGATGAAGCCCTGAGCCAGCTGCTCGGAGAGCGGGAAGACACCGTGCTCGCCACGGGCGGCTCTCTGGTGACCCACGAGATCATCTGGGGGCAGCTCAAGAGATCAGCGCAGACGGTGTGGCTCAAGGCACGGCCAGAAGACCACTGGGATCGAGTGATTCAACAGGGTGATCGCCGCCCGATGCGGGATCACCCGCAAGCGATGGCGGAGCTCAAGGCCCTGCTTGCGGCACGGGCTCCGCTGTATCAAGAAGCCCATTTTACGGTAGACACTGCGAGCCGGACCGTTGAGCAGGTGGTGCAGGAGATCATCCGGATCGTTGCCCCGCAGGCCCGCCGGTGACACGATGCGGCGAAACTGATCCATCGCTGCCCATGTGAACTGATGTCGAGGAGAGAGCACGTGATGCGCCAGATTCATCGGTGTGCCCTCGGGGCTTTGCTCCTGGGGGCCGTGAACTTCGGCCTCGGGTGTGGCGAGCCTGGAGAGCCCGGCCTGATCGGCCAGACCGACAGTGGCCCTCAGGGGGGTGAGGCCGGCGGGGGTGGTGTCGGAGGGGCGATGATGCCCGACGCCTTTGCGCCGAGCCCCGATTTCGAGCTGCCTGATCCACCCGACATGGCCGAGGTGCCGGATGCTGCCCCCACTGGTCCAGAAGCCCCGTCTGCAGAGATCAATGAGGCCGTGGATGCCTTCAACGGCGAGGTCTACTTCTACGGCCGCAACCTCGCCACAGGAGAGGCGGTGGCCTCTCGGGCTGACGAGCCTGTCTTCGGGGGAGAGCTGTTCCGCATCTTCGCCGTGCTCACTTACGCCAGTCAGGTCACCGCAGGCACCATCGAGGCTGGCACCGAGGTGACGTACACCGCTGAGTTCGAGCGCAGTCCCGCGGGCTTCCTGGGCAATCGCCGTGTCGGCGAGACCTTCACCCTCGAGCAGCTCGCGCGGTTCACCCTGAACCTGGGGGATCGCTCGGCGGAGGCGCTGCTCATCGACGCCCTCGGCGGGGCCGAGGTGGTGCAAGAGACGGCCACGAGCCTCATCGTGCCCGGCCTGGGTCGCTATCTGTCTCCCTGCGAGCGGGATCGCCTGTTCGCCGAGGCCCTCGATGGTCGTTTCTCGGGGGTGAGCTGCGTGAACCTCGGCCGATATCTGCACGGCGACGACGCGACGGCCATCACCCCTGATCCTTTCCCCGAAGCACCGGAGTTCGACGACGCTGCCTTCCGCGGCGCTGTCGCCGCCATGAACGACATGGGCGTATCCCTGGCCACGGCTCGGGCATGGGGTGAGGTGCTCACCCGGCTCTACCGCGGCACCCTGGTGGACGCGACCACGAACGCCATCGTCCGCGGACTCCTCGAGCAGTCGCTGGGCAGCGGAGGTGGGGGAGACGAGCTGCCCTCTCCAGTGTGGGTCTCCAGCTGGAACGCGGGCTTCTACGCGGGCCGTCACTGGGGGGCTCTCATCACGCCCCCCACGGACGAAGCCGCCGCAGAAGGCCTCGAGCCCATGGTGCTGGTGATGCTCACCCTCGATCGGCAGATCGGGGCGGACACCGGCGCGCTCTTCGCGTCGGTGGGGCGCCTCGTGCACGAGCAGCTCGTGGGTCCCGTGGATCTGACCCCGCCTTTGTCCGCGACACCCCGCCCTGACTGGGTCGAGGGCTTGTTCCTCGTCGAGGCCAACGAGACCGCGAACTGCAACGCGATGTTCTCCGACGACTTCGACGCCCTGCTCAACTGCAGGTCCGAGGGAGAGCGGGCGCGCTTCCTCGTCGACGAAGAGACTGCTGGGGCGATCATGATCCGCGAGGGACCTCAGGTAGACATCGCCTGGTTCTGGACCCAGCCCGACGGCACCCGCCACCGATACCAGCAGCGGCTCTTCGAGGGCGGCTGGTGGGCCTGGACCCGGAGCTTCCGGGCCTTTGTGGCGGGGAACTGGCGTCTCGACATCTACATCAACGGCAACCCCTACATGCTGCGCGCTTTCGAGGTGACAGAGTGAGCACAGCCTTCCAGACCCGGGCCGCCCCGATCTTCCAGTTCAACCGGCATCGCGAGGACATCCAGCGAGAGGTGACCCGCCGTGTGGTGCACGAGCTCGCCAGCTTTGGTGGGCTCAAGGCTCCGCGCAGCTATCAGCTGGTGCTCAACGACGCTGCGTTCCACGAGATCAGGCGCCTCGAGAAGACCCCCGGGGCCAGCGCCGATCGACTGGCGAAGTGGAACAGCCTCGCTCGCCGTCTGGGACGCATGGACGCCTCGGCCCTCGAGGGGGAACTGGAAGATCTCGCGCGCTTCTATGTCTCCGACGTCGTGGGCAACTTCGATCCTCGGGTGTATCGCTTCGCGTCGCGCATGCTGCCCGTGGGCCTCAAGATGCTGTTCAACACCTCAGATCGCATCTCGGGCCTCGCCTCGATGCGCGATCTCTCGGAGCGGATCCGGGTCGAGGGGCACACCGAGCAGGCTCGGGCGCTCATGGAGCGGGGCACGCTGGTGATCGTGCCCACTCACTCGAGCAACCTCGACAGCATCGTCCTCGGCTGGTCCCTGGTGGAGGCGGGCCTGCCCCCGGCGACCTATGGCGCCGGCAAGAACCTGTTCTCCAACCCGCTGATCTCGTTCTTCATGCGCAACCTCGGGGCCTACCGGGTTGATCGACGGCTGCGCCACGGGCTCTACAAGCAGATCTTGAAGACCTACAGTCAGGTCCTGCTGGAGCGCGGTTTCCACAGCCTGTTTTTCCCCGGCGGCACCCGGAGCCGCTCCAATGAGGTGGAGCAACACTTGAAGCTGGGTCTGATGGGCACCGCGCTCACGGCCTTCCAGGCGCGGGTGAGCCGAGGTGACGCCCGGCCGATCTACATCGTGCCGGTCACCATCAACTACCCGCTGGTGCTCGAGGCCGAGACCCTCATCGAGGATCACCTCAAGGAGAAGGGCCAGGCGCGGTACATCATCGAGGACGACGAGTTCTCGAAGATCAGCAAGGTGACCCAGTACGCCATCAAGGTGATGGCCCTCAACACCAACATGGTGATCCGCTATGGGGTGCCCCTGGACGTCTTCGGCAACCCCGTGGCCCCCGACGGCACAAGCCGGGGCCCCGACGGCTCGGTCATCGATCCCCGACGCTACCTCTACCGCGATGGGCACCCGGTCATCGATCCGGCCCGTGATCGCGAATACACCCGCATGCTGGGCACGGCGGTGGGTGAGGCCTTCTTGAGAGAGACGGTGGTGCTCCCCAGCCACTGTGTGGCCTGGTTGCTCATGACCCGGGAGCGTCGCGCCTCGCCGAGCCTCGATCTGTTCGCCCTGCTGCGTACGACGAGCGGGGATGGCCACTCGATGTCGGACATCTACGCCGACGCCGAGCGCCTCAAGTCCACGTTGCTGGCCCTCGAGGCCGAGGGCCGCCTCACGGTGGACGCCTTCATCAAGAACCAGCCCACCGAAGCCATCGTGGACGAGGGGGTGCGCACCTTCGGCATGTATCACACCCGTGCTGTGGTGGAGCGCCAGGGCGAGCTGCTGGTGGTGAACGCTCCGAAGCTGCTGCACTACTACGCCAACCGTTTGAGTCACTGGCACGAGGCCTTGTGCCGAGGCGTCTTCGAGGAGGGGGTCCGATGAGCACTGGACCGAGCTGGACGATCATCGGAGATGGCCCCTGGGGCCGGGCGTTGGCCCGCGTGCTGTCGCGTAACGCGCAGCAGGTCCTGCTCCTGGGGGTGAAGACTTCACGGCGGAAGCTGCCCGCGGGGGTCACTCACACCACCGACGCCGAGCGGGCGCTGGGCGCCTCGGAGCGGGTGGTCATGGCCCTGTCGATGGCTGACACTGAGCGGGCCTTGGAGGGTCTCGCTGCACTCTTCGCCGGGCACCACCGCATCGTCACCACTGCCCGGGGCCTGTCACCTGTCTCTCATCTGCGGGCCAGCGAGGCGGTGTACCGTCTGACGTGTGTGCGACAGGTGGCGGCCCTCGCCGGTGCCGCTGACGCTGAGGCACTGAAGGCCGACAAGCCCGGCGCGCTGGTGGTGGGCAGTCCATTCGTCTCGTGGGCACGGGAGATTCAGGGGGCCATGGTGCGCCCCCACCTGCGTGTCTACACCAGCGACGATCTCACCGGGGTGGAGCTCGCCGATGTGCTGGCCCACATCATGGTGATCCCCGTGAGCATCGCCCGCGCCCTCGGCGCAGGTGCGGCCACCGAGGCCACGGCCCTCACACGGGCCCTCGCCGAGAGCGAGCGCCTGGTGAAGGCCCTCGGTGGGCACAGCGGCACCGCCTATGGCCTCGCAGGCCTGGGGGTCATCACCACCCTCATCTTCGAAGGTGCAGGTGAAGGCTGGATGATGGGGCAGCACCTCGCCAAGGGCGACGTAGAAAAGGCCATGGCCGTAGATCCCGAGCTGGCCCATGGCGCCAGGGCCCTGGCTGCGAGAGCGGCCCGCCAGGGGGTGGAGACACCCATGCTGAAGGCAGTCGCCGGGCTGTTGGGGGGTCAGTTTACCGCTCAGCAAGCCCTCGAGACGCTCATGCGCAGGGCTGCCCGGTCAGAGTAACCTGTGCAGGTTGGGGGAGCAGGCCGAACAGGGGGCTCAGCCTCGAGCCTCAGAAGTCGCGGAAGACCCGAAGCACCTCGAACTGACGCGGGTTGCCCTCACCTTCGATGGTGATGTCGTTGAGGCGATCTCCGTCGCGGTTGAACACCGCGAGGTTGGGCGTGCCGGCGATGGCCGAGTCGAGGACGAGGAACCCGGACTCCGTCGCCTGAATGTCCACACCGTCGAGGATCTCCGAGGGCATTACGAGGATCTCCTGAAGCTCCGGCGCCGCGCGACCGCTGGCCACTGCGCGGAACAGCAGCACACCATAGCCACCATCAAGACCACCCACCTGGGCCGTCATGAGCAACTGGGTACCCGCGTCGGTCTCCACGCCGATGACCGAGCCACCGGCGCCAAGGGCGAGGCCCACCTGCTCTTCGACGAACTCTGGCGCGAAGGGGGGCGCGAAGAGGCGGGCCTCTCGGTCGGAGAAGGTGGCCACCACCTTGTCGTCGTCCACAAAGGTGAGATCAGTGATGTTGGTTACGCGGGCGCTCTGGCCTGCAGGTGGGGTCCAGGTGCCAGCGAAGCGACCCTCGTTGGTCAAGCGGTACAGGTTCTGGTTGGCGGCGTTCCAGACCACGAAGTCGTCACCAAAGGTGTTCCAGATGCCGTCGACACCGTTGAGGTTGACGTTGCGATCTACCTCATCGATCCACTCACCGTTGGTGCTGAACTTCACGACGCGGCCAAACTGCTCGCCAGAGGCCACCACGTAGAAGTCACCGTTGGCGTCCTGGGCCATGCCCGTGGCGGTGGTGATGCCATTGCCCCCGAGATCGAGGAACTTGCAGAAGTATGACGCGGTGCCAGTGCCCGGATCGAAAAAGTAGGCGTCGACGCGATCGTTGAACAACACCAGCAGGTGGCTGCGGATCTGGGCGTCGGGGCAGCGCTCGTCGATGCTGGGCTCCGAGCCGCCTGCGACGCCACCTTCACCGCCACCACCGGCCATGCCGCCAGCGCCGCCAGCCATGCCGCCTGCGCCGGCCATACCACCTGCGCCGCCTTCCGCCCCGGCGCCGCCCATGCCACCTGCCGCGGCCATACCACCCGCGCCGCCGGTATCACCACCGGCGCCGGCTGAGCCGCCACCACTGTCACCGTCATCACAGGCCCACAACGAGACCGAGAGTGCCCCCAGGACACACAATCGACTGATCTTCATCTCCAGCTCCGAGAGAGGTCAAAGCCTCGGGAAGGTAGCAAAGGCCATTGGGTGGACGCCATATCGCAGAACCCTTTGCCCTTGCTTTGCCCCTGGGCACTGAACCGGCTAAGAATGACCCGGTCACCTCGAAAGGCCTGATCACTGCATGGAATCCAGAGACGCCGAGGACTTCGTTTTTCCCGTCCTGCCCCTCAAATCCACCATCATCTACCCACACGGGGTGACCACGCTGCAGGTGAGCACGCCCGCTGGGGTCGCCCTCATCGAAGGGTGCAGCGCCCCTGACGCCGAGCTGGTCCTCGCCTTCGCCAAGCGGCCCGAGGCCGACGCCGTGCGTCACGCCGACCTGTCTCGGATCGCCATCCGGGCTCGCATCCTCGATCGGCTCAAGCTCCCAGGTGAGAGCTTGCAGATCACGCTTCAGGGTCTCGATCGAGTGGAGCTCGTGAAGTTCGAGCAGGAGAGCCCCTTCTTCATGGCCATGGTGAGTCCTGTACCTGGGAACAATGGTGATCCGTTCAAGGTCAACATCCTGGTGCAGAAGGCCCTCACGCTCTACGAGCGCCTGACGGAGATGAGCGACACCCACCCCAAGGAGCTGCTCAGCGTCATCAAGACCAACGTCGACGCGCCGGAGCGGTTCGCCGATCTGCTCGCTGGGGGCCTGGAGTTCGACTACCCCGAGAAGCTGAGGGTGCTCTCTGCAGTGAGCATCGAGCAGCGACTGCAGCGGGTCATCGAGCTGGTGCGTCGCGAGACCGAGCGAGTCCGGGTGGCCCACGATGTGGACAAGCGGGCCCGAGGGGACATCGAAGAGTCCCGTCGTGAGTACTTCTTAAGACAGCAGATGCGCTCGATTCAGAAAGAGCTCGGCGATGGCGACGCAGGCCCGAAGGAGGCGGATCGCTATGTCGAGCAGCTCGACGCCCTCGATCTGCCCGAAGAGATCGCCGTGGAGCCTCGACGGGAGATCGAACGCCTGCGCCACATCCAGCCCAGCGCCGGCGAATACCAGATCATCAAGACCTACCTCGATCGCTTCTTCGCGTTGCCGTGGAAGGTGCTCTCTGAAGAGCACATCGAGCTCGACGCCGTGAAGGCGATCCTCGAGCGAGACCACTACGGCCTCGACAAGGTGAAGGATCGCATTCTCGAGTTCCTCGCCGTGCGCAAGCTCAACCCCGATCACAAGGGGCCGATTCTGTGCTTCGCCGGGCCGCCAGGGGTGGGCAAGACCAGCCTCGGGCGATCCATCGCCGAAGCCATTGGCAGAGAGTTCTTCCGCATCAGCGTCGGCGGGGTGCACGACGAGGCCGAGATCAGAGGGCACCGGCGGACGTACATCGGCGCCATGCCGGGCAAGATCCTCACAGCCATCACCCGAGCCGGGGTGATGAACCCGCTCATCATCCTCGACGAGATCGACAAGATCGGCAGTGATCACCGGGGAGATCCTGCGGCGGCCCTGCTCGAGGTGCTCGACCCCGAGCAGAACAACGCCTTCACCGATCACTACTTCAACGTGCCCTTCGATTTGTCGCAGGTGTTGTTCATCGTCACCGCCAACTACCTGCACGACATCCCCAGGCCGCTGCTCGATCGCCTGGAGGTGATCACCATCGAGGGCTACACCGAGAACGAGAAGGTGGAGATCGCCCGCCGTCACCTGCTCCAGAGCGTGATCTCTGATCATGGCCTCGAGGACGCGGCGCCCACCGTAGAAGACGACGCCATCCGGGCCATCGCCCGCCGCTGGACCCGCGAAGCAGGTGTGCGCAACCTGCAGCGATCCCTGCAGGCCCTGGCCCGGAAGGTGGCTCGAGCTCAAGTGGAAGGCGGGGCAGGGGACTACACGCCACCCACCATCACCGCGGAGCAATTGCCGGACTACCTCGGCCCCGAGAAGTTTGTGCGGGAAGAAGGCATGACGGCTGACGAGGTGGGAGTGGCCAACGGCCTCGCCTGGACGGCCACGGGTGGTGAGGTGCTGCTCATCGAAGCGCTGAAGCTCCCCGGCGCCGGCAAGCTGGTCCTCACCGGCAAACTCGGCGACGTCATGAAAGAGTCGGTACAGGCGGCCTGGTCCTATGTAAGGTCACGGGCCGATACGTTGAAGATCCCTGAGTTTGAGCCCGATAAGCTCGACCTTCACATTCACTTCCCTGCCGGGGCCGTGCCCAAGGATGGGCCTTCTGCAGGCATCACCATCTGCGTGGCCATCGCCAGCTTGCTTTCGGGCAGGCCCGTGCGGGCCTCGGTGGCCATGACCGGTGAGATCACGCTCCGTGGGAAGGTGCTTCCCGTGGGTGGCGTGAAGGACAAGATCCTCGCCGCCCACCGCGCTGGGGTCACCACGGTGATCCTGCCCAAGGCCAACGAGAAAGATCTCGTGGAGATCCCTGAGGAGATCAGGGAGGCCATCACCTTCCACCCTGTGGATCACGTCGATGAGATCCTGCCCGTGGCCCTTGAAGGTCATGCCGCGTCACCTGAGGTCATCAGCGCCTGATTCACTCGGGGGCACAGGTCAGTTTTTGACAGCTTTGACTCGAACAGGCTGAAACCATGGAAGAATGTGTAAAGTCAGTGGGGGCATGTCGCCGCTTCGTGCTATAAGCGCCACCGAACGTACACATCTCCCCCCATGTGGTGGCTTGGAGCGCAGTCAGTGCACACTCCCGGCGACACATTCCCCCAAAACCGCTCCAGCACCCTCATCGGTGATGCGGGCACGACTGCCCCGGTTGGCCCAGCGGACAGCACCGCTGTGGGTCGATATCTCTGGGGTCCTCGAGTGGCCGAGGGGTCGGCTGTAGAGGTGTACACCGGGGCATTGATGGGGGCAGAGGCCTTCCGACGCCCGGTCTTGATCAAGCGCCTCAGGCCTGCTCTCGCCGCCGAGCGCTCGCAGGTGAAGGCCTTCATGGAAGAGGCCCGCCTCGCGGCTCAGCTCAATCACGCCCACATCGTACAGGTCCTCGACGTCGGTCGTCGCGAAGGCGCGCCCTTCATCGTGTTCGAGGCCGTCGATGGCCCGCGTTTGTCCGACGTCAATGGCTTGCTTTCGCGCACTCGAGTGCGGGTGTTATCGGCGCCGTTGGCCATCTTCGTCGTGTCCCAGCTGCTCAAGGCCCTCGACTATGCCCACAGGCACACCGACGAGCAGGGCCGGGTGGGTGTCGTGCATCGGGCTGTGCGGCCCTCCACGGTGCTCATCTCCCGGGATGGTCAGGTGAAGCTCGCCGACTTCGGGCTGCCCATGGGGCCCACGGCGCTCTCTGATCCGGCTTCCGCGGCCTATGTGGCTCCTGAGGTGAGGGCGGGGGGTATGCCCGACGCCCGGGCCGACCTGTTCTCCGCTGGGGTGGTGCTGTACCGCACCCTCACCGGCTACATGCCCTGGGACGGCCAGCGTCTGGTCCCGCCCACGGCCCACATGCCCAACCTGCCCATCTCTCTTGAGCGGGTGATCCTCAGGGCGCTCTCACCTGATCCCAGAGATCGGTTCGAAGACGCTGATGGCTTCCTCCACCATTTGCTGATGTCCTCGATGCCGCACTTTCCCCAGGCGACGAGCCGTGATCTCGCCAACTGGGTCGATCGGCTCTGGAAGGGCCCATCCGCTCAGGCATCAGCCTCGGATCTCAATGCGCTGGTGTTCGACGTGCCCACACCTTCAGAGCAACGTGTGGCGGTCCCTGTCACCGACCGCCCTACTGGAGAGTGGAGCATGGGGCAACTGGACGAGGCGCCAGAGCCCACATGGGCCGGTGGGGCTGGTCAAACGCCTCGAGGACGATCGGGGGCCTGGCCCTGGGTGCTGGTGGGGGCTGTCCTGACGGCGAGTATCGGGGCTGCGGCGATGTACCTGCTCACCTGAGCACGCGGTCTGCCTCGCCTTCACCGATTCAGTGGGCGAAACCCGTCGGGCGTAATCTCGAGCATGAAGAGTGACTGCACAGCCTCTTTTCGGCTGAAGTCGTAGCCGACGCTCGCTTGAGCATATCGGGTGCCTTGCAGCGCGCTGGCGACGGATACCCCGGTGGAGCGGGCGGCATCATGGGCGCGACTGAGCGCGCTGATGGCGTCCATCAGCAGCGCTTCGAATGCGGTGGGTGCCCGGTTGTGGCGGGCAACATATTGCCCCGCGAAGGTTCCACCCCCAGCCGTCTCGGCAGCATAGGGCACAGGCAACAATGCGCCATCGACGTAGCGGCCGGCCTGGTCGATGATCTTGGGTGTGTACCACTCGGGCACGCCGAGCAGGGTGACCTCCTTGACGCCTTTGCGACCCTTCATCGAGCGCCGCTGGCTCTTGGACCAGACGCCGGCCTCTGCGGCGAGGTGGCTCAAGACGGTGGCGGCACTCTGAGGTGGGGCGGGGATGAACAGTGTGTCGAATTCCACCCCTTTGAGGGCGCGGACGAGTGACTTGATGTCAGGCTTCGTGCCCGACCAACTGCGGGCCTTGACGATTTGCCCGCCGCCCGCCTGCCAGCTGCCCCGAAACAGTTGAGTGAGGACTCTTCCGTAGCTGATGTCGGGGTACAGGATCGCCGCTCGCCGGCCGCCGGCATCGAGGCCCGCCCGTGCTGCAGCCTGAGCCACGAGCGGAGGGGTGTGCAGGCCCCGCCAGACACCCTCGTGTGCCATGGGGGCCTGACCGAGGGTGAGGGCGATGACCGGCAGAGCGAGATTTGCAAAGGCGTCCCCGCTGCCTTGAGCGGTGGCCCGATCGAGAATGGCGATGATGCCCGAGACGTTCGTCGAGCCGGCGAGCTCACTCAGCGCCGCTCGGGTCTTGGCTACGGATCCTGCATCTTTCACCGTGATCTGGGGGCTGCCCTCCGGGTGATCTTCGTCCACGACGAGATCGATGACACCGCGCAGTCGATCACCCAACGGGGCGGAGCGGCCGGACAGCGGGAGGAGCACGACGATGCGCGGGGGGCCCGCCGGCGCCATGGGGCCTACTGAGGCCCCACTGTCCGGGGGCAGCAGCGCCCCAGGATCTTCCACGGCAGGCGCCTCTTGAGTGGGCGAACTCTCCACAGGGACGTCTTCCACCGGGGCGGATTCTACAGGCTCAGGCTCGGCGACCGAGCCGGTCATCACCGACTCCAGAGGGCCCTCCATGACCATCTCGGTGATCACTGGCCGATCACCCGGCTGAAGCTGAGCTGCACGTACGACGGCCTCTGCCCGGATCTTGCTCACGCGGGCCTCATCTTTGGCATCGTGGGCGGCGCGAGCACCATCATCGAGGCGGGCCATGGCCTGAGGGGGTGGGAAGCACTTGGACAGGGAGAGCATCAGATCTGCCCGGGTGGCGCCGCCCACATGATCGTGCACGGCGGAGGCGCCGGCCCGTGCTCGGGCGCATTGATGGCCCCGAGCGGCGGCTTCTGCCCCATAGGCCCTCGCCGCGAGGTGCAGCTGTCCTTCCACCAGCTCGGTGGCAAGATCTTCGAGGGCCTGAGCGCCCTTTATGGGATCAGACTGCCCGAGCATCCGACCCATGTAGTAGCGGGCGTGGGCCACGATGGCTTGGTCCTGGTTCTCCTTGAGTAACCGCTCGAACTGAATACGGGCTGCTTTGAAGCGCCCTTCATCGAAGGCCTCGATGCCCACTTTGAGCTCTGTCTTGTCTCGAAGGCTCGAGGTCTCAGGGAGAGGTGGGCGGTCGACGAGGCCCCCACCACAGGCGGTGAGCGTAAGGCTGAGGAACAGGCAGAGTGCGTATTTCATGGCCGTAGAGTGTCCTCGATCGGGTCACGGGCACAACCTTATGCACCCTGGGGTGTCATGGGTCTGGTGGACCTTGACCCTCCTGTGGCCATGGGCTACACCACAAACTCAAAGAAAGAACAGCGATTTGACCCACCACCTTCCCACAGGCCGACGCGCTCTGAGCCAGCCCCTGAACCAGGGCCTAGCGACTGGCAGGGCGAGAGCCACCACGAGGGGCGTGCATGTCCGGTGAAAACCCGCAGATGGTCGTGTGTCGACACTGTGGGGGTGAGAGCCCTCATGGTTCGGTCTTCTGTGTGCACTGCGGGCGCACGCTGAGCCGGTCGCGCGTGGCCGAGCCTCCCGCGCCCTCAGTGAAGGCGCGCAAGGAGCGACCCACCGTGGTGGATCTGAGCCCGTTGGGTGCTCAAGGTGCCGACGAGGTTGACACCACGGAAAATGGTCGGAAGCGGTCCAAGGCGGTTGATCTCGGCGCTGTGGCGCGGGCGCTCAGGGTGGGGCAGGGGAGCAGCACCTCTGCTGCGGGAGTGTCCGATACCCCGGTGATGACTTCACCGACGAATGCCGCGCTGGCCCCAGGTGTGCCCTCGGCGAAGCCCGCATCGATGAAGGCGCTCTCGAGCCTCGACAAGTTTCCCGCTCAGGGGCGCGCCGCCGTCCCGGTAGATGCGCCCGTTGAGACTTCAGGTGAGACGCCTGTCCCCGTGCCCATGCCTGTACCCATGGCCCCGACGCCTATGGCCACCCTCGCCGAGACCCCTGTGGTCAGGGTCGACGAGAAGGCCGCGGCGGACAAGGTGAGCACGCTGGACGAGATCGAGCCGGAAGATGGCTCTCTCGACGACTTCGAAGAGGCGGGGCCAGACTCGATCTCCGAGGGGCTCCCCAGTCAGGACACGTTGGCCTCTGAAGAGTTGCTGCCACCACCTACAGAGCCGCCTGAGCTGTCCAGCGAGGCCCTCGCGGACGCTGAATTGTCTGCCAAGGGCACCCTCGCAGAGACCATGACGCCGGCCATCAGCAGGCCCGAGGTGGTCATCGACAACAGTGAGCCGCTCAGCTCCATCGACCTAGTGCCTCTGGATCAGGTCACCTCCGAAGCCGAGGTGCTCCAGACAGGAGACTTCGAGGCCATCGAGCTGCCCGACGACGTGCGCCCCGTGCCGCCGCCGCTGCCCAAGGCTGCGCGTTTCGTGCTCCGGGCGTTGTCGAACAACCTCGAGCAGAGCTATGGCATCCCCATTGCCGATGATGGTGTCACCGTCGGTCGCGCCCAGGCAGACGTCGTCATCGAAGGCGACCTGCGCATGGCACCGCTCCATGGTCGGTTCGTGCCGGAGCCAGATGGTGTGGTGGTGGAGCCCCTCGATGAGAGCAACGGCATCTGGATGAGGGTGCGCGGCGACGTCCAGCTGGGAGACGGCGAGCTCTGTCTTGTCGGCCAGCAGGTGCTCCGGGCAGAGCGCGTCGAGCCCTTGCCCGTGGCTGCGCCCACCGACGATGGCACTGAGCGGTTGGGCTCGAAGATGTACGTCGACCGGCCCTCGAAGGTGCAGTGGCGTCTGGTGCAGGTCGACCATGAAGGTCGAGCGTACAACACCCACTATCTGCAAGATGAGGGCTGCCGCATCGGTCGCCACGTCGGCGACTGGGTCTTCACCCACGACACCTTCATGAGTGGCATCCATGCCCTGGCTCTCCCTCGGGCCAGCCATCTCACCCTGCGCGATCTCACCAGCAGGAATGGCACCTGGGTGAAGCTGAAGAGCGCCAGGCACCTGCAGGTGGGCGACGCGGTGATGCTCGGTCAGACCATTCTGCGTCTGGGCAAGCCTGCGGGCTGAGCCCAGGCCCTCATCACTCTGCATCACAGCACTCCGTATCACAGAGCACAGCATGGCCCTACACAGTCTCATCACCACCGACGCATTGCCTCTCGAAGACATCGAAGCGCTGCTCAGTCTCGCCCGCAGGCTCCGGACTGAAGATCCCGGTCAGCCCCTCACCGGGCGTACGCTGCTCCTGGCCTTCCTGTCAGAGTCCACTCGGACCAAGGCCTCCTTCGTCGAGGCCGCCCGACAACTCGGCGCCAACGTGCGCGATGTCACCGCTGGTGGCTTTGCCGCGCTCAAGGGAGACGAGCCCGCTCGAGCCATGGCGCGGATCGCTGACGAGGGAGACGCCATCGGCATCCGCCATCCGCTGGTTCCGGGTAAGGCCAACACCTTCATCGAGACCGTGGCCGGTGCCACCGAGCGCCCGGTCTACAACCTGCAGTGCGATCTGGACCACCCGATCCAGACCCTCGCCGATCTGGCCACGCTGCGGGCGCGATTCGGTGCTGATTTGTCTGGCCGCACGGTGGCGGTGACCTGGGCGTACAACAAAGCCCCCAGCCAGCCTGCTTCAGTCTCTCAGGGTCTGTTGTCTTTGTTGCCCCGTCTGGGCATGACCGTTCGACTGGCCCATCCGCCGGGCTTCGAACTGCCCAAGGCGGCCCTCGACCGCGCTCGGAAGGGTGCCGAAGCGGGGGGCGGTCGCCTCGAGGTGGTCGCTGACATGGACGCTGCGGTGGAAGGGGCAGATGCCGTCTATCCCCGAGCCTGGGCCCCCTTCGACTTGCTGCACCAGCCTGAAGAGGCCAGCGCCCTCGCCGCGCCCTTCGCTGGCTGGATCCTCAATGAAGAGCGCTTCGCTCGGGCTGCCCCCGACGCCGTCTTCATGCACTGCCTCCCCGCCCGCCGGGGAGAAGAGGTCGCCGACGCGGTGATCGATTCTGACCGGTCGCTGATCTATCAGCAGGCCGACAACCGCCTGGCCCTGACCAAGGCGGTCTTGTTGTCCACCATGCAGGTGGGCGCCCACATTTCCTAGAGATACACAACAGGACGCGCCCCATGCGATTGTCCCGACTGCATATGCCCACCTTGCGCGAGGTCCCCAAGGACGCCGAGGTGGTGAGCCACAAGCTTCTGCTCCGCGGGGGCTTCATCCGCAAGCTCGCAGCAGGCATTTACGACTATCTGCCCCTCGCCCGACGGACCCTGCGCAAGATCGAAGAGATCATCCGCGAGGAGCTGGATCGCGCCGGCGCTCAGGAGGTGCTGCTCCCTGTCGTGCAGCCCGCAGAGCTCTGGGAAGAGTCCAACCGCTGGGGTGCTTATGGCCCCGAGCTGATGCGGATGACCGACCGTAAGGCGGGGCACTTCTGCTTGGGCCCCACCCATGAAGAGGTCATCGTCGACGTGGTCCGCCGCGACGTGCGCTCCTGGCGTGCGCTCCCGTTGAACCTCTACCAGATCCAGATCAAGTTCCGAGACGAGATCCGTCCCCGTGCAGGCCTGATGCGTGGCCGTGAGTTCATCATGAAGGATGCCTACTCCTTCGACGTGGACGACGACGCCGCCAACGCCAGCTATGACGCCATGTATGCTGCCTACGAGCGCATCTTCACCCGCTGTGGGTTGGAGTTCCGCGCTGTGGAGGCCGACACCGGCGCCATCGGCGGTAAGCGCAGCCACGAGTTCCAGGTCCTCGCAGACAGCGGTGAAGATCGCATCGTCAGCTGCAGCCACTGTGGTTACGCCGCCAACACCGAGCAGGCCGAGTTGAACGCCTCTGAAGAGGCGCCCGCTGCCCCTGGTGCTGCCATAGAGCAGGTCTCGACCCCCGGTCAGAAGACCATCGAGGCGGTCTCTGCCTTCCTCGAGGCCCCTGCGAACACCTTCATCAAGACGCTCATGGTGGAGGCGGACGGCGAGCTGCACGCCATCCTCGTGCGCGGTGATCACGAGCTCAACGAGATCAAGGTGAAGAAGCTCCTGGGCGCCACCGAGCTGCGTATGGCCGACGAGGCCCGCGTCAAGTCGGCCACCGGGGTGCCCGTGGGCTACCTCGGCCCTGTGGGACTCACCGGCGTGAAGTCGATCATCGCCGATCACGCGGTCGCCCTTGTGCAAGACGGCGTCGCCGGCGCCAACGTCGCAGACCATCACATGGTACACGTGGCCGCAGGTCGGGATTTCGAGCCCAGCCAGTACGCCGACGTGCGGATGGCCGTCGACAACGATCCGTGCCCCCGCTGTGGCTCGCCGCTGAAGAGCTACAAGGGCATCGAGGTGGGCCACGTGTTCTTCCTGGGCACGCGCTACAGCGAGCCCATGAAGTGCACCTACCTCGACGAGGACGGCAAGGAGAACCCCATGGTGATGGGCTGCTACGGCATCGGGGTCACCCGGGTCATGGCCGCAGCCATCGAACAGAACCATGATGAGCACGGAATCACGTGGCCTGCGGCCATCGCGCCTTATCAGGCCATCGTGCTGCCGTTGCAAATGAACAAAGAAGACGTCGTGCAGACTGCAGAGAAGGTCTACGAGGCCCTCCAGACTGCCGGGGTCGAGGTGTTGCTGGACGACCGCAACGAGCGGGCAGGCTCCAAGTTCAAAGACGCCGATCTCATCGGGGTCCCCGTGCGCATCGCCATCGGTGGCCGTGGGGTCAAAGAGGGCGTAGTGGAGCTGAAGTCCCGTACGGGCAGCGACATCGAGAAGGTGCCCTTCGAGCCTGCTGACACCCTCGTCGCCCGGGTACGGGAGATGCTCGGATGAGCGATCCCCGGCTGTGCCTCGCTCTCGACGTGCCCACCCCCGCTGAGGCCATCAGCTGGGTAGAGCGTACGCACCACGTCTTCGGGCTCTACAAGATCGGCTTGCAGCTGTTCTGTGCAGAGGGCCCCTCCATCATCGAGGCGGTGCGCAGAGCCGGGGCGCCGGCGATTTTCCTCGACCTCAAATTGCACGACATCCCCAACACCGTCGCCAAGGCGGTGGCGAGCGTGAGCGGGCTCGGGGTGAACTACCTCACCATTCACACTGGGGGAGGGGGGCCGATGATGCAGGCTGCCACTGAGCAAGCCGGCGACATGGTGCTCCTCGGCGTCACCGTGCTCACCAGCCTGGACGGCCCCACCATGCAGGCCGTGGGGATACGGCCCGAGCCCGCTGCTGTGGCGACAGAGCGGGCATTGCTCGCCCGTGAGAGTGGACTGGGCGGCCTCGTGTGCAGCGCTCAGGAGGCGTCGACCCTGAAAGCCGCCACCGGCGGACAGCTCAAGCTCGTCACCCCTGGGATTCGCATCACCGCGGGTCAGCACGATCAGAAGCGTGTCGCGACGCCTGCCGCAGCCCTCGAAGCAGGGGCAGATGTGCTGGTCATCGGGCGAGCCGTCACCGCCGCTGACGATCTCCAAAGTGTGTTGACCCACTTGCAGTCACTGAGCATCTCATGAGCAGTCGTCAAGGCCTCGTGCCTCTCCCAGGCATCCGTCCGGTGGAAGCCATGCTCAACCGGGCACCCCACCGACTGAAGAAGATCCAGCACGTCCCCGACTCCAGCCCGGCGCGCGAGCGTCTGCTCGACCAGGCCATGACGCTGGGCATCAAGCTGGAGCGGGTACCACGCAAGCAACTGGACGAGGTCAGCGAGGTCCGTCACCAGGGCATCGTGGGCTTCATCACCCCCGCAGGGTACACCGAGCTCGATCAGCTGATCTTCACCGACAGTCCGCTCATCGTGGCCCTGGACCAGGTCACCGATCCTCGAAACCTCGGCGCGATCCTGCGATCTGCCGAGGCCTTCGGGGCCACAGGGGCGTTGCTTCCCAAACACCGCAGCGCCCATCTGGGCCCCACGGTGGCCCGCACGTCTGCGGGCGCCAGCGAGATCTTGCCGGTGGCCATGGAGACAAACCTCGCCCAGAGCATCAAGGTGGCTCAAAAGGCGGGGCTGCAGTGCATCGGTGCCGACATGGATGGCGTGCATCCAGAGGCGATCGACTGGTCTCGTCCCACCATGCTCATCATGGGCGCTGAGGGGCAGGGGCTGCGTCGACTCACCCGTGAAAGATGCGATCAGCGGGTCATGATCCCCCTTTCTGGAGCGACGGCGTCGTTGAACGTCTCGGTCGCCGCAGGGATCTTGCTGCATACCGCCGCAGAGCACCGCAAAAAGGGGTAGGGCAACCTGCTGTAATCCCGAGTGTTTTTGAGAGGGGTAACAAAAAGAACAAACTCCTTGACCCCTGCAGAGGCCTCCCGTATAAACCGCCCACCCTGACAGGGATTGGTCGCACAGCGATCAACTGGGTCCGAAAGGGCTTGATCTGGATAGGGGTGGCTGTTAGAGTCCGCCCCCGTTTTGAGCTGGCGTAGCTCAATCGGTAGAGCAGCTGATTTGTAATCAGCCGGTTGCGGGTTCAAGTCCCTTCGCCAGCTTATCACCTTGGATTGAGGTGTTTAGCGGAAGAGAGAGATAACTCGGAGGGGTACCCGAGTGGCCAAAGGGAGCAGACTGTAAATCTGCCGCAGTATTGCTTCGCAGGTTCGAATCCTGCCCCCTCCACTAGGTCTCATACGGCGATCTCGCGTAGATCGTCTGCGGGAGTAGCTCAGCTGGCAGAGCGTCAGCCTTCCAAGCTGAATGTCGCGGGTTCGAACCCCGTCTCCCGCTCCATTTTGAGCGTTTCGATCTCTGGTTTCGGTCGGAGATCGTTTTGCCGATGTAGCTCAGTTGGTAGAGCACACCCTTGGTAAGGGTGAGGTCACCGGTTCAAGTCCGGTCATCGGCTTTTTTACGATTCTTTCCACGTTGGCAACTTCGCGGGGTGCGGCATAATCCGCCCTCTCGTTGGTCACTCCAGGCTAGGGAGCAGGTTTCAGATGGCCAAGGAGAAGTTTGTTCGCAATAAGCCCCACGTCAACGTGGGGACCATCGGTCACGTCGACCACGGTAAGACCACTCTTACCGCCGCCATCACCAAGGTTCTCTCCGAGAAGCACGGTGGCGAGGTCAAGGCGTTCGACGAGATCGACAACGCCCCCGAGGAGCGGGAGCGCGGCATCACCATCTCCACTGCTCACGTTGAGTACGAGACGGACAACCGCCACTACGCTCACGTGGACTGCCCCGGGCACGCGGACTACATCAAGAACATGATCACCGGTGCTGCCCAGATGGACGGCGCCATTCTCGTGTGCTCCGCTGCTGACGGCCCCATGCCTCAGACCCGCGAGCACATCCTCCTCGCTCGCCAGGTTGGCGTGCCCGCCATCGTGGTGTTCCTCAACAAGGCCGACCTAGTCGACGATGAGGAGCTCCTCGAGCTGGTGGAGATGGAGGTGCGCGAGCTCCTGAGCATGTACGAGTTCCCCGGCGATGACTGCCCGGTCATCATCGGCTCCGCTCTGAAGGCTCTCGAGGGTGACGCCGACGGCGTGGCCAAGATCTTCGAGCTGATGGAAGCTGTCGACACCTTCGTGCCCGAGCCCGTGCGCGACATCGACCGTGACTTCCTCATGCCCGTCGAGGACGTGTTCTCCATCGCCGGTCGCGGCACCGTGGCCACCGGCCGCGTGGAGCGCGGGATCATCAAGGTGTCCGAAGAGGTCGAGATCGTCGGCATCCGCGACACCCACAAGACCACCGTCACCGGTGTCGAGATGTTCCGTAAGCTCCTCGACGAGGGTCAGGCTGGCGACAACGTCGGTCTCCTCCTTCGCGGTATCAAGCGTACCGACATCGAGCGTGGTCAGGTGCTCGCCAAGCCCGGCAGCATCACCCCTCACACGGTGTTCGAGGCTGAGGTCTACGTGCTCAAGAAGGAGGAGGGTGGTCGTCACACTCCGTTCTTCAACGGCTACCGTCCTCAGTTCTACTTCCGCACCACCGATGTGACCGGTAGCTGCAAGCTGCCCGAGGGCGTCGAGATGTGCATGCCCGGTGATAACATCACCATCAACGTCACCCTGATCACCCCCATCGCCATGGATGAGGGTCTCCGGTTCGCCATCCGCGAGGGTGGCCGTACCGTGGGTGCCGGTGTGGTGTCCAAGATCGTCGAGTAATCAAGGTCGTGACCCAAGTGGTCATCGACTTTTGAGGCCCGGGCAGTTGCCCGGGTCTCGCACGTTTGGGCAATCGCTTGCTCACGTGTAGGGCTGTGGCTCAATTGGTAGAGCATCGGACTCCAAATCCGAGGGTTGCAGGTTCGAGTCCTGTCGGCCCTGCTTATGCAGGAAAAATGGTGCCACTTTTGGGGCACCTCAACCCCTTCACCAAGACCCTACAACAGGCCTTGGGGTGGTGAAGGGCTCTTGACTCCGCGGGCCTGAGCACGCGGGGTCGGGGGAGTCAAGGCCAGGCGAAGTGGCATGAACACCAACAAGCGAATGGTCAACCTGACGTATGCGGTGGGCACGATCCTCGCCTACGTCATCTTCTGGAAGGCGTTCGCCTCTGGCTTCGCCAGCTTCGGCATCCAGCCTCGCCACCTCCTGGGCCAGTCGTTCACCGTCGCTCACCTGCTCGGTGCCATCACCGCTTTGGCGTTGCTCTTCTGGGCCTGGCGGCACCCCCGCTACCGGCCTCAGCTGGGCGAGGTGGTCGACGAGCTGTCCAAGGTCACCTGGCCCACATGGGAAGAGACCAAGTCCAACACCTGGATGACCATCCTCGTGACGGTCATCATCTCGGCCATCCTGTGGATCTTTGACACTGTCTTCTTCAAGCTCACCAACTGGATTCTCGGTGGGGGAGGGACCTGAGCATCGCCATCCACTTCGGCGATCCGTGTCCCCCAAGCCTGCTTCTTACACATTGAACCTTCAATTGGTGATTCGCCCCAGCGCGTACGGAGAGTAGAGAGATGTCACACAAATGGTATGTGGTCCACACCTACTCTGGCTTTGAGAACAAGGTCGAGACCGCCCTGTGGGAGCGCATCAAGCAGCACAACGCCGAGGAAGAGTTCACCGAGGTTTTGGTGCCTCGCGAGAACGTCACCGAGGTCGTGAAGGGCGAGCGGAAGACCTCTGCCCGTAAGTTCTTCCCCGGGTACATCCTGGTGAAGATGGATCTCAACAAGCGCACCTGGCACATCGTGAAGGACACCCCGCGGGTCACCGGCTTCGTCGGCGGCGGGGCCACCCCCGAGTCCGTGCCCAGCGTGCCCGAGCGCGAGATCGCCCGGCTGACCAACCAGATCGAAGAGGGCACCGCCCGTCCGGCGCCGAAGCTGCGCTTCGAAGAGGGCGAGACCGTACGGGTCACCGACGGCCCCTTCGCCAACTTCAACGGCACCGTCGACGAGGTGAACCTCGACAAGGGCAAGCTGCGGGTGTTGGTGAGTATTTTCGGACGCGCCACCCCGGTGGAGCTGGACTTCACCCAGGTCGAGAAGTCATAAGGCGCATGCGCGGCCGTCGAGAGAGGGCCGCTGTTTTATAAGGAGCCTTCGCTATGGCCAAGAAGATTACCGGCCTCATCAAGCTGCAGGTCCCCGCTGGGAAGGCCAACCCTTCCCCGCCCGTGGGTCCCGCCCTCGGTCAGCATGGTGTGAACATCATGCAGTTCGTGAAGGAGTTCAACTCCCGGACCAGCGATCAGGTGGGCATGATCATCCCCGTGGTGATCACCGTCTACGCTGACCGGTCCTTCTCCTTCATCACCAAGACCCCCCCCGCTGCCGTGCTGCTGCTCAAGGCCGCCGGCATCGAGAGCGGGTCTGCTGAGCCGAACAAGACCAAGGTCGGCAGCGTGACCACGGAGCAGGTCAAGGAGATCGCCACCTTGAAGCTCCCTGATCTCAACACCGACAACGTCGAAGCTGCCATGCGCACCATCGCTGGCACCGCCCGCTCTATGGGCCTCAACGTCGTCGAGGCCTGAGTCTCGGGCCTTCGGGCACCAGACATCAGGTACACGCTGAGCATTATTTAAACACCGTGCTCCGCCTATTTTGAGGAGCACCAAGGCCCGGGAGATCACCCTCGAGGTGGTCGCATGCACCGGGGACACGCACAAGGAGGGCATCTCATGCCGACGCGTGGCAAGAATTACGAGAACATGATGAAGCGGGTCGATCGCGGCCTGCTCTACGATCCCACTGACGCCATCGAGCTGCTCAAGGGCGGCGCCTTCGCGAAGTTCGACGAGACCGTCGAGGTGGCCGTCAACCTCGGGGTGAACCCCCGTCACGCCGACCAGATGGTCCGTGGCGCCGTGGTGTACCCCAACGGTCTGGGCAAGAGCGTGCGCGTCGCCGTCTTCGCCAAGGGCGAGAAGGCCAACGAGGCCCGCGAGGCCGGTGCCGACTTCGTCGGTGGCGAAGATCTCGTCGCCAAGATCAAAGACGAAGGCTGGCTCGACTTCGACAAGGCCGTCGCCACCCCCGACATGATGGGCCTCGTGGGCCGCATCGGTCGCATCCTCGGCCCCCGTGGTCTGATGCCCAACCCCAAGGTGGGCACCGTGACCTTCGACGTGGCCAAGGCCGTGGGTGAGATGAAGGCCGGTCGGGTCGAGTTCCGCGTCGAGCGTGCCGGCATCGTGCACGCCCCCGTGGGCAAGATCTCGTTCACCGCCGAGGCCCTCCGGGGCAACCTGAACACCCTCATGGAGGCCCTGCTCCGGCTCAAGCCCGCCAGCGCCAAGGGTGTCTACATGAAGAACGTGACCCTCACCAGCACCATGGGCCCCGGGCTCCGGCTGGATCCGAACGCGTTCAAGAACTGAGTTCGAGAGCCACGAGGCTCTTGACTCGTTCGACCGAGTTTTTTATGAGGGGCGCCGTTTTTTGGCGCCGCTCGCCATAGACAGCGGGTGCGCTCCATGGGGGAGCGCTTAATCCCTCGGCCTTCCAGCCGAGATCGCCCGCCGAGGCGGGGTTGAGCTGTTTCATATGAAGCATCTCCCCGCCCCAACAAGGGGAAGTGACCATGAACCGGGAAACCAAGACCGCGCTCGTTGAGCGGCTGAAGGACGACCTCGACGGCGTGCCTTCGGTGGTGGTCGCCGATTTCCAGGGTCTCAAGGTGGCTGAGAGCGACGAGCTGCGGCGTACATTGGACGCCGCCGGCTGCACGTTCGAGGTCGTCAAGAACACCCTGGCCAAGCGCGCGATCGCCGGCACCTCCATGGAGGGGCTCAACGACCTGTTCAAGGGCAACTCGGCCATCGCCTACCACCCCGAGGAGCCCGGCACCGCTGCCAAGCTGCTCCTCAAGTTCGCCAAGGATCACAAGAAGCTCGTGATCAAGGGTGGCTGGGTGGAGGGGACGATCCTCGACGAGAATGGCGTCGACGGTCTGTCCAAGATGCCGGGCAAGGACGAGCTGAGGAGCAAGCTCCTCAACGTCATGTTGGGCGTGCCTACGGCCATGGTGCGCGTGCTCAGCGCCGCACCTCGGGACTTCATGCAGGTCCTGCAGGCCCGCAAGCAGCAGCTCGAAGAAGGTGGTGGAGACGCCAAGGCTGCCTGAGGCAGACCTTGACCGATTCGCCCAGAACTACCCGTTCGTACACATATATCGCTGGTTCAGCCAGCAACATTGAACAGCTCAACTTCATAGGAGAAACACAATGAGCGATCTCAACAAAGACCAGGTCATCGACTTCCTCAGCAACCTCACCGTCATGGAGATCTCCGAGATCGTCAAGGAGCTCGAGGAGAAGTGGGGCGTGAGCGCCGCCGCAGCCGTCGCCGTGACCGGTGGTGGTGGTGGCGAGGCCGCTGCTGCTGTCGAAGAGAAGACCGAGTTCGACGTGATCCTCACCAGCGCCGGCGCCAAGAAGATCGCCGTCATCAAGGTGGTCCGCGAGCTCACCGGCCTGGGTCTCAAGGACGCCAAGGCTCTGGTGGACGGCGCCCCCAACGCTCTCAAGGAGGGCGTGTCCAAGGAAGAGGCCGAGACCGTCAAGGGCAAGATCGAAGAGGCCGGCGGTCAGGTCGAGGTCAAGTAAATCACTTGACCTGCGTAGCTGGCCTGTGGCTGGCTTCGCACACCTTTAGGTCCGGTCACCTTGCGTGATCGGGCCTTTTTGCGTAGATGGGCATAGCGCGATGGGGTGACCTGTTGCGCTCACTCGAACGTGATGTGGCCTGCCCGGCCGCCGCCCTTGCTCAGGGGAGCAGGGGGCCGAGCGTTCGAGACTCTTCTTTACCTCCCTCGGCGGGGTGGCTGGCCAGGCCCCTCAGAGGGAGTGCCTTACCTCTGGGTGAGTGGAGCACGCATGGCGTCTGTCGTTCAGAAGAACTTCCGCATTCGTAACTCCTTCGGCGAGATCGAGAAGGTGTTGGAGATCCCCAACCTGATCGATATCCAGAAGCGCAGCTACGAGAAATTCCTGCAGATGGAGGTCCCCCCCGACGAGCGGGAGGACGTGGGGCTGCAGGGCGTCTTCAAGAGCGTCTTCCCCATCAAGGACTTCAATGAGACCAGCTCCCTGGAGTTCGTCTCCTACCACCTTGAGAAGCCGAAGTACGACGTGGACGAGTGTCACCAGCGGGGCATGACCTATGCCGCCCCCATCAAGGTGACCATCCGCCTCGTGGTCTGGGATCGCTCTGAGGAAGATCAGACCCCCACGATCCGCGACGTGAAGGAGCAGGAGGTCTACTTCGGGGAGATCCCGCTGCAGACCGACGAAGGCACCTTCATCATCAACGGCACCGAGCGCGTCGTCGTGTCGCAGCTGCACCGTTCCCCCGGTGCCTTCTTCGACCACGACAACGGGAAGACCCACAGCTCCGGCAAGCTGCTCTACAGCGCCCGGATCATCCCGTACCGTGGCTCCTGGATCGACTTCGAGTTCGACGCCAAGGACATCCTGCACGTGCGCATCGACCGTCGCCGGAAGATGCCCGCCACCGTGCTGCTCCGGGCATTGGGCTTCGAGGCCGAGGGTTTGCTCAACGAGTACTACCACACCGAGATGGTCAGCTTTGGCCCCGAGGGTGGCGAGATCCTCTACAAGACCCCCGCCGACTGGTCCCTGCTGCTCAACCAGAAGGCCAGCCTCGACGTGTTGTCGAAGGACGGCGACGTGCTGGTGAAGCGGCACCGGAAGTTCAGCCGCGCCGCCTTGCGTAAGATCAAGGCCGCCGAGGTGGACAAGATCCCCGTGCACCTCGAAGACATCCTCGGCGCTGTCGTGGCCCAGGATGTGGTGAACATGGAGACCGGTGAGATCATCCTCGAATGCAACGAGGAGATCACCGAGGCCAAGCTCGAAGAAATGCAGCAGGCCGGTGTGGAGAGCTTCGGCATCCTCTTCATCGACAACCTCACCAGCGGGCCCTTCCTGCGGAAGACCCTGCTCGCCGACAAGATCGACAGCCCCGACCAGGCCGTGCTCGAGATCTACAAGCGTCTGCGTCCCGGTGATCCGCCGACCCTCGAGACCGCCTACAACCTGTTCAACAACCTGTTCTTCAACCCCGAGCGCTACGACCTCGGGCAGGTGGGCCGTCTCAAGCTGAACCACAAGTTCCGCGTCGACGAGCCCATCGACAACTCCGTGCTCACCAAGCGCGACATCATTGAGACCGTGCGGTACCTGCTGGCCCTCAAGGACACCCGCAGCGAGATCAACCGCGACGGCACCAAGATCCCGGTGAGCACCGACGACATCGACCACCTCGGCAACCGCCGCGTGCGTGCCGTCGGTGAGCTGATGGAGAACCAGTACCGCATCGGTCTGGTGCGCATGGAGCGGGCCATCAAAGAGCGCATGAGCATGTCTCAGGAGATCGAGACCCTCATGCCTCACGATCTCATCAACGCCAAGCCTGTCTCGGCGGTGGTGAAGGAGTACTTCGGCTCCAGCCAGCTGTCTCAGTTCATGGACCAGACCAACCCGCTCTCCGAGGTGACCCACAAGCGTCGCTTGTCCGCCCTCGGCCCTGGTGGTCTCACCCGTGAGCGTGCGGGCTTCGAGGTCCGCGACGTGCACATGACCCACTACGGTCGTATCTGCCCCATCGAGACCCCTGAAGGTCCGAACATCGGGCTGATCGCGTCGCTGTCCACCTTCGCCCGGGTGAACGAGTACGGCTTCATCGAGACGCCCTACCGTCAGGTCACTGAAGGCACCGTCTCCACCGACGTGCCCAAGTACTACAGCGCCCTCGACGAGGAAGGCTTCTACATCGCCCAGGCCAACGCCGAGCTCGACGAGGCCTACAAGCTCGAAGGTGAGATGATCAGCTCCCGGCAGTCCGGCGAGTTCGTCATGGCCCCTTCGGTCGAGATCAACCTCATGGACGTCAGCCCCAACCAGCTGGTGTCCGTCGCAGCCTCTTTGATCCCGTTCCTCGAGAACGACGATGCCAACCGCGCGTTGATGGGGTCGAACATGCAGCGGCAGGCTGTGCCTCTGCTCGTGACCCAGGCCCCCCTCGTGGGCACCGGCATCGAGGGCATCGTGGCCCGCGACTCCGGCGTCACCAGCGTCGCCCGTCACGATGGTGTCGTCGAGTCCGTCGACGCCAGCCGCATCGTGATCAAGGTCGACTCCGACGACATCAGCGCCAAGCCCGACATCTACAACTTGCTCAAGTTCCGTCGGTCGAACCAGAACACCTGTATCAACCAGAAGCCCATCATCAACCAGGGCGACCGGGTGAAGAAGGGTGACGTCATCGCTGATGGTCCCGCCACCGACATGGGCGAGCTCGCCCTCGGCCGGAACATCGTCGTGGCCTTCATGCCCTGGGGTGGCTACAACTTCGAGGACTCCATCCTGATCTCCGAGAAGGTGGTCAAGGAAGACGTCTACACCTCGATCCACATCGAGGAGTTCGAGTGCATCGCCCGAGACACCAAACTCGGCAAAGAGGAGATCACCAAGGACATCCCGAATGTCGGTGAAGAAGCCCTCTCGAACCTCGACGACTCGGGCATCGTGCGCATCGGCGCCGAGGTGAAGAACGGCGACATCCTCGTGGGCAAGATCACCCCGAAGGGGGAGACCCAGCTCAGCCCTGAGGAGAAGCTGCTCCGCGCAATCTTCGGCGAGAAGGCCGGCGACGTGCGCGACACCAGCCTCCGCGTGCCCCCCGGCGTGGTGGGTACCGTCATCGGCGCCAAGGTGTTCAGCCGCCGGGGCATCGACAAGGACGAGCGCGCTCAGGACATCGAGGATGCCGAGATCGCTCGCCTCGAGAAGGACCAGAACGACCAGATCAAGATCATCCGGAAGAGCGCCTTCCGGAAGATCCGCGAGCTGCTCCTCGGCCAGGTGACCGAGAGCCGCCTCGTAGATGATCGTGGCCAGGTGCTCCTCGACAAGGGTCAAGAGCTCACTGAGGAGCTCCTCGACAACGTGCCCCAGAACTACTGGAACCTCATCGAGGTCGATCGCAGCGGCGACAGCGTCGGCAAGATCGAGCAGGTCATGGACGATCTCTCCGAAGAGATCCAGATGATCCGCGTGCTGTTCCAGGAGAAGATCAACAAGCTCAAGAAGGGCGACGAGCTGCCTCCTGGCGTGATCAAGATGGTCAAGGTTTACGTGGCCATCAAGCGCAAGATCCAGGTGGGCGACAAGATGGCCGGTCGTCACGGGAACAAGGGTGTCATCTCGCGCATCCTGCCCGAGCAGGACATGCCATTCCTCGCTGACGGCACCCCCGTGGAGATGGTGCTCAACCCCCTCGGCGTGCCCTCGCGCATGAACGTGGGGCAGATCCTTGAGACTCACCTCGGCTGGGCCGCTCGCGGTCTGGGCATGCGCATCAACCGTTTGCTCGAAGAGCAGTACAGCACCGAGGCTTTGAAGACCGAGCTGCGGAAGTACTACACCTCTGAGGCTCAGCTGGCTACGGTCGACGCCATGGACGACGAAGACGTGCGTCGGGCCATCGTGAAGATCAAGCGTGGTCTCCACGTGGCCAGCCCCGTCTTCGACGGCGCCAAGGAAGAGAAGATCCGCGGTGCCCTCGAGCTCGCCGAGCTGAACGCCTCTGGTCAGTCCACCCTCTTTGATGGGCGGACCGGTGAGGTCTTCGACGGCGACGTCACCGTGGGCGTCATGTACGTCCTCAAGCTGCACCACCTCGTCGACGACAAGATCCACGCGCGCTCCATCGGGCCTTACAGCCTAGTGACGCAGCAGCCTCTGGGCGGTAAGGCCCAGTTCGGTGGTCAGCGTCTCGGTGAGATGGAGGTGTGGGCCATGGAGGCATACGGCGCTGCCTATGCCCTTCAGGAGTTCCTCACCGTGAAGTCCGATGACGTGCTGGGTCGTACGCGCATGTACGAAGCCATCGTGAAGGGGGAGAACACCCTTGAGAGCGGGCTGCCCGAATCGTTCAACGTGCTGGTGAAGGAGCTGCAGAGTTTGGCGCTTGACGTCGATCTCATCGAAACCGAGCAGCTCTAAAACCTAAACATTTCCGGAGAATGCAGCGTTATTGAGAAACTCCTTGACTGCTCTGCATTCACACTTATAATCCGCCACCTGTTCGCCGCCTGTAGCATTCGTGAAGGGCGGCATCACTACCCGGAAGGCGGGCCGCTGACTGCGGAGCCGAACCACCGGGGGTGATTCGTTGGGTCGCCCCATCGAGCGTCAGGCGCGTTCATGCGTCTGCACACCCCCCTGGTAGGCAATCCGTTGTCGTAGTTTTAGGAAGCGCTTTGCGACATGCAAAGCGCACGTTCTATCGAGGATTGAGTACGCATGCCGACTATCAGCCAGTTGGTTCGTCACGGCCGCAAGCGGAAGTTCCAGAAGAACACCGCTCCCGCGCTGCAGGCCTGCCCGCAGAAGCGTGGTGTGTGCGTCCGGGTATACACCTCAACCCCCAAGAAGCCGAACTCGGCCCTTCGTAAGGTCGCCCGTGTTCGTCTCTCCAATGGGATTGAGGTCACCAGTTACATTCCCGGCGAGGGTCACAACCTCCAGGAGCACTCCGTGGTGCTCATCCGTGGCGGTCGTGTGAAGGACCTTCCCGGTGTCCGCTATCACATCATCCGCGGCACCTTGGACGCCACCGGCGTCTCCAACCGCAACCAGGGCCGTTCCAAGTACGGCGCCAAGCGCCCCAAGAAGTAGGAGCGGTCAGATGCCTCGCCGTAGAGAAGTTCCCAAGCGCAAGACCCTCCCCGATCCGAAGTACGGGGATCGTCTCGTTGCCAAGTTCACCAACTGCCTGATGACCCGCGGCAAGAAGTCGATTGCCGAGGCCATCGTGTACGACGCCTTCGAGATCGTGGAGCGCCGCTCCAAGGAAGAGCCCCTGCGTCTCTTCAAGAAGGCCATCGACAACGTCAAGCCCAGTCTCGAGGTCAAGAGCCGCCGCGTCGGTGGTTCCACCTACCAGGTGCCGATCGAGATCCGTGGCGAGCGTCGTACCGCCCTCGGCATCCGGTGGATCATCAACTACGCCCGGTCTCGCCACGAGAAGACCATGGCCGAGAAGCTCGCTGGTGAGCTCCTCGACGCCGCCGCTGGTCGTGGTAACGCCGTGAAGAAGCGCGAAGACACGCACAAGATGGCCGAGGCCAACAAGGCCTTCGCCCACTACCGCTGGTAAGCATCATTTCCAGCAGGTTAGAGGACGCACTCCATGGCTCGGTCTACCCCCATACACATGATCCGGAACATCGGGATCATGGCGCACATCGATGCGGGGAAGACGACCACCACGGAGCGTATCCTCTATTACACCGGTCGCAGTCATAAGATCGGTGAGGTTCATGATGGCACCGCCACCATGGACTGGATGCCTCAGGAGCAGGAGCGCGGCATTACGATTACGTCTGCCGCGACCCGCTGTGAGTGGGGCGTAGATGACCAGGGGTTCGTGATCAACATCATCGACACCCCCGGCCACGTTGACTTCACCGTCGAGGTCGAGCGCTCCTTGCGGGTGCTCGATGGCGCCATCACCGTCCTGGACGGTGTCGCAGGTGTCGAGCCGCAGACCGAGACCGTCTGGCGACAGGCCGACCGGTACGGTGTGCCTCGCATGGTGTTCGTCAACAAGCTCGATCGGGTGGGGGCCAGCTTCCACCGGTGCGTCGAGATGGTTCAGGAGAGACTGGGCGCCGAGGTGTTGACTCTTCAGCTTCCCATCGGCTCCGAGAACGACTTCGTCGGTGTGGTCGACTTGCTCAGCGAGCAGGTCATCATCTGGCAGGAAGAAAGTTTGGGCGCCAAGTTTGACATTGGCCCCATTCCCGACGATCTCCTTGAGGTCGTTGCCCCTGCTCGCGAGGCCCTTCTCGACGCTCTGTCGGCTCACGACGACGAGCTGCTTGAGCTGCTCATCGAAGGGGAGACCCCATCGGTGGAACAGCTCCATGCCGTCGTGCGTCGCCTGACCCTCGAGGCTAAAGCGGTGCCTGTTCTGTGTGGCTCTGCCTTCAAGAACAAGGGCATTCAGCCGCTGCTCGATGCCGTGGTGCGCTACTTGCCTTCACCCATCGACGTCCCCCCTGTGGTGGGCCTCGAGGTCGGGGGCGACAAGGAGATCACCCGCAAGGCGAGCGATGACGAGCCGCTGTCGGCGCTCGTCTTCAAAATCATGACTGACCAGTACATGGGTCAGTTGGCGTACTTCCGGATCTACTCCGGGGTGATCGAGACCGGCACCGCCGTGCTCAACGCCTCAAGGGGTAAGCGGGAGCGCGTCGGGCGTTTGCTGCGAATGCACGCCAAGGACCGGGAAGAGATTCAGTCCGCCAGTGCCGGTGACATCGTCGCCGCCGTCGGTCTGAAGCTGGTGACCACCGGTGACACTCTGTGCGATCAGAAGCACCCGCTTCAGCTTGAGCGCATGGAGTTCCCCGAGCCGGTCATCAACATTGCCATCGAGCCCAAGACCAAGGCCGACAGCGACAAGCTGTCGACCGCCCTGGGCAAGCTGGCCGCCGAAGATCCGAGCTTCAAGGTGAACACCGATCCTGAGACCGGTCAGACCTTGATTGCGGGTATGGGCGAGCTCCATCTGGAGATTATTGTCGACCGGCTCTTGCGTGAATTCAAAGTCGCGGCTAATGTCGGCCGCCCTCAAGTGGCCTACCGGGAGACCATCACCGGCCAGGCTGCTGGCGAGGGGAAGTTTATCCGCCAGACTGGCGGAAAGGGCCAATACGGCCACTGCTGGCTCCGGGTGAAGCCTGCAGAGCGTGGAGAGGGTTTCCTCTTCACCAACAGCATCACCGGCGGTGTGGTGCCCAAGGAATACATCCCGTCCATCGAGGCCGGGGCCAAGGCCGCTTTCGAGGCGGGTATTCTCGCGGGTTACCCCATGGTCGATGTGAGCGTCGAGGTGTACGACGGCTCGTTTCACGACGTCGACTCCTCGGAAGCCGCCTTCAAGGTGGCTGGGAGCATGGCATTCCGGGCTGCGTGTCAGGATGCTTCACCTGTGCTCCTGGAGCCAGTGATGTCTGCGGAAATCCTCGTGCCCGAGGATTTCGTCGGAGACGTCATCGGCGATATCAACAGTCGGCGAGGGAACGTCAAAGATATGGAGCTTCGGCATCAGACCCAGGTGGTCAGCGCCGAGGTGCCTCTCGCTGAAATGTTCGGATATGCCACGCGCCTGCGGTCGGTGACACAGGGGCGGGGCACATACACCATGCAGTTTTCGCACTATGCCCCAGCGCCACAGAGTGTCGCCGGGGCCTATGGTGGATAAGGGTATCCGTCGAGCCGGCTCTTGAGAAAGGGCGGCTTCGAGAGACGGTTTAGATAGGACCTGGACCATGAGTCAGAAGATCCGTATCCGGCTGAAGGCTTACGATCACAAGCTGCTCGATCAGTCGGCCTCCGAGATCGTCGACATTGCGCGGCGCACCGGGGCCAAGGTGGCGGGGCCGATTCCTCTCCCCACCGCGATCAGCCGCTACACCGTGTTGAGAGGCCCCCACGTCGACAAGAAGAGCCGGGAGCAGTTCGAGATCCGCACGCACAAGCGACTGCTCGATATCTTGGAGCCCACTCCGCAGACCCTGGACGCGCTGATGAAGCTCGACCTGTCTGCTGGGGTGAACGTCGAGCTGAAGTCCTGAGGAGCTTTTATCAATGGCTACGCTCCCGGTATACGACCTGACCAAGCAGCAGGTCGGAGAGATTGAGGTCTCCGATTCGGTGTTCAACACCGAGGTCAAAGAGCACCTCTTTTATGAAGTCATCAAGTGGCAGCTCGCCAAGCGGCGCGCTGGTACCCACGCCACCAAGGGTCGATCCCAGGTGGCGGGTGGTGGGGCCAAGCCCTACCGTCAGAAGGGCACCGGTCGTGCACGTCAAGGCACCCGCCGCGCACCCCAGTTTGTCGGTGGTGGTGTCGTGCACGGGCCTCAGCCCCGTTCGCACGCCTTCCCCATCAACAAGAAGGTGCGCAAGGCCGCTCTTCGTTCCGCTCTGAGCCGTCGCGTTCAGGAGGGTCACCTCGTGGTGGTTCAGGATCTCACCCTCGGTGAGATCAAGACCAAGACCGCCGCCAAGGTGATGGGTGCGCTGACCAACGGCAACGCCGTGGTCATCGACGGCCCCAACAACGAGCTGCAGCTGTCGGTCCGCAACCTCCCCCGGGTCAAGTACCTGCCGGTTGAGGGGCTGAACCTGTTTGATGTGCTCAAGCACAACTATGTGGTGCTCACCGAGCCCGCAGTGCGGCGCATCGAGGGAGTGTTGGGCAAATGAAGAAAGATATCCACAGCATCCTGCGGCGGCCGCTGATCACCGAGAAGACCACGGCTCAGAAGGAAGACACCAACCAGGTGGCCTTCGTGGTCCGCAAAGATGCCAACAAGATCGAGATCCGCCAGGCCGTCGAGCAGCTGCTCGACGTCAAGGTCGAGTCGGTCAACACCATGATCTACCGCGGCAAGCCCAAGCGCGTCGGCCGTAGCATGGGTTACCGCACCGGGTGGAAGAAGGCCATCGTCACCCTCGCCGAGGGCTCCGAGGTGGAGTTCTTCGAAGGCCTCGATGACCTGGAAGACGTGGACGGGATGGGCGAGTTCGACGCCCCCATCGACGAGGCGACGGAGTAAGCAGCGATGGCTACCAAGAAGTACAAGCCGACTTCTGCCGGTCGCCGGGCCATGTCCGTGAGCGATTTCTCGGAGACCGCCAGCAACGGTCCCTTGAAGAAGCTCACGTCGGCCCTGCGCAAGAAGGCAGGTCGCAACGTCTACGGTCGCATCACCGCCCGTCGTCGTGGCGGCGGTCACAAGCGTCGTTACCGCATCATCGACTTCAAGCGGGACAAGTACGGTGTCGAGGCCCACGTGGCCACCATCGAGTACGATCCCAACCGCAGCGCGCGTATCGCTCTGCTCCACTACGTCGATGGCGAGAAGCGCTACATCCTGGCTCCCAAGGGCCTCAAGGCCGGTGACGTCGTCGTCTCCAGCCGTGGTGCTGACATCAAGCCTGGTAACAGCCTGCCCATCCGGAACATCCCCGTGGGTACGCTGATTCACGCGGTCGAGCTGAAGATCGGCGCCGGCGCTCGTATGTGCCGTGCCGCTGGTGCTTCCGCTCAGATCCTCGCCAAAGAGGGTGACTGGAGCCAGCTCCGTCTGCCCTCCGGTGAGGTCCGCCGCGTGCACCTCAACTGCCGGGCCACTGTTGGCCAGGTGGGCAACGAAGAGCACGGCAACGTGCGGCTCGGCAAGGCCGGTCGCTCACGCTGGCTCGGCAAGCGCCCCGCCGTTCGCGGTGTGGCCATGAACCCCGTCGATCACCCCCACGGTGGTGGTGAGGGTCGGACCTCCGGTGGTCGTCACCCCGTTTCGCCTTGGGGTGTGCCGACCAAGGGCAAGAAGACCCGCCGGAACCACCGTACCGACAACATGATCGTCAAGCGCCGCGGCAAGAAGTGAGGAAGGGGTAGACGATGCCACGTTCAATTCGCAAGGGGCCCTTCGTCGACCATCACCTCATGGACAAGGTGATGCAGATGAACGAGTCGGGCTCCAAAAAGGTGATCAAGACCTGGTCTCGGCGCAGTACGATTCTGCCTGAGTTCCTCGGCCACACCTTCGCCGTGCACAATGGCCGCAAGTTCATCCCGGTGTTCGTCACCGAGAACATGGTTGGTCACAAGCTTGGCGAGTTCTCGCCCACCCGGACTTACTACGGCCACATGGCCGATAAGAAGTCCAAGCGGCGCTGAGGGAGATGACCCGATGAAGGCTAAGCTTCGATACCTCCGAGTCAGCCCTCGCAAGACTCGGCTGGTCGTAAACCTCGTCCGGGGCAAGTCCCTCGCCGAGGCCGTGAACATCTTGACGTTCACCCATCGTGCGGCCAGCGAGCCGGTGCGCAAGCTCATTGAGAGCGCCGCCAGCAACGCTGAGAACGCCGGCGTCGATCCCGACGCCTTGTTCGTCAAGGAAATCTTCGTCGACGAGGGCCCGACCCTTCGTCGCTTCCGTCCCCGGGCCATGGGCCGGGCGACCCGGATCAACAAGATGACGAGCCACGTGACCTGCGTGCTCGGCGTGGTGGACTGAGAGAGGTTTAACCGATGGGCCAGAAAACTCATCCGATTGGCTTCCGTCTCGGGGTCATCAAGGGCTGGAAGTCCAAGTGGTACGAAGAGAAGCGTTACGCTGATTGGCTCCACGAGGACATCAAGCTGCGTCGCTTCATCAAGAAGAAACTCATGCACGCCGGCATCTCGAAGATCGAGATCGAGCGCATGGCCAACAAGGTGAAGATCAACATCTTCACCGCCCGGCCTGGCATCGTGATCGGCAAGCGTGGCGCTGGGGTCGATGAGCTCAAGCGTGACGTGAGCAAGCTCGTTGCCGGCGAGATCTTCCTGAACATCCAGGAGGTCCGCAAGGCCGAGCTCGACGCCACCCTCGTCGCCGAGAACGTCGCCGCACAGCTCGTGCGTCGCGTCGCATTCCGTCGGGCCCTCAAGAAGGCCATGCAGACGGGCATGAAGTTCGGCGCCAAGGGCTTCCGTATCTCCGCCTCCGGGCGGCTCGGCGGCGCCGAGATGGGTCGGTACGAGTGGTACCGCGACGGCCGGGTGCCGTTGCACACTCTTCGCGCCGACATCGACTACGGCACCGCCATTGCCAGGACCACCTACGGGGTCATTGGCATCAAGTGCTGGATTTTCAAAGGCGAGGTTCTCGAGGACAAGGAAGCCGGCGCACGTCGCTGACTCACCTCGAGCGGTTTATCACACGAAAGTGCAGGGGATTCCCTGACACTGCGGGAGAGAGACAATGCTGTCCCCGAAGAGAACCAAATTTCGTAAGCAGCAAAAGGGCCGCTTGAGGGGCCTCGCCAAGGGCGGTACCGATGTCCACTTCGGGGAGTTCGGGCTGCAGGCGTTGTCCCATGGTCGAGTCACCGCTCGCCAGATCGAGGCTGCCCGTATCGCGATGACCCGTCACGTCAAGCGTACCGGCAAGATCTGGATTCGGGTGTTTCCCGACAAGCCGATCAGCAAGAAGCCCGCTGAGACCCGGATGGGTAAAGGTAAGGGTGCTGTGGACCACTGGGTGGTCATGATTCGCCCTGGCCGCGTCATGTATGAGATGGAGGGCGTCAGCGAAGAGCTCGCCCGTGAGGCTTTCCGGCTCGCCGCCCACAAGCTGCCCGTCAAGACCCGTTTCCTGATGAGAGGTCAGTGACATGAAGGCCAAAGATTTGAGGGAGAAGTCGGTCGACGAGCTCAAGGCGCTCAGCGCCGAGCTGCGTCGCCAGAGCTTCGACCTGCGTTTTAAGCATTACACTGGCCAGCTGCTCAACACCGCTGAGATCCGCGTCACGCGGCGAGACATCGCCCGCGTCGAGACCGTGATCCGTGAGCGCGAGCTTGCCCAACAGGCCGACAAGTAACGGGATTTTGACATGACTGACGTTGTGAACAAGGAAGAGGCAGGCGCTGCCGCCGACACCACCCGTACTCGGGGCCACCGTAAGGTGCGCGAGGGCGTCGTGGTCAGCGACAAGATGGAGAAGACCATCGTCGTGCAGACCGTGCGCATGGTGCGTCACCCTGTCTACAAGAAGTACGTCCGTCAGCGGGTGAAGTACAAAGCCCACGACGAGCGCAACGAGGCCCGTACCGGCGACACCGTCCTCATCGAGGAGTGCCGTCCCATGAGCCGCGAGAAGCGTTGGCGTCTTCAGTCCATCAAGACCCGGGCGGTGGTGGTCTGATTTCAGACCACCCATCAGCTTTATAAGGAGATCAGACCATGATCCAGATGCAGAGCGTGATGACCGCCGCCGACAACTCCGGTGCCAAGAAGCTCCAGTGCATCAAGGTGCTCGGGGGCTCCAAGCGTCGGGTGGCTTCCATCGGCGACATCGTCGTCGTGGCCGTCAAAGAGGCGCTGCCCAACTCCAAGGTCAAGAAGGGCCAGGTGAAGCGGGCAGTGATCGTGCGCACCAAGAAAGAGGTGCGCCGAGTCGACGGGTCGTACATCAAGTTCGATGAGAACTCCGCCGTGCTCATCGACAACTCGAACGAGCCCGTCGGTACCCGTATCTTCGGCCCTGTAGCTCGCGAGCTGCGCGCCAAGAAGTTTATGAAGATCGTTTCGCTGGCCCCAGAGGTTCTCTGAGCGGCTCACTGAGTCTGCCCCGAGGTCGAGGTATCAATATGCACATCAAGACCAACGACAAGGTCCAGGTGACCGCCGGCAAAGAGAAGGGCAAGATCGGGACCGTTATTCGGGTCGATCACCGGCGGAACCGCGTCTATGTAGAAGGCCTGAACATCGTCAAGCGCCACCAGCGACAGAACGTGGCCAACGAAGAGTCGGGCATCATTGAGAAAGAGGCAGGCATTCACGCCTCCAACGTTCTCGTATATTCCGAAGAGGCGGGCCGTGGCGTGCGTCTCGGGTACCGTTACGAGGGCAAGGAAGGCGCGCTGTTTGCCTCCAAGAAAGAGGCGCTGGCCAGCTTCGGCGGCCAGCAAGACGGCACGATCAAGAAGGTCCGGTACTGCGCCCGGACCGGTGAGGTGTTCCGATGAAGCCCCGTCTTCGAGTCAAGTATGAGACCGAGGTGATCCCGGCTCTGCAGGAGGAGTTCAAGTACTCCAACCCGATGCAGATTCCCCGGATCGTCAAGGTCGTGGCCAACATGGGCTTGGGTGAAGCTGTACAGAACCCCAAGATCATCGATTCGGCCCAGACCGAGCTGACCGCCCTTGTCGGTCAGAAAGCTGTTGTGACCCGTGCGCGCAACTCTCTGGCCAACTTCAAGTTGCGCCAGGGGATGCCCATCGGCTGCATGAGCACCCTGCGCCGCGAGCGCATGTGGGAGTTCCTGGACCGGCTGATGAACGTCGCGCTCCCTCGCGTGCGTGACTTCCGCGGTGTCAGTGCCAAGGCCTTTGATGGCAAGGGCAACTACAGCATGGGAATTCGCGAACACATCATCTTCCCCGAGATCGAGTACGACAAGGTCGACAAGATCAAGGGTTTGAATGTTGCCATCGTGACCACCGCCAGCACTGACGAGGAGGGCCGTGCTCTTCTCAAGGCGTTGGGTATGCCTTTCAAGCAGCCGAACAACCGTTCTGCCGCTTGATCCGTTTTGAAACGTTTCACAGGTTTGGGCCTCAGGGCTCACGCCTAATGCTACAAGGGGAAGTTCCGTGGGGATGACCGACCCGATTGCGGACCTCTTGACTCGTATTCGCAACGCTTCAGCCGTGCGGCACGACAAGGTATTCGTCCCAGCGTCCAACTTGAAGCTGCGCATCGTGAACATCCTCCGTGAGGAGGGTTTCGTGCGTAACTTCAAGATCGTGAAGGACGGCGTTCAGGATCAGATTTGCATCTTCCTGAAGTACACGCCTGAGAACGCCTCAGTCATCACCGGCTTGAAGCGTGTGTCACGTCCTGGCCAGCGTATCTATGTCAAGCATCGTGGCCTCCCGCGCGTGCGGAATGGCCTTGGCATCGCCATCTTGTCCACCTCTCGGGGTGTGATGTCCGACAAGCAGGCTCGCTCCCTCCAAATTGGTGGTGAGCACCTCTGCTCGGTGTGGTGAAGACAACTTGGTGATTTGAGGCGGTCGGGCCGAGCCTGCCGTCACTGCCAGTATCCAAAGATAGGAGACCATCATGTCCCGTATCGGCAAATTGCCGGTGGTTATCCCTGGTGGGGTGACCGTGGAGACCTCTGGCGGCAACATTACGGTGAAGGGGCCCAAGGGCACCCTCAGCCGGCCTATTCCGCCCAAGGTCGACGTCAGCATCGACGACGGTAACGTCGTGGTGAAGCGGGCCTCCGAGGAGCGGACCGCCAAGGCCATGCACGGCCTCGCACGCAGCCTCATCAACAACATGGTTGAGGGTGTGAGCAAGGGCTACACCAAGTCCCTGGACATCGTGGGCGTGGGTTACAAGGTCGAGCAGAAGAAGGAGTACCTCGTCTTCTCGCTTGGCTACAGCCACCCCATCTATTACGAAGTGCCCGAGGGCCTCGACGCCAAGATCGAGAGCGCAACCCGCGTTTCCGTGAATGGTATCGATCGCCAGAAGGTGGGCCAGGCCGCCGCCGTCATTCGCGGCTTCCGGCCCCCCGAGCCCTACAAGGGCAAGGGCGTGAAGTACTCCGACGAAGTTATCCGGCGTAAAGAAGGCAAGTCTGGCGGCCGCTGAGGTCGTTGAGGCGAGGGAGATCAGACAATGGGTCGTACCGATCCCAAACTGCAGGGCCGCCTTCGGCGCAAGCGTTCGATTCGCAAGCGGATCAGCGGCAGCACCGAGCGTCCTCGGCTGAGCGTCTTCCGCTCGAGTCAGCACATCTATGCCCAGGTCATCGATGACACCACCGGCCGTACCCTGGCCGCGGCGTCGACTCTGACCCCCGAGATTCGCGATCAGCGTGAGGGGAAGAAGAAGTCCGAGATGGCCGGTTTGGTTGGGCGTCTGATCGCTGACAAGTGTCGGGCTCAGAATATCGAAACCGTGGTCTTTGACCGCAACGGGTTCATCTACCACGGGCGCGTGAAGGTCCTCGCGGACGCCGCCCGGGAAGCTGGTCTCGTATTCTAAGTTGGCCGGTCAGGTGTTGACACCTGGAGGGTCTGAAGTTAAAACTCCGCGCTCCATCGCACGACGCATGTCGGCGACGTTTGAGCGCGTTCGTTTTATTTATGTGCGGCTGTTGCCCGCCTGGGAGCTAAAAATTGGCCGTGGCGAACACGAATGAAGAAGAGCTGATCGACAAGGTCATCAGCATCAACCGAGTGGCCAAGGTGGTCAAGGGCGGCCGGCGGTTCAGCTTCAGCGCCCTCGTCGTCGTTGGGAATGGTCAGGGTCGAGTGGGCGTTGGTCTTGGTAAGGCCAACGAGGTGCCCGAAGCGATCCGCAAGGGCAACGAGCGTGCCCGCAAGGCCATGTTCGACGTCCCCTTGATTCACGGGACCATCCCTCACGACATCCTCGGCCACTTCGGTGCCGGGCGGGTGCTTCTGCGCCCTGCCAGTGGTGGTACCGGTGTGATCGCCGGTGGTGCTGTCCGTGCCGTCCTCGAGGCTGCCGGCGTGCACAACGTGCTGACCAAGTCGCTGGGGAGCAACAACCCTCACAACATGGTCCACGCCACTGTCAACGCGCTGCAGCACCTCGTTTCCGTGGAGCGCACCGCCTCCAAGCGTGGCCTGTCCGTCGAGGACATCGGGCACAACGTCCCGGAGTGAGGAGCGTACCATGAAGATCAAAGTTACCTTGCGCAAGAGCCCCATCGGTCGTCCTCAGCGTCACCGTGATGTCCTTAAGGGTCTGGGCCTTGGCCGTTTGAACTCATCACGAGTTCTGCCCGACAACCCCGCCGTTCGGGGCATGATCAACAAGGTCAGCCACCTGGTCGAGTGGGAATCGGTAGGGGAGTGAGCCATGAATGAGCTGAGCAACCTGACCCCTGCCGAAGGGGCAGTTCGTAAGAAGAAGCGCATCGGCCGAGGCGAGTCCTCCGGCTGGGGCAAGACCGCTGGCCGCGGTATGAAGGGGCAGAAGTCCCGTAGCGGTGGTGGTCCGGCGCGTGGTTTCGAGGGTGGCCAGATGCCCCTCGCCCGTCGTCTGCCCAAGCGAGGCTTCGTGAGCCGTAGCCGCGAGGAAATCGCCATCATCAACGTCGGCGCCCTTGCCAACTTCGAGGCGGGCACCATCGTTGACGAGGAGTTCCTGCGGACTCGCGGGCTCATCAAGAAGCGGGCCACTGCCCTCAAGATCCTTGGTGATGGGGAGATCAGCGTCTCTCTCACCGTCAAGGCCCATAAGTTCAGCAAGTCCGCGGTGCAAAAGATCGAGAGCGCCGGCGGGACTGTAGAGATCCTCGGCAGCTGAAAGGCGGCATCGAGTGGAAACCCTGATCAACATCTTCCGAATCCCCGAGCTCCGGAAGCGGATTCTATTTACGCTTTCCATGCTCGCCGTCTATCGGATCGGCGTATTCATTACCCTGCCAGGTGTTGATCGCGAGAAGATGGCAGACTTCATGAACGTGGGTCAGGGGAGCGGTGGCTTCCTTGGCCTGTTCAACATGTTCAGCGGCGGTGCCATTGAACAGTTGAGCGTGTTCGCACTGGGCATCATGCCCTACATCTCTGCCTCCATCATCTTCCAGCTGCTCACCGTGGTCGTGCCCACTCTCGACCGTCTCAACAAAGAGGGCGAGCAGGGGCGTAAGAAGATCAATCAGTGGACGCGATACTCCACCATTGGTCTCGCCATCGTGCAGGGCCTCTTCATCGCCTTCTTCCTCGAGGGCATCAATGAGGGGGGCAGTGGTCAGGTCGTCCGTGAGCCAGGTACGTTCACGTTCCGGTTCATGACCGTCCTCACCCTTGCTGCTGGTACCGCTTTCATCATGTGGCTCGGCGAGCAGATCACCGAGCGTGGCATCGGCAACGGGATGAGCCTCATCATCTTCGCCGGCATCGTCGCCGGGCTGCCCGACGCCATCCTGCAGACTCTGCAGATGTTCCGCTCTGAGCAGATTCAGCTCTTCACCTTGCTCGCTCTCGTGGGCGTCGTGCTGGCTGTCATCATGTTCATCGTGTTCATCGAACGGGGTCAGCGGCGCATTCCGATTCAGTACGCCAAGCGACTCGTAGGTAACAAGGTCGGTGCCGCTCAGAGCACCCACTTGCCCCTGCGGGTCAACATGGCTGGTGTGATTCCGCCCATCTTCGCCTCGTCGATCCTGATGTTCCCCGCCACCATCGCGGGGTGGACCGACGCTGAGTGGATGAACACGGTTCAGGCCGCGCTGACGCCTGGTGCATGGCAGTACAACCTGGTCTTCTGTGGCCTCATCATCTTCTTCTGTTACTTCTACACCGCCGTGATGTTCAATCCCGTCGATGTCGCTGAGAACTTGAAGAAGCATGGTGGCTACATTCCCGGGATTCGTCCTGGGGCCAAGACCGCCGAGTACATCGACTTCGTGCTGACCCGTATCACCACTGGTGGCGCTACTTATGTCGCCGCGGTGTGTGTCGTGCCGATGTTCGTGCAGGAAGAGTTCAAGGTCTCGTTCTACTTCGGTGGCACCTCGCTGCTCATCGTCGTCTCCGTGGCCTTGGATACTGTGGAGCAGATCAGGAGTCACCTGATCACTCGCGACTATGACAACTTCACCGATCGGAGCCGCGGCGGGCGTATCCGGAATCGGCAGACCTCCACCGCTTGAGCGGGGTCAAACCCATGTGGGTTTGACCAGGGGGCAGACCAGTCCAACAAACTTCTTGCTTTGTTGCTGGATTGACTCTATTTAGAACCGCCTTTTTAGGCGGCTCTGCAAATTATGAGCGGCCCATGCGCTTGTGGCCGTTGAAAGCTCCGACGAAGAGCTGGAGTAGGGATATGAAGGTTCGAGCCTCCGTCAGGCGAATTTGCGAAAAGTGTAAAATTATTCGGCGTCATGGGGTGGTCCGGGTCATCTGTGAGAACCCACGCCACAAGCAGCGTCAGGGCTGACCCCACAGGAGAGAGCTAAGATGGCGCGTATTTCCGGCGTAGACCTGCCCCGTAACAAGCGGGTCCTGATTGGTCTGACCTACATCCACGGGATTGGTCGTTCCACCTCGGCCAAGATCCTCGCCTCGTGTGGGATCGACGAGAACCTGCGGACCGACAACCTGTCTGATGCTGACGTTCGTCGCATCCGGACCTACATCGAAGATCACCTCAAGGTTGAGGGTGATCTTCGTCGCACGGTGCAGTTGAACATCAAGCGTTTGATGGATCTCGGCTGCTACCGTGGGCTGCGCCATCGTCGCGGCCTGCCGGTTCGTGGTCAGCGTACTCGGACCAACGCCAGGACTCGTAAGGGCCCCCGCAAGGTCGTGCCCAAGAAGAAGAAGTAAAGATATCTGAAAGGCGCCTGAACCATGGCCAAGGCATCTTCCCGCAAGGGCACCAAGCGCAAGGTGAAGAAGAACGTCCAGTCGGGCATTGCCCACATTCAGTCGACGTTCAACAACACCATCATCACCATCACCGACGTCCAGGGGAACTGCATCTCCTGGTCCTCGGCCGGCTCCCGCGGTTTCAAGGGCAGCCGGAAGAGCACCCCCTTCGCGGCGCAGCTTGCCGCCGAAGATGCCGCGCGCAAAGCCATGGAGCATGGCATGCGTTCCATCGGCATCTACGTGAAGGGGCCTGGCGCTGGCCGTGAGGCTGCGCTGCGGGCGCTCAACTCGGCGGGGTTCAAGGTGACTCACATCCGTGACGTCACGCCGATTCCCCACAACGGGTGTCGTCCCCCCAAGCGTCGCCGCGTCTAATCTCGCGGTTGCACAGCGTGGCGGTCGCTCTTCAACTGGGTGGCCGCTGCTGTGTTTGAACGTCGCCCTCGGGCGAGCAGGGGCAGGCTGACGACATGTGTCTTGGCTTGTCTGATTCATTCACTGGTTCGGGTACCGGATCCGCAGTGGGTTCGTAAACGGGTAACCCCCCTGAGGAGGGACTGTCCGCAATGACGAATGACGTCAATGTCGATGAGAACAAGCCGATGGAGATGATCGCCCGCAACTGGCGCGATTTGATTCGTCCCAAGGGCATCCAGGTCGAGCACGCCACTGACACCTATGGCAAGTTCGTCGCCGAGCCCTTTGAGCGGGGCTACGGCATCACCATCGGCAACTCGCTGCGGCGGATCCTGCTGTCGTCCCTTCAGGGCGCAGCATGCACCGCGCTGCGGATCGATGGTGTGCTGCACGAGTTCAGCAGTGTGCCTGAGGTGCTCGAGGATGTGACTGACATCATCCTCAACGTAAAGGAGCTGCGGTTCAAGGTGCACACCAACGAGCCGCGCGTCGTGCGTCTCGACGTCACCGGCCCCGCCACCGTCACCGGTGCCGACATCGTCGGCGATGGCATGGTGGACGTGCTCAACCCCGACGCCCACATCGCCACCGTGAGCGAGGGTGGCCGGCTCAGCATGGAGCTGTCCGTGCGGACCGGTTGGGGCTATGTGCCTGCCGAGAAGAACAAGAGCGAGAACCAGCCTGTGGGGACCATCCCCATCGACGCCATGTTCAGCCCCATTCGGCGCGTGAACTACAACGTCACCAACGCTCGCGTCGGTCAGCAGACTGACTACGATCGTCTGGTGCTCGAGGTGTGGACCGACGGCAGCGTCATCCCTGTCGACGCCGTGGCCTACGCCGCCAAGATCCTCAAAGAGCAGGTGAGCATCTTCATCAACTTCGATGAAGAGGCCGAGCCCGAAGAGGATGTCGATTCCCCGGTGAACGAGCTGCTGCAGAACGAGAACCTGTACCGCACCGTCGATGAGCTTGAGCTCTCGGTGCGCTCGGCCAACTGCCTGCAGAATGCCAACATCAAATTCATCGGTGAGCTGGTTCAGCGGACCGAAGCTGAGATGCTCAAGACCAAGAACTTTGGTCGGAAGTCTCTCAAAGAGATCAAAGAGGTCCTGGCCACCATGGGCCTGGCACTCGGTATGAAACTCGAAGGGTGGAGCCCGGACGCTCGCCGTAAGTGAGCTGAAGGCATCGTACCTGTATACGATATTTTTTACGGAGCACTATCATGCGCCATCGCAAATCCGGACGGAAGCTCGGGCGTAACGCCAGCCATCGGGTGGCCCTGTTTCGCAACCTCACCTCTGCTCTCTTCGAGGTAGAGAAGATCGAGACCACCGAGCCCAAGGCCAAGGAGCTTCGGCGTCATGCCGAGAAGCTCATCACCCTTGCGCGTCGTCATGCCGCCAGCAAGGTCGAAGCCGCTGGCAGCGATGCCGAGAAGGCCCAGCTCACCGCAGCCCGCGTTGCTGCTGTGCGTCAGGCTGGCAAGACCATCCAGGACCGCGTGATCCTCGAGAAGCTCTTCGGTGAGCTGGCCGAGCGTTACATCGATCGTCCTGGTGGTTACACCCGCATCATCAAGGTGGGTCGTCGTCTCGGTGACGGCGCCGAGATGGCCATCATCGAGCTCATCCCCGAGGGTGACGCCGCTGTGCAGGACGTCCTGTTGAGCGGTGGTGAGGCTGTCGCAGCTGCACCTGCCGAGACCGAGGTGGCCGAGGCTGCCGAGGTCGAGAAGTCCGCCGACGCCTGAAGAGGCGCGCACACCGACTCACGTCGATGAGCACGAAGAAAGCCCTGGTGATGTTCACCAGGGCTTTTTTTTTGGCTGCGCCGCTCGTAGGTGGATGCAGCGGCCGGGCACCGCTGGCTCAGAGTGACAGGGCTGTTCAGGGTGGGCGAGTGATCCTCCTGGCCCATGGGCTCAATGAAGACAAGCACGAACCCCTCTGGTCACTGATTCTGGATGCCGAGGCCCTGTTGAGAAATGGGCCACTCTCAGGCCCGGACCAGCTCCTGATCCATGTCTATCAAAACCAGGCTGATGTCGGCTCAGTCGCTGGACCTCAGCCCGCTTGGGTGAGGGCCATCGCTCTGCCTGAGGCGATCCACCTCTGGTCACCTTGGGCATGGCCCGAGAGCATCGACCGCGGTCAAATCGTGGGCATCATCGCCCACGAATGGGTGCATGTGCGGTTGATGGGGCTGATTGAGGGCCGTGATGGTGGTGTTGTGGGTATCTGGCCGCCAGAGATGGAGGAAGGCATTGCCAGCCTCCTGAGCGGGCAAGGGGCTTACAGGGCCGATAGAGAGCAGCTTGGGGCGCATCTGAGAGCACACCGTGAGATTGACCCCTTCGACCCCAGCGGCTCAGTCGAGCTGTACTACACAGCCTGCCATCACTGGGTCGACAGTCTCAGGCATCAACAGAGCGGGTGGGGATGGATGAAGGCACTGGCGCGGCAGGCTCGGGCAGGTGTGCCGGTGGGGGAGGCCTTTCAACAGATCTTCGGGCAGACGATGAAGGTCCACCAGGGGCTGTTTCTCGACCAGCTGCGTCAGTCGAAGTAGGACACCTCACAGCTACCCACCGTCACCGCGGGGCGGGTGTCGTTGGGGAAGCCGAAGTCGGACTTCTCCGGCACGTAGTACACGCACCACTGGCTCCCAGGCGTCAGCGCATCGACCCAGTAGATGTTGAAGATGTCGAAGAGCCCACAACCGAAGAGCTCCTCAACCACCTCGATGTCGTCTTCAGAGAAGCCAGCTGCTGCCAACTCTTCGTCGAGATCACAGGCTTCACCATCAACCTCGTCGGCATCACCGAAGCTGTTGACCGCCATGCCACCCACCTCCAAGACATCGTCGAGGAGCAGCACGTCACAGGCTTCCATCTCGTTGCTGCCGTTGAAGGCGTTCCAGCAGAGCACAAAGCGGCGGTAGAGTTCGAAGCGCATGTCTACGCCGGCTCCACCGAGGGCCACCGTCTCGGCGCAGTAACCGCCGTCGGTGCAGGTGTCTCGGGCATCGGCGCGGCAGTCACCATCGTCGAAGCATTCCACACAGCGGTCGTTGCTCTGGTGGCAGAGCCACTCACCCGTACAATCACAGCTGTCTTCACAGGGGCCGCTCTTGGCCTGGTAGCAGCGGGCTTCGTCTCCATCACACACATCGAGGACGATGCACTCCGCACCAGAGACACACTGTGCGTTGTCCATGCAGGTCTCGCCACCGGCGATGCGGCACTCGTTCGATCCCGGATCACAGAACAGACCCAGCTGCTGAGCACACTCCCCGTCCTCACGACAGGGGGCGCCGGAGTCACCCACGCAGGCGGCACCGTCGCAGATCTGGTTGCGGAGAGCGCACTCATCGACCTCACCGTTGCAGTTGTCGTCGCGGCCGTTGCACACCTCTCGAGCGCCCGGGTTCACCTCGGCGTTGCCGTCGTCACAGTCGAGGTTGCCGTTGGGGCAGCCGCCCATGCCGTAGCCGTCACCGTCGTTGTCTTCGCATGAGCCCGTGCCCATGCCCACACAGACCTGATCGCCATTGAAGCAGTCATCGTCCAGGCCGTTGCCGCAGATCTCCATACGGCCGGGGTTGATACGGGGATCTCGATCATCACAGTCCTGGCCCGCACAGCCAGCACCCTCGCCATAGCCGTCAGTGTCCAGATCGCGGCAGTCCATCGACGGCGTCAGATCTTCGCCGTCACAGTCCTGGTCGATGCCGTCGTTGGCAATGTCCCGGGCGCCGGCGTTGATCTGCGGGTTGCGATCGTCACAGTCGGGGCCACGGCAGCCATTGCCGCGTCCAAAGCCGTCACCGTCGAGATCCTCACAGTCACGGGGGCAGTTGAGATCAGCGCCGTTGCAGTCTTGATCGATGCCATCAGCGCAGATCTCGCTCGTCCAGGGGTTCACGTCTGCCCGGGTGTCGTCACAGTCGGGGCCATTGCAGCCCGAGCCCTCACCGAAACCGTCGAGATCCATGTCGACGCAGTTCTGGAGGCAGGGCACGTCGCCGCCCTGGCAGTCATCGTCCTTGAAGTTACCGCAACGCTCCGCGGTGCCCGGGTTGACAGTCTCGTCGCGATCGTTGCAGTCACCACCAGTGCGACGATCAGGGTTGCATGCGATGTCCTGGAACCCGTCGTTGTCGAGGTCCATACAGTTGGACTCGCAGCCGTCGTTGATCTGACCGTCGCAATCATCGTCGATCATGTTCCCGCAGTTCTCCTCGCGGCCAGGGCTGCGGAGCGGGTTGAGATCGTCACAGTCACCGCCGCCTTGCCGGGGATCCGGGTTGCAGCTGCGGTCGGCGAAGCCGTCCTGATCGACGTCGGGGCATTGTGGGGGTTGACCACCAGCGCCTCCGGCACCGCCCATGGCTGCACCTGCTCCGCCCGCGGGCCCGATGGTCATGTCCGCCCCAGGCCCCTGATCAGCAACATTGCCGAGTCCAGGCGAACCCTCGTCAGCACAGCTGCCCGACCACATGACCGCTGCTGCCAGGGCCACCGTCTTCATCCAACTCAACCGCTTCATCTCCACCTCGCGTGCGCCGAAGCCTCGCACAGGCTTCAGCTCTCCCCTGAAAAAGGACGTACAGTTTCCTACAACCATCGAGAGCACCGCAAGCGAGCCTTTGAGAGAGCGGCTGGCTTGGGGTCAACTGGACGGGGGGTGCTTGATGCGGTTAGATGAAATCTCAGTCAAGTGGGTGATGAAATTATGTTGAATCTGTACCTCACCCCGCGGGGCCTCAAAGGCCTGGTGCCCACCGAAGAAGCCATCGAGCAGGTCCTCGACTTCTTGAAGCGAGTGGACATCATTGGCGATCACCACGACGGCGCCTACACCCCCGGCGCGCAGACAGCCCAGCTGTTCCACCACGATGCCTATGACGATTTGCTGCCTGCAGAGCTGACCTTCGACGCGCTCAGAGTCGAGACAGTCTCTCGGGCGAGGTTGCTGCCTCGGAATCACGGTGAGGGTTTCCCTCACACCCTGTGTGGTGTCTGTGGGGACGAGATTGGCGATGACGTGCTCCAGCCTGCCTTGGGGCGTCTGAACTATTTTCCCATCGACCGGTTCGAGTTGCGGTGCCCCTCGTGTGGCTCTGATCTGAAGCTCAAAGAGGTCGACTTTGGACAACCGACGGCCATGGCCCGCTTCTGGATTTTCATCGAAGGTGCGGGCACCAGCAGACTCGACACTGCATTGCTCGACAAACTGGGGCGGATTCTCGGCCTCAACCTCACCGTGATCCCCGAGGTGCCAGAAGATCTCGCCGAGGACTGGGTACCTGCCCGTCGGGCCGGGCGACGATAACGTGCCGCTGATCGGGGTGGGCATCGACGTGGCGCACATGGAGCGCCTCGCCAGGGTCGTTGCCCGGCGTCGCCGCGTGCTGACCCTCGTCTGCGCCCCTGAAGAGGCCCCTGAGTCTGCTGACGCCCTGCGCGCCGTTCGCCTCTGGACTGGCAAGGAGGCCATCGCCAAATCACTGGGCACTGGACTCTGGCAAGAGGGCGTGAACTGGTCCGATATTCGGATCCTGCCGGACGGTCAGGTGAAACTCGTGGGCAGAGCAGCAGAGATTTGCCGTGGCCACATCAGCCTCGATCACAGCCAGATGGGCGACCACATGCTCGCCGTGGCCTTCCACTGGAGTGCGGAGGCCACATGATCAGTATTCAGCCAGGATCTCTTCGAGGGGCTTGCGGGTGATGTCGGGCACCAGGGTGTCCTCGTGAGGGTAGCCCACAGGCAGCAGCAGGTAGGCGCGCTCGTGTGCCGGACGCTTCAAGATCTCCGAGAGAAACCCCATGGGGGAGGGCGTGTGGGTCAACGTGGCCAGACCGACTTGGTGCAGAGCACCGATGAGCATGCCAGCTGCGATGCCCACAGATTCCTGGACATAGTAGTGTTTACTGCCGTCAGCGGCCTTGGTGTGAGCGAAGAGCACAATCAGAGCGGGGGCATGCTCGAGGAACGGCTTCTTGTCGTCGGTGCCGAGAGGGGCGAGGTCGTCGAGCCAGGATTGGGGGGCGCGGCCCCCGTAGAAGCGCGCCTCCTCTGCCTCAGCGGCCTCCCTGATGTGACGCTTGATCTCCGGATCCGTGACCAGCGCGAAGGTCCACGGCTGTTTGTTGGCCCCGGAAGGGGCTTGTCCGGCGATGTGGATGCACTGACGCACCACGTCCAGGGGCACCGCCTCGTCACTGAAGGTGCGCACGCTTCTGCGGCGCTTCATCTCGTCGAAGAGCGTCTCCGCTCGAGCGTGCATCTGGTCAGGGCTGTGTCGGACGAAGTCCAGGGGGGTGTGAGGCGCAGTGGACATGGCTGGGGGCTCTGTTGATCGTACGTGGTTCCAGATTGACCGTTGGGGTCTCGATGACCGGAGTCTGCTCTATGTGGCGCCTTGCAGGCACATATATTTTGGCCTGCCTGCTTTGCCTGGCCTGCGAAGACCCCCCAGCCCCACCTGAGCTGGAGCCCCCACGGCCGCGAGCAGAGGACGACATCGTTCGCATCGCCGGAGCCAGCGCAGGCACCCCTCTGCTGAAGCATCTCTCTACAGAGTTCATGGCCCGAAGCGGTGGGCAGCCCATCAACGTCGAGGTGCCCATCGGCTCGGAGGGGGCACTACAGGCGCTGTCGGCCGGTGTCATCGACGCAGCCATCGTCGCCCTCCCGGCGGACGCCTCGCGGCCTCCTGGAGGTGTGGAGGTGGCTTTGAGCCCCGTGGGGGTGGTGGCGGGCTCACGGGTGCCCACCCGCAGCCTCACCATGGAGGCGCTCATCGAGACCGTGAGGGGAGAGAGCGGGCCGTGGTCGAATCAACAGAGCCGTATGGTGTTGTTGCGGCCCCGACAAGATCCAGCTCAGGCCCTGCTCAGCGGTCTGAGTGCCGGGCTGGGCGCGGCCGTTGACGACGCCCTCGATCGACATCGATGGCCGGTATACCCAGAAGACGAGGCGCTCAGAGACGCGCTCAAGCGCACGCCTGGCGCCATCGCGATCTCAGATCTGGGCACGCTGAGACAACTGGGGGCGCCGGTGTGGTTTCTCTCGCCTGGCCCGGGCGGTCAGCAGCGTTGGGGTGAACTCATCATCTGGCTCGTGCCGCGTAGAGGGGCCTCGAAGCGCCTGTATGCCTTCCTCGACTACGTGAAGGGGGTGGAGGCCCGACGTACGGTCATCGACCTGGGGTACGGCCGACGATGAGCACTGCCCCCGAGATGAGAGATCTCAAGCCTCTCGCGCGCCCGTTCGCCGGCCGCATGGTCCCTCTGGCCCTCCTGGCAGGTCTGGTCTGTGGGGTGGTGTTGCCAGCTGTATATCAGAGCCTCGTCATCAGGGAGCGCGCCGGTGAAGCACGTCTCTGGGCTCAGGAGGTCGCCGCCCGCCTCGGCAGCCTCGCCCAGGCGCGGCCGTTGCTCTGGTCCTACGATCAAGTGCGGCTGGCTCAGGCCACGGAACGTATCGTGCGCCCGCCGATCTCCGCCCGTATTCGGGTGGATGTGCCAGACGCAGACAAAGTGTTTGAGGCGGGCTCTCAGAGTGGAGACAGCGTCGCAGGCGGCTGGGCCATCGTGCGCTCCGAGGGCCGGGCCATCGGGCGGGTGCGCGTAGAGCTGGCGACCTCCGAGGCCCTCGAAGGCGCTCGGTTGTTCTGGACCGTCGGTGGCATCAGCGGGGCCATGCTCGCCGCCGCCCTGTTGTTTCTGCCTCTGCTCACCGTGCGTCGAGCAGATCAGCGCAATCTCGATCTGTGGGGGGCGTTGCAGGAGGCCAACGCTCATCTCGAGGAGCGGGTGCGCGACCGAACCGAGGCGTTGCGTGCCCGACAAGTTCAGCTGGCGGATCTCGGGGCGCGGCTGGTGGCCGTTCAGGAAGAGGAGCGGGCCCGCATCAGTCGAGACTTGCACGATGAGCTCGGCCAGACGCTCACGGGCCTGCGGCTGAGACTCACCATGATGGAGGCACTGCTCCCTGCAGACGAGACCGCATCAGGCGGACAGCGAGAGCAGATTCACAGCGCTCTTGAGGCGGTGGATGATGCTGTGGAGCAGGTGCGCACCCTGGCCCATGGTCTTCGCCCGCCAGCCCTGGACGCTTTGGGGCTCGCAGCGGCCCTGTCGAGTCATGCCGACCGATGGGCAGAGGCCGTGGGGCTCGACTTGACCCTGAACATGGAGCCCATCGAGCCGGAGGCTCAAATCGCCGAGGTGTTGTTTCGTGTGGGCCAGGAGGCCCTCACCAACATCGCCCGCCATGCCCACGCCGAGCGCGTGCGGATTACCCTCGATGGGTATGATGACGGATGGCGCCTGATGATCGAAGATGATGGGGTAGGTCTGAGCGACATGGACCGCCCACGGACCGACAAGGGGGGCCTCGGCCTCGTCGGTGCCCGGGAGCGCGTCGAGCAGGCCGGTGGCTATCTTGACCTTGAACCGAGCGAATGGGGCGGCGCCTGCCTGCTGGCGTGGCTGCCCGAGGAGATGTGATGATCCGTGTCTATGTGATTGAAGACCACACCATCGTCCGCCAGGGCCTCGTGGCCCTCCTCAGCGCCGCAGGTGACATCGAGGTCGTGGGAGAAGCCGGTGATGGGCGCACGGGCCTCTCCGAGGTGCAGAGTCTCCAGCCCGATGTACTGGTCACAGATCTTGCCTTGCCGGGTCTGGGCGGTCTGGAGGTCATCAAGCGACTCAACGAAGGCGATGAGCCGCCAAAGTGCATTGCCTTGAGCATGTATCACGATCAGGTGTGGGTGCAGCGGGCCCTCGACGCCGGCGCTAAGGGCTACCTGCTCAAAGGCTCGGGGGTTCAGGATCTCGTGAAGGCGATCCGAACCGTCGCCGAAGGGGAGTCGTTTTTGTCTCCTGGCGCCCGTCGGGCGGCGAACGCCGAGATCCTCAGCGCCCGTGAGCGCGAGGTGCTCACGCTGCTCGCAGAAGGCCACACCAGCAAGGAGATCGGGGGGATCCTGGGCATCAGCCGCCGGACCGCGGAGCATCACCGCGCGCGGCTGATGGAGAAGCTGGGGATCCACGACGTGCCCGGGCTCACCCGGTACGCCATCCGCCAAGGCATGGTGGATCAGAACCTCAAGTAAGCGGCTCTCAGATCGCTGTCATTGCCCCAGCTTGCGCCTCAAGATCTGCGCTGCGGCTTTGACGTCGCGGGCGCACCACTCCGCCATGAGCAGTCGGCGTCTCTCGTCGCTGAGATCCCCCGAAAGCGCCTCAGGTTGCTCGGCCCGAATCCGCTCCCCGAGGCGTTGAAGGACGATGCCCGCGCTCACCGAGACGTTGAAGCTCTCGCAGAAGCCGTACATCGGGATGCGGAACATGCCGTCACAGAGCGACTCTGTCTCCGGGCGCAGGCCGTTCAGCTCATTGCCGAAGACCACGATGACAGGGCGATCGATGGGCAGCGAGTCGAGGGTCAAGGCGCCCCGAGGACCAGCGCCGAAGAGCCTCGCCCCTCTGGCGTCGGCGAAGGCCTTCAGGCCCTCCGGGCCATCCACGCTGTGGATGTCCAGCCAGCGGTGGGCGGTCTTCGACACCTTGCGCATGATGGGATAGGGGGCCGCCTCGAGCTGTAGAGGGAGCGCCTCAAGGTCTTCGATGGCCACTACGTCCTGGAGGCCCAGGGCTTCCGCTGACCGGAGACAGGCCGAAGCGTTGTGGGAGTGGTGCAGGTTCTCCACCGCGAGGACGAGGTGTTTGAGGCGTTGCCCGAGCACGGACTCGAAGCGAGTCAGCCTCGACTCGGACATGTGCGGGCTCAGGGCATCGATGACGGCGTCGACAGGGTAATCGACACCATCGACGGTGATGTGGTTGGGGATCACGGCGGGGCCTCCACGGGTCCTCGAGTCGGGGATCTTGACAGCGAGCGCTCAAGGCTCGAAATCAGGGCCCGAATTCGACAATCGAGCTGTCGAGTCGTTGGCAAAATCGGCACTGCATATGCAACCCGAAACCCGCCGACGTCAACAGTCGGTCTTGTGAAGCAGGGGTTGTAAATCTGTAAATCGAGCCTTGACCGGGAGAGTAGGTCAATGTGCGCAGCCCCTGGTTTCTCGGGTGTCGATCCGGTATACCCTTCATATTCACACCCCGGTGGTCAGCGACTTCACTTTTCATGATCACCCTCGGAGGAAACATGAGTCTCTTGGATCGTTCTGTGTTTGTTGAGGGCCCTGCGCTGGTGGCCGAGTACGGCATCCGCCCGAGCGGAGTGGTCTACCGCAACCTGGGGGTGGACGCCCTCTACCAGGCAGCGGTTCAGCGGGGCCAGGCCGAGGTACTCGCCAACGGCGCGCTGCATCAGCGCACCGATCCCTACTTCGGCCGCGCGGCGAAGTCGTCGTTCTACGTGAACGATCCCGACTTCCGCATCAACGACAAGTCTCTCGACGAGCTGGTGGCCTGGGGCGACGCCTCCAAGGGTGCTTTCGACAACCAGCCCATCGGCCCCGAGGTCTTCCGTCGGCTGCGGGCCCGCGTGGTGGAGCACCTCTCCGGCAGCGGTGATCTCTACGTCACCGACGCCCACAGCGGCCGCACCGACGCCACCCGCCTGAACGTGCGCGTGGTCACCGGTCGCCCGATGGGCGCGCTCTTTGCGCGCAACATCTTCGTGCGCATTGAGGACATCGACGCGCTGAAGGGCTTCACCCCCGGCTGGACGGTGCTGCACTGCCCCGACGTCGACGCCGAGCCCGAGGATGGCACCCACGGCACCGCCTTCATCATCACCGATCTCGCCAGCCGGACCACCATCATCGGTGGCACCCGCTACAACGGTCAGATCAAGAAGTCGATCTTCGCCGTGCAGAACTTCCTGCTGCCCCTCAAGGGCATCCTGACCATGCACGCCGGGGCCTCCGAGGGGAACACCGGCCTGTCCGCCGTGCACGCGGGCCTGTCCGGCACCGGGAAGACCACGCTCTCGAACACCGGTCACCCTGTCGCCGACGATCAGATCTGCATCGAGATCGACAACACCGGCGATCGGGCCATCTCCAACATGGAGGGCGGCCAGTACGCCAAGACCGAGAACCTGCGCCAGGACAAGGAGCCCGAGACCTACAACGCCATCGGGTACGGCACCACGGCGGAGAACCTTTTCCACGATGACAACGGCGTGGTGGACTACAGCAACGGCTCCATCACGGCGAACGGCCGCGTGGGCTACCCCCTCGATTACGTGCCCACGGCGAAGGCCTCGGGCACCTCGAAGGCCCCGGCGAACATCACCTTCCTCACCGCCGACGGCTTTGGCGTGTTGCCCCCTGTGGCGCGCCTGTCCACCGAGGGTGGCATGTTCCACTTCGCTTGTGGCTTCACCAGCAAGATGCCCGGCACCGAGAAGGGCATCACTGATCCGGTGCCCACCTTCTCGAGCTTCTTCGGCAAGCCTTTCATGCCCTTGAAGCCCATGTACTACATGGAGCTGCTCGCCAAGCTGATCTCGAAGCACGGCACCAAGGTGTGGCTGGTGAACACCGGCTGGCTCGGGCCCCAAAGCCTGCCCAACCGCAGCCGCGTCGACATCCTGGTGAGCAAGGGCATCATCAACGCTGTCCGCGACGACAACGTCAACATGAACGAGGACAACTTCTGGTACCACCCCACGTTCAAGATGTACGTGCCCAAGAGCATGCCTGGGGTGCCCGACGAGATCCTCGATCCCCGCAACGCCTGGGAAGACGTCGACGCCTACAACGCCACGGCAGACAAGCTCGCCGGCATCTTCCAGGAGGCCATCCGCAAGCTGCCCGACATCCCCGAGCGCGTGCTTCAGGCCGGCCCGGTGCCCTCCAAGTGATGTGAAGCAGGGTGGCGCTCAGCCGCCCTGGGTGAGCACCAGGATGGTGCCCGCCCCCATCAGCCCCACCGACACCCACTTTCCCGCAGTGAACCCTTCTCCGAAGAACATTCGGCCCAGGAGCACCGCCATCACCAGCCCGATGGCTCGCTTCACCACCTCGACCACGCTCGCCAGGGTCAGCTGAAGAGCCACGAGCTGCAGGCCCATGGCCAGGGCGGCCACCCCCCCAGAGGCGAGCACGATCCCGCGATGCCTCATGCCGGCGTGCAGCGCCTCGCCGAGACGCCCTCGAAGACCCAGCCATAGGGCGACGATCACCGCGAGTCCCCCGATCTGCACCATGCCGTGGAGAGGAGGGCTGCTCAGGGACACGGCCATCTTGTCGAAGACCGAGTTGGTGGCCCAGATGATCGCCACCCCAATCATCAGCAAGACACCCTTGTCGATCTGTCGTGGGTGCAAGTGCCCGGCGTTGAGGCCGATGGCGCCGAGGAGCACCAGGCCCATGCCCACGAGCTGCAAAGTCGTGGGCCATTCCCCGAGGGCCAGCGCGGCGGCGCCGATGGTGAACACTGGAGTGAGAGACAGGTATGGCACCGTGCGGCTCAACGGTGAGACTTGCACTGCCCGCAGAAACATCAGGTTGGAGAGCAGGTTCAGCGCCAGCACCCCGAGGGTCAGGGGCCAGAAGCCTGACTTCACCAGGGGCCAGCCTTCCACGTACAGCCACACGCCGAAGGCGGGCACCTGCACGAGGGTGAGCATCAACAGGGCGGAGACGATGTCCAGGCGGGCGCCGAGGCCCTTGCGCAGCGCGTCGAGGCAGGACCAGGCGAGGGCGGCGCAGATGAGGCAGGCCAGGGTGGTGGCGGTCAAAGTGTGACCCGCTGTCGAGGGGCCTGCTCAGTGATGAGAGGCCTGAGATGGATCCGTCGAGGTCAGGCGTTTGATCAGAGGGCCGACGGTCATGCCCTGCACCAAGATGGAGAACACCACCACTACATAGGTCGCGGCGATGATGATGCCTCGGCCCTCGAACTGGGGCAGCGAGAGCGCCAGAGCCACAGAGATGCCACCCTTGAGGCCTCCCCAGATCAAGATGGGGGTGGTGCCCGGGAGGAAGTCGCGGCCGAGGCTGAGGGCCTTCACGGGGACTGAGACGGCCACGGCTCTGGCGAGCAGGGCCATGGGGATCGCCACCAGGGCTGGGACCAACATGGAAGACTGGGTCTGGAACACCTCGAGGCCCACCAACAGGAACAAGATGGCGTTGAGGGCTTCGTCGATGAAGGCCCAGACCAGATCGAGGGCCTCGCGGGTCTTGGCAGACATGGCCAGGCGGCGGCCGTGGTTGCCGATGAGCAGGCCGGCGAAGACGCAGGCGAGGGGGGCGGAGAAATGCAGGGCGTAGGCCACGGTGGTCATGCCCATGACCAAGCCCACGCTGAGCAGGATCTCGAGGTTAGGCTCGTCGAGGGTACGCATGGCCTTGTAGACCAGCAGGCCCGCGCCGAGGCCCAACACCACGCCGCCGCCCACCTCCTCGAGGAAGAGCACGCCCACGTCACCCCAGGGCACATCTCCGGTGGAAGAAGAGGCCCAGGACACGAGGGCGGCGAAGACCACCACGCCGACGCCATCGTTGAAGAGCGACTCACCGGCCACCTTCGACTCAAGCGCTTTGGGCGCTCCGAGTGACTTCATGATGCCCAGCACCGCGATGGGGTCAGTGGGGGCCAGCAACGAGCCGAAGACCATGCACCAGGGCAGCGAGATCGGGTGGCCCAGGGCGGCGAAGATGTAATAGGCCATGCCGCCGAAGACCACCGTGGACAAGATCACCCCCACGGAGGCGAGAGTGAGGATGATGCCCTTTTGATCGAGCAGATCGTCGAGGTTGACGTGCATCGCCCCGGCGAAGAGCAGCGCCCCGAGCATCACCCTGAGCACCGAGTCGGTGAAGTCGATGCCCAGCACCGCCTCAGAGATCGCCTGACCCCACCCGAGGCCTGGGGCCATGGCGTCGATGGCCACTACGAGCAGTGAAGCCAGCAACCCCGAGACCATGAGGCCGATGGTGAAGGGCAGTTTGAGGAAGTGGTGGTTGAGGTAGCCAAAGAGGCCTGCCACCACCAGGAGGATCGACACTGTATCGAAGGCATCCATGGTGCTGGAGTGAACAGCAACTGCACAGGTGGGGCAAGGGCTTCGTCGTGTGGTGAGATCAGCCGTCTGTGCGCTGGAGTATCCAGCCCATGTCCTGGTCGAGGTCGAGCCGTTTCAGCTCGGTGAGGGGGGCCGCTGCCAGGGCAGACTCGAGGCTGGGCAGGTCATCTACCTTGAGCGCGGAGAGGGCGAGGTACCCGCCAGGGCGCACCACACGGATGAGCTCGGAGAGCCCACGTATGTCTGGGCCGAAGTCCAGGAGTGCGGTGACACAACATGCGGTACCAAAGACACCATCAGGGAAGGGGAGCCGCCCGAGATCGCCGAGCACGCGCTGAGGCCCGGGGTTGTGATGCAGCATCTCTCTTGAGAAATCCACCTGCACCGCGGGCCATCCAGTCAGGCGGTGCAGCAGCCCCGTGCCACACCCTGCGTCGAGCACAGGCCCTGGAGGTGGAGACGGCAATGCTTCGGAAATGGCAGTGATTTTGGGCCGCTGCTGTTCGAGAAAGATCTCGTCGTAGCGGGGGGCGAACCGATCATAGCTGCCCTGGAGGACGTGTGGATCCATCGGCGCTCCTGCCCTGGGCCAACTTGTCTCCAGGGTCCTGTTGTCGCATACATGGGGTCCTCAGGCGTGCGTGTGTGCAGATCGGCCGAGGCCACAGGGTGGTTTCGGGCATCGTAAAGGCCCACCGCCCGCAGGTCGATGACAACGGGCGGGTGGGCGCCGATGCCCTCGGCGGAGATCAGCGAGTGCGAGAGGGAGCACGACAGACATGAGCGATTTTCTCACCCTGGCCTCACGCGGCGGCCTGCTCTTCGACGGGGCCATGGGCACGCTGCTCTACGACCATGGCGTGTTCCTCAACCGGAACTTCGAAGCAGTGAACCTGGGCCAGCCCGAGCTTGTGGAGCAGATCCACGGCGAGTATCTCGCTGCGGGGGCCCGGGCCATCACCACCAACACCTTCGGGGCCAACCGCCTGCGCCTGGAGCGGCACGAGCTCGGCGCGAAGGTCCGAGAGCTCAACGTCGCCGGGGTCAAGCTGGCCCGCGCGGCGGCGAAGGGCAGGGCATTCATCTGTGGCAGCGTCGGGCCCACGGGCCTCACCCTGCAGCAGCTCGTGGGCCCCCAGGGTGCCAGGGCCGAGGCGGCCTTCATCGAACAGATCGACGTCCTGCTGGAGACCGGGGTAGACGCCCTGATCTTCGAGACCTTTTACGAGCTTCAAGAGATCGAGCTCGCGGTGTCCCTCGCCCGGACCCGGACCGAGCTGCCCATCGTGGCCTTGATGACTTTCACCCCTGAAGGCGTCACGCAAAACGGTCAGCCGCCGAAGGTCGTGGGCCAGCGGCTCATCGACGCCGGCGCGGACGTGATCGGCTCCAATTGTGGCGGCGGCCCTGACTTGTTGTTCCGGGTGTCGACGCCGATGGTAGGCCTCGGCGTGCCGGTGATGGCCCAGGCGAATGCCGGGGCCCCCGAGGTGGTGGACGGCCGCATGATATATGTGGCGAATCCCGAGTACTTCGGGGTCTTTGCCCGGCGTTTGTTCAAGGCAGGGGTGAAGGTGGTCGGCGGCTGCTGTGGCACTCGACCTTCTCACATCAAGTCCATGGCTGGGGCTGCTCGCATGATGTCCGCGGCGCAAGACCCCGCTGCGAAAGAGATCAAGATCGAGGGGGGCGCCTCTCCCGTGGAGCCGGCGACGCCCGTTGCCGCTCGGAGCACGCTCGGCGCTCAGCTTGCCGCAGGCCGGTTCGTCACCAGCGTGGAGATCAACCCGCCCACGGGGTTCAATCTCGAGAAGAAGGTCATCGCTGCTCAGGCCCTCAAAGAGGCGGGGATCACCACCATCAACATCGCCGACGGCCCCCGGGCGAGCGTGCGCATGGGCAACCTGGCCATGGCTCAGGCCATCGAGGCCCAGACCGGCTTGCAGCCCATCGTGCACATCTGCTGCCGCGATCGCAGCTTCCTCGGGCTGCTCTCTCACCTGCTCGGGGCCCACACCATGGGGGTGCGCAACCTCGTGGTCATCACGGGCGATCCCCCGAAGATGGGGGCCTATCCCAACTCCACGGGGGTGTACGATCTCGACAGTGTGGGCTTGCTCGAGGTGATCAAGGGCTTCAACGCAGGCGTTGATCCTGCGGGCAAAGAGATGAGCCCCACCTCTTTCGTACTGGCCACGGGGGCGGAGCCCGCGGCGCTGGACTACGATCGGGAGCTGAGGCGTCTGGCGATGAAGCGCGAGGCCGGAGCCGAGGTGGTGATGACCCAACCGGTCTATGATCCGTCCAAGGTGGAGCGGTTCCTCGACGATGTGGCGGACATGGGGCTGCCGGTGATGTTGGGGCTGTGCCCGCTGGCCAGCTACCGAAACGCCGAGTTCCTGCACAACAACGTGCCGGGCATGCAGATCCCCGACGAGATCAGGCTGCGGATGAAGGCCGCCGACGAGCAGGGCCGGGGGCAAGAAGAAGGCATCGCCATCGCCCGAGAGGCCCTCGCCGCCGTGCGCCACCGGGTGCAGGGGGCGTACATCATGCCCCCCTTCAACCGCTACAAGGTGGCCATCAAGGTACTCGACGGGTTCCTCGACCCGCCCGAGACCGCCGAGTGCGGGTGCTGCTGAAGCGCCTCACCAGTGACCTGAGCGGTAGATGCGCCACAGCACCCGGCTGGCGATGCCGCCGCCGATGATCCACAACACCGCACTCAGCCCGGGCATCCCGAAGAGGGTAAAGCCGGGATCGTGACGCACGAGGGTGCCGCAGAGCATGAGCACGCCGGCGATGGCCCCCGTGACGGCGCGGTTGCTCCGCTCGGCCCGACCCTTCTCGAGCTGCTCGAGCTGCTGGTGCTCCACCCCGATCGAGAGCTTGCCGTCTTCGATCTGAGACAGGAACTGATGCGCGGTGATGGGGAACTGCCGCCCGAACCGCGCGAAGGCCTGCAGCGTGTCTGCTGCCGACTTCATCACCCGCTCGGGGCTGTACCGGGCGAGGATCAGCTTCTCTACATAGGGCTGACATTCACCGATGAGGTCGAGATCGGGGGCGATGGCCTTGCCGATGCCCTCTACGGTCATGATGGCCTTGAAGAACATCGTGTAGTCGGGGGGCACGGTGACGTTGTGGCGGATGGCTCCCTCGACGAGATCGCGGATGAAGGCGCCGAAGTCCACCTCGGCGAGGGTCTTGTGGCTGAAGTAACGCTCCATCAGCTCGATGACGTCGGACTCGAACTCACCGTAGTTCACCGGGCCGCGGCGGATGCAGATCTCGTAGAAGCTGCGGGCCACGCCTTCATAGTCGCTGGTGACGATGGCCATGAGCAGATCGGCCATCATGTCCTTCATCGTCGGGGTCATCCGGCCCACGAGGCCGAAGTCGATGAGGCCCATGCGGCCGCCCTCGAGGATGAAGACGTTCCCGGGGTGCAGATCGCCGTGGAAGAACCCGTGCTCGAAGACCATGGTGAAGAGCACCCGCACAGCGTTCTTGGCCACTGCCTCCATGTCGTGGCCGTGCTGGGCGCCCTCGGTGATTTTGCAGCCCTTGAGGCGCTCCATCACCATCACGTGGCTCGTGGAGTACTCGCGGTACAGCTTGGGGATGTGGGCCCCAGGATCATCCTCGAAGTTGCGATCGAACCGCTGCAGGTGATCGGCCTCGTAGGTGAAGTCGAGCTCCCGGATGATGGCCTTCTCGAACTCTCGGGTGATGGAGACCGGGTCGAAGGCCTGGGCTTCGGGGATGGTGGCCTCGAGCTGCCGGGCGGCGAAGTACAAGATGTGCAGATCGCTCTCGATGGTGGCCCGGATGCCCGGCCTCTGCACCTTCACCACCACCTCTTCGCCGGTCCTCAGACGCGCAGTGTGCACCTGGGCGATGCTGGCGCAGGCGAGGGGCTCGTCGTCGAACTCGGCGAAGATGTCGTCCACGTCGCGGCCCGTGGAGTCCCTGATCACTTTCCGGGCGGCCTCGGCCTCGATGGGCAGCACCTGATCTTGCAGGGTGGCGAGGGCGTCGCAGAACTCCTGAGGGATGAGATCGGGCCGCGTGGACAGGATCTGCCCGAGCTTCACGAAGGTGGGGCCCAATTGCTGGGTGGCCTCGGTGACCCGGGCTGGCAATGACTTCTGCTTCATGCCCACCGGGGTCTGAGGCACCATGAGACCCAGCAGGAACTTGTCCTGAAGGTTCCAGGACTCGACGACGTGGCCGAGACCGTGGCGCACCAGAACCGAGGCGATCTGACGCAGGCGGCCAACATCCTTGATGGCCGTACGGGCGGCGCGGATGTTGGTGTAGACGGAGCGCATTGTAGACATGGCGGCAATGTATCAGGGCCCATGCCCTGGCACTAGACGTCCATGACACCCCGCTGTAGGGTGCCCGCCGATGTCTGAGCACGATCCCAAGAACGGCGGGGGAGGCGAGCAGCCCTCGCCCCTGAAGTCACTGCAGCTGGCTTTCCTCATCGCTGTAGGCTGGTTGGTGGCCACCATGGTCACCCTGGTGGCTCTGGCGGCGATCCAGGCCCCCTTGCTCGGTGCAGGGGTCGCCGCTCTCGCTGGCCTCGCCGCGGCCTATGTCGTCGACCAGAAGGTGGCCCCTGATGCGCCGCCCCTGAGCACACGATTGCCAACCGTGCAGATCTTGGTGCTGAGCATCATCGCAGCCCTCGGCTTCTTGATCCTGGCCTCTGAGGTGGACAACGTCCTCGAGAGCATGTCCACGGCGCCCCCGCCGATTCCTATGACGCCAGAAGGTGGGCTGGAGGTGAGCCCGTGGGAAGCCACCTTTGTGGTGGCCCTCTCACTGGTGACGATCTCCTGGGTTTTCAATGGGCTCATCGCCCGCCATCTGCTCACCCGTTTCGAACGTTGGACGGTGGTCCCCATGCTCGGCTTCTGGGCGGGGATTATGGCGGAGGGCCTGGGCCATCCGCTCATTCTGGTGGCTCCGCTTTTCGCCTTTGGTGCGTGGCTCTTCGCGTGTACGGGCTCGGCAACCGTCGCTGCGCTGTCCACCCTGCCGATGCCCTTGTTGCTGTCGCTCATGGCCCTGGGCCTGGCGCCCAACCTCCCAGGCTTCGATGTGCCATCAGTCGACCAGGTTGTCTATCAGCCTGTGTGGTTCGACCTGCTGGGGGCGATCTGTGTGGCCGTGGGCGTAGGCGGGCTCCTGCGCGTCTTCTCCCCACCTGCGTCGGCCTCCCCCGAGTGAGGGGCCCTCGATGAGCCGTCAAATCGGCGTCGCCGCCCTGATCTATGGGCTGGCCAACCTGCTCTCGCGGCTCATCGGCCTCGTGCGAGAAGCGGTCATCGGTCGCACCCTCGGCGATGGAGACGGCGCCGACATCTTTCGGGCGTCGTTCGTCTTGCCCGACTACCTGCTCTACCTGCTCGCCGGTGGGGCCATCTCCCTCGTCTTCATCCCGTTGTTTCAGAAGCATCGTGCTGATGGAGACGAGGCGGGTGGGTGGCGGGCCTGTGCCGCCGTGGGCAACCTGTTGGGGCTCGGCGCCCTGGTGCTGATCGCCGTGGCGTGGTGGTTGGCGCCGGTGGTGGCGCCGAAGCTCGCCCCAGGGTTTGCCCCAGAGAAACAAGAAGCCCTCGTTTCGCTGTACCGCATCGTGCTGCCTACGGCGCTCTTTCACGCCGTCGGGGGCCTGCTCTCTGCCACCCTCCAAGCTGAAGATCGTCACAGCCTGCCGGCCCTGGCGCCGCTGGTCTACACCGGGTGCATCGTCGGCGCAGGGCTCATTTGGGGCCCTGAGTATGGTGAGTATGCTTTCGCGTGGGGTGCGGTCGTTGGGGCGGCGCTGGGGCCCTTCGGGTTGCCGCTCCTCGGCGCCATTCGGCTGGGCGTGCGGTGGCGATGGCGTCTGGAGCCCAGCCACCCCGACGTGAAGCGCTACTTCGTCCGGGCGCTGCCCATCATGCTGGGCTTCTCCGTGGTCATGGTGGATGACTGGCTGGTGACCTACTTCGCCTCGGAGCAGGGGGGCCTCGTGGCGCAGATGGGCTACGCCCGCACCCTGATGAAGGTGCCCATGGGGGTCTTTGGCCTCGCCCTGGGCATGGCGGCGTTCCCCACACTCTCGCGCATGATGAACGCCGGCGAGACCGTCGAGGCGTGGTCCACCCTGGTGCGGGCGCTGCGGGCGCTCCTGTTGTTGGCGGTCCTCGCCCAGGTGGGGCTCACCGTGGCCGGCGTCCAGGTGGCTCAGGTCATCTGGGGATCAGGGCGCATCGACGCCCAGGGCCTGCAGGACATCGGGCTCTACACCGGCATTCTCTGTGGCGGCCTCATGGGCTGGTCCGCTCAAGGGCTCGTGGCTCGAGGCTTCTATGCCCGAGGGCAGACCTGGCCACCCACAGTCATCGGCACCATCGTCGTGCTGGCCATGCTGCCGGTGTACTGGTGGCTGTACGGGTCGTACGGCGGACTCGGCCTCGGCGTGGCCTCTTCCATGAGCATTCTGGTGTACGTGCTGTTGCTGATGTGGGCGCTGAGACGTGCCCTTGATGGGCCCCGAGCCAGCGGGCCGGGCATCACCGACTTGCTCGTGCGGCTGCTGCCCGTGGCCGCAGGGGCTACGGCGCTGGGCATCTGGGTCGTGGGGCTGTTGAGCGAAGCGATGCCGCCTCTGCTCAGCGGCGGCATCGCCGGTGGCGGCGCCGTGGTGATCACCTTCGTGGGGGCGTATGCCTTGAAGGTGGAAGAGACTCGCTGGTTGATCCGCCGGTTGCTCAGGCGCTGAGCAGGGCCGACGAGCAGGGCCGACGAGCAGAGGGGCTACTGAATCTCCATCGTCTTCATGAAGACCACGTCGGGGTGATTCTCCGACGCGTAGTTGATGGCCCAGTCGCTGTTGGCGAGGAACACGGGCTGATCCATCACGTCGCGGAAGATGCGGGCCCGGTTCTGGCTGATGAAGGTGTCCAGCTTCTTGTCGTCGTCGCAGGCGAGCCAGCGCATGGCGGTGTAAGGCACCGCTTCGAACTCTGCACGCACCCGATACTCGTTCTCCAGGCGGCTGCGGATGACGTCGAACTGCAGCACCCCGAGGGCGCCGATGATGTACTCGGTGCCGTCGATGGGGCGGAACAGCTGAGCGGCGCCTTCTTCTGAAAGCTCCTTGAGCCCCTTGGCCAGGGCCTTCGACTTCAGCGGATCCCGCAAAATGGCACGGCGGAACAGCTCCGGCGCGAAGGAGGGGATGCCGGTGAACTTCACCTTCTCGCCGAGGGTGAAGGTGTCGCCGATCCGGATGGCGCCGTGGTTGTGCAGGCCGATGATGTCGCCGGGCCACGCCTCTTCAGTGACGGTGCGATCCCGAGCGAGGAAGGTGGTGGCGTTGTGGATCGCCATCTGCCGCCCGGTGCGTACGTGGAACAGCTTCATGCCCCGCTCGTACTTCCCCGAGGTGATGCGCATGAAGGCCATGCGATCCCGGTGGGCGGGGTCGAGGTTCGCCTGGATCTTGAAGACGAAGCCCGAGAGCTTCTCCTCGTTGGGCTCGACGGTGCGCTGATCGGTGGCCCGGGCCTGAGGCTGGGGGGCGTACTCCACGAAGTGGTCCAGCAGCTCCCGGACCCCGAAGTTGTTGATGGCGCTGCCGAAGAAGACCGGCGTCTGCAGGCCCTTCAGATATGCCTCTCGATCAAAGGGATCAAGGGCCTCGATGAGCATGAGGTCTTCTCGGAGCTTCTCGGCGAGCTGCTCGCCGATGAGATCGTCCAGGGCGGCGTCGTCAGGATCTTGAAGCTCGACGATCTCGTTCATGCGGCCACGGGAGGCGGCCTCGTAGAACACCACCCGCTTGCCCACGAGATCGTAGACCCCCTGGAAATCCTTGCCCATGCCGATGGGCCAGGTGATGGGGCAACACGTTATGCCCAGCTTCTTCTCCACATCGTCGAGCAGATCGAAGGGATCGAGGCAGTCCCGGTCGAACTTGTTGGTGAAGGTCATCACCGGGGTGTCCCGCATGCGGCAGACGTCCATGAGGGCCATGGTCCGCTGCTCTACGCCCTTGGCGCCGTCGAGCACCATGAGCGACGAGTCCACGGCGGTGAGCACCCGGTAGGTGTCCTCGCTGAAGTCGGCGTGGCCCGGGGTGTCGAGCAGGTTCACGTTTCGACCCTTGTAGTCGAAGCTCATGACCGCCGTGGAGATCGAGATGCCGCGCTCCCGCTCCATCTTCATGAAGTCGGATGTGGTGTGCTGGGCGTTGCGTTTGGCCCGCACGGCGCCGGCGGTCTGAATGGCACCCCCGAAGAGCAGCAGCTTCTCGGTGATGGTGGTCTTGCCGGCGTCAGGGTGGCTGATGATGGCGAACGTGCGTCGCCGCTCCAGCTCCCGCTTCAGCTCTGCGGGGGTGGTCATGGGGGCTCCTTCTCGAAAGGGACTCTCTAGGGAATTCGGCGGGGGTTATACCGCGCCCCCATGATGTGTGCACGGATCTCGTTCGGCGGCGGGCCGCCGTGGGCCGCGCTCAGAGATCGTGGCGGAAGGTGAGCCCGATGAAGTGCACGACGCCCCCGGCGTCATATCCGCCCACGGGATCCCGAGTGCCGGCGGCTTTGTCCACCCGGGTGGAGGCCATCACGGTGCCCTGATAGACCGCGTCGAGGTGGATGGGGTTGCGCCTGATCTCGAGGGGGTCCTGGAACACCACGCCGAGGCCCAGAGAGACGATGTGGGCGTCGGTGTCGATGTAGTTGAAGGCGCCAGAAGGGATCGGCGCCGGCGTGGGCCGCCAGCTATAGCCTGCTCGAATGGCCAGGGCGTCGATGGGGGTGTGTTCCACGCCCAGGCGCACCTGGGGCACATCTTTGAACGACAGATCGATGGGGTTGCCAGAGCCGCCGTCCAGGCGCTCTTCGAGGCCCAGCCCGTCGACGAGCGTGCCGCTGATGTCGAGGGCGAGGCGGGGCGACGGATCAGGGGCGCCGGACCACCATGCGTAGCTGACGTCGAGCGAGGTGAGCCAGTCGTCGGAGATCTGCCACGCGGCGCCGAGGGTGACGATGTCGGGGTGGTAGAGCACCGTGCCGCCGAGCTGCAGGTCGAGGCTGAGCAGCTCCTCGAGCTGGATCTCTGCCGGCAGGCCGTAGTCGAGCTGCACGTTGCCGCGCCACGACAGGCCAAAGCTGAGGTTCGACGTGGGCCGCACATGCACCCCCGCCACGGGGGCCGCAGTGGGTCGCAGCTCTACTTCGATTTGTCTGGAGTTCACCCGCCCGTTGGGCACGTCGATCTGCGCCAGCACTGCGCCGTTGAGTTGGGCGAGGACCTGAGCGCCGATGCCGATGGAGATCCAGTCGGTGAATTCGAAGGCCACGGATGTGAGCAGCACATATTTGTCGGGCAGGTTTTCGTAGCGATAGAACTGTGGCCGCTGGCTGTCCACACCCTCACCCCGCACGAGGGCCAGGGTGGGCACATAGACCCCTACACCCACGGCGACGCGGTTGTCGATGAGGCCGCCGAGAGGGAACAGGGCGCCGAGGGTGAAGCCCCCGGCGTCTCCGGGGTAGCTGGCCTCGATGTCTCGCTGGTTGATCTGGCTGAAGTCCCGATCGACGGTGAGGCGAGGCAGCATACCCACGACCCCCGCGCCGACGATGACGCGCTTGGGCACCGTGAGCGCCGCGGGGTTGTAGAAGGTGGCGGTGTAGTCGTTGGCCGCGGCGGTCTGGGCGCTGCCCATGGCCGTACCCCGCGCGCTGAAGCCGAAGATCTCGAGCACAGAGGCCTGGGCAGGGGTCGCGCAGAGGAGCGCCCCGAGGGCGACGAGAGGCAACCGGTTCATCATGGCGTACACGTGCCCGTGAAGAGGCCGAACAGGCCGAAGAGCTCATCCGCGGCGCCGGCGCTGATCATGTGCTCGAGATCCGGCAGCATCAACGCCATGTTCTCGGGCTCCAAAATCGTGACCATCATGTCGACGAGGGCGGCCCGCAGGTCGGCATCTTCAGCCATCTGATCGAGGACTGTGTTCAGCGGCTGAAGGGCCGCCGAGATGATCGGATCACCGGCGAGCACGCCGAGGGCCTCGAACAAGTCTGTGTTGGTGGGCGAGGTGGGGGCCACACTTTGGGCGAGGAGCAGGTCGTACCCCAGGTTTCTCAAGATGGGCGGGCTGTCCCGCAGAGTACCCCCGGTGGAGCACGTCGGGGTGCCATAGAAGCCGCAACACACCAGGTCAGAGAGAGCACGCTGCACCCCACGCTCAGGCGACATGACGCCGCTCAGGGCGTCCATCAGGGTGAGCAGGGGCGGGGTGTCGAGGGGGAGCACCCCGAGCTCGGCCAGAGGGCGCCGAACGTCGGCGTCGAAGTCGTAGCCGGGCTCGGTGAGCTTGAGCAGCATGTTGCCCACGATGGCGTTGAAGCCTGCGCGGCCCAGCACCGATGGGTCCGGGCCCTCTCCGGAGAGCAGGGCTTGGATCTCGGGCAGCTTGAGCGCGGCGCCCAGCGCGTTGAGCGCCTGAGGGATCTCAGGGGCGTCGAAGAGCCCGCCGAGGGCGTCGAAGGTTCGACCGCCCTCGCAGGTTTGCAGCAGAAACTGGATCTCCTCGAGCACATCGCTGCGTAGACCCTCGGGGCCCGATTGCATGATGTGCAACATGCTCTCGAGCTGGTGGGTCGCACCAGAGAGCGAGGGGTGTCCCGCGATGGCCACGAGGTTGCTGATCTCCTCTTCGGTGAGCCGGGCCATCAGGCGAAGCGTGCCGTCGAGCGCAGCCGCAAGCTGATCGTCGGAGACGATTTCGCCCATGACTCGGGAGATGCCCGGGAGCGCATCGTCTTCGAGCAGGACCGTCAGCTGGGGCGCCTGCTCGGCGATGGTGGGGCAGGTCTGGCCCGGGTCCGCGTAGACTGGGGCCGTCTCGTCTTCCGCGCCACAACCCCACAGCAGGCCCACGCTCAGCAGGCCCACGCTCAGCAGTGACGTGCGCACGCTGTGTCGTCTCGAGCCCGCTCGTTCATGTGTCTCGTTGCGCACCGATGATCATCCAATGGCTGTTCGATCCTCGTACCCTACGACAACAGCATCTCAGGCCCAATGATCATCTTGATCGAGGGGCATCTCTGCTCAAGGGCAGTATTGCTCAAGGGTAGCACTGCTCAAGGGCACAGGCGTTCAAGGCCAGCAGCATCAGTGTGGCACTTCAAGCAGCCCGTGGGGTTGAGTCGCCACGGGCCGGCGCACAGATTCGCCGTGTCGGCGTGGGGGCTGGCTCTCAGGCCAGACGGGGCGCCTGTGCTGTGACACCGCATGCAGCTCTGCTCGCTGTGACAGCTGACGCAGGCGTCGAGGTTGCGGCGCGCCTCGTGTCGATGATGATCTGGCCCTGGCGGATCCCCCGGGCGACCGACGAACGTTGCGCTGTGATAACTGCCCCGGGCCACCCCGTCGGCGCCATAGGCCAGGGGGCCTGCCGTGGCATCGCCAAGGCCACTGCGCAGGTGGCAGCCCACGCAATCGATGCTGACCCGATGGCAGGTGCTGCACTCCGGATCATTGCGCCGGGCGTCGGGGCCGTGATGCATGAGGTAGTCCGCGGGGTGCTGGCTGACGGGTCTGATCGAGCCGGTGTGGCAGGTCTGGCATCGAGCGGGGGCATGGCAGGTCTCGCACCTGTCCGGGTGGGCCAGGGCGAGCGGTCCGTGGCCTGTGTCGAAGCCCAGACGGTGATCGCCGTACCCATATCGGCCCACAGGCACGAACTGTCCGGAGGGCAGATCGGTGAGCACCCGGCCACCAGGATCCGTGAGGTGACACCGACCACATTGGAAGGCCACCCGGTCCGAGGCCCAGTCTTCATGACACCCAAGGCACAAGGACATGTCGGGCAAATGGTCTGGACCCACACCCGCGGGCCGCGCTGAGGTGCCATCTATGCCGCCATGGCAGCGCGCACAGGCAATGCCTTGTCGATGGTGCAGGCTGTGGTCGAATTTCACTTGCGCTTGCAGGGCTGGATTGGGGGCTCCCTTAGGCGACATCGAAGACGCATGGGCCCCTGTGAGGGCGGCACCGTGGCAGGTCAGGCATCGAGTCGACTCACCGCCTGCACGATGAGCCACATGATCAAAGCTGGATGCCTTGGATGGATACATCACTCGACGGGGATCCCTGCCACGGGCTGAAGCACCAGGCACCACCATCTCCGGAGCCGTGGCCCGCAGTGGCTCCACGATGACGGGCGTGCCGAACCCCGGCGCCTTCAGCGATGGCTGCGACGCCGCGGGGACCTCGCCGTGCTGGGCATATGTCGGGCCCGGACAGACGAGCGCGATGCTCAGGCAGAGCAGGATCCGGTTCACAGCCACTCCTCCGCTACGATGCGGGCCATTACGCGCATGCGGGCAGGCGTGAAGGCGCTGTGATGGCTCTCGGCGACACATTCGATGTGGGCGGTCTCCGATGCAGGCCATCTCAGGGCCATGAGCAGCCAGCCACTCGTGCCCGACCACTCGGCCACCCTTGAGAGGGTGTCGTCACCGGCGCTGTGCACGACGCCTATCCGACCGCGGAGCCAGACAGGCGGCTCTCCACGCTCAAAGAGGAAGGGGACTGCGCCATTGAGATCCCCTCGGAGCTGGGCACCCCCGTGGCCCCAGGTGAGTTGACTCCACACCCCTACGTGGCCTGGAGCCTCGACTGCTCCCATGAGCCGCTGACCGTCGAAGCGCACTGCTTGCCCACGGCCGTCATCAGCATATTGCCTGAGGTCGGCGCTGAGGCGACCGCGCCATCGCTCTGTGGAGAGCTGGCCCTGGGCCGAGAGCGCGTCGAAGGGTCGAGGGTCGAAGGCGGACCAGATGCTCGAGGCGGCGTAGATCGGCCGGCGCCTCCGCACTGTGGTGGAGAGCGTCAAGAGATCCGACACGGTTGCATCGGCACCTGCAGAGAGCTCCACAGGCTGCTTCAAGTACAGATCCCAGGTGCCGCGGCTCTGCAAGCTCACCGGCCCGAGGGCGCCCAGTACGAGCTGAGCACCCGCGAGGGAGCGCTCGATTCGTCCGTCGCCATCGACCCGCTGTCGCCATGCCCCTTGAAGCTGAACGCCCGGCAATTTTTGCGTGTGGAAACCGAGGCCGTAGAGCCGCCCGGCAGGATCAGGCAGCACACCCTCGGGCGTGGGCTGGTCGGGTCCGGCCCCCCAGGTTCGACGATGAGCGGCCCAGCCGCCAGCGCCATGCACATGAACATGGGGCAGCGCCACGGTCACCCGGGCGCCGTCGAGGGCATCGAAGCCTGCAGGGTCGAAGAGCTGCAGACGCCCAGCGGAGAGGCTGATGGGCCCCACGATGTCTTCCAGCTGCAGCTGAGCCGAGCGCAGGTCGAAGGTGGCGCGGCGGGTGTACGGCAGAGCATCGACCTCAGAACCTGGGGGACCCAGGTCGGCGCCGATTTCGAGGTCCACCTCAAGGCGGGCACGCCGAGGCTCACCCTCGATGAGGTTGTAAGCGCCGAAGCGCAATCGGTGGCGCACCACCGTCGTGTCCTGGATCTCCCTGCGATGGGGAGATCGCCAACGTGTGGCGTCCACCCAGATTTGCCCGTGCGTGTGCCAGACCACTCCACCTGCAGCGGCATCGCCAGGGGCAGGGGTCTGGCTCAGCGCGCCTCGGAAGGGCACCATCGACAGCAACAGGCACGTGGCCATCTGTAGGGGGCGGGCCCCGAGGTGGGCAGGCATGGCCGGTATCCTAAGGAGAGCCCCCTGCACTGCGCAATCATTCGCTGGTTACGCAAAAATTTCATAGCGGCGTCAGGACCAGATGCCGAAAAACTTCTGGCGTCCCGGGCAATGAGCCGACGACTGTATACGGCACGGAACTTGCGCTGACCTGGCTCCGGGAGAGCCGTACGACGAAGAGGGACCATTGAGGCAACAACGTCATCACACCTGCAGAGCTGACACGCGTCGCGTGCAGCCCAAGGGCCTGACCATGGTGGAGCTGGCCATCGTGGTGGCCATCCTCGGCCTGCTCTCCATGGTGACCTACCCCACACTCCGTAACCTCGGAGAGCGAGATCGGGCCACTGGGGTGGTCTCTCACACCAGCCACTTGCTCAACGAGATGAAGGATCGCGCTCGTCGTCGGAATCGAGCCCACCTCGTGAGCATCTCGAGCTTCAGCGAAGACGAGCCTCTGGGCGAGCTTCGGGTGGTCGAGGCCCTCACCTCCTCGTGCAGGGCCGCCGTCGATCAAGAAGACGACCTCGAGAATGTGGTGGTCCGAGCCACCTACGGCCTCTCACCCAGCTTCGACAATGAGCGCCGCTTTGGGCTCGACAAAGACGAGAGCATCGGCTTCGCCACCGTGATCCCCGAGGCGGCCCTCGATGGTGGTCGGGTCTTCATCTGCCTCAAACCAGATGGGGCCATCCTCAATGCCCACACGCTCGAGCCGTTCCCCCCTGGCGAAGATGCCAACCGAGCAGGTGCACTGGAGCTGCGACTGCAGCGTTTCACACCGGCCGGAGACATCGCCGGCCCCGCACGGGGCATCATGATCCCCTTCGCCGGGCCCGCGCGTCTGAGAATGGAGAGCGGGGCATGAAGCGCTTTCAGAAGGGCTACACTGTCATCGAGACGCTCATCGCCGTGGCGGTCTCCGCCATCGGCTTTGCCGCGGTCTTTTCGATGCAGCTGAGCACCATTCAGGGCAACGTCTCGGCCAAGGACTTCTCCGCCGCCATCAACCTCGCCGAGCGATATGCAGAGATCCTGCGGCAGAGCAGCCACAACTGGACCGTTCGAGATGCGCCGCCTGCGCCCTTTCTGTCGCGGTCCGACGGGACATGGCACACGTTCTCGGACGAGCCCCTGGATCACAACGATCTCATCCTCGACGCCGACACCGGCAGCGATCTGCGTCGACAGCGGTTCTGTGTGCATTACTGGTTGTCGCCCATCGCCGCAGCACCCTACCAGGGCCTCATGAATGGTCGTGTCCGGGTCATGTGGTCCTGGGATCCTCAGGACAGAGCCACCCTCGAAGGGGTGTGTGCCGAGGCCAACGCCAATGGCTTCGATGGCCGCCCGAGCGCCAACAACGTCATTCGCTCGGTGACATTGCCCATCACGCTTCGATTCCATCAACCGGGAACATGATCATGACTCGACGTTCACCAGCCCGTCTCCAGGGCGCTCGAGGGTTCACCCTCGTGGAGCTGCTCGTCTCAGTGCTCCTCGCGGCGGTGGTGTTGATGTCCATCTACTTCGTCTTCATCAACAACGCTCGACAGTACTACTTGCAGGAGCAGGTGGTGCAGATGCAGGAGTCGGTGCGCTTTGCCGTGGAATTCGTCAAGAACGACCTGCGCAATGCCGGCCGCAACACAATCATCTCCGGGGATCCGAACAGCTGGAACAACCCCGAGGCCAACCTGTTTTGCCGGCCTGAAGAGGGCATCTCGGCGGTCAGGTTGTTCGACGACGACGCGAACGCCCCAGGCTTCCTCAACGAAGACGAACCGTTCAACCCGGATCGCCTGCGGTTGCTCAGGGATGCTTCGTCAGGGAACCCGCTGAAGACCCAGAGCATCAACGGCAACCAGGTCGTCGTCGCCGCCGCAGATCAGCAGAGCACCATCACGGGTCGAGCCATCATGAACAGCGCGGCGCGCTTCGAGTCGATGTTCGTGCCGGGTCGCTACCTGCTCATTCATACACTGCAGGCCAACCCCCCCATGATCGATCTGGTGCCCATCACCGCGGTGCAGTTCAACGGCGCCGGGCTGCCGGCCACCATCACCCTCGCGAACAATGACGCCCTGAGCACGGGGCCGTGCATCCAGGATGTCTTGTGCACGGGTGATTGCACCGTGAACCCCATCGAGGTGGTGGAATACGCCCTCCAGGCTGATCCCGACTTGCCCCGCAAGTCGGACCTGGTGCGGCGGGAGCTCACGGTCCAGGGGGGTGATCTCGCGGTTCGAGATGGCAGCACCCTGGTCATCGCCGACTATGTGGTCAACCTGCAGTTCTGGGGTCACTACGACACTCGAGCACCGGGATCACTGACACCCTCTTTCCCTGCAGATGACGATCTCACTGATGACGTGGGGAACTGGCTCGAAGATGAAGAAGAAGCCATGAACCTGCGGACCCATCGACTGCGGGGCATTCACATGCTGCTCGCTGCGCGGACACCCCGAGAGGACAATCAGTTCACCCTGGGCATCGCCAACCAGAAGATGGCTGATCGCAACTGGTTCAACGTGCAGGTGGGCGGCGGCGCTCAGGACACGCTCGCCAGAGTGGCGACGCTGTCGTCGGTGGTGGAGACCCCCAACATCGTCAAGTCCTACAGCTGGGGGGCACCATGAGGGTGAAGCGCAGAAGCGAGCGTGGCAGCGCCCTGGTCCTGGCAGTGCTCATCTTGAGCGCCATGCTGGCCTTGGGCCTGATGGCCATGCACACCACCACGCAGACCGTCGCAGGCTCAGGCAACCTGAAGCTCTCCAAGCAGGCCCGGTACATCGCCGAGGCGGGGCTGTTTCACGCCAACACGTTGTTCAACAGTGATCCGAACGTGATGCAGCTGCGGGAATCTACAGGATGCAACGGGGACTGCTGGATAAAGGTCACGAGCGACGGTGACATCGACGCTTACAGCCTCAATGATCCCGAGGCTGAGGACCCGCTCGACCAGCCTGAAGGGTTCGTGGAGCCGGCCTCACCCGACTTCTTTGGTGGGGCTACCCCGAACGCCCTCGGCGTCTTCGGTGAAACCTCGGGCCTCGTGGCCAGCTACTATGTCCGGGTGGAAGGGTTCGAGCCGGTGAGCGATCCGCCAGGTCAGAGCTCACGCGATGGCTACACCTATTGCCTGCTCGAGTTCACGTCTTTTGGCTACGTGGCCAGCGAGGCCGTGGCCAAGCCCGCCGACTATCAGAATCTCAACTTTGACCGACCCTTCGCGGAGCATGCGGTGAAATCTGCCATGTACCTCGCCGAGGTCCCCAACGCGCTGTGTGGGAGTTGACATGCGTCTCAGTACAACGACTCAGACCCTGCTGATCTCGCTGCTGTCGGGCTTCGCCCTTGTGGGCGTCGCCCATGGGCAGGAGAACGCTGTCGCTCTCGATGGCGGGGGCAACGCCCCAGAGATGTTGCTGCTCATCGACAGCTCTCGGGAGATGTCTCAGCGCATCGTCGGCTTTGGCCAGCCCAGCTGTGATGCGGGTCCGGTTCGGGATGACATGACCCCGCAGAGAGCATTCAACCTCTACAGCAAGACCCGGATGATGGTGGTGCAGGAAGCCCTCGCCGGCCGCTCGGCGCTCGGTGACCACTGGTGTGTCCTCGACAATCGAGAGGGCCACCATTACAACGACGGGCAGCTGTCGTTCGTGCACGCCCGGGCGATGTGTTGCGAGCTTTCCGTTGCGAATGATTGCAAGGATTGGGCGCCCTGCAACAACGATCACGGCAAGGCCCGTGGGTTCGACGACGCCACGCGGAATCTGCAGGCGTTCACCGACGATGGCTTCATCCAGCAGAACATCGAAACCGTACGTTTCGGGGTGATGTCCTTTGACGTCTCCGCGCAGAAAGAGGGCCCTCAAGACACTGCTTCCTTCGGTGGCGAGGTCCTGAACGTCCCCCAGAGTGTTGCCGACGCCACCTCGTTCCCCGGTGGTGGCGTGACACAACCTAACATGGGCATTCGCACCTTCGACGCCATCAACGGGCGCTCAGTCGACGGTGAGCGGGGCGTCCCTGGTGGCATTAACATCGTCGTGTCCGAGCAGCCTGCTTCGATCGCTGCCCACAACCGGTACGTCATGGACGAGCTGCGCCGCATCGTGCCCATGGGGCGAGCCCCTGTCGCCGCGGCCCTCACCGATCTCGAAGCCCACATCAGCCGACGCAATGAAGAAGGGGGCAACTGTCGCCGCCGCATTGCGGTGTTGATCCTGGGCAGCGTGCCCACGGACTACTACGGGGGTCAGCCCTGCAATGACAACAACGACTGTGCAGGTGGCAGCTGCGAGCTCGGCCAGGGCGGCTTGAGGGCGTGTAAATACCCCGAGGGCTGGCCGTACCAGACCAGCGAGGCCGCTGCTGCGGCCCTCGACGCCAGCGGTGTGACGGTCTACGTCATTGGTGTGGGCCCCAAAGACAGCAATCCTCTCCTGCAGGCCAAGGTGGCGAGCATCGCCGCTGCGAGTGGCGGCGAAGATGAGAATGATGGCTGGTTCTGGGCTGAAAATGCCGATGAGCTCAAGCGGGCCCTCAATGTCATCAAAGCCAAGAACTCCACCAGCCGTCAGGGCCGCACACCACCTTTGATGGTGACGCCGACCAAGGCCGATCTCAAGGCCATGGGTGATGGCAACAACAATACCAAAGTATGGCAGGTGAGCGCCTATGCTCAGCTGGCCACCGACACCGACAACGCCTGGTTCGGGGTGGTCAATCGGGAGGACTTTGTATGTGGCGGGAACGACGCCCTGGTCTCCCAGGGCGTCACCGGCTTTCACGAAGGGCTCAACCAGGATGATCTACGCCGTAGAGCCTTCACGCCTTCAGATGATGGTGGTGTTGAGGTGGTCATGGGCGGTATCAACGCCTTGTTCGACGAAGACGGCGTACCCGATGACTCCAAGCGGCGCCGAATTGGCGTGGACTACATGGGCATGGACGATGCGCTCTTCGATTTAGATGGTGATGCCGATGAGAACGCCGACGAAGCTGGAGTTGATGTCAATGAGCGGCACCGTGTGGACTACGCCGGCCAAACCCTTGCGGGCTTCTTCGGCCCGGCGGGGTTGCCTGATGGTCGTCGGGCGCAGGGGCGGGGTACACGTCGTCTTGGCGCAGTGATCGCAGGCAAGATGACTGCGATCTCGAGTCCCAATGCGAGCTTCACCAGCCCGGCCTACAAAGCCTTCAAGGATGAGTACAAAGATCGGCCCACCGTCATCGCCGTGCCTGCGAACGATGGTGCGGTGCACGTCTTCAGAGCACACGACGGTGCGGAGCTGGCCAACCTGGTGCCTCGAGAGGTCTGGCCCAAGCTCGATCAAATGGAGAACACGCTCACGGTCGATGGTGATCTCGTGAGTGGGGATCTGCCGGTGTGTCGCAACATGAATGCTCAGGGTGGCCTCGATTGCCCCAATGCCGGGAGCGCCCAGGTCAACTTCCGGACGTTCCTCGTGGGCACCCTCGGCCGTGCCGGCAAGGGGATCTACGGCGTCGATGCCACCAACCTCGGCATGCTCGAGGAGAACGCCATCATCAGCGACCAGCTCTTGTTCCCCGCGAACATTGGCTCCTTTCCACCATGGTCGGTGAGCACCCGGGAGGTCGAGAGCCTCGGCAATACTGTCTCCGAGCCAGCCTTGACCCAGGTGCGCATCGGCAACCAGGCGAAGGCTGCAGTGATCGTGGGGTGTGGGGAGGATCCGGAGCGACGGCCTGGTCGAGGGGCAGATCGCCCAGGGCGATGTGTGCTCGTGATCGACGCCTTCACGGGTGAGGTCATCCGAGAGTTCAGCACTGCCAGATCACAAGGCATCACCGGTGAACTCGATGGTGGCATGGTGGGGGCGCCCGCTGTCTGGCCACCTCAGACGGGTGCCGTGGCCAAGTTGGTGTACATCGGCGACAGCGAGGGTCGGCTCTGGCGCTTGAACCTCATGAGCGACCAGCCCAACCAGTGGACGCTCTCCTCCATCTGGCCCGTCGCAGGCGACGACGCTCAGGGGTACGAAGGCGGGGGCGCCATCACCAGCAAGCCGGTCATCGTCAACCGGACGGATGGCCAGCCCACGATCATCTTCACCACTGAGAAGCGCGTCCTCGATGCAGATGGTGCTGCAATGGAAGAGAGTGATGGCGGGTTTGCGGCGAGCATCTCCGATGTACGTGATCGAGAGTCCGGCGAATTCGCGGTGAGCGCCAACTGGGTGCTCCCCCTCAGCGAGGGGGAGGGGGCCGTGGGAGATCCCGTCGCCATGGGCGATGCGGTGCTCTTCACCACCCTCGCCGAGGTAGACGACAATGCCTGTGGCTCTGCCCAAGGCAAGTTGTATGGCGTGAAGGCTGTTGGCGCCCACGTTGATGCAGATGGGGAGCCCGAGGCACGCGCCCTCGGTGACGGCCGCTCTTCACGTGTGATGGCAGGGCTGCCCCTGGGAGATGACGAGAGCGCCCTTGCGGTGGTCTTGCCGCCGGGGCGGGTGGCCTATGGCCTCATCACTGCGCGGATGCCTTCCTGTGGTGGCGGTGCAGAAGTGGAGCAGGTAGTGCTCAACCTCGCCGACGAGAGCAATGGTGCCAGCGGCGATCAGATGTCCACCGAGCAGATGCAGGTGGAGACGCTCGAAGATGGCCGCGGGGTGACCCGGAAGGCTCTCGACGGCGCCATGTTCGCCGAGTCCAGCGGCACCAACCTCTCCGTGTGCATGAACTGTGATGCCGATGGCGTCGTGAAGGAAAGCGCCACCACGAGCCGTCCTGCTCAAGGCTCGTTCCCAACCTCCGTGACCCATTGGGGCAGCTCCTTTGCTGACTAGAGCAGGCCTGGCCGGCACCCTCTGTCTGCTTTTTGGGTGCTCATCGACAACGTCTACGCCCGACGCTGAGGTCAGCGGACCTGATGCGGTGGTGGCTGATGCGGGTCGTCCAGAAGGCTATGTCGATCCACTCGCAGGTTTGCCTCAACCTTCGGGAGATGTCCTTTGGGGCGTTTCCATTCCGGAAGGCTGTGTGCCCAAGGCGGCAGATCGAGAGTGGCTCAGGTTCCACTGCGGCCCCAAAATGCAAATCATGAAGCGGTACTACGTGGAGCGCTTCCCGTTGCTCAAGATGAGTGTCAAGGGCAACGGATTTCGTGTAGAGCCCGGCATCGATGGCGCCGGCTACGCCTGGATCACCCCCAAACGTCGAGGCGCCATCTACAGCCAGATGATGGTCTTCAGGGCCAACGCCCCCAGCGGTGACGACACCGCCATCAGGCTCTCCCGCATGATCCCCTGAGCGAGGTGGCGGAGAAGGGCGGAGAAGGGGAGTCACGAAGGCTACCCCGTGCTATGGTCTTCCCCAGAGGAATCACAGAGCGGCGAACATGGTCGAGATCTCCGTGCGAAGCGCCTTTTCCTGGCTGATCATTTCATTCCTGATCACCGTAATTACACCCCGTGAGAGTGTTGCTGCGCCTCCAGCTGCCGACAGCGTCTCTCTGGCCATCGTGCCCTTTGAAGCGGAGTCCGCCTACACCGGCGCTGCAGATGAGTTGCTCACTGTGTTGAGAAAGCTCATCGAGGGTGACCAGGATCTCACCGAGGTGGGCCCCGTGGTCATGTCTCTCGAAGATGCCAGGCTGACCTTGGGCTGCTTCGACGAGCAGCCCGTTTGCATGGCTCAAGTCGGCGCCAACTTCAAAGCGGACTGGCTGATGTGGGGCAAGCTCACCACTCAAGATGATGGGTGGTGGTTCGAAGTGGCGATCATCGAGGTCAACAGCAAGAAGGTGCTCCAACAGAGCCGCCTGAGAGCTGAGGGGGAAGGTTGGCAGGCCAGCCTCGCCGAGCAGATTTTCGACATCTTGTTGCGTCAGATCCGCCCCGCAGAGGTCAAGGTGACCTTTTTGAGCAACCCCACAGGTGCGCGCATCAACCTCGACGGTCGGCCGAGGGGGCGTACGCCAGTGGCCATGCGGCTCCCAGTGGGTGAGCACAGTGTCACGGTGGAGATGGACACTCGCCGTGTGACTCAGCGGTTCAGCCTGCAGCAGTCCCAAGGACCACGCACCATCGAGATCGCCCTCCCACCTGCCCCACCCGAGGTGGTGGTCAAGCCGAAGAAACCCACCGAGGGCGACAACGCCGGTCTGTGGTTGGGTGTTGGATCCGGTGTCATCGCTCTGGGTGCGGCCACGGCATCGACCATCATTGGCTTGGATGTCCTCGACCTGCAGTCACAAGCAGAAGATCGAAAGGCTGCCAATGAGCCTTTCAGCGATCTTGAGGCTGAGTTCAACCGCAAGCGCACCCTGGCCAATGTCGGGTGGGCTGTGACTGCCGTAGCTGCGGGCACAGCTGTCTATTTCCTGTGGTTTTACGAGGAGACCCCAGAGCAAAAGTCGTCAGTGGGTGTCACAGCGAGCCCTGGCGGACTCTTGCTCCATGGCCGTTTCTGAGAGTGTGGTCAGGCCGCCTGTGCTTCGGCGGCGAGAATGAACGACTCCACCTGACCCGCCCAACGCGCATCGACCACCCTGAAGGCCACACCGACACCGATGCCTGGAAGTCGATGCACGACTTCACCTGTGGCCTTCAGTCGGGCACCATCACACACAAATCGCATGTGGAGGACCGTACCGAGGGCAACCTCGGAGGCGGTGAAGAGAAAGACCCCACCCACTGAAATGTCTCGTGTGGTGATCGGACCACAGTGAGGCAGCTCTTCGCAGCTGACCTCGATGGGCATATGAATGCGGGGAAAAGACCGGTGAAGGGTAGTCGCCACGAACACACCTTGTCTGCCTCAGTTGACAGATAAGATGTCGGTCGATGGTGTGAGTGAGCTTGAGGGTGGGTCAGGTATTGGGGGATACAGAGGTGCTATTCGTTCTCTTCTGCACTTTCACGCAGTTTCTTCACTGTATCCATCACCGCCCGGCGGCGATCGATGTCGGTGGTGCGGGCCAGCTCCCGGCCATCCCAGTGCAGCTCGACGAGGTTCTCCTGCTGCCGGGTGAGGTTCAGGGCACTCGTCGTGTCGATGAAGCGCTTCAGGCTGTGGCCTGAGAGCCCGAGACGCGAGCCCAGCTGGTCGAGGGAGAGCTGGTTGTTGTCGAGGGCATCGAGCAAACGGTTCACCCGACGGCTGTTGAACAGATCCTTTGCAGGGATCTGCGTCACAGCAGGCTCTTCAGCGACGGTGGGCACCACCTTCGCCGCAGCTGCCTTTGCAGGCGTGGCCTTGGCCTCGGAAGAGTCGCCGGCCCGCTTCTTTGGCGTGGCGCTGCCCGCAGACTTCTTCGTTGCTGTCTTGCGGGTGGTCTTCTTCTTCTCTTTCTCGATGGCCTTGAGACGCTCTTCACGGGCCTTCGCCTGAGCGAGCACGTCTTCCAAGGTGACACCCGGCGTCGGGGCCACGCGGCTGTCGCCAGCACGCTGGCCTTCGATGAGCTTGCTCAGTCGATCGCCGAAGTCGTCAGAGAGGGCCACCTGGCCATCGCTGCTGGCGAGGATCTGTCGCTTGGTCAGATCCTTGACGAGCTTGGGGAAGCTCATCTCCCAGAACTTCGCTGCGCCACCTTGCAGGCTCTGGCCGGCGAAGTCTCGCACCGCGGTCATCTCACCGGGGTGAGTGGCCACGGCCTTGACGAGCAGCTGCTCGAAGGTCTGAGTAATGCCCAGACGACGCCAGAGCTGATCGTCGAGGGTCTTGATGTCGGATTCATCCACCACCACGGTCGCTGTCACAGTGCGCTTCTCCAGAATTCTCGAACGGGGAGTGTGAGCCCCTTGACCTCAAAGGGTGGGCCGTCGCTCGGCGCCGATGAGGGGCGCTGATGTTGCCAAAGGCTGGCAACGACCACAACACCTCGATGTGCAGTGATGCCTATATGGGCTTTCAATATGGGATTTTGATACGTACTCAGAAGGTGATGTCCCGGGCGAGGCGGAAGCCCAAATCCGGGGCTGTTCGGTTCGCAGGGCTCACATCTCTGGCCCATGCCGGGCGGCTGCCTTGGCCACCTGTCAAAAAGGAGCCCCCTCGAATGGCCACCTGGGTTCGTGGTCCGGGCTCAAGGGTTGCGGTCCACTCTCGGACACAGCCAGCGAGATCCTGCACGCCATAAGGGGACAAGTCTGCTGGGGCATGGCCCACTGCAGGGGGCAGCGGCCCTGACCATGTCTCCGGGCACACTGTATATGTGGCTTCCCAGTGAAAACCCCAGGGGTAGTGTCGCCCGTCGGCACCCCGACACGCCTTCTCCCATTCTTCTTCGGTGGGCAGCCGGAGACGTGCGCCCAGGCGCTCTCCGAGCCACTGACAGTAAGCAGCGGCGTCGTGGGCCGAGATGGAGACCACAGGGCTCTCTGCCTGCCAGGGGCCAGGGGTCCCGTTCACACCGGGAATCAGCACCTCACCCCTCTGACTGATTTGCCAGGCTGGCGCTGTACCGTCGTGGGTCCGCGGTACTCTGGCCAGAGCCTCCTGAGGGTTTCTTGAGGCGACGTCCTGCACGAAGTGCCCGTACTCGGCCACTGTGACCGGCCTGTGCCCGATGAGGAAGTCCGGCAGGGCCTGCTCGCTTGGCATCCAGATAGAGCTGCGGGCGGATCCATACCTGAACGTACCGGCGGGGATGTGCACGAAGCCGTCGGGCACCATGTGGTGAGGCAACATGCGCAACCGCAACCGCGTGCTCTGACCCGACTGGATGATCAAAGTGGTGATCAGAGCCTCGTGACCCGGAGCTGTGGCCCTGATCTGATACCGCCCTGCGGGGAGATCTCGGAGCATGAGCGGCTGCCCGGTGAGTGGCTGCGGGTCCTCCGAGGTCAGACGTCGCGAGCGGGCCTCGAACCGGGTGAGCCAGACCTCGGCCTCAGGCGGGTGAATATCCACCTGCAAACTGCCCCGATCGTCGAGGAAGGCCTGGTGCCGACCGTCGTGATATTCGGCGATGAGGCGTCGGTAGTACGACAACCCCGGACCGTCACCGCTGGCCTCGGCCCTGTCGTACCGGGCCATGAAGAGATCGCACAGCATGGATCGAGCTTCGTAGTGATCACGATCCAGGGCCACGACGGTGGTGAGCGCCGCGACTGCCTCTGCATAGGCCTCCGCGACTTGGGCCTCGAGCTGTACCAGCCGATCTTCGGCACTCCAGACGGCGGCCTTTGCCTCCGGCGGATCATCGGGGGCCACTTCGAGCTGCCCCGTGAGCAAAGTGTCGGAGACCAGCGCGGCATCTTCGAGCAGGCTCTGCTGGCGGTTCAGCGCCGCGACACCCTTGGCGAGACACTCTTCGATGCGGGTGTCCACGCTGTCCATGATCATGGGGTGGGTGCGGGTCTCGCTCAACGCACCGGCGTTGCGCAGATGGTCGAGGGCGTCGGTGACGGCCTTGGCGTTCGGATAGCGCTCCGCCGGATCACGTGACAGGCAGGTCATCACCAGGCGCTCCACCTCTGGTGGGATGTCCCGGTGAGGGGCACGCTTGCGCGCCGAAGGCACCGTGCCGTTGAGCACCTTGCGGATGATCTCGCGGTTGCTCTTGCCCCCAAAGGGCGGGGCCAGGGTGAGCAGGTGATACAGAATCGCGCCGAGACCATAGACATCCGTGCGAGGATCTACGGCGTCGATCTGACCCATGGCCTGTTCGGGGGCCATGTACGCTGGCGTACCGATGATTTGACCGTGCACCGTGCGCCAACGTCCGCTCGTGGATCTCGATGACCGCGTCTGCTGGCTGATGATCTTGCACAGACCCCAGTCGAGGAGCACCACCTCGCCGAAGTCACCCACCATCACATTGGAAGGCTTGAGATCGCGGTGGACCACGCCCCGACTGTGGGCATAGGCCACGGCGAGACACAGGCGGCCGAAGATCTGCAGAATCCGGTTCAGGCCGAACTCGCGCTCCACATCGGGCTCACCGCGCTGCAGGCTGCCGATGATCTCCTTGAGGCTGCGACCCTCGATGCGCTTCATGACGAAGCCCACCTGATCTTGAATACGGCCGATCTCGTACACCGGCATGATGCTGGGGTGTTGCAGCTGGCCAGTGACCTGGGCCTCTTCGAGGAACCGAATCCGATCGAGATCTCGAGGGGTGGATCTGCGCAGCAGCTTGATGGCCACCGGCCGACCAAGGTGGAGGTCCCATCCGGCCATGATGCGGCCCATGGCGCCACGGGCCAGCTCCCCCTGGATCTCGAACCGAGGGGTGATGTCGAGCAGTCGATCGATGAGATCGTTGACCGAGGGCTCGTCTTTCCGGGTGACCGAAGTGGCCACGGGTGTGGGGCTCTTCTCCACCGGCTCACTCGAGGTTGGGGTGATGACCGTTCGACACAGGGCGTGCCTCGGGTTTCAACTTAGCCCAGGTGGCAGAGATTAAAAAGTTCTGCGTCGGTAGAAAACGAGGATGGAAAGGCAGTGAAACTGATTGTCGCTGCTTTGGCGGACGATGGTGTCCACGACCTCGATGTCCGGGGTGCTGGCGAGCCAGTCGGTGAGACGAGTGCCGAGACGCTCGCGCTCTGATGACTTGGCGGCGGTGAACACCTTGAGGCCTTCATAACCAGTGAGCATGGCAGGATACTGTGAAGTGAGTGGGAAGTGATTGGAGTGGGGACCGAGAGGTCGAGGTAGAGGGAGGGACCAGGAGGCGGCTTACTTGCGGCGCGCTGCAGCCCGGATGGCGCGACGACGCTCTTTGCGACGACGACGCTCGGCCTCGCGCTGCTTGCGCTTGGCCTTCACCGAGGGCTTTTCATAAAAACGACGCCGCTTAAGCTCTTTGTAGATGCCCTCCTGGGCCACACGGCGCTTGAGGGCCTTGACGGCCCGCTCGAAGTTGTCGCCTTCGACCACCACCTCGAGGGGACGAAGGACGAGTTCGGTTTGGGGAGCGGAGCTGGAGCTCAAGAAACCACCACCTTTCAGAGTGTTTCATAATCGGGCTTCATAAAAACCGGGTGAGCACGAAGCACCACCCGCAGAACCTTAAACACATACGGCCCGAGGCGCAGGGAGGTTAAGGGGGTCACCCCCCGTTGTCAACCACCCTCACTTGTCTTCTTTCGAGGCCCGTGTTAGGAACCCGCCAGCCCAGGAGCGTGTGATGTCATCTTCTCAAGGGGCCTCTCCTCCAGAGCCTCGCCGACGGGGTGAGGCTCTGCCGGTCCTTCAGGCCCATCCCCCTGGGGATCGCTTCGGTCGCGATCGCCAGGCCCTGAGGCTGCCCGACTTCCTGAAACGCAAGATGGGGAAGGGCGAGCGCGTACGCGACGTACGCCGCCTGTTGCGTTCTTCCCAGCTGGTGACGGTGTGCGAAGAGGCCCGGTGCCCCAACCTCGCCGAGTGCTTCGAGCGACGCACGGCGACGTTCATGGTTATGGGCAGTATTTGTACCCGCGCATGTGGGTTCTGCGCCGTCGACACCGGGGTGCCTTTGCCCCTCGATCCCGATGAGCCTCGCCGGGTGGCAGAAGCCGCGGCGACGCTGGGTCTCGCCCATGTGGTGATCACCAGCGTCGATCGCGATGACCTGCCCGATGGCGGTGCTGCCCACATCAGAGCGGTGACCGAGGCGGTGAGGGCAGAGATGCCCGAAGCGGTCATCGAAGTGCTCACCCCCGACTTTCGCGGTGATCTCGATGCCGTCGATGTGGTGGCCTCAGGGCCCGTGGACGTCTTCAATCACAATGTGGAGACGGTGCCGCGCCTGTACAGCCGGGTCAGGCCTCGGGCCCGATATCACTGGTCACTCGGCGTGCTGGCTCACGTGAGCGCTCACCACCCCGAGACGGTGACCAAGAGCGGCATGATGGTGGGCCTCGGTGAGCAGCCTGAGGAGATCAAGGCCCTCATGGGTGATCTGAGGGAGGCGGGGGTGAACATCATGACCATCGGTCAGTACCTGCGCCCGAGCATTCGCCACGTACCCGTGGTGGAGTATCTCACTGAGGAGGCCTATGCCCAGCTGAAGCGCTGGGGTGATGACCTGGGCTTCGAGCATGTGTTCGCCGGGCCCTTTGTGCGGTCTTCCTACAATGCTGCCGAAGCCCTGCTCCATGCACAGCAGGGTGCACCTGTATCAGAGGGCGCCGAATGAGCCTTTCGGGCCAGCGGGTGCTGGTGAGCGCCATTTCCATGCACGAGGCAGGCCCCGAGGTGACCCGTGTGGCCCGCAGAGCGGTCCTGCTCGGTGAGACGGGCGGCGGCCGAGTGCTGAGCCCCTCGCCGGTGATCCACTGGCCCGAGGTGGTGGGCCTGCGACACATCCAGCTGCAGGCCCCTCCGGGGGCGGCGCCTGACGCCCTCGCCCGTGAGGTTGCTGACCGGGTGGGCCCCGCCCTCGACCGTATCCGGCCACAGCTGGTGCACGTGATGGGCATCACCGCAGCTGTCCCCGTGGTCATGCGCCGCCGTGCGGGTCTCAAGGTGGTGGTGGAGCCGGGGATCACCCCCTCCATGGCCCTTCGAGCGAAAGATCCGGATCTCCCAGCAGCGCGACTCGCTGATCTCGCCACCCTCGAGGACAAGGTGCTCGCCCGGGCCGATGCCGTAGTGGCGCGCTCCACCGTGGAGGCGTCGGCCCTCGTCCGCAGGGGCGTCGCTTCGTCGAAGGTGATCACGGTGCGAGATCCTGCGCCGACGCTCGAGTCGCCCGGGCCGCTCCCCGCGTTGCCACAGTGCCTGTACGTAGAGGGCCTTCAGCCCTGGAGCGGCTGGCAGGAGCTGCTGCACGGCATGGCGCGGGTGAAGGTGCCCTGGCGGCTCACCCTCGTCGTCCCCGACGACGGCAGGGCTCAGCCAGTCCGCAGCCTCATTCAGAGTCTTGGCTTGGAGAGTCAGGTGACCCTGGCGCGCCTCGATGAGCTGCCCCACCGACTGCGTACCAGCAGGCTGGTCATCTGCCCGCTGCGACCTGAGCATGCAGTGCTCGCCGGCGCTGTGACCCCCTGGGGGGCCCACTGGTCCCTCGCCAGCGGCCGGCCCCTCGTCGCCGCAGACTTGCCCGCCATCAGAGCGTACACTGGCCCCGCCGCGCGATACTTCGAAGCGGCCCATCCCGGTGCTCTGGCCGAGGCGGTGACCGAGATGCTCACTCGACCGGAAGAGGTCGAGGCCCTTGCGGAGAAAGGCGCCCACATTCAGGCGGGGGCCAACGACGCAGAACAAATTCTCGCGGACCTGTGGCGTCGACTGCAGGCCTCGGACCCATGACGAATCATCTACCCACGGCAGGACTCTGAGCGATGCCCAAGCGGACAGACATCCACAAGATCCTCATCATCGGCAGCGGCCCCATCGTGATCGGCCAGGCCTGTGAGTTCGACTACTCCGGCACCCAGGCGTGCAAGGCCCTGCGCGGCGAGGGCTACGAGGTGGTGCTGGTGAACTCCAACCCCGCCACGATCATGACTGATCCCGAGACCGCTGATCGCACCTATGTGGAGCCCATCACCCCCGAGGTGGTGGCGAAGATCATCGCCGAGGAGAAGCCCGACGCGCTGCTGCCCACCCTCGGCGGCCAGACCGCCCTCAACACTGCGGTGGCGTTGGCGGAGATGGGGGCCCTCAAAGAGCACGGCGTCGAGATGATCGGCGCCCGCCTGGAGTCGATCCACAAGGCCGAGGATCGCGAGCTGTTCAAGGCGGCCATGGAGAAGATCGGCCTCGACATGCCCCGAAGCGGCGTGGCCCGGTCCATGGAAGACATCCGCACCATCGTGGAGACGACGGGCTACCCGGTGATTCTGCGCCCCAGCTTCACCATGGGGGGCAGCGGCGGCAACGTGGCCCGGGATCGCGCCGAGCTCGAGGAGTTCGGTCGGTGGGCCCTCACGGTGTCGCCCACCCACGAGGTCCTCGTGGACGAGTCCATCATCGGGTGGAAGGAGTACGAGCTCGAGGTCATGCGGGATCACAACGACAACGTGGTGATCATCTGCAGCATCGAGAACCTCGACCCCATGGGCGTGCACACCGGGGACTCCATCACCGTGGCCCCGGCTCAGACCCTCACCGACAAAGAGTACCAGTACCTGCGCGACGCTTCGGTGGCCTGTGTGCGGGAGATCGGCGTCGACACCGGGGGCTGCAACATCCAGTTCGGTGTCTGCCCCGACACCGGTCGGGTGGTGGTCATCGAGATGAACCCCCGGGTGAGTCGAAGCTCCGCCCTGGCGTCGAAGGCCACCGGGTTCCCCATCGCCAAGATCGCCGCCCTGCTCGCCGTGGGCTACACCCTCGACGAGATCCGCAACGACATCACCCGTGAGACCCCGGCGAGCTTCGAGCCCAGCATCGATTACGTGGTGACCAAGATCCCCCGGTTCACCTTCGAGAAGTTCCCCGGTGCCGAGCCGATCCTGGGCACTCAGATGAAGTCCGTGGGTGAGGCCATGGCCATCGGCCGCAGCTTCCCCGAGAGCTTCCAGAAGGCGCTGCGCAGCATGGAAACCGGGGTCTGTGGCCTCGAGCCCCAGCTGCTCACCGAGGCCCAGGCCCACGCCAACGATCCCGACGACCCGGCCATCGCCGAGGCGCGTACCTTGATCCGCGAGGCCCTCAAGATTCCGCACCCGGAGCGGCCCTGGTACATCGCCGATGCCATGCGGGCAGGCATGACCGATGACGAGCTGTACGACATCACCTTCTACGATCGCTGGTACCTGATGCACTTCCGGAACATCCTCGCCGCCGAGGATGAGATTTGGGGGTTCCGGGGCCGCCAAGATGCCTTGGACTACGCCACGCTGCGTCGGGCCAAGCGCTTGGGCCTGAGCGACCGCCGCATCGGGCAGCTGCTCGACCTCGACGAGGCCGAGGTGTTCACGCTCCGCACCGGCCTCGGGGTGAAGCCCGTCTACAAGCGGGTCGATACGTGCGCCGCGGAGTTCGAGGCCTTTACGCCCTATCTCTATTCGACGTACGAGCAGGAGGACGAGGCGCTGCCCACGGATCGACCCAAGGTGGTGATCCTCGGTGGTGGCCCCAACCGCATCGGCCAGGGGATCGAGTTCGACTACTGCTGTGTGCACGCCGCCTTCGCCCTGAGCGAGGCCGGGTACGAGACCATCATGGTCAACTGCAACCCCGAGACGGTGAGCACCGACTACGATACGAGCGATCGTCTCTACTTCGAGCCGCTCACCTACGAAGACACCCTGTCCATCATCCAGCGCGAGCAGCCCAAGGGCATCATCGTGCAGTACGGCGGCCAGACCCCGCTGAAGCTGGCGGTGCCCCTTGAGAAGGCCGGCGTGCCGATCCTGGGCACCACCCCCGACGCCATCGACCGTGCCGAAGATCGGGAGCGCTTCAAGGCCATGCTCGACAAGCTCGGCCTCAAGCAACCCGCCAACGGCATCGCCCGCAGCGTGGAAGAGGCCGTGGAGATCGCCGATCGGGTGAGCTACCCCGTGGTGGTTCGTCCCTCCTATGTGCTCGGCGGGCGGGCCATGGAGCGGGTGAACGACGAAGAGGGCCTGCGGCGCTACATGCGCGAGGCGGTGAAGGTGAGCCCGGATCACCCCGTGCTCATCGACCGCTTCGTCGCCGGCGCCATCGAGCTCGACGTGGACTGCATCGCCGACGGTGAGACCGTGGTGGTGGGTGGCATCATGGAGCATGTCGAAGAAGCCGGTGTGCACAGCGGCGATTCCGCCTGCAGTCTGCCGCCGTACTCAGTGCCCCAGAAGGTCATCGATGAGGTCGAGCGTCAGGCCCACGCCCTGGCCCTCGAACTTGGGGTCATCGGTCTCATGAACATCCAGTTCGCCGTGCAGCTTGATGGTCAGGGCGACGGGGTCGTGTACTTGCTCGAGGTGAACCCCCGGGCGAGCCGGACCGTGCCCTTCGTCAGCAAGGCCATCGGGGTACCCCTGGCCAAGCTTGGCGCCCGGGCCATGGCTGGGGAGAAGCTCACCGAGCTGGGCTTCACCGAGAAGGTGGTGCCCACCCACGTGAGCGTGAAGGAGGCGGTGCTGCCCTTCGTGAAGTTCGGGGGCGTCGACACCGTGCTCGGACCCGAGATGAAGTCCACCGGCGAGGTCATGGGCATCGGCGACGACTTCGAGGTGGCCTTTGCCAAGAGCCAGCTCGCGGCTTCGACGCAGCTGCCCACCTCTGGTGTGGTCCTCATGGCTGCGGCCACCGTCGATCGTCCGGCCTTCGTCGATCTCGGCCGCCGCCTCGTAGAGATCGGGTTCACCCTCATGGCTGTCCCCGCCGACGCTGAAGCCCTCGGGGTCGCAGGGGTGCCAGTGAGCCCTGTGGCGGAAGGGGAGGGGGATCGTGCTGTGGCGGCGATTCGGGCCAAGGAGGTCCAACTCGTCTTGTGCACAGCCCGCGATCCTGCTGGGGTGCGGAACGTCCGCAACCTGCGAGTGGCCGCGTTGCGCAACCGCGTGGCCTACTACACCACCCTCCGCGGCGCCGAGGCCGCTGTTCGGGCGCTCGAGAGCCTCGCCCGTGCCGACATCGGTGTGAAGTCCCTGCAGGCACATCACAACCTCTGAGAGTTATGCGTCGAGAAGCCATCGGCTATGACGCCCGCGTTGGTCAGCGGTAAACCTCTGGTCAAGCGCCTACCTTTTCCTTCATGATGCCGGATTGCTGCTCACTGAGGGCGGCCACTTATCCAGACAATACGATATGGGATCACGATGAGCGACAAGCTGCCCATCACGCTCAAGGGCTATGAGCGCCTCAAGGCCGAGCTGAAGAAGATGAAGACCGCCGACCGTCAGGAGGTGGCCCGGGAGATCGAGATCGCCCGAGGCCACGGCGATCTGCGGGAGAACGCCGACTATGAGGCTGCCAAAGAGAAGCAGGGCATCCTCGAGGCCAACATCAATGTGCTCGAAGATCGGCTCGCTCGGGCCGAGGTGATCGATCCCTCCAAGCTGTCAGGTGATCGTGTGGTCTTCGGAGCCACGGTGACCATCCTCGACATCGAGGCTGACAAAGAGCAGACGTTCCAGATTGTCGGTGAGGCCGAGGCCGATGTGAAAAAAGGCCGGGTGTCAGTGACCTCGCCTCTCGCCCGCGCTCTCATCACCGCCGAGGTCGGCGATGACGTGAAGGTGCGCTCTCCTGGCGGTGTGCGCGAGTACGAGATCGTTGAGGTCGAATTCGAATAAATCGATGTGATGCTCTGGCGGGACCTCTGTGCTGGTGGCGTGCATTTACGCACATCGTCACCCTGCAGAGGTTTTTGCGCGCTGCAGATCACAGCGGACTTAAAGATTCCTGACGATTATCACGGTCTACCGTCGATCGTCTCCAAATGCAAGTCACTTGCTTTAAATGTTTGTAACAATGGCACGGGCTTTGCGGATTATCACGCGAGTAGTGCGTCGTGGCGTCAGTCCGCGCACGGCCGTTTGCCCATAAGTAGTTTCGTACTGAGCTGATCTTCCGAAGGGCTGCATGAAGCGCCTGGTTCGGGGATCGAGAGGGGTTGTCACATGCACTTGAGCCGAAAGCTCGGGGCAGCAATGATCGCCGCTTCACTCTTCACCCTTGGGTGTGGCGAAGAGGTCAAAGACGTCAACCGGGTTCAGCCCGATTACGTTGAGAAGCAACAATTCTCCGGCGACTGGTATTTCCGCCAGACCGTCGTGGACGTTCCCCCAGAGACCGCCATGGCCTTCGTGGGCCTCGAGGCCGGTTTCGAGCGGATTCGTTGGGAGATTCGGGAAGACCAGCTCGTCGCCCGGAAATCTTACGAGGCTGTACCTGGCCTCAACGCCAACGATCTCCCGGAGCGCGAGGACTTCCTCGGTGAGCCCGTGGCGGCTTACCAGATCACCAAGCACTTCGACATCATCCGTCAGTTCAATGAGCAGACAGGTGGTCAGTCGAACGTGCTCGTCGAGGACGAGTCGCTGCGTCCCTGGCACGAGCGCGACTACATCCGGGTGGACTGGTCCACCAACATGATCAGCTCCCAGGTGGACTTCGACGGCATGATGCGGGCCAACGGCGCCGCCGCCGAGTATGTCTCCGACGAGTACGACCCCTTCGACCCCCGGCGCATTCGCATCGAAGATGACGCCATCATGTTCACCAACCGCTTCATGGCGTCTGATGGCGGCTTCGGCTGTCTCGTGAACTACGGCCAGCCTCTCTACGGCGATCTCACCTGTGGCCCCACCGAGATCGGTGTGCGCAGCGCTTTCGTGAAGATCGACACCGAGACTGAAGATCAGCTCTTCGAGCCCGTGCAGTACCAGGATCGCGTGCTGCTCCGTGACGCCGAGGGCAACCGCCTGCGCTACATCACCGTGGGCGCCGGCGACCAGATGATCGACGTGGCCTGTACCCCCGAGGTCCTCGACACCCTCGCCACGCGCAACCCCAACCTCACCGAACGTGACTGCCGCGACCTGCAGGTCGACATGCACACGCAGTTCGGCTTCTTCCGCACCGAGCGTACCGTGTACGATCGGCGCCTCGAGCCCGGCCACGATCTCACCCGTCGCTACTACGCCAACCACCACCGTATGTGGGAGCGCGTCAAAGATGACGAGGGCAACCTGATCCCCATGGCCGACCGCCAACTGCGCCCCATCGTCTACTACACGAACGTGGGCTACCCCGAGGATCTCTGGACCCCCCAGATCGAAGGCCTCTGGCAGGATCGTGACGGCAACACCATCTCCGTCACCCACAAGCTCATGGAGGACTGGAACGACACCTTCATGGCCGCCGCCATGGCCGCAACCGGCCGCAGCCGCAGCGACATCGAGGCCGATCTCGAGGCCCGCTACGGTGATCGCCACCTCTACGTGATCCGTGAGAACACCTGCTCCGCCGACGGCATCGCCGACTACGTCGAGCGCTTCCCTGCCATGGAGCAGGTCGTGGCCGACGCCAGCGAAGGGCAGGGGGTGCTCCCCGGCAACCTCGAGCGCGTCTGCTCCGGGCTGAACTACTTCTCCACCGAGTGGAACTACGCCAAGGAGGACATCTTCCAGTGGCAGCAGCTCGGTGATCCCCGCAACAGCTACGTGGTGTGGGTGAACGAGTCCCAGCCTGTGGGCCCCTTGGGCTATGGCCCCTCCAGCGCCGATCCTCTCACTGGCCAGATCATGTCAGGCAACGCCCACGTCTACGGCGCCGCCGTCGACAGCTACGCCCGCAGCGCCGCCGACACCGTGCTGGCCCTCAACGGTGAGGAGGGCTTCCTCCCCCTCGACCTGCGTGAGGGCATCAGCTACCTCGAGTGGATCGAGAACCAGCAGGGCACCACCGAGTCCGGCCTGCGGGTGGAGATGACCCCGGCGTTGAAGCAGGCCATTCAGGCCCGCATCGGCACCACCGACATCCCCGGCTTCCGCAAGTTCGTCGCCGCCGACGGCACCTTCAACCCCGCGGCGATGATGCGCCACATGCGGGATCGCGTGAAGAACCCCAGCCAGAATGACCCCTTCGGTCAGGCTGTGCTCAGCCCCGTGAGCAGCGGCCAGCAGATGCTCGAGCAGCTCCGCGAGGATCCCGAGATCCGCGCCCGTCTGGTGACGCCCCAGATGCTCGCCCTGGTCTCGCCCTTCTTCAACTGGTCCCCCGGTGACGACGTCTCCGAAGAGATGTCGAAGATGGCCTTCGACATGGTGACCAACCCCGCCAAGTTCAACGAGGCCCGTGAGGCGCGCAACGCGTTCCTCGCCGAGCACAACGTGTACATGGCCAGCTTCCTCGATGACGCCATCGTCGGTCAGGCGCTCGCCCTCAAGGATCTCGACGCCGAGACCCTGTGGCGTCAGCTCCGCGAGGAGATCTATTTGGCCGTGCAGCTGCACGAGATCGGCCACACCGTCGGTCTGCGCCACAACTTCAAGGCCAGCTTCGACGCCTTGAACTACCAGGACGAGTACTGGGACATCCGGGCCCAGTACCCCGACGTCGAGGGCGACGCCGCGGCCACCGCCGCCAACCGCCGCCAGCGCTTCGAGGCTCGCTCCCCTGAGTACCGCTACGCCTCCATCATGGATTACGGCAGCCGCTTCAACTCCGACACCAAGGGCCTTGGCAAGTACGACACCGCCGCCATCAAGATGGTGTACGGCGGCAAGCTCGAGGCCTTCGAAGACGATGTCACCGTGCCGCCGAACTTCAAGGCTGTGCGGGAGATGACCAGCTACACCAAGCTGCCCGAGCTGATGGGCTCCACCGACAACTTCAACCGCCGCACCGATGTCGGCGTGGACGACGTCATGGCCGATCGTGCCGAGGGCATCGTGCGCAACGCCGAGCTCTTCGTGGAGAACCCCGATCGCGCCGTCACCGATTACTGGTGGGACCGCGTCGTGCCCTATTACTTCTGCTCTGACGAGTACCGCGGTGACCTGTGGTGCCGTACCTGGGACGACGGCCCCTCTCACACCGAGGCGGTGGAGTCGGCGATTCAGCGTTACTGGAACTACTTCCTGTTCAACAACTACCGCCGGGGCCGCAACGAGTACTCCTTCATCAACGGCTACTTCGGCCGTCAGGCGCGTCTCGCCGAGTACCTCGTGTACCCCTGGAACTTCTACCAGTTCTACTACGCCTACGATAACCCCGAGGTGTACGAGGCCGGCTTCGACCTGCCCGAGGATCTGCTCCAGGCGTCACTCATCGGCTTGAACTTCGTTCAGCAGGTGCTCGCCACCCCCGAGCCGGGCCGCTACTGCTACAGCAGCCAGTTCAACCAGTACTTCCCCAACGGGTTCACCGGGCTCATCGATCCCTTCGACTGCACCGACGACCTGAACACCAACGGGTACCCCAAGGGCATCGACGTCGGCCTCGGCCTCGGCCGTGACTTCAGCCTCGATTTCGATGACCAGTACTTCTACAACATCGACTACCTGGGCACCTACTACGACAAGTCCAGCATCGTCTTCCATCTCTTCGACTCCAACACCCGGTTCTTCCGGTGGGGCGACGAGAGCGACGAGCGCCGCTTCAGCATCAACTACTACCGGTCGTTCCGCCCCGAGCTGGTGAACCTGGTGCGTGACATGTTGTTTGCTGGTCAGGGCTTCGTGGGCACCTTCGGGTTCTACAACCGCGTCGACAACAAGGGCGTGGTCACCCCGAGCCCGCTGGTGAGCGCGGAGAACTTCAACCTGGAAGATCCCAACGCCGACGCCATGGCCAACGCGCCTCTGGTCTACGGTCGCATGTCCTACGACATCCTGCAGAACACCATGTTCTACGCCACGGTCCTCGCCACGAGCACCAACGACCGTCAGACCGACTTCGTGAACTACATTCGTATCTTCGAGCAGGGCTCCATCGACGGTGCCGAGATCGACCGCGATGTGGTCGAGGTGGCCACCTTCGAGAACCCTCTGAACGGCGCCATCTACGAGGCCGTACAGACCACCGACGGCCTGTCGGTGGCCTACGACCTGGTGTTGCAGGCCAACCGCCGACTGGCGAACGACTGGCAGCCCGCGAAGAACAGCTACGATCAAGACCCCAGCGATCCCGCCCGTCGTGAGCTGCTCGAGCAGCAGACCGAGGAACTCCTCGAGTTCGTGGAGCTCATGGACGACATGCGGTTCTTCACTCGGGTCATCGACGAACTGCACAACCCCGTCACCCGCTGAGAGGAGGAGAGAAGATGAACTGGTTCAAGACCTTTCAATCCGCCCCCCTCGATGAGGGCGCGAGCACGTTTCGAGAGGGAGCCCCGATGAGGCGCATCACTCTGTCCATGGCCATGTTGACCGTCATGGGCTTCGGGTGTGCTGAGCCTGTTGAAGACATCAACAAGGTGCAGCCCCACTATCAGCAGAAGAGCATGTTCGAGGGTGAGTGGTACTACCGTCAGACGGTGGTCGAGGTTGCCCCCGAGGTGGCCGACATCGTCTTCCAGGGCCTCGAAGGCAACCTGGAGAAGGTGAAGTTCGACTTCACCAACGGTGGTCTCGAGGTGCGCCGGCTCTACGAGTCGGTCCCCGGGCTCAACGAAGATGAGGCCCTGCCTGGCGGCGAGCTTCAGGGTGATCCGGTCATCGGCTGGCCGGTGAACTACTTCGACATCATCCGTGAGTACAACGCCACCACCGGTGAGCGGTCGAACGTCATCTCCGAGAACACCAGCGATCGTCCCTGGTACGAGCGTGACTATGTTCGGGTGGACTGGGCCTCGCCGACGTCGATCAACAGCGGGTCCGACTTCACCGGTTACATGGACTTCGTGTTGAGCTTCGACGCCAACGGCGGCAGCAAGGACTTCGTTCGCGAGACCGAGACCTTCGATCCTGATGCGCTCATCGTCACCGATGATTACATCCAGATCACGCAGACCTACACGATTCAAGATCTGACCTACAACTGCTACTTCACCTACGGGAACTTCAACTGCGGCACCGGCGAGGTCCGGCTGCGGCACTCGTTCCACCGGGTGAACCCCAACGACATCGAAAAGTTCCAGCCCCGGGACTATGCCGACATCGTCGAGGCCCGTGACGAGAACAAGCGCAAGGTGCGCACCATCGGCCTGCCCGTGGACACCATCTTCGCCATCGAGGCCAACGCCACCAGCGTGCGCAACCTCGGCGAGAGCTGTGACACCCCCGTGCAGTGTGGTGAGGACGCCACCTGCATCATCCAGGGTGACAGCGGCATCTGCGCCGAGCAGTGCGAGAGCAACGACCAGTGTGGCCCGGGCCGCGCCTGCATGGCCGGCGAGTGCACCGCTCTGCTCGTGGACTTCGCCTGTACCCCCGCGCTGAAGGAGTACCTCGACGGCGTCATCTCCCCCGACTGGCTCGACCTCGAGAACGACTGCCGCAGCGTGGTCACCGAGGAGCAGTTCGGTCGCTTCGGCTACTTCCGCACCGAGCGCTTCGGCTACGACCGCCGCCTCGGCACCATCGATGAGAACCGCGAGTTCAACGCCACCGTGCACCGCGTCTTCAAGACCAGCTATGAGCTGGACGCCGAGGGCAACGTCATGCGGGACGACGAGGGCAACAAGGTCGAGCTCCCCATGTCGGAGCGCGAGCTGCAGCCCATCGTCTACTACCTGAACGTGGAGTACCCCGAGGATCTCAAGGCCCTCACCGTGGAGATCGGTCAGGACTGGAACGAGGCCTACATGGCCGGCGCCATGTCCGCCACCGGCAAGAGCCGCGAGGAGATCGAGAGCCAGCTCGCCGCCGACTACGAGGCCAGCGGCGACTTCGGCATCTTCCTCACCGGTGACTACGATCAGCGGGCCCTGTTCCAGATCCGCGAGAACAACTGCTCCTACGCTGGCGTTCAGCGTTACCTCGGGCTCTACCCCGAGATGGAGAGCGTGGTCGAAGAGGCCACCTACGGCGAGGGCCTCAAGGAGGACAGCCCCACCAAGATGTTCATCCGCACCTGCTCCGGCCTGCGCAACGAGAGCGTCAAGCGCGGTCTCGCTCAGAGCTTCGAGTGGCAGCAGGTCGGTGACGTGCGTTACAGCTACGTCTACTGGGTCAACGAGGATCAGGCCGGCGGCCCCCTCGGCTTCGGCCCCAGCTCCAAGGATCCCGAGACCGGCGAGATCATCAGCGGCAACGCCTACGTCTACGGCGCCGCTGTCGATCGCTACGCTCGCTACGCCGCCGACATCGTCCTGGCCATCAACGACGACGAGTACGTCGGCGGCCTGATCAGCGGCGAGAGCTACAACAACTGGGTCGACGACACCCCCAACGTTGCTGGCCAGCCTCAGTTCCTCACCGCTGACCTGCAGGACGAGGTCCGCCGTCGCATGGGTTCTCAGCGCCTCGACGAGGGCTTCGACCCCATCACTCAGCTGACTCAGAAGCTCAACCCCGCCATGGCCATGGAGTTCGCCAAGGGTCGCCTCGGCGACAACAGCGCGTCCTTCATGGAGGCCGGTGGCGCCATCGCCGACGAAGCTCAGGTGCGCCTTGACCGCGCCAAGGCTGATCCCCGCATGCGCTCGCTGCTCCTCACCGACAGTGATCTCATCCTCGCCGAGAAGCTCAAGGGCCCCGGCATGGAAGACATCGACGTCGAGGATCTCGCCATGGACATCGCGTTGCAGCCCGGTCGTCTGCGTGAGCAGCTTCAGGGTCGCGACAAGTTCTTCATGGACCGCAACATGTACCTGCCCGAGTTCATGGACGACTCGGTCATCGGCCTGGCTTTGTCCCTGCGTGGTGAGGATCCTGAGGTCATCTACCAGACCCTGCGTCGGGAGATTTACAAGGCCGTCATGCTCCACGAGATCGGCCACACTGTGGGTCTGACCCACAACTTCGCCTCGAGCTTCGACAGCCTGAACTACCAGGACGAGTACTGGCAGATCCGTCAGAACGTCGACCCTGCTGAGTGGAAGAACGAGCGCCTGCCCGAGTACCAGTACGGCTCGATCATGGACTACGGCGGTCGCTTCCACAGCGACACCAAGGGCCTCGGCAAGTACGACTACGCCGCCGTCAAGTTCGGCTACTTCCGCCAAGTGGAGGCTTGGGACGAGAACGTGGTGCCCAAGGTGGTGTACTACGCGCCCTTCATCTCGAACCTCATCCACGGCTTCGAGCACCTGCCGTCCCTCTTCGGTGGCAGCGAGAACTTCAACGCCCGCAAGGACGTGCTCTTCGACGACCTGCTCCAGCAGCGTGTCGACGGTGTGCTCCGCAACACCGAGATGCTCACCGGCAACCGTCGCATCAACGCCGACGAGTGGTGGATCGACCGCACTGTGCCCTACGAGTACTGCGCCGACATCTACAACGGCAACCTGACCTGCCGCACCTGGGACGAGGGCGCCAACCATACTGAAGCTGTGGCATCGGCCATCCAGAACTACTGGAACTACTACATGTTCAACAACTACCGTCGCGGCCGGACGGAGTTCAGCTTCATCAACGGCTTCTTCGGTCGCCAGAGCCGGCTGCAGGCCTACCTGACCTACCCCTTCCGCTTCTACTACTTCTACCAGTACAGCGAGCTGTACCTGGAGCAGGACATGTTGCAGTCGGTGGTGCTGGGCCTGAACTTCATCAGCCAGGTGTTGGGCATTCCCGAGCCCGGGCGTTACTGCCTGAGCGCCGACGAGAACGTCTACATGCCTGCGGGCTTCATGGATCGCGAGGCCTGTGAGGCCGACAGCATCGAGATCGCCGAGGGTGTGGGTCGCAAGCAGAACATCGAGTTCAGCGATCAGTACCTCGGGTACGTCGACTACATCGGTACCTACTACGACAAGGCCAACTTCCTGCTGTCGATGTTCGACACCAGCTCGCTGTTCTTCCGGGCCTGGCTCGGTGACAGCCGTCGGTTCTCCATCGGCTACTACCGCACCTTCCGTCCCGAGATCGTGAACCTGATCCGCGACATGGTGTTCAGCATGCTCGGTGATCGCGAGGCGACTTCGTTCAACAGCGCCATCAGCCAGGACGGCGTGGTGCCCCCCCGCCTCATCGACTACAACACCTTCGGTACGGGCCTCGCTCCGGAGACCGAGGGCATGCCCCGCCTGCAGTCGGGCCTACCTTACTCCATCGCATGGCGTGGCCTGCTCATGAGCGCGGTGTTCAACACCTCGACCTACGACGCCAAGAACGACTTCGTGGAGTACATCACGGTGATCGAGGCGGGCTCTGGCGAGGATCGTCAGTTCGTCGAGGGCACCCCGGTGGCCACCTTCGTGCACCCGACCACTGGCCTCACCTACAAGGCCCCCGAGACCTACGAGGGCGGGTCCATCAGCTTCGAGCTGCTGACCCGCGCTCAGGCCTACGTCGACGGTGAGTGGACGGCGGCCTTCGACGCCTGGCAGGAGACCCTGCCCAGTGAGGACGAGAATGGCGAGGTGGTGATCCCCGAGTTCACCGACGCCGAGATCGCGGCTCGCCTCTCTGATTACCAGGAGGCTGAGCGCCGCCTGGGCGAGATGGTGGACCTGATGTCCGACCTCCGCTACCTCCGCAAGGTCGTGGGCCACACCACCGATTAAGGTCTGATGGCCGCAGAGCTCGCCTCACGCCAGCTGGCCTCGCCCCAGTTGGCCCCGCCTCAGCTTATCCCGCACCAGCTTGCAGCCCTCACGATCGTGTTTACGGTCGATCCAACCCGAGGTGAGTCAGCCCTTTTTGTCCAAAGGTGGTGACTGACAGTCTTCACAAGCCAGCAGGTCGTGTCCGAGATCGAGTTTTGATCCAGGGCACCCGTGCGGATTGACTCATCTGTGATTGCGTGGAGGGAGCCATGAACTACGACAACTTCACCATCAAGTCTCGCGAGGCTCTCAGCAAAGCCGTGGGCAGCGCCCAGAAGGCTGGGCACCCCGAGCTTTATCCTGAGCATGTGCTCGTCGCTCTCATCAACCAGGATGAGGGCATCACCCGGAGTTTGCTCGACAAGCTCGGCGTTGAGCATCAGGCCCTCAAGCGAGACTGCGAGGGTATCCTGAGCCGCAAGCCCGTCGTACAGGGGCGGCACTCGCTTTCCGAGAGCTCTGAGCTGGCACAGGTGGCCCGGGGGGCCGCCAAAGAAGCCGACCAGATGGGTGATGAGTATGTCTCTACCGAGCACATGCTCCTCGCCATGCTCCAGCTCAAGGGTGGGGTCGGAGAGGCCTTGCGGCGGCGGGGGATCAAGAAGAGCGCTTTGCTCACTGCCCTCGTAGAGATGCGGGGGAACACTCGCATCACCGAGGCTGATCCTGAAGGGAAGTACGACGCCCTGAAGAAGTACACCCGTGATCTCACCGAGCTGGCGAACAAGGGCAAGCTCGACCCGGTCATCGGGCGAGATGACGAGATCCGGAGGGTGATGCAGGTGCTCCAGCGGCGCACCAAGAACAACCCCGTGCTCATCGGTGAGCCCGGGGTGGGCAAGACCGCCATCGTCGAGGGCATCGCCGCCCGCATCATCTCTGGTGACGTACCCGAGGGGCTGCGAGAGAAGCAGCTGCTCAGCCTCGATCTCGGCGCCCTCATCGCCGGGGCAAAATATCGAGGAGAGTTCGAGGATCGACTCAAGGCGGTCATCAAAGAAGTCAGCACCGCTGACGGCCGCATCATTCTGTTCATTGACGAGCTGCATACCCTGGTGGGCGCTGGGGCCGCAGAGGGGGCCATGGATGCCTCGAACATGCTCAAGCCCGCTCTGGCCCGTGGCGAGTTGCGGTGTGTGGGCGCCACCACCCTCGATGAGTACCGGAAGTACATCGAGAAAGATGGCGCCCTTGAGCGCCGGTTCCAGTCGGTCTACGTCGGTGAGCCCACCGTCGCCGATGCCATCTCGATTCTGCGTGGCCTGCGAGAGAAGTACGAGGTGCACCACGGCATTCGGATTCAGGATGCCGCCCTCGTTGCTGCAGCCACTTTGTCGAACCGCTACATCACTGATCGTCAGCTGCCCGACAAGGCCATCGACCTGATGGACGAGGCGGCGAGCCGCATCAGGCTGGAGCTGGACAGCCGGCCGCAAGCCATCGACGCCGTGGAGCGGCAGATCACAGGCTTGGAGATCGAGCGCGTCTCGCTCACCCATGAGAGCGACGACGCCTCCAGAGCGCGCCTCGCCTCGGTGGAGGAAGAGCTCTCTGCTCTGCGGCTGCAGTCACAGGCGCTCACGGAGACGTGGATGGCCGAGAAGCGGGCCATCGAGCGGGTGAGTGAGCTGCGTGAGAAGCTGGAGGAAGCCGCCAGCCAGGAAGAGCGACTGCGGCAGCGTCTACCTCTGGTGCAGAGCTACACCGAGCGGGAGCGCATGTATCAGGAGGTCACCGAGATCGCCGGTCAGGTGCAGAGCCTGCGACAGCAGATCGATCAGGCCGAGGCAGATGTGAACGCCATCCAGGAGAAGGGCAGCTTCTTGATTCAGGAGGTCAGCCCCGACGACATCGCAACGGTGGTCAGTCGTTGGACGGGTATCCCCGTAGACCGCATGTTGCAAGGCGAGCAGGAGAAGCTCGCCCACCTCGAAGATCACCTGCACAGGCGGGTCATCGGCCAGCACGATGCCGTCGAAGCGGTGGCCAACGCTGTCCGCCGCTCACGGGCAGGTCTGTCTGATCCCAACCGGCCCATCGGCAGCTTCTTGTTTCTGGGGCCCACCGGGGTGGGGAAGACGGAGCTGGCTCGCAGCCTCGCCGAGACGCTGTTCAATGACGAGAAGGCCATCGTGCGCATCGACATGTCGGAGTACATGGAGCGTCACGCCGTGGCGCGGCTCATCGGCGCCCCCCCGGGCTATGTGGGCTACGAAGAGGGCGGTCAGCTCACAGAAGCTGTGCGCCGGCGACCCTATGCGGTGATTTTGCTCGACGAGATCGAGAAGGCTCACCCTGATGTTTTCAATGTGCTGCTTCAGCTCCTGGACGACGGTCGCCTCACCGATGGACAGGGCAGGGTGGTGCATTTCGAGAGCGCGGTGATCATCATGACCAGCAACCTGGGCTCGGAGGCGATCCAGAGCTACAGCAGAGACGAGCGGGCGCAGATGCAAGCTGAAGTCAATGCGGCGCTCAAGGGCCACTTCCGCCCCGAGTTTCTCAACCGCGTCGACGATGTGGTCATCTTCGACCGCCTCGATCGAGCAGAGTTGGAGCGCATCATCGATGTGCAGCTGGATCGTTTCCGAGGACGTCTCGCGGACCGCAAACTCACGATGAGCCTGAGCCCGGAGGCGAAGGCGCTCATCCTGGAATCCGGCTACGATCCCAGCTTCGGCGCCCGTCCCCTCAAGAGAGCCATCCAGCGCCACCTCGAGAATCCTCTCGCCCTACAGCTCGTCTCTGGTCACTTCGTCGAAGGCGACACCATCTACATCGACGTCGATGGCAACCACCTGACCTTCAACAAGGCCAACTGATCCCTTCTCAGCAGGCCAAATTTCCTCATCAGAAGTGTCCGCACCCAATCCAACAAAAAAACGCCATGTACGTGCCCCGCGGAGGTGCGTAGGTGGCGACAGTCGTCGTGAGGTCGGCGAGTTTGCGTGCAGATGCGGGTTTTCACCCGCAGGCGCAGCAGCGCTGCGTCGAGGACGGAAAAGTCGTATCTGTGCGTGAAATCGTCGGCGTCACGGCGGCTGGCGCCGCCGAAGCGCCGGAGCAAAGAGCGGCTGGCGCCACCGAAGCGCCGGAGCCAGCTAGTTGCGACTCGAGAGGGAGAAGCTGCGGGTCGTATCCGAGAAGCCGTCGTTCGGATCGTTCGACGTGGAGTCTTCAGTGGGCTCACCAAAGGCATCGGCGATGAGGTTGCTGAGCCATTCGCTCACATCCCAGGTCACCCACAGCTCGCGGGTGTCATCCGTGAGGGCGATGCGGCCCACGCGGAACTCGAAGATGCGACGGGACTGAACGAAGACGGGCTCACCCGCGCCTGACACCTCGTACTCACCGGGGATGCCCACCTCGTTGTGGCTGGACTCGTGCTCTTCTGGCAGATCGCCCTTTCCGCGGTTGCGAGCGGGCATGGGCACCGGCTCAGAGTGCGGATCAGAAGACTCGGGGTTGCGGGCAGGCATGGGCACCGGCTCGTCGTTCCCCGAAGAGGCCTCGCCAGGATCGTCCGCCGGGTTGCGGGCGGGCATGGGCACCGGCTCGAGGTTGGGCATCTCGTCGAAGTCGTCGCCCTCTTCAGCCTTCCCGCGGGCGTCGAGGCCTGGCACGTCCTGCGCAGGCAGGTCGACCTTGCCGCCGATGACCACCGAGGCGCGGCTCGAAGCGGGGTAGATGCCCAGGAGCACGTCGTAGGTGCCGCCCTGAGCCAGGACCAGCTGCTCTGTGTTGAGTGTGGTGTAGACGTGGCCGTTCTCGAAGGCCACGTCGAGCTCGGCGCTCACACCCGCGGCACTGCCATCAGCAGGCAACAGGAACAGGCGGGCGGTGAAGTCGAGGTGCGTCAGCTCGAAGTCGGCGTAGATGTCTTCGAGACCGAGGAGCTCGACATGAGGGGTGATGTGCAGACCGTCAGCGGCAGAGTCATGGGTCGGGGCAGCTTCGGCGCCGGAGAGGCCAGCATCGTCGTGCAGACCCTCGCCACAGGCCGTCAGCGCCATGAGGGCACCAGCCAGCACACCGACGTGGGTGCGGGAGAAGAAGCGGTGTCGCTGAATGGGGCGTCGCATCTTCATGACTGGCTCACCTCTCGTTTGAGTTGGCCGAGGGCCTGATTCCCATGGATTATCTGCGAAAGTCGCGGCCTTTTCATCCCCAATTTCTCCGCCGCCCGGGTGATATTCCCGTGGGTCGAACGTAGAGCTCGGGCGATGGCCTCGAATTCTATGCGCTTTTTTACATCGGACAAACTTCCTTCTTCCTCCAGCAGCTGACTCAACCAGTCCTCTACGAGGCGGGCGGAGGGGGATGAAGGGGCCTCTGCCTCGCCCGTGGGGCCCTCCGGAGGGGTGGGTGAAGGGGCCTCCACTGCGGCTGAAACGGGGATCGGCGGGGGGGGCGTCTGCCGCGCGTGAGTGAGCTCGTCGAGGTGCAGAAGGGACTCTTCTGAGGGCGGCTTAAAAATGTCTGTCAGCTCGCCCAGCTCGCCGAGGCCGATGGTGTCACCGTCGGCAAAGAGCGCCACGCTGCGCACCACGTTCTCCAACTCGCGGATGTTTCCTGGCCAGTCGTGCTCCATCAGGCTCGCCAACCCCTCTCTGCTGAACCGGAGGGGGCGCTGGCCGGCTCGAACTCTGCGATTGAGGAAGTGCTCCACGAGCAGGGGGATGTCGCCCTGGCGATCTCGGAGGGCGGGTAGCTCGATGATCACGCCGCGGAGTCGATAGTAGAGATCGGCGCGGAACTCACCGTCACGCACCATGGCCTCGAGGTTGCGGTGGGTGGCGCAGATCACCCGGACGTCCACCTGAATGGACTCGGAGCCGCCCACGCGCTCGAAGACGCCTTCCTGCAACACGCGAAGCAAGGCCACCTGCGTGTTGGGGCTGATGTCGCCGATCTCGTCGAGGAACAGCGTGCCCTTGTCGGCGAGCTCGAAGCGGCCTTTCTTTCGGGTCACAGCACCCGTAAACGCCCCTTTCTCGTGGCCGAACAGCTCGCTGAGCAGCAGGGTCTCCACAAAGGCTGCGCAATTCACCTTGATGAAGGGGTGGCCGTGTCTCGGGCTGTTTCGGTGGAGCGCCGCCGCCACGAGCTCTTTGCCTGTGCCCGACTCGCCTCGGAGGAGGACCATGTTGCTCGAGCCCGAGACTTTGTCGAGGGTGTTGAACACAGAGTAGAGCGCGTCGGCGCGGCCGATGATGTGGGGGTATCGACCTTCCCAGGCGGGGTTGAAGGCGAGGGACTGTCGGGGCATCTGCTCAGTTCTGGGCTGAGCTTTCAGCGGCGCCTTGGGCGCTCGGCCTGCGCGCACACGCGTCAGCGCCTCACGGATCTCTTTGCGGGCGCCGCTGCTGAGGTATCGGCCCTTGAGATGATCAGGCAGCTCGCTGGCCACGGCCTGCATGGCCTCCGACGCCCGGGCCAGAGCTTCGAGGGTGCCGGGGCGATCAGAGACCGCCCAGCGCGCACGGGCGAGGCGCCAGAGGGCCTGACCGTGCACGTCGCGGTCATCGAGGGCCTCGAGGGCTTCACACGCCATCTTGAGCACATCGAGGGCCTTTTGGGGCTCGCCCATGGCTTCGAAGACCGTGCCCCGAGTCATGCGCCAGCGTGCGCTGAGGCTGCTGGTGCGCGTGGTCTCTGGCAGCTCCTCGGCGCGGTCGAGAAGGTGGCCTGCTGCAGTGAGATCGCCTTTCTCGAGCATCAGCTCGGCCTGAGCCCACAAGACCTGCCCGAGCCGGAGATGGTGACCTCCGCGCTCCACCTCCTGGCAGACCTCCTCATATCGCGCTGCGGCGAGGTCGAGCTGCCCCTGAGCTCGGGCGATGTCGCCCTCGAGGAGCATCACCTGGGCTGTGCTCGCAGGGCCGCGACCCATGGTGATGTTGGTCCGGGCGATGGCCACGAGGCGCTGGGCTCGATCGAGATCACCCACGGTGACGTAGAGATCTGCGAGGTTGAGGATGGCGCTCACCACCTTGGTGTGCTCTCCGAGCTTTCGGAAGGCCGAGGCTGCGCGGTGGTAGCCCTCGAGCGCTTGAGAGAACCGTTGGTGGCGGTGATAGAGCACGCCGAGGTTGAACAAGGCGATGGCGAGATGGAGCAGGTCGCCGTGGGCTTCTGCCCGACGTTGGGCATGCTCGAAGGCCTCGGTGGCGCCTTCTGTGTCACCCCGTTGCAGATGGACCACGCCGAGGTTGAGCAGCGCTTTGAGCTCCTGCGTGGCGTCGCCGATGGCTCGGGCATCGTCGAGGTTGCGGGCGAAGAGCTCGTAGGCCCGCTCGTGGGCCTCCCGCGAGAGAAAGACCTTGCCCTGGGTGTTGCGGATCGAGAGGGCGTGGCGGTCGACCGACGAGGTGTCGAAGTTCTCGCATCGGGCAAGGGCCTCGTCACCGGCGCCGAGCAGATATTGCGCTTCTCCTGCGAGAGACCAGAGCGCCCGCCGGGCCGTGGGAACGCTCACTCCCGTGCTGATGGCTTCATCGACCACCTGTGCTGCGAGGCGCGGTTTACCAGCGAGCAAGTACAAACGGGTGAGGTGCAGTGCCCGTGCAGGATCGCGCAGCGCATCGGGATCGACGGCCGTGGTGGCCATGGTGGTCTCGATGCCTGCGTCGTAGAGCCCCGTGAGCACGTACAAGGCCGAGAGTCGATCCAGCACCGTGAGTCGATCTGCCCCGCTCGCCGCGTCGACCACCTGCTCCAGAAGCCGGGCGGCCCGGGCATAGGACTGCCCTGCCTCGAGGCGGTCGGCGGCCATGAGGGCATAGGTGAGCGCTCGCTCTGGGACCTCAGCGGCGATGAAGTGCTGGGCGACCTCTTCTGCAGGGACTCCGAGGCCAGCGCCGCCGGAGAGATGCTCGGCGATGTGCACGTGTACGAGGCGTCGGCGATCGGCGGACATGGCCCGGTAGTGTGTCAGCCGGGCGTCGCTGCGGACGAAGGTGAACAGCGCCTCTCCTCGATCGAGCGTGCGCTTTACCAGGCCACTCTCCACCAGTAGAGGCAGTTGAGCTGCGGCCATCTCCGGTGACGCCAGCAGAACCCTCAGCTGTTCGAAAGCCACAGGCCGGTTGAAGGCCGCCAGGACGTCGAGGACCGGCCCTGCGGCTTGAGCTGCCTGTTTCAGGCGCTGGGCCCAGAAGTCGATGGGTTGTCGAGGAATCGAGGCCAGAAGGTGGCTTAAAGCCAGCGGGACCCCCTCAGTGGCCTGCATGACCCGCTTCACCACCAGATCCGACTGCAGGAATGCTCTGATCCCCGCTTCGTCGAGCCCTTCGAGAGCGAGGTGGGCCACGGCGCTGCTCGCCTGGGACAACTCGATGAGTGGTCGTGTCGTGGGCCCTTCTTCGAAAGACATCACCAGCAAGCCCTGAAATTGCTCAGGTGCCGGCGCTTGATCGGCGGCGAGCCCCTCGGTGATCCAGGCAAAAGCCGGATCGGCCAGCAGGTTCTCTACGAGGTAGTGGAGCACGCGGAGGGTGGCCGGATCGGCGTGATGCACGTCGTGCACGAGGCAGACAACAGGACGTACGGCGGCGAGCTCGATGAAGGCTCTGCGGAGGGTTTCCGGAAAGCGAAGTCGCTGGTCCACGGGATCAGCTTCCGGGTCATGCGCCACAGGGCCCGGCTGGCCGGCGATGAGAGCCAGGGCGTGATCGATGTGGTGTCCGGGAGCGCCCAGATCGGCGAGCAGCTGAGCGCCACGACCCAGAAGATCAGTGAGCGCACCATATGGGCGGCCATCTGCAGGCTGGCAGCGGGCCTCGAAGACCACCTCGCTCCGGGCGGTCAGCTCACGCTTGAATTCAGTGAGCAGGCGGCTCTTGCCGATGCCTGGGATGCCGGTGACCAGCGCGGAGCGGCCCGATTGGGTCTGCCGAGTTTCCTCGAGCAGCCCTCTCAGTCGCCCGAGCTCATCTACACGGCCGAAGAGATCAGGGACCACGTCCGACCCGTTGAGGGCCCGGGCGAGGCCCAGAGAGAAGGGTGGGGGTGGATTGCCTCTGGACATCGCTCGAAGATAGGAGATGGGGGTGAACGTGACAACTCTGTGGGCCGCCCTCGGGCCTCGAGAGGGCGACCTGCTCTGGTGGGCCATAGCGGGTCTGTGCCTCGCGCTGCCTGCCCTCGTGGCCCTGGTAGAGAGGCAGTTGACCCGTGAACGGTCGCCGGGGGCGGCGTGGAGCTCTGCGGCGAAGGCTCTGGGTGGTGAGCTCAAGGTGCACTGGAGCGGCGCTGGCCGTCCCGAGATCAGAGTGCATTCCGACTATGGAGAGATCACAGCTTCGTGGTCCCTCGATCGCCGTGGGTGGTCCGTGACCTTGAGACTGGTCGGCCCTGAGGCCGTGCCCGTGGCCGGGCGGCTGTGCTGTCCCCCACAGCCGCCGCTGGAGGGCTGGGTGAAGGGCATGTCGGAGGTGGTCTGGTCCATCAAGGACTCTGCCATTGCAGTGCTGTCGATGGAGACAGACGACGACGCCCTCTGGCGTTGGTGGACCCATGAGTCGAGGGTGCGCTGGGCCCTGAGGCGCCTGAGCGATCTCTGGCCCACCCCCTGGGAGTGCCGCCTGGCCCTCGGTGTGGTGGAGATCAGGGCATCTGGCCCAGGGCAGCTCACACAAGACGAAATGATCGCTCAGATCGGCCCCGCTGTTCGGTCCTTGGAGGCCCTCGGTGCGGGTCAGAAGGCCCTCTCCGAAGAGCTGGAGCGCGATCGGACGAGTGGCCTGGAGCATACCCGCGCAGAAGGGCACCCATGCCGCAAGTGCAAGCGGGTGGTGGTGCCCGGTGAGCGGGCCTTCGTCGGTGGCTGTGGTCGGGGTGGGTGCGCCGAGGTGCTGTGATGACCCGCCCCCTCCATCTGTGCTGTGGGCTGACGTTCTAGAGGTAAAACCTCTGATCGGAGCCTGTCATGCCCATCGTGCGTATCCTCGCCGCTGCTGCGCTGCTCTTTTCTTCCACCGCCTGTGGCAACCTCTCAGAAGTGTTCGGCTTGGACGAGGTCCCGCGGGTCACCGTAGAGACCGAGATCCCCGTCACCGTGCGGCTGCCACCTCAGGATCTCCCGGGACTGCCCGAGTCCGTCTCTCACGGGCTCGCCGTTTCGCTCCCAGTGGACGTCATCGCCCACCTTGAAGAGACAGGCCGAGAAGACGATGCCAAGCTGCTCAAGAAGCATCGAAAGAAGCTCGAAGGGGTAGAACTCGTCTCCGTGGAATACGAAGTACGGGCCCCGAACCAGACCCCCGCAGACGTAGATCCCATCGACCTGTACTTCGGCCCGCCCACCATGGCCGACGTCGCCGAGGGCATGCGATTGGGGCGCACTGTGGGGATCCCCGCAGAGACCGCCATCGCCCTTCGGGAGATCGAATATGACCTTGGCGCGCCAGGATCCGCCTCCGCGCAACTCTCTGAGCTGGCGTTCTCAGTCGGCGTAGACACTGCACTCACCCTCGAAGCCTTCCAGCCTGTGCCCAAGAACGCCCTGGCGCTGAAGCTGCTCCTCAAAGTGCAGGTGCACGTCAACGTGCTCAAGTGAGCTCTACACGGCCACCTGCTCGACATTTGCGCTGACACGCCCAAACTCTGGTGCCCACGCAGGGTGTTCGTTACCCTGCCGCCCATGATCGTCACCCTCCTCACCGACTTCGGCGACGTCGATGGCTTTGTGGACGCAATGCGCGGCCGTGTGCTCAGCGCCGCGCCAGAGGCGCACCTGGTCGATCTCGCTGAGTTGGAGGGCCCCGCTGTCTCGTACAGTGAGGTAGACATCGGCGCGCCGATCACGCTCATCGGCAGTGAAGGCACCGTAGAGTGCGCGGTGCGCGAGCGGTCAGCAACTCGACAATTTGCCCTCGAAGTGGGCGAGCCTGTGCACGTGAGGAAGATCACATGAGTCTCAGCAAACTCTGGTCACCAGGCATCTTGATGGTGATGGTGCTTGCCTCGGGGTGCGACAACAACTCGAGTGGCGATGTCTTCGGCTCTCTCACCATCCCCGAGTGCGAAGATGGCGAGACCCGTGCCCTCACGTGCGCCGAAGGCGTCTCGGATTGTCGCGCCTTCGATCTCGATCCCGACTTCTTCACCATGGATGTCACCGGAGATCAGGCCTTCATTCGAATTCAGAAAGGGTCCTACTACCCACCTGATGTAGATGGCCTGTTCATTCAGATCAGAGACACTGACGCCCTCGTCATCGGTGACAACGCCATCGGCATGGAAGAGAACGTGCGGGTGGGGTTGCACCTCGGCGATACCTGCCCTGGTGGTCGTCATAGCCTGGCGTTCAGTGGCACCCTTGCGCTTCAGAGCTTCGGCACGGGATCTGGCGACCGGGTGCAAGGCAGCATCTCCCCATTGCAGGTCTCCGATGGCCGATCTGGAGAGGCCCTCGGCCAGCTCACCGTGCGCTTCGATTTCGAGTACGCGTTGGGCTCACCACATCAACCCTTCTCCCGACGATGACGCTCGCCTGTGGCCAGCAGGTCACCCTGGTGATCGAGCGTCCAGCTTTCGGGGGTCGCATGGTGGCCAGGGCTGCCGACGGTCGGATCATCTTCGTGCGCGGCGGTGCCCCTGGTGACGAAGTCCGCGTGACCCTGACGCGGATCAAGAAGCAGTTCGCTGAGGGTCGGGTTGACCAGATCATCTCCAGCGGGCCGGGCCGGGTGGACGCTTTCTGTGCCCACGCCGAGCAGTGTGGGGGGTGCCCCTGGCAAACCACTACAGGTCAGTTGCAGCACGCCGCGCTTCAGGCCCACACCGTGCGGTGGGCGCACAGAGCCGAGCCCTCGGCGCAGATCGCCCCGATTTGGAGCCACGAGACCGATCGTGGCTGGAGGTCGACCGCGCGTCTGCAATGGCACGACGGGCGTGTGGGTTTCTTCCAATCAGGGAGCAACGCCGTCGTGCCCGTGGCGTCCTGTCCGGTCCTCACCCCAGAGGTCGACGCGCTGAGATCTGATGTGGCGACGCTGTTGTCCCGCCAGTTGAAGGGTAGGGGGGTCATCCGCCTCACGGTTGCGCCTGGAGAGGTTTCGGGCACGGTGGCGATCCAACCTGGGGAGGGGGCGCCTCGTGATTTGTCGACCGCGCTCGATCAGCTCGTTGCCCGGAGCACCCGATGCCACGGCGGTGTCATCCTTGGCCGCCGCGGACGCGTGATTCATGAGACCGGGCGACCTGAGAATTTACTCGGTACCCTCGGCATCCCTCATCCTGCGGGGGCTTTTGTACAAGCTCACCGACCTGGGAATGATGCCCTCGTCACCCACGTGATGGCGCATGTCGGGGCTGCAGCTGAACCTGGTGCCTCTGTGGTGGAGCTGTTCGCTGGGAGCGGCAATTTCACCGTGCCCCTCGCTCAGGCAGGCTATCAGGTGCATGCCGTGGAGCATGACGGGGCTGCCGCTCAAGCACTCCGAGCCACGCTCGAGGCCCGAGATGAGCTGGCCGCCAGCGTGCTCCACCTGGGCAACGCCGATCAGGGTCCGGCGGATCTGGGCAGGCTCTCGCCAGCCCTCGCCCAGGCGCTGAATGAAGCACCTGTGGTGATCCTCGACCCACCGCGTGCGGGTGCTCGAACGTTCGCCTCTGCGCTGCACACCACCGGGGCGGAGCGGGTGATCTACGTCGCCTGTGATCCGGCGACCCTCGCCCGTGATGTAGGGGAGATGAAGGCACACTGGCACCTCGCGCACGTACAGGCGTTCGATCTGTTTCCCCACACTGGGCACGTGGAGACGGTGGCGGTCCTCCACCGGCGCCGGCGCCAAGCTTGACCGCGCGCTCGCGGGCTCACTAGGTTGAGATTACGCGTCTGGGCGTCCCAGGCTGCGTTCGCCCAAGGAGCACGTCATGTCCAACGCCGATGACCGTTATATCGAGGTCGAAGTGAGAGGCATCGCCATCGAGCAGAACTCGAAGGCGCCCATTCTGCTGCTCGAAGACGAGCAGCGCAAAGTGCTCCTGCCAGTCTGGATCGGCATGTCGGAGGCCAGCGCCATCGCCGCCGCCGCTGAAGGGGCAGAGCCCCGCCGTCCGATGACCCACGATCTCACCACGACGCTGCTCCTCGCCCTGGAGGCCCATCTTGATCGCGTAGACATCTGCGCACTGGAGCAGGGCACTTTCTTCGCCAACCTCGTGCTCACCGACATCGACGGTTTTGAACATCACATCGACTGCCGGCCCTCTGACGGTGTGGCCCTGGCGCTGAGGAACAAGGCACCGATCCGCGTGGCTGCGAACGTCTTCGCCGAGGCCCAGACGCTCGGGGCCGAGATCTTGGAGGACGAAGAAGAAGGGCCAGTGGCTCCCATGGCCCTCGCCGATGACGACGATGCCCGTGACCGGCTCGCTGCCTGGTTGGTGAGCTCCGAGCCTGAGGCCCTGACCAAGTACAAGATGTAGCCCCACCCCCACCGCGCGCTTCATCTCATAGGTGAAGTTACGGGTGCATGGATCGCCTCGTACGGCGTCTGCTCCTGAAAATCTGATGTTTTTTCCACTGTTGGCCGACGTGTGGTCTTCGAGGAGCACGCTGAGTCCGATGTGGCTCAAGTTGCATCACTGAACATGCCGTGACAGGCTGCCGCCGGGCGGTGTGCAGACATGTGCTCGGCAGAGTGTATCCGGCAGAGGAGTTTCGATGCTGCGCCTGGTGGTGCGACTGAGCTGGGTGAGGTGGTTGGTGGGCATGGCCTGTGCCCTCAGCCTGCCACTGTGGCTGCCGGACCCGCTCGCCACCCGTCTATGGGTTCTCGCGGGTGTCGCCCTGCTGGCGCCGTGGCTGGTCATCGGCCAGGACCAGAAGCGACGGGACTGGGGCATTCGAACCGCCCTTCGGATGGCGCGCCGGACCCCGAGGCTGGTCTGCCTCGAGCTCGTACCACCCCTCACGGTGGTGATCACGGGTGCGCTGTTGGGTACCGGAGGCCGGGTTGCGCCAGCGCTGAGCCTCATCGCATGGGCCATGCTGTGGGTGATCGTCGCCGATGCCCTCGATCGGCGAGCAGCCTCTGCAGGTGGGGCGTGGACCCCGGTGGTGGCCCTGGCGATGCTGTGGGCTTCGATGCCTGTGATTCTGGCGCCGTGGTTCGGTGTCACCTCAGCCTCGCCCTGGTTGTCATCGCTGACCGTGGGCCTGCACCCTGTGGGCTCGGCCCTCGACGCCGCAGGCCTGTCGACATTGCAAGATCCCTGGTTCTATGCCGGGACCCTCAGCGGAGTGGTGGAAGCTCACCCCATCTCCTGGTTGTGGGGCCTGGTTGTCTTGATTGCATGGGCGGTGGTGGCGCTGATCTGGTCGATCCGCGCTGCTGGCCAGCCCGAAAGGAGCGCGCCATGAAGTCTATGCGTATCGCTTTGGGGGCTCTGGCCCTTGGTGCTTTCACCCTGGTGACCCCCACTGTGGCGTCGAGCCAGGGGGTTGACCCCGCTGTGGCCGACAAGGCCAAGAAGTCCGTCGACAAGGGCCTGCGCTTTCTGCGGGGCCTGCAAGACGAGAAGACCGGGTCCTATGGCAACCACGTGGGCCTCACCTCGATGGTGCTCACCGCCTTCGCCCGCAGCCACCGCAAGTATGGGTACGCCGACGGCCCCTACATCAGCCGCGCCGCAGACTGGCTGGTGAGCCAGTCCCGGGCGGACGGCGCCATCAGCGGTGACGCCACCCCGACCTACAACACCGCCCTGGCCATCATCGCCCTTCACGCAGTGGACAAGGTGAAGTTCAAGGACCAAATCAAGCGCGGCCAGGACTTCCTCGCCCGGTTCCAGACTGACGAGGACCAGAAGTACAAGCCCACCGACAAGTACTATGGAGGCATCGGTTACGGCGGCGACGAGCGCCCTGATCTGAGCAATCTGCAGTACGCCCTCGAGGCTCTGCGAGAGACCGACTATGACCCCAAGAGCGACGTGTGGGGCAAGGCCGAGGTCTTCATCTCCCGTTGCCAGAACCGCTCCGAGTCCAACGATCAGGGGTGGGCCGGTGATGATGGTGGGTTCGTTTACGAGCCCGGCGCGTCGAAGAGCAAGGAGGGCAAGCTCGCCAGCTACGGTGCCATGACCTTCGCCGGCCTCAAGAGCCTGATCTTCACCGATGTGAAGAAGGGCGATCCTCGGGTGGGCGCCGCCTGGGGCTGGATCAAGAAGAACTACACCTTCGACGAGCACCCCGGCATGGGCCAGACCAGCCTCTTCTACTACTACCAGACTGCTGCCAGCGCCCTGAAGGCCTACGGTGAAGCCACCATCCCTGATGGCAAGGGCCGGCCCCGGAACTGGGCCAACGATCTGATCACCAAGCTCATGTCGATGCAGAAGGCCGACGGGTCCTGGAAGAACGACGATCCCAAGTACTGGGAGGGGAACCCCCTCCTGGCCACCGCCCGTGCGGTGATCTCCATGAACGCAGCCTTGGACGCCGCTGGCGCGAAGTGATCTCACATGGCTCACCTCAGGGGCATCTGGCCTCTTGATCCTGCCTCGATCCTCTTTCCTGCCATCTGCTGCCTGATGGCTGGCTCTGCCTTTGGGGCGGGGCCGGTGACCTCATCCAAGGTGGGCGATGGTGCCACGACCGAGATCAAGATCGAGAATGTGGGGCTGCACCCCACCCAGGCGATGGTGGGCCCGGAGAATGCCCTCCAACTCGCGGTGTCCCTCGATGGGTACACCACGGCCTCGGTGCACGTGCAGTGCGCTGATGGCAGCGTGGGGCCAGCCCCAGAGCTGAACATCCTCACCGAGGGCCAGCAAGAGACGGTGAAGGTGTCTCCTGTCGCTTTTGAGACAGGCCCGCCAACGTTGTGGATCTCGAGCGCCACGGCGGGTCGGGCTCAGCTCGCAGCCCTGCTCAAGCCTCAAGGGCACCGCGTAATACATCAAGGCCTCGAAGAGCTGCCACAGCACTTCGCAGCGCTGCGCTTTGCCCCGTGGATGCTCATCGAACTGGCAGATCTCGTGGCGCTGACCCCCCAGCGACGTCGCGCCCTGCGCCGAGCGGTGGCCTCGGGCAGCATGCTCGTGATCGCTGTGGGAGAGGGGGCCGACGAGACCGGCGTCATGCAGGACTTCATTGAAGGGGCACTTACCCCGGCCCGCCGCCCAGGTCCGGCGCTCAAGGGCGCTCTGCCTCAGGCTGCCGGGCATCGGCCCGTCTCTCCTGAGGGCCAGGGGCAGGTGCTGCTCACCGCCGATGGCTCGCCGCTGGTCACAGAATGGTTCCTCGGCCTCGGCAGGGTGCGGGTGGTGGGGGTGCGTCTGAAGGCCCTCACTGAAGGCCCGGTGACCGATGTGCTCTTCGAGCGCCCCCCAGCACCTCTGGCCCACGTACTCAGCTGGCTCTCCGCGAGGCCTCCAGTAGATGGTCGCCCGGCGGGCGCTTTTGCCTGGTGGATCTGGGCGGTGCTGTTGGGCCTGGTGGTCTCTGCACTTCTGGCGCTGCGTATGCCCAGAGCTGGAGTGGCGACAGCGCTGGCCTGCTGGATCGGCGCCTGTGTGCTCCCGCCTCAGGGTGCATCCATCGCCGTGACCCAGGCAGAAGCCTTGATGATCCCCGTCGGTGACGAGGCGCTCTCAGTGGGGGTGGTCGATCTGAGCGTTGCGGTCGGGGGCGGTTTCAGCCTGCCCGGGGCCGAGCAGGCCAGCTTGGAAGAGGCGCGCCCGGTGGGGGCCTGCCTGACCCTCGCCGCCGAGGAGGGCCATTGGATGCTCACCGCCGAGCCCGGTGACCGGCGGCGTCTCGTGTATTTCGCCTTCACGGCAGAGACCACCGCCGAGGTCGCCGGTGAGCAGGAGGCATTCCCCGAGTGGCCTGCAGGGGCCCTCGCCGGAGCGACCCGAAGCCCCATCGGCCTCGGCGCCGCACATCTGCCGTTGGGTGACGTGGTGGTCGACATGCAGTCGGCCGAGCTCTCGGGATGGTGGGTCGAGCCAGCACCTCGGCGCGCAGTGACACCAGAGGCTTTGATCGTGCCCCAGGTCGAAGATCCAGGCTGACGATGTGTTTGCGTCTGGGTGCGCGGTGTGCGATCCCCGGGCTCATGAGGCACATCGCGATGTGAGGTGGTTGAGCGATGATTGAGCTGATCGGTGTGGTGGTGGAGGATCACGAGGTGGTGCGTCTGAACCGCCTCGATCTCACCGCCCGGCCAGGCGAGGTGCTGGGCATCGTGGGCCTCTCGGGGTCAGGCAAGTCCACCGCCCTCGAGGTGCTCGCAGGTCTGCGGGCCCCGGATCGCGGCCGCATCAAGCTCGAAGGCCGGGACATCACCCGCCAGACAGGCCGACTCAAGAGCATCTCCGGGTGGATGGGCCACACGCTCCCAGGGCCGCACGCCCTCACGGTGTCACAGTGGCTCAAGTTGTGGGCCGATCTGGATGGGGTGGCTCAGGATGTCGCCCGCACCCGCCTCGCCGAAGCCACGGAACAGCTCGAGATGGAGTACGCCCTGGATCGACCAGTGCACGCGCTCTCTCGCGGTGAGTCGAGGCGCCTCGCCATGGCGAGGCTCTGGATTCTGCAGCCTCGGGTGTTCTTGCTCGACGCCCCGGAAGAGGGCGTGGACGGGCCAGGGCTGCGACAAATCTCGTCGGCGATTCGAGCGGCCTCCGCAGGAGGGGCCACCATCATTTGCACTGCAGCTGCGCCGTATTTCACTCAGTCGGTGTGCGATCGGGTGATTTGCCTCAAAGACGGGGCTGCTCACTTCGAGGTGAGCCGAGGCGAGCCGGACTTCTCCGATCGGCTGGCTGCCTCGCTGGGGTGGCATCGGTGAGAGTCTGGCGCATCGCCACCAGCGGCGGATTGTGGGGCGTGGTCGTGATCTCGGCCCTCGTGCTGCCGCTGTACACCCATGCCGCTGCGGTGCACCGCACCCACTGGTTCGGTCAGACCGGCGATGTCTGGCGAGGGCAGGTGGTCCAGACGGGCGCCTTGATCTGGTCCATCCTCGTAGTGCTGGCCATCGCTGGATGCGTCGCCGGGTGGACCCTGGTGGATCCACGGCGCCGGGCGGTCCGAAGTGTCGCCCTCGGCGCGTGGCCCGCCTTCGTGGCGTTGCTCGCCTCCGTGCCTGGATGGATCTGGCTCGTACGCCTCGGCATCGCCGACTCCGGTCAGGTGGGTGACGTCCTCGCTCAGGTGGGCGCCGCGCCCATTTTGACCGGTGTGGTCGCCGGGGCGGCGCGGCCGTGGGTGCCCATGTCTGCCGCGGCGCTCCTGGGTGCCGCCACAGGGGGCGCATTCATCTGGTGGGTGGCTGCGTGACCGACACGTCCACTGATCAGTTGGAGCGCTTCGGCGACATCCTCGCGCGTCGTGCGTTGGCGATGTCCGCGCTCCAGGGCCTCGGCCCCGCGCTGGGCATCGGCGCCGTCGTGGCTGTCTTCTCAGGGTGGCCCTGGGCTCTCCTCGGTGGGGGCGGTGTGCTCGTGGGCTGGGTGATGACCCGCCGGTGCTCTCATGGGGTGCTGATGGCTCGAGCAGACGCCGCTCTGGGCATGCAGCAAGGCCTCGTCTGTGCGTGGGATCGCCGAGAAGAGCCCGGACCTTTCGAGGTGGCTCAGCGTCGTCAGATCGCGAGCAAGCTACGCCCGGAGATGGCCACTGACGTGTGCCCGCGGCCACATTGGGCCTGGGCTTTCCCGGCGGCGCTGTGTCTCTTGCCGGTGTGGGCGTCAGGGGATGGGATCCCCAATGGAACCCGTGAGGCTGTCGATGCTGATCTGGCCGGCGTCGCCAAAGACGTGGGTCAGGCAGACAGCGTGGCGACTGGGCCCACAGGTGGCACTGCGTCTCAAATCGAGACCAGCAAGAAGCCTGAGGCGGGCGTCGAGCGCCCCAGGATAGACGAGCGCCCGGATGCTGGACTCGCCGGTGGCGCTGACGCGGGCATGGGCGCCGAGCCTAGTGGCAAGATCGTCCGTGGCCAGGCCGCCGGCGTCGGGGGCCGTGCGGGCCGGTTGGGTGCGGGTGGTCCAGGCCGACGTCGTGTGGGGGCGGTGTACGGCGAGGCCTTCGACATTGAGCTCAGGCCGCTCCCACAAGATGATGCACAGGCCCGTCAGGCGTGGGCCACTGCAGGAGACACGGAGGGCTTGCCCGCCACCGTGGGGCGGTGGCCAGCGCGTCACCACGCGGTGATTCGGGCGTGGCTCGAGGTGAAGGAGAAGAAGTGACCCAGCTGTCACCAGAAGACGTGGAGCAGACCGCTGGGGCCCTCAGAGAGGCTGTGCTGTCGCTCCGGGGCGCATTGTCGAAGGTCATCGTGGGCCAACGTGCGATCCAGGACGGGCTGATCTACGGCCTGCTCGCTGGGGGGCACGTGCTCCTCGAGGGGGTGCCCGGGCTGGGCAAAACGCTCCTGATCAAGGCCCTTGGTCGGGCCCTCGAGCTGTCGGTGTCCCGGATTCAGTTCACCCCCGACCTGCTCCCTGCCGACATCCTGGGCACTCAGAGCCTCATCGAGGGCCCCGAGGGCCCCTCCATCACCTTCAAGCCCGGGCCCATCTTCGCCCAGCTCGTCCTCGCCGACGAGATCAACCGCGCCAACCCACGGACCCAGAGCGCCCTGCTCGAAGCCATGGCGGAGCGGCAGGTCACCTACGGCGGTGAGACGCGTCCCCTCGGGCCGCCCTTCTTCGTGATGGCGACAGAAAACCCTGTGGACATGGACGGCACCTACCCGCTGCCGGAGGCACAGGCAGATCGTTTTGTGATGAAGCTGCTCGTGGAGCCGCCTTCTGCTGACGATCTGATGGATATTCTCGACGTGCGCCCTGCAGAGGGCTTGGCGGCGATGACCCCGGTGATGACCGTGGACGAGCTGCTGCGGTTCATGGCCCATGTGGCCCGTGTGCCCGTCGCCGACGAGGTGAAGCGCCTCATCGTGGACATCATCTGCAAAACCCGTCCGGAGAGCCTGCCGCCCAACTGGCAGTCCTATGTTCAGTTGGGGGCCAGCCCCCGAGGGGCTCAGGCACTGCTCGCCGTGGCCCGTGCCCGTGCTGCCTGTGCCGGTCGACTGCACGTCTCTCGAGAAGACGTCGTCGCCAGTGCGCTGCCCGTGCTTCGCCACCGCGTATTGCTCAACTTCGCCGCCCGGGCGGAGGGCATCACCGGTGACGATGTGGTGAAGTCTGTTCTGGGAGCCCTCTGAGGTGGCCCGAGGGGCGTTCCCTGATCCCCAACTGTTGGCTCTGATGAGCCGGCTGGCGCTCTGGATCAGACAGGGGGGCGGGTTTCCGGTCCACGGTCGACCACTCCCAGGTGGGGCCGCGGCGGGCCTCGACTTCGAGGGCTTCACCGAATATGTCCCAGGCATGGATCTGCGGCACCTCGACTGGCCCACCTATGCCCGCACCCGGGGCTTCTATGTCCGCACCTTTGTCGACGAGGGAGCAGGGGCCCTCGCTGTGCTCTTGGATGGCTCGGGATCCATGCAGGTGGGTGCGCCGAGCAAATGGCAGATCGCCCGGGCCATCGCCGCCGCTGTGGCCTATGCAGGGTTGAGCGAGCTGCACCCGTTGCTCATCGGCGTGGCCCGTGGCGCTCGACTCGAAGCGTTGCCCTTCACCGGAGGCCTCGACTTTGCCCCTCGCGTCTTCGAGTTTCTCGGTGGGCAGCAGCCCTCAGGGCAGACAGATCTCACCGCCGCCCTCGGCCAGTTGCCCACGGGCCATGTGAGAGGCGACGCTTTGATCATCAGCGATTTCCTCGACCCTCGGGGTCCGGAGGCGGTCATCGATGCCCTGACACGCACGGGCTGGCGGGTGGATCTTTGCCGGGTCTCGGCGCCTGGGGAGTTCGAGTTGCCAGAAGGGGTGGCGTTCTTTGACCCCGAAGGGGAGGGCCATGTGGTGGTGCCCGACGGCCAGCGCCGGATCAACGCCGCAGGCCTCGTGCAGGCCCACCGCGAGCGCCTCGAACAGGCCGCCCGTCAGCGGGGTCTACCGCTCGTCGACGTCTCCACCGACACCCCGCTTCCGCAGATCCTCACTCAGCTCTTTCGGGCGTTGTCGTCGTGAGTCTGCCCTGGGCTCTTCTGGCGCTGGTGGCGTTGCCCGTGCTCTGGCTGCTGCACCGCGGGGCCCGTCCCAGCGGAGATCAGCCCTACAGCGCTTTCTTTCTGTTGCTGCACTTCGTCAAGGGCGACCGTGGGCGACGGACGTTGAGGGCCCCCTGGCTGTTGTGCGCCCGCGCGGTGGCCGCGCTCGCCTTGATCATCGCCGCTGTCGGATTTGTGTCACCGCCCTCAGGGGGCACGCTGGTGCTCACCGCGGGGCCCTTCACGCCTGATCCACAGTGGTCGACGCCTGTGGTGGTCATCCGGGCAGGCTCCACGCCGTCCGAAGTCTCCGAGCCTGAGGGGGTAGAGCCCGTCGTGGCATCTCCACAGTGGGGGGCCGCGCTGGTGATGGGCCGCCGCCTGAGCCCGGAGGGTCGCCTGATCTATCTCGATGATCGCGGTGACTTCGCCCCCCTCGTGGAGGGGGCCGGTGCCGTGCTGGCCGGGTCCCGCGTCATCGTCGAGGCTCAGGTGGCCTCGGGGGTGACCCCGATCTTGAGGTGGCGAGAGGCTGGCGCTCGCAAAGAGGCCCCCTTGGGTCGCGCTGGGGCGGGGTGGCGCCTTGCTGGTCCGCTGCCCGCTGGCCCGGCCCATATCGTCGCAGAGGAGTACGAGGGAGACGACGGCTACCCGATCTGCCTGCCAGATTCCGCGCCGCTCGTCGTCTCCGAGGGGCTGTGGCCTGAGGCCCTTGCCCAGCTGTGGCCTGTGCTGCCACACGTGCGCCGAGGTCCACTGGAAGAGAGCCAGTGGCGACCCGGGCCCGCACCGGCGAACGAGCCGTTGCCTGAGGGCATTTGGGCGCCCTTCCTGCCCCAGATCACGTGGATCGAGTGGCCTGAGTCCACGACCCGCTTCGACCAGGGTCCAGGGCCCGTGAGGCTCGTGGGTGACTTGCCGATTCCTGGTGTCTCTCTGGCGCGGTGGCAGACCCTCCCCGAGGCGGGCGAGCCGATGATGTTCGCCGGTGAGGCCGTGATTGCCGATCTGACACGAGGCCGGGCCGGGCAGCGCCTGCGCCTCGCTTTCTCGATGGAGGATGCCGAGCTGATCGAGAGTCCTGCCTGGCCTGCTTTTTTTGCAGAGCGGCTGCAGGCAGATCGGGCACGCCGCGGTCGGTGTCGGACGCATCGAGCCGGCCAGCCGCTGATGGTCCTCGCCGAAGGAGAGATTCGGCTCACCACGCCTGGGGGCCACCAGCGCGTCGTCATGCCTGCGCCTCATCCGGAGACTGGCCACCTCGTGGCGCGGCTCGATGGCCTGGACGTGTTGGGGCATTACACCCTCGAGTCTGGTGACCAGACCGCGTGGATCGCCGTGGTGCCCGAAGTGGGCTCCGCAGATTCCGGGGCCCCTGAGGCCCCGAGCGATGCCATCACTGCCCCAATCAAAGCGGGGCAGCCTCGGCACACCGTACCTCTGGTGGTGGCGCTCGTGGCGCTGCTGGCGACTCTGGGGTTGAGCAGGCGATGGCGAGCACCCTGGCCGTGGTTGTCCCTCGGCATTGTGATCGTGGCGCTCACGGGGCCCCAGTGGCGGGTAGGAGACCAGGGTGGTGTGGTGCTCGCCGTCGACACCTCTGCCTCCATGCCCGAGGTGGCCTTGAGCAATGTAGTGGCCATGGTGGAACAGGCCATCGGCGGCGATGTGACGCTCCGCGTCGAGGGGGGAGAGCGGGTGCGACGTGCTGGTCCGCCAGGCGCACCGCTTCAAGGCTCACCCAGTGGCGCCACGCGCCATGGCCCTCTGGTCGAGGGTGCTCTGGATGCCCTCTCCGGCGGCGCCGTCGTGCTGGTCACCGACGGGCGTGCGGAGGATGGCCCTGTCACCCCAGGGGTGCCCGTGTTCCCGGTGCCCGTGGGGGTCGAGGGTCCAGATGGCGGCATCATCTCCGCAGAGGCACGACGGCTCGGAGGGCGCCTCATCGTGCGTGCTCAGGTGCGGTCCAATGTCGCCTCTGCTGCTGCGCTCATCGTGCAGCTCGAGGGGGCTGAGCCGGTGGAGCACCCCCTCGAGCTGCAGGCCGGAGATGTGCGTACCACGCGTCTCTCAGTACCTCATCCCGCAGATCAGCGGGCGCGCCTGACAGTGCGCATCGAGGTGCCGGGGGATGTCTGGCCCGTCAATGATCAGTGGCCGCTGGCCGTGGAAGCCGATGCCCCTCTCGCCCTGGCCATCGGCCCAGGGGCCGTGCCCTGGTTGGAGGGGGCCGGGTTGACCACCCGGCAGTTGCCCATCGAGGGCCTGCGGGAAACACCCGAGGTGCTGAGACAGGCCACCGTCGTCGCAGTGCACGATCAGCACATCGAGGCGTTGCCCGCCTCTGCGGTGGCGGCCCTCGCGGACTGGGTCGATGGCGGCGGGGTTCTACTTCTCGCGGGGCGAAACAAGGCCTTCGGCCCCGGAGGATGGACCGGAGCGCCCATCGAAGTGTTGTCGCCTCTCACTGCTGATCCCGAGCCGGAACGGCCAAGTCGCTTGGGGGTCGCCGTGTTGCTGGATCGCAGCGGCAGCATGTCCAAAGAGGCTGGTGGCATCGGAGCTGAGGGCATCGCCCGTTTGACAGGCAGCCTCGCCCGCGGCTTGAAGGGTCCTGATGATCAGCTCGCCGTGGTGGCTTTTGGCACCGACGCTGACGTGTTGCTCAGCCCCACACCCGCCCGGCAGGTCAACCCAGAGGATCTGGAGACGCCCGCAGTGATCAAAGGCGGCACCACCATCGGCCCCGCCCTGATCACCGCCGCTGGCCTCCTCGAGACGGTAGATGTCGACCGGCGGATCATCCTCACGATCACCGATGGGCGCTTCATCGACGAGGGCGAGCCCACCATCCCTCCACGGCTGAAACGCTCCCGCACTCAGGTCATGGCGATCCTGGTGGGCGAGCAGCCTGAGCGAGAGCCGCTCGCAGGCCTCGCCCGCATCACCGGCGGACGCATCATCGAGGGCCAGGGCGAGTCGCTGCCCCGGCTCATCACCGAGGGCTTGCTCGAGGTGGCCCGAGGTGAGCTGGTTGTGCCAGGGGGTTCTGTGAGCGTTACGGGCTCCTGGCCGGCCCGTGTGGGGGTCACCGCGCCGCCGGTGGCCGAGCGGGTGAGGGTGGGGCTCGCCGCAGGGGCGCGGTTGCTCGCCCGGAGTGGGGGAGATCCCTTCATCGCCGAGCGGCCGTGGGGGGCAGGGCGCGTGATCGCCGTCGCCACCGACACCTGGCAAGCCCCAGCTGCGCTGTGGGCGGGCCTGCTCGGGCCTGCGCTGGCGCCGAAGGCCGAGCTCGGCGTGCTCCGCATCACGCCCGACGGCCGAATGACCATGCGGTACGCTCCAGAGCAGCCGTTGCCTCTCCGGGCCCACATCACTGATCCTCGAGGCGTCACGGTGGAGATGCCGTGGCATCTCGTGGCGCCGGGGCACGCCAGCCTTTCCCTTCCAGAAGGCCCCGTCGAGATCCTCGATGTGTATGTGCCGCTCTCCACAGGCGGTCTGAGCGCCAGCCTCACGCGTCCGCCTTCCACAGAGCAGATGACCGTGGGTGTGGACAGCGAGGCCCTGGCTCTTCAAGCAGAGATCACCGGCGGCCGGGTCGTTCGAGAGCCCCAGGCCCTTCTCGAGGCCGTCACTCGAGCCTCTGCTGGGTCTGGCACCCCGATGTCGGGTGTCCTGGCGCTGTTGGCGTTGGTGATTGCAATATTAGAAGCATGGCGCTGGAGCGGAGGGCATTTGCGGCGAATTTGGCCCTCTGGCAAAGATTGAAAAGCACAGTAGAAGCATTTTTTCTTAATTTGCTTCTCCCTGTTCGCCGATGTCACCGTCAGATGACCCAATCTGTGCCATTCTGTTTCGGCACAGTTGTTCACCACCCGTCTTGAACATTGGATTATTTGGTGATTTTTGAAGGGTGGAGTAAACGAAGTCATATCTGAGGTCATGCAGGTGTGCGGCGATTCAAGATTCTGACGCCGCAGGCAAGTGTTCTGGTACGGTGCTGCTCTTTCGATGAGCACCGATGTGAGGCTAGGTGATGACATACCTCGACCAACTCGCAGAGAAGTACCCGAGCACGCCCTCCATGGCGCGGCTGAAGGCCGCTTTGCTCTATGCTGGGGTGCAGTATCACCCCTGCCTGCCCGAGGCTGTATCGTGGGCCTTCCCCAACTACATGCCTCACCAGCTGCTCCCCGGCGAGCCGGCCTACAAGGGGCAGATGAAGGTGGCAGTGCCGTACATGATGGTGCTCGACGGCACCACCCACTGCCGCATGCGCGTCAAGCGGGACTCACCCTTCCGGATCACCCCCGTGGAAGGCGATCCGACGATGTTCACCCTCTGGGAGGGGGAGCGTCTGGTGTGTCCCATGAGTTTCGAGCCTCGGCGGGCTTGGACCGAAGCCCTCACGGCCTCCGGGGTGCCCATGCGCTCCACCGGCCTGAGCCAGCACGGCGACATGCTCGTGCTCAACGTGGCGCCGGGGTGCGAGTACTTCCTCGCCCCAGCGAGCAAGGATCCGCTGGGCAAGGGCAAAACCGAGAATCTCAGCTGCACTTTCTGCCTGTACGGGTTGCCTGACAAGCAGCGCCTCGAGCCCCTGGGTCAGGTCATCGGCAAGACCGAGCTGCCTCAGGAGACCCTCGACCGGGTCACCGAGGCCTGCAGCCACCCCGAGACCCATGCCCGGCACTTGTACCTGGTGGGGGGCTCGGTGCTCGACATCGAGCAGGAGGGCGAGCGCTACATTCAGATCGCCCGCACGCTCAACGCAGCGGGGCTCCACGAGCGCTACTACATCGCCCTGGGATCAGGGGCCATCACCAAGGCCCACATGAAGACCCTGAGGGATCTCGGGGTACGCGGAGCCTGCTACAACATGGAGGTCTGGGACAAAGCTCAGTTCGAGCGCGTGTGCCCAGGCAAGGCCAAGTTCATCGGTCGCGATCGGTGGATCACTTCGCTGCTCGAGGCGGCGGAGATCTTTGGTCCCAACGACGTCATGACTGCCATGGTCGGTGGCGCCGAGCTTGAAGGCGAGGGGGCTTTCGAGACCCCTGAGCAGGCCTACGAGAGCAACATGGAATGCGGTGAGTACCTGACCCCCAGGGGGGTGGTGCCCATCTACTCGCTGTTCTGGAAGGTCACAGGAAAGAACCGGGGGGAAGAAGCCTTCTACACCCTCGACAACTTCCTGCGACTCAACGAAGGCCTCGCAGCCATTCGCGCTCGGGAGCAGCGGTTCATCAACCCAGAGTTTTTCTGCCGGCGCTGCGCATACATGCAGCTGGAACCAGACTACGACGAGGCTCGCCCGGCGGAGCCACAATTGTCGGAGCATTCAAGGGCCTCGCTCGATTCAGCCATGGAAGGCTGAGGAGCACAGTCGGAGGCGGGTGTTTCCTCCAAAGGGGAGAGAGTCATGCAGAGGGTATTCACGACAGGTCAGGTGGCGCGCATCTTCAGCGTCAACATCAACACCGTCATCAAGTGGTTTGATGAAGAGAAGTTGAACGGCTTCCGGCTGCCGCGCTCCAACGAGCGTCGCATTTACCGGGAGAGTGTCGAGGCGTTCATGGACGAGCACGGCATCTCCCACGATCTCCTCACGGAGTTCGACGAGAAGCAGGCCACCAAGAAGTCGTCCCGGGGCCGCAACCGCACCCCCGCCCCCGAGGTGGCCCGTGGCCCCGAGGCCCGCGCTTTCCCCCGCACCCCGGTGACCCTCACCGGCGAGATCCGTGGTCTGGACAACACCATCACCACCGCTGTCCAGGTGGTGAACTTGTCCATGGGCGGTGCCCTGATCAGCGGTCTCGACAGCACCGCCGGCAGCCTGCCGGTGGAGTTCAACCTGTTGGTGACCTCCGGCGACGGCGCCCCTCCGCTGGACGGTCGTTGCCAGCTGGTGCACGTCCGTCGGGACAAAGATCAGAACCTGCTCCTCGGCGTACGGTTCACTCAGGTTGACCCCGGCTCTCTGAAGACTTATCTCTCCACCATCAGCTGATCCCCGACGCGCGTGGCTCTGGCACTCTGCTCGACCTCGACGGTCGGGCTGAACCCTCTGGAGTGCCTATGTCAGCGACCCTCATCTCCGGCAAGGTCATCGCCGCCCAGGTTCGGGCCGAAGCGAAAGACCGAGCCGAGGCCCTCAAGGCCCGTGGCATCACCCCTGGTCTCGCTGTAGTCCTCGCCGGAGACGATCCGGCGAGCGCGGTCTACGTGCGCAACAAAGGCCGTGTCGCCGAGAAGGTGGGCATCAACGCCCGCACGATCCGGCTGCCAGACACGGTGAGCGCCGAAGAAGTCCTCGCCCAGGTGGATGCACTCAACGCAGATGATGAGGTCGACGGCATCCTGGTACAGCTCCCCCTGCCATCGGGCATCAGCGCTGAAGATACCCAGCGTGTGTTGGAGCGTGTCGACCCGGCGAAAGATGTCGATGGTTTCCATCCGGACAACCTCGGACGCCTCGCCGCCGGGAATCCCAAGCTGGTGCCCTGTACCCCTTCGGGCTGCATGCGCATGCTCAAAGAGCTGGGCACGGATCTTTCGGGCAAACGAGCCGTGGTCATCGGCCGCAGCGTCATCGTGGGTCGACCCATGGCGCTGTTGCTGCTCGGTGCCAATGCAACAGTGACCATTTGCCACAGCCGCACGGTCGATCTCGCCGAGCGAGTCCGCGAGGCCGACATCGTCGTCGCCGCCGTGGGTCGTCGGGAGATGGTGAAGGGGGACTGGATCAAGCCCGGCGCCGTGGTCATCGACGTGGGCATCAACCGCAACGACGAGGGCAAGCTCGTCGGTGACGTGGCCTTCGCCGAGTGCGCCGAGGTGGCCTCCGCCATCACCCCCGTCCCTGGTGGGGTGGGGCCCATGACCATCGCTCAGCTCATGATGAATGTGTGCATTGCCGCAGAGGCTCGCCGAGGAGGTGACCATGTCTGATCTCAAGCGTACCCCACTCTACGAAGCCCACGTGGCCGCTGGCGCTCGCATGGTGGACTTCGGTGGCTGGGAAATGCCGGTGCAGTACACCGGCATTCAGGCGGAGCACCGCCACACCCGCACCGCAGCAGGCCTCTTCGACGTGAGCCACATGGGAGAGATCGAGATCACTGGCCCCCGGGCCATTCCGGCGCTCGATCGGCTGATCGGGAACGATCTCACCAAACTCGCCGATGGCCAGGCCCTCTATACTTGCATGTGCACGCCCGAAGGGGGCGTGGTGGACGACCTGGTGGTCTACCGCCTGAGCGCTGAGCGCGTGCTCATCTGCTGCAACGCCGCCAACCGCGACAAAGACTTCGCCTGGATCAAAGCCCACATCGGCGATGATCAGGTCTCCGCTGTCGACGTAGGCGACAACTACGCCCAGCTTGCGTTGCAGGGCCCCAAAGCCGCCGAGGTGCTCCAGACGCTCACTGAGGTCGATCTGTCGAGCATCGACCGCTATTGGGCCGCTGAGGGCAGCGTGGCTGGGGTACCGATGATCATCAGCCGCACGGGCTACACTGGGGAGGATGGTTTCGAGCTGTACATGGCCCCTGAGGCTGCCCCTGGACTCTGGAAGGCGCTCATCGAGGCCGGCGATGGGGTGGTGGCCCCTGTAGGCCTCGGCGCCCGTGACACGCTGCGTCTCGAGATGAAGTACGCCCTCTATGGCAACGACATCGACGAGAGCACCAGCCCCCTCGAGGCAGGGCTGGGCTGGTGCACCCCACTCGGCGCCGGGGACTTCATCGGCAAGGCGGCCCTCGTGGCTCAGAAGGCCGAAGGGTTGAAGCGTCGGCTCATCGCCTTCACATTGCCAGGCGGACCGCCGGCACGACATGGCTACCCAGTGGTCGATGCCGAGGGCCAGACCATCGGCGAGGTGACGTCAGGCACCCGCTCGCCAAGCCTCGGGGTCAACATCGGTATGGCCTACGTGCCCCAGGGCCAGCACCGCTCCGGCACGCCCATCCGCGTGCAGATTCGCAACCGGGTGGCCGAGGGCGAAGTGGTCAAGCCGCCTTTTCTCAAGAAATAGTTCATCTTCACCTGGCGCCTGAGGGCGTCACCCTACGATTCGAGGAGCCAAGCATGGGAAGCCCCGCAGAGCTGCGCTACACCAAGGACCACGAGTGGGCCCGTCTCGAAGCCGACGGCACCATCACCGTGGGCATCACCGATCACGCTCAGGATGCTCTGGGTGATGTGGTCTTCGTGGAACTGCCCGCCGTGGGCGACGACGTCGACGCTGAAGCGCAGTTCGGGACTGTGGAGTCCGTGAAGACCGTGAGTGATCTCTTCGCCCCCATCGCTGGTGAGATCACCGCGGTGAACGAGGGCCTCGCCGATGCGCCTGAGCTGGTGAACTCAGCGCCGTATGGTGATGGGTGGATGATCAAGATCAAGCCTGCGGACGCTGGGGCTTTCGAGGGCCTCATGAGCGCCGCCGACTACGACGCGCTGCTCGCCGCTGGGGGTTGAGCCTCTCCTCTGGGCCTCTTCTCTGAGACTCTTCTTCGGGCCCCAACTGAGCCTTACCTGAAGAATCGCATCCCCGGGCGGTTCAGCTCCAGATAGAACACGAAGCTGAAGGTGATCATGCCGTCGTCCCCCTTGAGCCCTGCTGGGGGATTGGGGAAGGGCTGGGCTTTTTGGAAGGCCTGGATGACCACCTCGTCGAGGAAGGCCACGCCGCTGTCTTTCTTGATGTAGATGTCTTCGAGGCCACCTTTGGGGTTGAGGGTGACCTCCACCACAGTGACGCGGTCTTTTCGGCCGTACACCCGACCGTAAGGATCCCGTCGCCGATAGGCCTGACCCGGGCGCCAGTGTTGGACCACCTGGTTCTTCACCCGGTTGAAGAACCAGGCGTACTTTGAAGACCGGGTGTTGAGCAGGGTCTGGGGGCCATCAGCTACATCTTCGACGCGGTCCACCGAGCCCACGCTGGCTTCTTGCTCGGTGAGGCCCATGGTGGGCAGCAGAGAGCGGTAGTCTTCAGGGGCCCCGGCAGAGGCCATGGGCCCGTTGCCGCCTTGAGTATTGGCCCGCTGGCGCTCCTGCTCGGACTGCAGGCTGCCGTCGGCCACCTTGGCCATGTCCTTGACGCCGGGGACCTCTTCCTGCCACTTGGCGCTCTTGGTCTTGGTGTTGCTCTGCTGGCCCACCTTCTCCGACGGGTTCTGCCGTGCGATGCCGTCGTCTTTGCGCTGAGGGCCCTTGCGGCGCTTGCTCTTGCGCTTCGAGCGTTTCGCCGGGCGCTTGCGCTCCCGAGTGTTGCCGTCGGGATCGTCACCGGGCGACACCTTCACCTCAGGCCCTTTGATCATCTTCTGAGATGGAGGCTTGTTGGTGTTGGCGATCATCTGCTTTTCGACTTTGCTGTCGTAATCAGAGACCAGATTGGTGTTCTCGGGCACCTCTTCTCGCACTGGGGGCGGGATCTCCACCACCTGACCCTTGGCGAGATCGATCTTTTTCTCCTCAGGCTTCTCGGGCTCTTTCTTTTTGGGTGGTTTGGGGCGCTGAGGGCTCTTGCGAGAGAGCATCTGCCGGACTTCGCGCTCGGTGAGCAGAGTGACCGCCTGCCGCGCTGGGAGCGACATCGGCTTCATCTCGCTCTTCGACGGGATCTGGACGTAGCTCACCGTCAGCCACAAGGCGGCAAAGACAATGGCCGTCGAGACGCCTGTACTGAGGAGGAGCCTCGGCCAGACTGGTGCGTGTCGTCCCATCACAAGCCGAGAGTATAGCCGATCAGAGAAGTGGGATGCCGCCACAGGGCCACCGGTGGCGGCCCTGCACACGGATTAATCGTCTTCAGGTCGAGCGTCTTCCCAATGAAGGTCAGATCAGTCCTCTTCAGGGGGTCCGGCGTCGGCCGCGTCACCCTTTGTCTCTTCTTCGCCTTCGGCGCCTTCGGAGCGCGCCTTGAGATCGAGAGGTCGAGGGGGTCGGGCGAGGATCTCGTCGGGGTTGATGCCGCTGCGCTCGGAGAGAATCCGAAACTCGGAGCGCAGGCGTTCGATGGCCTCAACCCACTGGTGAGCGCCCTTGTACGTGACGCCACCTCGCTGGGCTGCCATGCGGAACTGCGCGAGGGCTTCGTCGAACTGGGCTTGGATGCCCCGAATCTGAGAGATGCCCCGTGTGAAGTGCACATCGCCCATCATGGACAACAGTTTGCGATCATCTTTGGTGGTGGTGTGGTTAAGCTTGTTGGCCCGGAGCAGCATTTCTTCCGCGAGCTCGGGATCACCGCCATCGAGATCCTTCACCTGACGATCGGCGATGGTCATGTAGAGCGAGAAGAGCACCTGATCGGCTTCCTCGGCGGTCATGGCCCCGGTCTTTTCGGGGGTGACGCCGGGGGGCAGGGTGAAGGGTTTGTACGCGCGGTTGGGCTGCCACTCACCAGAGCCGAAGGGGAAGAACAGCCCCCGCTCCACGGAGACCTGACCGTCATCGACTTCGATGTAGTATCGGTCGCGCTGGGCGCTGGACAGGTACCAGAAGATGATGAGGAACAGCAGCCCGCCCACCCCCATGATCACCCAGCTCATCTGTGGCCGGCGGCCACCTCCGCCAAACCGCCGCGAGGGTTTGGAGGGCGCTTCGGCCTCGCCGAGATCGAGCGCATCGCCGCCGAAGAGATCGTCCACAGGAGAGGCCTGTGGCGGGTCACGAGTCAGATCGTCTTCCATGTGCCAGCCTATACGGGAACATCAAAGCGACGCAGAGCGTCGTTGAGCGAGGTCTTCTGATCAGTGGACTCGGTGCGATGGCCAATGATCAGGGCGCAAGGCAGATGATACGTGCCTGCGGGGAACTGTCGAGGCCGCACACCGGGAATCACCACGGAGCCTGCGGGCACCCGACCCTTGTGGATGACCTCGGCCTCACCGGTGACGTCGATGATGGGGGTGGTTTTCGTGAGGATGGTGTTGGCGCCGAGCACGGCGCCCTTGCCCACACGCACGCCCTCGACGACGACACATCGGGATCCGATGAAAGCGTGATCTTCGATGATGACCGGACTCGCACCGGGGGGCTCCAGCACCCCGCCGATGCCCACCCCACCGCTGAGGTGCACGCCGGCACCGATCTGGGCGCAGCTGCCCACGGTGGCCCACGTGTCCACGAGCGTGCCCGCGCCGACGCGGGCGCCGATGTTCACGTATCCCGGCATCAGGATGACACCGGGCTCGAGGTGGCTGCCGTACCGAGCCACGCCAGGGGGGACCACCCGGACGCCGGCGGCCTCGAGGTTCTGCTTGGGGCGGATGCGATCGCGGAACTCGAAGGGGGGGGCCTCCATGATCTCCATGGGGCTCAGGGCGAAGTACAGCAGGATGGCCCTGCGGATCCACTCGTGGATGATCCAGTCGTCGCCTTCGCCGGGCTCTGCCACCCGCAGAGCGCCGCGGTCGAGGTCGTCGAGCACGCTGAAGACGGCCTCTCGGGCTGCCTCTCGTTTTTCAGGGTGGGCGGCGGCCTCTTCGATGATGGCTTGCCGGGGATCCATGGGGCTCCTTGAGTTGTGATTCGGGGCACGAACGCAGGCAGTGTGTCATCCTTGTGCCGCAGGCGCAAAGGGCTGAATCGCGAAGCAGACTGCAAAGGGTCGTCGAGTCGGCGGTTTGGGGTATGCTGCCGCCGATGCGTACCGCACCCACCTTCATGATTTGTGCTCTGTTGGGCGTCTCGCTCGCCCACGGGCAGGATCTCGCCGTCCCTGATCCGATGCCTCACCTCGCCCTGGAGAGGGTCGTGTTTTCCGGACCTCCAGAGACTGTGGAAGAGCGCATGCCCCCAGTTGCAGGTCTGATGCTCGCAGCTCGCCGGGCGGTGATCCTCGCCGGGGTAGAGGGGCGACGCGGGGCTGTGAAGCAGGCCCACGCAGCCCTCCAGGCGCAGGGGGTCTTTGTCGATTGGGAGATGGCTGAGCTGGACCCGCACGTGGTGGGGCGGGGCTGTGCCGACCAGGATCTCGCCCCGCCGTGGAAGCGCGGGGAGATGGCGCACCTTCGAAACATCTCGTCCGCTGTGGTGAACGGTGTGGTGCCTGCGGGCGAGCTCGTCCGATACGCTGAGGGTGGGGTGGCTTTGCGTACGCGGTTTGAGGGAGAGGGCGGGGTGCAGATCGGCATCGGCGCCACTCGCCCATATCGCATCTGGGTGGATGGGCACTTGGTGGCTTCTGGTGAAGCAGGCCACCGCCCTGGCCTGGACGCCCGCCGGTGGCCGCTCCGACTACGCCCCGGCGCGCACACGCTTGAGGTGCTGTTGTGTCGTGGTCGCCGGCCAGCTGAGGCGATCGTCAGGCTGTCGAAGGGTGAGGGGGAGGGGGTCCCGATCCTGCCGCCTTCTCAGGCCACTGACGCGGGCAAGATGGAGGTGGGTCGCGCCGATCCCACAGCGTGGATGGATCCTCAGGCGACGGCCTACGCCGCATGGCTGGCCCGGCCTGACCTCGAACGTGCCCTGCAGTGGGCCCATTGGGCTACGGTGACAGGCATCGACGCCGAGACCGCCTGGCAGGCCGTCCTCGATGCGGACCCCACACATGTACAGGGGTGGACTGCCCTTGCAGCGACTGCCTCCGGCACAACTCGACAGCGAGCGCTTGCCAGGCTGCTCTCGCTGAGCCAGGACCGCTCGGGCCTTCAGATGACCGACTGGATGGCCCGTGAACAACGTTGGGCAGGGTGGGGGCTGGGATTGAGCGTGGGGGCACGCTCCGGGATGTGCGGCCCGGGGGAGATCGGGTGCCGGCGGCCAGACGACCCAGGATTTTCGATGACCCGGGCCATCACTGAGGCCCAAACGAATGCGTCGCCTGCAGAGGCCCTGGCGCGCCTCGCAGCGCTCGCCCCTGGTCGCGCCGAAGTGTGGGCGGCCCTCGGCGATTCACATTGGGCTGCAGGCCGGTTGTTGGAAGCTCGAGAGGCCTGGCGCCGTGGGTTGGCTCTGGGGGACTTTGAAGGCAGAGATCAAGTCGAACACCGTACGCGACTGGCTGCTGCCGCTGCCGGTGAACTCGATCCGAGCGTGACGCCCTGTCACCTCGACGCGCCGACGCCCCCAGCGCTTCTGGTGATGAAGGCGCCTTCCGAGGCGGTCAGCACACCCACGACTCTGAGCGATAGGTGGTGGTTGAGGCTCGATGCTGGAGGCCGCCCTCAGTGGTGCCGTGAGTTGATGATTCTGGCGCCTCCAGATACTGGTGAAGGTACTCGACCGCTTCCACTGCCAGAGACTGCCCCAGGGGGCCTCGTGGCGGGCCATCGGACAACACGATGGTTCAATGACGCGGGTGAGTATCTCGGAGATGAGGTGCCACCATCCGGTGGGCGCCGCCTCTTCGTGAGAGATGTCTGGGCCCCAGTCGATCGACGCCCCCGCCCTGGACGGGCCTTCTCGGCCCTGATCCCCGAGTCCGGTCATGGTGGAGACTTCGAACTGCACATCGAGGCGCCCATGGATTTGCCTCTGTGGGTGAGCTTTATCGAGGAGGATGGCGTACAGAGTGTGCCTGCAGGGCGCCTGGAGGCCCCCGTACGACGCTGGCGTCTGCGTCGCTCTGGACCCCGCCCGCAGATCGCGCTGAGCACAGCGGCGGACTGGTCGGTGGTGGCGCGGCTTCGTGCGGATCCGCGCGCCGTCGAGCGCCTCAGGCTGAACGACGCATACATCTCGGCGAAGCGGGCCGATGCACAGGGGGATCCTCTCAGCGTCTGGTCGGCCTGGACGTCCTCCACGGGCCGATGCGGTGGCCAGAGGCGCTCTGCCCATAGCCTGGGCATGTTGAGCGGTGTCGCAGAGGGGTTGCACGGGGTGGACGCATGGGGGTGCGCCTTTGCGCTCCAGGCGATGCTGGCCTCGATGGGAGAAGACAGCCTGGTGGTCGCGGCGCATCGTCACTGGCCCTCCGGCCGTATGCTGCCCGACTCTCCTGCGCTCTTCGAAGAGCTCGACCAGCCAGCGCTGTGGCTGCCCACCCGACAGAAGTATTTCTACGAGGGCACACTGCACCCGGTGCCACGAGACTTCCGAGCACCTCATCTGGCGATCCCTCTGCAGGGCTCGCCTCGACCATGGGTGCCACCATCCCCTGGCGTGTTGACCGCTGAACAGCCCTCGACGCTGAGCTGGCAGGTGACTTCAGATGGCGCAGTGTTGGTTCAGTGGGCAGTGCAACTGCCTGCAGCGCTGGCACCTCGTTGGCCTGCACGCGACGCCATCATGGCGCACCTCGAACAGGCGTTTCCCGCTGCGAAATGGATCAATGGGGCACGCGACGGACGCACAGGCACTGTGAGCCTGCGCATCCCCGAAGTAGAGCCTGTCGGTGTGCCCCTGTGGCCGTTCCCACCGCTCGATGTGCCCACGCCCTGGCGCGTGCGTGTCGAAGGCACCTTCAACGTGCCGGAGCGTTGGGATACGCAGCCCCCGAAGGGGCTGCAGCGCTGGTCCCGTTCGGACGTCGACACATGGCAGGTAGAGCTCGACGTCACAGGAGAGGCGCAGCCCGCCGCGGTCACCGTGACACCCAGAGCGGAGGAAGTGTCGCCATGAGGTGGCTGGTGATTGCCTGCGTGACACTGCAGATGCTGGGCTGCGGCGCACCACAGCGTCCACCAGCGCACGAGCAGCCCGAGCCTCTCCAGGTGGAGATGGAGTCCTTGAGGGCCGCCCACTTCGTCGATGGCAGTCTGGGCCCGGTGGGCCTGCGGCGTTTGGAATCGCTGTTGGATTTTCATGGCGACGCGCCCGAGCAGGCAGACGTCGTGGCTCGGGTCCTGGACACACCAGAAGCCCACGCCCGGATCGCCATCAGAGCAGCCATGGCTGGGGCACCAGAGCAGTTCGACGCAGCAGCCTCGAGGGCCATCCGAGAGAAGCCGGCGTCTCCTCAGTCCGCTGTGCTGCTCGCGGTGGCGCGGCGGATGGTCGCTGATGGCTGGCCCAGCCCAAAGCTGCTGCCTGATGCCGTGTCTGAGGCATGGAATGTTCTACACCCCCAGGTGAAGTTGCTGGCTGTGCTCACGCCCTGGCTCGAGGCGAGGCTGCCTGCAGAGGGGCGCCCCGTACCCTGGTTGTCCGTGAGCACCGGACACTGGCGATGCACACTCGACGCACCCTGGCGTGGTCACCTGGCGGTGAGCTCGCCTAGAGGGCCAGTGGAGATCACCTGGGGTGACGTGCAACTCGTCGAGCATTCAGAACAGGGGGCTGCCTTCCTGTGGCGCCAGTTGGCTCTGGGCGCTGGCGGTGCAGGTCTCGACGTCGTCGCTCAGGATGCCCCCGTCACCCTCTGGTTGCTGAGCGAAACACCTGGGCCTCTGCCCCAGTGCAGCGACGGGGCCCACGGGCGACCGATGTCGCCCATGACCGTCGAGAGCACGCCAAGAGGCACCTACAGTGATCTGCTGGAAGCTCAGGCGCGCCGGCCAGGGGCGTGGACCGCCCTGCGGCAAGCCTGGTGGTGGGCGGCGGATCCGCTCTTGGGTGATTCTGACCTGCGCCATGAAATGGTTGAGCGTTGGCGGCGTAGGTGGCCACTCGATGCCGACGGGCAGTGGGCTGCAGCGATGAACATGCTCGAAGGGGCTGGCGCGGAGAAGCCCCTCAGCCGCTGGCGTGCGCTGGCGGTGCTGAGCGCAGGACCCTACACCACAGCTCAGAGCAGGCTGACCGTAGCCCGGTTGCAGACAGACACCTCACCTCAGATCGCGCTCCCCATACTGAAAACACTCACTGAAGAGGTGCCTCGAGATCCGCGCCCCTGGCATGCCCTCGCGCGTCTCTGGCACCTCAACGAGGCCCAGGCATGGGCAGAGACGGCGAAGGAGGAGGCCGCTGTTCGGGGTGGCGAGGTTGCAAGCTGGCGTACCCGCCCGCCTGCACTCGAACCCCGCTGGTCGAAGATCCTGGAGCACGACAGTCTGAATATCCCCAAAGGATCCACCACACTCGTCGTGATCGACACGCAGGCCGTCTGGCGGCTGAGTCATCGGGTCGTCTCGGGGCCGGAGCAGGGCGCTCCCCCTGAGGCTGAAGTGCTCCTTTCGTTGCCTCTCGAGAGAGGCCTGCATCAGGAGGCGTGGGTGGAGAAGGCGTCCGCCGCCACCTCCGGGCGCATCGACGTGCCTGAGTTCTTCGGCGCGTTGCCGTCGAGGGTGATCATTCTTCACCGCCCCGATCAGCAACTCAGTGTGAGCCCAGATCGGGCCTTGCCCAGCCCCACACCTCTGAACCGCGATGGCTGGACCGGACTTGTGTGGCAGGTCGAGCGGCCAGAGAGAGAGGGCAAGCGCCCAGCCGTGGAGTGGACGCTCCGCCCGAAGAGCCTGGAGACCCGCTGATGCAGGGGCCAGCCCGGAGCCACAGCACATCTGTGTGCGATCGCTCTGCCTTGGGGAAGGGGGTAGCGCCATGATCTCAGGTGGGATAGCTTCGAATACGGTGACTCGTCGGGCTGAGTCATTGTGTGCAGATCAGAGGAGGTGTGATGGAGCAGCACTGCGGTGGCTGTCGGTTCTTCAGAGAGACGCGCACCCGTGATGATGGCCGCCTCGGTCGCTGTCGTCTCGAGAAGCTCATGGGGGTCATCCCCGAATCGACCCGGGCATGCCCCTCCTTCTCCCGCCATGGTGATCTCAACCCACCCGTCGTGGTGGACTCCAGCCGCCGACGCTCAAGTCGTCGCTCCAGCAGCAGCGGTGGCGTGGTCATCGATCCCGTAGATGTGCCTGCAGAGACCATTCAGATCGCCTTGTCGGCCCTCGATGCAGGGGCGCTGAAGGTACATCTGACGGCCAACCTCGGGGAGTCGACGCTGGTCACATCCCGAGACACCGGCCGCACCTGGGCCGGGGGGGTGATGCACCTGACGCCCGCCGACGAGAGTCTCAAAATCAAAGAGATTGCCCTCGACACTTTCTTCCACAAGCTGGTGATGATGCGCGACAACCTTCGGGTGCTCGAGCAGAAGATCAACAGCCACAGCCAGCTGCACGACGTGGAGAAGCTCGAGATCGACCGGCGCATCACCGTGTGCCATGGCGCCATCACCCGGCTGGCCACTCAGTGGATGCTCGCCCCTGGAGAGACCCCCGCAGCCCGCGTGTTGCGAGAGCTCACCGAAGAGGTCTGGTGGAGCAGCCTGACGCGGAAGGTGCCCGACATGGGCGAGCGCTGGGCCGGTGGCAAGGTGCGGTACATCGTGGAGCAGAACACCGTCGAGGAGTCGATGCAGGCCTTCTATCGACGTTTGATGTTGCTCAGGGATCAGCTCTACGCCCTCGAGGAGATCATCTCGGCGCACCCCCACGTGGTGCCTGACGAGGCCGACTCCATGGCCACCTACCTCAGGCGCTGCTACGGCAGCCTCACCACCTTCAATGTGCTGATCAAAGATCGCACTGACTACTTCGTCAGCGGCAAGTAGGTGTCAGCGCTCGACGCGGACCACTGAGGTGGCGTCGAGCCTGTCCAGCAGCGCCTGAATGGCTGCCTCCACTGCTGCGCCGTCCAGACTCTCCACAGTGACCTTCACACGATGATCTGAGTCACGATCGAGGCGAGGGTAGCTGCCGATGCTCACGCTGTGCTGCACTTCGACCTCGGCGAGGTGGGCTGCGATCTCGCCCTCGTCGGCATTGAGCAGCAAGGCCTGGAGCACCATCTCCTTGTGTCGAAAGCGCTCGATGATGGTCTCGATCTTCGCCCGGAAGATCTGGGGCACACCGGGCAGCACATACACATTGCGCATCGACACCACTGGCCACGTGATTTCGCCGCCATGGATGAGGTGAGCCCCATCAGGCACCGTGGCCATCTGCATGTGCGCCTCGGTGAGGCGATCACCAAAGTGTCCGGTGAGGATGTCTGCGAGAGTCTGATCCGTGATTACGGACACACCGAAGGCTCGGGCCACACCGGCAATGGTCATGTCATCGTGGGTCGGTCCCACTCCACCGCTGGTGAAGACGTGATCGAACTGCTCGGAGAAGACCCTGACTTCCTCAGCGATGAGATCAACACCATCCGGAATGATGACAACCCGGCGCACCATCACCCCGAGGCCGTGCAGGCGCCGGGTGAGGTAGGCGGCGTTCTGATCGACGATCTTGCCGCTGAGCAGCTCGTTGCCGATGAGGATGATGCCCGCTGTCGGTGCGTCGTGCATAAGACTCCCAGCGCCTTCAGTTCAAGTTCACGAGGGCGGCGCCATCGAGGGGACAAAAGCTGAAGCTCTCGTCACTGCGTGCACCACACTGAGGGCAAATTCGAGCGACGATGTCAGAGGCGTGGCTCTGAGCCACCTCGAGGCGCATGCCGTCGTCCGGGCAATGGGTCAAGGTGCTCGGCCAGATCTGAAGACAGAGTCCGCATTGATGTCCTTGGGGCATCTCGGCTTCTTCGTCGTCATCATACCCGTCGGCCTGAGTGACCCACTCCAACGGGTGCCCGTCATGGGGGCAGAAAGAGGTCTGGTTGTCGTAGCGCCGTCTGCAGTGGGGGCACACCGTCTGATCAGGGGTTGAGGTTGGGGAGACGGTGGCCTGAACCGCTGTGGTCGTAGCTTCGCTCAGGCCTTGAGCGCCGAGCAGGCCTGCATCGGACATCATCATGCTGCCCGTAGTGGAAGACGAGGGCTCGACCCCCCCTGGCACTGCCGCAGCTCGAAGTTCATCCACCGTGTCTCGAGAGAGAGGGTGGTGGCCCTTCTTCTTGGGCACAGTGCGCCACAACAGATACACACCCATGAGCGTGATGGCGATCATGAGCCCCACGAAGACCCAGAGCAGGCCATCAGTGTCTTCCGGTGCCTCTGTGTCTACCTTCGATGCCAGTTCCACTGCATCGCCTGGGGTGGCGAGTCGGCCTGACTCCGCATCATCGCCCGACAACTGAGTCACTGGGGTCAGCTCGGTGAGGGCCTCAGCCGAGATCGGGCGAGGTCGGAGTTGACTTACCTTGCGAGGTGAAGGCGCTCGCTTTGTCTTCTCCACTTCTGCGATGGTCGGAGCAGGGGGCGGTGCCTCCGCGCTCAAGGGGGCGGCGGTGACTGAAATAGGCGCCGCTACAGGCTTTAAGTGCCAGGTGAAGGTTTGTCGCAGAGCACATTGAGATCCTTTGAGTCGCCAGCGATGGTCAAAGGTGTGCTCCACCTTCAATGCGCCACCATCGAGCTCCGTCAGGATCGCCTGACCTGATGTCTGCTGCTCGGCGCCTTGCGCCGCCTTGCACATCACCCGACGACGACTGACGACCTGACCCCTCAGATTCGGCACCCTGGTCACCGCCGAGCACGTCTGCGCAGTCATCAACGGTGGGGCACCGTCAAGGGCGACCAGACCCGTTGCACCCCAACGATAGCGACCAGAGGTGGGCAGCTGCTCCACTGTGGGCCTCGGCCCGCAATCGGGACCCCAAGTCTCCACCTGGGGATGCATCTGAGCAGAGCTGAGGGTGAACTGCTCAAAATCATCAGCGACTGCAGGTGCGCCAAGGGCGCACTGCGGCCAGATGATCCAGAGGGCCCACCAGAGGGGTCTCGTCATATCAAACCCGACGGGGGAGGGGTGATCACTGCGGCAGGAGGAAAGATACCCCAGAGCGGGGTCGGATGGCAGGCGGTTGCGATGTGGGGGTCAGAACGAGCTCAGATACTCAGCTTCACGTGCTGGACCTTGCCGCCCTTGATGGTGACCTTGCGCTTGGTCTTCTTGTTGCCGAGGCGCCCCTCGATGGTGTGCTTGCCGGCCTTGATGCTGATGCCCTTCATCGGGGTGGTGCCCCGGAAGCGGCCGTCGACGTAGATGCGCACCTTACGGCTCTTGGTCTTCACGAAGACCCGAGAGAGACGGCTGGCCTTCTTGACGTAGCGCTTCTTGGCCTTGGCGGCCTTGCGACGGGCGAGGGCCTCCTGACGCTTCTCTTCGGCGATGCGGGCCTCTTCCTCAGCCTTGGCCTTCTCCGCAGCGATGCGATCGAGCTCGGCCTGCAGCGCCTCGGCCTTGGCCTTGGACTCCGCGGCGGCCTTCTCGGCGGCAGCGCGGGCTTGAGCCTCGGCGTCCATCTTGGCCTTAGCCTCGTCGGCCTTGGCCTTGGCGGCGGCGGCGGCCTCCTCGGCCTTCTTGCGATCTGCGTCAGCCTTGGCCTTGGCGGCCTCGGCCTCAGCCTTCTTGGCCTCTGCGGCGAGCTTCTCGGCTTCGGCCTTCAGCTTGGCCTCCTGGGCCTTGGCCTTCTCCGCTGCTGCGGCCTCGGCCTTGGCCTCGGCCTCGGCGCGCTTGGCGGCCTCAGCCTGAGCCTTCTCGGCGGCAGCCTTGGCCTTGGCCTCAGCCTCGGCCTTGGCCTTGGCCTCAGCGGCAGCCTTGGCCTCAGCCTCAGCCTTGGCGGCGAGAGCCTTGGCCTCTGCGTCGTCCTTGGGGGCCTCTTGGACCTGCTCCTTCTTCTCGGCCTCGGCCTCCTTGGCGGCGTCGGCAGCTTCCTTGGCGGCCTCGGCCTCTACCTTGGCTGCAGCTGCGGCTTCCTCGGCAGCCTTGGCCTCAGCCTCGGCCTTGGCCTTGTCCTCTTCGGCCTTCTTGGCGGCGGCCTCAGCCTCAGCCTTGGCCTTCTCGTCGGCAGCAGCTGCAGCAGCGGCCTTGGCCTTCTCGATCTCCGCCTGAGCGGCCTTCTCCTTGGCTTCGGCCTCAGCCTTGGCCTTGGCGGCCTCGGCCTCGACCTTCTTGGCCTCTTCCTCAGCCTTCTTGGCGTCGGCCTCGGCCTTGGCGGGGTCGACCTCGCCCTCACCATCCTGGTAGAGCGCCGCAGGGGCTGCGCGACCGGCGTCGAAGCCACCGCCGCCACCGCCGCCGCTGCCCTGGGTCATGTACCAGGCAGCACTGCCGCCAGCGACGAGGAGCGCCAGCAGAGCGACCATCATGGGTGCGCGCTTGCGCTCGTCAGCGCCAGGCGCAGGCAGGACCACCTCCACAGGGATGGTGGCAGGGGCGATGCCGGCGGTGGCCGGGGCCATGCCGGTCATCGTGGGCAGCGAGAACGAAGGAATAGCAGCCATCAGGTCCTCCATAAATGCCCGGACCGAGGTGTGACGTTGTGAAGGATCTTTCGACAACGCACGCATGGAGATCGCCTGCAAGTGGGCGATGATCTCCTGGTCGGCTCCTGGCTGTTCGATCGGGGGCGGTTTTTCAGAGAGGTGCTTGGTGAGCATCTCCACCGCAGAGTTCGCTTTGAAGGGCAGGTGCCCGGAGAGCACCTCGTAGAGAATGACCCCCATGGCATAGACATCAGAGCGCGCGTCGAGATCTTCGCCGCGGATCTGCTCCGGTGACATGTACTGAGGGGTACCGAAGATCGCGCCGGTGCGGGTCAGCTTGCTCATCTGACCCCCCTGAGCGTTGCGCTGCACCTTGGCGATGCCGAAATCGAGGACCTTGACGAAGTCGTCGGTCTGACCACGGCGCGTCAGGAAGATGTTCTCGGGCTTGAGATCCCGGTGGATCACGCCCTGAGCATGGGCTTCTTCGAGAGAGGCACACACCTGTACGAGGATCCGCACTGCCCGTTCGGGATCGAGGGCGCCGACTGAGGCGAGCACCTGATCGAGCGTCTGGCCCTCGAGAAACTCCATGGCGATGAAGAGCACCCCACCCTCGTCGAGACCGAAATCGTGCACGATGATGGTGTTGGGATGAGACAGTCGGCTCGCCGCCTGGGCCTCCCGCTTGAAACGCTCCACTTGTTGAGGATCAGCGCAGAGCTCTTGCCGGAGTACCTTGAGGGCCACCCGGCGCTCCATGGTGGTCTGCTCGGCGAGGAACACCTCACCCATACCGCCATCGCCGAGTTTTTCAATGATCTGAAAGCGTCCGGCCACAACCCGACCCTGCCAAGGATCATCTTGGGGATCAGCGATGGGCCCCATATCCAGGGCTTCACCACATTCCAGGCAGAACCTGGCTTCAGGCTCACACAGAGCCTGGCAGCTGGGACACGTCTTCATCGAAGGCACGTTTAGCATCGGTGCAACAGTTTTCCAACATCGAGCAGAGGTCAGGCAGCAGGCGACGCCCGCGGCCTGCCCGTTGACCCCATGACCCGTGGATTCATTCATCGGCCAGCGCCCGTGGAGAGAGCTGCCGTGGGCATCATCCTTACACGGGCATCAGCGCCTGAGGATCTCGAGAATACAGGCGACGGCGGTGGCCTTTTGACGACAACTTGCAGGTACATCGAGGATCTGCTACCCTCCCCAAGAGCTTGCAGGGTTTGAATCCCTGAAGTCCCACCCATTCACAGTTCGAGCCTCGGAAAGGGCGAGGTCAGTCGGGTGTGACTTTCAGGTGTCGGCCATTCGGGCCGAGACCCCATGTAGAACTCACCTATCCCAACAGCTTGCAGTCGTTTGCCCCCTCAGGGGGTTGACCCAATGATGTGCGCGAGATCCGTTTTCGTGTACGTCACTCGTCAAGCGGAGATGCGTTTGGACCAGCCTGCCAACCGTAAGGGGCGCGGTCGCGGTCGTGGGCGTAAGCCCAACCCGAAAGCCGCAGAGCGCCACCGTCGGAACAACCAGAAGGACGACAACGATCCACGTTCGTTCTGGGAGCGTTCCAATGCCCGCCTCGGTGTCTCTGTTCAAGAGCCCAGCAATGGTCGCCGAAGCGGCGGCCGCAACCCGGTGGAGTACCCCTGCTCCGTCTGCGGCACCACCGTCAGCCTCGATAGATGGCCCAAACATCGTCATGACGTGATTTGCAGCAATTGCCGTCGTGAGATGAGTGGCATGGTCGAGGATGAGGATGAAGCCGGGGTCGCCGGCGCCAACCAAATCAAGGGGAACGGACTACCCGAATTCACCGAGGAGGATCTCGAAGCCATTGCTGCTCTGCGTGCTGATGGCAACCTCGGCATGGTGGGGCAGAACAAGAACCGCCGTAAGCGTGGCGGCCGCGGCCAGGGCGGCAATCGCTCTCGGAATGGCAACGGCAATCGCAATCGCTCTCGAAATGGCAACGGCAATGGCAACGGCAATGGCAATGGCCAGCAACGCCGCGCTGATGCCCCGAAGGGCGAGGGCGAGGGCGGGCAAAAGCGCCGGCGCCGTCGACGCCGTCGCTCTGGTGGAAAGGATGGTGGCGGTGAAGAAGGGGCAACCCAGGCCTCTTCGGCGCCTCAGGCTACATCCTCTGGGCCTTCCGAGGGTTGAACGCCCGAATTGGGCGCCTGAGTTGAGCGCCTGAGCAAGCCCCCCAGCTCGCCTTCATTCTTCAGAGTCCTGGTGCCGGGAACCCCTGGCACATGGCTTCGACCTCACCGGCGATGCCAGCATGCAGAGCCTCGTCTTCTGGTGCTGCGACGACCTGCGCGATCCAGTCTGCAAGCTGCTTCATCTCGTCGAGGCCCATCCCCCGTGAGGTGAGCGCCGGCGTCCCCAACCTGATGCCCGACGGATCGAAGGGCTTTCGGGTGTCGAAGGGGACGGAGTTGGCGTTGCAGACAATGCCTGCGGCTTCGAGGGCCTTGGCGGCCTTCTTGCCGGACACCCCTTGAGGGGTCAGATCGATCAACAGCAGATGGTTGTCGGTGCCCCCTGTGACAGGCACAAGGCCGTGTCCGAGCAGACCCTCGGAGAGGGCCTTGGCGTTGTCCACCACCGCACGCGCATAGGTCTTGAACTCGTCCGAGTCGGCCTCTTTGAGGGCGACGGCGAGGGCCGCAGTGGTGTGGTTGTGCGGGCCACCCTGCAGACCAGGGAAGACCGCACGGTTGATGGCTTTGGCGTGGCTCTGCTTGCACATGATCATGCCGCCACGGGGGCCGCGCAGGGTCTTGTGTGTGGTGGTGGTGACCACGTCAGCCACAGGGACCGGGGAGGGGTGCACGCCGCCGGCGACCAGGCCGGAGATGTGGGCGATGTCAGCCATCAGCAGGGCACCCACAGACTCCGCGATCTCTGCAAAGGCGGCAAAGTCGATGATGCGGGGGTAGGCCGAGCCGCCGCAGACGATGATCTTGGGCTTGTGCTCTTTGGCCAGGCGGGCCACCTGGTCGATGTCGAGATAGCAATCCGACTCGCGCACCCCGTAATGCACAGCATTGTAGAACTGTCCTGTGACGCTCACCGACCAGCCGTGGGTCAGGTGACCGCCATGGGGCAGGGTCATGCCGAGCAGGGTATCGCCGGGCTTGAGCAGCGCCGCGTAGGTGGCCAGGTTGGCCGGTGCCCCCGAGAGGGGCTGCACGTTGACGTGCTCTGCGCCGAAGAGCGCCTTTGCGCGATCCTGAGCGAGGGTCTCGATCTGATCGATGAACGCCTGGCCCTGGTAGTACCGACGACCTGGGTAACCCTCGCTGTACTTGTTCGACAACGACGAGCTGCACGCCTGCAGCACCGCTGCAGAGGCGTAGTTCTCTGATGGGATCAACCGCAGTGTCTGGCGCTGACGCTGGTCCTCCTGAGCGATCAGGCGGGCCACGACGGGATCGGTGGCAGCGACGGTGGCTGGGATGTCAGCGGGTGACGGCTCGATGGGTTTCATGATCTCTCTCCGGCGAAGACGCCTGTTGGGGAGGCCTGTTGGGTGCCGGGCATGGTACTGGTTTGACGCCCCTCATGGCCACATCTCCCTGGAGCACTTCATGACCAACCCCCATCAACCTCCACCTGCACAGCCACCGCGACGCGGTTGGGGCTGCTTGCTGCTGGCCCTCACCCCCGCAGTGATGCTGGTTTTGATGGCGCTGTGGCTGTTCCAGGGCACCGATGAGGGCGTTGGGGCCATGCAGGTCGTGGTGGAGTCGGCGCCGGAGGGGGTGAGCCGCACTGTGGTCATCGTCGACGCCAAAGGGGTGATGATGGGCGGTCGGCGCCGTCAACCTGGGGCTTTATCAGGTGACCTGCACCGCGTGCTCGACGCCATCGAAGACGATGACACCGTGGTGGGTCTGCTCTTGCGCCTCGACACCCCAGGGGGCTCGGTCACAGACGCCGACGTGTTGCACCATCGCCTGACTGATCTCAAAGCGGGTGGCACGAAGGTGCTGGTGCACATGGGCGATTTGTGTGCCTCGGGGGGTGTGTACCTCGCCGCTGCCGCCGACGAGATCTGGGCCCTGCCCACCACCGTCACGGGCAGCATCGGGGTCATCATCAACACCCTCAATGTTTCTGCCCTCATGGAGCGGGTGGGGGTGGCGGACACCTCAGTGACCTCGGGGCCTCACAAGCAACTGCTGAGTCCGACCCGTCCGCCCTCTGAGGCTGACCGGGCCATCCTGAAGAACATCGTCGATGAGATGTACACCCGCTTCGTGCAGGTGGTGGCCGATGGCCGCAAGTGGGAAGGGGAGGCTGGTCTGGCCCGTGTACGTGCCCTCGCCGACGGGCGTCTGTATTCAGCCCAACAGGCGGTCGACGCAGGGCTCGTCGACGCCGTGGGATATTCGGAGGCTGCCCAAGCGCGGCTCGAGGCCATGGTGGGCGGGCCGGTGCGCGTCGTGCGGTACAGCGTACGCCGCGGATTGTTCGAGATGCTCGCCGGTCACCTGGATGGCGCCCCATTTGAAGGGCTCGAGGCTGCGCTGCAGGGGCCCCGAGCCCTCTATATGGTGGGTCCGGGCCTGCGGTGGTGATCATGGAGTAGAGAAGCCCTGTGGCTTTGGCCGGGGGTGCGGACTATGATGCCGCCCATGAGTACGATCCACGTGGGATGTGCGGGGTTCCAAGGCCCCGCTTCTAAGTATTGGGCTGACCTCGATCTCAAAGAGCTGCCCGAAAACACGCTCGAACGCGTCAAGTTGAACACCCTGAGCCGGTGGGGCCGCGAGACCCCCGCCGGGCGCAAATATGTGTTGCCTGCTGATCGGGCCCTGGTCTCCAACAGCTTCTCCGGCCCGGAGGCCGAGGCTGCCTGGGCGCGGACTACAGAGGCCGCAGGGCGTCTCGGCGCCGGGGTCATCATGATCCACACCCCTGGGGGCTTTCGACCATCGGCGGAGAGCCGCGCGGCCTTCTCTGAGTTCTTCGCGGGGCCTGGTGCTCAGCGCCCCGAGGGGTGCAGGGTGGCGTGGCGTGCAGAGGGCCTGTGGGAAGGCCAGCCTGAGGTTCAGCGTGCCCTCTGTGATGCAGCGCAGGTGATCCCGGTGGTGGATCCGCTGGCGCTCGACACTGAGGAGCTTCTGGTGCTCGATCCGGGGCAGGGGCCTTTCTACTGGCGCTTGCTCGGCCGCGCTGGTCTGGGCGCCCGACTCTCGGACTACGATCTCGACGCGCTGCTGGAGATGGTGGACGAGCGGGAAGATGGCTTCATCATGTTCGGGGCCATCACGATGCTGCGGCAGGCAAAACGCTTCCGGGCATTTCAGGGTCCCCTCGGCGAGGTCGATACATCTGACGAGGTAGACGAGGAGCACGAAGAGGCATGAGCATTCCGAGCGCCCTTGGGCCATATGCCGTCGAAGATCAGATCGGCGTCGGCGGCATGGCTCAGGTCCTCTCCGGCCGACACCGGTATCTCGATCGGCTGGTGGCGCTCAAAATGCGCTTGAGGACCTCGGACGAGCAGGAAGGCCTCATGGCCGACCGGTTTCGTCTCGGGGCGTTCATGCAAGCTCGTCTGGAGCACCCGAACATCGCCCGGGTCTTCGATTACCTCGAGAGCCCGGAGCATCAGGTCATCGTGATGGAGTTTCTCGGTGGAGGCTCCATCGAGGATCACCTGACCCGTCAACAGGGGGCGCTCCCCGTGGGCGATTGTGTGCGCATCGCCATCAAGGCCGCCGAGGCGTTGCAGTATGCCCACGAGCAGGGGGTGGTCCACCGAGACATCAAGCCCGGCAACCTCATGCTCCTCGACGATGAGGACGCCGAGACCTTGAGGGTGACCGACTTCGGCGTGGCCAAGCGGGTGGGGCACAACCACAACCTCACCCTCGTGGGGGCCAATGTCGGCACCCTCTGGTACATGCCTCCAGAGCAGTTCAACAGCGAGGCCCCGACCCCGGCGGTCGACGTGTACGGCCTCGGCGCCACGCTCTACGAGATGCTCACCGGGCATATTCCCTTTCGGGCCGCGGAGCACGCAGAGCTGTTCCGCAGGTTCCTCGATGGCGAGCCGCCACCGAGCATTCAGGGGCGTAGCCCCGACGTGCCCGATGATCTCGTCGCCGTGGTGCTCTGGGCCATCGAACTCGAGGCGGCGAACCGCCTGCCCTCGGCTCAAGCCTTCGCTGGCTTGTTGCTCGCGGTGGCGGCGCGGCTCGATCTGTTGCCTCGAGCGCACCCGGCCATCGCCGACGCCCGAGCGCGGATGAAGACCGCTGCAGACGCGGCAGAGCAGATACAGGGCGTGGCCCGTGAGGAGCTGTTTCAGGGCCTCGAGCGGGTCGGGCACTGGCTGGGCATGGTGCCGTCGATCACCCACGAGTCGCCCAGGGTAGACGCCGAGGAAGACGACATGGGTGCGCTGACGCTTCCGCCGAGCGCCTTCGCTCACCTCGAAGAGGCGCTCTCAGTCCAAGACACCGCGCCGCCCTATGATGACGATGAAGATCGCACCGTCATCATGGACTTTCACCTCGATGAGGACTGAGAGGCCCCGGCGTCTTCAGGTGCTGTGGTGGGCGCTGTGAGAGGTGCCGTGAGGCGCCCTCGTCGCTCCGACAAGGGCACGATGAGCCCGTCGCGGAAGATCTTCATCTCCCCAGTGCCCATGGTGTGCCACGCCTCGTTGCTCGTCAGCGGGCGGGTGGCGATGACGGTCACCACGTCGTTTGGCGTGGTCTCCTTCTGAAAATCTACCTCGAAGTCGGCATCGATGAGCCGAGCTTCGCCAAAGGGGGCACGGCGCGTGATCCAGCACAGATGCGTAGTGCAGTAGGCGTAGAGCACCTTCGAGTTGCTCAGCAACATGTTGAAGGTGCCCAGGGGCCTGAGGGTGTCGCAGAGGTCGCGGATGAAGCGATGCACCGGGCCCCAGCGTTTGGGCTTCTCGGGCCAGCGCGCTCGGAGCTGGTCGAGCAACCAGCAGAAGGCGTGCTCGCTGTCGGTGGTGCCCACAGGGGTGTAGAACCGAAGCGGCCAGCGTTTCACGCCCTTGGACTTGCCGTTGTGCGCAAAGGTCCAGGTGAGGCCCCAGAGCTCTCTGATGAAGGGGTGGGTGTTTTCGAGACAGACTTTGCCGTGGGTGGCCTGCCTGATGTGGCACACCACGTTCACGCTCTTGATCGGATAATGATTCAAGAACAACGCCAGCGGGCTCTGGGCGCTCGGCGCTGGATCGTGAAAGGCCCGGCAGTGCCGGCCCTCGTAGAAAGCCACCCCCCATCCATCCCGGTGAGGGCCGGTACGGCCGCCTCGTTCCATCAACCCACGAAAGCTGAAACAGATATCCGTGGGGACGTTGGCGCTCATCCCAAGAAGTTCACACATGCTCGGGAGTCTCCCACGAACCCGTGCCCCTGGCAACGCGTGAGAATCTGCCGCTTGCCCGTGACTCGAGATGCACTCTTGTGTGGCTCCACGCGGCGTCGTGAGTATACTCCCACGCGCTCTGGGCTGAGCAGCCACCTGATCTTCTAGAGGTGTCGATGAACGACCAATCTCGCAAGGCCCGCTGGGGCGTCGAGCAGAGCGCCGAGCTCTACAACATCGGCGGTTGGGGTGACCCCTACTTCACGATCAACACCCGAGGGCATGTCCAGGTCACACCTGATCCGGAGCAGCCCCGATCCATCGACCTGTACGCGTTGATCAACGATCTCAAGGCGCGAGGTCTCGATCTGCCCATGTTGATCCGGTTTTCCGACATCATCAGGCACCGGATCAGGACCCTCAACGAGTGCTTCAACCGGGCCATCGAAGAATCTGACTATCAAGGCGTTTATCGCGGCGTGTTCCCCGTGAAGGTGAACCAGCAGCGTCATGTGGTGGACGAGATCGTGAGTCATGGCCGCGCCTTCAGCTTCGGCCTGGAGTGCGGCTCGAAGCCCGAGCTGCTCATCGCGCTCTCTGCCATGACCGACCCTGATGGGTTGATCATCTGCAACGGCTATAAAGACGAAGCCTACATCGAGACAGCCCTTCTGGCTCAGCAGTTCGGCAAGACCGTGGTCATCGTGCTCGAGCGCATCGAAGAGCTCGATCTGGTGTTCCAGGCGAGCAAGAAGCTGGGCATCAAGCCCATCCTCGGGGTCCGCGCCCGGCTGAGCACGAAGGGGATGGGTCGATGGGCGGAATCCACCGGAGATCGGGCGAAGTTCGGCCTGAGCTCTTCCGAGCTGGTCGAAGCCGTCGATCGGCTCGCCGCCCGGGGCATGGTGGGCAGCCTGGCGCTGCTGCATTTTCACATCGGCAGCCAGATCAGCAGCATTCTGCCCATCAAGTCGGCCCTCAAGGAGGCGGCAAACATCTTCGTGGAGCTCGCCCGCATGGGCTGCCCCATGCGCTACCTCGACGTGGGTGGGGGCCTGGGCATCGACTACGACGGCTCGCACAGCAACATGCAGGCATCGGTCAATTACAGCATCCAAGAGTACGCCTACGACGTGGTCTCCACGGTGAACGATGCGTGCGCTCGGGCCAACCTGACGCCGCCCACTCTGGTGAGCGAGAGCGGCCGCGCGGTGGTGGCCCACCAGTCGGTTCTGGTCTTCGACGTGCTGGGCACCAACGCGTTCTCCTTCGGCCCGCCTGCCAGGCCCGCGGAGGACGCTCCGCTGCTCATCACCCAACTGTGGGACACGCTGCAGGGCATCAATGACGACTCCAACCTGCAAGAGGTGCTGCACGACGCTGTCCAGGCCCGCCACGAAGCTCAGAGCCTGTTCACCCTCGGCTACCTCACCTTGCGGCAGAAAGCCCATGTAGAGAGCTTGTTCTGGCACTGCGCTCAGCGACTGCTGCGTCGAGTACGGCAGTTGGAGTACGTGCCCGAAGAGCTGCAGGTGCTCGAGTCGGAGCTGTCGAGCATCTACTACTGCAACTTCTCGGTGTTCCAGTCTGCCCCAGACGCCTGGGCCATCGACCAGCTGTTTCCCATCATGCCATTGCACCGCCTCGCCGAGGAGCCCACGGTGCGGGCCACCCTCGCAGATCTCACCTGTGACAGCGACGGCGCCATCAGCACCTTCATCGACCGCGAGGGGCACAAGCCCGTCTTGGAGCTGCACCCCATCCAGAGCGGGCAGCCATACTATGTGGCCATGTTCCTGGTGGGGGCCTATCAGGAGATCCTGGGCGATCTGCACAACCTGTTCGGCGACACCAACGCGGTCCACGTACGCACCACCGACTATGGATACGAGGTAGCCCACGTGGTGAAGGGGGACTCGATTCAAGAGGTGCTGCACTATGTGCAGTACGATCCCGAGGACATGGTGGAGCGTGTGCGTCGGCAGGCCGAGACCGCCCTCAACGAAGGCCGCCTCACGCTGCCTCAGGTGCGGCTGCTCATGCGCCACTACGAGAGCAGCCTCGGCCGCTACACCTACTTGAACCCCGACGACGACTGATCGTGTGGCGCGCACTCCTCTTCATGTCTGCGCTGGTGGTTCTGGGTGGGCTCGGGGCGTTGTTTTGGACGCCGTGCCTGGATCACGAAGCCATCGCCGAGATCGACACTGCTGTCACTGCCGAGGTGATGCGCATCACCGAGGGCGATCTCGCTCGTGCAGATGGCTACATCTATACAGTGGACGTCGCTCAGTTGATGATCGTGCTGGCTCGGCGAGGGGATGAGGTCGCATTTCGTGGTCTGGCTGATCAGGTGCTTCCGTATCTCTGGCGGGACGATCCCAGCGATCCGTACACCCGCGGCTTCGTCCCCTGGCGGTTCAAGCAGGGCGAGCCCCCTGACGCCTCGGGCACCACGGAGGCCCTCCGATTGGCTGACGCGCTCTGGCTCGGGAGTGAGCGCTTCGAGCACCCGCAATGGCGTCGGCAGGCGGTGGTCATCTTGGAAGGGTACTGCCGGCACGCCTTCGAAGAGCAGGGCATCTGGCTCATCAGGAACTACTTCAATTTTCAGACCCGAGCCTTCGCCAACGACTCGTTTTTGGTGGACTATCATCCCGACCTGCTGGCCCGGGCTGCTCAGGCCAGCGATGGCGCGCTGCGGCTGAGTGCCCAAGAGAGCAGAGCCGACATCGACACCCGGCGACGTCGGTTCGCCGAGGTCGCCGAGCAGACCTACACGGTGGTGCGGCGCGCTCAGGCCTCCACGGGGCTCTTCCGCAGCATGGTGCAACCCGACGTGGCCACGCTCCTGCCAGAGCGAGATCTGGCTTTCTTCGCCCCGGATGGGATCGTGCAGCTGAACAACAGCTGCGCTGTGGCCGAGTCGGTGGTGGAGGGCGATCCGCAGGTGGCTCGCAAACTGCTCGACTTCGCCGTAGGCCGCCTGCTCGGCTTGAAGCGGTACTACGACGTGAACACGGGGGCCTACCGGGGTGAGAAAAGGGCAGGGGTGGCCACCTGGACCTGCCTGGTGAGGCTCGCGGCGCGCCTGGACGATGAGGAAGCCGCGCGGCGCCTCGCTCGACATACGCTCTGGCATTGGGAGACCACCGTGGAGTATGGGATCCACGCCCCTCGGCTCTACACCGCCGGGGAGGTCTTGCTGGCCATCGAGTGGTTGCAGAGTCGATGGCCATCGACCCGCCATTGAAATATGTTGGCCAACATTGCGTCACAGCCCGACGACGCCGCATCATGCGTCGACGATCGAGTGCTCCAACGAGCCCTCAAAGAAGAGTTGAGGAGAAAAAACATGACCGTGTTCACCCGGCTGTCCATGTCACTGTGTCTCGCCCTGGCCCTCCTGGTGCCCAGCATGTCCTTCGCCCAGGGGGCTGATCTGGAGGCCGAGGCCGCTGATCTCGAGGGAGATGCCCTCGGCGCCGAGCTCGAAGAGCGCAAGCCCAAAGAGAAGGCCGCCCAGAAAGATCCCGACGCCAAGCTCCTCGAAGAGGTGAACAAGGCCCGCGAGGAGATCCAGGCCAAGTTCAACGCGCTGCAGAAGGGCGAGGAGCGATACGCCAAGGTGGACGAAGCCCTGGGCAAGATCATCTCGAAGTGGATCCCGCTGCAGGACACCTACATCGAGAAGCACCGCAGCATGCTCGAGGCGTATCAGACCGAAGATGTGCCGGCGAAGCAGAAGAAGCTCGCCAAAAACATCGTGAAGATCCGCAAGCAGTTCACCAAGAAGATCAAGAAGCTCAGCAAAAAGCTCAAGAAGGTCGAAAAGTTGCACGCCAAGCTCTCCGCCAAGGCTGCAAAAGAAGCCCCCGAGCCGCCCGCCGATGAAGAGGGTGGCGCCGACGAATGAACACCCCCCCTCGCGCCACCCCGACCCCTCGGGATGACTGGCGCCGTCAGCTCGTGGGCAGCGTCCGCGAGATCCAGCCCCTCATCGACGATGGCCTCATCGACCCTGCACAGGGCGCCGAGCTGGCTCGGGTCACCGCTCGCTATCGCATGCAGGTGAGCGCCTACTACCTCGGCCTCGTAGACTGGAATGATCCGGACTGCCCGATCCGAAAGCAGGCGATCCCGGATGCGGCAGAGTTGCTTGAGAGGCCGATGGAGCGCCCGGATCCCATCGGTGACGCCGCCCACTCACCCACCGAGTTGCTGATTCATCGATACCCTGATCGAGCGCTGCTGCTGCCCACCCTCAGGTGCCCGATGTATTGCCGTTACTGCTTTCGCAAGGTGGCCCTCAACACCGAGGACATCCGGCTGCATCAGGCCCTTGACGAGAGCATCACGTATCTTTCGAAACATCCTGAGATCAAAGAGATCATTCTCAGTGGCGGGGATCCGCTGTTGTTGCCTGATGCCCGCCTCGGCAAGCTGCTGGAGCGCGTGCTCTCGGTGCCCTCGATCAAACGCCTGAGGATCCACACGCGAGTGCCCGTGACCTTGCCCATGCGGGTGGATGACGCCCTCGCAGAGGTGCTGGGGCAGGCGCGTCCGCTCTACCTCGTGGCCCACTTCAATCACCCACGTGAGCTGACCACCGAGGCCACAGAAGCCCTTGAGCGCCTGGTGCGGGCAGGGGTGACGGTGCTCAACCAGTCGGTGCTGCTCAAGGGCGTCAACGACAGCGCCGAGGTGCTCGCCGAGCTGTGCGAAGCCCTCGTCGATCGTCAGGTTCGGCCCTACTATTTGCATCATCCTGATCTCACGGTGGGCACACAGCATTTCCGTGTGAGCATCGACGACGGGCTGGCCCTCGTGAAGCGCTTGCGCGGTCGCCTCACCGGCCTCGCGTGGCCCACGTACGTCATTGACATCCCCGGAGGCCTGGGCAAGGTACCGGTGGACAGCAGCCACGTACGTCGAGGAGAGCATCCAGGGGAGTGGTGGATGGAGAGCCCCCTCGGGGGGGTGCATCGCTATCTCGATCCCGCGGTGATCGTCGACGATGCCACCCCAGAGCCCTGCTGATCATCCATTACGGGGAGGCGCACTCCAGCGCCCCATCACTGACACGAGGACATCGAGTGAGTCACTACGAGCTGGTCCACACCATCCGTTTCGAGTCTGCCCGCCGCCTGCCCCGAGTGCCCGACGGCCATCCCTGTAAGAACCTGTATGGTCTGGCGTTCTACCTGGACATTCACGTGGCGGGGGAGATGGATCCCGAGACCGGGTTCGTCATCGACTTCGGCGACATCGAGAAGGCCGTGAACCCACTTCGGGATCAGGTCGATCACAATTACTTGAACGAGATCGAGGGCTTGTCCAACCCCACGAGCGAGGTGCTCGTGACGTGGTTCTGGGATCGGCTCGCCCCCCAGCTTGAGGGCCTCGTTCAGCTGGTGCTTCGAGAGAACGACGTCTCCAAGGTGATCTACCGAGGCTAGCCCTCAGCGTGACATCACCATCATCCGCACGGGTGGTCGGCCTTCTGGTGTCGGGCAGTCGGCGTCTGGCGTGGCCGTCCAGATCGGCGCGCCGAGCCCTGCGGCTTCGATGAGAGCCTCGTCGGTCACACGGGCCCCGGCGTTCACCACCATCAACCACCCGCCTTCGTCGAGGAGGGCCGCAGAGGCGCTCACGGTGGGGCAGAGATCCTTCAGAGGATCGAATCGCCATCGCTTGCTCTTGTCGAAGACTGCTCTTGGCGGCGGATCGATGATGACGCCGTCCAGACGAGTCCCTCTCTTCTTCAACTGCTTGAGTGCTTCCTTCGCGCTCTCCCGCCAAAACGCCCGGGGATCGATGGAGAGACTGTTGAGGGCGTAGTTGGCTTGCCCCTTGGCGAGTACGCCTTTGGCTGTATCCACATTGATGGTGGACCGCGCGCCGTGGGCGGCGGCCACCACCCCAAAGGCGCACGTGTACGAGAACAGATTGAGGATCCGGCGCCCCTCGACGTGCTCGCGCAGCCACCGACGGGCGATGCGCACCTGAGGGAACAGCCCGGCGTTTCGCTGCCCGAGCAACTGTACGTGATACTTCAAGCCGTACTCTGCTACCTGCATTTCGCCATCGTCAGGCCCTTGTTGATGGGCGTGGCCAAACCGCCAGTACACACCATGTGCCTCAGGCAGGCCTTTGAGGATGGCCTGCTGGAGCGGCGCCAGGTCTGGAGGTCCGGTGACCCGCAGTCGGCGGGCGTGGGCGGGTCCGAAGGCTTCGATGAAGAGCCCACGTACGCCATCCGTACCGCCGTCGAACAGGCGCACGTGTTCGAGGGCCCCGAGTGTGTCGTCCTCGAGCCTGCGGGCTGCAGCCCGGCTGACAGCTTCGGTGACGGTCTCTGAGGTGGGCAGATCAACACTCATGACAACCAGCGTTCCGTGTATGCGTCACCGGCCTCCAGGGCCAGCTCGGCGTTGGTGCGTACAAAAGATGGGGCATCGGCGGTGAGCAAGCCCTCGATGAGCGCGCGGTGAGCCACCACCAGGTGCGGAGAGCGAATCAGCTGGTTTGTAGCATCGTTGGAGACCCGGCGCCGAGGAGAGGCAACCAGAGCGATGACCGTCTCCGCTTGATTATCCAGATCGCAGTAGGCCAGCCCATACAGGGCAGCTCTCTGAATCGATGTGGTTTCGTGCTGCAGGAAGGGGGCGATGTGCACCGCTTCTTCTGAGCCGCCAGACTCGCCAAGGCCGAAGAGGGCCGCCCTCAGGGTCGGCCCGCCTTCAATGATCTTTTCTCGATAGAGTGCCGCCTGATCAAAGGTGCCGTCAGCTTGGTGCTGCATGCGTTGGGCCTCACCCCGGATAACCAGGGCCTCGTCCAGCAGCAGAGGCGCCAACAACGCTGTGGAGCACCACTCTGGGTGTCTTATCAGCTCTTTGATGGCCCAACGACGCAGACGAGCGTCGCGCTCTGCGATGGCCCGCTGAATCAGCTCAAGCCCTCGATGGGGGGCCGCAGAGAGCGCCAACGGGTAGAGCTGACGCCGGCTCTCCGTGTCGGAGGTGTCGAGGCTCCTGATCACATCTTCGAGCTGCTCTGGGGCGCCGAGGAATTGAATCAGTCGCTGCCAGAACGGCTTGTGGTTTACCCGCTTCCAGCGCTTGAGGGCCAGGAGGCTGCCCAAATGCTTGAGCAGCGCCGGCGCCCATGGCTGCGCCAGCCTGCGATCCATGGCCTCGAGGGCCACGGCCCGCACCGCTGGTGTCCAGTCGTTCATGCGCAGGATCAAGAAGGGAAGCACCTCAGGGATGCTCTTGGCCGCGAGCCAGCGTGTGGCTTGCTCTCGGACATAGCCACTGCCGTGGAAGCTCAGCATGGCGGCGAGGGCCCAACCATTGGGGGTCTTGAGCATGGCGCCGGCGGGGGCACTGGTGCGCAGATCGATGGGCTCCAGCCCATGCCGGCAATATCGGCTCAGATGCTGGCTCTGATCGATGTCGAGCCTGGACAGGTGGGTGGCGAGGGGGCTCAGCCAGGGGTGCGTCGGCTGGCCAGAGCGAAGCGCATCGAGGATCTGCGTCGTGACCTGGAAGGGGGCCAGGCGGTTGTCAGGCGCCCACATGTTCGACCTCAGCGCGCGGTGGGGGTCTCCCGATCGAGCAGGCGAGCCCGCTCGCGAGCGACGTGCTCTCCGAGTTTGCCCGTGGTGGGCAGGGCGCTCAAGATCGACTTCACCGCGTCGCTGCGCTGAGGGCCAAAGGCCCGAGCCAGAGTGATGACCGCCTGAATCTTGATCGACTCGGTGGCCCCGAGGCGGATCTGCTCGGCCACAGCCGAGAAGGCGGTGTCGGTGGGGAAGAAGGCCAGGGCGCTCACCGCCCGCACCCGATCGTAGGGCCGGGCCTCAGGGGCCTGGAGCAGTTTGATGGCCAGCTGCTCGGTGATGCCTGCCTTGGCGATGACGTCTGCAGTGAGCGGGGTGTCCATCGAGCGGAGCACGAGCTCTGCCCGGTGATCGCCGTCGGTCAGATAGGCCGGGGCTGCGTGGGCTGCGCCCGCGACAGAGGCGGCGAGGGCCAGCGCGAGGGTCAGGATCTTGATCATGGACGACATGGCTTACTCCTCCCCGGTGTAGATGGTGGCGTTGTTGTGCAGCACGGTGCCCTGACCCTCGGTCATGGAGGCTTCGCCGTCGGTCACCGTGGGGAACATGAGGTTGGTGTTCGACGCTTGACCCTCAGGGGTGTCGGGCACGGTATCGTTCACACCTGGGATCAACGCCTCGCTGGTGTGGAAAAGTCCCAAGTAGTGACCCACCTCGTGGCCCATGATGTGGCCGATGGCCAGGGGGTTGGGATCGAGCTCGGTGGTGACCACCACGCCGCTCCGCGCGGTGCCCGAGATCAGGTTGGGCCCAGGCACGCCGCCAGAGATGCCGCCGATGCCACCGCCAAACTGCCCACCGATGCGCTCCACAAAGAACAGGTTCACGCCATCGTCGTAGAGCGACTCGGCGAAGAGCTGGTGCAGCTCATTGTTGGCCCCCTGGATGCCGTCCACCACGGCGAAGCTGCCGTCGACGTCGTCAAAGCTCGCAGCGTGAACCTCGATGCCCAGTGGGGCGTAGAAGTCCACCATGCGGCCGAAGGCGGCCTGGAACTCCGGATCCTCAGCGGCGGTGTCCGCCGTCCAGCCCTTGGAGCCGGTGAAGTAGAAGTGCATGTCGAGGCGTCCGCACGTGGGGCGCTCCGGGGCGCGCTTCACCAGTGCAACGACCTGGACATCGCCAGAGATGGGGGCGCCCTGCGCTGAAGCGCCCACGACCTTGTAGCGCCACTCTCCGCCCGTAACCTCGAGCTCGGGGTTGTTGGGTACGAGCACGCCAGCCACCACCTCGCTGGGCGCCGCGCGGTTGGGGCTGAAGAAGGCCCCAGGCCAGGGCGACAGGAACTGATCGAGCTGGCTGGGCATGTACCCGATGGGGCGCTCGGAGATGTGCACCTGACCCTCGGGGCCGGAGAACTGGAGGAGGGAGTAGAGGTTGCCCTCCTCACCGACGATGATCAGAGTGACGCTGAGCACATCGTCGGGCAGATCGAGAACCATCTCCTCTGATTCGCCGCTCGCGAGGGTGACGGTCTCCTCGATGACCTCCACCGAGTCGCCGATCTCGTCACACTCGCCGATGACAGGCTCACCACCTGCGCCGCCCATGGGCTCTCCGCCGGCGCCACCTATGGCACCTCCTGCGCCGCCCTCACCTCCAACAGGCTCACCGCCTGCGCCGCCCATGGGCTCTCCGCCTGCTCCGGCGGCTCCACCGGCGCCACCAACAGCGCCACCGGCGCCGCCTTGAGCCATGGCGTCGATCTCTTCTCCGTCATCCGTGCTGGCGCTGTCGTCGCAAGCGAACGTGGTCAGGGAGAGGGCGGCCATGAGGGCCACGCGGCGCATAAAGGACTGGTTTGGCGGACAAAATAGGGGCCGAGAGGGTCGGCGCATCGGTTCCTCCTGTTGGAGCTCGATAGAGTCTGAATTTCGGGAACTTATGGGGGATTTACGCATCAACACACGGGCAACATCTTGCACTGACCCCCTTCACTGAGGCACACATCCCTCGCCTGGCCTGATGCGGGGGTATCCCACGTTGGGGCTGATGGCGTAGTATGTGCGTTCTGTCGAACATTCCGATTTCGTGCTGAGGCGATATAAGAGGGTGTTGTGACAGAGCAGTGAGCAGTGAAGGCCCCTGGCGGGCTGAAAGGAGACGCAGATGCTGCGGCGAAGGTCGCTGGGGATGGCCCTGATTGTAGGCTCGATGATCGGCTACGGCTGTGCAGACAGCTCCGAAGACGGCGGCGGAACCGCTGGAGCCGGCGGCGGTGTCGCAGGTGCTGGCGGCGGTGTCGCGGGTGCTGGCGGCGGTGGCGGCGTCGGTGGCGCCGGCGGTGGCAACACGGGGTGCTCTTCGGACTTCCAGTGTGGCCCTGGTCAGGTGTGCGTCGGGGTGACGTGTCAGCCTGGTGAGTGCAACCGAGAGAAGAGCTGCCCCCCCGGGCAGACCTGTGATCCCAACACCTACCTCTGCTCCGGCAGCATGAACACCCAGTGCAACGACGACCGCGACTGCGTGGGCATGGGCCTCTGTGCTGACAACGGCAGCTGCCTCGACGTGGAGTGCATCAACAACACCCACTGCGACATTGGCCAGATGTGTTCGGCTCAGAACCGCTGTATCGCCGATGTGCAGGAGTGCCAGGATGGCGACGGCGACGGCTATGGCCAGGGCTGTGATCCGGGCCCCGACTGCGACGACAACAACGTCGCGGTGAACCCCGGGGTGACCGAGGACGCCAACACCCTGTGTGACGACGGCATCGACCACAACTGCGACGGGTCCGATCCTGTTTGTGGCGAGGTGGACAACGACGGCGACGGCGTGAGCGCTGCCCGCGGTGACTGCGACGACAACGACGCCGACGTGAGCCCGCTGGCCTCCGAGGTCCCTTACAACGGTAAGGACGACGACTGTAACGAGGAGACCCGGGACGACGATCTCGACGGCGATGGCTTCGGCAAGGCCGAGGACTGCGACGATCGCGCTGCCCACATCAACCCTGAGGCCCGCGACATCCCCGGCGACGGCATCGACCAGGACTGCGACGGCATGGATCGCATGGCCATGGCCGTGGACCGTGACGGCGATGGCGTGACCGAGGTCGACGGTGACTGCAACGACGACAACAGCGAGGTCAACCCCAACGTCCCCGAGACGCCCTACAACGGCGTGGACGACGACTGCAACGCCGACACCCCCGACAACGATCTCGACGGTGACGGCTTCCGCACCCCCGAGGACTGCGACGACAACAACGCCAACGTGAACCCCAACGCCTCGGAGGTTTACTACAACGGCGTCGACGAGGACTGCAGCGAAGAGACCAACGATCGCGATCAGGACGGCGACGGTTTCGAGGGCCTCGACGTGGGCGGCATCGACTGCAACGACGAGAACCCCAACGCCAACCCCGAGGCTGAAGAGGTGCCTTACAACGGCGTGGACGACGACTGCCGCGGCGGCACCCCCGACGACGATCTCGACGATGACGGCTTCAACCGCGCCGACGAGTGCGACGACAACAACGCTGCCGTGAACCCCGACGCAGTGGAGAACGCCGACACCAACTGTGGCGACGGCATCGACCACGACTGCCGCGGCGGTGACGTGGCCTGCGGTATGCCGATCATGGATCGCGACGGCGACCAGGTGCCCGACGACGTGGACTGCGAGCCCGACAACCCCGATGTCCCTGGTCTGCGCGAGATCGTGAACAACGGCATCGACGACGATTGTGATCCCAGCACCCCCGACGCGTGCATGGAAGATGCCTTCGACAACCTCGCCGCCAACGGCAGCTCCGCCACGGCCACCGCTGTGGAAGACGGCAACACCCGCGGCGTGCAGTACGGCAACCTGGTCCTCTGCTCCGGCGACGAGGACTGGTACCGCATCGTGCTGCAAGAGGGCGACGGGCTCGAGGTGGACATCTTCTTCGAGGCCGACGACGAGTCCCTGGAAGGCGATCTCGACATGGAGCTGCTCAAGGCCACCAACGACGGTCTGGTGCAGGTGGACTCCAGCACGGGCGTCGAAGGCCTGGAGACTGTGTACGATCGCCGCGCCACCGCAGGCACCACGTACTACGTGCGCGTCTACGGCTACCAGGGCGCCACGAACGACTACCAGATGACCGTGAACGTGTTCCAGCAGTGCATCGACGACGTGAAGGGTCTCTCCACCGAGCACAACGACACCCGCGAGTACGCGAACTTCCGCTTCCCGGAGCCTGCCCAGGCGCTGGCCGTGTGCGACTATGATGACGACTGGTACGGCTTCGACCATGCCGGCGGCAACCTGCGCCTCGACCTGCTCTTTGACCACACCGGCGACACCGATCTCGACATGGAGCTCTACCGCGAGGACGTGGCCGCTCCGGTCCGCCGCGCTGTGACCTTCACCGATGACGAGATCATCGAGGGTGACTACCAGGCTGGTCGTTACGCCGTCCGTGTCTATGGCGCCGGCAGCGATACTGGTAACTACAACCTCGTGCGGTCCACCGGTGGGCTGCAGTCCGAGACTGAAGGCTTCGACAACCAAGTCAACAACATCCCCGACAATGGCCAGATCGTCGTGCCACTGCAGTTCCAGGATGCCCCCGAGGGTGCCGTCATTCGCCGCCTTGAGATCAGCGATCTGTTCCTCGAGCATGACAACCTGCTCGACGTGCGCATTACGGCACGCTGGAACGGTGAGGACATCGCCATCGTGTGGAACCGCCTCGGCGACGAGGATGGCCGAGATGGCGGATTCGACGATGACTTCTTCTTCGATGCTGGTCGGCCTGACATCGACCTCGACAACCGCGTCTACCGTGGTTTCCAGGGTCTGCCTGCAAACGGTACCTTCGAACTCCTCATCGAGGATGTCGCGGGCACGAACCAGGGCTTCTTGAGCACCCTCGAGGTGGAGATCGACTACCTCATCCCCTGAGGTGTCATCTGACGAACCCCTCCGAAGATCCCACCATGGCACTGGACGTTCAGGCGTCGAGGGTGGTAACGCCCTCCGCCTGGAGGTGCCATGGCCAATCACACGTTTACCCTCAAAATTCCCGTCAGCGAAGCGCCGAGGCTGAAGCAGTTCTTCCTCGGTCACGGCTTCGAGATCCGCGATCTCGCTCACGCTTTTTGGCAAGCCAAGGGGCTGGGGTGCGTCGCCAGCTTCTACAAGTCGGGCAAGCTCGTCATGCAGGGCCCCGAAGCCGACACCTGGCGAGGCCTGATCGGAGACGATACGCCCGAGGCTCGACCTTATGCATCAGCCTTGTCGAAGCATCCCAAGCCTCCGCCGCCGCAGTGGATCGGCACCGACGAGGCCGGGAAGGGGGACTACTTCGGGCCGCTGGTCGTCGCCGGCGCCCTCATCAAGCGCGATCAGCTCGAGTTGCTGCAGACGCTGGGCATCGACGACAGCAAGGCGCTCTCCGACGAGCGCCTGCCGGCCATGGTTCGGGGGATCGAAGCGGCCTGTATCACCGAGGTGATGGTCATCACCCCGGCAAAGTACAACGAGCTGTATGCCCGCATCGGCAATCTCAACAAGCTGTTGTCCTGGGCCCATGGCAAGGTCATCGAGAACTTGCTCACCCGAGAGAAGGCGCCCTGGGCCCTGGTGGACAAGTTCGTCGACGAACGGGTGCTCCGGCGGAGCCTGGGCCCTCTCGGGTCGAGTATCCAGGTCGATGCCCGCACCAAGGCTGAGGAGGATCCTGCGGTGGGTGCGGCGAGCGTGCTGGCCCGGGCGGCCTACTTGCGGAATCTGCGATCTCTGTCGCGTCGGTTCGGGGTCACGCTGTCAGCCGGGGCAGGGGCGCCCACGCTGAGGTCGGGCCGAGCGCTCATCGAGGCCCACGGCAAAGGGGCCCTGGCAGAGACCGCGAAGCTGCACTTTCGGACCACCGAGCAAATCGGCGGGCGCTGAGCGCGATCAGACGCCTGCTTCGTCCAGTACTGCCTCTGCGGCGTCGGGCAGGACCCCTAGATCATAGGCTACGTCGAGCACCGTGATGCGGTTGCGGATGTCCCGTGCGAGGCGGAGCACTCGGGCGGCGTTCGCCCGATCCTCGTTGATGGCTTCGAGGGTGCTCGGGGCACCTGCTGCGTCGAGGATGGCTCGGACTTCCGCAGGGGTGGGCAGGGTGCGGGCCTTGAGATCGGCGAGCATCTCCGACCAGCGTGCTCGCATGATGGCCACCCGACGCTCTGCGGTGCCGTGTTTGCCTTTGCTCGGCTCGAGGACGATGGGGGCGAGCTCGCCATGGGCGGCCTTCAGGCGGGCCTCTTCATCGGCCCAGCTGGGCACGGGGGGAAAGTCGGGCTCGGTGACTTTGAGCAGGCGCTGGTACAGCGCTGCAGTGATGCAGGTGGTCACGCCCACCTGGGTACCGTGCAGCCGGGTCTCCTCGCCCGCCTGAACCGCCTCCATGTCCCAGAGGTGGCTCAGCAAATGCTCACCGCCGCTGGCGGGGCTGCTGCTCCCGGCCACCACCATCGACACCCCGCTCAACACCAGGGCCTTGCCCAGGGCACCCACTGCCTCTGGCTCTGGGAGCTGCCCCGCTGCGGCGGCAGCGCCAGCGACGGCGGCCTCGACGATCTTCCCGGGCGTGGTGCTGTAGCCGACGCCGTCGAGCTGATCTGCGAGCCACCAGCATGTGTCGGAGACCGGCTTGCTGATGAGATCGCCCAAACCGGCGTGGGTGAGCGTCATGGGGGCCTGGGACAAGATCTCGGTGTCCAGGATGATGCTCCGAGGTGGGGTCGCCGGCACGGTGGTCTTGAGACCTGCGCTCATGATGGCAGCGATGCCGCTGGCGTAGCCGTTCATGCTCGCCGCAGTGCCCAGGACCACATAGGGCTTCTCGAGCAAGTGACACGCACGCTTGCACAGGTCGTTGATGGTGCCCGCGCCAATGGCCAGAGCCCCAGTGGCGCCCTCAGATTCCATCCGGGCCCGCACCTGCTCCACGGTCTCGTCGTCGGCGTGAGGGTGGGTGGGGAGCACGAGGCGAGGCCACTGGGCCACAGCCTCGGGAAGAGGGGAGACTGCTGCCCAGGTCTCCGGATCCGCCACCACGAGGGGCGTCTCTCCCAAGTAGGGGGCGGCGAGGGTGTGCACATCGTGTCGGGCACCGGGACGGATGTAGACCGTCTCCGTGAGGCCTCGATCCGTGGGCAGGGGAATGGTGGTCAAATCGGCGAGCTTCATCGTCAACATCTCCGAGGTCGTGTCGGTGGCGATGATGCACTGGTCAGCGCAATTGCGTCCATCACTCTGGGGGGGCAATATGACCCCGCACCTGCAGAGATCAGTGAAGCCCGAGGAGGGACATGCTCAAACTGAGCCTCAAGAGCGCCTTGGAGCGAGGCCTCGACGACGAGCTGGCCGCGCGGATCGACACCCTCAAGCAAGGTCTGCAGGGTCGGGAGACCGACGACTTCGGCTTCGACCCCGACACGTTGAGGTGGGTGGTGCCGGTCATGCGCTGGGTCTACCGCAACTATTTCCGGGTCGACGCCCATGGCCTCGAGCATCTGCCCGAAGGGCGCGTGCTGCTCATCGCCAACCACAGCGGGCAACTGCCTTTCGACGCCATGATGATCGCCACGGCGTTGTTCCTCGACGCCAACCCACCCCGCCCGGTGAGGGCCATGGTGGAGCGGTGGGTGCCTTCGCTGCCCTATGTGAGCACCTTCTTCGCTCGGGCGGGTCAGGTCCTCGGCAGCCCCGAGAATTGTCTGGCGCTGCTCGGCCAGGATTTTCCGATCCTGGTGTTTCCCGAGGGCGTGCGTGGCATCTCCAAGACCTATGACAAGGCCTACCAGCTTCAGAACTTCGGCCAGGGCTTCATGCGCCTTGCCCTGGCGACCAACACGCCCATCGTGCCTGTGGGGGTCGTCGGGGCCGAAGAGCAGGCCCCAGCCCTGATGAACTTCGAAGGTGTGGCGAAGATGTTGGGCTTGCCCGCGTTGCCGCTGGTGCCCACGCCCCTGCCTTTCCCGGTGAAGTATCGCATCTATTTCGGTCGCCCCATGCGTTTCGAGGGTGATCCAGACGACGAGGAGCCCGTGATTCGACAGAAGGTCAATGACGTCAAGGGGGCCATCGACGCCTTGCTCAAAGGTGGCCTCGCCGATCGCAAACACATCTTCTGGTGAAGCCCATGAAGATCGCCATCACCGGCATCAGCGGCCGCCTCGGCCGGATCCTCGCTCGGCGTCTGCATCGCCAGCACGCTGTCGTGGGCATCGATCGGCGCAAATGGGGAGGCATCCCCGCCGACGTGACCCTGCACCGCATCGACATCCGCCGGAAGCGCTGTGAAGACATCTTCCGATCAGGTGACTTCGACGCCGTGGTGCACCTGAACGTGATGCACAATCCCCGGGCGAGCACCGAGGAGCACCACACGTTCAACATCAAGGGCACCAGCAGGGTGATGACCTTCTGTGCCCGGTATGGCATCCCCAAGCTGGTCATCTTGTCGAGCGCCAATGTCTATGGGCCGAGGCCGGACAATCAGCAGTTCCTCACCGAGGCCGAGCCTCTGATGGCGGCCTCGTCGTTTTCTGCCATCAGTGATCTCGTCGCTGTGGACATGTGCGCTCAGGGCTTCTTCTGGCAAAACCCCGAGGTGCACACGGTCATCTTGCGCCCGGTGCACATCCTCGGTGGCGTGCGCAACGCGCCGAGTAACTATCTGCGCCTGGAGCGCCCCATCCGCCTCGCGGGCTTCGATCCCATGGTGCAGGTGATCCACGAAGAAGATGTGGTCACCGCCATCGAGCGAGCCCTCACCCCCAAGGTGAGGGGGGTGTTCAACGTGGCAGGTTGCGAGCCGGTCCCATTGAGTCGTTTGATCGAGCTCGCCGGGGGACGCCCTCTGCTCATGCCGCACACGGCTGCCCGGGCCATGCTGGAGCGTATGTGGTCGCTCAGGCTCACGAGCTTCCCAGCTCCGGAGCTCGATCACCTGCGCTACGTCTGCATGGTGGACGACAGCCGCGCCCGTGACCAGCTGGGCCACGTGCCGGAGTGGTCTCTCGAGGAGACCCTCGCCGACCTGCGCCTGACCCGCACCCTACATCGCCCCCCACGACGGATCCTCTGGCCTCAAGGGTAGACGCATGTGAACTCAGGGCCACACTTCATGTGTCGCCCGTTCACGACAGTCGGGTCAAAATCACTGAATAAAATCGGATGTTTCTGCCGCCAGGCCGTTGCCGGAGGACGGTACGGCTCTTGCTCTGAGGCCATGAGTCAACTGACTGATGGAGAAGATGCATGGCGATGATGCGGCTGATTCAAGCCTCGACACTTGCGCTGGCGGCTCTGGGCCTCACCGGCTGTCCCACAGAGACCTGCTATGACTGTGAGCCCTATGGCGCGGCTCACTACGACTACTGCGACGAGAGCACCTGCTATGTCTGTGATGATCACGGTCACTACTGTGTGCCCATCTCATGTACCACCGCCGCCGACTGCCCCGCCGGCGGCATGATCTGCGCAGTGGACAATACCTGCAGGCACCCAGGGGTAGACGGGGGCAATGCAGGTGGTGGCCAGGGCTCGGTCTGCTACGTCGACGCCGATTGCGGCGCCGACGCACGGTGCAACGGCGGCCGCTGTGTCGCCGGTCCGCAGATGAGCGAGTGCCAGCAGGACGCCCATTGTCCCGAGGGGCAGGCGTGCAACGAGTGGGGCAACTGTGTGTGGACCGGTGAGGATCCTCAGCCCGATCCTGATCCTCAGCCTGATCCTGATCCCCAGCCCGATCCTGATCCCGAAGAGCCTGCCTGCGGTGCTGATGATCCGGAGCGGCCCTGCGAAGCGCCGGTGGACACGCCACCGCCGGCGAGCGGTGTGTCGTGTGAGCGTTCGTGTGACTGCCCACGGGGTGAGGTGTGTGATCCCGAGGGCAACGTCTGTGTCGCGCCACAGGCGGATCCCGAGGTTCCGGCAGAGCGGGCATGCGAGAACGACTGCCAGTGCCCCTCGGGTGATGTCTGTATCTCAGGTCTGTGTCATACGCCCACCTTGGGCGCTGCCTGTGAGGGGGTCGCAGAGTGTCAGGGCGCTGAGGCCTGCATCGATGGCGCATGTACTCTGCCTGCGAGCGAGGCGGCTCCAGGCGGGGATCGATGTGTGCTCGACCTCGACTGTCGCGGTGGCTCTGCGTGCCTCGACGGCGCTTGTCGGGCCGCGTGTATCGACGACGCATCCTGTCCCACGGGTACGCATTGCCTCGAAGGCCTGTGCATGCCCTGGGTGGACGGCCCGGTGGAGTGCCGCCGCAGCGCCGAGTGCGATGGAGAGGCGGTCTGCGTGAACGCCATCTGCCACGATCGCTGTGAGGCAGATGCGCAGTGTGGCAGCGGCGAGATGTGCGATGCCGGTGTCTGCATGCCCGACACCCGGCCAGGGGCCATGTGCGTACGGAACATCGACTGTGGGGGTGGTCTGTCGTGTGTCGATGGCCAGTGCCGGGCCCCCTGCCAGGAGGACGCTCAGTGCCCCGGTGACGATGTGTGTCGGGACCGGTTCTGTGCGGATCCCCTGGAGGCTGCACCGGAGTGTGAGATCAACGATCAGTGTATGGGCGTGCTGGTGTGTCGCGACGCGCGCTGTATGGCGTGGCCCTGAGCGATAGGCCTACTGGTTGAGTCCTTCCACAGGGCAGAGGTTGTTGTTCTCGTCGACGATGATCGGCGCCTCTCGGGGGCAGGCCTGGGCGCCGTCGGTGGGGGCGAAGGACTGTGACTCGCCATTCACCGCGTTGAAGTCACAGTTGCGACTGGGCCGGGCGATGAAGTTCAAGAACGTGACCTCGCCAGAGTCGTAGCTGCCGACGCCGGGCATGCCCCACTCGAGGGTGGTGCCCACATCGGGCACCTCCACCACCGCCACGGGGATGGGGTTGTCGGGGCTGGCGTTCTCGAAGATGCCCCCAAAGTCCTCACCACTCGGGGTGATGTTGTAGAGCACTGCCCTCAGGCGCTGGCCCCGCATACTGACCCTGAGTCGATGCCGGTTGGGCACCGCGGAGATCCAGTCGCCTGCGAGGCTGCCACCATAGGCCCGGATGTTGGGGGTCTCGTAGAACTGGAATCGGCACTCGTCGAAGTAGCGCCGGGGTTGATCGGGCTCCTGATACACACAGTTGAGGGCCGGCGTGTTCTCGCTGGCGGTGAAGTTGACCTCGTCTTCGTCGAGGAAGTCGGGGCGCTCACCATTTCTGACATAGCAGCCCACCCAGGCGTCATTGTTCAAGCCCTTGACCACCACCCTGGGGAAGGCCTCCCGGTTGAGTGGATCGACAGACTCTGGCGAGATCTCGAAGTCGACGATGACGGTCATGTCGTTGCCGAGCACTGAGGGGGGGGCGTACGCCTCAGTGGTGAAGTCGTTTTCGCCGGCACCATAGGAGGTGACGCCGGGGGGACCACCTTCACCCTCCACGAGGCCCCAGGCGTCGGGGTGGGTGTAGCGCCAGCCTGCATCTGGATCCAGGGGTTCGAGGACCCAGTTGTGGGTGTAGATGGGGTTGGCGACGAAGAAGTTCACCTCACGGTGGATGTCTTCGAGCTGGCCCACGAAGAGCTCGTTGCTCAGGGGGGCGATGGTCTGCCCTTGAGCATCAAGGATGGCGCCAGTCCCGCCGTCGGAGACTCGAACGAAGCCCCCAAAAGGGATGGGGTTTCGTGTGGCCACGTAGACCCGGACTTCCTGGCCACCATCACCAGGCTGCGGGTTCTGACGTGGGTCCACCCAGACGTCGTAGATGCTGTACTGGACCTCTTCGAGCTCTTCACCGCCCTCGGCCCACACCGAGAGGCCCCCTCTGCCTTCCACCTGAATGGGGATCTGCTGCTCGAGGGTGTATCGCAGGGTGAGCGCCAGCAGATTGGGCCCGATGAGCTCGACGTTGGTGGGCACCACCTTGCTGGTGAAGTCGGCGCGGAAGTCTTCCACCTCGCCGAGCATCTGGGGCACGGGGCTGTCGTCGATCACCGCGCCGGTGAAGGGATCGAAGCTGAGCAGCACGCTGTCGTCGCTGTCGATCTCCACATCATTGCCCAGCCGGATGACCGCACGCTGCGGGTCTTCGGGATCGAACTGGATCTCTTGCACGATCTGGTTCTGGTTGTTGATGGACACCCCAAAACCTTGGAAGTCATCAGCCCCAGGCGGCGGATCGAGGGACTGCGCGGGCAGGAGGGGGGACTCCGAGGCGAAGGTGATCTCGATGGCCCGAGGATCGTACTCCACCACCTCGGCCCGGGCGATCTGTACGCGAGGGGCGAAGCCAGAGACGGATCGGGCGAAGTACTCGGAGACGCGGGCCCGACCTCGGCCGATGAGCAGCACCCCATACTGGCCAGTGGGCTTGTCCGCCGCTGGATCCGCAGGCTCGAGATCCGTGTCCACGGCGACGAGACGGGTGATCAACTCTTCGTCATCGAGCACCTCGAGGGTGAAGACCGGGCCGTTGGTCTCGAAACGGAAGGTGTACTCCCGGTTGTTGACCAGGGTGGGGGCCGGCAGCTCGGCGAGGGTCAAGTTGCCGAATCGCTCGGTCCGCTCGATGCGGAACACGGGCTGCTGGTCGATGTCGAGTGTGTACAAGCCCTGGTAGCTGCCGGAGGCGTTCCCCACTCGGGAGACAAGGCCAGCGCTGATGGCGGATCCTCCCTCGGGCTGCATGCGTACCCGCATCGTTTGCAGAATGTTGCGGTGGGGCTGGGCCTCAGGTCGGAGCAGCAGCGCTGGGGTGTTGAAGTTCGGAGATTCGTATTGCGCGGCGTTCTCCAGAGTCCACGTGTCCGCGGGCTCGACCTCCCAGCCATTGGCGATCTCGGTGCCTGGGCGCAGGAAGTCGTCGAGGAAGCCGCCGAACAGTTCGTCTTCTTCGAGGGCATTGAGTACGTCGGCTGAGTAGGGCGACCGCAGCTCGGCGCTGTTGCGATCGAGCAATCGCGCCCCGGCCACCCCGGGCTGGTAGCTGACCCGGAGTACGTCTCCGGGTCTGACCTCGAAGCCCTCGGCGAGCAACAGGCGCAGACGGTTCTCGATGGGCCCGTCGGTCCGCGCCATGGCGATGACGTCGCGGACGAGCAGGGGGCCGTTCTGGTTCTCGATGGAGAGGGCGTTCTCGAGCCCGGCCTCGAAGATGGGCGGCAAGGCCGCCTCTTCGTTGAAGATGATGTCGATGGCCCAGGGGGTGATGACCTGAGCTGAGGCGATGAAGAGGTCATTGCCGACTTCTGCCTGGTTCTCCACCTCCAGGGGCCCGAATGAGGGCAGGGGCCGGGGCAGATCGTCTGCGCAGTCGTGTACATCTCCATAGCTGGCATCGTAGGCGATGGTGACCACATTGCGTCGAGCCACCGCTGGCGGCACGAACTGTACCTTGAGGGTGTCGCCCACCGTCTCCACACCGAGCACCGGGCGCTCGTTCCCGTCGATGGTCACCGTCCAGCCTGCGGATGTACCCGCTGTGAGCAGAGCGTCAGTGAGGGTCTCGGTCTCGATCTGCACCCGATCGGGCTCGAAGAAGACCACGCGAGCCCCAGTGACCAGCATGCTCGGCGGCAGAACTCCGAGGGGCTCTACCTGGAAGTTGTCGATGGCGAAACCACCTTCGAGGCCACCGAGGAGCCCCACCGAGCCTGCAGGTGGATCCACCGGGAGCATGTCAGCCACCTTGAGCTGTACATCTCCATCGACGATCAGACGTCCGGTGATCACCGGCCCGCTCACGGTCAGATCCAGAGTGAAGGGCTGGCCAATGGGGATGATGTAGGGCGACTCTGGCGGAGAATTGACGGTGGTTCGGTTGTTCTCGTAGGCCAGCGACAGACGCCCAGTGCGCATGTTGTAGGTGACGCGCACGTCCCAGAGCAGGTTGGGGTTGTTCTGGTCGGGGACCTGCAGATTGCCGAAGAGGGCGATTTGATAGTTGTTGGACAACACATCGTCTTCGATGGCGCGCACCGTCGCCGACATCTGGAAGTCGTCGTATTCGCCTGGCCAGATGAGCCGCCGGTCCACCTGCTGGTTCTCGAGGCCAGGGGCGGTGAAGATGACCTCACCGTCTCGTAGGGCCCACAAGCCCGGCGTGCCTTCGTCCCAGGGCTCGCCGAGGTGGTTGCTGTCATCCCGCTCGAAGGTGTCGACGACGAAGGGAAAGTCCACCGGTGCGGCGAGGGTGTTCATCACAGGGGCGGCGTCGATGGCGCGCAGCTCGATGTCGCGCTGGTCCCGAATGGGGCCATCTTCACCCTGGCTGTACTGCAGGGTGATGATGTCGTCCGGGGTCAGCCGATCATTGAGGGAGACGCGCAGCCGGGTGGGTTTGTCCTCCAGTGGTCGAATGGCCCTGATCAGGGTGGGCTCGTCGTTGATCAGCACCAGCAACCCCCGGGCTCGCCCCACTTGTGGTGGCAAGGCGCCGTTGTCGGCCACCACCAGATCGAGGGTGCGCTCGTCTATGGTGATGGCCTCTGCGAGTACGAGATCATCACCGGGGGCGGCTTCGTTCACCACCTCGAGCTGGTCGAAGCTCTCCATGGACAACGGATCGGGTCGGGTACTGTCGGTGATGGTGCCGGCAGCGTTGTCGTAGCTGACGAAGACAGACTGCCCGCTCTGCAGCCGATCGCCCACGAGAGTGAGGGCGATCCCACCTTCCCGCAGCGTCACCGACTCCACCTGTCTGGGCTCGCCGGCGAGCACGGAGAAGCCCTCCGGGCTGAGCCCCTGGAGTGGGCTGGTGGTGAGCACGTCGAGCTGGATCGTGCTGGGGTTGGAGCCAGGGATCTTGGCGGCGGTGATCCGCGGTGGGGGCGCGACGGCGGAGCCCACCTGGAAGTGCTCGAAGTGCACGGAGCCGTCGAAGTTCGCCCCAAGGCCGAAGGCGCCCGGACCCTGAGGATCGTCATCGATGACGCTGTGCTCAGCGATGAGCATGGGCACCTCGCCGTCGAGCCGGTAGAGCCGGGCCCACAGCAATGCGTTGTACGCGCTGAACTCGAGCCGCATGGGGGTGAGTGGGGGGGCGAGATCTCGCGGGAACCGGAACTCGCCGATGTTGGTGTCCTGGAACCCGCCTGAGCGACGCCTGAAGCCGAGAATGTTCTCGAAGTTGCCGGCGATGAAGACGGCCTGCAGACGCACGCGCTCGATTTCTCGGATGCGCAGGGCCAGCAAGGCCTCGACGCGGCCGCCCTGTCGATCGGGCTCGTCGTTGTAGAAGAAGTCCGTGGAGATGGTGACGTTCTGGCGCAGCTCCTCGATGGGGCGGTACGCCAGCGCCCCTGTCAGCTGCGCCGCGAGAGGCCGGAAGGTGAGCGCGCCATCCTCCACGGCACTGGCGTTGGGCTGCTCCACGAGCCAGCTGGGATCAAGCAAGCCTTCTTCGAACTCGTCGGTCCAGTCGGGCAGGTCCGGCGGATCGACATAGAGCATGTTCTCGGTGGCGAAGTCCTCGAGGGGCTGGATCTCGTCCTCGACGGCGTTGAGTACCTGCCCCTCACCGGGAATGTAGCCTGCGGTGATGTTGCCTGCGCCTTCCACCGCTTGACCGAGGAACGCCGAGAACGACGAGGCGCTGCCCTCGACAGATTCGAGCCCTGTGATGGGGATCGGCACCCCATCCTGCAGAATCACGAGGCCGCTGGCCTCATCATCGAGGCGGTAGGGCACCGTGGGGGCAGGGCTGGTGAACACCCGCACACGGCGAGGCTCCAGCACCTTCACGTTCTCGATGGTGGGGCGCCCGATGAGCGGACGGGTGATGGGGGTGGACTTCAGGCTCAGGTACCGAACTCGCTGGCCGTTGACCTCGTTGAGGGCCAGACGCCCCGGGGAGAGGTAGCGGGGCCCCGGCCCCTCGGCGGTGACCAGAGGGCGTTCGCCATCTTCGAGGAAGAGCGCCCCGAAGATGGACTGATCCACCACTTCGAGCATGAGTCGATATCGGGCACCTGCGGTGAGGCGGATCGGCGCGCTCTGACCCGTGGTCTGAGTGGGCTGCAGGTTGATGCCACCAAAGACTCTCAGGCGACCTTCGAGGGCATTGAAGCCCACGCCAAACCACCGGTTTTGATCATCGAAGCGGCCGGCGAGCACGGGAAAGGCGCCGCCGTCGATGAGTTCGAATGTCACCTCAGCTCGGAACTCAGTGCAGGTCTCGGTCCAAGGTCTCAGGGCTACGGTGGGCACCACGTCCTGGGTACGCTCCTGAACGAGGAGTGTACCCGCTTCTTCGATCCACCGATTGCCGCCGCCGAAGTCGAAGGTTTCGAAGGCCAGGGCGTCGAGGGTGATGTCCATCTCGCAGCCGTCGGCGGGGGGCATGGCGTCTGGGGGAATGAACATGTCATCGGGGAGAAGCACATCTCCCTCATCGCCCATGTCGAGCTCGGCATCCCCCACGCCCTCGTCGAGATCGTCAGGGCCTGCGTCATCGACGCCCATGTCGAAGTCGGCACCGGCGTCGTCCATGAGGCCGCCGCCCATGCCGCCCACGGCACCAGCGCCGGCACCACCCATGCCGGCGTCCGTGAGGGTGGCGTCGGTGGCGTCGACGCCGCCGCCGAAGAAGCAGCCTTGGAGGATGAGGGCCAGAGTCAAAATGACGTGCCCACCGAGATGTTTCATCTGTGCCTCGTCAGGATGTTGGGACAGGGATCCTGTGCGGAGGTTCTCACCCGAGCTGGCCGGCAGCGCAGCCGGCGATCAAGTGAGCACCCCCACAAGGCAGGATACGGCTCGCGCGGGTCTGCCGCAAGGCGAGGGCCTCAGGCCACGGCACGGTAAACACTCAGGATTCTGGCAGCACACCCAAGGCGGAGAGCGGCGGAGCGCCCACGGCGTGAAAACCCGCGTCAACGTGGATGATTTCGCCCGTGATGGCGCTGCCGAGATCAGAGAGCAGCGACATGGCGGTGCCGGCGACTTCTTCAGCACCCACAGCGCGCCGGAGGGGGGCGGTCCGGGAGGCGTAGGCCGCTTTGGCTTTGAAGCCAGGTACACCAGAGGCGGCGAGGGTACGGACGGGCCCTGGTCGCAGTGCGTTCACTCGAATGCCCTGCGGACCCAGCTCGGCGGCGAGGTATCGCACAGTGGATTCGAGGGCGGCCTTGGCGACGCCCATGAGGTTGTAACCCGGCATGGCCCGCTCGGCACCGAGATAGCTCAGGGTGAGCACCGAGGCCCCGGGTGTCATGTGAGGCAGCGCCCGCCGCGTGATCTCGAGCAAACTGTAGGCGCTCACGGAGAGTGCGTGAGCAAAGCCCGTACGGCTGACATCGACGAAGTCGCCCTTGAGATCCGCGCTCGGTGCGAAGGCCACACTGTGCACCAGAAAATCCACAGAGCCACCCAGGGCCGCGATGGCCTCTGCGAACCATGTCTCGAGCTGGGCATCATCAGTGACGTCGCACAGGCCCACGTGGGCGGCGCCGATGGACTCGGCGAGGGGCTGAACACGTCGGGCGAGACGTTCCGAGCCATAGTTGAGCGCCAGCGTGGCGCCTTCGGCGTGTGCGCGCTCGGCGATGGCCCATGCGAGAGAGCGGGCGTTGGCCACACCGAAGATCAGGCCGCGGCGGCCCGCGAGCAGGCCCCCGGAAGTCGTCTCACTCACCGAGCGCGCCCCAGGAACACTGCGGCACCACCGGCGGGCAGGGAGAGGCTGAGATTGTTGCCATCCACCGTGAGCTCACCTTCGCCGACGACGGCCTCGAAGCGAGCCACGCCGTTCACCGCCCTTTGAGTGGCGCCGAGCAGGCTCATGCCCATGTTGTTGCGCTGAGGCCCTCGGTTCACCACCACCACAGCCGACTCACCGGGGGCATCGCCGACGCGGGCGAAGACATACAGATCCGAGCTCACCATGAGCGGGATACGGGCCCCACGGGTGAGGGCGTCGCTCTGGCGCCGGGCTTGACCCAGGGCGCCGATCCAGTCGGTGAGGGCCAGCTGCTGAGCTGAGGGAGCGGGGCCTTCGCCTGCAGGCATGGCCACGTCGGTGAGGGCGCCGGACCACTGCATGTCGCGACGGTTGTCGGGATCGTTGCCGCCGGCCATGGCCACCTCGTCGCCGTAGTAGATGAGGGGAATGCCAGGGATGGTCATCAAGATGGTGAAGGCATGACGCAGCCGCTGGAAGGCGCCGGCGTCGTTCACCGCCTGGGGCATCGTGCGGCAGCCGCCGTTGTCGGCCCAGCGACAGTCCACCGCAGGATCACCGACGGCCTGACTGGCCATGCGGGTCTTGTCGTGGCTGCCGAGGAAGCGCACGTGAATGCCCTCGGGACGGTAGCGCTCTTCCATGAGACGCAGCGACGTGTCGAGATCGCCAAAGGCGAGGCTGCCGTTGAGCAGCCCCGACTGGATGCGGTGGTGGGTGGGGAAGTCGAACTGACCATTGAGGGCGTTGGGGCCGGTGTACGCGTCCACCCACTCGTACCCGTTGGCGTAGTACACCCCGCAGCCGTCGTTGAAGTCGTCGCCTTCACCGACGGCGGTCTCCCCGAACATCACCACCGGGGTGCCGCCCTGCTCGAATCGCTTCGCCAGGGCCGCTCGCAGGTTGTAGATGCTGTTGGTCTCCACATGCTTGACGGCGTCTACCCGGAAGCCATCGACGTCGAACTCCTCGATCCAGTAGATGGCGTCGTCGATGAACTGCTGCTCGGCGCCGGCGTTGCGCCAGTTGATGTCGGGCAGGTAGGGGGCGAACAGGCAGTCGAGGGGGCGCTCGCTCCAGCCACAGCCAGGATCGATGCCGCAGACACACCCCGTGCGGAACCACTCGGGGTTCGATTCGAAGTACTCGTGCTCTTCATGGATCTGGTTGTTGATGAGATCGAGCAGCACCCGAATGCCCCGGGCGTGGGCAGCCTCGACGACGGCATGCAGAGCGGCGTCGCCGCCGAACCGGGGCTCCACACCGCGGCCCTCGATGGGCCAGTAGCCGTGATAGGCGGCGTATCGCTGGGCGTCATCCCGGCCCACGAAGTGATCGTCGGTCTGGGTGTTGATGGGGCTGAGCCAGATGGTGTCCACCCCGAGGTCGTCGAAGTAGCCGGCCTCGATGACCCGCTCGAGGCCCCAGAGGTCGCCACCATGCCAGTCGGCGGGATAGCCCACGGGATCACCGATGGGCTCGTCGATGTCGCTGTTGCCGTTGGCGAATCGGTCGACGACCACCATGTACATCGTGGAGTCGCGCCAGTCGAAGGGCGTCTCCTCGACCCAGAAGGCCAGGTCGAGTGGGGTTGCATCTCGCCCCTGAGCATCAGTGGCCCGAACCGAGAGGGTGTGTCGGCCAGCAGGCACACCGACCAGACGAATGGTCACCTCACCGCTCTCTGCATCCACCTCGACGTTGTCACTGCCGATGGGCTGGTCGTCGAGGGTCAGTACGACCTCGGTGAGGCCAGCGCCGTCCTCGGCCACCATGGGGGACAACGTGGCCACCACATCGCCGGTGCCGTTGCGCCAAGTCATGTCGATGGGGGCGGCCATGATCTCGGGGCCGTCGCTGCAATCGGGTAACATCACTGCGGAGTTCACACAGTCACCGTCGTATTTCCGGTGACGCTCCTGAGGATCGAGGATCCAGTTGCCATCGACGATGAACTTGTAGGGGTGCAGCTCACCTCGCGTAAGCCCTTGAGCCTCGCCGAGTTCAATGCTGAAGCCACCGCCATCACGTTGGAGGGGCAGGGGCGCATCGGCCCAGTTGGTGAAACTGCCGGCGACGACGACCTGGTTCGCCTGGCCTTCGTACCTCAGCGTCGTGGTGCAGCTCCGCTGAGGGAAGGTGATGTTGGCCCAGTCGAAGGGCTCGCCTCCACCTGCGCCACCCATCTCACCACCGACAGGGCCACCGCCGGCACCCCCGACCTCGCCACCAGCGCCGCCTTCGCCGCCAACGGGTGTTCCGCCCATGCCGCCTACAGGCTCGCCGCCGGCACCACCGACCTCGCCACCAGCGCCGCCAACGGCGGCACCGCCTGAACCACCTTCTGACTCTCCACCCATGGGGGCCCCTGCCGAGCCGCCGAGCGGTGTACCCCCAGAGCCGCCTGTGATCATGCCACCGCTGCCGCCGTTTCCTGGGGCTGCGTCGCCGATCTCGGCGTCGTCACAGGCGATGAGGCACAGGGCGGCGAGGCCCAAGGCCGCTGAGCGCAGCGTCAAAGGGGAGGTGGGGCGCATGTGCTGACTCCAGCTCGTGTGGTGTGGTGTGTGGCCGCGGATTCTATGCTGAAGACACAGTTCTAGGGAACGGGGGCGCATTAAAAATGAGCTGTCATTGCTGGAGGACGCAGTGTCAGGCTGAGCCCTTGTAGGCAGTCATCGCTGCGCTCTGCCTGCGTAGGCGCCGGGCCTTCGGCAGTCCTTCGGACCGCCTCGTCTGGCGCGTACACGTTCGGGCATCCGCTTGCGCGGACACCCTTCCGGGTAGGCAGGGTCGCTCAAGGCTTCGCCTTGTTTGCTCGCTCCCCTGCGTAAAGAGCTTCTTCTGTATCTCGTTGCTGAACCCCGCCGGGATTCGACCTACCGCGAACGTGCAAGCCTCTGAGCCCCGGCGCTGGGCGAAAGCCCCAGCAGCGCCGGAATCAGTGCAAAGCCACACCAAAACTGGCTCTTTACGCAGGGGAGCGAGCAAACAATGCGAAGCATTGAGCGACCCTGCCTACCCGGAGGCCTGCTCGCGCCAGCGAGTGTGCCGACGTGTACGCAGCTCCAAGGCGGGCCGAAGGCCGGCCGACAAAGCTGCCTACGCAGGCGGAGCGAAGCGACGACTGCCTACACAGGCTCAGCCCCACGCCTCTGTGGTGCACGGGCTGATGTAAATCAGTGCTTGAGCCGGGAAGATGCGACACCCACAGTTTGAGCGACTCATCGAGTGCATCGATGACAGGGGTGGAGGGCACACCATGAAGCTCTGAGTACCCTCACCAGAAGCTCGCCACCATCCATAGCGTGAGCGCCGCCAGCAATGCAGACAACACACGGTAGTCCCGCCAGCCCGTAGCGCCCTTTGTCGGGCGGGCCATCTCAGGTTGCCAGAGCGAGTCGGCCAACTGTGCCTTTGGCGTTGGTGCCGTCTGAAGACTGACCATCACGAAGACCACAATGCTCACCGCGGTCATCAGGGCGCAGGTGATGGTGAAGTGGGCGTTCCAGATCTTTTGCTCCGAGAGCACCATGAACACCAGACCCACGCCGTGGCCCACGACCAGTGTTGTGAGCGCCGCGGTGCCGGTACCGCGCCGCCAGAAGGCGCCGAGCAAGAAGATCGTGGCGATGGGCGGCACCAGGATCGCGTAGGACTTCTGGATGTAGTCGAAGAGCCCGCCGAACTCCTCGATCATCGGCGCCCAGGCCGCCGCCACCACCATGAGGATCAGCGTCGTCAATCGACCCGCCTTGGCCACAGCCTTCGGGGTCAAGCTCTGCTTTGCGCCGATGAAGTCGCACACCACCAGCGCTGAGGCCGAGTTCAGCGTCGAGTCTACGCTGGACATGATGGCGGCGATGAGACCGGCGAGGACCAAGCCCACTACACCCGCGGGCAGCAACTCGGTCACCAGGGTGGGGAACACCAGATCCGGATCCTGCAAATCGGGGTAGAGCCCGATGGCCAGGGCCCCAGGCAGGATCATCGTGAACAAAGGCACCAGCTTGAGTAGGCCACCGAGGATGGCACCCCACCGGGCGTGAGCCACGGAGCGAGCTCCGAGCACGCGCTGGGTGATGTACTGGTTGGTGGTCCAATACCAGAACCCCAAAATTGGTACCCCGGTGATGAGGCCCAGCCAGGGCATGTCGGGATCGTCGTTCCCCCGTATCAAATGCATGTGGGCATCAGGCGTCGCCGCCGTGGCCGCAGCCCAGGAAAAGTCGTAGGCGTCGAGCACATAGTAGGTGAGCAGTGCGGTGCCCATGAGCAGCACCACGGCCTGGATCACATCGGTGTAGACCACTGCGGCGAGGCCTCCCGCGGCGGTGTAGAGACCCGCGATGAGTGCCAGGACCACACAGGTCTGCCACACCACGAGATCCGGGAAGAACACCTTGAGCACCAGGGCCCCAGCATAGAGACCGCCGGCGGTGTCGACGACGATGCTCAGGAAGATGGTGATCAACGAGAAGTACACCCGCGATCGTCGATCGAAGCGCTTCTCGAGGAACTCGGGCACTGTGGTGATGCGGGCCTTCAAATAGAGCGGGATGAAGATCGCCGCCATGAAGATGAGCACCACCGCCGCCATCCACTCGTACGCCGAGACCGCGATGCCCGATTTGTAGGCGGCGCCGGAGAGCCCGATGAGTGAGGTGCTCGAGATGTTCGAGGCGAAGAGGCTGAAGCCGATGGCTGCAAAGCCCAGGGTACGACCCGCGAGGAACAGATCTTCGCCGGAGTGGGTCTTGCGGGCGATGGTCAAGCCGATGGTGAAGACCACGGCGAAGTACACCCCGATGACGATGTAGTCCACGGTCTCGATGGAGCCCATGTGCGCCTCTTCTGATTGATTTCACGTGTGAGCGTTCACCTGTGTCACAGCGAAGTGACGGATGCAACTGCAGGCATCGCCCTGTGGTGGGCTCTGTGATAAAGCTCGTGCACCGAAGTCAGAGCAGGAGCCGCCGTGACACGCCGCAAGACCGACGCCCTCGAGTATCACCGCCAGGGTCGCCCAGGAAAGCTGGCCATCCGCGCCACCAAACCCCTCGAGACCCAGCGCGATCTCTCGCTGGCATACAGCCCCGGCGTCGCCGAGCCTTGCATCGCCATCAAAGAAGATCCCAACTCGGTCTTCGACTACACCGCCCGAGGCAACCTCGTGGGGGTGGTCTCCAACGGCACCGCCGTGCTCGGCCTCGGCAACATCGGCCCCGAAGCCGGCAAGCCTGTCATGGAGGGCAAGGCCGTGCTCTTCAAGCGGTTCGCCGACATCGACTGCTTCGACATCGAGCTCAACGCCCCTGATCCCGACACGATGATCGCCGCGGTGACCGCCCTCGAGCCCACCTTTGGCGGCATCAACCTCGAGGACATCAAGGCCCCGGACTGCTTCTATATTGAAGAGACCCTCACCGAGCGCCTCAGCATCCCCGTGTTCCACGACGATCAGCACGGCACCGCCATCATCGCCACCGCCGCCTTCAGGAACGCCCTGAAGCTCACCGGTAAGAAGGCAGAAGATGTACGCTGTGTGTACAGCGGGGCAGGGGCCGCCGCCATCGCCTGCGCCAAGATGTTCCTGCTCGCCGGGGTGAAGCGGGAGAACCTGATCATGTGCGACTCTCGGGGGGTCATCTACACCGGTCGCGAGGCAGGGATGAATCCCTACAAGGCTCGCTTTGCCGTGGACACCGAGCACCGCACCCTCGAAGAGGCCCTCGTGGGGGCCGACGTCTTCGTCGGGGTGAGCGTCGGTGGCGCGGTGACCCAGGAGATGGTGAAGAACATGGCGGATCAGCCCATCATCTTCGCCCTCGCCAACCCTGATCCCGAGATCACCTACGACGACGCTCGGGCGGCGCGGCCCAACGCCATCGTGGCCACGGGGCGCAGCGACTTCCCCAACCAAGTGAACAACGTGCTCGGCTTCCCGTTCATCTTCCGTGGCGCCCTCGACGTGCGGGCCACTGGGGTGAGCGACGCCATGAAGCTCGCCGCCGTCGACGCCCTGGCGGAGCTCGCTCAGGAAGACGTCCCCGACGAGGTGCGCAGAGCCTATGGTGACGCCCCCATCACCTTCGGGCCCGACTACATCATCCCCAAGCCCTTCGACTATCGGGCCCTGCTCAGGGTGGCCCCAGCGGTGGCCAGAGCCGCCGTGGAGAGCGGCGTCGCCCGTACCCCCATCACCGACTGGGACGCCTACCACGAGCGCCTGGTGAAGATCCTCGGCCGTGAGCGCGAGGTCATGCGCACCATCACCCGAAAGGCCGCCCGGGCGCCGATTTCGGTGGTGTACCCCGAGGGGGATCATCCGCGCATCATCCGGGCGGCCCACATCGCCATGGAAGAAGGCGTGGCGAAGCCGATTCTGCTCGGCAACGTCGACAAGATTCGGCAGGTCGCTCAAGAAGTCGACGTGCCCCTCGAGGGCATGACCCTCATCAACCCCGTGCGCTCAGAAGAGCGCGACCGGTACGCCGAGGCCCTGTGGCAGCTGCGCCAGCGCAAGGGGATGAGCCGTGCCGACGCCCGCCTCGCCATGGGCAACCCCGCCTACTACGGCGCCATGATGGTGCATCTCGGCGAGGCCGGCGGCATGGTGGGTGGCATCCGGTCTGCCTACCCCGAGGTGATCCGCCCGGCATTGCAGATCATCGGCACCGCCGAGGGCACCCGGAAGGTCTGCGGGGCCTACCTGCTCATCTTGCCCGAGGGGCTCAAGCTGTTCGCCGACACCACGGTGAACATCGATCCCGACGCGGAGACCCTGGCAGAGATCGCCATCGCCTCTGCGGCGTTGGCCCGGTCGATGGATGTCGACCCGCGGGTGGCCATGCTGAGCTTCAGCAACTTCGGTCAGACCCAGCATCCTTCTGCCACCCGCGCCGCTCGGGCGGTTGAGATCGTGAAGGCCCAGCAGCCCGATCTGCCCATCGACGGCGAGATCCAGGCGAGCGCAGCCCTCGATCCCGAGCAGCTGCAGCGGCTGTTCCCCTTCAACACCCTCGGGGGCGAGGCCAACGTGCTGGTGTTCCCCGAGCTCAACAGTGGCAACATCGCTTACAAGCTCATGGGGCGTCTCGCCGACGTCGACCTCGTGGGCCCGATTTTGATGGGCATGGCCCGGCCGGTGAACGTGCTGGAGCGTGACTGCCCCGTGAGAAACATCGTCAACGTGACCGCCATCACCGCGGTCCAGGCTCAGGAGATCGCGTGAACCCGCTCCCCGATGGCTGGATGGACTGGGACGCTTCGGCCCTCGCCGAGGCTGTGGCCCACCACAATCAACTCTACTGGGGCGAGGCCAACCCCGAGATCAGCGACTACGACTATGACCGCCTCGTGGAGCGCCTGCGCGAGCTGGCTCCCGATCACCCGGTGCTGATCAGCCTCGGCGAAGAGGCGGGCCGATCCGGCGACGAGGTGACGCACCTCGAGGCGATGCTCAGCCTCGACAAGTGCTACAACGAAGACGATCTCATGTCGTGGTCGGTGAAGTTCGACGGGCCCATCGTCATGAGCCCCAAGATCGACGGCGTGGCCTGCAGCATCCGCTACGACGACGACGGCTTCCTGTTCCTCGCCGCCACCCGGGGCAGCGGCACCGTGGGCGAAGACATCACCGCCAACGTGCGGCGCATCGCCAACGTGCCCCAGCGGTTGCCCGTGGCCCAGGCGGCAGAGATCCGCGGCGAGGTCTACCTGCCGCTCAGCGAGTTCGCCAAGATCTCCGCCGACTTCGCCAACCCCCGCAACACCACCGCCGGGGCCCTCAAGACCAAAGATCCCGACGAGTCGGCCAGCAAGAACCTCGCGTTCTTCGCCTACGATCTCAAAGGTGTCGATCTGCCCACGGAGATGGAGAAGTTCGCTCAGCTGGAAGCCTGGGGCTTCAGCCCCGTGGAGCACACGCTCCTCGAGCGCGCGCAGATGCAGGCGGGCTACGAGAGCTATGTGGCCCGTCGCGACAAGATCGACTTCGAGATCGACGGGGTGGTGTACCGCGCCAACCTCGTGAGCGAGCAGGTGCGCCTCGGCGCCACAGCACATCACCCCCGCGCCGCCATCGCCTACAAGCTGCAGGGCGAGAGCGCCACCACGATCCTCGAAGATGTGGAGTGGAGCGTGAGCCGCAATGGCACGCTCACCCCCGTGGGCATCGTGGCCCCGGTGAAGCTGAGCGGCGCTGTGGTGACCCGCATCAGCTTGCACAACTGGGGGCTGGTGCAGGCGAAGAACCTGAGCATCAACGCCAAGGTGGTGGCCATGCGTCGTGGCGGGGTGATCCCGTACCTCGAGGCTGTGGTGGAGCCCGGCGACACCCCCATCACCCCCCCGGAGACCTACAAGGGCATCCCCGTGGTGGTCGACGGCGACTTCGTGTCCCTCGCCGAGGGCTACGCCAGCGCCGAGCAGCAGGTGCAGAGCCTGAAGCACTACGCCGACGCCGTGGGCATCGAGGGCTTCGGCGAGACTTGGCTCGAGACCTTCCACGAGGCGGGCCTGCTCCAGAGCCCCGAGGATTACTACACCCTCAAGGCCGACGATCTGCTGGGCTTCGAGCGCATGGGGGAGACCCTCGCGGCGAAGCTCGTGGCCAACGTCGAATCTCACAAGAGTATCCCCCTCAAGGTGTTCCTGATCTCGCTGGGCGTGCCCGGGGTAGGGAAGAGTCAGGCGGCCACGTTGGCGATGCACTTCAAGAGCCTCGCCGGAGTTCGGGCGGCGAAGCCCTCACAGGTGGCGGAGCTGCCGAAGTTCGCCGAGAAGACATCGCGCACTGTGGTGCAGGGCCTCATCGACAAGGCCGAGCTCATCGACGCGCTGCTCGAGCACGTCGATGTGGTGGACGACGAAGGTGTGCCCGAGGTGGCCGAGGGCGGCCCCCTTGAGGGCAAGTCGTTCCTCTTCACGGCGACCCTCTCGGCCATGAGCCGCGGCGACGCTCAGAAGCGGGTGAAGGCCCTCGGAGGCACCGCCGCCTCTGGCGTGAGCAAGTCGCTGAGCTACCTCGTGGTGGGCGCCGAGGGCAAGGCGGGCAGCAAGCTCACCAAAGCCGAGAAGGCCGGCGTGCCGGTGTTGAGCGAGGCGGAGTTCATCGCTCTGCTCGAAGAGGTGAGCGCCGGGGCCGAGTGAGCGCCCTACGCAGAGGATGGGAGGTCAGCTGTGGGGATGAACCTCGATATGATGATCCTGGCCTCCACGCGTCCACTTCCGCCGGTTGATGAGATGCCAAGCGACTGGGTGGGCGAGCCACTTGGCGCCATCGAAGACGTCCGTGCCATTCTTGAGAGCTGCTTTGGCGAGCTTCGGTGGGACTCATCACGAGAGGGGTGGTGCGCGCTTGACGGGGGTATGTTCGTCAGGTTTTCGCTGAGTGTCAGTGATGGGGAGGTCGACTCCATTGGGGTGGACGGCAAGTCCGTTCTGCTCTCGCGCCTCAGGCCGGTTTGTCGTGAGCGAGGATGGTGTTGCTACGACCTCGATGAGGGTGAGTGGGACCACCACTTGCCCGAAGACCGTCCGCTGGATGGGAGCCTGACAAATGCCCAACCATCAAAGATGAAGTCCGGCGTAGCTCGAACACAGAGAGCGAAGACGTACCCAGCTGCCCGATTGGGCAAAAAGGGGCGCCTGATGCGGCAGGCCCGGCGCCGTCAATGATACAGCGCGATTTGAGCTGGGATTTTAACCCCCGATCTTCAGGCCCGAAGTAGGATCACAGCTTTGCCTGATGGGGCGGTGTGCTCATCGAAACGAGTTCGATCCCACACATCAGCGGCGTCATCTCGCATGTCGAAGATGATGAGCCAGCCGTGATCCACCTCCGTGCGCCCCATGTACTCGTCGAGCTGTTCCAGACCCCGGGGCAGGGGATCTCCATGGCGATCACCCGTGGCCCAGCGCTTGAGCTCGATGACCTCGCGTTGCAGCTGCCTGCCATTTGCTGTCTCGTAAGGCCAGCGCACCATGAGATCGATGCGGCCTCGGCCGATGCCGTACTCCCGGTCGATGGTGCCTCCGCCGTTCACCACACGTTGCAAGAAAGCCATCATCACGATCTGCGCGGTGGCTTCTGGGTAGGTCTGGCCCGGCCGGGCCATGGCCTCACCATTCTCAACCCAGAATTGTGCGAAGGCTTCCAAGGCTGCCCGCATATCGAAGCGTCCATCAGGCAGAACAAAGCGTGTTGGATCGGTGACGATGCGGGGGGTGAAGTTCGCCGTGAGGGCTCGAACCATCACCTCGCGATATATGGGGTTTGCTGGACGCACGGGTGGGTTGCGGGCGATGAGGCCGAGGTCGGCCACATAGCTCACGTCATCGCTGTACGTCACATCAGAGCTCGTCTGAGGCGAAGTACTCGAAACAAGAGGCTCCAACACACGCCGCACGGATGCCTCGTGGAGTTTGGAGACGAGAGAATCCAAGTGAGTGGCTCGAGCGAGAATCAGGCGCTCTTTGGCATGTTCGATGTGGTCGAGGGTGATGGTTTCGGCGATCTGCATCTTCTCGATCACCTCAGCTGCCAAACTGTTGACGAGCCAGGGCTGCCCTTGAGTCAGCTCAAACGCGCGGCTGAGTGCAACCTCATCGAAGGTTTGCCCTGTTGCTTGAGTGTGCTGCTGATACAGCGCTTTCACTTGCTCGGGTGTGAAGTTACTCAGAGTCAAAGACTCAACCTTGATGTTGAAAGGGCTCGATGTACCCAGCCGGGCGCTGCCCCCACTGGCCATTTTGTAGTCCCGCACGTCGCGCAGGCCACAAAGCACGACCGACCAGGGCGCGTGCTCAGGACGATCGTCGTAGCCTGCCCGGAGCTGGCGTAGGACCGAGAGCAGGCTGGGCCCTCTCAAAGCGTCGATCTCGTCGAAGAGCAGCACCAGCGGCTTTGGGCACGTGGCGCACCATCCTCTCAGGAAGGCCTGTAACAGGCTGCCAGGCGCCGTCGTCGCTGAAGCGTCAGCAGGTGGAGGCCTCAGGTCGGGGTCGAGTTGGTGCTCGGCGGCGAGTCGAATGCTCTCGATGACCGTCTGCTGTGCTGCGACATAATCATCCCCTGACGCCTCACCTGCCTCACAGGAGAAGTACACCGCCGTCATCTCTCCCTCGGCATTGACGTGTCGTGCGAAGTGCTTGAGCAGCGTCGTCTTTCCCGTCTGTCGTGGGGCGTGCAAGACGAAGTATTTGCCTCGCCGAGCGAGCTTTGGAAGTGCTTCAAGGCGCTCCAGGGCCGGGAGCATGTAGTGCATCCGGGCATTGCAAGGGCCTGCTGTATTGAACTCTTTGGGTAGGTCGAGCATGGCGATGAGTCTATCACGCTCCTCAGTAGCCTCAGTACATCCTCAGGCCACCGCGAATTCACCACTGACCCCCACATGTTGTGACCACATCTGGAAATTACTGAATCATAATCACAGTATCCTTGCTCATCGGCCGAATCCTCAGCTAGAACCGAATCCCCCACCTTGAGTCGATGTGACCATGCTCATGGGAGACCGCAGTGCGATGCTGTGGTGGAGCATGGCCCCGCAGTTGCCCGCGAGGGCAGAGGAGTCGCAGATGAGCGAGATCGTGCGCTGTGGATTGATCCAGTGCAGCAACCCCATCAATGACGAGTCGGTGCCCGTGGCCGACATTCAGAAGGCCATGCTGGACAAGCACCTGCCCCTCATCGAGGAGGCGGCGGCCAAGGGGGTGCAGATCTTGTGTCTGCAGGAGATCTTCAACGGCCCCTATTTCTGCCCGTCTCAGGACAAGCGCTGGTACGACGCCGCGGAGCCCATCCCCGGGCCCACCACGGAGATCTTCCAGGAGATCGCCAAGAAGCACGAGATGGTCATCGTGCTGCCCCTCTACGAAGAGGCCCAGCGGGGCGTCTACTACAACAGCGCCGCGGTCATCGACGCCGACGGCAGCTACCTCGGCAAGTACCGCAAGCAGCACATCCCGCAGACCTCGGGCTTCTGGGAGAAGTACTTCTTCCGTCCCGGCAACGGCGGCTACCCCGTCTTCGAGACCCGCTACGCCAAGGTGGGTGTGTACATCTGCTACGACCGGCACTTCCCCGAGGGCGCTCGCTGCCTGGGTCTCAACGGTGCTGAGATCGTCTTCAACCCCAGCGCCACCGTCGCTGGCCTGAGCCAGTACCTCTGGAAGCTGGAGCAGCCCGCCCACGCCGTAGCCAACGGCTACTACGTCGGCGCCATCAACCGGGTGGGCACCGAGGCCCCGTGGAACATCGGCAAGTTCTACGGCACCAGCTACTTCGTGAACCCCCGCGGTGAGTTCCTCGCCGAGGCCAGCGAGGACGACGACGAGGTGGTGGTGGCCGATCTCGATCTCTCCATGATCGACGAGGTCCGCAAGACCTGGCAGTTCTACCGGGACCGCCGCCCCGACGCCTACGACGAGATCGTCGACCCCTGAGCTGCTGTGATGCCACATCACGGTTTTGCACATTCCCACCTCTGAAGGAACGCACATGCGACGCATCATCAAAGGGGGCACCGTGGTCACCGCCGAGGGCGAGGCCCGGGCCGACGTGGCCATCGACGGCGAGCAGATCGTCGCTGTGGGCCCCGATCTCGACGCCAACGGCGCACAGGTCATCGACGCCACTGGGGCTTATGTGATGCCTGGGGGCATCGACCCCCACACCCACATGGAGCTGCCCTTCATGGGCACCGTGGCCTCGGAAGACTTCTTCACCGGCACCTCCGCCGCAGCGGCGGGGGGCACCACCACCATCATCGACTTCGTGATCCCCGGTCCGCAGCAGCGGATCATGGACGCCTACAACGATTGGATGGGGTGGGCGGCGAAGGCGGCCTCCGACTACACCTTCCACGTGGCCATCACGTGGTGGGACGAGACTGTGCACGCCGACATGGGCACCCTGGCCACCGAGCACGGGGTGAACAGCTTCAAGCATTTCATGGCCTACAAAGGGGCCATCATGGCCGGCGACGAGATCCTGGTGAACAGCTTCACCCGGGCTCGAGAGCTGGGGGCCATCTGCACCGTGCACGCCGAGAACGGCGAGCTGGTGTTCCGGCTGCAACAGGAGATCTACGACAAGGGCATCCGCGGGCCCGAGGGTCACCCGCTCTCGCGGCCACCCCTCGTGGAGGGCGAGGCGGCTCACCGGGCCATCCGCATTGCCGATGTGCTCGGCGTGCCCCTCTATGTGGTGCACACCTCCTGCGAGGACGCCCTCGACGCCATCACCAAGGCTCGCCTGAGCGGTCAGCGCGTCTACGGTGAGGTCCTCGCTCAGCATCTCGTGATCGATGACTCGGTCTATCGTCATGAAGACTGGGCCACGGCGGCCCACTACGTGATGAGCCCGCCGTTCCGTCCCAAGGGCCACCAGGAGGCCCTGTGGCGCGGGCTGCAGTCGGGCATGTTGCAGACCACCGCCACTGATCACTGCTGTTTCTGCACTGATCAGAAGGCCATGGGCCGCGACGACTTCCGCAAGATCCCCAATGGCACCGGTGGGGTGGAAGATCGCATGAGCGTGCTGTGGCACCACGGCGTGCGCACCGGCAAGCTCACCCCCAGCGAGTTCGTGGCGGTGACCAGCACCAACGCTGCGCGCATCTTCAACATGTACCCGCAGAAGGGGGCCATCACCCCCGGCGCCGATGCCGACATCGTGGTGTGGGATCCGGAAGCCACCCGCACCATCAGCAAAACCACCCACCACCAGAACATCGACTTCAACATCTACGAGGGCATGGAGGTCACCGGGAACCCTGCGGTGACCCTCAGCCGTGGCCGGGTGTTGTGGGAGAACGGCCAGCTCAAGACCGAGCGGGGCACCGGCAAGTACGTGAAGCGCCCCTGCTTCCCGCCGTACTGGGCTGCCCAGCAGACCGAGAAGAAGCTCGCTGAGCCCACGGCGGTGAGCCGGGCGCCCTATGAGGGCCCGGTTCACGGTGAATCGTGAGCAAGGCCGCCAAGGGGGGTGATCTCAAGGTCATCTATGGGGTGAACGACAAGCCACCCCCGCTGGAGACCGTGGCCCTCGGCCTGCAGCACTACCTGACCATGTTCGGGTCCACCGTGGCGATCCCGCTCATCATGGCGGAGCCCCTGGGCATCGCTGGCGACGCGGAGAAGATCGGGTGGCTCATCGGCACCATCTTCTTTGTGTCGGGCATCGCTACGCTGCTGCAGAGCACCCTCGGGAATCGGCTACCCATCATCCAGGGGGGCACCTTCAGCTTCCTGGCGCCGGCCATCACGATCTGCGGCATGACGGCGATCAAAGACGCCGGCTTCGACGTGAAGATGCAGCACATTCAGGGTGCGGTCATCATCGGCGGGGTGGTGCAGATGGCCGTGGGCTGGTCAGGGCTGATCGGTAAGCTATTACGGTTTGTGGGGCCGGTGACCATCGCGCCCACCATCGCCCTGATCGGCCTGTCTCTGTACCCGTTCGGGGCCCCCAACGCCGGTAAACATTGGGGGATAGGCGGGCTCACGATTCTGCTGATCATTCTGTTCTCGCAGATCCTGCGTCACAGACACCGGGCCTTCGAGCTGTTCCCCATCTTATTGGGCATGGGCGGCGCCTGGGGCTTGTGCGCGCTCCTCACTGCCACAGGCACCTTCGGCGTGGATCACCCTGCCTACATCGACATGACCAAGTTCCACGAGGCTGGCTGGTTCCGGTTTCCGCTTCCATTTCAGTGGGGCACACCGGTCTTCAGCGTCGCCGCAATTGTGGGCATGCTCGCCGGTGTAGTGGCTTCGATCGTCGAGTCGGTGGGGGATTACTTCGCCTGTGCCCGCCTCGCTGGGGCCCCGGTGCCCGATGGCAAGACCGTGAGTCGAGGCATCGGCATGGAAGGCGTCGGTGGTCTCATCGCCGGCGTTTTCGGCAGCGGCAATGGCACCACGAGCTACAGCGAGAACATCGGGGCCATCGGCCTCACCCGCGTGGGCAGCTTGCGCGTGGTGCAGGCTGGCGCCGTCATCATGATCGTGCTGGGCACCGTCTCGAAGTTCGGGGCCCTGTTCACCACCATCCCCGAGCCTGTGGTGGGGGGCATGTACTGCGCCCTGTTCGGCATGATCGCATCTGTGGGGCTGTCGAACTTGCAATTCGTCGACATGAACGCCCCTCGCAACCTGTTCATCATCGGTTTCGCATTCTTCATGGGGCTCAGCATGCCCCAGTACATCGCCGCCAATCCGCTGGCCTTCGACTGGGCCCCGTGGCTCGCCGACGTGCTCAACACCCTCGGCAAGACCAGCATGGCCGTGGGCGCGCTCATCGCCCTCATCCTCGACAACATCGTCCCCGGCACCCCGGAGGAGCGTGGCCTCACCGCATGGTCGGTGGGGCACTGATCTCGCGTATCAGCTGACGCTGGAGCATCTGCCATGACTACACACAACCTGCCTGCGTTCCCCTTTGCCACGCGCAGCTACGAGTTCACCCCCTACATCGACTGCAAGAACTGGATCGGTGGCGAGTGGGTGCCCGCGGCGAGCGGGTCGACCATCAGCGTGGACAACCCCCGCCACGGCAAATCCATGGGCAACGTGGTGTGGTCCGACACCGCCGACGTGGCCGCCGCTGTAGAGGCTGCCAAAGCCGCTCAGCCCGGATGGGCCGCCACGCCCCTCAAGGAGCGGGCCCAGGTGCTCTACCGGGTGAAGCAGATCATGGAGGCCAACCTCGACGAGCTCGCCTGGCTGCTCAGCCACGAGAACGGCAAGACCATCGCGCAAGCCCGAGGCGACGTGCTCAAGGGCATCGAGTGCGTCGAGTACGGCTGCTCGATCCCCAACCTCGGCCAGGGGGAGCAGCTCGACGTGAGCCGGGGCATCAACTGCGCCATCACTCACGAGCCCGTGGGCATCTGCGCCGGCGTGGTGCCCTTCAACTTCCCCACCATGGTGCCCTTGTGGATGCTGCCCCAGGCCCTGGTGATGGGGAACGCCTTCATCCTCAAGCCCTCGGAGCAGGTGCCCTACAGCGCCATGCGCCTGGCGGAGATCTTCAAAGAGGCGGGCCTGCCCGACGGCGTGCTCAACATCGTCAACGGGGGCAAGGAGACCGTGGAGGCGTTGTGTGATCACAACGACATCGGCGCTCTGGCCTTCGTGGGCAGCACCAAGGTGGCCAAGCTCGTCTACGCCCGTGGCGCGATCACCGGCAAGAAGGTGCTCGCCCTCGGCGGCGCCAAGAACCACCTCGTGGTGGTACCCGACGCCGAGCTCGAGCTCACCGCCAGCACTCTGGTGGCCTCGTCATATGGCTGCTCGGGTCAGCGCTGCATGGCCGCCTCGGTCATGGTGGCCGTAGGCGACGTGCAGCCCATCATCGATCGCATGGTGGAGATCACCTCGGCCATGACCCTCGGCGAGGATATGGGCTCCATCATCAACCCCCAGAGCGTGGAGCGCATCACCGGCTACATCGACGCCGCCGAGGCCAAGGGGGCCAAGGTGCTCGTCGACGGCCGCGGCGCCTCCGTGGACGGTCAGCCCGGAAACTGGGTGGGCCCCACCATCCTCGACAACGTCACCCCCGACATGCCCGCCAGCTGCGAGGAGATCTTTGGCCCGGTGCTGTCGATCATCCGGGTGAACACGCTCGACGAGGCCATCGCCATCGAGAACAGTAGCCCCTATGGCAACGCCGCCGCCATCTTCACCACCAACGGTGGGGCAGCCCGCTACGCCATCGAGCGGTTCTCCGCGGGCATGTGCGGGGTGAACATCGGAGTGCCCGTGCCCCGGGAGCCCTTCGCCTTCGGTGGCTGGAACGACTCCAAGTTCGGCAATGGTGACATGACCGGCTACGACGGGTTCCGCTTCTGGACCCGTCCCCGGAAGGTGACCAGCCGCTGGGAGGTGGCCAAAGACGCCACCTGGATGAGCTGAGGAGGGCCCCATGAGCGAGAATTCTTCGAGCCACGAGAAGATGTCCACCGAAGAGATGGTGCGGCTGTGCAAGGCCCACTCGATGTACAGCTGGGCGGCGAGCGGCAAGGTCGATCCGCTGCCCATCGAGCGCGCCGAGGGGGTCTACATGTACACCCCCGATGGCGAGCGGTACCTCGACTTCAACAGCCAGCTCATGTGCGTCAACATCGGCCACGGGCACCCCAAGGTCCGCGAGGCCATGAAGGCCCAGATCGACAAGCTGACCTACGTGTTCCCCGCCACGGCCACGGAGCCTCGGGCTCGCCTCGCGGCGAAGCTCGCGGAGATCGTGCCCGGCGACATCAACACGTTCTTCTTCACCCTCGGCGGCGCCGAGGCCAACGAGAACGCGATACGCGCGGCGCGGCTGTACACCGGCAAGCACAAGATCTTGAGCCGGTACCGCAGCTACCACGGGGGCACCAACGCCTGCATGCAGCTCACCGGTGATCCACGGCGTTGGGCCAACGAGCCCGGTATGCCCGGGGTGGTCCGGGTGATGGATCCGCGGCCCTACGATTACTCGTTCGGGGAGACCGACGCCGAGAAGGTGGCCAACAACCTGCGCTACCTCGAAGAAGTGATCATGTACGAGGGCCCCGACCACATCGCGGCCATGATCATCGAGCCGGTGACGGGGACCAACGGCATCCTGCCTCCGCCGGAGGGCTACCTGCAGGGCTTGCGGGCGCTGCTGGACAAGTACGGCATCTTGCTCATCTGCGACGAGGTCATGGCGGGCTTCGGCCGCACCGGCAAGTGGTTCGCCTTCGAGCACGGCAACATCGTCCCCGACATCGTCACCATGGCGAAGGGCCTCACCAGCGCCTACATCCCCATGGGGGCCATGGGCGTACGGGACAAGATCGCCGCCCACTTCCAGGACAACGTCTTCTGGGGTGGCCTCACCTACAACGCCCACGCGTTGTCGGCGGCCACGGCCCTGTCGGTCATCGAGGTCATGGAAGAAGAGGGCCTCATCGAGCGGGCGGTGACCATGGGGGCTCAGATGCGGGCCCACATGGACCGTCTGATCGCCGCCCACCCCTCTCTCAAGGAGGGTCGCCAGATCGGCCTCTTCGGCATGATGGACGTGCAGAAGAACAGCGCCGGCGATCTCATCGCCCCCTACAACGGCACCCACCCCGCGATGCAGGCCTTCGGCAAGCGGCTGCGGGAGAAGGGCCTGTTCACCTTCGTGCGGTGGTCGCACTTCATGTGCAACCCGCCGCTGTGCATCAGTGAAGCGCAGCTCGCCGAAGCCTTCGACATCATCGACGACGCCCTGAACATCACCGACGAGGCCTTCGAAGGCTGAGCCCCGCCTGACTGTCCCATGGCACCGGGAGACCCATGAACGATCGAAACCCACTGGCCCTCGCCGACGCGCGTACGGAAGAGGCCTTCGACGACTACAAGCCGCCCTACACGGCGCACCAGGCCGAGGTAGAGGCCTACCGCTGCCTCTACTGCGAGGACGCGCCGTGCATCAAGGCGTGCCCCACGGGGATCGACATCCCCCAGTTCATCCGCAAGATCGCCACGGGCAACCTCAGAGGCTCGGCCCGGACGATCTTCGAGTCGAACATCCTCGGCATGAGCTGCGCCCGCGTCTGCCCTGTGGAGGTGCTCTGCGTCGGTGACTGCGTCTACAACCTGATGGACCAGCCAGCGATCCAGATCGGCAAGCTGCAGCGCTTCGCCACCGACGCCGCCTTCGAGGCGGGCTGGCGGTACTACGAGGCGGGCCCCGACACCGGCAAGAGCGTGGGCCTCATCGGCGCCGGGCCGGCCTCTCTCGCCGCAGCCCACATGCTTCGGCGCAAGGGCCACGCCTGCACCATCTACGACAAGCGCGACGTCATCGGTGGGCTCAACACCACCGGCGTGGCGCCCTACAAGATGAAGGCCGACCGCTCCGTGGAAGAGGTGGCGTGGGTCCTGGAGATCGGCGGCATCGACATCCAGACCGGGGTGGAGATCGGCAAAGATCTCACCTGGGCGGATCTCGAGGCGAAGCATGACGCGTTGTTCCTGGGCTTCGGCCTGGGCCCTGATCGATTGCTCGGCGACGCCCCTGACGGTGTGCACGGTGCTGTGGACTACATCGAGCAGATGAAGCTCGGCTCGGTGAGCCTCGACGGGGTGAAGCGGGCCGTGGTGCTTGGCGGCGGCAACACCGCCATGGACGCCATCAGAGAGCTCGCGGGTCTGGGCATCGAAGAAGTGCTGCTGGTGTATCGAGGCAGCGAAGCGAAGATGAGCGGCTACCGGCACGAGTTCGCCGCGGCGAAGCAACTCGGGGTGCGTGCCCTCTGGCAGCGCCAGCCCGTGGGTTTCACCGGCGAGGGCCAGGTGACCGGGGTCACCTGCGTGCGCCTCGATGATCAGAAGCAGACCATCGACGGCTCCGAGCACGTCATCGACGCTGATCTCGTGCTGCTGGCCATCGGCCAGAGCAAGCTCGGCGATCTGGTGTCGGGCCTCGACGGCGTCGAGGTGGAGTGGGGCAAGATCAAGGTGGGCGAGGCCGGGGCCACGGGCCGCCCGGGCGTCTACGCCGGCGGCGACTGCGCCAACGGCGGCAAAGAGGTGGTGAACGCCGTGGCAGAGGGCCGTGATGCGGCCCTGGCCATCGACAAAATGCTCGCTGGCGAGATGCTTCAGGCCGCTGCGGCCGAAGGGGGAGAGTGATGCCTGATTTGACGACGAACTGCGCGGGCATCGAGTCCCCGAACCCCTTCTGGCTGGCCTCGGCCCCTCCGGCGAACTCCGGAGCGCAGGTCATGCGGGCCTTCGACGCCGGCTGGGGTGGGGCGGTCTGGAAGACCCTGGGCACCCCCATCCAGAACGTGAGCAGCCGCTTCGGCGCCTTGGACTACCGCACCACCAAGGCCATCGGCTTCAACAACATCGAGTTGATCACCGACCGCCCCCTCGACGTGAACTTCAAAGAGATCTACGAGGTGAAGAAGCGGTTCCCCAAGCACGCCGTGGTGGTGAGCTTGATGGTGGAGACCGAAGAAGAGTGGAAGGACATCATCAAGCGCTCGATCGATGCTGGCGCTGATGGCCTGGAGCTCAACTTCGGCTGTCCTCACGGCATGTGCGAGCGGGGCATGGGCTCTGCCGTGGGCCAGGAGCCCTCGGTGAACGAGCGCATCACCAGCTGGGCGGTGAAGTACAGCTCGGTGCCGGTGCTGGTGAAGCTCACCCCCAACGTCTCCGACATCCTGCCCCACGGTCACGCGGCGCAGCGCGGTGGCGCCCATGGCGTGTCGCTCATCAACACCATCAAGAGCGTCATCGGCGTGGACATCGATCGCATGGTGATCGAGCCCCGGGTGGGCAACCTGTCGAGCAACGGCGGTTACTGTGGCCCCGCAGTGAAGCCCATCGCGTTGCACATGCTCTCCGAGCTGGCCACGGATCCCGGGTTCAACTTGCCCATCTCGGGCATCGGCGGCGTCAGCAACTGGCGTGACGCCGTGGAGTTCATTCTGCTCGGATCCACGAGCGTGCAGGTGTGCACCGAAGTGATGCTCCGGGGTTACCGCATCGTCGAGGACATGATCGAAGGCCTCGAAGAGTACATGCGCACCCACAACTTCGAGACCATCGACGACATGGTGGGCAAGGCGGTGCAGACCAAGTCGGAGTGGGGCAACCTCGACCTCAACTACGAGACCATCGCCAAGATCGATCCCGAGAAGTGCATCGGCTGCAACGACTGCATGGTGGCCTGCCACGATGGCGCTCATCAGTGCATTCACAAGAACCCCACCGGTCTGCGGGTGCCCATCGTGGACGAGTCGGAGTGCGTGGGCTGTAACCTGTGTCAGATCGTGTGCCCAGTGCCCGACTGCATCAGCATGGTGCAGGTGGACAACGGCTACACCCCCGCCACCTGGAACCAGCACATCGCCGGCGAGGCCACGCTGCGGCCAAAGAAGGGCGCCCACTGAGGGCTGCTCTCGCCCTCATGGGGCTCCAGCCCCTGCATCCGCCGCTCTGAGGGCTTCCTCACGAATATGTCTCGCTGTCTGCCCCAACCCAAGAGGGTGCCAGCCCGGTGGCCGGAGCAAGAACCCCAGCTTGTCCCCGAGTCGGGGGGTGGATCGCACATCTCGCCAAAGAGATTTGAACTCTGCCAGCTGGGTCTCCCCGAACTTGGAGGCGTCGTGCTGAACGGTGAGCCCATAGGCGGGCTGCTCTGAGGACACAGGCACCTGCCGAGTTCTGAAGATCACGTCCCACAGGCTGAAGGTCAGGCCATAGTTGGTGTCGAGGTAGATGGGGTTCTTGGCGTGGTGCAGCCTGTGGAACGCCGGCGTGATCAGCACGCGCTGCAGCCAGCTGGGCTCTCGGGCCGGCATATAGGCATCGCTCAGATGCAAGAACACCCCATAGATCAACCCCACGCCTTCCACGAGGACCACCAACAGCGGGTGAAAGCCGAACAAGGGCAGCCACAGCGTAGTGTGTGGAGTGACGAGCCAGTCCGCCAGTGAGCCGCGAAACGACACCGAGGCTTTCATCTCTTCTGGGGCGTGGTGAACGCTGTGCATGCACCAGAGCAGTCTGACCTTGTGGGAGGCGAGGTGCACCAGAAACGACATGAGATCGTAGGCGATGTAGGCCAGCACCCAGACATACAGGTCGAGCCCCAGATCGAAGATGCGCACTGAGTAGAGGGCGAACATGAGGGTGAGGGTGACCACCATGCTCAAGGCGAAGACGGGCAGGAACGAGGCCGCACCGCAGAGGATGTTCACCCAGCCCTCCCGATGGCGCTCGACGCGCCCGGTGAGGGTCAGCGCGAGCCATTCCAGCCCGACGACGGCGATGGCGGCGATGGTGATCCAGAGGGGGACGACTTCTGCGTACTCGGCCAGGGTGTTCAACCGGCTCTCCTGATGTTCAGCGATCACACTCGGGTGTTCTACACCCATGGTGTGACACCAGTACGAGCTTCTTGGGCAAGGGCTGGGGACATTGGCTGATTTTTCTTCGCCGAGATCTGGAGGGGGGCAGGGCCTGCGGCGAGCGTCGCTCAACCGGTTGGCAAAAAAATGTGGATTGTTTTGCCATCCGAACGCTGGCCGGTTTCAAAGCCTGCGAAGGAACTTCGCATCCTGAGTCAAAACGCTGGAAGGCAGCCTGTGTCTCATCTCGAAACTCGCCAGACCACCCATGATGTCTTGGGACAGATCGCCGACGACTACTTACGCCGGGATCTCGCCTGTCACGCCACCGATCTCGGCCCCCACGACGGCCGCATCATCTCCATCGGCCAGAGGGACATGGTGAACTTCGGATCCTGCAGCTATCTCGGTCTGGAGAAACACCCCGCTCTCATCGAGGGGGTGGTGCAGGCGGTGCAGACCTATGGCACCCAGTTCTCTTCCTCTCGGGCGTTTGTCTCGGTGGGCCTCTATACACCCCTTGAGGCGCGCCTCTCTCAAATCTTTCATCAGCCCGTGGTGGTGACGCCTTCGACCACGCTGGGGCACTTCGCTGCTCTTCCAGTGCTCGTAGACGATCAAGATGCCGTGGTGCTCGACCTTCAAGTGCACCACAGCGTGCAGACCGCGGCGCAGCAGCTCAAGGCCCGCGGGATCCCGATCCACATCATTCGACACAACGACATGGATCACCTTGAGCGGAAGATCCGTCAGCTTCGGGGGCGACATCGCAAGGTGTGGTACTTCGCCGATGGGGTCTACTCCATGTACGGCGACTTTGCCCCCCTCGACGCCCTGTATGCGCTGATGGACCGCTATCCCTGCTTCCGGCTGTACATCGACGACGCCCACGGTATGAGCTGGTGCGGACCCCATGGCTGCGGCTATGTGCGCAGCGAGAAGCCCCATCACCCGCAAATGCTGCTCGCCGTCTCCCTCAACAAGGCCTTCGCCAGCGCAGGGGGGGCGCTGGTGTGCCCGGACGAGCAGACTGCCCATCTGGTGCGCACCCGAGGAGGCCCGATGATCTTCTCCGGGCCGATACAGCCGCCCATGCTCGGCGCCGCCCTGGCCTCTGCCCAGCTCCATCTCTCGGAAGAGATCGTTCATCTGCAGCGTACGCTCGCTGACCTGGTCAGTCATACGAACGAGGCGCTCCTGGCCCGTGGGTTGCCACAGTTCGCGGTGACGTCGAGCCCGGTCTTCTTCATCCCCATGGGGCTGCCACGGGTGGTGGCGGGCCTCGTGCGCCGGATGCACGACGAGGGTCACTATGTGAACTCTGCGACCTTCCCCGCCACGCCCATGCGTCAAGGTGGTCTACGGTTCATGATGAACTGCAACCTCATCCACGATGATGTAGATGCTCTGGTGGACTGTGTGCACCGCCACTACCTCGAGGTGCTCCACGAGGAAGGGAGCTCGCCGGAGCAGGTGGCCCGCGTCTTCGGCATCGAGCCGTTCTCCGTGCGACCACACGAGGTGAGTCCGGGCAAGGCCCAACCGGGCGTTGTCGTCGAGGCGCCCGTGGAGTTGGAGATAGAGCACACCCGAAGCATCTCGGAGATTGAGCCCGAGCTCTGGGGTACGCTCTTCTCGGGGCGCGGCAACATCACCCACAGCAGCCTCCAGATGCTCGAGGCGTGCTTCACACAGGCCGATGTCCGAGAGCACTGTTGGGACTTTCACTATCTGATCGTTCGAGATCAGGCAGGGGAGGTGGTCCTGGCCACCTTCTTTACCTGTGCGCTGGTCAAAGACGACATGCTCGCTGAAGCGGCTGTGTCCGAGCAGGTGGAACAGGTCCGCAGACACGATCCGTACTACCTCACTTCGCGAACAGTCATGTTGGGCTGTCTGATCTCACGAGGCTGCCCGCTCTACCTGAAACGCGAGCACCCAGAGTGGAAGCGCGCCCTGCGCTGCCTGCTCGAGACCCTCAACCAGACGGCAGAGGCCAGCGGGGCTCGACAGGTCATGGTGCGAGAGTTCGAGACGGGCGCTGATCCCGAGCTGAGACAGTTCATGCTGGATCATGGGCTGATCGACGTGCACGCAGGCGACGCCCTGGTCTTCGACGACCTGGGGTGGGCTGATCACGACGCCTACCTCGCTCGCCTGGGGCAGAAGTATCGCTACAACGTCCGGCGGGAGGTGCTGCCGTATATCTCCCAGTTCGAGGTGACCACTGAGAGGCCGGGTACACCGGAGGAACTCGAGGAGTGCTATGCGCTCTACAGCGCGGTCTTCGCCCGCTCGTTCGCCCTCAACGTGTTCAAGTTGCCCCAACGGCTCTTTGATGCCATGGCCCGACATCCCGAGTACGAGGTGTTGCGGCTCTATCTGCGGGCTGATCCTCGACCCCCCTCGGCACGTACCCCAGTGGCGGTGATGTACACCCACCTGGCCGGAGGCACGTGCTCGGCCCTTGTCGTGGGCCTCGACGACGCCTTCATCCGCTCTCACAACACCTACAAGCAGGCGCTCTATCAGACCGTGCAGCGGGCATGGTCGCTCCAGTGTGATCGGCTTGACCTCGCCTTCACCGCGACGCTGGAGAAAAAGAAGCTGGGGGCCCGACCGAGGGCCACCAGCGTGTTCGTCGAATCCAAAGACATATACAGCCACGCCGTGCTCGAGCACATGGCCAGATGAGGGAAAACATGCACACGTTTGTCGATGTGTTGACGGCGCGGGCCACCGAGCACCCGGATCACCTGCTCTACGCTTTCTACGAAGATGGAGAGACGCTCTCGGAGACGCTCTCCTATGGCGCCCTGTACGCACAGGCCCGCTCGGTGGCCTCGTCGCTGCAGTCCATGGGGCTCTCTGGGGAGCGAGCGATCCTGATCTTTGCACCGGGCCTCGACTTCGCCGTGGCCCTCATGGGGTGCATGCTCACCAGGGTGGTGCCGGTGCCGGCCTATCCGCCTGAGCCACATCGGCTCACTCACAGCCTGCGCAGGCTACACAGCATCGTGAAAGATGCTGAAGCGAGCGTGCTGCTGACCTCAGAGATGATCCTCGCCTTTGCGGACGGACTGATCTCCAGCACGGAGCATGCTGGGCTGAAGGCACTGAACTGGCTGACGGTGGAGCAGTGCCGCAAATCTGCCGCATCGGACTGGCGACGTCCCGACGATCTCAGCCCTGAGTCACTGGCGTTTCTTCAATACACCTCAGGCTCTACCGCAGATCCTAAAGGGGTGATGATTCGACACCGCAACCTGCTGGCGAACCTCGAGATGCTCACGGAAGCCTACGGGCTCCGGGCCCTTGAGCCCATCATCGCGTGCTGGCTGCCGCTCTATCACGACATGGGTCTGCTCGGAAATCTGCTCAACGCCGTCCTCCTTGGTGGGCAGGCCCATCTCATGCCCCCCCACGCCTTCTTGAAGAACCCCAGGTCCTGGCTGTCGCTGATCAGTAGAACCCGGGCGACGCAGACCGCTGCGCCGAACTTCGCCTACGATCTCGTGGTGCGAAAAGTACCCGAAGAAGCCTTTGGTGATCTCGATCTCAGCGCAATGCGAGTCTTCGTCAACGGCGCGGAGCCGGTGCGGGCAGAGACGGTGGAGCGGTTCACCAGGCACTTCGCACCCACAGGCCTGCGCCGATCAGCCATGGCGCCCTCCTTCGGACTGGCGGAGGTGGGCCTCTTTGCCACGACGAGCACCTCGACGACGCGGCCGGTCGTGTGCGCAGTGGATCCTGTGGCCCTGGAGCAGGGACAGCTGAAGCCCGCGGAGGGCAACACCCCTGCGACGACACTGGTCAGCTCTGGCAAGCCCTGGGGCCAGTCAGAGGTGGTGATTGTGGATCCTCAGACTCATCTACAGTGCCCACTAGGCAGGGTGGGGGAGATCTGGTTGGCAGGGGCTCATGTGGCTGCGGGCTACTGGCAACGACCAGTGGAGTCTGCAGAGACTTTTTCTGCACGGCTCTCCTCAGATCATGAGGCTGGCCCATTCTTGCGTACGGGGGACTTGGGCGCCGTGCTCGATGATGAGCTGTTCGTCACCGGGCGACTCAAAGATCTCATCATCATCCGCGGGCGCAACCTGTACCCCCACGACATCGAGGAGACGATGGGCACGTGCCGTGCGCTGCATCCCGAGATCCGCCCAGGATGCTCTGCGGCAGTCTCCATCGAGGCCGATGAGCAAAGCAGGCTGGTGGTCTTTCAAGAGATTGACGAGCGTGTGTCTTTTGACGCGGAGCAGACAATGGCCCGCTTGAGAGAGGCCGTCGTACAGGCTCACGAGATCAGCCCCTTTGCGGTGGTGCTCCTGGCCCGAGGTGCACTGCCGAAGACCTCCAGCGGCAAGGTCATGCGCCATCAGTGTCAGCGGGCATTTGCCGAGGGTGATCTCTCCGAGCTGCAGGTGGTGGCCACGTCGAAGGTTGCTCGGCAGCGGATGAGCGCCGACGAGATCGTCTCCAGATTGCAGACTGACATTGCGCCCCTGATCACTGAGGGGGCCGAGAAGGTGGCGGTCCTGGACACGCTGCGTCGCATCGGGCTGATGCGCATGACGGCGCCTCTCGACCTGGGAGGGCTGGCCCTCGAGGATGAGGCGCTGTTGCGTGTGGTGGCTCAGCTGGGCGCAGTGGATGTGTCTGTTGCCGTCGATGTGGTGAGAGAAAACCTGGCACTGAAGGGGCCGAAGGAAGCATCTCCGCAATCCGCGTCCCTCATGTGGTCAGCCGCATTGCTGGGCGCAGGGCAGCGCTACTTTCAGAGGCTGGTGCACGAGGGCACGATCACCTGGCCCGAGCATCAATGGCTCGTCGATGATCCGCTCATGTGTCACCTGCTCTCGGAGACGAGCGCCGAGTTGGAGGGGGTTCGAGCAGCACTCGATCTGTTTGCTGAGCGAAGGGCGTCGACTGAGGCCCTCGATTTCGGCGCACCGTTGTTGTGTCAGCTTGCTGTGGCGACCTTGCGCACCGCAATTGAGAGATATCCCGAGTTGCCTGGCACGCCAGGCGGTCATCTTCGACAGGCGCTGCAGGCATTAGAGACGGATGCCACGATTTCAACAGAGAGAGGTCTGGCCGAATGCGGCCGAGTGTTGATCGAGGCGAAGAGCACTGAGCAGATCCCGGGCCATGCCCTCTTGGGCTCAGCCTGGGTCGAACGCATCGTTTCTGGCGTCGACACCGCCCGCGCCCTCTCGAAAGCTGAGCCTCAGTTGAGCGCTCTGATCGAGCTGGGGCGTCTCTACATCACCGCTGTCGTGTGCAGTGCTCTGAGTGTGGAGACACCTCGACAAGATCCCCACCGGCTGCGCGCGCTGGTCTTCTGGAAGCACTGCCTGTCTGTGAGTGAAGCTTCCATCGGTCACGTTCAGACACCTGATCACACCGCTTCTGCACGTGCGCTCATCGGGCTGGCAAAGCGGTATGTGACTTCACTGGGCGACGCGACATCAACCAACAACCCATCAGAGGTCCCGGAAGTGACGGATGATGTTCGGGCGCTGATCGATTTCGTCACTGCATGGCTGGCCCAGGAGACAGATCTGCTTTCGAGCGCTGGTCCCCAGAGTCTCGCCGACACGCGTCTGAGTGCCTTGGGGCTGGATTCACTGACCATTGTTCAGCTGGTCGGCGCGCTGGAGGAGCACCTCGAGCGACCGATCCCTCAGTCTCTCTTCACTGAAGATCGAACCCTCTCCGGGCTGGCTCGAGTTCTGCTCAAGAGCAAGTGAAACTGACGCTGAGTTCATCTCATGCTCAGCACGCCGAGACGGTGGGTGATGAGCTCACTCTGGCATGAGTCAGCCTGGGATCAGAGAAGCACTGCGAAGATGTGGGCTGCGTCCTTGAGGCCTTCGCTGGTCAGCTTACGCGACACACCTGCTCGATCTTCCACCTTTGGTCCGAGCACCACCCAGACGTCAGTGAAGCCCACAGGCTCACCCTCGTAGTCCCGCTCGAAGGGATAGCCTTCGTGGGCGATGACGATCTTGCCCAGGGCGCCCAGGTCTCTGACTGCTGTCCAGATGAGGCCCCGATCAGCGATGGCTCCTGAACGGTAGCCCTCTCGCTCAATCCGTTTTCGCAGATCGCGACGCCAGACTTTCTGCCCCTCGGTGCGAATGCGCGCCTTCATCGCCTCCACCTGAGTGCCCTCCACGACCAGCCGGGTCATCAGAGGGAAGGGGGTTCTCCGGGCGCTCTCCCACGCGAGCCAGCGCGACCGCCGGGCCTCGTCGAGATCGATTGGGTGGGCCAGGCGCACCCAGGTCTCATCAGTGAGGTCGTCGGCCAGTGCGTCGAGGGTGAACACGCCCATCGAATCAAAGACTGTGCCGGGGGTACCCGAGCGCCCTGATTCGAAGACGAGGTTTCGGGCGAGGGCCCGGGTGATGGGGTGATGGATGCACAGCGCCTTCCAGGTCGTAGCTGACCATCGGCGATCAGCACAGGCGCTCAACGCCAGCCGCTCGATGACCATGGGCCCCACCTTCTTCAAACCCGCTTTGAGGATCTTGAGGCGGGCTCTCATGGCCTCAGGGGCGGCCTTGGGCAGGCTCTTGATGGTCTTGCCCTTACGAGACATCGAGAGAGACAGATCTTCCGCCAGGCGCAGCTCGATGACGTCGGCCTCCGAGATGGGCCAGTGCTGCAGGCCCTCAGTGTCAAAGCCGAAGCGGGGGATGCCTTCATCGATGAGATCGTCAGCGTCACGCTGGAGATCGGCACAGAGCGCGGTGAGGGTCTCGCCGACTTGACGACGAATGCGCGGCCGTTTGGCGTGGCGACTCCAGTGATCGAGCCAGTAGACCGCCGGACCGCCCCGACGAAGGCGGGCATGATCCGCGAGGGCCTTGAGGGCCTTGGAGAAACTCGGCGTCTTGACACGCTTCTCGAGCCCCTGGCCCAACTTCATGATCTGCGCTTCGGCACCGAGAATGGCCATCACGCGGAGGCTGCGGGCCTCATCTGCGTGAGTCGACGTCGAGGCCCGCAGAGTGATGGCATGGCACAGGGCCTCGCTGGTGCCTTCAGGCAGATGACCGATGACCCACGGCAAGTCGGGATCCTCCATGGCCGTGTCCGAAAGGGCCCGATCGAGCAGCCAGCGCAACGCGCCAGCGCTCATGACCTGCCCGTGGCGCCAGGTCAGCGTGGGCAGGCCTTCAGGATCGGCCAGAGCGGGCACCTTCGTGGGGCTACGCTGGCTGAGCGCTTCGTCGAGTTTATCCGGATCCATATTCTCCAGGCCGGGCAGGCAGGCGGCGAGGGCCTGAGCGAGCAGGGTGGCGGTGCCCGCCGAGCGCTCCTTGGCCAACGCAGTCTCAAGGGGCCCCTGTGAATCAGGCCCCGGCAAGACTGTCAGAGCGCGGGCTGCGCCCTCCCGGTACACTTTCTTCCGCTCTGTGAGCAGACCGTGCAGGTTGGGGAGCAGAGCGGTGCGGGCTGTCTTGGGATGTGGGTGAGCAGCGAGGCCCGCTTGGGCACCCTCCTGGAGGATCTTCGAGGTGCAGAGCAGCTGGCCCAACAACACCTGCGGATCACCACCGAGGCGTCCCCAGACCTCGAGGGCAGCCCCTCGATGTTTCGTCTCTCCGCTGTCGATGATCTGCTTCAGAGTGGGGAAGACTTCATCGGCTGCCTCCAATGGGGTCACTTCACCGAGAGCTGTGATGAGCATCAACCTGCCAGGGGCGTAGCGCGGGAGCACCTTGAGGGCCTTGATCAACGCAGGCCTGAGCATTGGACCGAGGCTCACCATCGCCGCCATCCACTTGGGGGCATGATCATATGCGGGCGTGATGAAACCCAACGCCCCCAGCATCTTCTCCAGCACCTCGGCGGTCGGGGCCAGGGCAACACCAGTGAAGGGGAGCGGGTTGTGATCGGTGAGCAAAGTCGGCCGATCAGCCTCGGGCATGGCGGTAATGATCCTCACCTTGAGCGCCTCGGCGCAGACGATGGCTTCGGGCAGGTGGTGATCTTCCACGTGGGGGCGCTGCCACAGGGGCAACACATGCTCGAGCAGGCCGACCTGAACGCATACGGCGGCCCACAGCAACTCGTTGAAGTGACCCAGCTTCTCGGTGAAGGTGCCCCCACCAGCGTAGGCGGTCTCCCGCTCAATGGGGCGCATCATTGCTGCGTCCACCATGGGGCGGGCGTGTTCAGCATCCTTGGGTGTCAGGCCGTCGAGCAGTGCTTCGAACAGCGCGAGCTCCTCGGCCCAGCCGGACCAGATCGCCACAGGCCGTACACCGGGGCGGTACCGATCGACGAGGGCAAGACGCTGTACTGGAGTGGCCCCGTCGAGCGCAGGTGCCAGTGGGGTCAGCATGAGCCCGTGGGGGTGGGCGAGAGCCTCTTCGAGGACCGCAGGCCACCACAGCTCTGCGGGCCACTTCTGCGAAGTCTCGGTCTCTTCAGGAAAAGTCTGATCGCCGTACCAGGGCGGCTGATCGGGGCCCGGCTGCGGAAAGACGATGTTCAACCAGCGCTGGACATCGTGCTTCAGGGCGCTCATCGGCGGCGACGGCGCTTCTTCTTCCGCTCACCATCGAGGCGGGCCTGCTCTTCTTCGACGGTCTCGAAGCCCTCGATGCCCTCGTGCATCAGAAGACCCATCGAGGCAGCGAAGCCGTCTTGAGAGCGCTTGTCGAAGGTGCCGGTGAACACGTAATCCTTGCCCACCTCGAGCTTGCCCACCCGGTCTTCGCTCACATGGGCCACCAGAAGGCGCTTGTCGCCTCCAGCAGGGGTGTCGGCGAGGTAGACATGGGGTTGCTGGCACTTCTTGGCGTCTTTGGGACACACATACGTCTCGACGACGTAGCCACGCACCATGACCTTCTGGCCGAAGTATTGGTCGCGGCGCACCATGAGGCCGTCGACCCGCATGCGGCCGTCGGGATGCGTCTCTGGGGGGATGGTGCCTTCGAGCTTTATGGGGGCGGGGAGATCGACCCGTGCAGGGGGGCCTGCGCTGGCGTCGACCTCTGGGGTGTTCATCTCTGGGGCGGTACAGGCCCCGAGAGACAACGCCAGGCACATCGCCCCTACGGAGGTGCTCCAAAGGCCAGAAGACTTCGACACCCGCTTCACTGCCACCTCCATTGCGCTCATTGCATCGACCTCATCACCGAGATCACTCGCCTCGGGCACGCTCGACCTTCAGGGGTCGGCCTCCGATGCTCTCTCCATTCACCGCCGCGAGCAAGTCATCTACGAAGATGTCTTCCACGGTGATGAAGGAGTGCCGGGTGAGCACCACCACGTCGGAGAAGTCCTCAGGGTCGAGGCCGGCGAGCTCGGCGAGGTGATCGACGAGATCATCAGCACCGATGCGATCCTTGCGGCCCTGGTTCACATAGAGGCGGATCACGTCGTCATCCTCGGAAACGGCCGGAGCCTCGGGCTCGGGATCCGCCACCGGCTCGGGCTCTGGGGCGGTCTCCACCTCAGGCTCGGGGGCGGTGTAGGCCTCTGCGGCGACCTCGGGCGTCACCTCGGCGGAGGGGCGCCGACGACGCCGACGACGGCGAGCGGTCTTCTCCTCCGGCTCGGGCTCCGATGCTTCTTCGTCTTTCACAGGGGCGGTGTAGGCCTCTGCCGCTGCCTCGACTGCAGCCTCAACTGCAGTCTCAGCTGGGACGTCTTCCGCGGGCTTCTCCGCAGCCTGCTTTCGCGTGTTCCGGCGACGGGACCTCTTCGGTGCCGGCTTTTCCTCGGCGGGCTCGGCTGCAGCCTCCGTCTCTGCCGCCTCCGTCTCGGGCACGTCGTCCTGAGGCGCGGCGTAGGCATCGGCGGCCTGGGAGATGCCGAGGGCGGCTTCGATCTCCGCCGGGGTCGGATCGTCAGCGGCGGGGCCGGCGTCGATCTCTGCCTCGGGCGGGGTACCACCCTGGGCACGCTCGATGACGGCGCGATCGGCCTCGCTCAGGCGGTCGCGCTGCTTGCGCTTCACCTTGCGGCCGTCACGCAGGCCACGGTACTCGCTCTGTACGATGGCCACGCGGTTCATCACGTCTTCCACCGAGTCACGCTTTGAGCCGGGGCGGACCTTGGCAGTCTGAGGCACGTCGCGGAGCATGCCGCCGGCGAGGGCAGGCGCTGCCGCCGGCTGCTCGGTGAGGGCCTTGGCGGACTCGCGCATGTGACGGAGCAGAGCGCCGAAGAGATCGACGGCGTCTTCACGCTCTAGCAAGCCCACTGCCTGAGCCTTCAGCTCGGTGTCGAGGGGGCGAGTGCCACCGGTGGTCTCCATGATCTCGGTGACGACGGTCTGAATTCGACGTTCCTGGCGACGCAACTCGATCTCCGCGTTGGTGGGGACGTTCATCTCCTGGAGCGCTACGTTGTAGATGCGCTTGAGGTAGTAGTAGACCCCGATCTCTCGAGGGCCGATGAGGCTGATGGCAGTGCCCTGGTTGCCGGCGCGGCCCGTGCGCCCCGTGCGGTGGATGTACACCTCGGGGGAGTCGGGGAGCACGTAGTTGATCACGTGGCTCAGCTGGCTGATGTCGATGCCTCGGGCGGCGATGTCCGTGGCCACGAGGAACCGCAGATCTTTGGCCTTCATGCGGCCCATGACCCGCTCGCGCTCCTTCTGGGGCAGATCGCTGTTGAGGTACTCAGCGTTGTAGCCCTGGCGCTTGAGGTAGTTGGCCACCATCTGGGAGTCGGCCCGCGTGTTGGTGAAGATCAGCGCGTTCTTGGGATCTTCGTACTCGATGACCTGCACCAGATCCGCCGGGCGCCTCACGCCGGAGATCATGTAGTAGTGGTGCTCCACCTCGTCGGCGGCGACGTTCTCCTCCACCATGGAGAGGAACTCCGGGGACTGCATGTAGCGCTTGGCGTAGCGCTTGATGTCCTCGGGGATGGTGGCGGAGAACAGCAGGGTCTGCCGCTCTTTGGGCACATAGCGCATGATCTGCTCGAGCTCACGGGCGAAGCCCATGGAGAGCATCTCGTCAGCCTCGTCGAGGACCAGCGCCTGCAGATCGTTCAGGTTCAGCGTGCGCCGGCGCAGGTGGTCGAGCACGCGCCCGGGCGTACCCACCACGGCATGGGCGAACTTGATCTCCGCCACCTGCTTCTCGATGGGGGCGCCGCCGTAGACGGCTGCGGCGTGGAACTTCTTGAACTGCGCCAGCCGGGTGAACTCCTCGGCCACCTGCCGGGCGAGCTCCCGGGTGGGGCAGAGGGCCAGCACCTTGATGCCCTTGGGCTTGTCCCCGATGTTCTCGATGACCGGGATCCCGAAGGCGGCGGTCTTGCCGGTGCCGGTCTGGGACTGCACCATCATGTCGCGGCCAGTGCGGGCGATGGGGATGGCGTTGGCTTGTACGGGGGTGGGGGTCTCGTAGCCCATCTTCTCGAGGGCGTTGAGCATACCCTCTGACAGGCCGAGGTCTGAGAAACGGGGCGTGGTCATTCGACTCCTGAATACGCGGGGCGGGGCTGGATGATCGCCAGGACGGTCGCCCGAAAGGCGTTTGGGCCCCTTATTGGCAATGCTGGAGTCAGCTGTCAAGGTCGGCGACGCCCCAAGCGACATCACTCCACTTGAATCTTTACCCCCCACATCGTGTTACATTCCCGCGACGCATTCACGAGAAGGAGCGCCGATGTTCGGCAAAGTAACGCACCACCTGCGCGGTGGGCTGCTGGTGAGCGCCATGGCTGCGCTGGCCTGTTTCGGGTGTGACGACGATGGTGGTGATGGCGACTCCGGGGGGGCCGGAGGCGCTGGCGCGGCGATGGCAGGAGGTGCCGGTGGAGCCGCTGGTGGAGGCGCCGGGGGTGGCGCTGGAGGCGCAGGCGCCGGCGGGGGTGAGATCAACCAGCTGACCTTCGACATCGACAGCATTCAGATCGAAGAGCCCTCTGCCGTGCGCAACATCCTCGGCACCTTGCTCAACCGATCCTTCGGGGACGACTCGGTCATCATCCTCGTGCAGCTCAACGACTGGGCCACGGGCGACATCACCGTCAACGGTGGTGCCGGGCAGTACACCGCCGGTGGGGACACCGAGCCCGTCGTCGACAACATCTTCACCTGGCTCACCGAGGGGGAGTGCATCAACCTCGACGGCGAGGCCAACCCCTGCAACGTCGATGTGGGCAGCCTCATGGCCAGCAGGAGCGGTGACATGTTCACCAGCACCTCCAAGGGCGACCTGAACATCTACAGCGAAGATCTCAAGCTGATCATCCCCCTGAAGTCCGTGGAGATCTCCGGCACCGTGACCCCCGGTCTCGAGGATACCGAGGGCCCCGACTCCCTGGCGCTGATGGACGCCAGCCTCAGCGGTTTCATCACCGTGGCTGACGCCTCGGAGACCCTCTTTGAGCTGGTCCCCGGCAACGCTGACACCCAGCGGATCCTGTCAGAGCTCTTCGACGAGTTGAACGTGGAGCGAGTGATGACCACCCTCACGGATGGTGGCGAGCCCGTGGAGGCCTACCCTCTCTCCGCCACCATCACCGGCATCCAGGCAGGCTTCGTGGCCCAATAGGGGTCAATGGAAGTGTTTCGGACTGATTCAGTCTTGTAATCCTTCTGCATTTTCCCCTGAGTCCTCAGGGACCGCTTCAGTTCATTTTACCGCGCCAAGTTGCCGAATTGTTGAGGCGACACCGCCACCATGGTGGGTGGCCCGGGGATGATTGACACCCCCTCCGGGCCGGTCTACGATGGCTGGACGCAAGGGTGAAATCCATTGATTTCAAGGACTTGCTTTCGAGGGGCTCTGCCCCTGGAGGGCTGACCCAGGGGAGTGACGGATGTTCCGCATCAAGGTCGCCGCGACGCTGTTCACCATCTCCGCCGTAGTGGGCGGGGTGCTCTACTTCCAGACCATCGAGAAGGGCGAAGAGCAGGCCAAAGCGGCCATGACCGAACGCCTGACCCAGGCACGCAATGCCCTGGAGAAGGTGCGCCAGCTCCAAGACTTTGCCCTCGTGGCAAAGGCCGAAGAGGTGGCCCGCTTCGTGCCCATCGGCAAGACCCTCAACCTCAGACCGCAAGACTTCGTCCGGGAAGATGGCACCTTGCCGTCAGACGACGAGTTCCTGCTTGAGGTGCACAACCGCATGCACACCGAGGTGCACGTGTGGTCCCGCAAGTTCGAGCAGCGGGCCGCCAACGCGCCCAGCGATGCCGACGGCGCTGTGCTCGCCCTCTACCGCCGCGAGAAGCCCGACCTCTTCATGGTGCTCAACACCAACGGCGTCGGGGTGGCCAAAGATGGTGATCCCGCCTGGTACGGCACGAAAGAGGCCTCGGTGGCCCGCGAGTATCCGATCCTGAGCCAGCGCAAGGGCAAGACCTTCAAGGATCTCTGGCAGTGGAAGGGCGCCCCCATGGACGTCGCCGTCTCGCCGATCCGCTTCGGCGGCAAGGTGGTGGGCTCGGTGGTGCTGGGCTACCGCTTGACCGGCGCCGAGGCCCGGAAGGACAAAGAAGTCGTGCACGCCGACGTGGCCTACTTCGTCGGTGAACACCTACGCCAGGGCTCCACCCTCGACTCCTCTGCAGAGGCCGCTGTGGCCAGGCAGGTGGTAAAGGGGATGGATGTTCAGAGCCGCATCGAAGACGGCCAGGCCTTCACGTTCACCCTGGGCAACCGCACCTGGCAGGGGATGGCCGGTCACCTCGGGAGCAACGCTGGTGCTGAGAAGGCTGGCTTCCTGGTCATGGCCAACCTCGACAAGGCCATCATCGCCGCCACGAGCCATGCCCCCATGGTGCCCCTCACGGTGATGCTGGCGGCCTTCGTCATCTTTGGTCTCATCGCCTTCTTCCATCATCAGTTCGTCAAGCCTCTCGAGAGCATCGACGGCGGGGTGCTGGAGATCATCAATGGCAACCTGGACTACTGGTTCGAGGTGGACGGTGATTCCAAGGAGCTCGCCGACACCATGGGCCAGAACTTGAACATCATGGTGTGTCACCTCTCTGGTCGCCCGCTCCCCGAAGACGAGGACGAGCCTCCGCGACCAGTGAAGCGTTTGCAGTGGCAGGGAGAAGGGGCCAGCAAGCCTGCCCCTGCCACCCCTCAGGCGCCTCAGAGCGGCCCGGTCTCCAGCGAGCGCAGCCCCGTGCCTGCCATGGCCAGCCAGTTCACGGATCCCGTGACGCCGGTGCCCCTGGCAGATCAGTCGGGTTTGTCATCTGAGATTCTGGCCCTGGTGAACGAGCCTGAAGAAAGCTACCTGCGCCGCGTGTACCAGGAGTACCTCAACGCCAGCCAGGAGGCCGGCGCACCGGTGAAGGGCATCAGCTTCCAGAAGTTCGCTGATCAGCTGAACAGCCACGCCGATGATCTCAAGGGTCGCTACAACTGCTCCCGCATCCGTTTCCTGGTGAACATCCGCGAGCAGGGCGTGTCGCTGCGCCCCGTACCCATCGCCTGAGCAGCCCGGATTCGCCCCCCATCTGATGCCGGTGTAGACTGACCGGCATGCATACCCACACTTCACCTGCAGTTGCCACTGGCCTCGACCTCTGGGTCGAAGAGGGCTTCTCTGCTCTCCGAGGCCAGAGAGTCGGCGTGGTCTGCCACGCCGCGAGCGTAGACGCTCAACTTGTTCATGTTTTGCTTCGGATGAAGGCTGCAGGGGTGAACGTCACCCGCTGTTTTGGTCCCGAGCACGGCATCTGGGCAGACGCTCAGGATATGATCGCTGTGGCCGAAGTCCCCACGGAGCGCATCACCGGAGCGGAGCTGATCAGTCTCTATGGTGATACGCCTGAGAGCTTGCAACCGAAGGCAGAGCACCTCGCAGATCTCGACGTACTCGTCGTCGATTTGCAGGACGTCGGGGCCCGTTACTACACATACATCTACACCGCAGCGCTGTGCGCTCAGGCGGCGGCGAAGGTGGGGGTGCCCGTCGTCATCCTCGATCGCCCGAACCCCATCGGAGGCGCTCAGGTGGAGGGCGGGCTCGGCGATCGGGCCTACGCCAGCTTCGTGGGGATGTGGCCGCTGCCCATCCGCCATGGGCTCACCATCGGTGAGGTGGTGACCCTGCTCGACGCCCGAGAAGGCTTTGGCGCAGACATCACCGTAGTGAAGATGCGTGGCTGGCAGCGCAGCATGTACTTCGACGAAACGGGCCTGCCCTGGGTGCAACCGTCTCCGAACATGCCCACGGTGGAAACTGCGGTGGTCTACCCGGGCATGTGCCTCATCGAGGGCACCCTGATGAACGAGGGGCGGGGGACCACGCGCCCCTTCGAACTCATCGGCGCCGACTATGTCGATCCTTTTGCGGTGTGTGAGGCGCTCAGCGCTCGACCTGTGGAGGGCATCGTCTGGCGCCCGGTCTGGTACCGGCCCACGTTTCACAAGTTCGGTGGGCAGACCATCGGTGGCGTGGCCCTGCACGTACGTGATCGAAGCGCCTTTCAGCCCTGGCGAGCAGGCCTGCATTTCCTCTCCGCCGTACAGGCGGTGCATGGTGAGGCCCTGCGCTGGCGAACTGAGCGCTATGAGTATGTCAGTGATCGACTGGCCATCGACTTGCTCTGTGGTGGCACGACGGTGAGGGAGACGATCGAGGCCGGTGGTGACATCGATGCCGTGTGGCAGGCGGGGGAGCAGGCCCTCGAGACATTCCTGCCCCTCAGATCTCAGGCTTTGCTCTATCCGGAGCAGCCCTGATGGCCCGTGTTGCTGTGTACGGCGGGGCGTTCAACCCACCCCACCTGGCCCATGTGTTCACCGTTTCGGCGTTGTTGAGCCGGTCGGACGTCGACGAGGTGTGGGTGATGCCGGCCTACGGCCATGTTTTTGGCAAACACATGGCGGCCTTCGAAGAGCGGGTGGAGATGCTCCAGGCCACCTTCGAGGGCTTCGGCGGTGCGCCGGTCAAGATCTCCGAGTTCGAGGGGGAGCGCAAAGGCATCAGCAGGACCTACGACACCCTCGAGGCCCTCGAGCACGCCCACCCGGAGCACGCCTTCATGTGGGTGATGGGGGCCGACAACCTCACCGAGTCTCATCGGTGGCATCGATTCGACGAGCTGGTGGCCCGCTGGCAGGTCATCGTCTTTGGTCGGCCGGGTCACGAGGCAGCGCTGCAGCACTTCGCCCAGGCCCCGTGGTGCTTGCCCGGGCCGGTGCTCACCGGGATCTCCAGTACGCTTCTGCGCAACGCCCTGGCCTCAGGGGGGCCGGAAGAGACCTTGCGGTGGCTGCCACCTCAAATTCGTCAGCAGGCGCAGGAGATCTATGGGCGTCTGGCTTCTCCACCAGAGGTGGGGCCTGTGGCCATCTTCGGAGCCGGCCGCGCAGGTCTGGCACTGGCCACTGCGCTCCGTGCTGCTGGGGTCGAGGTCCCTGTGGTGTGGAACCGTACCCTGCGGGCGGGTGCAACCCACTCCGGGCCGTTGGCGTCGCACATGTCTGCGATGCTTCAGGCGCCGGTGTGGATCCTGGCGGTGACAGACGAGGCCATCGAGACTGTGGCTCATCAAATCGCGGTGGCCGCTGGCGAGCGCCTGCACCACACGACGGTGATGCACTGCGCAGGACGCCTAGGCCGTGAGGCGCTCCATCCGCTGGCGGCGCATGCCAGGGCGTTGGGCTCGGTGCACCCGGTGCAGACGCTCCATGGTGTCACTGGGGCGGTGGAGGCCTTGGAAGGTGCCTGGTGTGCTGTCGAGGGCGACGAGGATGCCGTGGGCATCGGTCGCAATCTGGTCGCAGCCTGGTCGGGTGAGGCTGTGCACATCCCTCAAGGCGGTAAGGGCGCCTGGCATGCCGCTGCCGTGCTGGCAGGCAACGGGATCGGCGCGCTGATGGCTGGTGGAGTCGCCCTGCTTCGAGCCCTCGGCCTCGATGATGCTGCCGCCCGTGGCGTGCTCAGCCCCCTACAAGAGGGCACTGTGGAGGCTTTGGCTCAGGGCCCCGTGCACAGGCATCTCACAGGGCCTGTATCACGAGGCGACATTGCCGCGATTGCCGATCACATGGCAGCGTTGAGCGCGCGATGCCCTGACTGGATCCCGCTCTATCGAGAGGTGGTGATGGCCACGGCAAGGGCCATGCAGTTGCCGCCTGACCAGGTCGCAGACTTCGAGGAGGCACTCGCCTCTGAATGATTCAGCGTTTGGCGTGGCTCAGGCGTCGATGATCTCGAAGCGAAGCTCACCGTCTTCGCCCACGACCTGCACGGCGTCACCGCTCACCACCTCGCCGGCGAGGATCTTCTGAGCCAGCGGGCCCTCGATCTCCCGACTGATGGTCTGACGCATGGGCCGGGCGCCCAGGGCCGGCTCGTAACCACCACGTTCGATGAGGACCTCGATGGCCGCGTCGTCAGCGGTGAACCGGATGTTCTTCTCGTCGCCGAGCATGCGGGCGCGATCTTCGATGATGAGCCGGGCCACTGCGCGGATGTCGGCCTTGGAGAGCGGGTGGAACACCAGGCGGCGCTCGATGCGGTTCCACAGCTCTGGGGGGAACTGCTTGCGCGCCTTGGTCTTCGCCGCCTCGGACTGCTTCTCGAAGCTGTCGCCTGCAGTGCCACCGGCAAAGCCGATGGGGCGCCGGTCGGGGTTCTCGAAGACGTCGGCACCAAGGTTGCTGGTCATCACCACCACAGTGTTGGTGAAGTCCACGAGGCGCCCACGGCCGTCGGTGAGGCGGCCCTCGTCGAGGACCTGCAGCAAGACGTTCCAGACATCTCGGTGGGCCTTCTCGATCTCGTCGAAGAGCACGACCTGATAGGGCCGGCGACGTACGGCTTCGGTGAGCTGCCCACCCTCGGAGTGGCCCACATAGCCCGGCGGCGCTCCGATGAGGCGGGCGAGGGCATGAGACTCGAGGTATTCGCTCATGTCGATGCGGGTCAGGTAGTCCACGCTGCCGAAGAGGAACTGTGCCAGGGCCTTCACCACCTCGGTCTTGCCCACGCCGGTGGATCCGAGGAACAGGAAGCTGCCGATGGGGCGCTTGCTGCTGAAACCCGCGAGGTTACGGCGGATCGTCTCCCCGATGGCGGTGAGGGTGTGGGCCTGGCCCACGATGCGTCGGGCGAGGAGGGACTCCATCTCCAGGAACCGGCTCGGATCGTCGAGCACCAGCTGATCGAGAGGTACGCGGGCCATGCGGGCCACGACCTCGGCCACGGCGTGGCGGTCGACGGCCTTCTCCGCCCGCCGCGCCACGGCGCCGGCGAGATCGAGGATGGCCAGCGAGCGATCGGGATCGGCTTTGTCGGTGATGTAGCGACGGCTCATCTTCACCGCCACCCGCACCGCCTCGTCGCTGTAATCCACACCGTGGTGCTGGGAGTAACGGCCCACGACACCTTGCAGGATCTCTACAGTGGTCTGCTCGTCGGGCTCTTCGACGTGCACCGAGGTGAACCGCCGCACCATGGCGGGATCAGACTCGATGTACTCGGCGTACTCGTCGATGGTGGTGGCACCGATGCACGGGAAGCTGCCCCGGGCGAGGGCGGCCTTGAGCTCGTTGGCTGCATCGGCAGCGCCGTCGGCGCCCCCTGCACCGATGAGCGTGTGCAGCTCGTCGATGAAGATGATGATCTGGCCCTCGGCCATCTCGACCTCGGCCTGCAGACCCCTCAAGCGCTCCGAGAGCGAGCCCCGCAGGTGGGTGCCGGCGAGCACGGTGCCCACGTCGATCTGCACCACGACCTTACCGGGCCGGCCGGCTCGGTGCAGCTGGTCCTGGGTCACCATGCGGGTGGCCATGCCTTCGACGATGGCGGTCTTGCCCACCCCAGGGCGCCCGATGAGGCAGGGGTTGTTCGACCGGCGCTTGTTCAAGATGTCGATGGCTTCTTCGATCTCTTGATCGCGGCCGAGGACCGGATCGAAGTGGTCGAGGTAGGCCAGATGGCTCAGGTTTCGTCCGAGCAGGGTGAGCCACTTGAAGCGATCGCGGCTGAGCACATAGGGGCTCGGCCGGGTGTCGTCGCCCATGGCCTTGGGCGGCGTCGTGTGTCGGGCACCGACGTTGGGGCTGCCCACGGCGATGCGGCGCTCTACCTTGCGATCTTCTCGGCGGCGGCCACGGCTCTGTCGCCGATCGAAGGTGGGGGAGGGCGCTTTGGCCTTGCTCCGCCCGCCTCCAGGCTTGGAGGGCACCTTGTGGAACACCGCGGTCGGGATGTCGTCTTCGATGACCGTGTCCCGCTCACCGCCCTGATGCCCTCGGGGGGTGCGCTGGGTGGTGCCCCGGCCTCCGCCGGAGCCCTTTGGTCCCTGCGGTCGCCCCCCACGCGAGTTGCTGCGCTGGCCCTGTTGTGCCGTTGAAGCGCCGAGATCAGCGCCTTCCATGGCCCGGGTCAGGGTGAGCAGCCGCGGCGGCACGCCATCGGTGGCGTAGCGCATCGAGGTGTTGCGCAGCTCCGCGATGTTCACCCCCGATCGCGCCAGCAGGCGGTGGGCGAATGCGTCGGGCATGCGGGTGAGGGCCCCCACGAGATGCAAACAGCTGATCTGACTCTGCCCACAACCCGCGGCGAGGCGGGCGGCGCGCTCCATCAGTCGATCCACCACGTCTGGCGGCTCATGCTCCATGTGGGTGATGCGATCGAGGAGGGTGATCTCGTCGACGGCGCGGTCGAGGAGCAGCACCTCGGCGAGGTTGGGCAGAGTGAAGACCGCCAGCAGCAAATGGGCGCTGGAAAGCTGCTGGCCGGCTTTGTAGGCAATGTCGAGGGCCTGGGCGTAGACTTCTTCCAGCTCGGGGCTGGGCTGCACACTCATCGGTTGGCGCACCTGTTGGCCGGCACCCGGCGTCTGGGATTGTATGGCTTGTGGCTCACGGGGTCGGCGCCTTGACAGTGCATCGAAGCCCGTGATACCGCCCCCAATCGTCAGCGAAGCGCTGATGCCCGGGCCGGCGGCGCGGACATCTATTTCGCAGATGAAAGAGCACGGTGTGGGGCGTACTCTAGCCTCAGGCCAAACCAAAGAAAACCCCTCCGATCCGCCCTTGCGATCGGATCAGCTGGGGAGGCCCTGGCCCGCCATGAAGGAGCGCCTGTGACGGCCGTTGTCACTCTTGGGATCGCCGGTGGGACCGGTTCGGGAAAGACCACCGTGGCCCGGCGCATCGTCGACGAAATCGGCCACAGTCGGGTGGCCTATCTCGACCAGGACGCCTACTACAAAGATCTCAGCCACCTCGCCCTCGAAGATCGCCGCGAGGTGAACTTCGATCACCCCGACGCCTTCGACAACGCGCTCCTCGGCGAGCACGTCCGCGCCTTGAAGAAGGGGCTGGCAGTCGAGAAGCCGGTGTACAGCTATACCGAGTCGGTGCGTACGGGTGAATCCCACCCTGTGGCCCCTGCGGCGCTCATCATCATCGAGGGCATCCTGGTGCTCGAGAACGCTGAGCTGCGCAACCTGATGGATGTGAAGATCTTCGTCGACACCGAAGATGACGTCCGCCTCATGCGTCGACTGCGACGGGACACCATGGAGCGTGGTCGCTCCATGGAGCATGTGCTGGGACAATATGAAGCCACAGTGCGTCCCATGCATCTCGCCTTTGTGCTGCCCTCTCGTCGCCACGCCGACGTGGTGATCCCTCGAGGCGGCCGCAACGAGGTGGCCATCGGTATGGTGGCTGATGCTCTGCATCGACGCCTCGCCGAGCCCACGGATCTCGGCGAGTAGACCCGAACGGAGGTGATCATGCGTCTTCTGAAAACGATCGGTATGACCGCAGTGGGCGTCACGATGTTGGCCGGCGGGCTCTTCGCCGGTGCTCAGGCCCAGCCCGGCGAGAAGATGCTCACGCTGTCTCAGCTCACCGGAGCCCCGGTCATCAGCCGCATCTCGGGGCCTGCGTACTATCTGTGGGCGGACGATCAGGGCTGGCATCTGCGCTGGACGGCGCCAGCCCACACTGATCCCGAGAAGAAGCCACTCACGTTCACGGGCATCGTGAAGGTACAGAACGGGGTGAAGGCGGTGCGGCCGGTGATGGTCGGCGGTGACGACTCCATGAGCCGGATCGATCAGCAGCGGGCCTTCTTCAAAGGGGTGATCACCGAAGGCAAGACCATCGAGGGTCTGCCCGCCGGCGTAGAGGGCATGGACTTCAAGGTGCCCAAGGGGGCCGATGCCATCGAGCTGGAGCTTTTCATCGACCACAAAGCGGTGACGCCGGCTCAGGTGCACCTGGGTCCGCTTCAGAAACAGCCCAACGTGGTGGTGCCCTCTGTACTCGTCCCCCTCATGGGCCGCTGATGTTCGATGACACGTCGAGCATCGTCACGCGGCGGACACGTCGTGTGCTTGATCGCCCGCGCCACGCAGGTGTGCTGGTGGCGATCATCGACGACGGCGGGCCCCTGCGTGTGCTGTTGACGCGTCGAACGGAGCAACTCAAGTCTCACTCAGGTCAGGTGGCGTTTCCCGGCGGCTCTGCAGAGCCCGGAGATGCCGACATCATCCAGACTGCGTTGCGTGAGGCCCATGAAGAGGTGGGGTTGCCTCCTGAAGCCGTCGATGTCTGGGGCATCCTCGACGACTTCCCCACGATCCGTGACGACATGGCGGTGACGCCGGTGGTGGGGCGGGTCACTGCGCTGCCTGAGTTGATCCCCCAACCTTCAGAGGTCGCCCGGATCTTCACCATCCCAATGGCGGCGCTCACTCAGGCGGAGGGTTGGGAGATCAAGACGATGCCCCACCGCCGCAAGGACTGGCCGGTCTACTTCTTCGAGTACGATGACGAGACCCTTTGGGGTCTCTCGGCGTACATCACGCTGCACGTGTTGTCGCTCTCCTCTGTTGGGGCGCCTTTCAATCTGCCCTGGAACGATGTGGGCTTGCCCGATTGAGTTGCCCCTCGGGGAGCCCCGGCACATACTGCCCTGACCCCTCGTGCCCTGAACCCCACGCCGATCGGTCGCCGAGCGCCGCCGATCATCTGGTGTCAGCATGTTGAACAACACCCGAGTGCACCTCTGCGTCGCTGGGGGCATCGCCGCCTACAAAGCCGCCGAGGTGGCCAGAGGCCTCATCAAGGCTGGTGCCACCGTGCAGGTGGCCATGACGCCCAACGCCCGACAGTTCATCGGCCCCCTCACGTTTCAGGGCCTGACCCATCAGCCCGTGCTCACCGAGACGCTCGATCCTTCAGAAGAGATGGAGATCGGCCACATCGCCTTCGCCCAGCAATGCGACGTGCTGGTGGTGGCGCCGGCGACGGCGAACCTCATCGGCAAGATGGCCAACGGGCTGGGTGACGAGATCGTCTCCACGGTGTTGCTGGCGGCGAACGTGCCGGTGGTGGTGTGCCCGGCGATGAACACGTTCATGTACCAACAGCCCCCTGTGCAGGAGAACCTCGAGCGCTTGCAGGCTCGTGGCGTGCACATCGTCACGCCGGACTCTGGAGAGCTCGCTTGTGGTCACACAGGGCCTGGTCGCCTCGCCGAGCCCGACGCCATCGTGCAGGCCGTGGCAGAGATCGTCGCCCGCGACAGGCGGCCTAAACGCCTCGTCGGTCGCCGTGTGGTGATCACCGCGGGACCCACACGAGAGCACGTCGACCCGGTGCGCTTTCTCTCGAACCCCTCCAGTGGTCGTACTGGCTTCGCCATCGCTGCAGCGGCAGCCGAGGCTGGCGCAGAGGTGATCCTGGTGCACGGTCCAGTGTCCATCGAGCCACCTGCAGGTGTCACTGCAGTGCCCGTGACCTCGGCGGTGCAGATGCACGCGGCGGTGATGGCGGCCCACGAGGCCCCTGTGGCCGCAGCCATCATGACCGCTGCGGTGGCAGACTACCGCCCCGCCGAGGCGGCACCGGGCAAGATCAAGAAGAAGGCGGGGCCCATGCACCTCGAGCTTGTGCGCAACCCCGACATCCTCGCCGACGTGGGGGCCATGCGCCGAGCGGGGCGTGGCCCTGAGGTCCTGGTGGGTTTCGCCGCCGAGACGGGCCACCCTGTGCCCTCGGCTCAGGGCAAGCTGGCTCGAAAGGGTGCTGATCTCATCGTGGCGAACGACATCACCGCTGAGGGCAGCGGCTTCGCTGGCCAGACGAACCAGACATGGTTTGTCACTGCAGAGGCGGTGACACAGAGGGCGCTGGAGCAGAAGACAGCCCTCGCCCAGGCCATCGTGGACTGGGCGTGTGCTCGAATTGGAGGTGAGGGGTGAGCGATCGCGCTGAGCTGGCCCGGCTGGTGGCTGCGGCCCGAGGTGCTGTGGCCTGGATGCAGGAGTCCGGAGAGCTGGCCCTGCCGATCCCCGAGGGGTTCGACATGCCACCCCTGGGTCGCATCGCACCCCGCACCCCGCCGAAGCGAAGGCCGGCCCCCCAGAATCCTCCTGCACCTGTGGCCCGAGTGGCACCTGCTGCCACATCACCTGGGCCATCAGCACCCGCCAGCCCTGGAGCGCCCACGGAAGCCTCGCTCTCCCAGATGCCCTCCATGTCCACGTGGTCCACCCTGGGTGTCGTGGAGGGAGAGCACATCGTGCTCCCGGGGGAGGGGGGACGCCCGGCGCTGGTGGCCACAGGCCCGCAGCCGGCCCGCCTCATGTTCCTCGGGGAGCCGCATACAGAGCAGCCCCCGGAGCCTCTCGAGCCCTTCCACGGCGCAGCAGGCACTCTGCTGCACAAGATGATCCGGGCCATGGGGTTGTCGGTGGCCGACGTGGCGCTGGTGAACCTGCTCGAGGGTGGGGGCACGCGATGGTGTCGAGAGCACCTCGCCGAGGCGGTCCAGGCGTTTCAGCCTGAGGTCATCGTGGCCATGGGTGTGTTCCCTGCACGCTCACTGCTGGACGTCCGCGCCTCGATGGCGCGAATGCGCGGCCGTTGGCACACCTATGGCGAAGGCCCGGGTCGTCCCGTGATGGTGACGTTCCCCCCAGGGCTGCTGCTCAAGCACCCTGATCTCAAGCGTCCGGTCTGGGGTGACCTGAAAAAGGTCATGAGCCGTTTGAACCTGGAGATCCCCAAAAAGCGGTCGTAAAGTTTCACATCCCGGCGTTCGAAGCCCGAGATCCTCAAATCAAAGAGCCCTCAACACCAGAGCCCCGACGAGGTCACCCCACTTGACGCACCCCTACCTCGATGATTTCCGCGGCCACTTCATCAATGGCCGATTCGAGCCCTCCGCTGGAGGGCAGACCTTTGTCTCCCGCAACCCCGCCCATGGTCATCAGCCCGTCCTCGAGGTCGTGGCTGACGTGGGCGCCGTGGATCGTGCGGTCACCGCTGCCCGAAGCGCGCTCCGAGGGTGGCGTGGGGCCGGTCTGGAAGGGCGCATCGAAGCGCTGAAGGCCGTGCGGGACAAAGTGGGTGATCATGCAGAGCGCATCGCCGAAGCGATCACTGCTGAGATGGGCAAGACCCGGAACGAGGCCCTCATCGAGGCCCGGAGCATCGCCGGCAAGATCGACGGTGTCATCAGCCAGATCGGCCACGCCTTGCCCCCTGCAGGTCCTGGCGCCCCTGGAGAGCAGCGTTTTCACGCCCTCGGGGTGGTGGCCATCATCGGCCCGTTCAACTTCCCCGTGCATTTGGTGAACACCCACGTGATCCCCGCGTTGCTCACGGGCAACACCGTCGTGGCCAAGCCCTCTGAGGTGACACCCCTCGCAGGCCAGCGCTACGCCGAGCTCTTCGAGGCGGCAGGGTTCCCCGCAGGGGTGTTCAACCTGGTTCATGGCCTTGGAGACACTGGGGCAGCTCTCGTCTCTCACAGTGGGGTCCGGGGGGTGATCTTCACTGGGAGCTATCGGACCGGCCGTTTGATTCGGCAGGCCACCTTCGACCAGCCCTACAAGAAAGTCTGCCTGGAGCTCGGTGGCAAGAACCCCGCTCTGGTCCTCGATGATGCCGATCTCGAACAGGCCGCCCGGGAGATCATGCTCGGTGCGCTGCTCACCACAGGGCAGCGCTGCACGGCCACCTCTCGCGTCATCGTCACTCCCGGCGCCGCCGACGGCCTGAGGGATCGCCTGGTGCAGGCCTTTGGTCGCATCAAGCCCGGCGATCCTGCAGGAGACACCACCTTCATGGGGCCGCTGGCGAATGAGGCCAGCAAGACCCGCTTCCTCGATCTGCTGCAGAAGGGCCGCGAAGAGGGGGCTCAGGTGCTCGTGGAGAGCGAGAGCCTCGACGGGGGTGCTTTCGTCACTCCGAGTCTGTACGAGGTGAAGGGCCACGAGCGTTTGCTGCACGAGGAGCTTTTCGGGCCTCACGTGGCCTTCGAGGTGGCGCAGAGCGAGGACGACGCCTTCGCCCGGGGCGGTGAGAACACCTACGGTCTCTCGGCGAGTCTCTTCAGCGCCCGCCCGGAGGCCTTCGAGCGCTTCTACGACGAGATCCCGGCGGGGGTGCTCAACTTCAACCGGAGCACCAACGGCGCTTCGGGGCTGTTGTCTTTCGGCGGCGTGGGCATGAGCGGCAACTGGCGACCTGCCGGTGCCATGGCACCGCGTCTGTGCACTTACCCGGTGGCAGTGATGCAGGTGCCCTTTGGGCAGATCACCGCCCACGGCAACCTGGACCGGGCCCTGGGCCTCGACGAGAAGGGAGGTCAGTGATGCTCGACGCCGAATCCACGGCCATCACTGCACGGGCAGATCGACAAGGATTGTTGCGTCAGTTGGAGCGCCGCCAACGTCTGGAAGAAGTGGCAGAGCGCTTTCGCTGCCACATCGAGGTTGACCCTGCAGAGCCCAACGTCGGGTGGCTGCCGTTCTCCGATTTGAAGGTGAGGCTCGCCGGCCGGAAGGCCACGGCGGCACAACTCAAAGATCGCGCCCGCGCCGCCGGGCTCGTCGCCGACGATGTGGGCATTCGCCTCGCCTTCGATACGGTGGAGCCGGGCATCGATCGCGTGGAGCACGCGCTGACCCAGTGGCTCACGGCGTTGAAGGAGGCTGATCCCCGGCCATTCCTGGAGATGCCTCCTCAGAAGATCAACGTGCCCCCCGAAGGGGCGCTGCCCACGAGCGCGGGCTGGCTCGCGCGGTTCTATGGCGAGAGCTTCCTGCCCCGGGAGAAGAAACCCGCTGTGGTGGATCTCGCCCGGTGCCAGGGGCCATTCCTCAGGTCAGTCGACGAAGATGCTCTGCAGATCGTCGACGCCGCAAGCCAGATCGCTTCACTCGCTGCAGGCTTTCGCCCAGGTCAGGTCCAGGCGGCCCTCGACGAGGGGCGCTTCGATCCTCACATGGTCTCGGCGCTCTCTCCGAACCACCCGGCAGTGCAGCGCGAGACCCAGGCCTTCTTCGAGGGCCTGCTCCGGGCGGCCCCTCCGGGGATCCGTCACGTGGCCTGGGTGAACAGTGGTGCTGAGGCCAACGAGAAGGCGCTGCACATCGCCCGAGTGAACGGCGCTGGCGGGCGTCGAGTGCTGGCCTTCGAAGGCTCGTTCCACGGCCGCACTTTGTTGTCGCTCTACAGCACCTGGAACCCGGTGAAGCGGGCGCCCTATCAGATCCCGGGCTTCGAAACCGACTTCCTGCCGTTCCCTCTCGACGTCGAACTCGCGGATCCCGTCATCCCCGAGGGGTGGCGCAAGAGCTGGGCGACCGCTGGCGCCGACCGCGCGGCGTGGGTGACCGCTGCCGAGGGGGACGCGCTCCTTACGGCAGAGGTGCAGTCTCTCATCGCCACGGAGAAGGCGCTACAGGCGGGCGATGTGATGGCCTGCATGCTCGAGCCCTACCAGTGTGAAGGCGGTGATCGGGGGGCCAGCAGCCGGTTCGTGAACGGCCTCCGGGCGCTCACGCGGGCCTATGGTGTGCCGCTCATCTTCGACGAGGTGCAGGTGGGCTTTGGCCTCGGTGGCCCGGTCTTCTGGCACAGCCTGTTCTGGATGCTGGACGCCGACGGGCAGCCGGATGGCCCGGACCTGATCGTGTGCGCCAAGCGGGCCCAGGTGGGCCTTGTGCTCTCCCGGTGGCCCGATCCTGATCCGGCGCCGTTCCACAGCGCCAGCCTCGTCCGCGGGTCGATCCACCTCGACATCGTGGAGCGCAACGTCACCCACGCCGGGCTCGCCGAGCAACGCCTCGCTGCCCTGGTGGAGCGCTGGCCCCAGCTGGTCTCACGGCCGCGGGTGTATGGTGACGCCTTCGCCTTCGATCTGCCTTCGGGGCCGGTGGCCCAGAAGCTCATCGCCCAGCGCTTCTACCGCGGTTACATGGTCTACATCGCCGGCGCCCGCACCCTGCGGTACCGCATGAACCGCGCCATGCGCCCCGCTGACGTCGAGGCCATCTTCGACATCATCGACACCTCGTTGGCGGCCCTCGTGGAGTTGGCAGGTGGTCTCGATGGGGATGATTGGTTGACTCGGATGGAGGCTGTTGAGGTCCCCAAATGGGTGACGCCACTGGCCGCACCGGCATCGGCGCCAGCGCTGACGCTGCAGGCGTTGCTCGCAGAGCCTACGGCGCTCAACGCTGATCGGCTGTTGCGAACTGAAGGGGAGCTCTCGCCTCAAGACCGGCGCCTCGGGGCGGTGACGTTGGGCCTCTCCACAGATGTGCGCGGGGCTGCTGCCCTCGATGCTGCAAAGGCTGCTGATCCTGCGGCATTCGAGACCGCCGTGGGGGTGCCCCTGGTGCGCTGGCTCGCCGACTGCCTTGGCACCCGCATCCGCGCCCTCGGTCCAGGTGACTTCGACGCTGTGGCTGGGGCCATCGAGGCCTTGCAGAGTGAGGTGTATGAGCCCGCACGCCAGGACGAGCCCGCCTACCTGAAGACCGTGGCCCAGAGCGCAGAGGCGGTGGCCCTCGTCGCGGAAGATCCCGAGGGCCTCGTGGGTCTGACCCTCGCCGGTCCTCTAGAGCTCTGGTGGGCCCTGGACGGCCCTCGGCAGGATCCGAACCTGCGTCGACACAACACGCTGTACAGCGCTGACATCACTGTGCATCCCCGCGCTCAGGGGCGTGGTGTGGGTCTGCGGTTGAGAGAGGCGCAGATCAAGGCCGCGCTCAACGTGAAGCGCGCCTCTGGTGCCCCGCGGTACGCCTTCATCACGGGCAGAAACCGTGTGGGGCACACCGACGCCATGTGGGGCATCAACCAGCGGTTCGGCGCCTACTGCGCGCAGCTGTTGCAAGATCAATATGGCGCCGCCGGCGCTCAGGCCTGGTACTACCGCATCCCGCTTCGTCGGTCCGATCGCCGGGCTTTCGAGGCGGACAATGTGGCCCCGGCCATGCGGGTGCTCGATGCAGCCCACGGGGTGAGCGAGCCCACAGGCGCCGCCCACCCGCAGCTCGTCCGGGCACGCCAGCTCGGGGTCTTCGACGAGGGCGCCCTCACCAAGCTGACGCTGAGCAACTTCATCACGCGGCCGTACGTGCGCTATGCGGAGTACCTGCGCGAGATGACCCCACGGGGCTGTGGACACCTGTACTTCACCAGCAGTGCCGACGAGATGGTGGACAAGTCCTTCCGCGCGCTGAAGCATCATCGCAAGCACGCCTCCACGGCCATTGGCGTCGAGGGCGGCCAGCTCGGCTCCGTCACCGCCGCCGCGCGCTCGCTCTCCATCAGCGCCAGCAAGGGGCAGGCTGAACGCTATGGCCACTTCGGCTGGCCCATGGTGCCTCACCCGGCCAACGGCCTCCAAGAGACCCTCGCTGCCCTCGAGGCGCTGGTCTCCACCCACGGCGCTGACGCCTTGCTCGGCCTCTACATCGAGTCCGTCCAGCGCCGGACAGGCCGGGTGATCACGCCGGAACAGTGGGCCGCGTTGGTGGCGTTCCGCGATCGCACCGGGGTGCCCCTCGTTCTGGTGGAGACCACCACTGGCATGGGCCGCAATGGCAAGGACCTGTGGTGGCTTGACAGCGTGAAGGGTGATCCCGACGTGGTGTTGTGGTGGAGCGGTGGTCAGATCGGCCACATCTTCAGCAACGATCGCTGGTACGTGGAGAAGCCTCTGACGCTCATCAGCACCTGGGATGGTGACGAGCTCTCTGCCACGCGGCTGCTCCGGCAGCTCTATCTGACACGCGATCTGCCCTTGAGCATGCTCTCACGCCGTCTCGAAGACGGCCTCGTTGCGGCAGGATATGGCCCAGGGGTTCTGGGCGGCATGGGCCTCTATCGTACCCTGCGCGTCGGTGCGAAGCGGGCCAGCCAGATTCAGCATGGCCTCGCCGCCAGCGGGGTCAAGGTGGCTCGGCCCTCGTGGGACGTCATCGCCCTGGTTCCGGCCCTCACTGCCACCGAGTACGACATCGATCGGCTCGTCGATGCCCTCAGGCGCGTCGATCAGGGGCTTCCGTGAGCGGCTCGAACAACCCTGACGCTGCGCAGCTCGAGGCCCGACAGCGGGCCCATGTGCTCTACACGTGGGCTGCCCAGGCCAGGGCTCGACCAGTGAAGATCGCCCATGGCGACGGCGCGGTGTTCTACGATCACGACGGCGGCCGATGGCTCGACTTCGAGAGCCAGGTGTTCAACTGCAACCTCGGTCACAACCACCGCGGTGTCATCGAGGCGATCCAGAAGCAGGCCGAGATCCTGGGCTGTGCCCACCCGGCGGCGGTCTTTGAGGCCAAGGCTGCTGTGGGCGAGGCCCTCGCAGCCATCACCCCGGGCGATCTGAACCACTTCTTCCTGTGCCTCTCTGGGGCCGAGGCAGTGGAGAACGCCTACAAGATCGCCCGCATGGTCACTGGGCGCCACAAGGTGATCGCCCGGCGGCAGAGCTATCACGGCGCCTCCATGGGGGCGGCTTCGATCACCGGAGATCCTCGACGTTGGCCCGTGGAGCCAGGCCTCACGGGGGTGGCCCGTGTCGAAGATCCGTACTGCTATCGGTGCCCCTTCGGGCAGAGCTACCCGAGCTGTGGTGTGCGGTGTGCCGAGCACCTCGAGCACGTCATTCAAATGGAAGGCCCCCACACCATCGCTGCGGTCTTCATGGAGGGCATCACCGGCGCCGTCGGCGGGTTCATCCCCCCCGACGACTACTGGCCCCGTGTCCGGGAGATCTGCGACGCCCACGGGATCCTGCTCGTCGCTGACGAGGTGCTCTCTGGTTTTGGTCGTACAGGGCAGTGGTTCGCCGTCGATCACTACGGGGTGGTGCCCGACATGATCACCATGGCCAAAGGCATCACCGGTGGTTACGCCCCCATGGGGGCCGTGGCCATGCGTCCGGAGCTCGCCGCGCATTTCGAAGATGAGACGCTGTGGTGTGGCCTCACCAACTACGCGCACCCGCTCAGCTGTGCCGCCGCTGTAGCCGCCATCGAGGCCTATCAGAGCGAAGGGCTCATCGATCACGCTGCGGCCCTTGGTGATGTGCTCGCCGAGGAGTTGCAGCAGCTCGCAGATCGGCACCCGGTCATCGGCGATGTCCGGAACAAGGGCTTGTGGGGCGCCATCGAGCTGGTCCGCGATCGAGACAGCCGAGCGCCGCTCACGGCGTATGCGCAGAGCCACCAGGGGCAAGCAGCCCAGCTTGGCGAGGCCCTCCGGCGCCGGGGGCTGCACATCCCCTACAAGTGGAGCTACATCTTCATCGCGCCGCCGCTGTGCATCGACGCCGAGACCCTGCGAGAGGGCCTCGCCGCTGTCGACGAGGCCCTCGGCGAAGTGTTCCATCATCAACCTCCAGAGAAGGCTTCATGACCGCCTCGAGCAAGAGCAAGATCTTCACCTCCGCCGAAGAGGCGCTGCACGACGTCTTCGATGGTGCCCGCATCATGGCTGGCGGTTTCGGTCTCAGCGGCAACGCCGAGCACTGCATCCGGGCCCTCGCCGGTTGCGGCAAGAAAGACTTCACCATCATCAGCAACAACTGCGGCAACCAGGGCAAAGGCCTCGCCGTGTTGTTGCAGCAGCGCCAAATCAAGAAGGTGATCGCCAGCTTCGTGGGCGGGAACCCTGATCTCGAGGCGCAGATGCTCTCCAAAGAGGTCGAGGTCGAACTCAACCCTCAGGGCACCCTCGCGGAGCGCATGCGGGCAGGAGGCGCGGGCATCGGCGGCTTCTATACCCCCACTGGGGTGGGCACGGTCATCGCCGAGGGCAAAGAGGTTCGGGAGCTCGATGGCCGCCGTTATGTCTTCGAGCTGCCGCTCAAAGCTGACTTCGGCATCTTGAGGGCGCGGGTGGGAGACCCTTACGGCAACCTGCGGTTCTACGGCACCTCGCGCAACTTCAGCCCCTTGGTGGCCATGGCCAGCGCGGTCACCGTGGTGGAGGTGGAGGAGATGGTGGGCCTCGGTGATCTCGGCCCTGATGACGTGCACTTGCCGGGCATCTTCGTGCAGCGCATCTTCCAGGGGTCGAACTATGTGGATCCGATTGAGTACCGCACCACTCGGCCCAGGCCAGAGGCCGCAACTTGACAACTGGTCACCCTGGCATCACACCAATAAGAATCTTAGAGGTCCTAACACAACGGCGGACCGAGTCAGGGAGGTGAGGCGCGAGTGAGGCTGTTGAAAGACCCGCAGGCGGGCCCAAAGGCCCGTCGAGGACGCTTTCGGCTGCATCGCGAAGTGCATCACCTCACTGGCGACGGGAGCAGTTATGTTAGGACCTCAAATTGGGGGCCGGAATGGACAAACCCTGCCCGGTGTTTAACTTGAGCCTGTACCCAACGGCTTAACGCGATGAGGAGGCACCATGTCCTATCTTTCTCACCAGGTTGAGAGCAGTCGACAATCTGTCGACGCCCGTGCGGACTTCATCCGCAAGACCTATCTGCACCTCGGCGGGGCGGTGATCGCCTTCGTGTTGCTCACCGCCGCGCTGATTCAGAGCCCGATCGCGCCGGCCATGCTCGACATGCTCTCCGGCAGCCGATTCATGTGGCTCATCGTGCTCGGCGCCTTCATGGTGGTGGGCACCATCGCCGAGCGCTGGGCCATGAACAGCAGCTCTCTCGGCATGCAGTACGCTGGTCTGGCCCTCTATGTGGTGGCTGAAGCCATCATTTTCGTGCCGCTGATGTTCATCGCCGCCTACTACTCGGACCCCAGCGTGATCCCCACGGCGGGCATTCTCACGGGGGCGGTCTTTGGTGGTCTGACCTTGACCGTGTTGTTCACCAAGAAGGATTTCTCCTTCTTGCAGCGGTTCCTCATGATCGGCACCTTTGCCGCCATGGGCTTCATCCTGGTGGCCATCCTCTTCGGCATCACCCTCGGGAGCTTCTTCTCCCTGGCCATGGTGCTGCTGATGTCCGGCTGGATCCTCTACCAGACCTCCAACGTGGTGCATCACTACCCCGTGGGCGCTCACGTGGCGGCGGCGCTGGCGCTCTTCGCCTCCTTCGCCACCCTGTTCTGGTACATCCTGCAGCTGGTGATGTCTTTCGCTGGCGACGACTGATCCCACCACTCCCTGCCTCACCCTGTGTTTGATCCCCACCGTCCCCCGGGCAACGAAGAGCGGCCTCTGACCCCTCAGGAGCGCCGGTTCGTCATCTGGTTCATGGCTCTCCTCGTCGGCCTGCTTGGCGCCGAGGTGGTGCGTGACTTCACCCCCGTCAAGATCGCAGTGGTGTTCTTCCTCGCCGCCTACGTGGTGCTCACGGCGATCCACGAAGCGGGTCATGCGATCATGGCGCGACTCATGGGTTGGCGTGTCGAGCGTGTGGTCATCGGCTTCGGACCACTCTGGAAGGGCTTCTCGGTGGACGGTGTGCCCGTAGAGCTGCGGATGATCCCCATCGGCGGCTACGTACTGCCTGTACCAGAGCGTACGGATCGCCCTCGACTCGCCAACGCGCTCATCTTCGCTGCGGGCCCAGGGGCCGAACTTGCTGTCGTGGCTTTGCTGTTGCTCATTTTCGGGTGGACTACGATGACCTCTGCGTCGACGGCGTTGTCCGTCATCGCGATCCAGAGCGTCGCTGCGGCAGCGCTCGTCGGCGCCATCAACAACCTCATCCCACGGCGGACTGCGGAGGGGCAGGTCACCGATGGCCTGGGCATTCTGATCAGCTTCAAGCTCACCCGAGAGGACCTCGAGATCAGGAAGGCCATGCCCGATCTGCTCGACGCCGAGGTCCGGTTCGCCGCCGGAGATCTTGAGGGGGCCAGAGCGGTGCTCGCCGAAGCACAGAAACGACACTCGAAAGTCTTCGTGGTGAAGTTGATGGCTGCGGAGCTCGATGCCCGACATGGCCGGAAGGGCCAGGTGCTCATGGAGCTGGCCCAGCTGGCCCGCTCAGGAGGGCTCTCCGAGCGGGAGCAGGCCCTGGTGGAAGTCACTCTGGATCGAGTGAGGCAGCTCTAGAGGCCTCCTAACAGAACGGCAGACCTCTTAACTGACAGAGCCGAAGTACCGGCCTAGCTCAGGCCACCATGGCCCCAGTCTTCTCTCGCACCTCTTCTGCGGTGTGTCCCTCAGCGACAGAGACCAGTTTGAACCCCTCGGGGGTCACATCCAACGTCGCCAAATCAGTGATCACGCGGTCGACGCAGGCTTCACCCGTGAGGGGGAGGGTGCATCGATCGAGCAGCTTCGCCGAGCCATCTTTGGCGCAGTGGGTCATCAGGACCACCACGCGCTTGGCCCCTGAGACCAGATCCATGGCGCCTCCCATGCCGGTGACGCGCTTGCCGGGCACCATCCAGTTGGCCAGTGCCCCAGTGGCGTCCACCTGCATGCCCCCGAGGATGGCCAGGTCGACGTGACCGCCGCGGATCATGGCGAAGCTGGTGGCGCTGTCGAAGAAGCTGCCTCCAGGCTGCGCGGTCACCGTCTGCTTGCCTGCGTTGATGATCTGCGGATCTTCGTCTCCCTCATAGGGGAACGGGCCCATACCCAGAAGACCGTTCTCGCTGTGCAGCCAGACCTGCAGATCCTCGGGGATGTGGTTCGCTACCAGAGTGGGGATGCCGATGCCGAGGTTGACCGCGAAGCCCCCCTCGATCTCCTGAGCGGCGAGCGCCGCCATTTCGTCGCGTGTACGTGCCATGGCCGCAGCTTAGGTGCCCACCCTGGCCAGAGCAAGATGGAGGGCATTCGCTTGCGCCGAAACCACCCTGTGATAGATTCGAAGCCGTCACGTAAAAGGGACCCCATGGCTCAGGTCTACATTCTTCGCCGCGACGGCCGGGACTATCAGGCCCCCGATCTCGAGACCCTCCGTCGATGGGCTCAAGATGGGCGGGTGTTGCCCACGGATATGGTGTATTCGCCTGTGTACCAGAGCTGGTACAGGGCCCACGATTTGCGGGGCCTGCGCGATGTGCTGCCCCGGGTGGAGCAGCCACAACCCGTGGCGTCTTCTGCCACCCAGCAGTTCTGGCTGCGAAAAGGGGACAAGAACTACCCCGCCGACAGCCTGGAGACTGTGCTCAAGTGGGCCAGCGCCGGCAACATCAACCCCGACGATCTCATCTTCCATCCTGCCTATGGCAAGTGGTTCCGCGCCGGTGACTCGCCGCAGCTCGTGAGCCGATTCCCTGCGCAACAGCGTGCTGCATCTTCAGGGGCGTGGGCGGGGCAGTCCCTCGGCGCCACGGCCGAGCTCGCTGCGAAGAGCTTCGGCGCAGAGGTCGGCGCGCCCAGCGCTCCGGCGAAGCCTGCAGAGGGCTCCGATTCCATTGCTGAGACGGTGATGGAGTTGAACGTCGTCACGCCAGGTCCGACTGGCGGTGCGGTGGCTGCAGATGACCTCAAGGCGCCTTCAGCACCTGCTGAGGCGCCTGCTGCACCTGAAGCCCCGTCACCACCTACGGCAGCGGCAGAGCCTCCCTCGGCCCCTGACGAGACGCCCCAGAGCGAGTCCCAGAACAAGCCCCAGGCAGCCCCGGAGCCTGCACCATCTGAAGCGCCAGAAGCACCGGCCGCCGAAGAGGTCTCTGACGAGGCTGGGGCCCCCGAGTTCGAAGGCGAGCCACCGCGCTACGTCGATCGAAAAGGCCTGATGAAGCCGTTCTATCACGTGGCTCGAGCCTTCGTGATGACCCGCGATATGCGCCCGGGAGAGACCCTCGAGGGTTCATGCGTGCTCCCAGGCACCGAGCGTGACTTCAAGGGTGAAGAGAAGCGGCCGATCTACGACGCCTTGAGCGCCTACGTGCTCGAACACCTCGACGGCGCCCTTGAGTCGGCTCGGGCCGAGCACTCCAAAGAAGAGATGCCCGCTTTTGAGGCGCTCGTCTCTCGGGGCCAGGCATTGCACGCAGCCCTCGTTGCTGCGAGCACGGCCATTGGTGCCTCTGTGCCTGAGCGCGTGGTCATCGGCAACTCGAACCGGCCCAAGATGAGTCCAGACGAGAACGCCTCGATGATGGAGATCGACCAGCGGCTGAAGGGGGTGATTTCCCTGAAGGCCCGTGCTGCGGGCGCAGCGGCCTGAGAGAGATGGGGCGCGGGGCTACGGTCCGTTGCTCGACTCACCACAGCACGATGTGCCGGGTGTAGAGGCTCAGCGGGCGGCGTTGAGGCCCCAGTTGTATTCGAGGAACTGCACCTTGCCTGCGGCCTCGGCGTCGGCAACGGCCTTGGCCTGATCAGCGTCGAGGAACTTCGCCATGTAGGCTGCGACCCCACCGGCAGCCTTGAAGTCGTCTCCGTACCAGTTGAAGATCTGAGAGAGCTTCACCTCGGCGCCGATGGCGTTGCGGCTCTTATCATTGATGAACTTCTTCATCTGGCGCTGCAGCTGCCCGTTGAGCTTCTTGGCCGTGAAGGCGAAGGGGGCCAGAGGCGGGCACGAGACGCTGGCGCAGTTCAGCGCGGCGTGGATGCGCGCATCCTTGAAGCGCGGGCGGATGATGTTGTTCTCGATGTCGTTGAGAGAGAGCTTCTTGCCACCGATGGTGTGGTCCTTGCGCTTGAAGAACCCGAATTCGGGGTAGGGATCCTGCACGCTCTTGATGCCGGGCATGTGCTGCAGCACCGAGTTGATGGTGAGGGCGTTGTAGGCGTTGATCCAGAAGGCGAGGCGGGCGTTGCGAGAGGGCAGCGCCTTCGGGTCCGTCTCCTGGATGGTCTTCAAGTACGCCTTGAAGCTGTCGTTGTTCTGGAACCCGGAGTACTTCACCGAGCTGCCTTTGACGTTGGCCTTGAGCAGGGCGTCGAAGGCGCTGTGATCCACATCCTGGGCGTGACCCGCGGCAGGGAGGAGCAGGAGAGCAAAGAGAGCGGCGAGCATCTTCATGTGGCGTTCCTTTGAGTTTCCGTTTGCCGGTCACTACGACGGTTCGAGGCCAGGTGTTACACACCTCGTCGATGCGTCGGAGCGTCGTACTTCGAGATGGCGTTGGGCGTGGACGGTGACGAGGCCAGCCTGTTCAACGCGAGCGCGCCGAAGAGAATCAGCCGAGGGGAATCAGATGTTCTCTTCGATGATTTGAACCGCAGAGCGGGCAGAGTCGATGGCGAGGGCAGGGGGGGTGGCGCTGTTGACGGTGAGCACCAGCTGGTAGGCGTCAGCCACCTTCAGAGACACCAGGGCACCCTCGTCGCCCTTGATGATCACGGAAGCCGGGGCGCTTCGACCGGCTTTCTCTTCAGCGTCGCTGATGCGTCGCAGCGCGATGCCGCCGTATACAGCAGAGGTCCGCAGCTGCTCACGTTGTTGGGCCGGCTGGAGCGCGATCTCCTCACCGTCGAAGTCGGTGAAGGCGGCACCGGAGATGCCCGGACAGCGGGCCATGAGGTCCTGCAGGGTCTCGGAGAAGACGTCAGCCATGTTCAACCTCGGTGATCTGGGTGGTTTCCGAGTTATCACGGGGGGGTAGGCGGGGCAAGTTGTTCACCTCCGTCACATTGACAGGCTGAGGCGCTTCAGAGACCCTGGGACCCTCGCCGACGACCCTCTCGGCGATTGCCTCTACCCACTGATCAGGTGAGAGATACATGGCAGATCAGGTCGCAGGCCGCAGCCTCTCGGAGATCTTGGAGGGGCATCTGCCTCTCACGGCGAACCGTAGCCTCATCGAGGCTGTAGAGGCCGAGCGGGATCGCCCGCTCATGACCGTGGTCCTCGTGAGAGGGGCCCGCCTCAACGCCGAGATGATGCACCCCCTCACCGATGTGATGGATGCGCTCTCGGAGAAGGCCGACGGCACCATCGACGTGCTCGCCGAGCACCTCGGCGCAGCCTGCGAGGAGTCCTGGCGTCTGGTGTCGAGCTTGAGAGAGTTCTTCGACGGGTACGACGCCCTCATTCCCTTTGCGGCGAGCACCGCGGCGAGTCAGGTGGCCCTCGGCGCAGATCACCTCGTCATGGGCCCCATGGCCAGCCTCGCCCCTACGGAGCCCGTCCGGATTCGTCTGGCTGATCTCGAAGGTCAGAGGAAGCTCCCGGTCACCGCGGACGACTTCCGGCACTTCATCGAGTTCCTCGACAGCGGCATCGATGTGCAGGGCATCCCCCTCGGGGAGCTCGGCGCCGGGTTGGTGGATCGACTCGATCCGCTGGTGGTGGGTGCCACGGAGAAGGCTCGCCGGCTTCAGCGCCAAATCGCCCGCCACTGCCTCGAGAGCCACCTGAGCGGACCAGACAACGCCCAGCAGGTCGAACAGATTCTCGATGCCATGTGTGGCGGCCTGCTCAGCCACAACTTCCCCGTGACCCGCAGAGACTGCGAGAAACGCCTGGGGCTCTCGGTGGTGCGTCCGGCCCGGGCACTGCGAGGGGCGCTGCGGGCACTGCACGACTACTACGAGCAGATGCTGGCCATCGAGGGTGACTTCCTCTGGCACGATCGACATTTCTCGGTGAACTTCGAAGGTTTCATCGACATTGCTTCGGAGCGTCGGGTACTGGTGCGTCTCGATCGTGTGGACGAGCGTGGACGCCCCTTGAGCGACAAGCCCGCCATGCGCCGCTGGATCAAGCCCGGCGGTCAAGATGTGGTGATGAATGAGCCGGTGGAGCTGTAAATGGCCGCTGAACGCATACAGAAACTGATCGCCCAGGCGGGCATTACCTCTCGCCGGAAGGCAGAGGCCTACATCCTCGCGGGCCGAGTGACGGTGAATGGGGAGACTGTCGACACCCTCGGCGCCAAAGCGGATCCGTCTACGGACACGATCCTGGTCGATGGCCGGCCACTGCGCTTGCACAAGACCAACATGTACGTGCTCCTCTGGAAGCCCACCAGGGTGGTGACGACGCTCTCCGACGAGCTGGGCCGCCGCACGGTGGTCGATCTCGTGACGGGCACTGGGCGCCGCCTGTTCCCCGTGGGCCGTCTCGACTACGACGCCGAGGGTGTGCTGCTGCTCACCGATGACGGCAGTCTGGCTGCCCAGCTGGCTCACCCCCGTACACAGGTGCCGAAGGTGTACCGGGCTAAGGTGAAGGGACACCCCTCTGATGAAGCCCTCAAAGCGCTCACGGCGGGCATCGAGCTGGAAGACGGCCCGGCGATTGCGCTGAAGGCGAAGCGGGCGAGTCGCCCCGGTGATGACGCAAACTGGGTGGAGCTGACGGTGGCAGAGGGCCGCAACCACATGGTGAAGCGCATGCTGGCCCACGTGGGGCACCCGGTGATCCGTCTGCGCCGCATCCGATTTGCGAACCTCGACCTCGAGGGGCTCAAGCCAGGGAAGTGGCGTCACCTTCGCCGAGACGATCTGCGCATGCTGCGAGCAGCCGTAAACAAAGGCGCCAAGCGGTCCTAAGCGGGGTCGGTGATCTTTTTTGGAGAAATTGTTTGACCGGTGAGGGGGTCATCCATATAGTCCGCCTCACCCTGACGCGGGGTGGAGCAGCCAGGTAGCTCGTCGGGCTCATAACCCGAAGGTCGCAGGTTCGAATCCTGCCCCCGCAACCAACACAAACCACTCTGAAATTTCAGATGGTTGCGAAAAAGCCCAGTCGTTCATTCGGCTGGGCTTTTTGCGTTTCTGCTCGTCATTTTTCGGTTGTTGGCGTTTTCGTCGTGCACCTTGGTCGTTGTGGAGCCCTGTCGTGGAGCACGGGATGGACTACTCGAAGCTGGACAATGTTCGACAATTTCGTCGTGGAGCCGACATCACCGTCGTGTGCCTCGACTACTGCCAGGTGTTGCGTCGAACCAACGACGGCGAGTGGCAGGATGAAGAGTGCAACTGGGAAGGAGAGGCAGAGGACACGTTCGAAGAGTGGTGTGATGCGCTGCTCGACGACGGGTGGACCGAGGAGGTCGTCGAAGGTCTCCCTTCTCTCGCAGAGCGCTTGGAAGAGAAATGGGGAGCGCTCCCCGCCGTATACCGCGCCTTCCTGAACGCAGGGCGGAACGTCGAGCTCGCCGAGCATGTGTTCACGGGCGTGCCGATGTTCGCCAGCGACCACGTATTGTGGGCTGACATCGTGTCCAACCAGATCTGCGACATGGACTTCTGCGGGCTCAACCCCGAGAAGCGGTATGTCCCGATCAGCCGAGACATCTACGACGCACACAACCGCGATGGGGATCCCCACTCGCTCTTTCTCGCCGTTGACCGATCCGATCCCCAGGCCCCAGTGATGCAGGTGAGCCCTGGGGGCATCTTCCCCGCGTTTGCGACGTTCGAGGCCTTCATCGCCTCGATGAGGCCCCCCGAGGGTTCCAGCTGACTCGCGGACGTCAGGTCGGTGGTCCAGTGCAGGGAAGCGACGCTGGTCTGTGCGGATGTCCTTGTACCAGACGCTGCCCAGTCGCATGCTCGGCGAGGCCCATGCGGTGGGTACACGAAGAGATTGGAGGACTGAGATGATTCACCCGTACAACCGAGAGACCATCGCGCTCTGGGACAAAGGCGAGCTCAAGGTGCAGGTCCGCGTGCCCAACAGCGAGCGTCCCGTTGCCTACTGCGATGGCACCGAGGCCGACGAGGCCGAGCTGGTGGCCATCGCTGAGTCCGAGGGGGCCGAGAGCACCGACATCCATCGCAAGGTCCTCAAGACCGGCCGTGAGATCTGGACGATGGGCGATCCCTCCGCGAAGCCCAAGCCAGAGCCGGAGTGGTAGGACACGCTGGGGCCGACTCAGGGACAGTGAAGCTCCAATCGACAGAGAGTCACAGAGCACCTCCCTCGCCGCCCCATGCCTGGACGCCACCTTCGCCTCCGCCGCCCGTCGATGACACCGGCCCGAAGAAGCCCGATAGAGAGCAGTGTGATCGCCCCGAGGAGTGTGAGAGCGGAGCCTGCGTCGACCAGGGGTATGGTCGGGGGAAGAGGTGTGGGAAGAGCGGGCCTCGAGGGCCGTGTGCGAGCGACAACGATTGTGAGAGCGGCTACTGCGCCTACATGTATGGTCGGCAGGCATGTGCCACACGCCAGCGCTGAGCAAAGGAGCCACCCCCATGACCATCCTCGATGGGCTCACCGCGGCGACAGGGCTTCGTAGGGTCGCTGCCGGTCAGAGCGTGTTGGGTTTGACGATCGCGGCGCTGGCGCTGATTTGGCCCTCTGCACCGTTCGCCCTCTCGATCGGCGCCCTGGCGCTGATCGTCGGCCTGGCGCTGCCTGTGCGGATCCTTGCTCGAGGGTTGCGTCTCCCGAAGGAGATCAAGTCTGCCATCAGAGTGCAGGGTGCCTTCCTCGTCAGCGCTGGTCTCATCCTCCTGATCTGCGCTTTGATTGGCCCGTTGGCGCGTCAACTCGCCTTTGTCGCCGTGGCCCTCAGCGCCATGATCGCCGCCTACCGGGGCCCCTACACGCTCAGCACACAGCAGCCTGAGACGTTCTCGGCCAGGGAGATGCTGGCCATCTTCAAATCGGCGGGGGTAAACCAGTCCGCCGAAGACAGCCCAGTCAATCGAGCTTACGGTCGCTGGGCCCCCACCGCTGAAGGTGTGCCCGTCGGCCAACATGCCCCTGACGGCCCCGCGATTACCCTGGATGGGCAAGAGGCGGCGCTCTCCACCTACCTGGAAGGCGGCGTCCCGGTGGTGCTCAACTTCGGCTCATACTCATGCCCACATCATCGTAGGCGCTTGCCCGAGCTGAAGCGGGTCATGGCTGAGTGGCAGCCCAAGGGGGTGCGCTTCGTCACCGTCTACATCGCCGAGGCCCACCCCGAAGACGAGTGGCGTCTGGAGGGCCAGTACCGTGAGGATCCCGAGTTCACCTGCGACGCTGACTTCTGCTTCTATCAGGCGAAGGGCGTGGATGAGCGGCGGGCCATGGCCGAGCGACTGATCGAGACACGGGAGCTGTCCATGGACGTGGTGCTCGACACCATGGAGAACGCGCTCCTGCGCGCTTACAACGCCTGGCCCATCCGGCTCTATGTCATCCAGGGCGGCGTGGTTCGATACTCAGGCGATCAGGGCCCCTTCGGCTATGACCCCGAGCAGGTCCATCAGGCGCTGCTACGTTCGTCGTCTGAGGTTGAGCGCTGAGGTCGTGGGAGACGCTCAGCGATTCGGCTGGCGAACAGGCGGTCAGGGAGCGCACACTGAGGGCGATCCCATCGCCTGGAGGTGCGTCGCCCATGAGCAATTCCCATCCACTCACAGCCCCCTGGAAGCCCACCGCGTGCATCCTGTGCGAGTGCAACTGCGGCGTCGAGGTACAACTCGGTGGCGAAGATGGCCGCAGCCTCGTCCGGATTCGCGGAGACAAGGCCCACCCTGCATCCCAGGGGTATGCCTGTGAGAAGGCCCTTCGGCTCGACCACTACCAGAACAACCCCAACCGCTTGACCCAGCCACTGCGTCGACGTGAAGACGGCACCTTCGAGACCATCGACTGGGACACGGCCATTCGAGAGGTCGCCGAGCGCCTCGCCCATGTGCGTGACACCCACGGTGGCGAGACCATCTTCTATTACGGAGGCGGGGGGCAGGGGAACCATCTGCCAGGGGCCTATGCTTCAGCGACCCGCAGAGCCCTCGGCTCGCGCTATCGTTCCAGCGCCCTTGCTCAGGAGAAGACCGGCGACTTCTGGGTGGGCCATCGCACCGTGGGCGCCTACACCCGTGGTGACTTCGAGCATTGCGAGGTGGCGCTCTTCATCGGAAAGAATCCGTGGTTCTCCCACTCCATCCCTCGGGCGCGGACCACCCTCAAGGCCATCGCAGCTGATCCCGAGCGGAAGATGATCGTCATTGATCCCCGCAAGACGAAGACGGCGCAGCTTGCCGATGTGCACCTGCAGGTGAAGCCCGGTCGAGACGCCTGGTTGCTCTCGGCGCTGGTGGCCAGCCTCATCGAGGGTGGCTACGTCGATCAGGATTTCATCCAAGCCCATACCCAAGGCATCGAGGACGTACTCGCGCACTTCGGAGCGATTCCCATCGCAGAATATTGTGAGATCGCCGGTGTACCCGAGGCTGAGGTCCGCGAAGCGGCGCAGATCATCGGCGAGGCCCAGTCGGTGGCCACTTTCGAGGATCTCGGCGTGCAGATGAATCGGCACTCCACGCTGGTGAGCTACCTGCACCGGCTGACCTGGCTGCTCACGGGGAACTTCGCCAAAGAAGGTGCGCAATATGTGCCCACGCCGTTGCTGGCCATTGCCGATGGCCAGCACAAGCGGGACTCACCTGTGGTAGGGGCCCGCATCATCGGCGGGATGGTGCCGTGCAATGTCATTGCCGATGAGATTTTGACTGACCATCCCAAACGCTATCGGGCCATGATCGTCGAGGCGGCAAACCCGGCCCATTCTCTCGCCGACAGCCCACGTATGCGAGAGGCGCTGAGTGCCCTGGACACGCTGGTGGTCATCGACGTGGCGCTCACGGAGACCGCCCAGCTCGCGGACTATGTGCTGCCGGCCTCGACGCAGTTCGAGAAGGCCGAGGCCACCTTCTTCAACCTCGAGTTTCCCCACAACTACTTCCACCTGCGGCCACCCCTCATGGCGCCGCCAGAGGGCCCACTCTCAGAGGCAGAGATTCACAGCCGTCTCGTGGAGGCTCTGGGTGTACTCGACGAGGAACTCATCGAGCGCCTGAGGGCCAAGGCCGAGGAGGGCAGGCTGGCCTTGACGGAGCTCTTCTTCCAAGAGGTGGCCTTCCACCCACTGTTTGGCGCCTTGTCGCCGGTGATCTTGTATCGGGCCCTGGGACCACTGCTGCCCGAGGGGCTCGCAGAGGGCGCGGTGCTGTGGGGGCTCGCCCTCAAGTGCGCCTGGGCCCATGAGGCTTCGCTGGCGAGGGCGGGTTTCGAAGGCCCGCCAGCCATGGCCGCCAATGCACTGTTCGACGCCATTTTGAGCCATCCCTCAGGCGTGATCTTCGCAGAAGATGAGTGGTCCGACGTGATCGAGCGGATCGGCACCCCTGACAAGAAGATCCAGCTGGCTCTCGACGACCTGCTCGCCGAAGCAGAGCAACTGGCCCATGGCCCGAAGCCCGCTCCTGAGGGCTTTCCGCTGGTCCTCGCCGCCGGCGAGCGCAGGGCCTTCACCGCCAACACCATCATCCGCAACCCCGCGTGGCGCCGTAAGGACGCAGAGGGGGCGTTGCGCATCAGCCTGACCGACGCGGCGACTTTCGGCATCGAATCAGGTGATTCCGTGCAGCTCGTCACCCCCACCGGGCGGGCGAGGGTGGTCGTGGAGGTGAGCGAGACCATGCAAACCGGTCACATCTCCCTGCCCAACGGCACTGGATTGACTCTGGGGGCCGAGATGGGCGGGGACGGCGTGGCGCCGAACGAGCTGACGGCCACTGAAGATCGGGATCCGTTTGTAGGTACGCCGTGGCACAAGTGCGTGCCGGCGCGGCTGGAGCGATTGGTGTAGGGGGCCTACGTGTCTGGGGCCTGCCGATCAGAAGCGCCAGCCTAGACCAGCCTGGCCACCTCCAGGCAGTGGCTTCACCACGATCTGCTCACGATCCTCTCCGGTGAGCCAGGCGTCGACGAGGGCTACGGCCCACACCGCCCCCATGGCCACCAGCATGATGTTGGCGCGATCATAATGATCGTTGGCGTCTGCCCGCCGATCCACGGTGTCGGGGCGGTTCTCGTTGTATTCGTTCTCTGCCTGGCTCCCCAGGACCGCGGAGCCGATGGCGCCAGCAGCAGCAAGGCCGAAGAGCGCGCCGTAGGTCACCCCGCGTCCGGTGTCGCCGTTGTAGAGTTGACCCCATCCAGGCAGCACTACAGAGCGTAGCGCCGCCCCAGTGCGGCTCTTCACCTCCACCATGTCTTCGCTCAGAGCCACCATGCTCCCACGGGGGAAGCTGCTGTCGGCAGCGCTGAGCACCTCGCCGGTCTCTGCGTCCACTGTACGGGCGGTGATGACGAAGGTCGGTCCTGTGGTGGACACAGTGCCCAGGATGATGGCGTTGGCCCCGAGCAGCTTGCCCACTGAGGCCGCACCCGCCGGATCGAGAGCGCCCGACTCGCTGCGCTTCAGCTCTGCGATCACCGCCTCGAGCTGAGCACGCTCCACCTGTAGCAGCCGGGGCTCGTCGAGGAGCTTGCTCGACATCAACTCCGAGGTCACGCGGCCGAGCTTGTGCCGAGAGGCCTCCTCGTCCAGGGCCTCCAACGGGAGTACTGCCACGCGACGCAGGCCACCTGGATCGCGGGCCTTGAGCCCGTCGACCAGCTTCGAGGTCAGGGTGTAGACCCCGCTTTGGACTGTGGAAGGATCATCTTCGGCGGAGGCGACAAGCGGGCTGGCGAAGGTCAGCGCCAGGGTGAGTAGAGCCCGCTTCAATGACCTGGCTCCTCGACAGAGAGACGCACCACATCACCCCGTTTGGGGGCAGCAGCCTCTTCAGTGAGGTTCACGGTGGCTACGCTCATTTTGTCCTGGACCGACTGGACTTCTACCTGCCCGATGTCGCGCTCGTCATAGCCGATGACGTTGCCTTCCATATCGGTGATGGCCTCTCCACGGCTCATCAGGGTGAACCGGTCGCCCTTCTTGAGATTGGCGTTGAGTCCTGCGCCGATGAACAGTTTCTCGCCCTGAGCGCCCACGACCGGTGCCTCCCAGGGGATGGTCTTCATGGCGGTCGTCAGCTGGGCGATGGCGTCGTTGGCCGCTTCGCGGGTGGCGATGCCCAGTGGGGTCTTCGACCACGACTGGCCACCGACGTCGACATTGAGGTAGCTCAGCTGTCCTTCGAACTTCTCGGTGGAGACGACGCCCTGGGCGTGGGCTGCGTGCAGCACCCGCCCGGTCTCCTGGTCCACGAGGCGCACGTCGATGCCCACGACAGCCTTGTCGGTGTGGAATTTGGCGTTGCCGAGGCTCTCCACGTTGATGCCCGAGCTCGAGCCGGAGACGTTGGGCTCCACCTCGGTGATGGCACCGACAAAGACCACCTGGGCCCCAAGGAACTTGCCCTTTTCGGCGGTGGTGGACTGATCGAAGTACTCAGCGGTGTCGCTGTCGGTCTCCACCTTCATGTTCTTGATCAACTTGTCGAGCTGGCTGCGCTCGAGGACCGCCACCCGCCCGCTCTGGGTCAGGCCGGTGACCACCTGCTCGGCGATGAGCGGGGTGATGCCCTCCCACTTCATCTCAGTGAGCACTGCCTGCACTGCAGGGTCGACGCCAAACTCACCCACGGCGACCCGAAGCTTTGGGCCCTCTTGCGCGATGGTGACCCGCTTCTGGGTTTGTGTCGGTGTCGGGATGCCGGTGGGTGACGCGCCGCAGCCAGTCAGAGCAAGGGCACCCAGGAGAGAAAGGCGAGACCACATCTTCACGTCGAACTCCTTCAACACACCTCCGGTGATGAAGGTGCAGAGAGCGTCAAACACGCGTGTTGAACTGAGCCAGAAGGGCGCCGGGCAGGGTGGCAGGTGCGGGGCGTTATTGGAAGAAGTTGCTGTTCACCTGTGACCACGCCCGCCACGTGAGCTGGTTCAGATCGTCGTAGGTGAAGTCGTCGAAGTCGAAGTTCGCGTCGACGATGAAGGGCAAAACCGTGAGCAGCATCACGCCGTTGCCGAGGCCTGCCCCCTGTGCGGAGCGGGGTAGGGGAGGCAGCTCCACCTCGGTGACGCCTGCGGGGGTCACATAGCGCCAGAGCGGCTTGGGTGGGCCGAGCTGAGGCTCCTCGATCAAAATCAGGCTCGCGGAGTTCTGACGGATGGGCCCTTCGAAGCCCTCGGTCATCGTCCAGGAGAGCAGGCGGCCGGGACCAAGGGACTGCCCGGGCAGTGGGTTGTTCAGGATCGGGGCGCCGATGAAGGGGGTGATCAGCACCCCCGCCTCGATGTCTCGAGTCTCGGCGATGGTCACCGACATAGGCGTGTTGTCGGCCGTGGCGCTGAAGCCCAGGCCGATCAGGTAGTAGGTGATGTCGGCGTCCCAGCCATCGAGGCCCGGCATGCGCCGCAGATCGAGGGCGGGGCTCACGGAGACCGCCTGGGTATCCAGCTCCCAGTACCCCTCAGCGCCCAGGTTGAGTCGAGGCAGGCACGCGTAGAACGACGGCCCCGGATCAGGCCCCGCAGGGGGGTTGTCGAGATCGACGGGGATGTCGAGATCCATCCGGTGGTCGAGGAACACGTTGAGGTCGTCGATCTCCTGGCCCGGGCTCGCCGAGATGAAGCGCCGCAGGCCCATGGCCAGCGGGTTCAGGCTCTGACGCATCGTCCAGTAGTCGATGGTGCCCTCCTGGTAGTTGGCGAGGGCCTGTCGATCGAGCTCACCGGCGGTGGCTACGATGGCCAGTTCACCCGGACGGGCGATGATCTCGAAGGGGCCATCCTCGAAGAGCAGGCCGTTGGCCCCCGGAGGGGGCAGGCGATTGCGGTTGTAGGGGGTCGTGTGGGTGGTCTCCACCACGATCACGTTCACGAACCGCTCGTTCACGGGCTTGGGCAGGGCGTCGAGGCCTGTCACCGTGCCCCGGAGGATCGCCGCCGGCACACCGGGAGGCGGATCACCATCTTCAGACTCGTTGGGGATGAGGTAGATGGTGACGTTCTCAGCCTCGACGTCTTCCACGGTGGTGACCTCGAAGCCTGCCTTGGCGGCGGTGATGTTGAGTGGCCCCCGCAAACCGGGAGTGGAGAGGGTCAGCTGACCGTTCTCGTTGGTGAGCCCTTCGAGGCTGATGGCCTCGTCCTCGGTGATGGCCAGGGCCGCCACCTCGGGCTCTGGCTGCCCGGTGTTGCTGTTGAGCACTGTGATGTTCACCGCGCCGTCGATGACCTCACCCCAGACGCCACCGAAGCGGTTGATGGGGTTGAAGTAGGTGTAGCCATCTTCGATGCGAGAGCGGGCGTAGGGGGTGGAGATCCCCACCGTGATGGGCCCGGAGGTGTTCGCGGGGGTCACCCCGATCACCGTGGACTCGTCGATGATCTCCAGTTGCTGGAGGGCAAGGCCGCCGAAGTCCACCTCCATGTCGGCGGTGAAGCCCGTACCCACGAGGGTGACCACGGTGCCGCCAGCGACGGAGCCGCGCTCAGGAGACACTGCGAAGAGGTTGAGTGTCTCGAAGTAGGTGTAGCCATCAGCGAGGATGGCGTTCCCAGCAGGATCAGCCACCTGCACATCTACGGGGCCCACACCGCGGGGCGGAGCAGTACAGCGGATACGGTTGGCGTCGAGGGTCTCGCAGTTGAGAGTGGCGCCGTCGAAGGCCACCTCGGTCTCGGCGGTGAAGCCCGTCCCACCCACGAAGATGTCATTGCCACCTTCAACGGGGCCCGCCTCGGGCACCACACCGCTCACGGAGAAGCCTGGCGCGTTGTCGTCGAAGTAGACGAAGCCCCGGGAGAGCACCACGGTGCCGTTCTCGTTCTCCACCGTCACGTCCACGGGGCCGGCTTCAGCAGCAGGGGGGGCGTTGGTGAGCAAGCGGGTGCGGCCGTCCTCGGCGCTGAGGGCCTCGGCGGGGCGATCCCCGAAGGTGATGCGGCTGTCGTCCCTCAAGCCGTTGCCCAGCAGCTGAACGGGCGTGCCGCCGCTCACGGGGCCGAGTGGGGGCTCTAGAGCGTCGAGCTGCAGGCCCTCATAGTAGAAGAGCGCGCCCTGCAGGGTGGCTTGCCCGTTGGGGTTGGTCACCGTGACATCCACAGGGCCCGGATCCATCGCTGGGGGTGCCAGCAATGTGATGTCACCATCTTCTTCGAGGTTGATCATGGGCACTGGCAGATCGCCGATGGTCACCCGAGAGCCCTCAACGAGGCCCGCACCGGAGATGGTGAGAGGCACGCCACCGCGCAAAGGGCTGCGGTTGGGCTCCACCGAGAACAGCACCACCTGCTCGAAGTAGGTGAAGCCACCCTCGAGCTCGGCGTTCTGGAGCCCGTCGCCCGCCTGCACCACCGCAGTCACCGCCGCGGTGCCCACCGTGCCGGGAGGCGTGACGCACCGGGCCCGGTTGAGGCTCTCGATCTCAAGAGACTGGCAGGGAATGTTGTCGAAACGGATGTTGAGACCCTCGTAGAAGCCCGAGCCGATGATGCGCACCTCAGTGCCCCCGGTCACCACCCCTTGGGGGGGGATGATCGAGTTGAGGGTCAGATCTTCAGTGGGCTCTTCGATGCCCTCATCAGGCTCGACCAGCTCGGCGTCGGGCATTTGAGGTTCAGCATCAGCCTCTGGCACTTCGGCGTCAGGCACGACGACCTCGGCGTCGGGCAGTTCCAAGCCGCGATCTGGCGTGGGATCTGCTTCGCTGTCGCCGTCGTCACAGCCCCCGGCCACCAGGGCCGTGAGCAGCACCAGCACAGATGGCGCCCACAGTTTTTGGAGCATGTGGCTCTTGAGCATTCGAGATCTCATGTGTCTCCCCTCGCGCACCATCACTCTTGCGCCATCCCGGTCTCCGGATCGACCACGTCGAGGTTCAGGCCCCCGGGGTAGCCATAAGAGACGTACTGGTCATATCCATAGACGGTGATGGCGCAGGGCTCGTCTGACTGGATGAAGTGCACCCCATCGGCGATGGGGAAACGCGCCACCTTCCAGGTTGAACCGTCGCCGACCATGGCCCACTCGCCGGGCACCGGATCTTCGTCGAAGAAGACCTGGGCCTCCACGGGGGCCACCACAGTGACATAGTCAAAGGCGTACTTGTCAGGGGCGAGGAACACGAAGTCCTGGCGGAACTGCTCCACCGGCACCGACAAGATGAAGGCGGGATCCCCAGTGCCGGCGTCGCCAGGCTCGATCTGCTCTCGCAGGTTGGGGTTCGGCGCGTCCTGGCTGGCGAGGAACTGACCCACGAGCACGGGCTTGTCGCTCACGATCTCGAAGTCTTCCCGGCTGCCGAACTCGTACCACTCGCCGGCGTTGAGGGTGGGGATCTCCACCACCTCGGGCACGGTCTCGATCTTGGTGTCGTCCTCAGCGGCGAGGATGCGCCACTGATCGAGCTCGAGGCCGCGGTCGAAGCTCTTCGCCGCCACATAGTGACGACCCCAGGTCTTCACGGGGAACAGCTGCTGCTCGAGGTGATCGGCGCAGCACGTGTTCAGGCGGGCGCTGTTGCAGTCATAGTTGTCGCTGCACACCTCGTCGGGCTTGGTCTCGCAGACCCCCTCGCCGGTCTCGGGATCGATGTTGATGCAGTGGTTGGTGTTGGGGGCGTTCCCTGCCTCGCTGCCGCCGAAGACCACCACATCCTGGCTGGCGGTGACGATGGAGCCCGTGAGATCCGCCCCGGGGCCGTTGGTCTCGAGGCTGAGCACGTCGAACTGGTTCAAGATCACTTGCGTGGTGTCGCCGGCCTCGAGGGCAGGGATGCCACCGATGCCCGGCCGAGTGGGGGCGGTGACGGTGATGTCCACCACCGTGGGCTCTTCGCTGATGCCGATGACGGTGAGGAACCCGCGCAGCTGGGCGAAGCTCTGCTCCCGGGTCATGACGAAATAGTTCTGCCCGAGCACGTGGCTCGGCAGCAGGAGCGAGGCGTCGTTGGAGAAGACGTCGACGTTCTCCAGCGGGTTGAACTGGTAGGCCACGATGGGGATGCTCGAGCGCACCCGATAGGCGAGGGGGGCGAGCACGGTGCCGTCGACGTTGCGCTTGGGCAAGTTGAACACGTGCAGGCCGAGGGGCGGCAGCACCGCGGTCTCCACCAGCTCTTCGTTGTTGAAGACTGAGACCTCGCCGGTGAACTCGGGGTGGGGGTTGGACACCACGATGGAGTACTGAGAGTCCGCGGCGTTGAGGAACCCTCGCTCGCCACCGGGGACCAGAGCGTTGTCGAGATCGGCTGCCCAGTAGTCGCAGCCGACGTTGGTCTTCACCTTCTCGCTGAGCTCACAGAGCGGCACGCACTCGCCAGAGTTGCACTCGCGGGCGGTGCGATCGGTGTTGCAGCGCTCCACCACCTCGAAGTCGGCGCCGTCGGCGCGACACTCCACCACCAGCTGGGCGCCCTGGCAGCGACGCTCGCCGGGCACGCACACCCCCTGAGCGCAGCTGGCCTCGTCCTCGTCTTCCACGCAACCTTCGGGGCAGGGCTCGCTGTCGTAGCCGCTGCCGTCTGGGCGGCAGCGTTGGAGCGTGGGCCCTTCACAGCGCGTCTCTCCAGGCAGGCACTCGCCAGAGAGGATGCAGCCTTCACCGGGCGTACACGCAGTGCCTTCAGGGCACATCTCCGAGGTCAGCTCGCCCCCGTCACCACATGTCTGGGCCGTCTGATCGTCGGCACATGTGATCTCGCCGGGGGTGCATTGGGCCTCACCGCCTCCAGCGCCTCCACCGCCAGCGCCGCCGGCTGCGTCGGGTGGATCACCCCCGCTGTCGTCGGAGTCACACCCCTGAATGCCGAGGGTGAAGATCGCCAGCGCGAGGGTGGTCGCCGACAAGAGGCCAGGGGTGCACCCGGGCATGAAACGCAGGAACCTCTTCATATATGGCTCTGGTCTACCGTGTTCGATTGATGCTTCGGACCACCATAAGGCCGGTCTTGAGGCTCGGTCAATCAGCGGTATCGGGCGATCTTTCCGGCGCCCGTAGGCCATTTTGGCCTTGAGACCGGTGTAGTGTTGTGGGATTCGCAGTTTGACCCTGACTCGCCCTCTTATAGAATGCGGGCACAAGGGCTTGGAGCCCCTCGCGAAATCCCGCCTCTGGCCTCAGTGTTCGGGGGATCCGGGCGGAAGGCGCGAGGGCATCGTCGATCCGACAAATCGAAGGGTCGGAGCCGATGAGCAGCGCTCAGGAGAGGCATGGCTGGCGAAAATTTTAACCCTGGAGCGCTGTCCATCGGCGCGATCGTGGATGACCGGTTCGAGATCATCGAGAAGCTCGGTGAGGGTGGCATGGGCGCCATCTTCAAAGCCCGACAGCTCTCGATGGACCGGATGGTGGCCCTCAAAGTGCTGCTCCACGACCAGCGTGGTGATCCCATCTCCGTGGAGCGCTTCCGCCACGAGGCCTACCTGGCCTCACGGCTGAAGCACCCCAACGCCATCGTCATCCACGACTTCGGGCAGAGCGCCGACGGCTTGCTCTACATCGCCATGGAGTTCCTCGCCGGTGACAACCTGAAGACGCGACTGCGCCGCACGGGGCCCATGCCTCTCGACGTGGCCACGCGGATCATGACGCAGACGTTGCGCACCATCGCCGAAGCCCACCGCATGGGCATGGTGCACCGCGATCTCAAGCCCGAGAACATCTTCCTCACCGAGATGGAGGGTGATCCCGACTACGTGAAGGTGCTCGATTTCGGCATCGCCAAGCTCACCGCCACGTCAGATGGGGTAGATGGCTACCAGGGCGGCCTCACTGTGGCCGGCAAGATTTACGGCACGCCGAACTACATGAGCCCGGAGCAGATCCGCGGCAAGGTGGTCGATCAGCAGTCCGACCTGTACTCCCTCGGGGTCATCTTCTACGAGTGTCTGACCGGTCGTATGCCCTTCGTGGCCCAGACCCCGGTCGACGTCATGATGATGCACCTTCGGGATCAGCCTCAGCCCCCTGCCGAGTTGCGACCGGAGATCCCCGAGGCCCTTGCCGAAGTGGTGATGAACGGCCTCAAGAAGGACCGCCGCAACCGCTACGCTTCTGCAGATGATTTTCTCGCTGCCCTCGATGGCATCGAGAGCAGCTCTGGCGGCCATCGCCCTGTGCGGGATCGGCGCCCGAGTGGTGCCCAGAAGGCGCTGCCCAACGGGGCGGCGAGCGGCCCTCACCCGGAGCCGAGTCATTCGGGGCCCAACGCCCCAGGCTCAGGTGCCACGAGTGCCCCGAACAGTGCCCCGAACAGTGCCCCGAACAGTGCGCCTGTCTCTGGTCCAGCCGCTGCACAGGATGCTGCCGAAGCCGCCACACCCGAGCCGGTCAACGGAGCCATTCCTCCGGATGATTCTACGGCGCACACCGGCGATGCGCTGGCTGCTGCCGCCGATGCGGTCCTCGCCGAGTCTGGCTTCGACGAGTCTGATCTGGAGGAGCGTACCTTCCTCGAGACCGAGCCCGAGAGCTCTCTGGCGTTGATGGAGACCTCCACGGAGATGCCGCCTGCAGCGGCGCCCCCGGTGGCTGTCGCTGCAGCCCCGATGGCCGAGGTCGACGAGTTCACCATGCTCGAGCTCGACGAGGAAGAGCTCGAGGAGTTGGGCGACTCTCTTCTGGGATCTCCCACTGAGATCGGCGGGACGCCTGCACCTGCGCCCGTTGCAGATGCTGCAGCGAAGAGAAACCGCTCCACTCTTATGGGCCCGCCCGGTGGGGTGCCTGGCCTCGACGACAGTCCCTCTGGTGTCGGTGCCCGTGCGGGCGCCGATGGGCGCCGAGCGGCAAAGTCCACTCTGCTTGGGCAACCCGTGGCGCCTCCTGCGCCGGCAGGCCCCACGGTCTCTACGCCCATGGCGCCTCAGCCTGTCGCGCCGCCGGCACCCAAGCCCCTGGCGCCTCCAGCCCCCGGACGCAAGGCCCCGATGCCCGAGCCCGAGGGGACGAACACTGGTCCGGTGGCACCCGTCACCGAGGATGCGCTAGGTAAGGGCAAGAAGCCTCCGAAGGCGAAGAAGCCCCCCAAGGCGAAGAAGCCCCCGAAGAGCAAAAAGTCACCCAAGGGCAAGAAGAAGGGGAAGGGCCTCATCTTCGCGCTGGTTGGACTCATCGCTGTGGGCGCCGGTGTCGCTGCGGTCTTGATTCTCGACCCCTTCGGTCTCGACAGCGGGAAGGGTGGCGCTGCAGGCAGCACCGATGGCGCGGGTGGCGCGGAGAAGCCTCCTGCTCCCGTGCCTCCGAAGCCGGTGAAGAAGAAGGTCATGATGGCCACGAGCGCCGACAAGCTCGATGTCTTCGACGCAGGCTCCGGTGTCTTCCTCGGCTCAGTGCCCCCTGGAGACTTCGAACTCGACGAGGGCGTCACGGCGACCGATCTGCGTCTGCTTGCAGGTCGCAAGCGATTGTCGGCAAAGCTGCCCGCTGTCGAAGCCGACAGCCGCTGGGTCTACATCCAGATGCCCCCCAAGAAGGGCAAGAAGTCCAAGGCCAAGTCTTTGGCTTCGACGCTGGTGACCAGCACGCCCCCTGGGGCGGAGGTCAAGGCCGGCGATGTCGCCCTCGGGCGTACCCCGCTCATCTATGTGGCGCCTCCGGGCACCGAGGTGACCTTCGCCGTCAGCGCCGAAGGGGCCGAAGCCCAGACTCAGACCACCAAGGTGGCCAAGGGCGGCAACACTGTCGACTTCAAGCTCTCCGGTCAGTGAGGGCCTTCTCCCCGCGTTGACTTACCCTTCTCAGTCATCTAAAGTGCCGGTGATTTAAGTGTTTACGGCACCTTACCTCATGGAGGACAGCGTTGAGGCGGTCCACTCTCGTCCATGCCCTGCTGCTCATCGGGGCTTTTGTGTGCGCCACGGCGCTCTCGGCCCACGCCGAGCCTCTCGCCGACGCCAAGACCCTGGCCACTGAAGGGGAGAAGACCCTCAAGAAGGCCAGCAGGATCAAGAAGCGCAGCAAGCGGGCGGGCAAGCTCGCCGAGGGCCTCAAGAAGATCTCCGAGGCCTATGTGCTCATCACGACGCACGAGCTTCAGAACGACGCCCCCGAGCTTCTTCAGAAGATCAACGATCATCTCGCCCGCACCAACGCGCTCACCGAGATCTCCGAGCTGCGGCAGCAGCTGATGGCCAAGGCCATCGATGCCACGGTGGCGGGCAAGATGAACGAGGCATACGAGACGCTGGCTCGGCTCAAAGAGCTCGATCCACGAGATCCGAATGTCGACTACGCCCTGACCGTCGTCAGCGAGCGCATGGAGGATCAGTGATGTTTCTGCGCGTGTTGACGAGCGCTCTGCTCGCTGCAGTTCTCGTCGGGTGTGGTGGCCAGCCTGTGTCGTTGGTGGGCCGCATCACCGACGAGACCGGGGCGCCCATCCCCAAGGCCGAGGTCTTCACCGAGCCTGACACCGACGTTGTGCTCACGAATCCCAAGGGTTTCTTCAACATCCGACAGCGGATCAACGAGACCGGAGAGATCGAACCGATACCCCCGGGCGTATACCGAGTCCGGGTGCGTAAATTCGGATTTGAAGAGCTGGGTCTGGAGATCAAGGTCGAGGGCGGCCCCAACAAAGTCGAGGACCTCGTAATGAAGGTCCTGACGCCGGACATTGAAGAGACTGCACCCGATCCGACCGCCGATCCCGAGCGGGAGCCCGACGAGGCTTCTGTTCCGATCATCGGCAACTGAGACCGCCCTCGCGGTGAGCGTTTTCCGAGCGAGACGCGTCATCGACACTGCTCGAGACCCGGCCGTGATGCCCTGCGGGGACACGGAGTGGAGACGATGGGGAAGACCATGAAAAAGAACACCCGAGGCCACTGGGTGCTCGCTGGGGCTGTGAGCCTCAGCGCCGGTTTGACCGCGTGTGGTGAGAAGCCGCCGGAAGGTGAGGCCACTCAAACCCAGACCGCTCAGCAGAGCGAGGTCATCCTGCTGGTGAAGACCGTCGACCTTCAGGCCAAGCCTGTGGAACTCGTGCAGTTCTACATCAACGGCAAGAAGTTCGGCATCACCGGCCCCGACGGGGTGTTCCGCGGCAAGTTCGGCGCCAAGAACGGTGACACGCTCACCTTCAACGTGGAGACCCCTGAGGGCTACACGATTCCCCCGAACGTCGATCAATCCCGCTGGCAGTTCAAGGTGCAGTATCCCGCCGACGGTCGCCCCCTCCAGGTGGAGTTCGTGGCCACCTTGCAGCGACCCAAGCGCGACTTCCTGCTCATGGTGCGCACCGAGAAGGGGGGCACCCCCGTCAAGGTGAACGACGAGTTCGTGGGCAAGACCGGCAGCAACGGCGACGCCATGATCCTCGTGAGCGGCGTGCCGGGCATGCAGCTGCGGGCCAGCGCCGGCGCGCTGCGCTACCAGGGCGCCTTCGCCGAAGACGACCAGATCTATCTGCTGACCCCCTCGAAGAGCGGACCCATCGGCGAGACCAGCGACACGGTCATCGCCAAGGCCGAGCCCCCACCCGCTGCGGAGCCTCCCCAGCCGGAGCCCGCCGCCCCAGAGCCGCCCCCCGCTGTGGAGCCGCCTCCTGCTGTGGAGCCGGTGAAGGTGGCCAAGAACGAGCCGAAGCCCGCAGCGAAGGATTCACTGTGGGATGATTTGGCGCCTGCCCCCGAGCCAGTGGCCGATCCGGCCCCGAAGGGTCGGTCCAGGAAGGCGAAGGACGACCCGGAGCCGGCACCTGCTGCCGACATCTTCGATGTCAATTCGGGCAGCACCGCTCGGGTGGAGCCCGATCCGATTCCCGAGCCGATTCCGGAGCCCGTGGCTGATCCGATCCCCGAGCCGGCCCCTGAGCCTGTGGCGGTCGCAGTGATCCCCACACCCGATCCGATCCCCGAGCCGATTCCGGAGCCCGTGGCCGATCCGATCCCCGAGCCGATTCCGGAGCCCGTGGCTGATCCGATCCCTGATCCGATCCCTGAGCCTGTGGCTGCCGATCCGATCCCCGAGCCCGAAGACAACGGCGGGGAGTTCGACACGCCTCTTGGCATCGGCACCGGTGCTGGTGTGGGCCTTGCAACTGCAGCGGCGCCTACGCCTCCGCCAGCTGCTGATCCCGACATCACCCTGCTCGGCAGCGATCCTGATCCGATCCCCGAGCCCGTGGCTGACCCGATCCCTGAGCCTGTGGCTGATCCGATCCCGGAGCCAGCGCCTGAGCCTGTAGCTGTCGATCCGATCCCCGAGCCGGCCCCCGAGCCTGTGGCCGCCGTGGAGCCGCCCCCCCCGTCGACTGATCTCGCCAATGGTGGATTGCTCGGCGTCGAGGAGAGCGCTCGTGTGCAGCCAGGTAAGGGCAGCGGTGGCGGTGGCTCTGCCGTGGCCACTGGGGCTGCATCCCCGAGCAACATGTCCAAAGAAGAGATCAGCGCTCGGGTGAAGGCCATCAACGGCTCGCTCAAGTCTTCTCAGATGCTCCAGCAGTCCGATGTGGAGTTCCTGGGTCAGATCGAGCGCCGGCACCCGAAGTACACCGAGGCCCACCGTATGCTGGCGGACTACTACTACCGCCAGAAGGACTACAAGCGGCAGGCCAAGGAGCTTGAGGAGGCCACCTCCTCCGGTCGCTACAAGCGCGATCCCACGGTGTTGCTGTCTTTGGCGAAGTCGTACGCCAAGCAATCGCGCTACAAGAAGGCCATCCGGACCATGAAGCGCGTGGAGATCAACATGCGGCGGCTGCCCAAGGCGGCGAAGGCCGATGCCTACAAGTTCCACGCCGAGGTCTTCGAGTTCGAATTCATGCGGCAGTACCACGAAGATCCCAAGGGGGCTGATCCTCAGCACCTCGAGCGGGCGATCCGCAACTGGGAGCGCTACAAGACCTTCAACCGCGGCCACAACCCCGGTGAGGTCTCCAAGGCCGAGCGGAAGATCGGCGAGCTTGCCGAGCGCAAGAGCGAGCTGGGGCTGTAATTCCCGATGCCACACCAGGATCACCGGCAGCGCTTCGTGCGTACGATCGTCATGGGCACCTTCGCCCTCGGCCTCTCTGTGGGGGCAGGGTGTGGTGGCGACAACACGGGTGGAGACGGGGGCAAGAAGAGCGCCCGACGTCTGCCCGATGCCAGCTTCGACGTCACCGCCGAGAAGTCGGCGCTCGCCGAGAGCTGGATCGTCAAGGCCGCTCAAGATCCTGCAGGACTCGATGCCATCGGGGGCGCCAGCGCAGGCTGGCCGCTGTTGATGCAGAACGACACCCTCAAGGCTCTCGAGGCCTTCGAGGGTGATCTGAAATCCAAAGCAGATGATGTCGATTTGAAGATCGGCGCCGCGCGCTCCGCTCTGGAGTTGGCCCATGCCCACATGCGCCTCGCCGACATTGTCTATCGGGCCTCGCCCAAGGTCCTCAAGGCCCAGATGGCATTGCCCGGTGCCGCCGCAGGCTCTGCCTGGGCCGATTTCATCAAAGTGCGCATGCATCAGTATGGTGCGCAGATGGGCTTCAAGCAGACCGGTGAGGTGCCCACCAGCACTGCGCCAGAGGGATCCCCTGTGGTTCCGTGGTCCGCTGCGCTCAAGGCCGATGCCGTGGGCCCGCTCCCCGATTTGCTCGCAGGCAGGGCAGGGGGCGCCGACGCCGACATCCCGCCCGGCAGCGAGAAGGTGTACGGAGAGCGACTTCGGCTGAGGTCCCTCGTCGCCGCCGGTCGCCTCAAAGAGGCCCGCAAGCGGCTCGCTCGCATCAACCAGGCCACGCCCGACGTACGGATTGAGCTCGAGAAGCAGAACCTCGTGTTTCTCGATCCCCATGGGCTGCTGGCGCAGGGCCATGTGTACGCCGCTGTGGCTGAAGAGCACCTCAAGGGGGTCGCTGGTGCGTCGCAGCTGCTCCTCGCCGAGGCCCAGTTGCTTCAGGGCAAGGGCGCCGAGGCTGCGAAGAGTGCCGAGGCGGCTGCTGGCTTTGCTGGTGAGCTGCCACTCTCTCTGGTGATCTTCTCTGGCATTTCGACCTTCGACGACTTCAAGGCCGAAGCCATCGCCCTTCAGGCCATGGCGCTGGATCAAGCGGGCCAGCGCGACGCTGCCAAGGCTGCCGCTGAGCAGATTGGCCAGAGCAGCATCGCCCAGAAGGTGAGCCGAGTTCGAACTCTCGTTCGTTTTGGTCAGCCACTCGAAAAGGATGTTTTCCCTACTGATCGCAGTCAGTTGGAGCGTCTTGTTCGAGAAGCCATCCCCAAAGATGCCCCCGGTCAGCAGGTTGTGGCTGATCTGCTTTTGATTGATCGGTACGTTGATGTCGTCCAACGTCGGTTCGCCGACGCACTCAGTCGCACCGGCAAACGTGCCGTGGCCACTCGAGTTCGGGCGGACGCAGAAGAGAAATCCAAGTCCCAGGCGCCTTCACGGCGGAACACGCTCTCGGCGTTGACTGCTTCGGCCCTGGACAACGTAGACATTGGACAGCCCCGAGTGGCGGTGAAGTACCTCAACCGAATGAGGGATCACCTGCCCGCCGTGCTCACGCCCATGGAGATGCTCCGCGATCTGCTCACGATCCGGGCCATCAACCATGGGGGTGGTGTCAAGCGGGGCAACTGAGACACGCGCGAGGCCCCGAAGGGGCAATCACACACCTAGGAGCCAGGTCCCGGATGATGAGACGCCTGCTGCACTCCCTGATGATCACCCTCCTCGGCGTGGCCATGGCCGCGCCTGCTGGGGCTCAGAGCCAGACCTTCAGGTACCCGGAGGACAACCGCCCCTCTTCGCTGATGCCCTTCTTCGCCGAGGACATGAGCTCTGTCCGCATGGTGGAGCTGATCTTCGACTCGCTGATCTACGTCGACAAGCGCGGTGACTTTGCCCCCGGTCTCGCCACCTCCTGGGAGGTGGATCCCGATCGTGGCGGCATTCGCTTCGTCTTGCGCGAAGGGATCAACTGGCACGATGGCAAACCCTTCACCGCTGATGACGTGAAGTTCACCATCGACGCCGCCCAAGATCCCGGCACCGTGTTCAACGCCAAGGGCAAGTACCGGTTCATCAACACGGTGACCGTCGAGGGCAAGTTCGCGGTGCACTTCACGTTCACTCGGCCCGTCGCCGAGCCCGAGCGCCGGTTCCTGTTCAAGATCATCCCGAAGCACAAGTTCAAGAAGACCGCCATCAGCCGGAAGGACAAGTTCGCCCGGCAGCCCGTGGGCACCGGCCCCTTCATGGTGAAGAAGGGCGGGTTCTCCGTGCGCAGCGTCAACCTTGAGGCCAACCCCGGGTACTTCAACCCGGTGCAGGTCGCCAGCGTGGAGATGCAGCACACCCCCGACAAGGCCGGCCAGGTGAGCGTGCTCAAGTACTCCGGCGGCAGCGCCGGTGTGCAGGCGGTGATCTTCCTGCCGCCCAAGGAGATCCCGGTCTTCGAGAACAGCGACTCCGTGGTGCTGGAGCCCTATCACACGGTGTCGTGGTGGTACATGGCGTACAACCACAAGAACAAGGCCCTCAACGACAACAAGGTGCGTCAGGCCATCGCCCTGGCCCTCAACCGCCAGGAGCTCGTAGAGGCCCACCTCGGTCGCGGCGACATCCTCAGCGGCCCCTTCACCGAGTCGAGCCCATTCTACAACTTCGAGGTCGAGCTTCGTGAGCAGGACGTGGCCCGGGCGAACCAGATCCTCGACGAGGCGGGCTACGCCAAGAAGGGTCGGTACCGCAAGAAGGGCAAGGCCAAGCTCGAGTTCAAGTTCGTGCTCGACAAAGAGCTCGCCAGCAACCAGGAGCTGTTCCTGGGCATTCAGGCTCAGCTGCGCAAGATCGGCATCAAGGTCACGCCTCAGTACCTCGATCACGCGCGGTACCGCGAGCTCGTCTTCGTGAAGAAGAACTTCGACATGACCCTGAACGTGTGGTCATTCGAAGAGGTCGAGGATGTCTACCCGCTGTTCCACTCCGATGGCGTGATGAACTTCATTGGGTTCAACAGCGAGAAGGTGGACGGCCTGCTCGACCAGGCCAAGGCCACCCGCGACTACAAGAAGTACAAGGAGCTGATGAAGGAGATTCACCAGGTGGTGAACGCCGAGCTGCCCTACTTCTTCCTGTGGTCCCTCGACATCTACTCGGGGATCAGCAAGCGCGTGAAGAACGTGTTCATCCAGCCTTACTACTACTTCACTTCATTTGAAGACTGGGGCCTCTCTCCTTGAGTTGAGCCCCCCAGCGGCGCTGATAAAGCCCGCTGAATATCCGCGCTGAGTCAGGTCGAGCACACACCGAGGAGTCAGCCCGAGATGACGGGACGTCTGCTGCACTCATTGACGATCGTGGCCCTCAGCGTGGCCATCGCTTTCCCCGCCATGGCCAAGCTGGATACTCTTCGCTACCCCGAAGACGCCCGACCGCTGTCATTGTTGCCATTCTTTGCCGAGGACATGACCTCAGTGCGCATGGTGGAGTTGATCTTCGACTCGCTGGTGACAGAGGCCAAGACCGGTGAGATGGCCCCTGGCCTCGCCACCTCGTGGAAGCTGAGTTCGGGGAAGGACAGCATCCGGTTCAGCTTGCGAAAGGGCGTTGAGTGGCACGATGGCAAGCCCTTCACCGCAGCCGATGTGAAGTTCACCATCGACGCCGCCCACGATCCGGGCACGATCTTCAACGCCAAGCGGAAGTACGAATTCATCAAGAGCGTTGCTGTCGTTGATCCACATACGATCGACATCGCCTTCACTCGGCCCCTTGAGAGCCCAGTGAAGCGTTTCATGTTCAAGATCATCCCCAAACACGCCTTCGAGACCACAGCCATCCAGCGTACCCACAAGTTCGCTCGACGGCCCGTGGGCACTGGGCCGTTCATCTTGACGAAGGGGGGCTACTCGACGAAGGGCCTCCGCCTCAAGGCCAACCCGAAGTACTTCGTGCCGGTCAAGCTCCCCAAGATCGAGATGCAGGCCATGCCGGACAAGGTCATGCAGGTGGCAGGTCTCAAGTTCGGTGGGGACTCGGGACATCACGTGGTGATATTTCTGCCGCCGAAGGAGCTCCCGGTCCTCGATGAGCTGCAGGGGATCGAGCTCGTCTTCTACCCCACGGTGTCGTGGTGGTACTTGGGCTTCAACCACAAGAACAAGGCCCTCAAAGATGTGAGGGTACGCGAGGCCATCACCCTCGCCCTCGACCGCAAAGAGCTCGTAGAGGCCAACCTCGGCCGAGGCGACGTCATCAGCGGCCCCTTCACGGAAGCGAGTCCTTTCTACAACTTCGAGGTCAAGCCGAGGAAGACCAACCTCGAGCAGGCGAGGGCCCTGCTCAAGGCCGCTGGCTATGTGAAGCGAGGGCAATACCGCAAGAAGGGTAAACAGCTGCTTGAGATCACCTTCGTGCTGGACAAAGAGCTCACCAGCAGTCGTGAGCTGGCCCTCGGGATTCAGGGACAGCTGAGCAAGGTCGGGGTGAAGGTCAACCTCGATTACCGCGATCATGCTGCCTATCGTGAGATGGTCATCGGCAAGGGTAAGTTCGACATGACCCTCAACGTGTGGTCTTTCGAGGAGATTGAAGACGTCTATCCGCTGTTCCACTCGAAGGGCGTGCTGAATTACATTGGCTTCAAGAGTAAGAAGGTGGATGCCCTGCTCGATAAGGCCAAGAAGTCCAAAGATTACCGCGAGGTCAAATCGCTCATGAAGCAGGTACATCAGGCTGTTCACACAGAGCTGCCCTATGTGTTCCTGTGGACGGTAGAGGTCTACTCTGGTGTCAGCACGCGTTTGAAGAACGTGTTCATCCTGCCTTACCGCTACTTTTCCTCCATCGAGGAGTGGGAGTTCGCTCCTTGAACCGCTTCTGGCGCCTCATGGGGGCGAGCTCGCGACGGCTGCTCTCTGGTGTGCTGCTCCTGGTCGGGGCCAGCTTCGTCATCTACGCCACTGTGCGTGCGGCGCCAGGCGACGCCATCGACGCCATCAGCCCTCCTGGGACCGATCCGGAGATCAAGGCCAAGCTCGCTGCAGAGTTCGGCCTCGATCGAGACATTGTCTCCGGGTATGGCCACTGGCTGCTTCGATCCACCAGCGGTGACTTTGGTCAATCACTCGTCTTCGAGACGGGGGCCGAGGTGCTCGACGTGGTGCTGCCTGCCTTTGGCCGCACGCTCTTGTTGTCGGTGCTGGCGTTGCTCGCTTGCCTGACGGTGGCTCTCGTGTGGGCCATCATCGCGGGGCAACCCGGTCCGATAGGCAGGGGCATCACCAGCCTCTTATATGTGATTACAGCAGCGCCATCGTTCATCGCGGCGTTCTTCTTTGCCCAGATCACCAACTACCTGGTGTTCACCCACCGAATACAAGAGGGCTTCGATCCACCGGCCTGGTACCCGTTGTTCTGGGAGACTGAGGGCAAGTCGCTGATGCCTTATGTCTTCGCCGGCGGCGTGCTCATGGTGGCCGACGGTATGCTGATGGACACCTTCAACGCCGTGCGGGCAGAGCTCTTGCGCCTGCAGGGCAGCCAGTTCATCGCCGCGGTGCGGGCCAAGGGGGCCGGCACGGTGCGTCACATCGCCCGGAACCTCATCGTGCCCCTGGTGAGTGCCTATGCTGCTCGGTTGCCCCTGATTTTGAGCGGCGCGGTCATCGTCGAACGGATCTTCGCCCTCAATGGCGCGGGCTATGTGCTCTTCGAGTCGGCGAAGTTCCGTGACTTCCCCGTGGTCGTCGCGGTGAGCGTGTGCTTCACCGTCACCATCATCGTGGTGAACGTCATCGCCGATCTGGTTCGCGCTGCCGTCGATCCCCGTGAGGCTGCTCATGGGGGATAAGCTCGGACGCAGCGCGCTCATCGTGAGCGGCGGGGTGGTGGCCCTCGTGATCATCGTGGGGCTCATTGCGCCCTTCATCGAGTACGATCCAGCGGAAGCTGTGGATTACGCCCGGCGGCGCCTGGGCCCATCTGGTGAGCACATCTTCGGCACTGACGATCAGGGCCGGGACGTGGCCATGCGCGTCTTCATGGGCATCAATGCCTTCTTCTTGCCGGGCATCGTCGCCGCCACCATCACCATGAGCCTCGGCGCCCTCACTGGCGCCCTCGTGGGCTATGCCCGGGGGCCGCTGCAGGCCGTCACCCTCTATGGCATGCAGCTGATCGACACATTGCCCCGGCTGATCTTCTTGATCCTGGTGTGCACCATTCTCGATCCGTCGATGATGCTCATCGCCGTGGTCACTGGCTTGCTGTTCATCCCCACAGTGGCCCGAGTCATTCAGCGTCGAGTAGAAGCTCTCGCCTCGGAGGACTACATCCTCGCCCACATCGCCCATGGCTTCAGCACCCCGCGGATTTTGCTCTATCACATCCTGTGGCTGCAGTGCCGGCCCCTGCTGATTCGCCAGGGGGCCTACGTCTTCGGTTATGTGCTCTTCGTCGAGACCGCGCTCTCGTATCTCGGAGACTATGGGGTGCAGGAGCCCACACCGTCTTGGGGCAACATGGTGGCTCAGGCCCGTGACACGGGCATCGAAGCGTACTGGGCCTGGATGTTCCCGGCCCTCGCCATCGTGGTGGCCATCTCTGGCTTCCTGGCCTTCGGCAACCTCGTCGCCCGTAGGGCAGAGGCGGTGCGATGAGTCAGCCGGTACTCACAGTGCGCGATCTCGTCATCGAGTTCGACACCCCCAAGGGCCGTCGGCGCGTGGTGGATCACGTGGGCTTCGAGGTGCGCCCTGGTGAGGTTTTGGGCATCCTCGGCGAGTCGGGGAGCGGCAAGACCATGACCACGCTCTCGGTGCTTGGCCTCGTCGCGGGCTTGCCGGGCGTGATGGGGGGCCAGATCACCTTCGACGGTGGCAATGGTCCGATCCAGTTGCTCAAGGGTCTGCAGTCCGTCATCAAGAGCGGGCAGCCACCTCGAAAGAACAGCCGCCGCTGGCAGCGGATGGTGCATCGGCGCATGAAACCCCTTTGGGGTCACAAGATGACCGCCGTGTTCCAGAACCCCAGGCAGTCCCTCGATCCGCTCATGACCGTGGGAGATCAGGTCGCCGAGGCGGTCTCGGTCTCAGCGTCGGGCTTGAGCAAGGAAGAGCGCAGGTTACGGGCGCTCTCGTGGCTTGAGCGTGTGCAGATGCCTGATCCTCAACGGGTGTACCGCGCATACCCGCACGAGCTCTCCGGTGGCATGTGTCAGCGGGCGATGATCGCCGTGGCCATGGCGTGTACCCCGCTGCTTCTCGTCGCCGACGAGCCCACCACGGGCCTCGATGCCACAGTACGGGCTGAGATCGTCGAGCTGTTCAAAGATCTGCTCGCCGATCGTCAGGGCTCGATGCTCTACATCTCCCACGACATTCGCGAGGTGTTGTACCTCGCCGATCGGGTCATCGTCATGAAGAGCGGGCAGGTGGTGGAGCGTGCCTCCACTGATGACCTGCGGCACCATCGCGGCACCCGGCATCCCTACACGGCGAGCCTGCTCGCCGCGGCCGATCTCGGCGAGCGACCTGCTGCCTCAGCCACTTCTGCACCTGCGGAGGTGGTGTGATGGCCGGTGCCACTGAGCACGTGATTCAGGCCCAGGGCCTGGTGAAGGTCTTTCGGGGTGGGGGATTGCTCCGTGCACGTACGGAGACCCGCGCCCTCGATCGGGTGGACATCGCCCTCAAGCAGGGGGAGATCGCGGCCCTCATCGGAGAGTCGGGGAGTGGCAAGACCACATTGGGCAAGGTGCTCTTGCGGCTGACCCCCCTCGACGAGGGCAGCCTCGAGTTCAACGGCGCCGATCTGCTCGCCGCTGGCCGCACCGAGCTCCGGGGGCTGCGCCGCGAGTTCCAGATGGTGTTTCAGAACCAGGCGGCGAATCTGCACCCGAAGATGACCGTGTGGCAGATGCTCGACGAGTCACTACGGCTGCATCGCCCCGAGCTCGATGCCGAAGGCCGAAAGGCGCAATCGAGAGAGCTGCTCGAACAGGTGGGCCTGATCGATCGCGGTGATCAGCGCCCGGCGAGCCTCAGCGGCGGTGAGCGTCGCCGGGTGGGTCTCGCGCGTATCCTGGCCACCCGCCCCCGGCTCATCGTCGCCGACGAGCCCACGAGCGGCCTCGACGCGGCGATCAAGCAGCAGATGATCCATCTGCTCGAGGCCCTCAAGGCCCCCGAGACCACCTATCTGCTCATCAGCCACGATTTGGGCCTCGTGCGTCGGATCAGCGAGCGGGTGATGGTGATGTTGCAAGGGCGCATCATCGAAGATGTCCCCGGGGCGCTGTTGGGGAAGGCGGAGTTCCATCACCCGTATACCCATCGACTCATTCAGGCCTCTGATCTGCTCGACGAAGGTGGGCGCGCCCGAAGGGTGGTCTCCACCGGCTTCGACCTCGAAGCGCGGGCGAAGTCCGGGGTCGAGGTGAAGGGGTGCGTCTATGCCTCCGATTGCCCTCTGGCAGCGCAGCTGGGCATTGTGGAAAAATGTCAGGGCAGCCGACCGCCCATGGTGCAGGTGGGCCCGGCACATCAGGTGGCGTGCTTTGGCCACGCTGGAGTCTCTTCTGATGGTTGAGCACGTCGTTCGACACCCCAGGGGACCGCGCAGGTTCACCCGAGCCACCCTCGGCGGCCTGATGGCGTTGGGCCTGGTGCTCGGTGCCGCCACCGCCTACGGACAGTCCGAGGGCACAGGTGGTCAGAGCGTGGAGCAGCTGCGCGACCAGGGTGTGCTGTACTTCAAACGGCGGCTCTACAAGCAGGCCAAGCGCACCTTCGACATCGCCATCCGACGCCCCGGCGGCCGCGACGATTTCGTGGTGGTGCTCTACCGCGGTCAGACCGCCGAGAAGCTGCTGATGCTCGAAGAAGCCTTCGCCATGGCGGAGCGCGCTCAGGCCCTCGGGCTCAAGAACCCGCAGCGTCGTCAGGCGGCAAGTGAATTCTTGGGGCACCTGACGGAGTCGTACGGCCCAGTGACCTTCAGGCGCATGGGCGGGACCAGCCGCGGAACCCTGCACCTCGCCTCGGAGGCCCGAATCATCATCAAGCAGAAACAGGCCATGTTTTTGTCCATCAGAGAGCGGCTTCGATCCACCGAGATCGAGCTGCCCACGACCATTTACCTGCCCTTTGGGCAGTACAGCGCCCACGGCGTGCCCTTCACGGTGAAGAAGGGCGAACACCCGAAGGTGGCGATCCGGCTCGGCGCCGTCTCTCAGGCGGCGGACGATGACGGGATCAGCCCCTGGTGGTATGCCGGGGCGGGCGCCGCGGTGCTCGCCGGCGTCGGGGCTTTCTTGTTGTTGCAAGAAGATGACGTCACCACCCGTACCGACACCCGGTTTGAACTCGAACGTTGAAGGATGAGGCTCACGTCATGAAGAAACACACCTCGCTCTCGCTTTCCTGCGCCCGTGTGGCCCTGCCACTGGTGGGTCTGACGCTGCCTCTCATGGCCTCGGCGGAGGTGAGTCGCCCCGTCCTGCTGGCCCAGCAGCCCAGTGCGCACTGTCAGGCGCCTCGCTGGGCCCCTGACGGGTCCGAGGTCGCCTACGACGTCTACAACCCCAAGGGGGACTCCCGGCAGACCTTCATCACCACCCTCACACCCGACGGCCGGCCCAAGAACCAGCGCCGCGAGGTGAAGATCGCCGGGAAAAGCAGCTGGGGGGCCAAGGGGCCCCCGGTGGTGGACTTCGAGTGGGCCCCCGACAAGAAGCTGCTCAGCGATCCCTTCGTGTTCAGCAGCCGCGGCCCCAAGAAGAACTATGATCTCTACGCCGACGGTACATGGCTCACTGAGCACAACGGCAACGACGGCCAGCCTGCATGGTCCCTCGATGGCCGCTTCATCGCCTTCACCTCTCAGGAGCGTGACTCTGGTGTGGTGAAGGTGCTCGACTTGTCTGGTGACGCCAGCCCTCGGCAGCTGACTTTCTGGAATGACAGCACCGAGTACATGCCCCGTTGGGCCCCCACGGGCCACACATTGGCCTTCGTGCGCTCTCAAAGTGGTCGTCAGGGCCAGGACATCGGAGTCATCGACGATGTGGTGAAGCCTCGGGAGACCGCTCGGATGCTCACCAACTGGGAAGGCGACGAGATGCGCCCCAGCTGGTCGCCTGATGGCCAGCTCATCGCGTTCTACGCCAACAAGGGCCGTAAGCAAAAAGACGACAAGATCTTCGACCTCTGGGTGGTGGATCGCAACGGCGGTGGTGCCAAGCAGCTCGCCAAGGACGTCGTCGTCGACGATCACCGGGGCCCTGCCTGGAGCAACGACAGCTCCTCTGTGTTCTACGTGAAGCGCGACTTCAAGGTGGACAACCCCATCATGTGGACCCGTGTCGACGGCTCGGCGAGAGGGGTCATCAAGACCAACACGCAGATCAACAGCGATCTCGCCGTGTTCCCCGTAGAGGGGGGGGCACGTATGCGCCTCGCCTTCAAGGCCCTCGGTGAGAAGGGCTCTCCGAACAAGACCTGGCAGCGACTGTACATGGTGACCTTCTCCATGGCGGATCTCGTAGGAGAGTGAACGTGAAGCGGGCGATGACCAGAGGCCTCGCGCTGTGGCTGACGCTGGGGTTGGGTGCGGTGGCCCCCATCGCGGCCCCCACTGTGGCTCAGGCCGACTCTGCAGACTGGGCGGCGGTGATGGTCTTCGCCCGTGATGGGGCAGACGCCAACACGGCGGTGCGGATCGAGCGTGATCTGCGCAACATGTTCGAGTATGCCCACAGCGAGGGCATCCACGAAGAAGGCAAGAAGGTGCCCCGAGTGCGCTCGATCGAGCGCCGGTACGACGTGGGCATGTTGAGCAAGGGCAACCTCGAGAAGGCCCGGCGGCACTTCAACAATGCCCAGCGCCACCTCGAGAAGGGCGAGCCCGACGAGGCTCAGGAGCAGCTCAAGCGCGCCAACATCTTCTACAATCGCGCATTGCCATATTCTTCAGATTCTCAGCTGCTTAGAGGGATCTACTTCTATCAGTACCTCGGGCTGCAAGGGGCAAAGGACGAGGCAGGCGCGCTCAACGCTTACTGCAGCTATGTCGCCCTCACGCGCAACCTCGCCGGCAGCGCTGGCCCTCTCGAGCAGTTCGAGCCCCTCGCGGACAAGTGTGGTACCACCACCTCTGCGGGCACTGCTGAGTTGAAGATCACCGCCAACATCGACGGTGCCCACGTCTACGTCGACGAGCGCCCCGTCGGGGTGATCGGGCAGAGTCTGCCCTACGCCAACCCCTTCATTCCTGCAGGGCCCCACCTCGTGGAGGTGCGCAAGGCAGGCTATGCCCGCTGGGGCACCCTGGTGAACCTCGAGTCCGGCAAGTCGGTCTCGGTGAAGGCCAAGCTCAAGGAAGCCCGCAATCGCGCCGAGGCCTACGACACCCTCTACAAGATGATCTTCAGAGGGGCCGATGCCTTCTCCGAGGAGTACCGCATCGAGTTGGCCTTCCAGATGGCGGATCGCTTCCAGGTGGGCACCCTCGTCGCCGCGTACCTCGAGCCTGATGGAGAGGATCAGCGACTCACGCTCTTTACCTTCAAAGACGGTGGTTTGGAGCAGGAATCCTGGAGAATCCCTAAGGTGCGTGACAGCCACTACAAGGTTCTGTCCCGCTACTGGAACACGCACTATGGCAAGGCCCTTGAGGTGGCTGACGCCATCCCCATTCCCGATCGATGGGCCCCGACCCTGTTCAAGGTGGAGTAACGGCCCATGAGGCATCTTCAGGCCCTGACCCTCCTCGCTGTGTCCAGCGTGGCATTGGGGTGCAGCGAATCCCGAGAAGAGATCGCCTTTGCGTCGGTGCAAATCGATCTGACGCCGTGTCTCGGGGCACCTGAAGGCGACGGGGCGTCGGGGGTGGCCTGTCGCGGTCAGCTCGAGTCGCGGGTGGCCGATCAGGACGTGAACACCTGCATGCTCACTCGCTCTGCGGGCAACACCGTGTCCTATCTACCGCTCAACTGGTCCGAAGGCCGACTTGGGGCAGCCCCGGGCCAGGCACCCACCTTGCCGTTGAGCCCTGGCACCGCCATTGACGTGGAGTTGTACTTCTTCAGCGCGGGTTTCGACTCGGGCCTGTGTGCTGACGGCAGCGCCTTCGCCTTCGGCAGTCCATGTACCGCCGACAACGGCTGCCTGCTCAAGCTCACCGAGAGTGGGATCACCATCGTCGATGGGGAGACCACCATCTCTTTTGCCGACGAAGAGCAGGTGTGTCAGGTGGCCGGTGAGGCCCTCGCCTCTGCTGAGATCTGTGATGCGGAAGACAACGACTGCGACGGTCGAATCGATGAAGCTTTCCCAGAGGCGGGCACTCGATGCGCTGCCGGTACTGGGGTGTGCGCCACAGAAGGGGAGCAGGCTTGTGTCGATGGTGAGGTGATCTGTGGCGTCGAGCCTGCAGCACCCCCAGTCGAAGTCGAGGCTGATGCTGCGCTGTGCAACGGCCTGGATGATGACTGTGATGGCAACGTCGACGAGGAGATCCCCGACTGCTGTGAGCTCGACGCCGTCGAGCCCTGTGGTGGCTCCGACGTGGGCGGGTGCGCCTTTGGGATGCGCACATGTGTCATGGACGAAGGGGTGCGTCGTTGGGGCCCATGTGAGGGTGAAGTGACCCCCACAGACGATCTCTGTGATGGTGAAGACAACGACTGCGATGGCGCAGTCGACGAAGATTTCCTCGATGATCCTGAGCAGCCTCTCGGTGGCCCGTGTGAAGCGGGCGTCGGGGCGTGCCGTCGTGTCGGCGCCTACGAGTGCTTCGAGGGTGGGGTCAGGTGCTCCGCCATGAACGGCGACGGCTTCGAAGAGCTGTGTGGAGACGGGCTCGACAACGACTGCGATGGTGCAGTGGACGAAGACTTCGTCGATCGGCTGGGTCAGCCATGCACAGTCGGCGTCGGCGCCTGCGCTCGGACGGGCCAGGTGGTGTGTGGCGCCCTCGATCGCACACTCGTGGAGTGCTCAGTAGCGCCCGGTGAGCCCGATGTCGAGCTGTGTGACGGCAACGACAATGATTGCGACGACAGTGTAGACGAAGACTACGCTGAACTCGGGCAGGCTTGCAGCTCTGGCCTCGGTGTGTGTGAAAGCCAGGGCACCCTGGAGTGCAATCCTGAAGGTCCCACACTCGATCCCGACACTGGAATGCTCACACCCTACCTCTGCAGCGCTGAGCAGATACAGCCAGAAGGCCCCAACGAAGCCCTCTGTGACACCCAGGACGACGACTGTGATGGCGCGGTCGATGAAGACTTCGACCTGCTGACTGACGTGTCCCACTGCGGTGAGTGCAACTTCGCCTGTGCGCTGGACAACGCCGACGAGGCCTGTGAGGTCGGCCGTTGCGTCATCGGAGGCTGCTTGCCGGGCTTCGTCGATCTCAATGGCCTGAGCGCCGATGGGTGTGAGTGCAACCAGAACGCCCCCGACGCCCCCGATCTCGACTTTGTGGACAGCAACTGTGATGGGGTCGACGGAGACGCAGAGGACTCGGTGTTCGTGTCGAGCCTCGACGGATCCGACGAGAACGACGGCACCATCGACGCCCCCGTGCTCACTCTGGCCCGCGCCGTGGCGCTCTCGGTGCAAACAGGGCGGCGGAACATTCTGCTCGACGTGGGCACCCACAATGTCGGTGGCATCTCCCAGGTCGTACCCTCCGGGGTGAATCTGTACGGTGGCTATGCCTACAACAGGCAGCTCGGCCCTCAGGCACGGTGGTTCAGGAGCGATCGCCGCGAGAACCCCGCTGCCGTCACGCGGATCTCCGGTGCTCAGGTGGTCTTGCGATACGAGGACATTCAGACCGCCACCGTGTTGAGCAATCTGGTGGTGGCCTCGGAGAATCTACCTGCCTTCGACGCCCGGCCCTCCATCCCCGTGCACGCGGTGAACGTCGGCATCGACTTCCTCGAGCTGCACAACGTGGAGGTCATCGCCGCCCGCGGCGCCAATGGTCGAGATGGTGATCTCGCGGGTGCTGGCACCAACACCGCCCGTGCGGGGACCCCTGGATCAGATGCCGACTTCGGTGAGTGCTCTGGTTGCGGTCAAGATGGCGGTGGTCAGGCGGACAACGCCAGCTGCATCAACTTCTTCTATCGAGGGGGTGCCGGCGGTGATGGTGAAAACGCCCGCAATGATCTCTCTGTAGAGCCTCAGCCCGGTGAGAATGGCCGCGGCGGCCCCTTGTCGGGCCCCGGTGGAGCTGAGCCCGGTGAGCTGGGCGAGGAGGGTGGTGACGGTGCCAACGGCACCAACAGTCTCTCCAGTCAGGGTACCGGGCTGATCTTCCTCGACAACCGCGAAGGCGGCGCCCGGCTCGTCTGGCTCTCACGGCCTTCCGATGACGGAAACCCCGGAGTGCCCGGTGGCGGTGGCGGTGGCGGCGCTGGTGGCCGTGGCACCGCTGAGGGCGGCATCGGCGGTGGCGGTGGCGGTGGTGGTGCCGGCGGATGTCCTGGGTTAGGCGGCCGTGGTGCCCGTGGCGGTGGCGGCTCCTTTGCCCTCATGATCGTCGGTGGTCGGGTGGTGCTCAATGGCGCCGTCCTGACCGCTGGATCCGGTGGCCAGGGTGGTGATGGTGGGGCCGGTGCCCTGGGCGCCCCTGGCGCACCGGGAGGGATCGGAGGCCGTGGTTGCCTCGTCGGCTGCACCGACGGTACCCAGGGCGGCACCGGCGGCCGTGGAGGCTGCGGAGGCCACGCTGGCGGTGGCGCCGGTGGGCCGAGCTTCACCGTCTTCAGAGTTGCCCCCGTGCCCGGAGAGCCGGACACCATCGCCGATTCCACCTACGTCGTTCGCGACGAGGGCGAGTTGGAGACGTTGTTGAGCCACCCCGAGACCCCAGCACCGGGCGGGCTCGGGGGTCGCAGGCCCGAAGAGGATGGCTGTGGCGCCCCTGCTGAAGATGGCAACCCGGGCTTCCTCGGTCAGGTCGGATGCTGTATACGCAATGCTCAGGGTCGCTGTGATGCCACCCTGGAGTGCCCTTGATGCAAGCCCAGAAGGCCAGCAACATGAGACACATACCCAACCCGTTGATCAGCTGGACCCTGGCACTTGCCCTCGGTTGCCCCGCAGGGGCGTGGGCCCAGGAGGCCCCGGTGGGCGACGCGCGAGAGAGCAGCACGCTCACCGCCGCGGAGCTCGATCAAGCCGAAGCCGCATTCTTCAAGGGGCTTGCCGCATATCGTGCGGGCAAGTTCGACGAGGCCGTGCAGGGTTTCCAGGAGGCCTACCAGCTCAGCAAACAACGAGACATGTTGTTCAACCTGGGCCGGAGCTTTGAGGGCAGGGGGGACAAGGCCGCAGCGATCAAGGCATACCGAACCTATCTCGCCACCAAACCGGTGGACGAGACCGCGGTCATGCAGCGCATTCGTCAGCTCGGAGGAGATCCCACCCCCCTGGTGCCCAAGGCCGACACGGGCAAGAAAGGCCAGCAGCCCACCGTCTTCGGCACCCCCGGGATCACGCCCGAAGAGAAGAACAACACCTGGCCATGGGTACTCGTGGGTGTCGGCGCTGTGGGCATTGGCGTCGGCACAGTGTTGGGACTGCAGGCGCTCAGTGATGCAGACGCCGCTCGAAGTGAGTCCAGTCGCTCCGAGGCCGAGAGTCTGAAGGACTCTGCTGAATCTGGTGCCTTGCTCGCCGATGTGACCTTGGGTGTTGGCATCGCCGCCCTCGGCGCAGGTCTCGTATGGCTGCTCCTGGACGACGAGCCGGACGAAGGCGAGCCCAGAGTGGAGGTTCAGGCCACCGGCAGTCACTTCGGCATTGGGATCAGCGGCAGCTTCTGAGGCCTTCGACCTCCACCGTGATTCGAGATCTGCTTCACCCTCACCGCAGGGCTCTGGTGTGGATGGCCATGGCCCTCCTCGGTGTTGCCCTGACCACAGGGGCCTATGGGATCCTCATAGGGCCCATGCTTCGTAGCTTGTTCGGTGGTGCTGACGTCGGCTGGCCTGGCTGGCTCGGAGATCTGCTCCCACCGCTCCCGTCCGGGCCAGGGCTGACCCGGGTCATCCCGATCCTCATCATGGGTGTGGCCACCATCAAGGGCGCCTCCACCTACCTTTACACTGTTGGTCAGGCTCGAATCGGCCAGCGGATCATCTGTGCCCTTCGGGAACGCATCCACCAGCGGTTGATGGAAATGCCACCTGATGCCGTGTCCAGATGGGGGGTGGGTGACTTGATGAGCCGGGCCTCCGCAGATGTCGTCGCTATCGAGGCCCTCATCTTTCAGGGCTATGGGCGCCTCGTTGGAGACGGGGCTCAGGTGATCATCCTCGTCGTCGCCTGTGTGGCCTCCGAGCCGAGTCTCGCCGTTGTGGCATTCGCGGTGTATCCGATCGTCATCTGGCCCATGGCAGAGTTGGGGCGCAGGTTGCGAAAGGCCGGAGGCGATACGCAGGTCGAGCAGGGCGCCTGGCTGACCCTTCTGCACCGGCAGCTCGATCGTTTGCCGCTTCTTCAGCTGATGGCCGAGCCAGATCATCCGAGCAAGGCAGCCAACGCCCGCAGCGACGCACTCGCCCGAGCTGTAGTGCGGATCGCTCGGCTCAAGGGGGTGAGCAGCCCGTTGATGGAGGTTTTTGGTGCTGCAGCGCTCGCCGGCACCATCTTCTACGCCGCAGATCAGATCGCTCAAGGTGCGCTGAGCCCTGAGGGGGTGCTCAGCTTTTTCGCTTGCTTGCTCATGCTGTACCAGCCCGTGAAGGGCCTGACCCGCGCTCAAGCGGTCATCGCACCGGGCCAGGCTGCACTCGAACGGATCGAGGCTTTGCTCGAGATGCCGGAGCGGTTGCCCGAGGGGGGCACACGGCAGCCCCAGACACACATCGAAGAGATTCGTTTCGAAGGCGTGTGCGTGCGTCGTGGTGAAACATCGATCGGGCCACTGAGCTGCCATCTGCGGCGAGGGGAGATCACCACCTGGAGCGGCGCCAACGGATCAGGCAAGAGCACCATGGCCTGGGCTCTCGGCGCTCTGATCCCCATCGTAGAGGGTCAGATCACGGTAGACGGTGAGGCGTTGAGTGTCTTCGATGCGCCTGCCTGGCGTCGGCAGATCGGTTGGCTGGCTCAGGAAGCAGGCATCACTGGGGGATCCCTGCGAGACAACATCACCCTGGGTCGCGCCGTCACAGAGGGGGAGTTGCACGCCGCCGCCAGGCTCGCAGATCTCGACGCGCTGCTGGCCCGGTTGCCAGAGGGTTGGGAGACCGAGCTGCAGGAGGGTGGGCGGCGTCTGTCTGGTGGCGAGCGCCAGAGGGTGGCGCTCGCCAGGGCACTGCTGGGCTCGCCGGGGATCATCGTGCTCGACGAGCCCGACGCTCACCTCGATCAGGTGGGGCGAAGGTGGCTGATGGACCGACTTGAGTCTTTGTGTGAGACCCGCATCATCGTGCTCATCGCCCATGATCCTGAATGGGCGCGACACGCCCGGAACGTTGTCGAGTTCCCGTGAGGCGTCGGCTGCTCGGCTGGCTCGTTTCCTGGGTTGTGCGTGTGTGGACCGCCACCTTGAGAGTCAGGGTGCATGGTCAGTTGCCAGAGGGCCCTCTCGTGCTCGCGTTCTGCCATGGTGATCAGCTTGCCCTCGTCGCCGCCCGACAACTGGTGAGCTCGAGAGGCCTCACGGTCCCTGTCAGTCTGAGTCGGGATGGCCGACTGCAAGTGCAGATCATGCAGCGGTTGGGCATCGCCACAGTCGATGGCAGCAGCAGTCGCGGTGGGGCGATGGCTGCCCGAGGCCTTCTGAGGGTGTTGCGTCGAGGTGACGTGGTGGCTGTCGCTGTAGATGGACCCCGAGGTCCCCGGCGGGTGGCCAAAGAAGGGGTGGCCCGATTGTCCGCTTGGGCCCGTTGTCCTGTCGTGCCGATCACGATGGAAGGACGGGGTCATCACATGAAGACATCGTGGGACGCCTTCTTTTTGCCTTATCCATTCAGCGCAATTTGCGTGCGGATTGGCGCGTCCATCAGCGCTGACGCCGGTGAAGACACATCGGTGTTCACCGGCCGGGTGACTGATGCACTTCGAGAGAGCGGCACACCCCACCACCCATGACCCAAATCACCCCGGGTCATCGATTTTTTCGAGTCGACCCCAGGCCTCAAGGGGCGTCTCGGTGGGGTCGACTCACGCTTTATGGTGCACGATGTCCCCAGAACAATAGACCCCACCTCGGGGTGCGTACGTAGTCGCAAATCCGTGCACCCTCTGACACCAGTGTCAGACTTCTGGGTATCGGAGGGTGTCGCACATGGGCTGTCTTCGCCGCATAAGCGGCCTTCAGCCCCTGCGCCAATGCGACTTTCTGTGAGTGCGGGCATCACAAAAAGTCAAGTGGTGCAGACGTTGCATGTGATTTTGTGAGAATTCGCCGTTGGGGGCATACACTCACCAACGGACCCGAGATGAGAGACTTTGAAATATCGTCGCTCTTGAGGACATCGAAACTACGACGACTCAATGAGTGACCTTTCCTGAGCCGCCCACGAGGGCAGGGGAGTGCGAACATGGCCGACAAGATTACTCGTGAAGACGCCCGTCAGTTCCTTCGGCGTCCGGAAGCGGACGAGTTCGAGTTCGACGCTCGGAAGGCCATCGCTCAGGGCAAGGTGGGTCGCGAGACCCAGCCTGATGGTGATTCCCGTGAGCGGCCCCCCAAGGGCCAAGCCAACGCCAAGAAGCCTGCGGCCAGCGCCGCCGAGCTGGATTCGGTGCGGATGTACCTGTCCCGTATCGGCTGCGTCGACCTGCTCACCCGTGAGAAGGAGGTCGAGCTGGCCAAGCGGATCGAGGCTGGTCGCGAGGGCGTGCTCGGCGGCATCCTGCGGACCCAGCTCGGGGTGAACGCCATCATCGATCTGCCCCGTCAGGTGCGGAAGGGCCTGCGCTCGCTCCGTGAGATCGTCGACGGCAGCAGCAACCAGGAGCCCGACGAGAAGACGGGCCTCCAGGGCATCGAGCGCATCGAGGTCCTGGCCCAGGAGATGAAAAGCGTCGCTCGGGCTCGCCTGCGCAGCGCCCGTCGGGAGACGAAGACCAGCCGTCGGAAGAACCGTGACTACGATGGTGAGCTCCGGGAGCTCGTCGATCGCATGAATGTCAGCTGGAACATGATCGTGCTCATCGCCGAGTCGCTCCAGAACGCCCGGGCTCAGATCCGCGACTGGCAGGAGCAGATCCGAGGGGTCGAGGTCATGGCGGGCATTTCCGCTGAGGCCCTCCTCGCCGGTGAGTCCCCAAGCCCTGAAAGTGGCCTCAAGGACTCGGACTGTGTCGAGCTGGTGAAGTCGGTGGAGCGGGCCCAGAAGGCCATCAGTGACATCGAGTCCAAGGTGGGCATGCCCGCTGAGGAGCTCGTGGAGCTGGTGAAGGGCATCGGCCGGAGCGCTCGTGTACTCGAGAAGGCCAAGGCTGCCATGATCCTGGCGAACCTTCGTCTGGTGGTGAGCATCGCCAAGCGTTACTTGAACCACGGTCTGCACTTCCTCGACCTGGTCCAGGAGGGCAACATCGGCCTCATGCGGGCGGTGGACAAGTTCGAGTACCGTCGTGGTCACAAGTTCAGCACCTACGCCACATGGTGGATCCGACAGGCCATCACTCGGGCCATCGCCGATCAGGCGCGTACCATCCGGATTCCGGTGCACCTGATCGAGACGATCAACAAGATCAGCCGCGTGTCCCGTCAGCTCGAGCAGGGCCTCGAGCGGCCGCCGACGCCGGAAGAGATCGCCGACAAGCTCGAGATGACCGGTGAGCAGGTGCGCCGGGCGCTCAAGATCAGCCGCTCCCCGGTCTCTTTGGAGACGCCGGTGGGCGACGATGACAGCCACCTCGGTGACTTCATCGAAGATCCGACCGCGCCATCTCCTGGCGAGATGACCTTCAAGCAGCTCCTCACCGAGGAGACGAACAAGGTGCTGGAGACGCTGACCCCTCGCGAGGCCAAGGTGCTCCGGTTGCGTTTCGGCATTGGCGTGCGCAGCGATCACACCCTCGAAGAGGTGGGCCAGGTCTTCGACCTCACCCGCGAGCGGATCCGTCAGATCGAGGCGCAGGCCATCCGCAAGCTGCGTCATCAGCAGCGGGCCCTGTCCTTGAAGTCCTACCACGAAGGCATGTGATGCCCGGCGGGGCGAGTGATCGCCCCGCTGCCTTCATCTTCTCTCATACATTTCGTTGATGTGGCGCGACTGGCTCTGACCAGTCGTGCTCTACCTGCGGCGCGGGAGCAGTGAGGCGAAGTGATCGCCCAGCCGCTGAGCGCACAGAGTGGTGAGCTCTTCGTCTTCTTGAGTGAAGCCGTCACGGCCGATGCGATCGACGAGATCGATCATGCCAAAGGCCTTGGCCTGGGCAAACACCGGTACACACAGAATCGACCGTGGCGGCACGTCATGAGCGCTGGTGAAGTCCCGGGCATACAGCGGACTGTGAGCGGGATCGATCAGATTCACGGGGCGTCGGCTGCGCAAGGCGGCTCCGGGCACACCATCTGCGAGGGGCACCAACTGCTGTACATAGGAGGCCAGTCGGGGGCCTCTCACTGCAGCAAAATAGAAACTGCGCTGGTGAGGTTTGATCAGCATGATGGCGCCGCCCCGGCAACCCACCCGGCCCAGGAGTACGTCCAGGGTGAAGTTGCAGGCGTCGTGGATGTCACGGCCCATCATGCGCAGCTCATCCAGTTCCATCGACACGTCGTCGAAGCTCAGAGTCGACTGCACATGTCGCCCGGCAAAGGCGCTTTGCGTCGTGGTGAGCGTGGGCTCGTCATCGAAGTCGTCATGACGATCGTCGCCCCCGCCGAGGGCCTCATTGATGAGATCGTCAGGGCGATTCGGCGAGGTCACAGGCGGCAGCGTCCGTGGCATCGTGGGCCGGTCATCGTGAGGGGTGGGCTCGGGCTGGAGCGCCGAGGGCCGGATGACCTCGCTGTGATCCGAAGAGATCATCATCGGATCAGCCATGCTGGCGTCGCCCGTCACAGAGGCTGGCGTTTTCAAGCTGGCCAGCGGATCCATCAGTGAAGCCTCACCGGGATCGCTCAGCGGGTCGCTCAAAGCAGACTCGGAAGATGAGCGATGCCCCGCCTCCATTTGAGGCGGTGGGCTCATGGGGGTGGTGTTGAGGCTCAGCCGCCGCGGGTTCGCCCCGAGGCGGGCAGGCTGCACCCGGAAGACCTTACCTGTGCCTGTGTCGGTGATGATGACCGACTCGTCATCTTGCAGATCGCAGGCAAGGTTGGTCGTCGGCGCAGGCAGAGAAGCCGCCGCGAGACCGCGCCGCAGCGCGTCGAGCCAGTTGTCACCGTGCACGCGCTCGACGCGTGGGGGACGCTGGCCAGGTTGGGGGATGTGGACCTCGTAGAGCATGAGCCGGAGGGATGATAGGGTCGGGTAGCAATCGCGGTCAATTCTGAACCAGCGGAGCGGACTCTTCTTTGAACGACCATCTCGTGCTTTTACCTGAAGAACATCGTGTAGACGGCTCAATGGCGCGGGTGCAGCGATGGTTGCACCGAGCTGCCCCTCACCGGTTTTCGAGATCTCTCGGAGCCCTCGCAGGCCGGGTAGGTACCCTCCGCATCGACAAGAGAGGTCCGAGAATCGAGGGTGGCGCCCCTTGGGTGGTGGTGGTGGGTGGCGTCTCCGTGGGTGGAGCTGGCAAAACCCCTGTGACCCTCTGGCTTGCCCAGATGTTCCATGCGAGCGGGCTCTCTGTGGCGGTTGTGTCGAGGGGATACAAAGGCGATGCAGGGGGGGGCCAGAGACTCGACGTGGCCGATCCGCTCATCGGCGGGGACGAGGGGGCGATGTTGCGGGCCAGCCTGCCCGAGCAGATCGAGGTCTGGGTGGGCAAGGATCGACAACACATCATCCGGAGCACCTCGGCAGAGGTCGTCGTTGTCGACGACGGGTGGCTCGATCCCACACTGGCCAGACATCGAGAGGTGGTGGTCGTCGATGCTGGGGCAGCCCGAGCCGTCTGGCCTGCAGGGCCACTCAGGGTGCCACTGGAGTGCATTCCCCCAGTGGACTGCGTGTGGGTACACAAGGTGGAGCAGTGTCGAGGAGGTGTGCCTGAGGGTGATGTGGTCAGCGCCATGGCGCCCGAGCGGCTCGTCGACCCGCTCGGTCAGGTCTGGCCGCCTTCACATCTGAGAGGGCGCACCGTCTCCGCGTGGTGTGCCATCGGACGTCCGGCGTCCTTCTTTGCCACGCTTGAGTCTCTGGGGGCCCGTGTCGTGCATCAGCTCGAGGGCCTGGATCATGTGTCGCCGAGGGCGAAGTCGATCGCCCGTGCGAAGTCTGCCGCCTCCATCTGTGTCACCACGGCGAAGGATGCTGCGCGTGATCCTACCCTGGCTGCGGGATGTTGGGTGCTGCACGTCGGCCTCGACATCAGGCTGGGCGAGGCCTGTGCGTTGGGCTTGGGACCGCCGTGAAGAAGGTCGTTCTGGGCGCTTTGGCTCTCATTGCCCTACCTGTACTCGTCATTCTGGCCTTCACCCTTCGGCGCTTGCCTCGACGTTGGGCCCTCGCCTTCGGACGTGGATTCGGCTGGTGTTGGTACAGGCTGGTGCCTGTTCGACGGCGTGTCGCGAGGCGGCAGGTGGCCCTGGCCTTTGGTGCCCCGAGAGAGCAGGTCGTCGCCGAGATGTACGCCGAGCTGGGCATGCACTTCGTCGAGCTCGTCTGTGGTGCTCATCGAGGATCCGTACTGCATTTTCATGGGTTGGAGCATTTGCACGGGGCCTGTGAAGACGGGGGAGTGCTCCTACTCTCGGCCCATTTGGGACCATGGGAGGCGTTGATCCACGCCGCAGCAGCTGCACAGAGGCCGGTGCACGTGGTCAGCAAGCGGCTGTCTTTGGGGTGGGCGGATCGACTCTGGCGTCGGTGGCGGGCGCCGGGTGTGAGCTTCCTCGAAGCCCGCGGATCTGGTCGGGCCATCATCCGGGCCCTTCGCCGAGGCGAGGTCGTGGCCATGGTCCTTGATCAGCACGATCCTAGACCTGAGGCCGCGGTGGTGCCCTTCTTTGGACGCGCTGCGGCGACCAGCCTCGATCTCGCCCGACTGTCGAGCCTTTCGAAGGCTCCAGTGGTGCCGGTCTTTGTGTATCGGCGGCCTGATGGGCTGCACGTCAACATCGAGCCACCTCTACCGCCGCCTGAGCGTACAGATGCAGCGCATACAAAGGCGACGGGCGTATACACCGCATGCATCGAATCGGCGATCCGCGACTCGCCAGGGCAGTGGCTCTGGATTCACCGTCGATGGAAGGCGGACGATCGGCTCAGGGCGTCGGCAGCTGAGCGAGCAGTTTCTTCGCCGTAGGGTGGTCGGGAGAGAGATCGAGTACCGCCTGCCACTGCACCCTGGCTCTCTTGTAATCACCGAGACGCGCATAAGCGACGCCGAGGTTGAGTCGTGCCTTCACGGAGCTGGGGTTTCGACCCACGAAGCCTTCCAGGAGTGCCCTGGCGGCGCCGTCGTCGCCGGAGCGGCCGAGCAAACGGGCGAGCCGCAACATGACGACATCGTCAGCGGGGTGATGGGCAAGGTGAGCCCGCAGAAAGCTGATGGCTTCGGAGGGTCGATCGAGCTTCTCGGCGGCGAGGCCCGCACATCTCGGCGCATCACCTGTGGGATCTGCCTCCGCCGCAGGGGCACAGAGCGCGTAGGCCTTGCCCCATTGCTCGGCCTCGAGGGCCGCCAGCCCGTCGACGACATCCGGATTCGAGGGGGAAGGGACAGGGGCAGGGGGTGGAGGCGGCTTCGCCGAAGGCTCAGCGAGGGATCGCAGAAGGCGGCGGTGGGCATCGAGCTCCGCGGGGCGGCACCGTGCCACCGCACTCGGCAGATCTGTCTCGATGAGGGCCGCAGCATCCTTCGCCACCTCAGCGGTGATGATTTGGCGTGTGCTCTCGGGCCTCAGGTCGATGTCCCGGTGCCGTCGCATCAGGGTCAGGTTGAGTGGGTGCCATGAGAGCGGCCTGCGGTCGGGGCTGGCCCAGGCAAGGGGGGGCTGGCGTCCCATGTAGTACTGCCCGCAGGCGGGCAGAGCGCCAAAGATGCGTCCAGCACCCTGCATCAGGAGGGCACGCTCCGCGGCGAGCCTGCTGCTCTGCGCATGGGCAGGGAAGCGTGCCGAGAGAGTACGCGACACAATGATTCGGCCACCGTAGCGACTCACCACCAGATCCCCGATGGTGGGCCGAGTCGGTGGCGGATCGCCGATGAGCGCGATGTAGAGATCTGCCTTGGGGAGGCCCTCGTGCTGCTCCAGAGCGCCGAGCACGTCATCGAGGGCGTCACGGGGGACCTCGGGCAAGTCCACGAGGGCTTTCATCTGAACCGCCACGCCCATGGCCTCGGTGAGGCCTTGCGACAACGCTCGAAGCCGGGCTCGATTGCGCACCTCGTGATCGGGCACCTTGCGCTGTCGGTCGTCGATGAGCACCACCGCCTCGAGTGTGCGATGGACCTCCAGGCGGGCAGAGGGCTCCTGGGGCGTTGGCCGTGAGGCCTCGCCACCACCGCAGGCGCTGAGCGCGAGAGCCGTCACGAGAAGAAGAGAGAACAAAGCAGCTCGGGGCACGCGGGCAAACCTCCTGATGTGCGCTTAGTTTACAGATCTCGGCGCTGAGGGGCACAATGCCACCACACCCGCCCGAGGACGTTGCGTGATTTGCCCACACTGTCAATACGACGATCGCCGAGGCGGCAACCGCTGCGGCAGCTGTAAACGGCCGCTCTGGCGTGCTCGCCCGACAACGCCCCCGCCCTTCGTTGGGCGGACCCGGGCGCTCGCTGCCCTCAACGAGGTGCTCGACGGGGTCCTGCGTAATCGGGCACCGGCCATCGTCGCCCTCGTCGGGCCAGCAGGGATGGGTCGATCACGGCTCATGGAGCGGTTCTGGTCACGCCACGACAACGAGTTCAGTGATGTGTCGGCCATCAGGGGTTACATCGCCCGAGTCGACGAGCGGCATGATGGGTTCAGGCCCTTTGGGCGACTGCTCAAGAACGCCCTCGGCTTCGATGACACCGAAGCGGTGGACGCGCAGAGGCAGATGGTTCGGGAGGCCGTACGGAAGTTGAGCCCTCCTGATCTTGCCGAGGCGCTCACAGGCCTGGACTTCTTCTTGCGGCTCGGGCTGGTGAGCCCTGAGGACCGGGGCTCCGCTGAGGATCCTGGCATGATCAGGCGGCGGGCCTTTGCGGCGATGACCTGGCTTTTGCGGCAGAAGGCCCAACAGGGCCCCCTGATGTTGCTCGTGGAGCACTTGAGCTCCGCGCCTCCAGAGGCCATCTCCCTCCTCGGGTATCTGCGAGATCATCTCGTGGAGAGCCCCATCATGATGTTGTGTGAGGTGGATGAAGAGACGCTGGCTGGTGAGCCGGCTTTCTTTCAGAGGCTTGGTCACGCCGTTTTGCGGTTGCCGCCCCTCGAGCGCGGCCACATGGTGCAGTTGATCCAACAGATGTCGCTCCGAGAGGCGTCGCCCCCAGACAACCTCGTTCAGGTCCTGAGCGATGTGTCGGAGGGCAACCCCGAGCGTCTGCGGCAGGGGGTCCGTCGTATGATGGAAGAGGGGGTGATCCCGCCTCCTGGGGATCCCTGGCCCTTTGACACGTCGACCCCCCTCGAGGTGGATTTCCCGCTCACAGAAGAGGCTGCAGCGCATCACCGTCTTGATGCCTGCGATGAGCAGATGCTGCGGTGGCTCACCCGGGCCGCCGTCGTGGGAGAGGTCTTCTGGTCCGAGGCGCTGATCCCACTCGCTCGCGTGGAGCAGGGGGTGGACGAGGCGGTGACCCAGTGGATCGACCTGCCTGCTCAGGGTGAGCTCGACGCCATCCTCGATGCCCTCCAGGGGCGTCACATCATCGAGCCTGTGGGGCAGTCGGGTCACGGGCGCCGCTTTCTGTTCACTGATCCGGCTGAGCGTGTATGGCTCGAGGCTCAACTCGAAGAGGACGCTCGACGGGTGGCTCACGGCGTGGTGGCGGAGTGGCTCGAGAGCCACATGAACCTGCACGAGGAACACCTCAGCAGAGAGGTGGCGCGGCATTATGCAGAGGGTGGCAACCGGCACCGGGCGGCCTTCTATTACATCCAGGCGGGTCAGGGGGCCCGCAATCGCTTCGCCCACGAGTCGGCCATCGAAGCCTATCGGCTGGCTCTCAAGTTGCTCGACGACAGCGATGCCCTGGCCCTCATGGACGTTCAGCATGCCCTGGGTACGCTCTATACGATCACGGGCCGCTACCCTGACGCCGAGCGCGCCTTCCGTCAGATGCTGATTCACGCGTGGGTGCTTGATCACCGGGCGAAGGCAGGCGCTGCGTTGAACCGGCTGGGCCGGCTCTATCGGGCGCAGGCGCGCTATGATCAGGCCAACAGCCTTCTAGAACAGGGCCGCCGTCTCTTTTTGGAGGCGGATGACGGCCCCGGTGTGGCCTCGTCGCTCGACGATCTCGGTCAGGTGGCTCTGCGCCGCGAAAATCGCGAAGTGGCGCTCAACCTCTTCACCGAGGCTCTCGACTTGCGGCGGCGTCTCAAAGATCCACGCTCCATCGCTGTATCCCTCACCAACCTCGGCCGAGTGCAGCGGGATACTGGTTTTCTTCGCATCGCCGAGAAGACCTTGTTCGAGGCACTGCAGATCAGGCTGCGTATCCGTGACGCTGTGGGCGTGGTGACTTCACACCTGGCCCTTTCTGACCTGTACCTGTACTGGGCGCAGTGGGACAAAGCGCGGGAGTCGGCCACCAGCGCCCTGGAGCGGGCCCGAGAAGTCGGCGATCGTGGGCAGACTGCCAAGGCGATGACTTTGCTGGCGGCGGTGAACTCAGCAGAAGGCCTTCACGAGACTGGTGAGCGGCAAGGGCGTCAGGCTGCAGCTCTGGCGGAGCAGCTGGGGGATGTGCGCGTGCAGGCTCGGGCACGTCGGGTGGTGGCGTTGGCCCGCCGCGCCGAAGGGGATCAGTCCGGCGCCGAAGAGGCCATCGGACCCACCCTGGATCTTGCCCGACGCCACCAGGAAAACTATGAGCTGGCCAAGTGTCTTCACGTCCGTGCGCTGGTGCACATGGACGCCGCAGGCATCGACCTGCTCGCCGCAGCAGAAGAGGCGGCTCTGGCGTTTGACGAGCAGAGCGATCAGGAAGGTGAGGGGGCCAGCATCAATCGGCTCATCGACGAGGTGCTCGCCGATGAGGGGACTGGCGTCTCTTCTCAGGTCCTGGCCTTGTCTCCAGAGCTGCGTGCTGAGCTGGACAAGGCCCGTGAGGCTTGCCAGGACGCTTTGGCGCTGCTCACCGAGCTCGACGATCATCTGGCCCTGATTCAATTGATCCACGACGCAGTCCCTCTGCTCACCGCCCTCGGTGAGGTGGAGCGGGCCCGGAGTCTGGCGAAGCAGCGAGGTCAGCTCGAAGCCACGTGGCGGGCCCGGACGGAGCAGATTTGATGACCCACACCAAACGTGCTCTCCCTCAGCCACCTGAAGAGGCGCTGAAAGTCATCCAAGGCCTCCATGCCGCGGGCCATGAGGCCTGGCTGGTGGGCGGGTGCGTCCGTGATGGGTGCATCGGGCGTCCTGTGGGTGATTACGACATCACCACGAGCGCTTTGCCCGAGCAGGTGATCGAGGCCTTTGAACGCACCATCCCCACGGGGCTGCAGCACGGCACCGTCACTGTGCTGGTGAACGCCGAGCCTGTAGAGGTGACCACCTACCGTGTCGAAGGGGGCTACACCGATGGTCGACGACCCGACGAGATCGCCTTCACCTCACAGCTCGAAGAAGATCTCCAGCGGCGGGATTTCACTGTGAACGCCATGGCCTGGGATCCGGTTTCGGAGACCCTCGTGGATCCGTACGGGGGGCTTGAGGATCTCGATCGCCGACGGATTCGCGCCGTGGGCCGAGCCATCGATCGTCTCACCGAAGACGGCCTGCGCTCGATGCGGGCCGTGCGCTTCGCTTCGGTCCTCGACTTCGAGATCGAGGCTTCCACGTGGCAGGCGATCCCCGACACGCTCGACACCTTCGCCAAGGTGAGTGTGGAGCGCATTCAGGTGGAGCTGGCCAAGATCCTCAAGGGGCCGTTCCCCAGCAGAGGCCTTCAGCTGCTCGTGGACAGCGGCCTGCTCGCCGCCTTTCTGCCAGAACTCGTTGCCGCAGACGGTCACCTCGAGGCCTTTGCTGCCCTCGATGAGGCTCCTCAGGTACTGGAGGTTCGACTGGCAGTGATGCTGTCACCTCTGGGCTCGAAGGCTGGGCAGGCCCTGGACCATCTCAAGTTCAGCAACACCATCCGCAAGCGCGTGCAGCATCTGCTGCGCTGGCAGTCGCTGGACTGGGCGCTCAGCATCCCCGCCGATGTCCGAAGAGTGACCTCAGAGCTCATCGCCGCAGCTGGGGACGAAAGTGTCGTCGACGACGCCCTCTCGGTACATCGTGTGCTGTCTCGACCGGGTGCTGACGCTGTGGATGCTTTTGGTGGCAGAGTCGACGCCACTCAGGCTCGGAAAGGGCCTCACCGGTCCCGAGAACTCGCTCTAGACGGGAAGGCGGTGATGACACTGCTCGGTATTCCCCCCTCACGACGGGTGGGGGAGATCCTCGATCGGATGATGCTCAGGGTGTGGGCGGATCCCACCCTGAATACCGTGGAGGGGTTGACCGGTTTGCTCCCGGAGTTGAACGCGGAGTTGGAGTGAGAAGATGCGTTTGAGCGTGTCGTGTGTGGTGCTGGCGCTGTGCGCCCTCACCGGAGCGGCCACGGCCCAGCGGGCCACCCCTCGCGAGGTCACCCCCCGAGGACCTCTGAGCCCAGAAGAAAAGCGGACGATCAAGGTCTTCGAGCAGACGTCGCCGTCGGTGGTGTTCATCTCCACCTCGGAGCGGGTGTACCGCCAGACGTTCCGTGCCCTCAATGCCATCGAGATCCCTCGTGGCACGGGTACGGGCTTTGTCTGGGACGAGCAAGGCCACGTGGTGACCAATTTTCACGTCATCGCCGGCGGAGATCGGGTGACGGTGACCTTCAATGATCAAGAGACCGTGCCGGCGAAGGTGGTGGGGGCTGATCCTGACAAAGATCTCGCGGTGCTGCTCGTCGATCCCAAAAAGGTGAGCCTCAAACCCATCAAGATCGGCCGTTCGAGCGAGCTGAGAGTGGGTCAGCAAGTGCTGGCCATCGGGAACCCCTTCGGCCTCGATCAAAGCCTCACCACCGGGGTGGTGAGCGCCCTGGACCGCAGCATTCCTGCATCGACCAACCGAACCATCGAGGGGGTGATCCAGACCGACGCTGCCATCAACCCCGGTAACTCAGGTGGCCCGTTGCTCGACTCTGCAGGCCGGCTCATCGGCGTCAATACCGCCATCCGTAGCCCCTCTGGTGCCAACGCTGGCATTGGCTTCGCTGTGCCCGTGGACACGGTGAATCGCGTGGTGCCCCAGCTGATCATGTTCCGGGAAACACGACGCCCCACGCTGGGGGTCGAGGTGAACGATCGCTTGCCCCGTAAGCTCATGCGGATGAAGGGGGGCGTGCTGATCATGGGGGTGGTGCCGGGATCCGGGGCCGAGAAGGCGGGCCTTATGGCCGCTCGGAGAGACCGAAAGGGAGGCGTCGTGGGCGATGTCATCGTCGCCCTCGACGGCAAAGAGGTGCTCACCCTCGACGCTTTGCTCAATCAACTCGAGTCTCACGCCCCCGGCGATGAGGTGAAGCTCACGGTGAAGCGCCGTGGAAAGCTGATCACGGTGCCGGTGAAGTTGAGTGCGCGCAGGCGGTGAGCCCTGTCACCATCTGGTGATGTACCTGGCCTGATGCTACCCACACGACACGCATCCACCTGCTGAAAAGGTTCAGGCGTGCGCTCTCGTGGTGATCTCCCCCATGGCACATCGATTGCGACTGCTCTTCATCGAAGTCCCGAGGGGCGGGGCCGAATCGAGAGGAGCACCTGATGATCGCTCGAGATGTCATGACCGCCGATCCCATCACGCTCACCGTCGACGCACCGGTGAAAGACGCCATCAACCTCATGTTGGAGATGGACTTTCGTCATGTGCCCGTCGTCGAAGGCACCACCCTTGTGGGCATGATCAGCGATCGAGATTTGCGCAGCTACACCTTGCCGCTGGTGATGTCCTTCGAGCAGGCCGAGGCCGAGAAGACACGCCTGGAGACGCCCATGAGCGAGGTGATGCAGGGCGGTCTCCTCTCGGTGAATCGAGAGACTGAGCTGTCCGATCTCATCGAGTTGATGGTGGAGCATCGCGTGGGCGCGGTCCCTGTCGTCGATGTCGACGGCGCCACCCTCGTGGGCATCATCAGCTACATCGACGTGCTCAAAGCGGCGCAGGGCGTGCTCTGAGAGGCAGCCAGGCACTCACCAGAGCTGCAAGTCGCCTGTGATGGCATCGACCGCGGCGAGCTCTGCAGGGCCGATGGCAAGCGCGGTGTAGGTGGGTACGCCATGAAACTCGGTCTTCCCCGAGTCTCGAATCAGCCCGTGAGGCACCCCGGCGGTCTCGGCGGCCTCGGCGAGGGCCAGCAAATGGGCTTCATCGTCGGCACGCACGCAGATTTTGGTGAACCGCCCGGTGAGCCAGGCCTCCATGGCGGGGGTCAGCGTCACTGTGAGCGTGCCCGCGTCGACTGCGCCTCGATCGAGAAACACCTTCATCGAGGCGTGGGCGCCCTGGGCCACCATCTTGCCTTTGCGCATGCCGAGATCCTTGCGGAGTACGATGACCTGCTTGGCGTGCATGGCTGATCTCCCGTGGGTTTTTGGTGCTTGGAGAAGGTGAGCGTACTGTTGTGATCTCATCATGGCCAGGTGACCCATGTCTTCTCTGCGCAGTTTCCTCCACAGCCTCAGCGTTGATGCCGATCGCACGGCGGTGTTGCGCAAGCGTGTGCGCTCGGGGGTGCTCTCCCACTCGGAGACCATTACGATCCCGCAGTTCACTGCTCTGAGCACCACAGATCTCACCCTGCTCTTTCGTCTCTACGACCAGCACTTCTTCGAGGGCACGATCAGCGCAGCCCTGGTCTCTGACGCTGGAGGGCCGTTGAGCTTGCGGGTGTCCAAGCGCCTGACCAAGACCGCGGGGCTCACGACCCACAGCCGTCGTCGTCGAGGCAACCACCGACAGAGCTTCGAGATTTGCATCTCCTCGACGCTGTTGTTCCAGACCTTCGAGGCAGGTTCGACCCGTGCCATCGAGGTCTGTGGCGTGCCCGCACACGATCGGCTCGACGCGCTCCAACGTGTCTTCGAGCACGAGCTGCTGCATCTCGTGGAGCTGCTGGCGACGGGAGATACGAACTGCAACCAGGCGCCCTACCTCGCCCTGGCCCGTACGATCTTCGGCCACGAGAGCAATCGTCACGCCCTGGTGACCCCCACAGAGTCTGCTCAGGTCCGTCATGGGGTCGTGCCTGGCGCTCTGGTGACCTTCAAGTCAGAGGGAGAGCCCCTCCTGGGCCGGGTGGTGCGCATCACCCGGCGGGCGACGGTGCTGGTGCCCCACGAGGCGGGGGAGTACCTGATGGATGGGGTGAGGCACCAGAAATACTATGTGCCTCTCGAAGCCCTCACGGTGATCCCAGAGGGTGATCTCGGCCCACGGCGAAGTACAGATCCGCGAGGGCCTGCCGGTGGGCCTTGAGGGCGGCGTAGTAGCTCTGCCGCGCTTCGAGGTGGGCGGCGAGCCCCTCGAGCAGATCGCGCGGGGGGCCGAGGCCCGTGCGATAGGCTGTCGCCGCTGAGGTCATCCACTTTCGAGTGCTCTTCACCTCGTCTCGGGCGATCTCGATGAGGGTCAGGGCCCGGGTCAGGCTCTGATGCGCCTGACGCACCTGCAGTGGAATCCCAGTGTCAGCGAACCGTTTGAGGGCATCGACCTCCTGAGCGAGGGCCTCTGCAGCATCGCCTTTGGCAGAGGCTGTATACGGATCGAAGTCCCATTGCAGCCCAATGGCGACCCCACCATTGATCCGGTTGAACGGATCATTGTGATACGGGTTGGGCGAGTCGTCTCGGGTGGGGGCGTAGTCGGCGTTGAACGTGCCCGCGACGAAGGCCGTGGGGGCGTTGGCCAGCCGCTCGGCCTCGGCGAGACTCAGAGCAGCGGCGCGGCCTTCGGTCAGCTGCGCCCACTCAGGCCGGCTCTTCGCCGCCTGCTGAAGCAAGGTCGAGAGTTGCGGGGCCTCGCCCTTCGGGCGCTTGAGGCGTTGATCTGCGAGGTTGAGCGAGGCGTCCTCGGGCAGGCCCATGGCGTGCTTGAGGGCGCTGAAGCTCAGCGACGCGCCATCCTCGGCCACCTTGGAGAACCGCCTCAGCTTGGCATAGCCGTATTCGAGCTTCATCAGATCGATCTGAGAGATCTCACCTTGCCCACCTTCGTAACGGGTGCGGCCCTGCTCCAAGGCCTCCTGTAGCTGGCCGAGGGCCTTCTCCAGCATGGGTTCCAGGCTCCGAGCGTAGAGATGCTCCGCATACAAGCGCCGAACCTCTCGAGCCACCACATTGCGGGTCTCACGGAGCCGGGCTTTCTCCACAGCGAGGCGGTGTCGAGCTGCTCGGTTGCCAGCGTCACCTCGGCCGAAGGTGTAGATCGGCATGGCCAGGACCGCCTCGAGGTGCGTGTATGGTCCCCAGGCGTCGGGGCTGAAGTCGCGCTCGACGTTCTCTTGAAGGGCGCCACCTCTTACGGTGAAGGTGGGAGCCACAAAGGCCAGGGCGTTGATCTTCGGCGTGAAGATCGCCTGCACCTCGGCGAGACGGGCGCGGTACTGCTCCACCCTGGCGGCGTCACGGGCCAGGTGTGCGTGGCCACTGAGGGCCACTTCGACACAGCCTTCCACGTCGAGGGGGCCAGAGAGGTCAGGGGCACCCTGAGCCCACGATGCCGTGAGCAGGGTGGCCCCGGAGAGGAGCAGTGCCGAGGCCGTCTGTCTCAAGGGGTCAGACCCTTTGCCTTGCTGACCTCAGCGAAGCGGGCTTCGAGCTTCGACAACAAGGCCTCTGCGCCTTCCTTCTTGATGATGCGCCCGAACTGGTTCTGGTAGTCCTTCACCAGCGATGCCCCATCGAAGCTCGTGTCCACCAGGCGCCAGCCCTTCGCCCCCTTCGCCCAGTGGAAGATCACGTCGGTCTCCGCGTCGTCCTCCTCGATGTAGGCGTTGAGCGCCACAGCGGCGGTGGGGGTGCCATTCACCACCTTCATCACCGGAGGCTGGAACTTGAGCTGGGCCTTCTGAAAGAAAGCCCCTGAGTCGGTGTAGGTGATCAGGCGGAGCGTCTTCCAGAAGACTTCGGTGTAGCGTTGTTGCTGAGCTTCAGTGAGCTTGTCTTTGAACGGCGCAATCGGATCACCGACGAGGCGATCGCGATCGAAGTAGGCGTCGAGGGCGGCGAAGGCTGTCTCGTTCGCTTTGGCGGCCTCAGCTGACAAGGCCGCCCCCTTGGCCGGGCGCTGCACCTTCTGGAATGCCTTGATGAGGGCGTCGGTGCGGGCGCGGGCCTCCGTGGCCTGGGCCTCGCCGTTGGCCATCACAGGGGCACCTGGAGGCGGATCTCCAGCCCAGGCCACTGATGCAGAGGCGCCGACGATCATCAGTACGCCGATCGGGAGCAAGGGCCGACGGGCGGAGCGGGCGCCGAAGAGTGAACGCTTCATGATAGACCTCCAGGCGAGTCGGGGTGGATTCGGTTTCGAGTGAGGTAGAGCACGGGTACCAGTCCCACCACGCAAATCAAGATGTTGAGTGCCAAACCAAAGAGGGCCACTGTCCCCGTGGAATTCAATCCGGGGTGATCCGCGAGGGTGAGGGCGCCGAACCCCAAGGCTGTGGTGAGGATGGCGCCGGCGATGTTCCGGCTGATCTCCGAGAACCCCGAAAGCAGGTGCTCTCCAGATGCCTCTGCACGGGTGACGAGATGGACGGCGCCGTCGACAGCCACCCCGAAGAGCACAGGGATCATCACCACGTTCAGATAGTTGAGCTGTACTCCGGCGAGGGGCAGCAAACCCATGAGGGCGGCGACAGTGATCACCGCCGTGGCGAAACAGATCAGCGCGGAGCGCAGGCGTCCCAGAAGCAACCAGAGGCACAGGAAGATCAGCCCGAGGGTGAGGGCGAGCACGGAGAGGCCCTCTGCCTGAATCAGCGTGAGCATGTCGGCGAGGATCATGACCTCACCGGCGATGGGCAGGGCCTCGGCTTCCCCTGCATCTCTCGCCTGTGCGGCAAAGCGCTGGACCGCAGCCCCGTCGCTGAAGCTGATGGCGGGGTAGATGAGCACGGCGCCCGTGGCGTCCGCGTCATCCTGACCCCACAGCTGGCGTCTGATGCCCACGGGCAGATCTGCGCGGCTGAAGGGCTGCGCTCTGGCCATGGTCTTGAGCGTCTTCAGTCGGGCCTTGTCTTCAGGGGTCTTCATCCACTTCGACTTCGCCTTGCGCAAGACCCCGTGCAGGCGATCGAGCACCTCGCGGTGGGCCTGTTGATCGGTGGGGAGCAGATCACCCGCTCCGAGGACAAAGTCGAAAGTGGTGGCAGTCTCGGCCTCGCGATGAGCTGCCTGCAGTCTCGCAGCGGCGGCGCGCTCAGCCTCCGCAGAGTCTACGAGCACCACAGCAGGGGTTTGGGAGCGCCCGAGGATGCGGTTGACCTCTTTGTCGAGCACGAAGGAGGGCAGGGCGCTGTCCTGCAGAGCGGCGAAGTCCTGGTTGAACGATACCTTGGGGCTCAGGGCAAGCAGGGCGATGACCGCTGCCGCCACGGGCAGGAGAAGCCAGCGGCCTCTGGCGGGTACGCTGGCCACGAATGTCGATGTTTTCTCTTCTGACCCTGCAGTGACGCCCCGGCCCAACCAGGCAAGAAGCGCAGGCAAGCAGAGGGTGTAGGCGGCCACCACGGCCACCATGCCTGCACCAGCGATGACCCCGAACTCACGGAAAGCCCGGAACTCCGAAGTGGCGATGCCCACGAAGGCGAAGGTGGTGGTGAGGGCTGCCACCATCACCGCCCGGCCTGTCTGACCGAAGGTCCGATGGATGATCTCCGCTTCCTGCTCAGCGGTGAGGGGCCCAGGCTGTTGGGCGAGTTGTCCGCGTTCGTGGGCGTAGCGGCCGAGCAGGTGGATGCCGTGGTCGATGCCCAACCCCATGAGGATCGCCCCGATGAAAGCGGTGAGCAGGTTGAGCGTGCCGAAGGCCACGCCGGCGACTCCGAAGGCCCACAGCAACCCCAACACCAGCGGTACACAGACCAGGGCCACCGCCCGCAGGCGGCGGAAGTGAAGCGCGAGGTAGCCCAGCATCAGGGCCAGCGCCCAGAGAGAGGCGTTCTTCAAATCAGCCTGGAGCTGAGCCTTTTGATCGATCTGCTTCTTGAAGCGACCGCTCAGCTGGATCTCGAAGTCGGGGCCATAGGCCGAGGTGTCCACTGCGTCGATGATCCCTTGCACCACCTGCACCATGGCGGCGCCGCTCTTGATGTCAGTGGATCGCGTGGCCGGCCTGACCAGCAGTACGATCGCCTGGCTGTCGGGGTCGAGGTAGTGGCTGGGTGCAGTGCCTTGAAACATGTCGCCGGATCCGCGGGACATCCCTGCAGAGCGCGTGCGATAGCGGGCCTCCATCTCGGAGAAGTCGAGGCTCGGCGCCGGGGTCTCTTCGCCCACATCCATGAGCATCGGGTTGCGCTTGCGGCGCTCCCAGGCCACGCGATCTGTGATCCGCGTGGTGAGGGTCTCGAGATCGGGCAAATCGAGGAAGTACAGCGCCCGCTCTTGAAAGAAGGCCTCAGGGCGCAAGTGGTCGACGTAGTCCACCCCCTCGAGGGCCGTGAGTTGAGGTGCAAGGTCGTCGGCGAACTTCTTCAAGGCCTCCACAGGGGCATTGCGTCCGATGACGCTCACGAAGCCCACACCACCGGAGCGGGCCTCGAGGGCCTTCAGATCGCGCACACTGCGGGCGCTCTCCGGCAGCAAGTTCGCCAGATCTGTGTCGAGCTTGAGTCGGCGAGCGCCCAGGAAGGCCAGAACGTTCACCATCAACAACAGCGTCAGCGTGATCCCTGGCCGCCTGTAGGCCGCGAGGGCGATGCCGCCGAGCCGGTGCTCCACGGCAGAGGCGAGGGATCGGGTGCCACGGGCCTCATTCATCGACGATGGTGACCTCCATCACCCCTCCGGAGAGGCGATAGGTGTAGGTCACCGGGTTGCCGATGACCGCTTCGATGATGGGGGCGAGCATGCCCTGATCTTCAACGGGGGCTGCGCGGTGGAGCAGTGGCCCGGAGTGTACGTCGAAGGCGCCGCTGGCCGTATCCCGGGCTTTGATGTGCCAGGCCCCTTTGGCCTTGATGGCGGCCAGAGCCTCGGTGGACCCTTCGGCGAGGGGCACGGGGGCCTCGGTGCCCTCGGTCCAGATCCATCCGTCTGGGGCTGCCCCCTCGGCAGGCGGGTATCGCAGAATGGCCAGCAGGCCCTTGCCCTGGGCCAGGCGTCGCACCCGGACCCATTGACGGGCGAGATCGGCAGGCAGAGTGGTGGCCCGGGAGTGATCGGCATAGCCTCGACCGGTGAGGGTACGCTCGGCGCTGCCCTCGAGCGTCAGCTTCACCTCCGCGCCGGCCCAGGGGACCAGCAGATTCGAGGTGTAGAATGCCTCTTCCACAGTGACGTGATGGCCCGGCGGGGCGATTCGTCGAGGTGGTGTGTCGAGGGTGAGGGAGAACTGATGAGCCTCGACCCGGCCGGAGATGAGCAGGCGATCGTCTGTGGCTTCTCCACGACATGGCCCCATGACCAGCGTGCTGTGCGGCGTGGCTTCGTGGCGCCAGTCGTCACTGTCCACCTTCTCAGTGCCCGAGATGGATTTGCCCTGGGAAGGCACGTACAGCAATCGGCACACGCCCTTGTCGCTGCCAGGGCCCACATTGGTGATGCCCAGCTGGACTTGCAGATAGCTGCCGTCTTCCAGATCCGCCACTGCGGACCAGGTCTCGGCGAAGGTATCCTCCGAGCGCAGCCTCGGTGAAAAGATCGGGTGCGCCTGGGCGGTATGTCCGGTCTCCACCACCGCTGGGTGGCCACCATTGCAGCCAGTGGCCAGGCCACACGCCAGCATCATCAACGGCATCTTCATGTGGATCTCACGATGTGATGGTCACGCTGCCCGACGTCGGGCCTCGGGGCTGGGTTCGCGGTGAGTGCTCGCGACGCTCTCGACGCTCTGGGGTACTTCGAAGACGTAGTCGCGGTGCAGGGGGAAGTTCCACAAGAAGAAGACCGTGGCCCGGGCCACGAGCCAGGCCACGAGGTAATCCATCTCCGGCAACAACAACATCACCGCCACCCCTCCGGCGTTGAGCAGAGCGCTGGTGACGCTCACGAGGGTGTATCGCGCTGCCTGAGGTGCCGGCGCACCGTGGGTGCCGTCGAAGGCCCAGAAACGGTTGATGACGAAGTTGATCACGGCCCCGAGGACACAGCCCACTGCCGTGGCCACGGCAGGGGGGAAGGCCAGGCTCGACACCAGGCTCATGACCAGCATCAGGTCGGCCCCTGTGGCCAGCAACGAGGAGACGATGCTCCGGAAGGCGCCGCCGCGGCCCAGAGACAAGGCCCCCGGCCGCTCGCGATCGTCCAGCGCGTTGAGCAGGAAAGTCAGACGAGAGAGGGCGGTCATGTTGGTGGTGAGGGTCAGGAAAACAATGCCCCCTACGGCGAGCCAGTGCATGGGGCTCTCTGCCATTGGATCGAGCACCGCTGCCAGGATGGGGCTCAGCGCCACCGAAGCACCGAGGACGGCATGGCGCTCCGCCCGCTGCATCATCCCCACCTTCACCTCGATGTTCATGGACTCGCCTTTGGCGCGCACGTACGACGTCAGCAGGCTGGCGAGCATGGTGAGCATCACCGGCAACAACACCCAAGTCTCGCGGTAGTACCAGCCCAGCCCGATCAAGATGGCGGCGTCGCTGTACCGATCGAGGATCGAGTCCAGGGCGGCGCCACGGGCGGAGGACGTCTGCGTGATGCGGGCGAGGCGGCCGTCCATGAAGTCGCACATGCCGGCGAAGATGTAGAGCCAGCCACCAAGAGCGAAGCGTCCGGCGGCAATGGCGACACCACTGGCGCCGGCGAGGAGCACCGAGAGGGTGGTGATGGCGTTCGGCGGTAGCCCGGAGCGACGTAGAACCGAGAACAGGGGGGCCACGAGCCACGCGAAGTACTGCCGCAAGAACATCGACAGCACCACGCTCGACCCGCGGGCGTCCATCTCTGCATCTCGCTTTGCGCCTTTTCGACGGCTGATCACAGCGAAGACTGCCAGGGCGGCAAAGAAGTAGCCCACCAGCAGGATCGCCGGCGCGAGGGCCGTCCAAATGCGGGCGGTGGGTGACAAATCACCTTGAAGCCACTGGGCCAGTGTATCCATGGAACCTCCTCGGCGGCTGTTGCGTCGCACCTGAGATGCTGGTGACAGCGGTTCAGATGCGCATCGGGTTTATCTACGCGGCCATGTGTCCGCATAGACGCCGGTCATTTTCGCTTCATTGCAGGAAGTAGACCAATTCAAGCGAAATTTCTGGATGACGGGCGGCAGGGCACGAGACGTTCGGAAGGTGGGGGGTTGTGCCTCAGATCAGAAAAGCACCACGGGAATCAGCATTTCTGCTGGGGTGAGGCCGCCATGCAGCCCTTTGAGGACGTTCGGCGGCCGGGTGCCCGTGCGCACCCTCAACGTACGCGCCTCGAGGCTCAAGGCCACGAGATCGCCCAGTCGGGCGCGGACCACCGCGTCGAGATCAGGCCCGTACACCCCACGCTGAACCAGGGCTTCCACGTCGAAGAGGGTGAAGAGGCCATCGAACCGACTGGAGAACTCGTCGATGAAGGCCTTGCGCTGGCCGTCCTTGAGGTGGAAGTGAGGACACACAGGCTCACCGGAAGGCGGCGCGGCGAGATGCCGCAGCAGCGGATCATCTGCGTCGAGAATGTGATCGCCCTCAGGGTGGGCGTTGATGTGACCATGATCTGCAGTGAGTACCACGCGGGTATTGCGTGGCAGGCTGCTCTCGAGGTGACTCAGGGCCTGATCGAGTCGGCGGACGATGCGTCCGGTCTTCTTGTGGCTCACCCCAGCCATGTGACCATGACGATCGAACTCCGGCAGGTACCACCAGGTCAGCGTTGGCCCTGAAGCGCGTCGGATACGGGCGAGCAGCTGGTCGATGGCGTCATCCCAGTTCTCGTAGCCCAGGATGTCGGTGTCCCCGGCACTCCACCCGCTGTAGATGCTGTCTGCGAGGCCTGTGGGCGTCACCGTGCACACCGAGCGGGGCACCTGCTCGAAGACCGAGGGCACTCGAAACAGGGCATTTGGCGAAAGCGTGGCCTGCTCCCGCGTGTTCATGAGCCGCCAGGGCAGGGGCTCGAAGGTGAGGTCGTGATCAGGCAGGAAGGTCCACCATCCCGTGATGCCGTGGGCACCGGGCCAGCGTCCGCTGGCCACCGTCGTGAGCGCCGATGCCGTCGCTGAGGGGAAGACCGCTCTGCAGCTCTGAAACATCTGGCGACGAAGCACGCCGGCCTCCGGTGCCCAGTCTTCGATGATCGGTACACCCAATCCGTCGACGAGGACGAAGACGAGATGTTCGGGGGTGCCCACTGCCTCAGCGAGAGCTGTGCCCTCGGGGCGGAAGGGGGTAGGCAGGCCGGCAGCGGTGAGCACCACAGCCATGAGATCGGTGAAGGCGAGGTGCCCCGGGGCGGCAGGATGAAGGATGTCGCCCCGGTCCAACCAACGATCGAGCCGCTCTGCGTTGTGCAGAGACTGATGCATCACTGATGGGTCCAGTCTGATGAAAAGTATGTCTGCTTTTGTACGATGTTTCGCCACCAGAAGGCAAACGTGGTGGCTGTGGTAGGGCGTACAGGTGTCCGGGGGCGGACACATGACCGGGGCGTGGGCACGCCCCAGAGCAGTCCTCAGATTGGCTCTGAGTACTGCTCTCAGAAGAGTTCGATGTCGCCTTCGCTGAGATCTTCCTGATCCACGGGCCCTTCGTGGGGCTGGCAGTTCGCCTCTTTGAAAGCGGAGAGTTCATTCGACCAGTCGCTCAGGCTGGGATCCTGCCCTGCGGAGGCGGGGCGACGAGGCACGGTCTGACGTGCTTCGGACATGAAGGTCATGAGGCGATCGAGGGAGGTTTCACTGCTCTCCATGAGCTGGCGCACCATGTCGCTGAACTGCAGGCTGCGAATCGACTCCGACAGCGCGTTCAGCCCTGCTTCGCCTTCACCGCTGGCGATGAGGGGCAGGTTGGCAGAGAGCACCTCCACAGCCTCTTCCACCAGCGCCTGGCAGCGCTTCAGGTCGGCGCGGACCGCCTCACAGATTTCCACGGGGGTGCCGGTGAGTGGCTTGATCCAGACTGGGGTCTCGCTGATGCCGAACGTCTTGTCGCTCATCGTCATTGCCCTTCGTGTTCACAAATGTGCGCTGCGATTCTCCCGAGTGGCAGAACCTTCTTCACCGCCCCAACCTGAACTGCGCGCCCTGGCATCCCCCAGACCACGCTGGACGCTTCGTCCTGAGCGACCGTGTGCGCGCCCGCTGTGGACATGGCCTTGAGGCCATTGGCGCCGTCCTGCCCCATCCCGGTGAGGATGACCCCCACTGCGTTCACCCCGGCGGCTTGAGCCACGGAGTTGAACAAGACGTCCACCGAGGGCTTATGACGGCTCACTGCAGGGCCGTCATCGAGCCGGCACACATATCGTGCACCACTGCGGACGATCTTGAGATGCCGGTTGCCAGGGGCAATGTAGACATGGCCCGTGGAAACCGTGTCGCCATCAGAGGCCTCGGCCACCCTCAAAGAGGTGCACTCATTGAGCCGGCGGGCGAAGGATGCGCTGAAGGTCTCTGGGATGTGTTGGGTGATCACCACCCCCGGTCCATCTGGGGGCAGGGCGCTGAGGACGTGCCGGATCGCCTCCACGCCTCCTGTGGAGGCGCCGATGGCGATGAGACGATCAGTGGTCTTGAGGCCTGGATGCCAGCCTCGGAGCTGTTTCTCTGACTGGATCTTCGGTCCCGAGAGCCGGGCTCTCGCGGCGCCCCAAACCTTCTCGACGATGGCCTCGCCTTGTCCCACCACCCCACGTGCGAGATCGATACGTGGCTTGGTGACGAAGTCTACTGCGCCGAGCTCGAGGGCCCGCAGGGTGACGTCAGCGCCCCTCTCGGTGAGGGCAGAGACCATGACCACGGGCATGGGGCGCAGTCGCATGAGGTTCGACAAGAATGTCAGCCCGTCCATCCGTGGCATCTCGACGTCCAGCGTCAGCACGTCGGGGTTGAGCGCCTTGATCTTTTCACGGGCTGCGTACGGATCGCTCGCCGTGCCCACCACCTGCATGCGGGGATCCTGATCGAGCAACTCGGTGAGTAGCTTGCGCATGAGGGCGGAATCGTCCACCACCAGCACGCGGGTGGGTTTGGAAGCGGTGTGCATCAGAAGAGCTCCACCTCTCCAGCCACAGGGCGCTGTTTGAGTGTACGCATGTACTTCTCTTCCGCAGAGGCCGGCGCCTGATGGCTGTTCATCTTGCGCACGCGCATCCGCCCTGTTTGTGGGAAGAAGAACACCTTGCGCGCCCAGTGACCCCCGACATCTTCCGCAACGAGATTGAGCCCTTCGGATTGCAGGTACCATTTGACGAACTCGATGTTGCGCTCACCGACCTTGATGCCATCGGCACCGATGAGCACGTGCCCACCGCCGCTGATCTTCACCTCCATCCTGCTTCGCCGGGCCCCACGCTTCAGCAGCTCGTTGATGAGCATCTCCATGGCGTGCACCCCGTAACGTGTGCTCGCCTGATGGGGGCTGCCACCGTCTGGCTCCACAGGCAGCAGGAAGTGATTGAGGCCGCCGATCCCTGCCAGGGGATCGCGAACGCAGGCAGAGACACAGGAGCCCAGGATGGTCACGATGGCCTGGTCGAGCTCGGTGACATAGTACTCACCGGGCTGAACGCGAGCCGCTTCGATGCCGTGGGTGTGATCCCAGAAGCGTTGGATATGCGTGAATTCCCCCAACATGGGTGATGATCATCCCTTCAACTGGTAGGTGCCTTTGCCCACGACTTTAAAACGGTCGCCCACGCTGACCAGAGACTCGGAGTACCCCAGGTAGAGCGCCCCCTTGGGGTGCAGCAAGTCCGCGAGCCGCTCGAAGAGGCGAGCCTTGGTCTCCTGATCGAAATAGATCACGACATTGCGACAGAAGATGGCGTGGAAGGGGCCCCTGATCGGCCAGGTCCCGTTCAAGTTGAGCTGACCGAACTTGATGATGCCCTTGAGTGCGTTGTTCGCCCGTGCCTGCCCGGCGTTGGGCCCCGTACCCTTGAGAAACCACTGACGCTTTTGCTGGTTTGACAGCGGGTCGAGGTTGTCCAGCGGATAGACCCCAGCGCGGGCCTTCGCCAGCACCTCGGTGTCGAGATCAGTGGCGAGGATCTGTGCAGGGGTCTGATTGTGGGGCTCCGCTTCGAAGGCGGTCATCGCCAGAGAATACGGCTCCTGTCCGGTGGAGCAGGCTGCAGACCAGATCTTCAACGGCCCCTTGACCCCGTCCGCCCGCATCTGCGGAAACAGCGAACTCTTCAAGTGGTCGAACTGTGCCTCCTGCCTGAAGAAGAAGGTCATGTTCGTGGTGATGGCGTTGATCAGCGCTCCGAGCTCGCCCGCATGCTGGTCCAAGCTGCCGAGGTAGTCGGCAAAGCTCGACTTCCCCAATGCCCGTACCCTGCGCACCAGCCGGCCATACACCAGCTCCTTCTTGGCAGAGCTGAGGTGAATGCCCGCTTCAGACTTCGCCAATCGACTGACGCGGGCAAAGTCCCGGTCAGTGAAGGTGAACTCACGCTCGGAGAGCAGATCCATCATCGACCTCAGAACTCTTCCCAGAAGGTGTCATCCTGGCGCGGTCGTGGCGCAGGGCGGCTCCTCGAGGGCCGGGCGCTCTGGCGAGCAGGGCGCTGGGGGCTCCGTCGGGCGGGCCGCTGAGGGCCGTCGAACTGCGCTTGATGAGCGGCCTGCATCGCGTGAGGCAATTGAGCATCCTCGGTCTTGAAGAAGGCCACGAGGCGCTCCAGGGTCCGGATCTGATCTCCGAGGGACTCGCTCGCCGCAGTGACTTCTTCCACGAGGGCGCCGTTGGCCTGGGTGACCTGGTCGAGGTGCCCCACGGCCTTGTTGATCTCGTCGATGCCCGTGGCTTGCTCATGAGAGCCTGCAGAGATCTCCCCCATGATGTCGGAGACCTTCTTCACCGACTCGACGATGGTGTTGAGCGTCTGACCTGAGGCATCCACCAGTCGGGTGCCTTCCTCGACCTTGTCCACGCTGTCGTTGATGAGGGCTTTGATCTCCTTCGCAGCGCTGGCAGAGCGCTGGGCGAGGTTGCGGACCTCGGAGGCCACCACGGCGAAGCCGCGACCCTGCTCACCTGCCCGTGCTGCTTCCACGGCGGCGTTGAGCGCTAGAAGATTGGTTTGGAACGCGATCTCGTCGATCACCCCGATGATGTCGGCGATCTTCTTCGAGCTCTTGTGAATCTCCGACATGGCCGAGACGGCCTTGCCCACGACCTCACCACCATCTTCGGCCTTCTCTCGTGCGCCGGCGGCGAGCTGGTTCGCTTGTCGGGTGTTTTCGGCGTTCTGCTTCACACCCTCTGCGAGCTGCTCCATGCTGGAGGCAGTCTCTTCCAGAGAAGAGGACTGCTCCTCGGTGCGCTTGCTGAGATCGGTGTTGCCTCGGGAGATCTCCGAAGTGGCGGTGGTGATGGTGTCCACCGCCTGGCGGATGTCGTTGATGGTGCGGTGCACATTGGTGATGGAATCGTTCACCGCCTCGGCGAGGGCGGCGAACTGACCCTGGTAATCACCAGTCATGCGCACGTCGAGCTGACCATCGGCCATCTGGGCCATGACCTGGTTGGTCTCTTGAATCGGCGCCATGACCGCATCGAGGATGGCGTTGATGCCTTCACCCACAGCCTTGGGGAAGCCGTCGAAGTAGCCCGTGTCGACTCGAGCGTCGATTCGGCCCTCGATGGCCCCTTGGATGAGCTCGTTGATCTGATCCTGGGCCTGCATCTGCTGAGTGACGTCCATCCACTCCACGCAGTTCCCGAGATAGAAGCCCTGGTCGTCTTGGATGTAGGTGGCGTTGAGTTTGAACTGCAGCTTGCCCACCTTGATCGTGGTGACGAAGGGCAGTCGACTTGCGTCTTTGAGTAGCCCGCGCTGATGCTCGGGGTGACGGTGGAACTGATCGATGTTGGAGCCCACAAGGCGGTCGGCATTGAAGCTGGGCAGTACCTTGCGGAGCTCGGCCTCGTTCTCCTTGAGCATCTGCACCACCGCAGGGTTGCAGTAGATGATGTCCAGGTTCTCGTCACACATCATCAGGTTGGTGGTCAGCCCTTCGAGGGCCCCAGTCAACCGGGCCACCCGCTCTTCTCTCTTCCGGATCTGGGTGACGTCCTGCCACTCCAGGCTGCACCCGATGAACTCGCCCTGCTCGAAGATGGCCGAGACGTTGATGCGGAACTTGAGCGGGCCCACCTGAATGTCGGTGGAGTAGGGCAGATTGCTGGGATCGTTCAAGATCCGGCGCTGATGCTCTGGATGCTTATGGAAGATGTCGATGCAGGTGCCCACGAGCTTCTTTGCCGAGAAGCTCGGGTACAGCGACTGAAGCGTCGCCTCGTGCTGCTCCATCAGCTTCATCGTGGCATTGTTGGAGTAGGTGATCACCAGATCGCGGTCGATCATCATCATCGGGGTCATGGCCCCCATGACCGCGCCTTCCATCCTGGCGATGGCGCTCTCCTTCTTCCGGATCTCGGTGACGTCCTGCCACTCCAAGTTGCACCCGACGAACTCACCTTGATTGAAGATGGCTGTGACGTTGATGCGGAACTTGAGCGGGCCCACCTGAATGTCGGTGGAGTAGGGCAGGTTGCTGGGATCGTTCAAGATCCGGCGCTGATGCTCTGGGTGCTTGTGGAAGATGTCGATGCAGGTGCCCACGAGCTTCTTTGCCGAGAAGCTCGGGTACAGCGATTGAAGCGTCGCCTCGTGCTGCGCCATCAGCTTCTTGGTGGCTTCGTTGGCGAACGTGATCACCAGATCACGGTCGATCATCATCATCGGGGTCAGTGCCCCCGTGACGGCACTCTTCATCCGTGCGTGCTCGGCAGCGTCATAGCCAAAGGCTGAGTCGATGGTCATCTGCGTTAACCTTCCTTGGGAAACATCAGTTGGGTCTGTGGGTCGGCTCAGAAGCCGCCGAGGGCGAGAAGCTGATCGATGTCGAGGAGGATGAGCAGGTGCTCATCCACATGAGAGAGGCCGCGGATGCCGTCCACCCCGCCGTTGCCCACCGGAGGCGGAGGCTGGACTGCATTCGTGGGCACGTTGCGAACATCAGAGACGCTGTCGACGACGACGCCGGTGATGCGCTCCCGCTGGTTGCCATCTTCGTCGGTAGAGACGACCTTGAGGACGATGATGACAGTGGTGGGGCCATACTCCATGGAGGGCATGGCGAACCGCTCCCGCAGGTCGATGATCGGCACGATCGTGCCCCGCAGGTTGATCACCCCCTTCATGTAGTGAGGGGTGTTGGGCAGGGGCGTCACTGTGTCCCAGCCCTTGATCTCCTGCACCCGCAAGATGTCCACCCCGTACTCTTCACCGGCGAGCATGAA